>JAXHLJ010000001.1:0-33920 GCA_034522435.1 Desulfotignum sp.
ATCCGTTCCTGCCAAACAGACCCATAAACGCACTCCTTATATAAACGTCATCTCGTGATTGGTCAATCACACAGCCGCATGCAACCGTCCATACTCAGTCATTCTGTATCGGCAGCGTGATGACGAACGCGGCGCCCTGACCTTCCTTACTGGATACATCCAGCCACCCCCCGTGTTCGGTAATGATGTTGTAGGCAATGCTCAGGCCCAGGCCGGTGCCGTGATCCCTGGTGGTGAAAAACGGATTGAATATTTCAGGTAAAATTTCTTTGGGAATGCCCGGGCCGTCATCCATGATCCGGATGATGGCCACCCTTTCCAGAGGATGGATGAACCGTTCTTCTTCACTGATGATGATTTGGCCGTCATGTTTGATGGCTTCACACGCATTGATGATGATGTTGACAATTACTTCCTTGAGCTGATCCGGGTCAATGCGTGTTTGAGACAGCGGGTTGCTGCGGGACAGTTTCACGGACACCCGGTAGGATTTGAGACGCTGTTCCAGCAGATTCAGGGCGCTGTCCATAATCAGGGACGGGCTCATGTTCCTGGTTTTCAGTCGGGGCGGTCTGGAAAATTCCAGAAAATTGTCCACGATTTTGTTGATCTGCTGGATTTCGCCGGAAATGACATTGAAATCCTCCTGCTGAGCATCCGTGAACTTGCAGGACCGGTTCAAAGAAAACAACCGCATCTTGACGGAAGTCAAAGGATTCCGGATGCTGTGGGCCGTGCCGGCGGCCAGTTTTCCCAGAAGCGCCATTTTTTCCGACTGCAACAGGGTCTCCTGGCTTTTTTTCAAATCCTGGTGTACCTGTTCCGTGTTTTTGATCAGGCCGTGAACACTGAATTCCAGAGCTGCGACTTCGTTCGCCGGCCTGAGTGTATCCCCCTCCATATACACTTCATTTGCAATTTTTCTGATAGGTCCCAGAATATGCCGGGCAAAAATGTAATTGATCAGAAGCGAGAGGACGATAACGATGATGATGGCCATGAGCGCCATATAACGGAGACGGTTGGATTCTTTTCGGCTGGTCTCGATGGCCGCAGAAATTTTGTTTTTATGAAATGTTTTGAACTGTTCGCACAGGTCCAAAATCCGGGCAAAATGCTCCCGGGTTTTTTCATGAATGGCATACCCTTTTTCAAATTCGTTTGTCATGTAAAGCTCAATGACCATATCCTTGGTGGAGATATAATCCCTATACTTGGATTCGATCTGGGCAATGGCCTCTTTTTCCCAGTCTTCTTCAACAAGAGATTTGACGCCGGCCAAATGTCTGGTGAACTCATCTCTGGCTTGATGCAGCCGGTCGATCCACGCCGGATTTTTGTCCAGCAGATAGTAGGAAACGAACCCTTTGTGTTTGACAAGGGAGGCGGCCAGACTTTCGGCGGACTGGTACACAATGATATTCTTGTCAATAATGGTCTGGAAGATTTTTTCGGTCTTGAAGGTGTACCAGATCATCAGAAGAGCTCCGATCACCGTGATAATCACTAGAATCGCATTGACGAAGTAAATTCTGTTTTTAAGGCTCAACTGAAGCATGGGCGTGCCTTTCAATGGATGCCAGATATTTGGGATAGGTGGTCAGGTAAAATGATAACGGCCGGGAAAAATATCTGCCCAGGATCCCGTCCACGAACAGCCGGCTGATATGCTGCTCATGGACCAGGATCTGCTGGGACTGAAAAAAGATGGTTCTTTCTTCCGGGGTGAGCCGGGAAACCATGTCCAGGATGGTCATCCGGGCCCGGGGCTGGTACATCCAGAAATAAAACAGGTCCAGAGAATGGATGATGACCATGACCGCCAGATCCCTGACTTCCGAATTTCGGCTTGCGAACAGGGCTTCGGGGTTTTTCAGAATTTTGAGTTCCTCGGTTTCCGGAAACATCATCTCCAGCCTGGCATAGGTGTCAAACAGGTCGGTGAATTTCTTTTTGACATCCCGCTGTCGCAGTTTGAGATTCTGGAACCGGTCCACCGTGCCTTCGATCACGCCGGCAACCGTGTCTGATGCCGCCTTGGAAATGATGGCAGCCCACTTTTGCAGCACCGCGTCTACGGCCGGGACATTGAAAAAAAACAAGATGGTCCCGATGATCGTATTGAATAGCAGTGCCACGGGAATGGACAGAATGCTTCTGAAGAAATTGCCCGTGACCATGCCTTTGGGGAGCCCGCGAAGGGCGTTGTGGGCGGACAGGTAGATGCCGTTCACCAGTCCCATGACCGCATACAGGACCACCGGGCTGGTACTGGTATTGATCCCCAGGGTGTTGTCCAGAAAAAGCGACTTGACCAGCCAGTCCAGCAGGGGCACGGAAAACCCGGTAAAGAAAAGGGCGTCCGTGAGCCGGTCCCAGCTCACATAATTGTTCCACCGGGTCAGTGAGGACCGTTTTATCCCGCCGCCCCCGAGAACCGACTGCAAAATGACTCTGAAACCTGTGATGCCGAACCAGATGAACGCCCCGAACCAGGCCAGAAACCACCAGTCCTTGGTGAGAAAAAAACACATAAATGCCGGGATGAACCCCAGGGTGATTTTCAGACAGTTTTTCAATTTGGTGTTCAAATCTTTCCATAGTCTGAATAAAAAAGCTTTCCGACCCCGGGTCAGATGTTCTTCAGGCAGAAGATCGTTGGTGTCTTTTTTTTGCCTGCCTCCGAGTGTCACCACATTGCCTTTTTTCTTCATATCCAGGGAAAAAGACTCAAATACCCATTCTTTTTTTTTGACGAACTGGATTTGTTCCAGGCCGGGCAACCACTGGAGAACAGCCCGTATCCACTGAAAAAATCGAGGCATTTTTTCAGTGGATACGGCGGTCATCTGCTGGCTGACACTGATGTTTGCCGGCAGGATCAGCCGGTCTTGCTTCCGGGTGAGAATGTTTCTCCTGGCACGGAAGGGCAGGGTGGACACAATGCCGAAACCCATGCCGTAAGCCTGGTGGGCTTTGCCCGTAGAATCGCTGCCGATCCTTGATTTAAGAGGGGTGACGGCATACATGTTCTTGAGGGCATCGATGTCGTATAAAATCTGATACAGCTTTGTGAGCCGATCGTTTTGATCGGCACCATTCTTTTGGCCCATCTGAAAAATGATCTGGCGGACCTCGCGTTTCAGTTTCAGCAGGCTGCCCCTGTTGATGGCTTTTTGCAGCTCGTTGACGGCAAAGAGATGATCGGTTTTTCCGGAAACAAAATTTTTCAGATTGATGATCTCCAGCCGTGTGACCAGGCCTTTGGATTCATACAGGATCTCAAGCACATCTTCCGGTGCCAGGTTGTCCAGTTTAAGGGTGATGCGGAAGTCACATAAAAGTTGGCCGATGGACTCGAAAAACCGGGTATGGCTCAGTTTCAGCCGTTCCGGTATATCCGGGTCATCGGCTGTGGCAAGGGGCTGGAAGATATCTGGATATGCTTCAAAATTCAAATATGTATCCAGAATTTGTTTCACACTGAATCGATCCATGTGTTCGATCAGGGTCAGGATCTGTGCCTGTTGTTTTTCATCTGCCCGGTGAAGCATTTCATGGAGTTCATCCACCCGTTTTCTCATGGCTTTCAGGGCCGTGGCATGGATAAATTCCGCCAGATGGGGCACCGATGGCTGTCCGGGAAAGGCAAACCCAAGGAAATCCGCCGGGTTCAGGGGCGGCAGGTCGATGTCCAGGTGCCGGCACATCTCTTCGAGGTGCTGGTCGTTGAAACGTTGCAACAATTTGAGCACCTGCATTTCCTGAAAATTCAGCACCTGTTTGCCCTGGGCCATGAACTGCACCACATGAGGTTCCGCCAGAAAACACAGAAAGGATTCCGCATCAGCCAGTCCCCGGGACACCCAGATGAAAGACACATACCGGTCCCGGTACCGGGTCTTGAATTCAATGCCGATGCGCAGGTCGATCTCCATGATCTTTGCCGCTTCAATGAGTTCCAGGGCAAACCGGGGCTCGATATAGTGATAATAGATGACCCGCAGCCGCCGGATGCCTTTGATCCAGGCATCCATGATCAGGTGGGTGGGGGATTTTCGGCCCGAGGTGTTGGCATCGTGCACATGGTCGTCAAAAGTGACCTGGTTCCATTCTTCGGGCATTTCCAGAAGATGGTAGTGATCCAGCAGTTTTCTGACCAGCCTGGGTTTGCCGAATGCCGCCAGCCGGAAGGTATGGGCCAGGGCCAGCTGGCGGCGATCGTTGCCTTTGGCCCGCACCAGCTCTTTCATGATCTGCAACAGCACCCGGGCGGTATTTTTGGGCATGGGGCCGTCAGCGGTGTCCAGCACTTCAGCTTTCAACGCCCTCAGGGCGGCCAGCCGGTGTTCAATGCTCCCCCGTTCCATGGATTCCAGCAGGCTGACGATGGCATAGGCTGTGTGAAGACCTTTGGATTCGGCCAGCTCCTTGATGCCCAGGGGATGAAAAAACCGATAGTACAGTTTTCGGACATACCCCGGCCGAACATCCGCGTCATACACGGAAGTGACAATCCGGATCAGCTCATGGTCCCGGGAATCGAAAAATATGGCGTCAAATCGGTTCAATCCCATTCCAGTTTAAACCCTTGCAGTGGTTTTTCCAAAAAGGATGAAGCCACCGTGAACACCGGTGGCTTTTCAGTCGATCATAGTCCAGCACATGAATTTAATCAATATTTAGATCCTGTGTTTCTATGATCAGTTCATATTCCCCGCCTTCAGCCATCCGTTTGATTGTAAATCCCAGTTTCCTGCCCAGTTTGAGCATCTGGGTATTTTCCGCAAGGACCACGCCCATGACATGCCGGATTCCCATCTGCCTGGCCGATTTCAAACACTGGGTCAACAGCGAAGAGCCGATACCCTTTCCCTGCCAGTCGTCGCTGATGGCAATGGCAAATTCCGCCTGGGTTTGATCCGGAAACACAATAATTCTGCAAACGCCGACCATGGTCTGGCTGTCTTTTTTTCCCATCAGTGCCACCAGGGCGATCTCCCGGTCATAATCGATCTGGGTCAATTTGATAAGCATGTCCCTTGACAGCTCTTTCAACGGGGAAAAAAACCGCATGTACCGGCTCTGGGAAGACAGGGAGTGAAAATGCTCGATCAGCAGATCTGCATCGCTGGGCCGGATGGGACGGATGAAAAAGAACTGGCCGTCCACGGTCTCCCCCCGGGATTCATACTGCCAGGGATAGGAACTGATGATCAGATGCATGGGAGACGGCACTGTTGCCGGCGTTATAAACACCCGGGCATCCACAGCCGTCAGAATTCCGTTTTTCACCATCAGGGGATTGATGTCCAGGGTTTCGATTTCCGGAAAATCCGTCATCAGCCTTCCTGTCCGGATCAGCAGCTCTTCCAGCAGTCCCATATCGATGGGCCGGATGTTTCTGAAGCCTTTGAGCACGGCGGCAATTTTTGTTTTCCCGATCAAATGACCGGCAAGCATGCGGTTCAGCGGCGGCAGCCCCATGGAAATGTCCTTGAACACCTCGGTTAATACGCCGCCCATGCCGAAAATAATCACCGGCCCGAACTGAGGATCTTTTCTGGCGCCGATGATCAGTTCGACATCGGCCAAAGGCTGCATCGCCTGAACCGTGACGCCCGTGATATGCGCGGCCGGGAAATGCTGTTCCGCATCTGCCATGATCTGTCTGTAGGCGGCAGTGACATCCTGTGCGTTTCTCAGATCCAGGGCCACGCCGTTGCAGTCTGATTTGTGGGGGATGTCTTTGGAGCAGATTTTCAACACCACGGGAAAACCGGTCTCTTTCGCCATTTTCAGGGCCGCTTCTTCCGTGTCGGCGATTTTTGTGTCGTTGACCGGAATGCCATAGGCATCCAGCAGGGCCTTGGCGGTATTTTCAAGAAGACATGTGTTCTTTTCCGCCAAAGCTATGTGGATGATGCTTCGGGCGGTTTCCCGGTGAATGATCAACCGGGTGTCCATTCTTATGGGGATCTGGGTCAGCCGGTCGATGTTTTTGCCGTATTCATACAGGTTCTTAAATGCCCGGACCGCCCGTTCCGCGGAATCATAGGTGACGATCCCGGCCTGATTGAACACGTTTCTGGCTTTTGCCACATTGTCGCCACCGATCCAGGCGGTGAACACCGGACAGGTAAGTGTTTTCAGATGAGGGACCAAAATTTCGGCCAGAGCCCTTGTGTCCACGGTGCCGGCCGGCGAGCAGATCAAAAGCAGGGCATCGGTATCGGGATCGGCAGCACAGATTTTCATGGTTTCGACATAAGCGGTTGCCGGGGTGTCTCCCAGGATATCCACCGGGTTGCCCCGGCTCCAGTTTCCGGGCAGCAGTGCATCGAGACCCTCCAGAGTCCTGGCGGACAACCGGACCGGTTCCAGGCCAAAGTATCCCAGGGCATCTGCCGCCATGACGCCGGGACCGCCGGCATTGGTGATGATGGTCAGTCCACAGCCTTTGGGCCGCGGCTGTTTTGCCAGATATTCGGCGCAGTCAAACAGTTCTTCGAAGTCCGTGACTCGGAGAATGCCGGCCCTTTGAAAGGCGGTGTCATACAAAGCATCCTCACCGGCCATGGCCCCGGTGTGGGATGCGGCCGCTCTGGCCCCGGCCCGGGATCGTCCGGATTTGAGGACAATAATGGGTTTGATGCGGGACACGGCCCTGGCCGCGCTCATGAAATTGCGGATATTGGTGATGTTTTCCACATACATCACAATGCTTTGCACCGATCTCTGGGAACCCAGATAATCGATCATGTCCGCAAAATCAACATCCGCCATGGATCCCAGACTGACAAAGTGGCTGAATCCCACGTTTTCCTGAAGGGCCATATCCAGGACCGACGTGCATACGGCGCCGCTCTGGGACAGAAAAGCCATATTGCCGGGCAAGGGTGCCAGATGGGCGAAACTGGCATTCATGGAAAAGGCGGTGTTGATGATGCCCAGGCAGTTGGGACCGATGATCCTGAGATCGTATTTCCGAGCAGCCGCAAGAATCTGTTCCTCAATGGTCTGCCCTTCGGCACCGGTCTCCCGCCCACCCGACGATACCACCACGGCGCCGGCAATCCCCTTTTTTCCACAGTCAGCAATCAGATCGGGCACCATCCGGATGGGGGTGGCAATCACCGCCATGTCCACCCCCTCTTCAATATCCTGAATATGTGCGGCACAGGGCTGGTCAAAAATTTTTTTATGCCGGGGATTCACTGGGAATACCGTATGTTTTCCCTTGCTGTTCATCAGGTTTTTCATGATAGCGCAGCCTACGGAACCGGTTCTTTCACTGGCCCCGATAACGGCCACCCCTTTCGGGTTGAACAGCCGGTTCAGATGTTGGGTACTCATGAGAGAACTCCTTTGCATTTTATTTTCTGACTTGTCCCGGCCTCCGATTTGAATATTTTCATTGTCAGGACCGGACACTCATTACCGGCACCGGCGAGTGCCGGAACATTTTTTCCGCTACGGACCCGAACAAAAAGCCCTTGAGATCGGTCCAGCCTTTGGGGCCGAACACCAGAAAATCCGCGTTTTCTCTTTTGACGGCTTCCAGGATCTCCACGTGGGGAATCCCGTGGCCGATGCGGATTTTTACCGGCATGTCATCCATTGCCGGAATACCTTTGATCAGGGTTTTTAATTTCAATTTCCGTCGGGCCATCTCCTCACTCAAAAATTTAGCCAGGTCAAATCTATTGGAATGTTCGGCATTGACGGCTTTTTCCATGGCATCGATCTGTTTCTGGTTGATGATGTTGATCAAAACCATGTTGGCCTGGGTCAGGCCCGCCGTTTCCACCGCATATGCCAGCGTGTCCCGGGAATATGCGGAAAAATCGATGGCCACCATTATTTTTGTGATTTTATCAGATTGCTTTTTCATTATGGCTTTCTCCCCTGTTTGAACTTTTCAGGATCTCTGACACACACCACAGGGACGTTGGCGTGGCGAAACACTTTTTCAGCCGCGCTGCCGAACAATACCCGTGACAGATTCCCCCGGCCTTTGTTTGCGATGACGATCAGATCGACATTTTCCGCTTCCGCTGTTTTCAGGATGCATTCATAAGGGATACCGGTATCCACCATCAACTGCATCTTTGATTTGTGGTCAAAAAACTGTTCCTTGATCAGGTATTTCAACTGATTGTGGCGGTCTTTTGTCCAGTCTTTGATACAATCCTCCACACTCAGCATGACCGGCCCCTGGGCCGGAAAATATCCCACCGCCATTCTGATGCCGTTGATGTCCCGCTGATTGATGACGTTCAACACCACGATCTCCATGTCCGGGGCCGAAGCCAGGGCTGCCGCATAGGTCAATACCAGCGGGGTGTAGTCTGAGAAATCCACGCATGCCAGGATTTTATTGATTTTTCGATTCATGTCTTCTCTCCTGAAAGGTTTATAAGACAGTTATAATATTTTTCGATATCCCCGTGACAGGTCAGCGGCATAGTACAACTGACCGATCTCGCTGAATGTCTCCACCAGGCTGGAAAAAGCATCCGGTGAGAGATCAAAGGTATGAAAAAACACTTTTCTGTATCCTTTTTCTATGTCATCGTAGGAGGTCATGATGCTGCACATTCTGCCCCCTTTGGCACGGATCATGTCGGTGAATTTTTTGATGAGTCCCGGCCGATCCTGGAGCCGGGTGGCAAAGATCTGACCGGTGGAGGAAATCCCGGTGAAAGAAACAAAACAACGGAAAATGTCGCTTTTTGTGATAATTCCGATCATTTCTCCGGACCGGTCCATTACCGGCATGCCTGAAATGCCTTTTTTCAGCATGATCCCGGCGGCTTCATCCACGGTGTAATCCAAAGGAATGGTAATGACCGTTTTTATCATGATCGATCTCACCTTGATGTCGTCCAGCAATGCGGGCAGTTCGAACCGGTCCAGTGTCGTGGCATCCGAGGGCATGGCCCTTTTCAGGTCTCCGTCCGTGATGATGCCGATAAGGGCGCAATCCTTGACCACCGGTAACATGGAGATCACACGGCTGCGGAACAGTTTGGCTGCATCATTCAATGATTCGTCATGTCTGATGGTAATGACGGGTCTGCTCATCCATTCTTTTATCAACATGATTTACCTCCATTTTCTATGGTTGGGATTCGTGGCATTTCACTGCTGTTGACACCTTGTATGAGCAAAAGATGTGCCACTGAACAAAATTTGGCCAACTAACCGGAATTAATGAGAATGGTTTTTAATTTTAATCGACAGTGATCCAAAAAGGGCGGTTTTGAATGAACAGGTTTTTTTCAATGTGAGAAAAAAACTGACACTTGTGGAATGCCCATTGAGTATGAATCTATTGGATTCCAGCTTGTTTCGGTCAATCGGAAACCAGGGTTTTCATTCGAATGTTGTATTTTTCAATTTTGGCATGAAGTGTGGGCCGGGACATGCCCAGCAGTTTGGCCGCCTGGGTGCGGTTCCCGTCGGTGGACATCAGCGCTTCTGAAATAACGATGCCTGAAATGATATCGACAATATCATCAAACAAACAGGTATCCGGTTCACGGGTCATCATCTGCCGCACCCAGTGGCGGATGGTGTCCAGCGGAATCTGCGGAGTCGGTTTGCTGTCATGCCGGGGGTGAATGATCTGTGCCAGTTCTGATGCGGCAATGGGGGCTCCCCGGTTGAAGATCAGCACTTTCTGGATCAGATTTCCCAGTTCTCTGACATTTCCCGGCCATTCATAATCATTCAACAGCGCCAGCGCATCTTCCTGAATTCCGGGATTGGTCATTTTCAGTTCCCTGGCGTGTTTGTTCAGATAATAGGCGATCAGGCCGGAAATGTCTTCTTTGCGCTTTCGTAACGGCGGCAGTTCAATGGTGACGACCTTGAGCCGGAAATACAGGTCTTCTCTGAATTTGCCTTCTTCGATGGCCTTTTCAAGATTCTGGTGAGTGGCGGCGATAATCCGGACATCTACGGGAATGGGTTCTTCCCCTCCCAGTCGCTCGATACTTTTTTCCTGGAGCAGTCGCAGAATTTTGGCCTGAATGCTTAAGGGCATGTCCCCGATTTCATCCAGAAACACGGTGCCGCCGTTGGCCTGTTCGATTTTTCCGATATGCTTCTGGGACGCCCCGGTAAATGCGCCTTTTTCATATCCGAACAGTTCGCTTTCCAGCAGGGTTTCCGGTATGGCCACGCAGTTGATGATCAGAAACGGACGGTTCGACCGGGTGCCATGCTGATACACGGCCCGGGCCACCAGTTCTTTGCCGGTACCGGATTCACCCCGGATCAGAATGGTGGCATCGGTCTGAGCCACCCGGCCGATGGCTTTGTACACTGTCTGCATGGCCCGGCTCTGGCCGATGATGGCATCACCGGACTGCTGTTCAGGCACTGCATCCAGCGCAACCGGGGATTTCATGAAATACCCGGCATTGATGGCCTGGATGATCAGGTTCAGCATTTCAGGGATTTCAAAGGGTTTGAGCACATAATCATAAGCCCCCATTTTGGTGGCTTCTATGGCGGTTTCCGTGGTGCCGTATGCGGTCACGATGATCACCGGCAGTTTGGGGTCCACTTCCCTGATCTGTGTGAAGGTTTCCATGCCGTCCATGCCGGGCAGGCGCATGTCCAGAATCACCAGATCCAGCGGCTGCTGCTTTACGATGTCGACACCGGCCTCACCCGAGGCCGCCCCCTGTACCAAGTAGTTTTCTTCTTTCAACAGCTTGCAGAAGCTGATCCGCAGCTGATCATCATCATCTATCACCAGAATCGTATTCATTGGACCTGTCCTGTCACCGGCCGCAGCCGCTCATCATTGGAAAATCATGCTTCATACAGTCTGGTATCCATGCCATGGAATATGGTTTTGCTTTTCTCATTCAGTGACGTAGCTGTTTTTTTCCGAATTTTCAACTGTTTTTCCGCACAAGCCATCCCTGTGCGGTGACACGATTCCGAACCGCAGCCATTTGAAACGCTCCCGGTCTTTTTTGGAAATGTTTTTGCCGATTCTGGCCATAAAAATATTTTCCGGTTTTAAACAGACATTGAGTTCGTTGGTCTGAAAGGATTCAAACCCGAATCGGGCATACAGGTTTGTAAGCATCTCGCTGTATGCATCACATGACATACCGGTGTGGGCAATGTCCCACAACCAGGCAAAGGCGCTCAGTATCACGATGCGATCATCATGTGCGGCCCCGGAAAAAAGATGGGTCATCAAGTACCCGGCAATTCCACGGCTTCTGAACTGCCGGGCGACTTCAATCCCTTTGAGCTCGAGAATTTTAGAGCAACGGGTTTTTGCCCATCGGCTGTCCGCCGAAGGAGACCCGATGACGGCATATCCGATGATGATCCATTTTCTGAACAGGGCGAGACTCACGGATCCGCCGGTTGCCGCAAACCGTTCCAGGGTCCGTTTCCGGGTGTAAATGGGCTGATAGGCAGGATCAGATGTGTCGATCCCGAATGCCAGGTCATCGCTTTCGCCGGCCGGAAATCCATTACAGATCTCCACGGGTCCTTTGTCCGTCATAATGAGGGATGGAAACATCGGGTCATTTCCCTGGGAAAAATTTCTGTTCATACGCGCAGGCCACAATCTTTGCCGCTTCAAGAGCACCATTGAGATGATCCCTGTTGATGATCAGATCTATTCCTTCCAGGTCGGCTTCTTCTTTTTGATAAACGGTTTTGAAAAATTTTTGCTGTTCCCTGTCACACCGGTCCAAATGGCTTTGCGCTTCTGTTTTGTCGATGTTTAAAATATCTGTCAGCCGTTTGATCCGAAATTCCGTGCTGCAGATGAACCTGACGGATAACGTCTGATCCCGTGGCAGGATCAGGTGGATTCCCCTGCCCACAAAGAGGGTGGGCTCGGCGGAAGCCAGTGCCGTAACGGTTTTTGTCAGCTGTCTGGCATAATCACTTTTAATGAAGGTTTTCTCACTGGTGAGCATGGTGAACAGCTCACTCATGCGGCCCGGGTATCGCTCGTCAAACAGTTCGATCAGTTTTATGGACAGGCTGGCATCTCGTGCCATATGTTCCATGAGCTGCCGGTCAACGACCCGAAACGGTTTCAAATCGGCCAGAAGATCGGCAATTTCCAGAGCACCGACACCGATCCGGCGTGAGAAACAGATGCAGGGAAAAACCGTGGAAGGCGCATCTTTCTGTTTTTTTCGCGTTTCTTCCGATGCCCATTTTTTGAAATATGCTTCTACCCATTGATCCGCACTCTGGCGTTTTTTTCCATAAAATCCCGGCTGATATCCGGGTGGTTTTTCATCTTTTTTCATGGCACACCTCTTTGTTGGACGTGGTCTGTAGTTAAAACACTCAAGTTGTAGAAATGCTGACCATACCCGATACCGGAAGTGTTATTCCGGAACGGTCAGCAGATTGTTGCTGGTGCCGAAGCAGTTCTGGCATGTCCGGGTGTTGGCTGGATCCATCTGCCATTCACCGTCCACAATGAACTTGTATTCATAGGTGTTGGGCTTGAGTATCAGTGTTGTTTCCCATGCGCCTGATTTTCTTTTTTTCAACCCATGTTTTTCAGGATGCCACGCATTAAAGTCGCCGGCAAGAAATACAGTATTTGCCTGAGGTGCATGAAATGACAAAACAATTTTTTTCTGATGGGTTGTTTGTTTTTTTTCGTTCATTTGGGTCTCCTTATTAATATGTTACCGGTCTTTGCTGAAATTTGATTGCAAATAACATGCCGTTTTTGGAGTTTTTCTTTGCGTCAGAAAAGCCCGCAAATAATAATTTCTTGGCAGGGACGTATAAAATTTGAAAAAAACAAAACAAACAAATTTTACAGGTTGTAAAAAAAGCTGACACACGCGCAATTACATCCGATTCCATTTGACACACAGGGGCTAATCAAATAAAAAGGGTTTAAAATGATGGATTTAAAAACCTTGATAAATTTTTAAAGAAGGCATTTTTTATTTGACCAGGAAGGTGCGGGTGGCTGAAAATCAGAAAGAAAAACATCACGGGCCGGCATATTATACAGACTTCAGGCTGAAGATCGCACTGCGTATTGTCATTGTTTCCCTGGCCCCGCTGTTACTGGTGACCGGAATTATTCTCTATCAATTTCATGTATATGCCAATCAGATGGTCCACGCCCATCTGGATGAACTGGTGCTCAAGCACCGGCAGAAAATCGATGATTTTCTTAAACAGAAACTCAGTGATATCAGTTATCTGTCCAAAAGTTATGAATTTTCTCAACTCAGGGAAAAGCCGTTCCTCCAACAGCGGCTGCGGGTCCTTCAGGCGGAGTACAGCTATGTATTTGTGGATCTGGGGGTCATCGATGACAATGGCCGTCAGGTTTCCTATGCCGGTCCGTTTGATCTGGACCAGGCGGATTACAGTGACTCGGATTGGTTTCAGAAGGCCCGGGTCAGGGATACCTATATCAGCGATGTGTTTCTGGGCATGCGCGGACAACCCCATTTCATTGTGGCGGTCAAGCGGGAATGGCAGGGCCGGATGTGGCTGGTGCGGGCTACCATCGATTTCATGGCTTTCAATACACTGGTGGAAGATTTCACCATGGGCAAAACCGGCACTGCCTTTATCCTGAACCGCCAGGGAGAGTTTCAGACCCGACCTCCCAAAGGTACAATCAAACTGACCCTGCAACAGTATAAGAACCTGTTTGAGATGGGAGAGGATGCCCGGGGAAATAAAACCGGAGACCATATTATCGCTCCGTCGGTATTGGGCCAGGATGAATTGTTTCAGATTGCCCGGGAATATGAACCCAAGATAGACCGGTATGCGGTCAGGCCGCCCCATAAATACACCACGTTCACCGTTGAAAAACAAGGAGAAGACAGCACCCGGTTTCTGGTGGTCGCCGCTTTTCTGAAAAATGACGACTGGCTGCTGATCTTTCAGCAGGAGAAAAGGGACGCATTTTCCAAACTCTATGAAACCCAGATTATCGCTGTGTTAATTATGTGTGCCGGTGCCGTGCTCATTATTTTTATGGCATTTTTTATTTCCGGGCAGCTGGTGAAGCGTATCGCCCGGCTTGATTCTGAAAAAGAGGTGATGAACCAGCAGATTGTGGAAACCGGCAAGCTGGCTTCCATCGGAGAGCTGGCCGCCGGCATCGCTCATGAAATCAACAACCCGGTGGCCATTATGGTGGAGGAAGCCGGCTGGATACAGGACCTGCTCAGTGAGGGCATTGACAAGGGGGACAATTTCGAGGAGTTCAAGCGGGCATTGAATCAGATCGAGACCCAGGGACACCGGTGCAAAGGCATCACCCACAAGCTGCTCAGCTTTGCCAGAAAAACCGATTCCCGAATGGAAACCCTTCAGCTCAACGAGTTTGTCAACGAGGTGGTGGACCTGTTGTCCCAGAAATTCAAATATGCCAATATCGAGGTGGATGTGCAGCTTGCCCCGGACCTGCCCACCATCCAGGCCTCTGCCACGGAAGTTCAGCAGGTGCTCATGAACATTTTGCAGAATGCTGTATATGCCATGGAGAAAACCGGGGGAAAAATAACCATCATGACCGGGGTGGATGACCAGCATATTTTCATTTCCATCAATGATACCGGCCCTGGTATTGCCTCGGATAATCTGGCACGGATTTTCGACCCGTTCTTTACTACCCGGCCGGTGGGCAAAGGGACCGGTCTGGGCCTTTCCATCTGTTATGGAATCATCAATAAAATGGGGGGGCGGATCGATGTTGAAAGCAAACTGGATGAGGGAACGACGTTTACTATTGTGCTGCCGTTGGATAAACCAGCACCAAAAGTTAAGGAGAATATATAACCATGGCCATTGCAAACATTTTACTTGTGGATGATGAAGTGCCGTTCGTAGACACCATGATCAAGCGCTTGACCAAACGGAATATGGATGTACTTCCGGCATACGGCGGTGAAGAAGCGTTGAAAAAACTTGCGGAAAACAAACGGGTGGAAGTAGTGATTCTGGATGTCAAGATGCCGGGCATGGACGGAATCGAGACCCTCAAGGAAATCAAAAAAGGATTTCCATTGGTGGAAGTCATCATGCTTACCGGACATGCCACTGTTGAATCTGCCATCGAGGGAATGAAACTGGGGGCGTTTGATTATCTGATGAAGCCCAGCGACATAGACCTTCTGGTGGAAAAAGTGACTGAAGCGGCCGCAACAAAGCGCCGTCATGAAGAAAAGATCATTGAAGCACAAATGAGGAAGATTACCACCCGGGGCCGCTGATTATTTTTTGAGCCTGAGCCCCATCCAGCATACTTAAGTGCTGGATGGGGAAGGGAAAGATTTTTTTTGAAACGCCTCCTGGATTTTATCAACCAGCGTATCGAATTCACAGGGTTTCATGAGATAGTCAAATGCACCCAATGCAAGGCCCTGGTCACAGGCAGCGGCTGAACCATGGCCGGTGAGCATGATCACCTGGAGGGTGGGGTCCACCTGTTTGGCGATTTTCAGCACCTCGATGCCGTCCATATCCGGCATTTTAAGGTCCAGAACCGCCACATCAAATTGCTGGGTGCGTAACACCAGCAGTGCTTCCGGGCTGGTGTACGCCTTTTTGACATCAAATCCCCTTTTGCCAAGCCGGTTGGCAAGCACATCCACGTAAGCGGTTTCATCATCCACCAGCAGGACCCGGATTTTGTTCATGGGTTTGGTGGCTGGTGTATTTTTGGATTCAGTGTATTTTTTTTCTTCTGTCATATCTGAAATATGTCTGCCTTATTTTTTAACCGGCAATGTAATGGTAAATGTGGTCCCTTTGTTGACTTCGCTTTCCACGGAAATCAAGCCTCCCAGACCCGTGATGATTCCCCAGGACACGTAAAGCCCCATACCCGTGCCTTGATCCGCCTCTTTGGTGGTGAAAAAAGGCTCGAAAATCCGGGAGATATTTTCCTTTGAAATGCCGCATCCCGTGTCTTGGACAATGATCTTTGCTTCTTCAAGTGATGTGCTCAGACTGACGATCACCTCACCGCCGTCATCCGTGGCCTGGATGGAATTGGACAGCAGATTGAGCAGCACCTGAAGCAGTTGAAGGGGATCGGTCCAGGCAGAGGGGTAGGGTTCCTGAGTTTCCAGCTTGATTGAGATGTTTTTGAGAGCCGCCTCCGGTTCAACCAGGGTGATGGCTTCTTCAGATATTTTGTGGAGGCTGACCTCCACAAAGGTGGAAGGATCCGCCATTTCCGTCGTCTGGGTTTTAACGGCCTGGAGCAGCTGCTGGGTGATTTTTCCCGCTCGTTTAACGGCTTTGTTGATACGTTCCAGCCCTTTATTGAAATCATCCCTGCGCGGCATGGACTGCATTTCCGGTTTTTCCAGAATCTGCTGCAGCCATCCGGCCGAGTCCTGGATCACGGCCAGGGGGTTGTTGATCTCATGGGCCACACCGCTGGCCATCGTGCCCAGTGCCACCAGCCGTTCCGCCACCACCATCTGCTGTTTGATCTGTTCTTTGAATGCCACTTCTTTTTTTTCAGCCAGAATCCGCTGAATTTTGTGAAACGCCTGCTTGATTTTCCGGACCAGATGTTCCAGTTCAACGGGTTTGCTCAGATAATCAAAGGCGCCGGATTTGATACCTTCCACGCCGCCGTGAATGTCTGCATGGCCAGTGAGCATGATCACTTCGGTCAGCTCGTGTTTCTTCTTGATCCGCTTAAGGCATTCGATGCCATCCATGCCCGGCATTTTGATATCCATGATAACGATATCCACCGGCACCTCTTCCAGCATCCGGAGCGCTTTTTCCCCCCGGTCCGCTTCCCGGACTTCGATGCCTCGCCTTTTCAGGCGTTTGGCAAGAATTTGCCGGAAGTCATTCTCATCATCTACCAGCAGAATATTGATCTCTTCGTTCACGTCGGGCTGATCCACCATAGGCCTCTTTTTATGTTCATATTTTGCTCTGACGAAGCAGTATGGCTGCTTCCGCCTTCTGGATCCGTTCCATCTGCTCTTTTTTGCGTTTTTTGGCATTGTTGAGTTTTTCCGTTAACTCCTTGAAATCCGCCGGTTTGAGCAAAAAATCGAACGCCCCCAGTTTCATGCCTTCAACCGCCGACTGAATCGTGCCGTGTCCGGTAAGCAGGATCACTTCCACTAAAGGATGGCGCTTCTTGATTTGTTTCAAGGTTTCAATCCCATCCATGCCCGGCATTTTGACATCCAGAATGATGACATCCACCGGGGTTTTTTCCAGGATGTCCAGACATTCCTGACCGTTATAGGCGGCAATGACGTTTTCATCGTTTTCCTTGAGCCGTAAACTCAACATTTCAACAAAATCTTTTTCATCATCAACCAGCATGATTTTACTTGAGATTTTAAACACGGTTCTCTCCTGTTCCTGAATTGTTGGATAGTTAAACCACCCATCCGGGCAGGACAGTCATTATCTTACCCTGCCCGTGAATGGATAGAAAGTTTTTTTGTTAAAAAAATGATCACAGACACTTTTTATCATGTCATTTTACAAACCCGATCAAAGGCCAGTACACCAGCATGCTTGCCACGCATACCACCAGCAGGATCAGGCACCAGGGCACCGCCACCTTGATAAAATCCTTTTGGGAAAAATACCCGGTGCTGTAGGCAATGATGGTGGGTGGGCACCCGATGACCAGCATGATAAACGAAGTGGTCATGGGCGCCATCATGGCAACGGACTGGGGCGACATTTCCATCATCTCCGCCATGGGCAGGGTGATGGGCAGCATCAACGCCACAGCCGCGGAATTGGACATCAGGCTGGACAGAAACGAGCCGAAAAATCCCATGCCGTAATATACCACCACCATGGGTTGGCCGTCCAGAAGGGGCAGACACACCTCTGCCAGGAACCGTCCGGCACCACTGTCCAGCATGGCCACCCCCAGGGAGACCCCGGCCCCGAACACGATCCAGGATTCCCAGGGAAACTTGTCACAGATAGTTCTGAAAGTGATCCACCCGGGTCCGCAGAATCCCAAAATGGCAAAAGCCGCAGGCACGCTGTAATGCCATCCGGTCAGATCCCCCATGAACCAGAGAATGAAGGTAGCCACAAACACTACCAGTACACCGGTTTCCGCTGTTTTCATGGGACCCGGGTCTGCCAGCTCCACTCCTTCCAGTTCTTTTTCTTTGGGGCGGATCAATACCCAGAGAATGGCCCAGGTGGTTACGGCCGTCAGAATGCAGATGGGGAACTGGATGATGATGTACTTTAAAAACCCAATCGTAAGGGTGCCTTCGCTGAATTTGTTCAGAATTTCCAATGCCAAAGGGTTACGTCCGCCGCCTAACAGGGTGCCGAATCCACCGGCCGAAGATGCCAGGGGGATCAGCAGCATGAAAAACAGCGGCAGCCGGTGCCCCTGGCCCGGCTGCATGCCCATGCTCATGAACACCGGCACAAATGCGAACACCATGATCACGGTGATGGTGGCATCATGGAACACCGTGGAGGTCATGGTGCATCCGATGGCCAGAATCAGGCTCAGCCGCTTGACTTTGGTGCCGGCAAATTTGAGCAGATTGTACATGATGCGGTTGGCCAGTCCTACTTCATTGAGCACCACCCCGAACATGATGATCATGAGAACAAACATGACCGCGGGGCTGGCAAAAGGGGCCCAGGCAGCCTGGGCCGGCTGGATGTTGAGAAAAATCAGGCCGGCGCCGGATAAAAGGGCCGTGGCCCCGATGGGAACAGCCTCACTGACCCACAAAAACACCACCACTGCCAGCAGCCCCAGAAGGCGCTGGCCTTCCGGGGTCAGGTTTTCCGGCCTGGGCAGCAGCATGATCACGATCCCCAGGACCAGCGCAATGGCCACTTTGAAACAGATGGAGCGGAGGGTTGCCGGCTCCTTTACATTTGCTATGTCAGCCATAGTATGGTTTCCCTTCATATTTTGGTTATTCAATGTCAGGTTTGATGGGTATTACAGCCATTTTGAACAAACAATCAAAGCAAACACTATTTTTACAGCTGATCCTTTTGGAATTTCTGGATGGTAAAATATCGGTGAACCACCCGGTTTTTTGTTATTTATATAAACCCGATCAGGGGCCAGTACACCAGCATGGAGATCACACAGACCACCAGGAGAACCAGGCACCAGGGGATGGCGATTTTCATGAAATCCACCTGGGAGAAATACCCGGTGCTGTAGGCAATGATGGTGGGGGGGCATCCGATGACCAGCATGATGAACGAGGTGGTCATGGGCGCCATCATGGCCACGGATTTGGGCGACATCTCCATCAGCTCCGCCATGGGCAGAGTGATGGGCAGCATCAGGGCCACGGCGGCCGAGTTGGACATCAAACTGGACAGAAACGAGCCGAAAAAGCTCATGCCGTAATACACGATAAATTCGGGTTTGCCGTCCAGAAGGGGCAGGCAGACCTCTGCCAGGTAACGTCCGGCTCCGCTGTCCAGCATGGCCACCCCCAGAGAAACCCCGGCCCCGAAAACGATCCAGGATTCCCAGGGAAACTTGTCACAGATGGTTCTGAAGGAGATCCATCCGGGTCCGCAGAATCCCAGGATGGCAAAGGCGGCCGGTACACTGTAATGCCACCCGGTCAGGTCCCCCATAAACCAGAGCACAAAAGTGAAGATAAAAATTACCAGAACACCGATCTCCGCTGTTTTCATGGGGCCGGGGTCCGATAGTTCCACCCCCTCCAGCTCTTTTTCCTCAGGTCGAAGCAGTATCCATAATACCGCCCAGGTGGCCACGGCGGTCACTACACAGATGGGGAACTGGATAAATATATATTCCAGAAACCCCACAGATATGGTGCCGCCGCTGAATTTATTCAACACCTCCAAAGCCAAAGGGTTCCGCCCGCCGCCCAGCAGGGTGCCGAATCCCCCTGCAGAGGCGGACAGAGGGATCAGGAGCATGAAAAACATGGGCAGCCGGTGCCCCTGGCCCGGTTTCAGGCCCATGCTCATGAAAACGGGCACAAAGGCAAATACCATGATCACGGTGATGGTGGCATCATGGAACACGGATGAAGTGATGGTACATCCCACCGCCAGAAACAGGCTCAGCCGCTTTACCTTGGTGCCGGCAAATTTGAGCAGGTTGTACATGATGCGGTTGGCCAGTCCCACTTCATTGAGCACCACCCCGAACATGATGATCATGAGGACGAACATGACGGCCGGGCTGGCAAAAGGTGCCCAGGCTTTCTGGGCCGGCTGGATTTTGAGAAAAATCAGGCCGGCCCCGGATAAAAGGGCGGTAGCCCCTATGGGCACTGCTTCACTCACCCACAAAAAAACGACGGTGGTCAACAAAGCCAGAAGCCGGTGGCCTTCCGGGGTGAGGGTTTCCGGCCGGGGCAGTAGCATTACCAGGACGCCCAGGGCCAGGGAGATGATAAATTTTATAATGATCGACTTGGTACTTGCCGGTTCTTTCAGAGATTCAACTTCAGCCATAACACATTTACTCCAGATATATTGTATGGTTATAGTTCATGTTATCATGATGAAAATATCCTTGATCAAAATCATCATATCTTTAGTTGTTAAATGTGGGATTGTTTGAACGCTTCCGCCAGCCGGATCTTATCCTCTATTTCCAGGTGCCGGGCAAATGCCTGTTCCGCCTTTGCAATCAGATCTTCCACGCTGGTGGGTTTCTGAAGATAATCCGTGGCCCCGGATTTCAATCCTTCCACGGCCGAATCTGCCGTGGCATGACCCGTGAGCATGATCACTTCGATTCTGGGATACCGTTGTTTGATTTTCTTCAGGGTTTCCACCCCGTCCATGCCCGGCATTTTTACATCCAGAATGATCACATGGACCAGCTCCTGTTCCAGTTTTTCCAGACATTCTTCACCGCTGACCGCAGTGATCACATCATAACCTTTCTTGCGGATCATTTTACCGGTGGTCTGAAGAAACCGCTCTTCATCATCCACCAGCATGAGCCGCATTTTAATCATGGTTACCATTTTGTTCTCCTCATAATTATGACAGCATTTTTCTGCTATTGATCATCCGCCCCCATTCATGTCTGAATGACCGGATGAATATATCCTTGGTTCACGTTAATTCCCCTGCACCGGGCATTGTTTCACCATGGCAAATATCGTTTCCGTCACATCACTGAGCCGCAAAATCCCGGTGATGTCCCTGGTGTTTTTCACCAGCAGGGACTGGGTTCTGACCAGGACAAACTGGTGGATGGCCTGGTCCAGGGTGGCATCTTCCCTGATGTAATCAGATTCTTCGGGTATGTGCATGAAATCTTTGGCAAGACAGGCGGCAGCCTTGCCGCACAGGTTGTGCAAGGGTTTTTCCCACAGGTTGTACTTTTGAATCTGTGCCTGAAACCGCTCCGGGGAATAATCAGCTGCCAGATGGTATCTGGATCCCAGTTTCCGGTTGATGGTATTGTACAGCTCTTCGATTTCATTGTATTTGGGTTCAAGCCCCTGGAGAAAATCCAGGTAGCTGATCCGCCCCACCACCTGGTTTTGGCTGTTGCTGACAAGGATGGCCCGGTGTTTGAGTTTTTCTTTGTCAAACCGGTTCCTGGCCTGCTCCAGTGCCAGAACCGCTTCCGCCATGGTGGCGTTTTCATCCACTGTGGCATAATCTGCCAGAGGAACCATTATCTCTTTTACAAGGGTGTTTTTCATATCTTTCCTCTCTAAAATTTTCTGTCTACATACAAGTAAATTGTTTTTTTTATCAGATCCGTTATGGCCTGTAAAATGTTTTCGGGATACCTGTTCCTAAAAGCTGATTTCTTCCAATACGTTCATGTTTCGTATGGATAGTGCAAGTATTATACCGATAAACAATTGATCGAATTTGTCCATTTAATCGCCTGCCCAACGAACAGATGGTACAGGGATGTCCATGTTTTCACCAGTCCCGGGACCCGTTCAAATTTCCGCTTTTGTTTTGGAAAATTTATCAACCCGTAAAAATATCTGACACCCGGCAAAAGGATATGGCGGTGAAAATGGCTGAACACAGGGGCCGAACCGGTTGAAATTGAAATGGCATGCTAATTGCTGATCCGCTCATTATCAGGAGCTCTTTTGACGGATCATGATTCTGACAAAACATAAAGGAGCAGCAAAATGAAAAAATTCGAAAAAATTCTGGCGTGTGTGGATTTCTCCCAATATGCGACGATGACACTGGAATCAGCCGTGGCCCTTGCCAGGGGCAGTGATGCGCAGATTGTGGTGTTCAACGCTATAAATCAGCGGGATGTGAACAATGTGGAAAGCCTCAGCCAATTTCATCCCGGCAAGATCGATGCAGAGATTTATGTGCGGGATATGACAAAGGAACGGATGGAAAAACTGGATCTGTTCATCAACACCAATTTTCCGGATGAAAAGACACGCATGTCCATCAGCATCGATGTGGGAATCCCCTGGGAGAGCATTATCAAGGCGGCCAAAACCCATGATGCGGATCTGATCGTCATGGCCAACAAGGGCCGGGGAAATCTGTCCCGGGTGCTGTTCGGCAGTGCGGCGGAAAAGGTGTTCCGGCATTCTCCGGTGCCGGTGGTCAGTGTCAGGGACAAGGATACTTTTAAGGGAAGACAATAATGGACAAAAAAAACGTTGCGGAAAACAACCGGGCCAGACGGGTCAAGCGCAACATCCTGACCAATATGATTGTCATCCCTCTGATCCCGCTGTTCCTTGCCGTGGGCATCAGTTTCTACTATTTTACCACGGCCCTGGAAAACAGCTCCACCCACAGCCTGAAACGCATTGTGGGGGATCACCGGGACATGATCGAATCGTTTCTTATGGAACGGAAATCAGATCTGGAAATGGTGACCCACCTGTTTGATTTTGAATCCATCAGCCGCAACCAGGTTATAGACGACATGTTCGAGGTCCTGAAAACCAAATCAGGCGCCTTCATAGATCTGGGGCTGTTTGATTCCCGGGGGCTTCATGTCAAGTACTCGGGCCAGTACCAGTTGACCGGAAAATTGTACAAAGATGAGTTCTGGTTCCGGGAGGTCATGGAAAAAGGCCGGTATATCAGTGATGTGTTCCTGGGATACCGGAATGTTCCCCATTTCATCATTGCCGTGAAAAAAGGGGAAGGAGAAAATGCCTGGATTCTCCGGGCCACCATCGACACCCTGTATTTCGACAGGCTGGTTTCCAGTGTGAGAATCGGCTCTTCCGGAGAAGCCTATATCCTGAACAAAAACGGCATCGCCCAGACCGGACGGCGGTCCGGCGGTGTCAATGTCATGGAGGAAGATCCGGAATTCTCAGCTTTTCCATCGTCAGACAGCACCATTCACACCTTTCTCAAATCCGATCCCCAAGGAGTCAAATATCTGTATGCCACCACATGGCTCAAGGATCTGGAATGGCTTCTGGTGGTGAGGCAGGAAAAAAAGGATGCATTCCGGTTTTTTTACTATGCCCTGTATGCCAGTCTGGTGATCATGGTGCTCGGTATTGCCATTATCGTGGGAATGTCCTTTTTCATGACGGAAAAGCTGTTCACACGCATGGAGCAGCTGGGCAGAGATAAAAAAGACCTGGGCAATCAGCTGATCCGGGCCACCCAGCTGGCGGAGGTGGGCGAAATGGCGGCCGGGTTTGCCCATGAGATCAATAATCCGCTGCAGATCATCAAAAGTGAACATGCCCTGATAACCTCCATTTTTGACGATTTGTTTGAAAATAAAAAGATCGACCGGGAGGATGAAGAGATTTTGGAACTGCAGGATTCCCTGTCCCAGATTGAACTGCAGGTATCAAGATGTTCAGATATTACCCGGGCCATATTGAAATTCGGACGGAAAAATGAAACCCGGGTGCAGCTGCTGCATCCCGCCGAGGAGATTCCCGAGATTCTCAAGATGATCGAACAAAAAGCCAGTGTGGAAGGTATTGCCGTGTTTCAGCGCATTCCTGAACATCTGCCCGGATTCATGGGGGATGCCTCCCAGTTTCAGCAGGTGATGCTCAATTTGTTCAACAATGCCATTGACGCAATCATGGAACAGCATCCGGATGCCGGGGGGCGGCTGGATATCCAGGGACAATTGAAAGATGAAAAAAGGGTGGAGATCCGTGTCACTGACAACGGTGCCGGTATCCAGCCGGAACATATTGAAAAGGTGTTTTCTCCGTTTTTCACCACCAAACCGGTGGGAAAAGGCACCGGTCTGGGATTGTCCGTGTGTTACGGCATTATTGAGAGTTTCGGGGGCACCATGGATGTTACCAGCCGGGTGAATGAAGGCACCACCTTTATCATTACCCTGCCCATGGCGGAAGCGGAGATGCAGGATCAATGAGGACCTGATTTTTGGAGGGGACTTTGAACCAAAAGGAGAGATGTTTTGGATAAGATGAAACTGATGCTGGTGGATGATGAGGAACGGTATCTTCTGACCACCGCCAAATTGATGGAAAAAAAGGGGATCGAGGTTGTCACGGCCCAAAGCGGTTCACAGGCGCTGGATCTGCTCAAAACCCATGATGTCCATGTGGTGATTCTGGATATCAAGATGCCGGGTATGGACGGTTTCAAAACCCTGCGGGCCATCAAGACCCTGTATCCGCCGGTGGAGGTGATTTTTCTCACCGGGCATGCCACCATGGATTCCGCCGTCGAGGGACTTCAGTTCGGTGCGTTTGATTATGTGATGAAGCCGGCGGATATCGATGACATTGTAAATAAGGCGTATGAGGCGTTTGAAAAAAGACTGCGGCTCGATGAAAAGATCAGGGGGCTGACATCCGGCAGTGAGATGGATCCCTACGATGATAAATAATAATGATCAAAATTTCAAACTGATGCAATGGAGGTTGATACATGAAAAAAGAAAAAAAAGTGACCGGGTATGACAAATATATCAACTGGAAGGTATTTATCTTTCCTGTTCTGGCATTGGCGGTCCTGCTGCTGATTCCCACCCCGAACGGGATGAAGGATGTGGGTACCCAGTACCAGGTAGGACCCAAAGCGGTGGTGAACCATCTCACCAGAGAGCTGTTCGAGGTGGACAGTGTGGACGCGGCTCAGTGGCAGCTGCTTACCGCCAGGATCATGGAAGCCAACATGCAGATGGGAGCGTTGAAAAAAGGCCGGTATCTGGCAAGGGACCTGAAATGGTGCAAAAAGAACAAGATCGATGCGGACCAGAAGAATTTTGACCTTGCTTATAATTTTATCAAAAACAATGTAGACGAAGACCGGTTTCTGTCAGTCATGAACAGTGCCCTGGATCTGAGAAAACAGGGATTGAAATATGAGGAACTGAAAGGAAAGGACAAGGCCGCCGCTGACAAAGGGGCCTGGCATATTCAGGTGGCCATTGCCGTGGGGGCGTTTGTGGTCCTGTGCTTTCTGACCGAATGTATTCCGCTGCCGGCGGTGGCGTTCTGTATCGGCCTGCTCTATGTGTTCACCGGGGTGCTGTCCAGAGAAGCCGTGGCCATGCTGTACTGGAGCGATGCCTGCTGGTTTATCATGGGCAGCCTGATGTTTGCGGCCGCATTCGTCAAAACCGGCGTGGACAAGCGGGTGTGCCTGGCCATGTTCAAAAAACTGGCCGTGCCCAACACCAAGTGGATCACCCTGATTTTCTTTGTGATCATCGCGCCGCTGGCATCTTTTATCTCCGACCATGCCCTGGCCGCCATGTTCCTTCCCATCGGGATGCTGCTGTATCAGAACAGCCTCACCGACGAGGTGCCCGAGGACAAGGAACTGGCAAAGCTGCTGATGATCACCATTGCCATGGCCTGTAACATCGGCGGTCCCGGCGCTCCTTCCGGCGGTGCCAGAAACGTGATCATGATGACCTATCTCACCGATATGTTCGGTATCGATATCGGGTATTTTCAATGGGTAACCTATGCTTTCCCGTTTGTTATCGTGATGATCCCCATTACCTGGTTTATCACCAACCTGCGGTTCCGGCCGAAAATCGTTTCCCTGGCCCCGGCCATGGACCAGCTGAGAACGGAAATCGATAAAATGGGGAGCTGGAACCGGCAGCAGATATGGGCGTTGATCATCTTTGTCATTATGGTATTCGGGTGGTTCACGGAAAAATCCTTTTACCAGATGGGGATCTATCCGATCCGGCTGGGGATCGGGGTGATCGCCGTGGCCGGTGCCATCGCCTATATTATCACAGGCGTGGTCAACTGGCGGGATTACCAGGAAAAAGTGGACTGGGGCGTGGTCTGGCTGTATGCCGGAGCCATCATCTTCGGCCGGACCCTGGACAGCACCGGGGCCGCCTACTGGCTGGCCCGGTCGGTCATTGATTTTCTGTCCCAGTTCGGCATGGAATCGGGCCTGCCCCTGCTCATGGTCAGCAACGGTCTGACATCGGTGCTCACCAACCTGATGGCGGACGGCCCGGCAGCCGCATCTGTGGGTCCCATCGCCCTGAACATGGCAGGCATGGTGCATCCGGGGACTACTTATCTGCCTTTCATGGCCATGGCAACCGCCATTGCGTCCTCTTTTGCCTATTGCCTGATCATTGGCACCCCGCCCAATGCCATCGTATATGCCAGTGGATACCTGGAGCCAAAGGATTATCTGCGGGTGGGAATCCCTATGTTTTTTGTCGCCAATGTGGTGCTGCTGCTGTTTACCGGCATTTACTGGAGTTTCAGGGGATTCGGCACCCTGCCCGGATTCTGATGCAGAGATTGAAAGGAGAGAAATCCCATGCAAAAAAAACAACGTGTAAACCAGGTGAAAAAACCCATGTTCAAGGACGGGAAACTGTATTTCACCAAAGAGACCGAACGCCGGATCTTTTTTTTCATGACCCTGATCATGCTGGCATCCGGTGCCGTGATGAAGCTGTTATAGGAAAGGTGGCACACGTGTTCGTGGATTTAAGGATCACAATGAAGGGGAGGGCGCTGTGATGGTAACCGCTGCAATAAACGCCGGCCGGTTTCATGCCTATGCACTGATCCAGCTGTTGATCGAACCGGGCCTGTTTTTCAGGGAGCTTGTGGAAAAGACCAGGCCCCGCCGGGCCGTGGAGTTCATGCTGCTGTGCTGTCTGTTCTATGCCCTGGCCAGTTTGTTGACCGGGGCGTATTCACAGCCGATCCGGATCATGGCGCCCATCTTTTTCATCAACGCGGCCGGCATGATCCTGATTTCATCCGCCCTGGGATATATGGCCATGGTGATGATCTCCGGAAAAAAAACCCCCTTTGCCATTGTGTTCAGCATTTACGCGTTTTCATCCGGGGTGACGCTGTTTTTGTCCTGGCTGCCGTTTCTGGTCTGGATCACGGAACCGTGGAAATGGTGGCTCATATGTACCGGCCTGAAACACACATGCAACCTGTCGTGGAAAAAATCCATCGTGATTGTGGCACTTTCCACAATCGTGCTGTTTTTTCTCGTGTATTCAGCGCACCTGGCATTGTTTAAAAAATAAATAAAAATAAGGAGAACATTTCAATGACCGATCAGATAAAAGTATTGATGGTGGATGATGAAAAACGGTTCAGGGAAACCACCCGCAAAATTCTGGAGAAAAAAGGGTTTGATGTTATTCTGGCGGAAAATGGAGAGCAGGCCCTGGAAAAACTGGAGCAACAACCCGATGTGGTGGTCCTGGATATCAAGATGCCCGGAATGGACGGCCATGAAACATTGAGCCGGATCAAAAAGGTCAAACCGGACCTGCCGGTGATCATGCTCACCGGCCATGGCGCCAAGCCATCAGCCAGAGAGGCTTTGGTGGAAGGGGCGTTTGATTACCTGAACAAGCCCTGTGATATCGGGCTGCTGTCCGCCAAGATCAAGGAAGCGTGTGAATTCAATGACAAATTGCCGGCTCACAAGGAACGACGGGTCAAGGCGGTGATGATTCCTGTCATTGAGTATACTAAGATCTCTGAAACAAAAACCATCCAGGATGCCATTCTGGAACTCAGAGCATCCTTTGAAACCAAAATGGCCACGGATCATCTAATGGAAACCGGACACCGGTCCATTCTTATCGTGGACGGTCACGATCAGATCAAGGGAATTCTGACCATCCGGGACCTGCTGGAGATGCTCATGCCGCCCTACCTGTCTGCGCCCAAACCGTTTCTGGCCGACAGTATCGAATATTCCCCCATGTTCTGGACCGGGATGTTTGTCCAGGGAATCAAGGAGATCAAAAAGAAACAGATCACCGAAGCCATGTCTCCGCTGCCGGCTTTTATCGACGGCAATGCCAACCTCATGGAGGCGGCGTACATGATGCTCCATGAAAACGAACGGCGTTTGCTGGTGATGCTGGATAAAAAAATTGTGGGCATTATCCGCGAGCAGGACCTGTTTTTTGAGATGGAAAGGATTCTGAAAAGCTGAACGAGTCGTCGATCGGCTTGACACTTTTCAGGTTTGGACGGCGCGCAGATGATTTTTCTGCGCGCCGAATTTTTTGTCATGACCGTCATGATCCCGGTGTTTTCCTGTTTTTTTGAAAAAGGCCATGAATCTGTTGTGTTATTCAACCGGGACAGTATGATGAACGTATGTTTTAACCGAATTTGTCAAAATGGAATCATTATGATGAACAAGTATGAAATTTTGGATAAACACAGGGTGCTGTCATTGATCAAAAATGGTGATACAGTGGCATTTTCAGGATTTTCGCCTGCCGGCGGTGCCAAGGTGGTCCCAAGAATGCTGGCAAAACATGCATCAGCGTTGCACAGACAGGGCAAGCCTTTTCGTATCAGGGTCCTGACCGGGGCATCAGCCGGGGATTACATTGACAATGATCTGGCGAAAGCCAATGCCATTCAATGGCGGGCCCCTTATCAGGGTGGCAGGGAACTGCGGGATCAGATCAACCGCCAGGAGGTCCAGTATGTGGACATGCATCTGTCCCACCTGGCACAGACCGTGAGTGCGGGTTTTTTCGGCACAGTGAATGTGGCTGTGGTGGAAGCCACAGAGATTACCCGGGACGGGCGGGTGTACCTGACCACTTCCGTCGGTGCCTCCCCTACGTGGCTGGCCTGTGCCGATAAAGTGATCATCGAGATCAATCATCACCATTCCCATCGGCTGCGGGAGCTGGCAGATATCTTTATCATTCCTCCGCCCCCCAGGCGGTCCCCTATTAATGTCCATACCCCTTTGACCCGGATTGGGTGGCCCTATGCCCAGGTGGATCCGAAAAAGGTGGTGGGGATCGTCGAAAATGATGAACCGGACCAGGTGGCGGCTTTCAGTTCGGAAGATGCAATGAGCCGAAAGATCGCGGACCATGTGATCCGGTTTCTGCTGGAAGAAAAACAGGCCGGCCGGATACCCGAGCAGTTTTTTCCTTTCCAGGCCGGGGTGGGCAATACAGCCAATGCCGTTCTGGCCGGGCTGGGGAATCATCCCGAAATTCCGCCGTTTTACATGTATTCCGAGGTGTTTCAGGATGCCATGGTGGACCTGATTTCAGACGGCAAACTGCTGGGGGCGTCCGCCACCGCCCTGACCGTTGTGCCGGAAAAACTGGCGAGGATCACGGACAACATGGATTTTTTTGGCAGCCGTATCGTACTGAGACCCCAGGAGATATCCAACCACCCGGGCATTATCCGGCGGTTAGGCGTGATTGCCATGAACACGGCCCTGGAAATGGACATATACGGCAATGTCAACTCTTCTCATGTATTCGGCACCCACGTCGTGAACGGGGTGGGAGGCAGCGGGGAGTTCACCCGGAACAGCCATTTATCCATCTTTATGACCCCGTCCGTGGCAAAAGGGGGTAAAATTTCTTCAGTGGTACCCATGACCCCTCATGTGGACAACAACGAGCATTCGGTACAGATCGTGGTGACGGAACAGGGCCTGGCAGACCTGCGGGGCCTGGGACCCATAGAGCGGGCTGAAAAAATCATCAGCACATGTGCCCACCCCGCTTATCGGCCTTTCCTGACCGATTACATTAACAACAGTCCCGGTGGACATATTCCCCATGATCTGAATCGGTGTTACGAACTGCACCGGAACCTGATGGAAACCGGGGCCATGCTGCCGGATCTGTCAGGCATTTAGAGAGAGCAGGTGCCCAAATGACGAGACCTGCCAGAAGTATGGGTTTCTGGCAGGTCCGGTATGATGGATGGTTTAAAGGTAGGTATATGGATCATTCGACAGGCAGCATGCCCCTTTCTATGATCAATGTCTTTCCCTTGTCGGATTTGGTGAAATCCACAAATTCCTTGACCGTGCCGGCAGGTTCGCCTTTGGTTATCAGGCTGAACATCTGATAAAAGGGGTAATCGGCATCGCCGGGTTTTCTGCCGTCGATCTGCACTACCTTTACCTTGGGATGGGTGATCTGGGCGCCTCTGGAGATAAAGGACACGGCGCCCGGAGGCAGGGATTCAATGGCTTCCAGCACCCGGGTGGAGGTATAGGTCATATAATCATAGTGCACATCGTTACGGCGCATCACCTGGCGCCTGAAGTTTTTGTGGGCCCCGGTATCCTCGCCGGGCACCACCAGAGTGACGGCCAGATCCGGACCGCCCACCTCTTTCCAGTTGGCGACATTGCCTGAAAACAGCATCTGAAGCTGGTCGGTGGTCAGGGCATCGACAGGGGTGGACTCATGGGTGATCACCGCCAAAGGATCTTTGGCAAATGGAATGGCCACAAGACCGAAATTCTTTTCCCGAAGCGACAGGGGCCGGACCGAACTGGCCACATCAGCCATATCCTGCAACAGCCGGTAGACGCAGGACTGGGATGATGCCACAAACAGATCGATGGCAATGCCGGTATCCTGGGTAAAGGTGTTCAGCCTGGCATTTTCAAATGCCTCAAACATCTGGGCCGAAGTGCTGTACCGAAGCGCCTGGTCGGCCGACGCGTTCATGGGCACATTGAAAGACAATACCAGAAACAAGACACTCATCAAACACGATCTAAACATTGATTTTTTCATAATCTTTCCTCCATTGTGATTGAGTTGTTCGGTTTTATTTGTGCAAAAACCGGAAAATCATTTTTTGCCGATTTGATTTTGTCTGTTTCAATTTGTATGCCAGACAATCAAGAACGATCCTTTATTCATGTAACAATATGATTTTAATATCATATTTGTATTTTTTTGCCGATTCTTTTCAAGGGAAGAGCTGTTGTCGCATTGACTGAAAAATTCATTTCGTCATGTTTTTTTACAGCCGGGAAAAAAACATGACTGATATTTTTTTGAACCGGACCCACAAAACCGACACCAATATCAATATCGGTGACTGGAAAAACAAATAGTATAAAATTCCTGTGTAAATATAATCGGTTGGTTTTTTATAGGGCCGGGCAATCCATATCTGGCACACTAATTGATTAAGTAAAAATCAAAACAGGCAAAGAGATATATTGCGATTTCTTGCCGGAACATCAGGACAACAATTATTAAATGGAGGAAAGATCATGAAAAAATTTGTAAACGCATCAGGTTTAATAGGATTGGGTTTTCTTGTGTTGTCGCTCATTGTACCGATGACAGCTGTGGCTGACGGTCAGGGGCTGCGATACAGCACCTCGGCACAGGTATATAAAGCGTTTGAAGATTCCAGACTGAACACCTTTACACAGGATACCGGTATCACTGTCGACACGTATCTGGCATCATCCAAGTTCTGTGTTTACCGGCTTTTGCAGGGCATGGCCGATGTGGCCAGTTCAGTCCGTCCCCTGTCCCAGCAGGAAAAGGATTTTGGGCTGGAGGCAATTGCTTTTGCAAAAGATCCTTTGGCGGTTATTACCCATAAATCAACCCCGGTGGATGCCTTGACCGCAGAGCAGCTTCAGATGGTCTTTTCCGGCGGTGTTGCCAACTGGAAAGAGGTGGGCGGGCCTGATCTGGCCGTCACCCTGGTGGTTCCCGGTGTAGATACCGGTGCCAACGAGAATTTCAGTCGGCAGGTGATGGATTACCAGGAGATTACGTATGATTATATGGCCTATACATCCACCATGGTGCTGGAAGCCATTGAATCATTTCCCCCGGGTTCGGTGTCTTTTATTTCCAGAGGTGCCCAGATCACCCATCCCAAGGTAAAAGTATTGTCCATCGACGGTAAAAAACCCGGAGACGCTGATTATCCTTATTATCAGATGTTTTATCTGGTCACCAAAGGGGCGCCTGCCGGCACGGTTAAAACCTTTGTGGATTTCACGACATCCGACAAAGGAAAAGCGCTGATCCTGGAAAGAGGCATGCTGCCGGTCGAGTGACCCTTTTCAGTTCATCGCCGTCCATTTGTCTCACGCCTCTTTTTCCACAACGCGGATAAGGGGCGTGAAACATTTATATGAAAGCCTGCCATTGCCGATGTAATTTTCTCGACCAGATTCACCTGTTTCTGAATCACCGGGTTTTGTGTCGTCGATCTGTACGAATTTTACCGGGTGTCAAAATAATACATGCCCTCGTTGCTGCTTCCGTCCTCAGATATGTCAGGGGGTTTGGCGTATGCGTCTCTGGCGATTTTACCCAGCCTGGCCAGTCGTTCCAGGGATTTTTTGAAACTGCTGATATCTGCCATGAGTTCTTCCAGTGCCGTATCCAGATGCTTTGGGTCCTGCTTCAGATCGATCAGGGTTTCTTTCATCAGGCCGACATAGGAAAAATAGGTCTGGGTCAGGTTGTTGATGGAGTCTGCCAGTCCTTTCATGGTTCTCCGGTAGGTTTCGATCTCTTTTTTGTGGAGTGTGACAGTGATATCGTGAATGATGGCCTGATAGCTTTCAAGCTTCCCGGTTTCCCTGTTTTTTTTTGCACCCGCGGTGATCGTCACTTCACGGGTTTTTCCGGAAACGGTCTTGATCTGTATGGGGTAATCGGTAATTTCCCCATTCGTCTTGATCCGGCGGATCACATGGGCCCGCTGCGTCAGATCCTGGTAATGGTCATTGATGTTGGCGGCCAGGGCCTGTTCCAGGTCTGTGAAGCCGAACAGCTTGATTCCAGCGGGATTGATCTGCTGGAACCGGCCTTCGGGGGTGACAATGAAGATGGCATCGGTGGCGGTTTCAATCATGTTCCGGTACCGTTCCTCACTGACCCTCAGATTGTCCAGCGCCGAGGTCAGCTGCTGCATGTGTGTCTTCCGTTCCGTGACATCCCGTATGAAATGCAGAACATTTTCAATTTTACCGCGACCGCCCATCTTGTAGATCAATTCCGCAGCGTCATTGACCCATTTGGTATGTCCGTCCGCGGATATGATCCGGTATTCCAGTGAATCATATTCCTTGTCAATGATGGTTTGATAAAAACGAACCACATCATCGACATCATCCGGGTGGACAATGTCAAAAATGTGAAAGGTGCCGGAGACAAACTCCTCCGAAGGGATGGCGCACAGTTTTTCCGTGGCATTGGATATGTTGACGATCCGGGTGCTGTCTTCCGGGGAGGTGGTCAACACCACCTCGGGAATCAGGTCCAGTAATTTTTTGAGCTTGTTTCGTGTTCTTCTCCGCTCGGTGATGTCAGACACCGTGGCCAAAATATTTTGTTTATTGTCATGGGTGAGGTTCCGGGCGTTCATTTCAAGCAGATATTCAGTGCCGGACCGGTTCATGAAAGAAAATTCCGTGCGGTCATTGACGAGATCCGATGATTGGATCAATTCCAGAAAAAAATGATTCACCCGCTGCTTATCCTGAGGGACCACGAATTCTGAAAACCGCAAGCCGGTCAGCTTGTGGTCGGCAACCCCGCAGATTTCGGCAAAGCTGTTATTGGCAAAAGCGATCCTGCCGTCTTCCTGAATGAGGACAACCCCCTCGGTGATCATATCCAGCAGTGCTGCAGGGTCAATTGTTTTTAAAGGGCTCATTTTTTCGCCTAT
>JAXHLJ010000002.1:0-34741 GCA_034522435.1 Desulfotignum sp.
GGGCAAAGGGGATCTTGTATTTTTTCACCATATCCAGGTGTTTGTGCACCATGGGGTTGAACGCCTCGATTCCGACCAGGCCGGCACCGCAGTTGGGAACCTTTTCTTTTCCCTTTGACAGCATGGCATCGGCCAGGGATGCCGGCAACGATCCCACGGCAAAAAACGGCAGGGCACCGGCTTCCAGCACTTTTGCCGCAAAGTCCGGATTATCGGAAATGTTGGCCATGGGTCCCTGAATCAGTGGCAGCCGGGTGTTCTGGTTCCGGGCAAACGGGGAGTTCTCTCTTACCGGATCAAATTCATCCACACAATCGAGCATCTGCCCGATGGTGGTGAAAAACTGATGGATCATTTCAGACAGTTTATTGGATTTTTTTGCCAGATAACGCGCAAACAGCCCGTCCTGGCCCATGAAAAAAAGAGACTGGACAAATGCGGCATCCATGTCGTTCAAAGCAACGATCCTGGCGGCGATTTTGTCGTACAGCTGCTGCTCGCCGTCGGACTGCTCTGCAAGCAAAACAGCTTCCTGTTTCAGGTCTTTGACCACTTTGGTGCCCAGCTTGGCAAACACCCGGAACACCTGTTTGTCTAAGATACTGATCTCCGTGGAATCCCCTTCCTCCACTGCGGCCAGCAGGTTCTTGAAGGCCGGAGACACCGGTGCCTCGTCCGCCAGAAGCACCTGGGTATCCATGACAAAACCGGATACCCCGGCCGCCAGCATGCCGGCAGCGGTGTACTGCCCCACCCCTCCGTGAATGAACACGGGCCGGTCCTGATTTTTCAGGTACCACTGCATGAGAATGAAAGAAGAGTATCTGGACACCCGGCCGGCCGCCTCGTTGCCCTTGAGCACCAGGCCATGGGGATCGGCCCGGTCAATCCGGTCCGTCAGGCCGATATCCTTGATTTCCAGAACCAGACGGGTTTCCCCCAGATCCAGTTTCCGGTCCATGGCCTCTGTGTTCGATATGGGTACCACCACCAGGTCCAGATTGGACACCGGGTTTTTTTCCAAATATTCCAGCACCTGATGATCCGGGGATGCCAGCCGGATGCCGAAAACGATATTTTCCCTGGCCAGCTGCTTGATTTTCTCAAGGATGTCGTTTTTTTCCAGAAATTCGGTATCAAACACCGGCAAAGCACCTGCTGCAAAAACAGCGTCAAAATAGGAAAGGTCAAATACTCTGACCGGGGTATAGATCATCAGCGGCAGCCGGCTAAGCAGTACACGTCTTATCATGCGAAGTCTCCATTCATGTTTTTCTGACATTTTCGCCTCGCTGGTTTCACATCTGGAGGCTGAAAATGATTGTAATGTTCAAAAGAGTTTAAGTTCATCTCTGGACGATAATATCAAAATCCATGCCAGGCTGACAAAGACAACCAACTCATTGAATTTAATTGTTTTTTTAAGTTTTCCTTTATCCGGTTATCTTTTCTGACCGTTTTTTTCTTGCATTTTATGCACATGGGTTATACAAAAATGCTCATTGTCTCATACAGGAAAGGATTATGAAAAAAGCCGTACTTACCCTAACAGAACGCCATTTTTTCAAAACCGTGCACAACGCGGCCTTTGCCAATCCGTTCAGTGAGCTGCGGGAACGCCTGGACCAGAAAATCGCCGGACTGTTCCCGTCTGCGGCCCGGCGCGAAAGCAAGGACATGTGTGTCCAGGAAGTGGACCGGCAGCTGAAAAAACTGGCCCGCCAGAACAGAGCCCATATCAACCAGTACACCGGAGAAGACCAGGAATTGCTTCGGGTGGTGCATCTGTTCGATATTTTTCACAAATTCCGGGACCGGTTTGACCAGCTGATTCAGGATCAGATTGCGGCCCAGGACAAACCGGTGCCCGTGGATTTTGTGGATGAGGCCCGGGAAATGATGACGGAAAAAGGATTTCCCACCTCCCGGTTTTACCATTATTTTGCCCTGTCGTTTCAACTTCGCCGGGCATTTTATTTTATCTCCAACACCCTGGTGGGAAACAGCCCGTGCATGAACACATTTAAAAAACACCTGTGGTACAACGTGTTTACATACAATATCGGGTTGTATGACCAGCACCTGTGGAACCGGATGGAAGATTTCTCCACCCTTTTGTTGGGAGAAACCGGCACCGGCAAAGGCACGGCAGCCAGAGCCGTCGGCATGAGCGGATTCATTCCTTTTGACACAAAACGCGGCTGTTTTGTTGAAAGTTTCACCCGGGCGTTTTCCTCTTTGAACCTGTCCCAATATCCGGAAACGCTTCTGGAGTCCGAACTGTTCGGCCACACCAAAGGCGCGTTCACAGGCGCCGTGGAAGACTACCAGGGGGTGCTGGACCGGTGCAGCCCCCATGGCGCCATTCTTCTGGATGAAATCGGAGAAATCCCGGACCACATCCAGATCAAGCTGCTGCGGGTGCTTCAGGAGCGGACGTTCACCCCGGTGGGGTCCCATGGCTCCTCCCGGTTCAACGGAAGGGTCATTGCCGCCACCAACCGCCCGAAACCCGATATCATGGAGGGTCGGGTGTTCAGGGAAGATTTCTACTACCGCCTGTGTTCGGATATCATCGAGGTCCCGCCCCTGCGCACCCGGATTCAGCAGGACCCGGCTGAGCTGGACGCGCTCCTGGACTTCACGGTCACCCGCATGCTCGGCCTGGCATCCCCGAAAATCACCGGCAAAATCAAAAGAGTTATTGACCGGCGCCTGGGAAACCATTATAGCTGGCCGGGGAATGTCCGGGAACTGGAACAATGTGTGAGAAGCGTACTGCTTCGAAGGGATTACCCGGGCAAACAGGAACCGGAAGACCCGTCGCTTTCCGAGTCTCTGTGCCGGGGCATCCAGGCCCGGAACCTGCCGGTTGCCGATCTGTTGTCCGGATACTGCACCCTGTTGTACGACACCTGGGGCACTTATGAGAAAGTGGCCCAGAAAACCGGACTGGACAGGCGAACCGTTAAAAAACATATCAGGAACCTTAAACAGCCATAAGGACCATTCATGCTTTCTTTTCTGCCATCCCCCGTGAAAGGAATACTCTCTTTCCTGATTTACCTGGTCAATACCATTTTGCTCACCGTGCCGTTGATACTGGTTTCTCTGCTCAAGTTCATCCTGCCGTTCCGACCGGCGGTGGTGATCCTGGACCGGATCCTCATGGGCATCGCCGGATTATGGATTCACATCAACTCCCTGACCACGGACCTGTTCTGCAAAATTGACTGGGATATCCGGGGCCTGGACCAGCTCAACCCGAGAGAGTGGTATCTGGTGCTGTCCAATCATCAGTCCTGGGTGGACATCCTGGTCCTTCAGAAAACCCTGCACACAAAAATTCCCATGCTCAAATTTTTCCTGAAAAAAGAGCTGATCTGGGTTCCGTTTCTGGGTCTGGCCTGGTGGGCCCTGGATTTCCCGTTCATGAAACGGTATTCAAAGCAATTTCTGACCCAAAACCCCCATTTGAAGGGGAAAGATCTGGAAAGCACCCGGAAAGCATGCCAAAAATTCAGGCACACCCCGGTCTCCATCATGAATTTTGTGGAAGGCACCCGATACACACCTGAAAAAGCGAAAACATCAGCTTTTTCACACCTGCTGACCCCGAAAGCCGGGGGCATCGCCTTTGTTTTGGGATCCATGGGGCAGTGTCTCACTCACATCATCGATGTCACCATTGTCTATCCGGACCGGGTGCCAAACTTCTGGTCGTTCATCTCCGGCAAAACCCGGAAAATCATTGTGGATTTTCAACTGCTGGAGGTGGGGTGGCACATTAAAGGGGATTATTTCAATGACCCGGTTTTCAGGGAGCGGTTCTGTGAGTGGCTCAATCAGCTGTGGCTTGAAAAAGACCGGAAAATTGAGCGGCTGCTTTCCTAAAGAAACGCGACTGCCAGACCGGTGAGAAGAAATGAGGATTCGATCATGAATTCCATTTGAGTACCTGAAATCTGTGTGTCTTTTTCAAAAAAATGGATCAGTAAAAGCATCATGCCGGGCACCAGGGCCAGCAGAAATGACATGGAAAAAGGCAGTCCTGTCAGCCAGGCCCCGGCCAGCAGCACCATGACACCCGCCAGAACGCATTGGATCAGCACAACGCTTTTTTTCTCCCCCAAAAGGATGGGAAGGGTTTCCCTGCCGGCGATCCGGTCTCCCTGGATCGCCACGATATCAAAAAACGCGGTCCGGCTGAACACCAGTCCGGCCGCATACAGAAATGCCACCGTGTGCCAGGCCGGCATGCTGCGGGTGTCGACCGCCGGAAGGATCGTGGTGACAATCCCCCAGGCCATGGTGATCAGGATGGTTTTGGATCCGGGGATATCTTTGATCCGCCGAATCTGCTGCGCTCTGCCGATTCCCCGGGGAATGATTTTCAGATTGTAGGACAACCCCAGAAGACTCATCACCAGAAGAATGAAAAACGACATCACCCCTGTGGTATAGGCCAGATACAGCCCGGCGGCACCGGCGGCCACGGCCAGTATGGCCAGCACGGGCCGGTACCGCCGATAAAACACGGCCCGGTCTGGATGGTTGTAGGTGTCGGATTTGACGGAAAATATATTGTTGATCACCTGCATGGAAAACACGTAGAGCATGGCAATGGCAGCATGAATCATTGTACGGGGCAGCTGCTGAATCACGGAACAGGCATAGGTCAGGCTGCCGGCTCCCAGGGCCAGCAGCAGATTGGTCTTTAACAGACAATCCTGGATTTCGGAGATAACGCCTGCCACGGGCCGCTGTTTCTGGAGATGCCGGGCCACACGGGAACAGGTATCGGTGATCACCCAGTTGGGTGTGGATGCACCCGCGGTGATGGCAATGGACCGGAATCCGGCCAGGGCCGTGACATCGATTTCCGACACGGATTCGATATGGATGGCGGCGGCCCGGGTTTCGGCGGCCACCTGGGCCAGGCGCCTGGTATTACCGCTTTGCCGCCCCCCCACCACGATCACGGCGTCATGGGTGGCCGCCAAATGCCGGACCTCCTGCTGCCGTCGTTCCGTGGACCCGCAAATGGTATCGAACACCTGGTAATGGGGCCGGTGTGCCGCACACCAGGTTTTCACCTGATCATACACTGCCGTGTTCTGGGTGGTCTGGGCCACCACCACCGCGTTTTCGAACCTGGGCAGGGCTTTTAACTGATCCATGGTCGTCACCGCATACCCGTTGCCTCTGGCATATCCCAGCAGCCCCAGCACTTCCGGGTGTTTTTTATCGCCGATAATGATAGTGGCATGCCCCTTTTCCGCATATTTTCCGATAATCTTCTGAACCTTGATCACCCGGGGACATGTGGCGTTGAGAACAGTGAAACCGGCGGTTTTCAGGGCCGCCTCATCTTCGGGCGGGACCCCGTGGGCCCGGATCAACACCATGCCGGTTCCTTTTTTTGGAATGGTATCCAGCCTGGAAATTCCTTTGATCTCCAGCATTTCCAGCACCTGGGGGTTGTGGATCAGCGGGCCGTACGTATAGATCGGGGCATCGGTTTGATTGGCGGCATTCAGCACCATGTCCACGGCCCGCCGGACGCCCATGCAGAAGCCGGCGGTTTTTGCAATGGTGATCTTCATGAAATATTGATGAGCAGGTTCACCAGCCGGGAAAATTCCGATTGAGACGTGAAATTGATTTCAATCCGCCCTTTTTCTCCATTTTTTCGAATCTTTACCGGAGACTGGATCTGACTGGAAATCCGGGAACAGGTATTGTCAAGAAACACCCGTTCTGTGGCAGACAGTTTCTTTACAGGATCGGGTTTTGCCTGTCTGGACTGATTCACCAGCTGTTCGGTCTTTCTGACCGACAGTTTCTGACCGATTACCTGGTCAAACAGGGCCAGCTGTTTTTCCACAGATGTCGCGCCCAGAAGCGCCCGGGCATGTCCCATGGAAATCTGTTCATCCAAAAGGCTTTTCTTGATTTTTTCGGGCAATCCCCTCAACCGGAGAAGGTTGGCAATGGTGGACCGATTCCTGCCGATTTTTTGGGCCACTTTTTCCTGGGTATACCCGAATTCATCGATCAGCCGGAAATAGGCTTCCGCCTCTTCCAGCACATTCAAGTTGGCCCGCTGGATATTCTCGATGATGGACACTTCCAGGACCTGCTCATCGGTCAGTTCCTTGACCACCACGGGTACATGGCTCAGCTGGGCAGCCCTTGCCGCCCGCAGCCGCCGCTCACCGGCGATAAGTTCATAGGCCCCGTCCATATGACGGACCAGCAGCGGCTGCAAGACCCCCTGCTGGGAAATGGAGTCTTGCAGCCGCGCCAGCTCTTCAGCGTTGAATTCGGTCCGGGGCTGAAACCGGTTGGGAGCGATCTCTCCCACCGGACACATGAAAAAATCCCCCCTGTCCGTCCGGGCATCCATGTCAAAATCAGGAATCAATGCACTGATTCCCCGTCCCAGGCCGGTTTTCTTCTTTTTTTTGTCCATCATCGTTTCAGCAGCTCCCTGGCAAACGCCATATATCCTTTCGCTCCTTGTGACTGCTTGTCGTATAACACCACCGGCAGGCCGTAACTGGGGGCTTCTCCCAGTTTCACGTTCCGCGGTATTTTGGTTTTGAACACCAGATCCTTAAAATATTGCCGCGCATCTTCCACCACGTTCTGGGCCAGGTTGGTACGGCGGTCGAACATGGTCAGGACAATGCCTTTGATTTTCAATCCCGGATTAAACGATGATTTGACCCGCTTGACCGTATCCAGCAGCTGCCCTAACCCTTCCAGGGCAAAAAACTCGCTCTGGAGCGGAATCAGCACAAAATGGGAGGCCACGAACGCATTCAGGGTCAGCAGGCTCAATGACGGCGGACAATCGATAAACACATAATCATACCGGTTTGCCACGGGCATCAGCAACTCCTTGAGCCGGGCTTCCCGTCGAGGGGCTGATACCATTTCAATTTCAAAACCGATCAGGTCCACATTGGCAGGCAGCAGGGTCAATTCCGGCATCATGGTAGGCATCAGCAGATCCTGGATGTCCGCCTCACCGATCAGTCCATGATAAAGTGAGGTTTCCAGACCGGGTTTATCCACGCCCAGCCCGGTGGTGGCATTGGCCTGGGAATCACAGTCCACCAGCAGCACTTTTTTTTTCAGCATGGCCAGAGCCGCGGAAAGATTCACGGCTGTGGTGGTTTTTCCCACCCCTCCTTTCTGATTGGCTATACTGATGATCTGCGTCATAATTTCCAATTCCATATCACAGTTCATGACCCGAGGCAAACAAGAAAAAAAACCGGCGGCAGACGTCGGTTCAATTTGACCTGACAACTGTTTCAGGCAGCCTCTTTTCCCCTATTCTGGAAAGCATGTCAAGAAAAATTACCGTTCCGGTTTGTATTTGACATTTTGCGTGCCTGTGATAATATGCCACAAAATGCAGAAACGTCCGTCTTTATCCCGAAAAAAATCACGACATCCCCGGAAACAGCCGGTTCGACCTCCCGGAAACAGGCCGGCCCGGCTCAATTTTTTACCCGACCTTCCCATCACCGCCAGAAAGGATGACATTGTCAATGCCATCCAGACCAGCCGGGTGGTGATCATTTCCGGTGAAACCGGTTCCGGCAAGACCACCCAGATTCCCAAATTCTGTCTGGCTGCCGGATGCGGGACCCGGGGCATGATCGGGTGCACCCAGCCCCGGCGCATCGCCGCTGTCAACGTGGCCAAACGGATTGCGTTTGAACTCAAAGAGCCTTTAGGCCGGTCCGTGGGGTACAAAATCCGGTTTGACGACAAAACCGCTACCGATGCCTGCATCAAGGTGATGACCGACGGCATTCTGCTGGCGGAAACCCAGCAGGACCCGCTGTTGAAGCGCTATGACACCATTATTGTGGACGAAGCCCATGAAAGAAGCCTGAACATCGATTTCACCCTGGGCATTCTGCGGCGCCTGGTGAAAAAACGCAAACACCTGAAACTGATCATCACCTCCGCCACCATCGATACCCAAAAATTTTCCGACGCCTTTGACAACGCCCCCATCATCGAAGTCTCGGGCCGGATGTTTCCGGTGGAAGTGTTGTACCGGCCGATTTTAGAGGACACCGGAGAAAAGCAGAACCCCGAAGATCAGGGCTATGTGGAAGCGGCCGCCGAGGCAGCCCATGCCCTGTTGACCCGGACCCGGGTTGGGGACATGCTGATCTTCATGCCCACGGAACAGGATATCGGCGAAACCATGGAACTGCTCAAGGGCCGGCAGCACCCCGGGGTCACTATCCTGCCCCTGTTCGCCCGGCTGTCCGCCAAAGAGCAGGCAAAAGTGTTTTCGCAGACCCCGGGCCGGAAAGTCATCGTCTCCACCAATGTGGCGGAAACCTCTTTGACCATTGCCGGCATCAGATATGTGATCGACACCGGTCTGGCCCGCATTCCCAGTTATTCCCCGAGAACCCGGACCACCTCGCTGCCGGTGAGGCCCATCTCCCAGAGCTCGGCCAACCAGCGCATGGGCCGGTGCGGCCGGGTGGAAAACGGGGTCTGCATCCGGCTGTATGATGAAGATGATTTCAACGGCCGCCCGTTTTTCACATCCCCGGAAATCCTGCGGAGCAACCTGGCCGAGGTCATTTTGCGAATGATCTTCCTGAAACTGGGGGATGTGCAGGGGTTTCCGTTTATCGATCCCCCGGCCCCCAAAAGCATCCGGGACGGGTTCGATACCCTGGTGGAGCTGGGGGCGATCAAAATCTCCCCAAAAAACAGAAAAATTGTGACCCTCACCCCGGTGGGACAGGTCATGGCAAGACTTCCGGTGGACCCCAAACTGTCAAGAATTCTGATTGCAGCCCGGGAGAACAACTGTCTGGCAGAGGCCCTGGTCATTGTCACGGCCCTGTCCATTTCCGATGTCCGGCAGCGCCCGGCGGAAAAAGCGGCGGCTGCGGATCAGAAGCATGCCCGGTTCAAAGACCCGGCCTCGGATTTCGTCACCCTGCTCAACATCTGGGACGCATACAAAACAGAAGAGAAAACATCCGGATCCCGGGCAAAACTCCGGCAGTTCTGCATGGATCATTTCCTGTCATTCAAACGGATCCGGGAATGGCTGGACATTCACCACCAGATCAAGCGCCAGCTGGAAGAACACGGATTTACCGATTTCTCGCCTTTCACCCCGTCGCCGGGCACCGACCAGCTCAAATCAAAAAACCATACCATCGGCGGTCCCTTGTACATCGCCCTGCACAAAACGCTTTTGGCCGGATATCTGTCTCACATTGCCCATAAAAAGGAAAAAAACATCTATTCCGCGGCCAAAGGTCAGCAGGCCATGATTTTTCCGGGATCCGGCCTGTTCGACAAGGCCGGCCCCTGGATCGTGGCGGCCGAGTATGTCAAGACCAGCCAGCTGTTTGCAAGGGGGGTGGCCAACATCGATCCGGCCTGGCTGGAGGAGATCGGAAAAGACCTGTGCACCCGCACCTGGTCAGATCCCCGGTGGGAAAAAAACCAGGGCCGGGTCATGGCCACGGAGCAGGTCTCTTTGTTCGGCCTGATCATTGTGGCGGGAAGGGCCGTACCGTATGGCAACATCCATCCGGAAGAGGCCGGAGATATTTTTATCCGCAGTGCCCTGGTGGATGAAGAGGTTCACCAGCCCTTTGCCTTCATGGTCCACAACCGGAAGCTGATCGAAGAACTGGAAGAGATGGAACATAAAACCCGGCAGCGCGACATTCTGGTGAGCACGGAAGATATGGTCCAGTTCTATCATGCCCGGCTGCCCCGGCCGTTTTTTCACATCAAGACCTTTGCCAAATTTTTAAAAGACCAGAAAGATGATCAGTTTCTGCGCATGACCCGAAAAGACCTGGAAAAAAACCGGGCCGATCATGATCGCCTGGCCCTGTTTCCGGATGTGCTGACCACGGATCAGGGCCGGTTTGCCCTGTCCTACCGGTTCAATCCCGGGGATGAGGCCGACGGGGTCACGGTGAAGGTGCCGGCGGACATGGCCTCTCAAATGCCCCGGACTGCGGTGGAAAAACTGGTCCCGGGCCTGTTCGAGGAGAAAATCGCCGGCCTGATCAAAGGGCTGCCCAAATCCTTTCGGGTCCGGCTGATGCCGATCCAGACAACGGCCGCCCGTATCGCCAGCCATCTGCCTGAGAATAACACGCCGTTGTTCTCCCAGTTATCCGCTTTTATTGAAAAACACTATGGATTCACTATCCCGGCCACGGCCTGGTCGGAAGACCCATTGCCCGATCACCTGAAAATGCGCATATCCATCCGGGATCACCAGGACCGGGAGATCACCTCTTTGCGGGACCCGGCGCTTTTAAACCGGTTTCCAGCGGCAGCCCCAAGGCCCGGCACATCCTCCCTGGACCGGGCCAGACAGGCATTTGAAAAAACCGATATCACTGACTGGTCTTTTTCCGATCTTGCGCAAGAACACCTCATTGACGAGCCGGACGGGTTCACCCGAAAAGTCTATCCCGGCCTGAAAATCGAGGGGGATGGCCTGAGCCTGCGGCTGTTTCTGTCCCGAACGGATGCGGTCACCGCCCATGTCCAGGGAATCCGCCGGCTGTATGAGCGTCAGTTTGCCGATCTGTTCAAGGCCATTCGAAAAGATGTCCGCTCTCTGACGGATCTCAAGCAAATCGCCCCATATTTCGGTGGACCGGCCGCGTTTCAGGAATCCGTATACACCTGTATCACCCGGCACCTGTTTGAAAAAAACCTGCGAACCCGGGCGGCGTTCGAAACCTATGTCCAGGAACTGCGCCCCGCGCTTTACGAAAAAACCCAACATCTGCTCAAGGACATTCAGGCGGTGGGACAGGCTTATGCCGAGTGTTTTTCTCTGATTCAGACCCTGTCTTTGAAGCACAAAGACCGGCCTCAGGCCAGCCGGATTCTCACGGAACTGTTTGACACGCTCAAAAACCTGGTGCCCGCCCATTTTCTTTCCCTGTATGCCGTGGAACGGATCCGGCATCTGCCAAGATACGTAAACTGCATTCGAATCCGGGCACAGAGAGGGGCGGACAACCCGGTCAAAGAATCGGAAAAAGCCGAAAAGATCCGCCGGTTTGAAAATCACCTGGCCACCCAGGTGGCGGGTCTGTCTGAAAAGTCATCCCCTGAAAAAGCGCAGAAAGTCGAGGATTTTTTCTGGCTGCTGGAAGAATACAAAATATCGGTATTTGCCCAGGAACTGAAAACCGCAGTCAAGGTGTCTGCCAAGCGCATGGAAAAGGAACTGCACACCCTGTCCACCATGATCTGATATCATGGCCGTGCTTTCCCTGGGGCTGTTCTTGTGCGTGCTTTTCGCGCCTGCAAATCAACCGGCTGCCTGATTTTTCACCCGCTGCCGGACCTGTTTTTCCAGATGCCGGACAACCAGGGACAACGCCCTGGTTTCTGTGACAGGACCCGAATCGTTCCATCCGGCCGCCAGGGCCTGCTGTTTTTTTTGCCTGAACTGCTCCACGGTATCCACCAGCGTCATCCATGCCAGCAGTTTCTGAATCACATGGCGTTCTTCCGGGCTCAGATCCGCCGTGTCAACGGTCTGTCCGCTGTCTGTTCTGATAATCATCTGTGTGCTATCCCATCGGGTTTTCCACCGGTTTTCCGGTTTTTCCCGGAAACACCTTGAAACCTGCTGAATAATGCATTAGTTTGCTTTAAATTATCAATTAAAAACTTGAGTTTCAACCAAAGGATTATTTCGTGTTCACTGAAACCGTTACCATTCCAGCCGCGTTTGTCGCAGGCCTGCTCTCGTTTTTATCCCCCTGTATTCTGCCGTTGATACCTGCGTATTTTTCATTCATCACCGGCCTTTCTTTAGATGAACTCACCCAGGGCCGGCAGGAAACCAAAAAAAAAGTGCTCCTGTCCACCCTGGCGTATGTGGCCGGGTTTTCCCTGGTGTTTATTCTTTTAGGGGCATCCGCATCGTTTCTGGGGTCGGTGTTCACCAAATACGCCCATATCGTTCAGTATGTGGGCGGGGCCATCATCCTGATCTTCGGGCTGCACCTGCTGGGGGTCATCAACATCAAGGCCCTGGCGTTTGAAAAACGGATTCACATGACTCAGAAACCGGTTCACCTGGCCGGCACCTTTATCATCGGCATGGCGTTCGGTGCCGGATGGAGTCCCTGCATCGGCCCGCTGTTAGGCAGTATCCTGATCGTGGCCGGCAACCAGGATACCGTGATCAAAGGGGTCTGGCTTCTGGCGGTCTATTCCGCCGGACTGGCGCTGCCGTTCATTCTCATGTCGTTGTTCATCACCTCGCTGGTGGAAACGATGAAAAAAGCCACCCGGTTCATTCCCATCATCAACAAAGTGGCCGGCGGGCTTTTGATTCTCATGGGGCTGCTGCTGATTTTTGACAAATTTCATCTGCTGACCGTGACCTGAGCCTGCACAAACCATGTCAAAAATGAATTCCCGTTTTTACAGCCAGCTCATCGTCACCACCCTGGCCAAACTGCTGATGAACACGGCCCGGCGTATGGTGTATCCCTTTGCCCCGGCCTTTGCCAGGGGTCTGGGCGTGGACCTGGCCGCCATCACCTCGATCATCGCTTTGAATCAGGCCACCGCCGTCTTTGGCCCGGTGGGGGCGTCTTTTGCCGACCGGTACGGCAACCGCCGCATTATTCTGGTTGCCCTGGTGATGCTCAGCCTGGGATGTGTGGCCGCAGGCCTGGTTCCTGTGTACGGCACCCTGTTGCTGGCCCTGTTTCTCGCGGGCCTGGCCAAAAGCATTTTCGATCCCAGTTTCCAGGCGTTCATCGGCACCCAGGTGCCGTTTGAACAGCGGGGAAAGTTCATCGGCATCACCGAACTGGCATGGGCCGGTGCGACTCTGGTGGGAATTCCCCTGGCCGGTATGGCCATCCAGACGGTTTCCTTTCAAACCCCGTTTCTGGTCATCGGTATCATGGCGGCCGTCTGCTTCACTCTCATTTTCCGGTTGATGCCCCGGGACCGGCCGGCTGCCGGAAATCCGGGGGAAAAGACCCGGCTGCTGCTGGCCAACTGGAAACAGATCATAAAAAACCGCCGGGTTCTGGGCATGCTGAGTTTCGCCTTTTTCATGGCCCTGGGATCCGATATCCTGTTCGTGGTCTACGGGGCATGGCTGGAACAATCCTATGGCCTGTCTCTGGCTGCCATCGGCCTGGGGACCATCCTCATCGGTCTGGCAGAAGTGGCCGGTGAAGTGTTCACTGCATTTTTTTCCGACCGCATCGGGCTGTTGAAAACCATTTTTATCGGTTTGATCCTGACGGCTGGATTCTACTTTCTGCTGCCGGTTCTGGACCGGGGGGTGCCTTATGTGCTGGGCGGGCTGTTTCTGGTGTTTCTGTGCTTTGAATTCACCATTGTCACGGCCATGGGCCTGGCCACGGAACTGATGCCCGAACTGCGGGCCTCCACGTTGTCCGCGTTTTACGCGGTCGGGGGCTTAGGCCGGGTGGCCGGGGCATTCACCGGCGGCATGATCTGGTCTTTCACCGGCATCGGCACCATCAGCCTCATTGCCGGCATCTGTACCCTGCTGGCCCTGGTCTGTATGATTGCCGGATTTATCCGGGTTTCCACCTCTTAAGCCAGGGCCGCTTCAAACCGTCGGAAATCCGGTTCCGTGATGCCCGCCACCCCTAACGGGCGTTCTGATGCATCATGGCAGTCCGACCCGCCGGTGACCAGCAGATGATGCTGTTTGGCCCAGGAAAGCAGCATTGCCTGATGTTCTTTGGTGTGTCCCGGATAAAACACCTCAAGTCCCTGGAGACCGGCTAACAGAAATTCAGGCAGCAGGGTTTTGACAGTTTCCACCGGCGGCAGCACTTCTTTGTAATGGCCTTTGCCTGGAAACGATCCCGCTGCCGGGTGGGCCAGAACCGCCAGCAGGGGCTGTTTTTTCATGAAGCGGGCCACATCCTCCAGCTCGATGCCCGACGGCAGATACGCCGGACTGTCATTGCCGATGATCTGATGGATGGTCTCTTTGTCAGAGATCCCCAGTTTTTCCGACAGGGCCAGGGCAAAATGCCGCCGGGTGGCATTGCTGCTGAAGCCGGCAATGTCTTGAAACACAAGATCCCTGGTCAGTATCGGAGTCTTTCCCGCGGTTCCGAATACGTCATTGATCCGGGCGATCCGTTCCCGGACCAGCCGCTCGCCCCGGCCGTTTGACAAAATGGTTTCAAACGCATCCACAAATTCGGGATCTGACAGACGGTCTTCACAAAAATAACACAGCACGTGCAGGGTGCCGGTAAAAAACGGCCGGCAAAACCGGACCGAGACTTCCACCCCGGGGATCACCTGGATACCGGCCTGTCTGCCGGCTGCCAGCCCCGGTTCAATGCCCTTGAGGGTATCATGATCCGTAATGCCCACAGCCCCAAGACCCAGTTCCTTTGCCCGGTCCACCAGCTGATCGGGTGAAAAGTCCCCGTCCGAAGCCCGGGTGTGGTTGTGCAGATCGGCAAATACCGCGTGTGTCATGATGGTTTTCTCCTGACGTATGATGAATGCCTCCGGTTATCCGGTCAAGGTGTCTCTCGCTTTCCAAGGCTTGCAACAGAGCATTTTTTTCAAAAAAATTCAAGATATCGTTTGATTTTTAACCCGTAAGTGGTAGAAGAAAAAACAAAATTGAAAAATTTTCAGTGAAATTAAAGATGCATCATCAACCAAACCCCCTCATAAAACGGATTTTAACATGGACATTCTGAATGAACTGGGGAAAATCGAATCCGCCCAACAGGCGCTGGCTGTTTTTGAAGAACGGATGGATGCGAACCAGTTTGGCCGTATTTCACGCATCACCCATCCGGAAGTGTTGAAACGGATCGCCAATGCCGTGGTGATCTGCAATCCGGACCACATTTTCATCAATACCGGATCAAAAGCAGACCGTGATTTCATCCGGAACCTGGCCGTCGAAACCGGGGAAGAACGCCCCCTGGCCATGGATAACCACACCATTCATTTTGATCTGCCCGGTGAACAGGGACGGATCGTGGACAGAACCTTTTACATCGCCGACCCGGAAGATCAGGTCTCTTCTCTGGCCAACCGCATGAACCGTCCCCAGGCACTGGAAGAGGTCCGGGCCAACATGACCGGTATCATGGCCGGAAAAACCATGATGGTGGGATGCTACATGCGGGGACCGGTGGGGTCGCCTGTCTCCAACCCGGCTTTGGAGATCACCAGTTCCGCCTATGTCAGCCACAGTGCGGAACTGCTGTACCGGAACGCGTTTGCGGATTTTGACAAAGAGGTGGCGGCCCGGGGCCATTTTTTCACCAATGTCCACTCCCAGGGCCTGAACCGGCCCGAAGACCTGCCCGATGCAAGGGTGTTCATGGACCGTCAGCACCAGACCACCTACAGTTTCAAATGCACCTATGCCGGCAACACGTTGCTGCTCAAAAAAGGCAATCACCGGTTTGCCGTGGACAAGGCGGTCTACACAAACCGGGGGGAGGAACTGTCCGAGCACATGTTCATCACCGGGATCCAGGGACCGGGAGGCCGGGTGACCTGGTTTGCCGGGGCCGCTCCTTCCGGATGCGGCAAAACCACCACGGCCATGGCCGGCAACCGGTTTGTGGGAGACGACCTGGCCCAGATGTGGATCGCAGACGACGGCAGTATCCGAACCGTCAATCCGGAAGCCGGCATTTTCGGCATTGTGGAGGATGTGAACCAGGAAGGGGATCCATTGCTCATGAAGGTGCTCAGACAGCCCGGACATGAAGTGATCTGGTCCAATGTGCTCATCGATGAAACCAATATTCCCCACTGGGTGGGCAACCATGAACCTTTACCGGAAAAAGGCATCAATTTCCAGGGGGAATGGTATCCCGGTAAAACCGATGACAACGGCAAGCCGGTTCCCATGTCCCACCCCAATTCCCGGTGCACACTGCGGTCCACCTGCCTGGACAACTATTCGTTGGAAGCGGATAATCCGGATGGTGTGATCACCCGGGTATTCACTTACAGCGGCCGGGATGCAGATACCATGCCCCCGGTGTGGGTGGCACCGGATTCGGACCAGGGGGTGGTGATCGGGGCCTGTATCGTGTCCGCCGCCACTGCCACCGAAGTGGGCGCCAGCGGTATCAAAAGGGCTCCCTGGGCCAATGCGCCTTTCATTCCCGGCGCCCTGGGGGATTACATGGATGCCCAGTTCCGGTTTTTCGGGAACGCAAACATTCAGAAATCGTTTCAGCCGGTCATGGCCGGGCTGAACTATTTTCTCACGGACAACGCCCGGGGCGGCAGTACCAACCGCCTGCTGGGAGAAAAAAAGGATGTCAAGGTATGGCTGGCCTGGCTGGAAAGGTATGCCCACCGGGAAGCGGACTGTATTCAAACCCCTGTCGGCAACCTGCCCCTCTACCGGGATCTGGCACCCCTGTTTGAGGAAATCATTGACAAACCCTATCCCAAAGACCTGTATGACCGGCAGTTTTCATTATATGTGGATAACATTATTGCGCGCATTGATCTGCAGGAAGCTGCTTATGCCAAGGAAGAGAATATCCCCGGCAGGCTGTTCGAAATTCTGGCGCGGCAAAAGGAAATGCTGCACGCCTGGAAACAGACAAAAGGCAGTGTGATTCTGCCGGATGATATGGAAAATTGATCTTTGTTGATTTAATCAATTTTATTGGATTTATTTCTTGATTTTATGATTTTTTTTGGATAAAAATGTTGATTTCACAATACAAATAAAAAACATCAACAAATAGTGTTGCAGCCGGATGCTGCTGACAATATGTTTTTTGACAACAGGAGGAAGCAATGGCAAAAATTGTCCATCGTGAGGAAATGGCCCAGGGCACCATCATCATGAATGAGATCGATGCCCCGCGCATATCCCGCAAAGCAAAACCCGGCCAGTTCGTGATTCTTCAGGCCGATGAAACCGGAGAACGGATTCCTTTGACCATGGCGGATACCAATCCGGACAAGGGAACCATTACCATTATCTATATGGTGGTCGGCAAATCCACGGCCCGTTTCAAGGAACTGCAGGTGGGAGATGAATATTTCGCCCTGATCGGTCCTTTGGGGGCACCCACCCACATTGAAAACTTCGGCAAGGTGGTGTGTGTCGGCGGCGGCACAGGCATCGCCGTGCTCCACCCCATCACCCGGGCATTGAAACAGGCCGGCAACGAGGTCACCACCATTTTAGGTGCCAGAAGTTATGACCTGCTGATCATGGAAGACAAGATGCGGGCCGTGTCCGATCATTTCCACATCTGCACGGATGACGGCTCCCACGGGCACCACGGGTTTGTCACGGATGTGCTCAAAGATGTTCTGGAAAAAGACGACATCGACCTGGCCGTGGCCATCGGCCCGATTCCCATGATGAAGTTCTGCAGCCTGATCACCAAGGAAAAGAATGTCAAAACCTTTGTGAGCCTGAACCCCATCATGGTGGATGGCACCGGCATGTGCGGTTGCTGCCGCGTGTCCGTAGGCGGAGATACCAAGTTCGCCTGTGTGGACGGCCCGGAATTCGACGGGCACAAAGTGGATTTTGACGAGCTGGCCAAACGCCTGGCTTCTTACCTGGATGAGGAACGCACCAGCATGGATGCCTTTGAACAAAGCAACGCATGAACACGCAACCGCCTGGTTGTACGGAGGAATAAATGGCAAAAAAAGAAAAAATAGCCCGGGTCACCATGCCGGAACAGGACCCGGATGTCAGACGGAGAAATTTTGAGGAAGTTCCCCTGGGACTGACCGAAGAGATGGCGATGACCGAGGCCAAACGGTGTCTTCAGTGCAAGATACCGTCCTGTGTGAATGGGTGTCCCGTTTCCGTGCCCATTCCTGAATTTATCAAAAGCATTTCTGAGGGTGATTTTTCCGGCGCCATCAACAAGCTGTGGGAAAGAAACGCCCTGCCGGCGGTATGCGGCCGGGTCTGCCCCCAGGAAGAACAGTGCGAAGGCCTGTGTATCGTTGGCAAAAAAGACCGTCCGGTGGCCATCGGTTATCTGGAACGGTTTGCAGCCGATTATGAACGGAGAAACGGGGCCGGTGACGTGCCGGCTGTGGGCGAAAAAACCGGCAAGAAAGTAGCGGTCATCGGTTCGGGTCCGTCCGGGCTCACCGTGGCCGGGGACCTGCTTCTCAAAGGGCATGATGTCACTATTTTCGAGGCGTTCCACAAAACCGGCGGGGTCCTGGTCTACGGCATTCCGGAGTTCCGGCTGCCCAAGGAGATCGTGGCATCGGAAGTGGCCACCCTGGCAAAAATGGGCGCCAACATCGAATGCAACACCGTGGTGGGGGCATCGGTCACCATTGACGAGCTGTTCGAGGAAGGCTATGACGCCGCCTATATCGGTGTGGGGGCCGGCCTGCCCCGGTTCATGAACCTGCCCGGCGAAAACCTCATCGGCATCTATTCCGCCAATGAATACCTGACCCGCACCAACCTGATGAAAGGGTATCTGTTCCCCAAATACGACACCCCCATCGCCAAGGGCAAGAACGTGGTGGTGCTGGGCGCGGGCAACGTGGCCATGGACTCGGCCAGAACCGCCATGCGCCTGGGCGCGGATTCGGTCAAGGTGGTGTACAGGCGCTCCAGAGAAGAGATGCCGGCCAGGGAGGAAGAGCTGCACCATGCCCTGGATGAAAAGATCGAGTTTGTCCTGCTCACCAACCCCACGCAATTCTTCGGAGATGAAAACGGCCGGCTCACAGGCATGGAATGTTTGAAAATGGAGCTGGGAGAACCGGATGCCTCGGGCAGAAGACGGCCTGTGCCCATCGAGGGATCCGAGTTCCACATCGACTGCGATCTGGTGGTGGTGTCTGTGGGCTCCAATGCCAACCCGCTGCTGACCCAATCCACCCCGGACATGGCGTTGAACCGCTGGGGCAACATCGTGGCGGATCCGGCCACGGGCAAGACCACCAAAAAAGGGGTCTGGGCCGGGGGTGACATCGTCACGGGGGCGGCCACAGTCATCCTGGCCATGGGCGCCGGCAGAGCGGCGGCCAACTCCATGCATGACTACCTGACCATCGGCTGGTAAGTTTCAGCCACCCCCTTATCAAACCCAAGGCCGGTGCGAACCGAAACATTCATTCGGTTCGCACCGGCCTTTTTCATGATCCATTTGTCTGCGTCAATAGGCTCTGCTGCCCTAGAACGCCTCACTCAGACGAGATAAACACCTTGTGATCCACCAGGGACAATGAATGAATCCGTCCCTTGATAAATTTCTGATCCCCGAAAATGGACACCAGGCGGATCCCGTTCTCATCGGGCTCCACCTTGTCCACTGCTTCCATGATCAATGTTTCCTTGTCCGCTTCTTTCAAATATGCATTTGCTTCACACATGCCGGGTTCTCCTTATTGATTTTCCATAAAAGACAGATGGGATGCCATGAGTTCATCCACCAGCATGGGCAGCGGCAGTCCGGCCACCCCCACGATATCGATATTTTCCTGGCTCAACGGCAGCAGCACCTTTCTGGCGTCCGACAGGCTGATGGCCTCGGCCATCGGCCCGGTCACCTCCCCCATCATGGCATGGGGCATGATGATGCCCACCGGCCCGATGATCACATCCGCCTTTTTCACGGTCTGGATAATGGCATTGGTGCCGGAGGCCCCTTTGTTGGCCCGGGATTTGAGCATCTGGGCCGTGGCAATGGCATTGGTGCCCAGGGCGATGATCTCCACTTCTTCACCGAACCGTTCCTTGAGTTTTTTGATGACCACCGAACCGATGCCTCCGCCCTGACCGTCCACCACACAGATGGTATTCCTTTTTCTGGTTTCCATGAATCGCTTATCTTAATTTTCCGGTTGTCTTTGTCCCAGCAGGGGCACCTGCCGGCAAACATGGTGCCAGATCGACTGTTCCACTTCCTGCTCAGGCGCGTTTCCATCCACCACCACCACGGTTTCCTGATCCTTGAGCCGCTCAAACGCAGCAAAATAATTATCCCGCACCTGGATCAGAATGTCAATTTTTTCAAACAGATCCAGGTGTTTCCGGCCGGCCCGGATCCGCTCCAGGCAGGTTTGGGGCGCCACATCGATGAAAAGCGTCAGGTCCGGTTTCAAAATCTGCGCATTGACCGCATTCATAGAGATGACCCATGACAAATCCATGTCCCTGGCATGATACGCATAAGAGGAAAAATAATACCGGTCACACAGCACGATGCGCCCTTTGTTCACCAACGCTTGAACCCCGGTGTCCGGGGTCATCAGGTGATCGGTCCGGTCCGCTGCAAACAGGGCTGCCAGGGTCCGCGGATCCATGGCAATCCGGCCTTCCAGTATCTGACGGATCAGGGTCCCCACCGGTCCGTCAGTGGGTTCACACGTGGTCTCGGCAGAAATCCCCATGCCGGTGAGCCGCTCTTTTATCCGCGCCATCTGGGTGGTCTTGCCGGACCCGTCGAGTCCCTCGAACACCACAAATCTGCCTGTTATCATGTGCCTTCCGTCCTTGTGGTTTGCAAAATTATTTCCAGGGGCATTTATCCCAGTATACGGATGCAGTGGCAAGGCCGGAGAAGGCCGCATTGGCCTGAAAATCAATTCTTAACTCGGAACAACCGGATTTTCGTTGTCTTAAATTAGTTGCTCTGATAGCAAGTACAACATATTGCTGCGTGTGTTCGGGGTGGAGATAATATTTCGGAATTTGGGGAGGATATTCCGATGGACTCGGCTGAGCAAAAAAGTAAGTTTTTATCCCCCCTTAAGCTGGAAAGACGATTTTCATACAGGCACCATCGGTTATGAGCTGTCATTATAGCAACAGCCTGAGATATCGTGTTGAGTAACTTAAATGGAAAAAATATTTCCCCGTATCCGCCGAGCTATCGCCCCCTGAAAGAAACTGCCCTTAAAAAAACCGTCTGCTGTTCCTGCCTGTCCGCCCACCCTCTGGCTGCTGGGCAAAACCGGGGCGGGGAATCCTCGTTCGCATTCAAGCGATAACAGGGCGTTCTCGGATGTTGAAATCGGCAATGGCTTCAGCCCCGCACCCCGGGAGCTCCCGGCGCTATGATTTTCCATCAGAAAAGCCGCTGCTGCGTTTTCTTGATACGCGGGGTCTTGCCGAGGCTGACTATAATGCCGACGAAGACGTCGCCAGCCTGTGCGCAGGCGACCAGTGCCGCCATCGTCGTGATGAAGGCGAGAAGTAACCCGAACAAAGCGCAGTGATCCGGGCCCTTGAACGGATTCGCAGATCCGGTGCCGTCAAACATCTGTTGCTGGTCCAGACGGGCATCCTGCTGCTTGATGATGCGCTTCAACGCCGCCAGGCCATTAACCGCGATCAGCGCCTGGTCGAATACTGCCTGGAAACAACCGGTCAAATCCGTTGCCGTGGATTTCGGGGACGCGGGGCAACGGAACCATCGGGATGGAAGACCTTCGCGCTGCGCCTTGCTGATTTTTTACCCATCATTGCCCTGCTGAGCACCAGAGAAGAACATGCCAATGCCGAAGAGAGCCGCTTTGCCCTGCGTCGTAACGATATCCTCTGGTACGCCGCTGCTTCCGGCGGCACGACGCCTTCCCGGTGGTCGGACTGGGCACTGTTCCCGATGATTCAGGCAAAAATGCTGCAGTATCTGGCCGGGCAATACGGGATCTCGTGGGATATAAGAACTCTGGCCGATTTTGTCGCGGCCTTGGGAGCCGGATTCATAGTGTGCGGTATCTGTCCAAGCTGGGTATCAGTTCAGCTGCGCGAACTGAATTTCCGGTCTACGGGCAAACCGTTCGGCAGTGCCGCGGCCGTTGTCGTCAGCTTTTGTTCGACCTATGCCATCGGCCGGGCAGCCTGCAGAGTATCTTCGCTTGTCACAAAAGTAAAGGAGAAGCCGTCTCCGAGCAGGAACTCAAACGCCTGTATCACCAGGCGTTCAACGAAGTCCGAAAAGGTACAGAGCCGTGAAACGTCTGCTGAACCGCATTAAAACATACCCGGCGACTGTCATCGGCACCCATGCTTCTGCTTGCTGTTGCCCTGGTCTTGCCCGTTTTGATTCTGGGGATACTGTTCGGACTGATCGCAGTGATCGACTGATGGCTATATTCTGCATTTTGTTGTGCTGCTGGCCTTTTGCGCTCTCCTGATCACGAGCATTAAACTGGATACTGCGGCGACCCTCCCCTGGCACAGTGCCCCTGCCGGAAGAGGGGCTGGTAACAGCTTCCGCCTGATTGGAGTGATTACGATCACCGGGTCTGGGACAGACTGAACCGGAAAATTGCGCGAACAGCTGGCGGCAAACGCCCAGTGGGGGCATCTGCAGGAAGCACGCCCTGGCGCTTGCAGTCAAGGCGGCTGCTGAAAGACTTCCAGTGACAAAGGGGATCGTAAAGAATTTGCCTTTTCCATTCCGGAACTGTTGATGATGGTTGAAGAAATCAGCCGCCGCTATCGTCTGCTGCTGAAAACACATGTTCCCTTCATTGAAAATACGCGTCTATCGTTGCTGGCACAGGGGTATGACGATAAGGAAAAAGCCGATGTCCGGCTACCGAGCGGCCCAGATGGGTGTGGAACAGCTACCGGATTGTCCGGCTGGCGAGTCGCTGTCGACAGCGGTGCTGGCCGAATTCCCGCCAGTCAGGTGGTCGGTAAAATGATGACCCAGGTCAGTGCCGAGTTTCAGCTCGAGTTGGAACAGGCCCTGCTGCAGGAAGCTGTTTTTGTCGCCATCGATCTCTACAGCGGACGCTTCCGGGTCCAAGCGCCTCATCAGGCGATACAAGGGCAGGATATCAAATATGGCGCCACCCCTTGAACCATTACGGATTTGCTTTGTCGGGCAGACCGGTTCAGGTAAATCGTCCATCATCAATGCCCTTGTCGATGCCATGGTCGCCGAGCCAAACCCGCTCCCTCAACCAGCACAACAACTGTACATCGATGCCGGATTGACGGATGGAGATGGTTCATCTGGTTGACTTGCCGGGTCTGGACGGCAGCGAAAAAACCACCAAGAATCTGCTCAGGAAGTGACCACCTTATCTAATCATCTGGGTGCTTAAAGCCAATCAGCCCGCCCGATTCCTGGACAGCGACTTCAAACAGCAACTTGATGCCTTTTATCTGTCAACGGTCCACCGTTCACAAAAACGTCCTGTCGTCATCGCTCGCGCCAACCAGGTTGATCGCCTGCCCCCGGTGCAGCGTAGAAGTGGCATTGGCCTTATGATCTGGAAAACCCAGAAACCCCCGAAGCAAACGATTAACCGGCCCTGGCGTACAATCGCGACATGCTCGGCTTTAACGAACTGATTCCTCTGGCTGTCGCCGGACCAGCTGCCTGATCATCTCGATGAGAACTCAAACGGCTGCTCGACGCATCCTGTCAGCAGGGGCTGCAGACCCAACTGAATCGTCGAACAGACCGGGCGGTGTCGGCGGGATCAGTGACCAAACCGGTGGCTCTATCAATCAGGCAAGTCACTGTTTGCCATCATCAGAGATAAAAACCATGCAAGCTACGATTGACATTGAGACCGCTGGGAGTGAGCTTGCAGCAGAAGGTGCACGGTCAGCTGCAAACAAGGAGGAATATGAAAAGTGTGTGCTCACCATAGTGGGAATCCTGTTCCTGGTCCTGCCGGGGACCGCCTGGGGGGAAGATTTTCGTCAGTGGCTGGAGGACTTTTATCCTCAGGTGGCCAATGAAGGGATTAGCCGGGCCACCTGGGAGACCGCCTTTGACGGCATTGATCAGCCAGATGCCAGGGTGCTGGAGAAGGCTTGCTTTCAGCTGAATTTACTGTAGAAATCTGCAACTCGGTGCCCGACGCCTTGCTGCCGGAAACCTTGAACGGGGAGGAAAAGTTCCTCCTTCAGGCGCTGCTCAAGAAAAAGGGATTATTCCGGAGAAATTGACGGTCGCTTGGTGAAGCGAGCAGGGCGGCAATCAGAATCTTTCAAGAAGAGATCGGTATGCCGGCGGACGGCAAGCCTTCGCTGGAGATACTTGATGCCCTTCGCCAATAACCCCTGTCACCAGGGGGTAATTTTGATCATGTAAAGCGATTACGGATAATTCTGGCTTGGAATGACTTCTGTGACGAGGCTTCGCTTGTGAACATATTCTTGCGGTTCCACCACATGATCAGGATGGCAGCAATAATAATAAGCATGATGATCCGTAGGGTTGCGCATCAGGAAAGATCGGATTCATAAGTGAGACTAAGAACGCAGGCAGATGCCACAGCCCCCATATGGCGCCAAGAATCAGTCCGGCCCAGAGGGGGGCGAACTTTCTTTGCAGAAGGGGCAACGCAAGTCCCCGCCAGCCGAATTCCTCAACCGGGTCTTTGATGGCGGCGAGGAACATTGCCGCAAGCAGTGCCTGAAGAGACGCAAATGGAAACGGTTCTGTAAAAAGGTTCCCTTGTAACGCGGAACCGCCAATAAAAATCAACGGAATGCCAATCATCAGAAAGGCATACCAAATACTGTTCCCATAAGTTCCGGAAAAAAGATGTACAGTCCAAGGATACCCCAGGCCACGCCGAACGAAATCAGCAGAAAGGGGTAAAAGAACGGAATCATCCGGTACTGTTCTCACGAAACGGAGTGATTGATTTCATATTATTTCGATTTAACTAAAGTTTCCTATAAATTTGTAAAGTAACTTGCTATGCAACCATACGTAGCAAGGTCTTGACGAAAGATTTTTGCGGGTTTTGACCTGGCAGAGGGCAAACTCTATAAAAATCAGGACTCAATGCCACTTCCGCAATTATCCTGCGCACATCAGAAAATGCAAATCCGGCTCGTCCCCGAATTTTATGCCTTCGGTCTGGCGCATTTTCCAACCTGTCGGCATAAATCCAGGTTAGCGTTGTGGCCATCATACAGAAATTAAGATGATTCAGGACGGATTCCGCATTTCGAACTTGTGATTTTGAACTGCCAATCTCCTGCTTGATTTCTTTAAACCCGGATTCGATTTTCCAGCGCGCACCATAGTATTCTATAATTTGTTCAACCGAAAGCGTCATATCTGTGGTCATGAGGGCAACGTATCGTGTTTTCCGATAAACCCAGACAACTCGCACTTGGCACTTCATCGTTTTCAGCATCACGGTTTGTGAATATGCCTGCACTTCCCTTTTTTTGCCGTACAGGAAAACCGCATAAGTCTGAGAATTCTCTTTAAACCTCGCTGCACAATCATCCACTGAGCCCATACGTCGGCCATATTTTCGTGGACGTCCAGCCGTAGGTTTTCCCGTAGGCACAGATGCAAAATTATACAGTGTAATATTTGTTCGCATACGAGAGAGAAGATGGAAAGAGCCTTCTCTTCCACGATCTAACCTGGACCAGAGGCCATTGTTGCCAAACCAGCTATCTGTCACAGTCAATACTGGTTGATTATAATAATTTTGAATGCCCTTTATCATTGTGGCAGCCTGTCCCATTTTGTCTTCAAAAGGAAGAACCGCCCCTTTTCGTTTGGCTGTAGCAGATTCTGCTTCAATATCCTTTTTCATCATATAAAACCGAAAATCAAGAGGCAGACAGGCCCATCGGGATTTTATTTTTTTCAATAACCCTACTGCCAGAATACACTGTGACCATGGGTAGGAGCTTTGGTTGGACTTTGCGGCATGGTCGTGAAAATGTGCACAACCAAAAATTTTCTTTCCACTCTTTGGATTTATGGAATCATCCAGTGCTACCATAATTCGTCCTTTTACGGTTGGTGACGGAATCATTCCCCACATGGCTTGCCATAATCCTTTCCACGGTAATGTCGGACTCGCCATAAAGGCATAAAACCTCTGACTTTGCAGTTTAAAACCGAACAAAGTTTGCAAGGCACGTAACAGATTGGAGGTGATTGAAGATGTAAATGGCACCACCACAGCCAGCAACGTGTATGCAAACCAGACTTTTCTTTTCTGTCCCTGAACGGTATTAGAAAATTCAGCTTGCAGAGGTAGTAGCAAATCATGTAATATAAACATGGTAGGTCGCTCCTTTTTTGGTATAGTTTCAGTAATTTATCTAATTGAAATATACCATGGGAGCGCCTACTCCTTCAAGGATTATTTGATCATTATTTTAAATAAATTCAGTGTGTTAAATGAAAAAAATATTTTAGTTAGGCATGAAAAATGAAATTCAATTTTCATGCCAACTGTATTTTTTGGCTTCCTTCAAACCAGCTTTAATTTTCAGGAAACTTCAGTTTTATTTCATTTCTTCTCTTTCTTCAATGAATACTTGCATTAACCGCTCTTCAATGATCCTCAACACATCATCATCACTGTCGATAATCCCTGTGTCCGTATTGATCTGGAATGCAATTGTCACCCCATATTCAGGATAATGCCGCAGGCTTGATACATATCCCGGTATCCACCCGGCATGCCCGTAAACGGGACCGAAGGGGCCGCTAGAATAAACAGCCACACCGGTACCGTATGTGATGTCAGTCAAATCCGGAAGCTACTGCCAATGAATTGAGCAGCTCTGAAAGATAATCGCCAGCCATGACTTCTCCGGAAAACAAGGCCCAGCGCGCGAGGTTACCAGAGGTGCTGATCAGGCCTCAGCCGGTCCATTCCACTGCCGGGTGCCAATGCAGGCGGCTATCATACCCTGTGGAAATCCGAACGCTATCCGCACACGGTCGGTCTCAGCCGTAACCGTGAGGCGTAATCCGCAGGGGTGGTGGACGGACAGGCTGCGAGTATGCCACCCGGTAAAGCGGTGTGCCCGGCTTGATTGTGTAGAGGAAATACCGTCGGGCTGGTTCCGGCAGATCAGCAATCATTACCGGGATCGAAACGTGCCGGCTGCTCCGGCTGCATAGACATAAGCCGATGCATGGCGGCACGATCAGCACTGGTGATCAAGAAACCGCCTGATATATAACCGGTCGATATTTTGGGAGCGGAACAGGCTTGCCCTCTAGCTCGTGCTGCCTTTATCCACAGATCCTTAGCCTTTTGGACCTCATGCAATGCCTCGTCAGGAGTCTCACCGAATGCGGAGCATGCCTCCAGATCGGGGATGTCAGCGATGTACCCTTCATCATCATCCGAATAGAAAATGTTAATATGATAGTCCTGCATTATTTATCCTCCAGTTTGAGATTATGTTTTTCAACCAGTTTCAGAAACTGGCGAATTTGATATGGCTTGGCTTGCCCCTTGATATCTTGCAGATTCACAAGCTCAGGGATATCAGGCCTTGTAAAAATGTGGTGGCTGCCATCGGTCCGGGATAGCTTGAAACCGAAACCTTCAATAAGATTAACCATCTCTGTGAATCTGATGTTTTTTGAACCACCAAGTATTTTTTGAAGCAATTTTCGTGATTTCATGGTTCATTCATTCATTTCTGTTTCTTCAAAAACAGAAGTTTTCAAAGGTCAACTATAGCGCAAGCATCATTCCTTTCCCAATTGAAAATATCATCTTTGCATCGGTCGAGTAGACTGGGGCCTTCCTCGGTAGACCTCGGTTGTCCCCCAGCCCCTTGATAGTAAATGGACAGTTGGACTTTCCCATACATACGGCTCTTCGACCAATGATTCAGAGTGCACCTAATTTCTGATGTGGTGTTTAAAATTGTACGGATAGTCACTTTTGGCCAGCCGATCCAATTAAGGACCTGCAAATACCCCTTCCATGTATACGTCCTCCTTTGGCTCTTACGGTTAAGCCATTTGAAAAGAATCCGAGTAACATGGTGACGGTATGTCGAGCACTTTTGTGCATTATCCGAAATGGCGTAATAGTTCAAATGCCCAGCCAGACGACTCTTCGCCCGCCTTAGCATTTCCCCTTTTCTCAGAACAGTCCTGCTCTTACGCGCCCACTCGGTAACTCACGCAGACCTTGTGCCAGCTTTTTACGATCTTGTACGCCGCTTAACCCTGAAGTGTCCCATTTTGGTCTTCCCGCAATAGTGCGTGAAGCCCAGGAACGTAAACTCTTCAGGTTTCTTGTCCCCGCTTGCGTGCTGCATTGCCTTCGATTCTCCCGGTTGAACCACAGGTCCAACACGTAGTGCAGATAAATGTTCGACAACAGAGGAGATAAAATGGACCCTTGCGGAGTGCCCTTTTCACTGGCCTTAACCAGCCCGTTCATAATCCCGCCTTTCAAGATCCGCCATCAACCAAAATTCGGGGATTCCAATGCGATGCCGAAAATTTCAGGGTCCATTGGGGCGGAAACTTCGTTGAAAAAGCCACGGATGTCGGACTCCACGACGTGGTTCACCTTTCTCTGCTGGATTGTCCGTCCCAGGTGGTCCAGGCATTGATGCTGGCTCCTACCGGGTCGGTACCCATAACTGTTGTCTTCGAAAAACTCCTCGTAGATAGGTCGAGAACTCCTTTGATGGATAATTCCACTATTTTATCTTCAAAACAGCTGATTCCCAGAGGTCTCCCTTGCTTTCCGCTTTTGGTATATAACTCCGGCGTTTGGGCCGAGGTCTATATCCCATGCGGTTCAACCCATCGGAGAGAGCCGGAAGATTATCTTCGAGATTTCCTCCATACTGCTCTTTGGTTACGCCATCCACACTGACGGCTTTGCTGCCGTCAAGAAATCGGCAGAACAGGCCCGCAGATTATCGACATCGGTCACATGATGGTACAACGTAATGTAAATACCATGCCCGGGTCCTGGCGTGCCTGATTCATTATCCGTGTCAGGTCAGTGCTCCATCAACTCTCACCCTTTGTATAGTGTTAATGTTTTCCCTTTCACGGGCCATTGGCCGTGGAGACCTTCGCTCAGCAGGGATTAGCTGCTTCATTGCTAAACCATTGCGGGTATTACCGGTCTCCATCCCTCGCACCGGAGTCTTTTTTTGGCCACCTCCTTTTACGTTGGCGGACCATACTCGGCTACTATCCCATCGATCCGGGATGCTTCACGAAGGGACGTTGGGCGGTCCGGCGCCCGCCTGGTGACTCCATCGTCGTTGTCAAGCTTGATGCCGCTGGCGACCCCGGGGAGCCGGTCGGCACTTGTCAGAAACGCGCCTTCCGTTTTGCCTGCGCCTATTATCAAGGGATCGGCACTTTCCCAAAATTCACAATTCTCGGGGCTATGGGTCAGATTCAGAGCGTACACTCTTCACCTCGCCTGACTCGCTTGTTTTCCAAAGATGTTGGCAAAACTACTACGGGGCGGCTGACTAAGCCTTACCCGGGAGGGTTATGATGGTTCACACCTCCCTCTCAACGATGAACCAGCGCCAGGTTCAAACGATAATTATCATTGACTGCACTCAATCATCATATAGGTTCATATCGGGGTAATATTTTTTAGCACATTCTTGGCAAATACTATGACTGAATTGGGTATCAGAGTGTTTTCCGATGTATTCTTCAATTTGATTCCAATAACCCTGATCATCGCGAATCTTTTTGCAATAAGAACAAATTGGTAGCATGCCCCTTAATGTTTTGACTTTCTCAAGAGCATCTTGAAGATGACGTGTACGTTCATCGACTTTTTTCTCTAAAGTTTCATTGGCCTGTTTAAGTTTTTGCTCGGCAATTTCACGTTTAGCTATTTGTTTTTGCAGGCTGTTATTCAAACTCATGGTAGATCGGTAACGCCAAAAAGCCATGCCAAAAATAATAATGACCAGGAGTGATGTCATAAAAGCAACAATCTTTTCAACCGTCCAAAAGGTATTGGACTTCCATACCAACGTTTATAAATAATTTGGTATTTTTCAGAGCCAACCAGTTTTCCAACAGCAGAATCCAGTCTTTTTAACAGGACCTGATTATTTTTTGCTACAGATATGGCGCGCCTGATTTCAACTATAGGATCACCAACCACTTTAATCTTATCCTCTAATCTTGCCTGCCTGGCCAATGTCCACAAGACAGGTTCAGGATAGATCAGGGCATCAGAATTGCCTGACAATAAGCCAAAAAGGGCATCTTCAATATGTTCATATTTTTGGACAATAATCTCCGGATAGTCCTTGACTATCATTTCGCCAATATTCAGCTTAACCACAGCAACATTTTTTCCGTTGAGACTTTGAATTGTCGAGATTGCCTTTTCATTTACCCGAGTAAAAATAGAAACGGGAAATGTTTCTACTGGACGCGTAAAGTCAAATAGTTCTTTTCGCCTGTCAGTAATCCCTTGATTTGGAATTAAGTCAGCTTGCCCAGTTCTGAGGGCATCAAACATTTTCCTCCCAATTGTTTTTAACCAAATATTCAATTTCAAGATTTGCCAATCTTGCTATTTCTTCAATTATATCTATTGCAAATCCCTGGGGTTCACCTGCCTCCGAAGTTGAATATTGGGGAGGGAAATTGTTTAGAACCGCCACCTTCACTCGTATCGGATCAGACTCATCAGCATATAGTCGGAAAAGTTATGGCAAGAAAGAAAACCGCTACTGATAAGGAGATTAAATATAGTTTCATCTTTTGAATGCAATCATTTTGCAGGTAGTTAATAATTTTTGATCTTTCGTCTATTCTTTGGTTTCATCCAAAACCTCCCGAACCTTCGCCGTCATGTCCGCCATTGAAAAAGGCTTCTGGATAAATGCCACCCCTTCATCCAGCACCCCCTGATGGGCAATGACATTGGCGGTGTAGCCGGACATGAACAGCAGTCTGATATCAGGGTAAAGCGCAGTGATCTGTCCTGCCAGGTCCCGGCCGTTCATTTCCGGCATGACCACATCCGTCATGAGAAGATGAATTTTATCTGCATGTGTTTTGGCCAGGTCTATGGCCTCAGCAGGCGTGGCAGCCGGTAAAACCGAATATCCCTTTCGTTCCAGCATCATCCGGGTCATTCTGTAGAATGGTGGGTTCATCTTCCACCAGCAGAATGGTTTCAGTTCCTCCGGCGGCTGCTTTTTTCTCAGGAACGGCCTTGTCGACGTTTCATCATCGGCAACGCAACCGGGGCAGATAAATTTTGAAAGTGGTCCCGTGATCCGGTTCACTGTAAACATTGATGAAACCGTTGTTCTGTTTGACAATGCCATACACCGTTGCCAGGCCAAGCCCGGTACCCTTGCCGACATCTTTGGTGGTGAAAAAGGGTTCAAACAGGCTGTTCAAGGTTTTTTTATCCATGCCGCAGCCATCGTCGCTGACCGCCAGCATAACAAAGTCACCGGGGATAAAGCCTGCATGCTCTGCACAATATGCCGGATCAAAGGTCTTCATCCCGGTTTCAATGGTGAGCTTGCCCACCCCTGCGATGGCATCTCTGGCATTCACACACAGATTGGCCAGAATCTGATCGATCTGGGACGGGTCCATTTTAACGGGCCATAATCGTTTGCCAGGGTTCCAGGATAGATTGATGTCTTCACCGATGAGCCTTCGCAGCATATTCAACATGCTTTCCACGGTATCGTTCAAATCAAGCATTTTGGGAGCAATGATCTGTTTTCTGGCAAAGGCCAGCAATTGTTTTGTCAGATCAGCCGACCGCCGGGCAGCGGTTTGAATTTCTTTCAGGTCGGCATACAGATCGTGATTTTCTTCTGCCTTTTCAAGCGCAAATTCCGCATGCCCCAGAATCACCCCCAGCATGTTATTGAAATCATGGGCCACGCCGCCGGCCAGACGGCCCACTGATTCCATCTTCTGGGCCTGGAGCAGCTGGGCCTGGAGTTTCTGCGCTCCTTTTCAGCTTCTGCTTGCGTTCGGTGATATCGCTGAACTATTACATTGAGACGAACACATTTGCCATGCTTCGATCCAATACTGGATATGGTATCGACACATTGTCCGTTAGCTATCTTTATTCAAGGGCAGTATTCTTCCCAAATGAATGCTGCCGTCCTTTTCGCAATTTCTGTAAGTATTTCTTGATAACGCATCAGTACATCTCAGGATAGCCGACCATCAGCTTTAAAACATTCTTCCCAGTAGCTTCCTCTTCGGAAGTATGCCCAACAGCTTCATGGAGGCTGGATTCCAGGAATAGTAGTTCCCTCGGTGCCATGATCGAGAAGCAATACCGTCGATGTGCGGTCATCAGAAAGGCGCCTGTAATCTGCACTTCAGACTTTCCTCACAGCGTCTTCCGTAGCTCCGCTCGGTGCGCTCGGTGATCTCCTGCTGCAGGTTCTCCAAGGCATGCCTTAATTCTTCTGTCCTGCTGGTTACCATGGCTTCCAGCTCTATCTGATAATCACGCATCAAGTCATTATAGGCTTTGACCTGCAACAGGGACCGGACACGGGCAAAGAGTTCCATCTTATCAAGTGGCTTTGAAAGAAAATCATCACAACCGGCTTCAATCCCCTTTACCCGGTCTTCCGTTTCTTGCAACGCGGTAATCAGGATGATCGGGATCAGTCGATGTGCAGTATCTCGTCTGATCCTGCGGGTCACTTCAAAGCCATCCATGCCTGGCATCAATACGTCCATCAGAATCAGTTCGATTTGATTGCTGGATAGCTTCTCCAGCGCCTCTTCCCCGCTTGCCGCTTTGACAATTTCATAGCCCTGCGGAACAAGATGTGCTTCGAGAAGTTCAATGTCCTGGGGCTGATCATCAACAATCAAGATTACCGGCTTGTCTTTCATCCCCTATCTCCTTTGACGTCACAATATATTCAAAAACACACAACTCACCTGATAAACTGACTGACTTCTTTTGCAAAAGTGCGTGTATTTATCGGCTTGCCTATGAATCCACTGTTCGTTATGTCTTTTAACTCTTCTCTGTCATCTTCCAATACAGAAGCAGTCACAAAAATAATGGGAATATCAAGTGTCTCTTTGTCTTGGCGCAATATCCGGGCGGCTTCGGAACCGCGCATATTCGGCATCCGCACATCCATAATGATGATATCCGGTTTTTCTCTCTTGGCCATGGCAATTCCATCGGAAGCGTTCTCAGCTTCAAATACCTCAAAGCCGGCAACCTCCAAAAGGTCTTTTTCCAGCATCAGATTGTTTTTATCATCATCGACAACCAATACTTTCTTTTTCATTTGAACCCATCCTCACTGGATATAACAGGCAAAACAAACCGGACTGTGACGCCTTTATTGAGCCCCTCTGATTCTAAAGAAAGCTTCCCGCCGTGAAGCTCAACCAGCTTTCTGGAAAGCGGTAACCCAAGTCCGGTACCCTCTATTGCCTGAGAATAGGGGGTATTGATACGAAAGAAACCTTCAAATATTTTTTCCATATTTTCAGGTGCGACACCAATCCCCGTATCCCAGACCACTATTTCTACCCCGGAATCAGCTCTCTTTGCCTGCAAGCCGATTTTGCCGCCTTCGGGGTAAATTTAACTGCGTTTGAAATCAGGTTGTAAAGTATTTGTTTGACCTTGAGCTCATCGGCTTCAATAGAGGGAAGGTCTTCGGCTATTTCCAGCGACATTTTCAACTTCTTTTTGCTGACCATATCCAAGACCAGCAGAGAGATTTCATCTAAAATATTTTTCATCGGCAAGATAGATAATGCCAGCTGCATCTTTCCGGCTTCCACTTTTGCCATATCCAGTATCTGATTGATCAGTAAGAGCAGGTGCTTTCCGCTGGCTGAAACATTATTGACATATTGCTTCTGCTTCTCATTAAGGGGCCCGAAAGTTTCATCGTATAATACCTCGGAGAAGCCGTTAATGGAGTTGAGCGGGGTCCTGAGTTCATGCGACATGTTGGCAAGAAAATCAGACTTTACCCGAGCGGTACGTTCTAACTCGGAGGCTAACTCCTTTAAGTCTTCATGCGCTTTTTCCAGACCTTTTTCTATCTTCCTTACGCTCAGTGATGTCTTCAATGGCCAGCAGGATGATCCGTTCCTTGCCTGTCGCTTGTTCAATCTGCCGGGCATTCAACAGCATTACGCGCCTGCCGATGGTGGCAAAATCGTGTTCAACCTCGTAGTTGTCAAAGGCTGATCTTTTCGGGAAGGATGGTTTCCAGCAGTTCTCGCAGCTTGGGGATATCCCATTGTTTATTGCCCAGGTCATAGATAAATCTGCCTAAAGTTTCTTCTTGCGTTACCTTGAATGAATCGATGAAATTACGGTTTGCCAAGATAACCTTCAGATCTGAATCCAGCACCAAAAGGGATTCATGTATTGTCTCTACGATATCTTCGGATATCTGGTCTATCAAAGTGGTTACCATAGCGCTCTCCTCCGGGCATCAGATCTTGACTTTATTTTGTTTGAATAAATGGCTTTTGAATTGTCAATAATCCACAATCTGAATTCTGGCAAATCTCAACAATATTGCAACTATCTCTGAATATCATTGAAAAACACATTGCGCATTGGGTTATTCCCAAACGATAGAGATGGAAAAGATTTGATTCTGCACAAGCTGAGCCCCGGTGGGGGCGTCTTGCCGACGGACTGTCGGAAACACCCCGTGGATTCCAGGCCGGCGCAACATACCCACGGGGCGGCATGCAGCCGACAGATTGTCCGCCGCAGATTTTCTCGCTTCGGACAGATCTGATGGTTATTGGTGGATAGAATATGGATATTTTTACCATTGACTCTCAGGAACCCGCACTTATGAACGACATCACCGGTGGACTTGATTCCGATATCCTGGGACTGCTCCTGTATGTGGGGCTGGCCCTGTTTTTTCGTCCTGTGCTCCGTGGCCGAGGCGGTGATTTTGAGCGCCACT
>JAXHLJ010000003.1:0-407637 GCA_034522435.1 Desulfotignum sp.
AATATTTGTAGGAAACATCCCTCCGTTATCAATATATGCAGCGATATTTTTCAGTCGGTTTGGCACTAACATTCGTTGATACGTTTCAAGTGCTTCAACATCCCTGCTGGCTTTATGACTCACATAAACTAATTTTAAAAGGTCAGAAGGTTTGATCAGAAAATTATAAAAATATACTCCTCCCATTTTTCCTCTCGTTGCTGGAACAGAGATTTCTAATCCACTAATCGATTCATTTTGAAATAAATATGCAAGTAATTGATATTTGTGCTGCACCTTTCAAATGGCTTGTTAGTTTAGCGTAGTAGTCAATTTCACTGATCTCTCAACACACATATCTTAGCAGTTTTGGCTTTTTCGAGGTCCGCATCTCCCCATTCAACATTTTTGTGGCGATTACCCATCTGATTTTTAGCTTTGGGTCTTTGCCATAGTGTGTGTTTATTGAATTTGCAACTTTAGATTTTATACTCTCGATTTTTTCTATCAACTTCACCATTGTCTTTTCTTTTTGGCGTTTCACAAGCTGTGCATTCGACACACAGAGCAGTCTCTGTATCTTTCACAAAGACATCAATTTGTCTTGGAGCTAAACCTTCCCCAACACTTATGGTGAAATCTCTTCCATGGCTCATTTCATTAAAACCCATTTTGGCTAAAATGCACCATAGTTGGTCTTCGAGCTGTTCACTGAGAGGTTTGGGTTTAGAGACTCTTATCGATCTTACATTTTCCCTTACACAATTCCAGCCTTCTTTGTATTCAATTTCCGCTTTTTCTTTAGCGATCTCAAGAGTTGAGCCTTTAATTGTTTTTTCATAGTTTTTTTTTGCTCGAAGGCGCAGCTGGGATTTTATTTCATCTGGTTCAAGAAGAATTTTTTTTAAGAGAGATGTCAAATCGCAAAGCTCCTGAATAGTATTTTTATAAAAAATCATATCCAATACCCGGTAACGCCGTCTGTTAAAAGTCGATAAAAACGTTGCCGCTTTCTTTGACAGGCGGATTAAGGGATGACGGGTGGTTATCAAGAAGAGATGATTGGAATCATCTTGATTAACAAATTCATTTTTTAATCCTGAATTTCAACCAGTAAATTTGTTTATCACATTTCCGGCCACCGAAGTCTGGGCGCCCGATGGAAGGGTACATTCGCCGGGTTAATCAAGCTCGTACTTACAGGTCCTGAACAACGCTTCTGAGTATGGGTTGTCATTGATGGCCCTGGTCAGCAGTAAGATGTGAGTAAACCCGGAGCATCAGCTTGGTTCTCATGTCAAACCCCTTTGGGGGCATAAATTGATGCCATATGAGACATTTCTGCTTCAATTAAAGCAATTATAAAAGAACAAATACTCGTTAAAGTGCATTTATAAAACGCACCTGTATTGTCAACACAATTTCCAAACTCAACAATATTGCAACTATCATAAAGTTTTAAGATACTCAACAATTTGATAATTTTTCAGAAAAAGATACATTCCTGTTTGTTGAATGGCAAGCACAATATATAATGTTGTCGTTACAAAAAGATTCAACGCGATAATATGAAGACTCGTAGGCGAGCGGACAAATTAAGCTTTGAGTAGTGGACTAATATTTGTTGGGCTTGAATTTCAGGTTCAAAATAACCTCAGACTACCCCTGTTTGTATGCTGCTTTGAAATAGGCCGGGTCATCTATCATACCATTATAGTTTCTTTAGGTTTTTTGTAAACTAATCCGAAAACAAGCGTGTTTTGAAAAATTCATATATTAGGTTAGCAAAACATTTTTAGTTATAATTTCCACCTGGCAACTGTTGTCAAAAGCGCAAACCTCTCCCCTGGTTTCATAAAATTGCAAATTGTGGTGTGTATTCATTTCCAGTGTCCTTGATCTTGTCTTTCCAGGGTTTGGACTCACCCATCACAACCCATTTGTGACAGCTGTCCGATCATACGCTGTATCATGGAAATGCAAAATGCTTCAAGCGATCGAACAGATTGAAAATATGTTTGAGCTGGTCATTATAGCCGACCAGCCTGTACGTGATCTTTCTTCCTGATTTTATGATCAGACACGGAATCTGGATAAAAGTATGGATGAATTTTTTGAATTCCATGCGAACAATACTCCTGCCCAATGCCCGGTATGGAAGCAGCAGACCGTACCATGCCTTGAGATCCCAGGACAGAGACGCTATGGCCATATACGCCCAGTTGGATATCAGGGAATCAGACGGATTGTTCAATGCAGACACACCGTTTTTCAACTGTTCGATATCGTTTTCATGGTCTGCCCGGTTGCGGTAAAATTGAATCAGCTGTTCCACAGATTTTTTGTCATCATTGGTGATGTAAAAAAAATACCTGATGTCATCAAAAAGCTGGCATTGCCCTTTCAGCACTTTAATGGTCTTGCGAAGTACGATCATCCTGTAAGGTTTTTGGCACTTTCCCGGCCTGTATTCGAATTCGGAAACATGTTCACATTCGGTTTTAAGATTTTTAAACTCACGTTTTTCGACCACCTGGGCCTTTACATTCTCTGGTCTCTTGCGGGGCCTTGTCTTTATTTTTCCAGGTTCCTTCTCAAAGAGTTCCCATTCAGATTCCGGAATCTGATCGGCCAGCTTCACCAGGTTTTTTCTGGCATCCATACCAAAAACAAACCGGCAGCGTTTGTCCCATTTGTCAAAGTTGCCGGTAAGGCTGAAGTCCGTATCTCCCCGGATATAAACCTTTTCAAACGAATCAGACACAAGGTCGAGGGTTTTGTCGAGCCAGTTGGCAGAATCCAGATGAGAAGGGGCATTCCCGGATCGGTTGACCACATAGAGCACTTCTCTTGTGCCGGCCAGGGAAATGATCAAAGGCGCATATCCCCATTTGCCGTTGTATGAAATATCCATACCCTGCTTGCATTGACCGTATGTTTCGCTGATGGTGCCGTCAACATTGATAATGGCCGTCTTTTTGAATGACTCTGGCTGTTTTTCCCAGATTTTTTTCCGGATGGTATTTTTAACAGACATAAAATCAAGCACATCCTGTTCCTCGAACCGTCTGAGAAAATCTCCGGCTGTAGTTGGATCCGGTATAATCTGCGCACCCAGTGCATCAAGCCAGGCCGGATTTTTTCTCAACAGCTCGATATCTTCCAGACAGGTCCCGCCGGCAAGGATGTTATAGGCCATGTTGGCGACATGATCCGATTCATGATAGGGCAAATGACGCTTGAGAAGTTCAAGATTATTGTCAATTTCTTTGAGCAAACCGGTCTTCCGTGCAAGAAGATGGATCAACCCAATCCCTCCATAGGAAATGCCCTGATGACGGCCATCAAATTCATAATGAATGTTGGATGCTTTGAACATGGGATGAGGTTGCTGAGTCCAGTTTCTTTTTTTTAGTTTTTTACTGATTTTTCTCTTGCGTTTTGCCAATTTTTTGTCGATATTCATAGTCACTCGAAACGCCTTTCCGGTTTTGTGTTTTTGTTTTCTATCAAACTCATTATACACTTTATTGGCAGGCGTTTCGAGCTTTTTTTCTCATTTTTTTTACTTAAATCACGCTTTTTTTGGGACTAATGCAAGTTTTTAACCCAAGGACCTGTAGGTCAACAGATAGGTGTAATCCCCTGTATCAACAGCGCTGCCTTTTTTAAATCCGTGTCCCAGGACCAGATCATCCACCTCTTTTTCCGACAGCCGGATATGTTCGGGTGGACCTGGGCGGGCCGTCGCATTTTTTGAATTCAAGCACAGCCAGACATCCGTTGGGTTTTAGGATGGTTTTGACATCTTTCAGCACGGCTTCTGCCTGTCCGGCCTCTTCAAAATCATGCAGCACCGTGGCAATCAGGCACATGTCCACGCTGTAATCATCAATCTCGATCTGCCGGGCCGCGTCGGATATCAGGGTCATGATGTTGGTAATATTTTGTTTTTCGATCCTTTTTTCCAGAAGCATTATCCCTTCTTCCCACAGGTCCAGTGCATAGACCAGACCTTGCTCTCCGACGATCTCAGAAAAATAAACAGAATAATCCCCTCTGCCGCAGGCCAGATCCAGGACAACCGATCCAGGCTTTACGGGCAAAACATCGGAGATTTTTTTCAAATCAATCAAATCAAAACTGCTCTTGCCGGCCCCTTTTGGATTTTTTCCCATTTCTTCAGTCATCTTCCATCCTTTTTGTAGATAGCCGAATATGTTACGTTAAAATACATGCTATTCCCATGACGAAGCCACCACAAAAATTACTAAAGGTTCAGTACCATTGTTCACAAGACTGTGGGCAGACCCCTCTGGTATCCAGACGGCATCTCCGGGATTGACCTGCTGTTTTTTATCATCCACCTGCATGACTCCGGTTCCGCTTGCGACAAAATAGATCTCTTCCATGGGGTCCACATGGGGCTCAATTATTTTACCGGGTTCGAGTCTGGCAATTGCGAGAAATCCAAGTTTTTCCAGGGTTCTGCGATCAAGAATCATCTGGGCAATTGCGCCCCCATGGGCACGATATGTGGTTTCAAGAACCTCTTTATCGTTGATATTTCTGACAATCATTTTTTTCATCTGCAGTTATAGCTGCTAAAATTTCATCATATATGTAATCGTAAAAATCATAGTCAGCGTCGGAACTGGAGTGCCAGATGTCATATGTTTTTAATGTTTTCACCTAAAAGCCTCGGGATCATGTACAGGTTTGTCAGCATCAAATCTGCAAGTCGATATCTCGCTTCATCGGTTCTGTCCATTCTATACAAATTTATTGCCCAGCACAGCTTTTGAACGGGCTCTCCAACATCATCGCTATATCCACTTTTCCAAATAAATAAATGATTGTTTCTTTATGATTTATTACACTATGGGGGTAGATTTCAAGAAAAGCAAGCTTGACACATTTAAAACAAGAAGCCAAGAGCCTGGATTTCAGGTTAAATATATTCCTGCCGGCACCGGTTTTCAGGGCCACCAGCGGCATACAGGCCAAAAGAAGCGTGGGGCTGACCACCACCCGGTTGATTGGCAATGAGTTCGGGCTTCTTTTGTTATTGGGGCATCTGATATATAAAATTTGGCAGATCAAACCGAGGCAAATTGAAGTGAGGACTACCTGCAGGACAAGGTCTGTTTTATAGCGAATGTGAACCCAAGACTTTCCCTGTTAACCTTCATTTAAAATTATTCAAAACAAATTTGAGATTTTTTCGAATCTCAAAACCCAAAGATTTTTGTTCTATCATGAAGTCTCCTAAATGCCCAACAATACTGTCGGTATCCTTTATAAAAAGGCCCTGGAAAATTTCTGGTATTGGATAACCTTGAGCAGGCAATCTCTCCACAGTTTTATTTTTTATTATGATTGCCTGGCTCAACGGATTATGTCGGTATTTTAAATACCTTAAAAACATGTGATTGCCGTGCATCAGTGTTTGAGCCGGGTCCTGATGTTCGTAGCTTTTGGTTGCATTTTTGATACAGAAAAGGAGGCGACAGGTCGCAACTGTGCAATCATCATCAGGCATGCCATGCCATCCACAGGCCCGAATAATTGAAAAGCCATATGCTTCAAGGGGCTGGTCTTTTCCGGAGCTAGGCTGGCATGTATTGTGCTGTTCACATAGTAAGGATGTTTTTTAGTAAAAAAAATATTGCAGGAAACAACCATGACAATTTAGTGTGAATTCTCTCCTCCAACTGATTGACTTGAAGCTCTTCTGATACTCTACTCGGGATGGAAAAAACTCATGGCGTTTTAAAGAGGGGAGGTGATAAAAAGAAAAATTCTTAAACCGGGATTAAAAATAAATCCAATTGAAGAAGCAAAAGTTGTCGAGCATTGCTCGAGTTTTGAAAAAAAGGAGATCACGGATGAAAAAAAACAGACGTTGGAATAAAACGATTTTTTTTGTTGCCGTTACGATATTTGTAATGGGTGGTTTTATCTTACAAGGGATGGGCGGGTCTCGCCCAAGCTGACCCAAAAAAACTCAATCATGAGCAGGCATATAGGCTATATACAAAAAATTGCCTTGATTGCCACTATTCAGTTGCGGATCCGGAAAAACCGGGGAAAACCCGCGATGAATGGCATATTGTGGTAAATATAATGCACCAGTACGGGCTGGGAATGACGCAGGAAGAAAGTGAACAGATTGTCGATCTGCTCTACGATCTGCGTGAAGGAATAGAAAAAGAAGCAGGCTAATTCATGCATTATCAGTTTGGATAAATAAAAGGAGGTTTTTTATGAAACGACGAGCATTTTTAAAATCACTGGCTGCAACAGGAGTCGCCGCATCCTTAACCGGATCAAGCGTCTTTGCCCCGAAGGCCGAAGCAAAAAAAGAAAAAGTAGATTTTGGTGAGGTCAAAAGCGTTAAGATTGATGTGCTTTCCGAAACAAGCTGGTTTGATAACGACGTATTTAAAAAAGATATCGTGGATTACGGCGGGGCCATGACCAATCAGTATACCATTCCCTGGAAATGGGATAATGCCGGTGGATATATGGCATTGATCACCGTGACTGAGCTGGATGGGAAAGAAAGAAAAATATTGCTGGATACCGGCTGGAACAATGACTGGGTTGACTATATCTATGAAATGAACAATATCCCTGCCATGTTGAAAAGCGGAGAGATCGAGTTCATGATACTGTCCCACTGGCATTTGGATCATTTTTGGGGGATCGAGTCCACCTTGAAACACAAACCTGATATTACCATCTATGGACCGGCCACCCACTGATCCCGAAGATATGGCGCTTTTAAAAGGCGCTCATCTGACGGCCAAAGACCAGGAAGGCAAGGCAGCACCATATCTGTAAATGATGTGCCCCATACCGGCAAACTGGTGGAGTGCAATCCAGACGGCGAAAAAGGGGGAGGGTATTTATCAAAGTCATGCCCGGTGTGGCTGTAAGAAATTTTGATGTGCCGATCCTGCTGAGGGTCAGAGGGGAAAATGTGCTTTATTTTAATGTCAAGGATAAGGGCACGGTTACCGTAACCGGCTGCTGTCATCCAGGGATTCTTTCCCTATTTTCCTATGCCCGGAAGAACTTTAAAGGATATCATCCTTATGGCTGTTACGGCGGCCTGCACATTACCTTGTTTGAGACATGGGATCCGAAGTTTGACGACATCATTAAAGGGGTTAAGGCCTTTAAAATTGAAAAACTGGCATGCAACCACTGTACCGGATGGATTTGGGCGGAGAAGGCGGCTGCCGCCGGGGTACCCGTTGTTAAAGGAACAGACAAGTATAAATCTTACAAGAGAACCTCCACTGTGGCCACGGGAAGCAATGCATTTCTGACCAATGGAGATTTTGTCGTGTTTTAAAAAACAGACGGCAGGAAAATGGAATATAACTAATCTGCGGGAAAGGGAAAGTATCTCCTTTCTCTTTCCTCCCTTAAATGGAGAACAGAATTATTATGGAAATAGATTCACCATCGGAAAACAGGTTCAATTATATCATGGGCCTGGTAAATATTGTTGCCATTTTCTGTATCGTTTGGCTTTTATGGTATGTTTTTATGCATGCCAACGGAATTTTTAGGCTTTATACACCTATGTATGGATTCTCATTGGTGGTTGTTTTTCTTTCCGCTATTCTACTTATCAAGGATATTTTTGGATTTTACCCGTTTGCGGAAAAAAAGCCACTGGACCAGAGTATCCTGATCAGAGGGATTCTTTTGACAATCACCGCTGTTGTCCTCATGCTGTTTTTATATTACGTTGTTTTCTGGAAATTTCTCGGTGAATTCGGTATCACGTATTTCAGCCCATACTCCATCATTGCTGCAGGCAGTCAGGGGGCTGAGTTTTTGAACGCCCGGGAGATATCCAGCAGGGCCATTCTGTATTTTTTTGCCGCATTTTTATGGATTACCATCACCTGGAGTGCCGGGTTTGGACCATGGCCCTGGCAAAAAAATGACCGACGTGTCCTGGCATGGACCCGCCTGTTCACCATCCTTTTTTTGTTGTCATTGCCTATACGATATTTTTTCATGCAAGTGTATGCCATCTTTTTTATCCGGCCCAGGTAAATGCCGGTGTTGAACCCTGGTGGATATCCTTTGCAGATACTGGCAGCGCCAATTTCAGTCTGGGCGTGCTGCTGTGTGCCCTTTTCTGGGCTGTTTCATCTGATCTGCTATGGGAAGGCTATCCATTCAAACTCCTTGCAAAAAAAGATGAGGGCAACTTTTTTAAAGGGAATCTTTACTTTTTTTGTGACAGCCATTTTAGGAATTATTATGCTCTGGGTTCTGCTTAAAGGCATGATTTATTTCTGGGACGAGCCGTTCATGGGCGGTCAATATACCGACGGTCCGGATTTCAGATTTCTCCATGCGGCTGAAATCAGCGGTTTTTTGATTCTGTCCACCTTTATTTTAAAAAATTACTTTAACAATTTTCCCAATACAAACTCTATATGGCTGAATGCAATCCGCTTCTTACTCTTCTTGCTATTGTCGGGGTGCTTCTTCATCTTTTCTATTATTCAAATGCCACTGTCTTTTTCCTTGGCAAGGTCCCCGGCATTGCCCAGCCGGATGACACCCCTCTGGTATGGACTATCCTTTTTTTAAGTATTATTGTAGTGCACAGCGATTTTTTTGAAGGGTGGCCTCTAAAAAAGACAGGGGAACGACTCTAAATGATTGATAAAACTAAAAGAGGTTTTTTCAAGACTGTTTTTTGGGTGAGTTTGGTAAAATCCTTTCCGGTTTTGATGAAGGCGTCAAACAGGCGAAAAAGAAACAGGAATTTGATGAATATTTTGATTCCTATGAGTCCAGTTATGCGCTGACTCTGGCCTACCCCGATGAAATATTGATAGAAACCGCCCGTCAGCTTGGAATACGGATTGACGGGCGGGACAAAAAAGACATCATCAAAGAACTTTTTGAAAAAAACGGAGGATACTGACATCGATTTTCAGAGCCTGTTTCGCAATAAAATAGACAATATGCTGATCACTACCTCCTGGGTTGACAAGGTAAAGGAACTCATCGGTCTTCAAGCTGTCAGTCCTGTGTGGGGCGATAAACCGGTTTGGTATTTCTGGATGCCTCAATCCGCCGGAGTTTATTCCTTAGAATTAAATGAAACCATAGACGACCAATGGGAGAGCAAGCACCTGGCGGTCGGGCTGTTTAGTGTAAAATGTTATCCCTTTGCCAATGGGCGGCTTTTTAACCACTTTTCTTTTGAAGAACAGGCCTTTGTCAAGAGTAATCTTTTCGATGATACGCACACACCAATGCTTGAGCAAAGAGAGCGGATACCGGCCTCCCTGTTTAACGTGGCGGCCATTGAAATGACCACGGATACAACAGATAATTTGGCACTCTTTTCACTTGAGGCTTTGGATTCCATGCAGGTCATTTATGGCCAGGCATTTCACCAGACATATCCTGAACTCAACAAAAGCAAATCTTATAACCCTGGAGAAAAGGCAAGGGATGTGCCAGGATATGACTTGGGATATCTGCTTTTCAGCTGTCTACTTTCCCTATATTCTTTTTATAGCAAAATAAAGCCTGTAAGGGTTTTGCTGACACGCAGCCCAGGGTTTAAATATATATATGATTCAACTGAGGAATATCAATGCATCGATACAGAAGATGTCCAAATTTATTCATTGAATGTGATGTTTTCCGATAACACCAATAAAAATCTTACAACTGGAAAAAAATTAATCGAAAAGAGGTTAAAAGCCACTGATAATAAGATTGTTTTTGACCAGGAATATGCCACCGGACACCTTCCCTGCAATCACATATCTCCAACTATAAAAGCTGATCTGGATGAAAAGTGGTGGTCATTGGCAGAGGCAGACTATAAATCTAATATGACATCTACTTGCGGCTGTGAAAATTGTCAGCATTAAAATAGGCTCATTTCAATAAATAAGACTACTAAACTGCCGCATTGATCTGGACATACCGGATTTTAATTACGGCTTTCGAAAGAATGTCTCACCATGCCCGCTCCAATATTTAAATTATGGTTCAAAGGTGCTCTGATTCTTTAATTTGTTCTAAGAGATCTTGTCATACCAGTTTGCCAATTTTGGACTTTTGGGCATGGTTCTTCGATCGATAAAGCACAGATTTTCAGAATCTCTGATTGAAAAATAAATTGGTCTCATATGTTTTTTCGAAACGGATAAAAATCGGGAAGATTTCAATTACATTTGATTTTGCGGAAAGAGTGAGGCGGTATTTACGCATTCCTGATCTCAGAAACAATTTCGTTTACGGATTGCTCAACAAATTCCCCCTGTTTGGCTTGATCAGCACCGATCAGTAGGCGTTTTTTTAACATTTCAAGTTTCATGTGCTGTATCAATTCTTCGTTTTTTTCCCAGAACCGCAAAGCATCCCGAATCACTTCACTGGCATTGTTGTAAAAACCTGATGCTACTTTTTGCTTAACCTTGGTTTCAAGCTCTGGGGTGAGTGAGATATGCATACTACCCTCCTTGATCTAAGAGAAAATTCCATTTCATAATAACAAAAATACAATCATTGTCAATATTTGGAATTATTCATTTTTGCGTTCAAGTGTCTATTATGTTGCAATTGCTGAAAAAACAGCGTTGAATTCTTTTATCGGTAACTCGATTATTGGGGCCTAAGGATACCCCTGGGCTATCCCTGTTATCGAAAGGTCTTGATTGATCCATAAAAATAAATTGCTATTTTAAAAATTTGTTATTACAATAGTTATAACGTTGGAGGTGCAATATGTTGGAATTAAAAGTAAGAAAGATTGGTAATTCTCTAGGTGTTGTATTGCCAAAAGAATCTTTGGTTAGATTACGGGTTAATGAAGGTGAAATTCTCTATTTTACCGAGACTGAAGATGGTGGCTACCGTTTAAGCGGCTACAATGAGAATTTTTCCAAACAGGTTGCAGAAGCTGAGAAAATAATGCAGCAGGACAAAGACCTTTTGAGGGAATTGTCTAAAAGATGAACTGCTCTTGGATTGAACTTGATACAGTTCTTTTTATACATGATCTGCAGATCCAGGAACACGGGTGAAAGTCCTATACGTGAATCCTGTTAATGTATAGCATTATCAGAAGTATTAGCCGAAAACAAGGGCAGAACTGCGAGGGACCGTCCGAGGATAAAGGTTGGTTGCACGATCCATCTAATGGGGTATACTTAAAACCGGTCATCCTGACAACCGGTTTCCATTTAGAAAGCAATGAGACATCGCCAGTGCGGAAAAACGAAACAGGTATTCAATGAGTTCCGGAACGGAAATGCCTTGATTGAATCCGCCCAGGTGGGGGCCTGTGCTCAACGGAATATCAGTCTGTCCTTTGGGGGGCACTGTGTTTACACCCCTTTGATTTAAAAATTGTTGATATCGTTCCACCGTCATCTGGTTTTGATCCTGGATTCGCAGCACTTCCACCATGTGCTTATCATATCCCATGGTCTGAATCAAAGCACAGGTGAGCCGGGGTATGGTCTGCAAGAGCTCATGGGGCAGGCCCGATTTGCACAGTCCTTTAAAATAATTCTCGCTGACGTCTGTGATCATGGATTCAAACTCTGCGCGATCAAATAGATCCCTTGTGTCTTCAGGGGTTGAGTCCGGGGTCAGCCCCCGGCGGTCCGGGGCCTTATTTCTGAAAAAACTGCCGATCACCAGGATGAAGCTTAAGAGATGTTCTCCAATGTAATGGCGCAGTATGGCGCCGTTATCAATTTGTTCGATGTGCTCGAAGTCCCTGGGGCCGGAACGGGCAAAGTTGGGATATTGACAGGAATCCAGCCACTGATCCAGACGGCCGGCATGTTCCCACAAATAAGCCCCCTGATCGTTTCGTCGCCGCTGCTGGACGCGGTTATGAAACAATGGGATCAAAGCGGTGTGGACGATTCCCTTCACGGTCATTTGACCCAGGATCCGGGCATTTTTGATGAACACATTTCTGGTCCATGACATGGAATGGAGACATCCCGGATCGTTGGGATACTCATAATAGCCAGGGCAGGGCGAAAACGCAATGCAGATCTGTTTGTACATGAAAGGGGGTGTGTCGCCGGGCAGGTCAGAGGTGATGTTAAAAATTCTGTACCCTTTGTGTTCAATTGGCACCGGCGTATCAAAGCCGCTGGCGGCCATATCTCCCCTAAGGAACTGCAGTCTGGTGAACCAGTCTGCCTCCCGGGCCAGATCAGTGATATTGTCGGCACTGGTGGCGAATTTTAGCACAAGACAGGCGCTGCCGGATGTTTTGATGATCAGGCTCCGGCCCTGCCATCTGGTTTGCTTCAACGCTACCGCAGACTCGGGCAGAAGCCCGTTCAGATCTACCGGCAGAACAGACAGGGTATCAATGACCGAAGGGTCGGATGCCGCCGGTTTCCATGGCAGTTCTCCCAGGGCCTGGTTCACCGCCCGCAGGCATTTTCCATGAGAGGTATACAGGATATCGTTGAGTTCCAGGATGATGCTTTTTGACAACGGTTCCTTGACCCGGCCGGCAAGCCGGCTTAAGGCCCCAGCGGCTTCATTAAACAGAAAATACGACTGCGTCTGGTGTTCAAACCGGGGTGACCGGATGACGTCGGTCAATGTTTTAACCGTGTCGACGTCGATGGTGTCAGGGTGTTTGTCCATGTGACCGGCCACATACTTAACAGCCATGTAAGCGCCTGAAAAATCTTTGATCCCGTGGTTGATCAGGGCTTGGGTGCGGCACAAATCCGCTTCTTCTATTGTCATATAGACTTTTCCCTAATTTTCTCTTTCAAAATGCCCTGCAAAACAAACAAACTGATAAAAGATAGAATGAATATTTTTTAACGGAATTGGTGTTGGAAGATTTCACACCGATGAATCCATATGAAATTATAGCTTTTGATAGCTTGGCTCCAAACGCTGCATCATATTAAGGCAATCTATTTTTCCATTTTTCAGGATTCTGAGATGTATGAAAAACGCTATATATTATAGCCTTATTGTCTATCAATTCGTAAAATATTGCAAATGGAAATCGTCTTATCAGTGCCCGGCGGTATTCTTTATAGATTTTGGAATAGAGGTCAGGCGAGCGGAGTATTGTTTGAATAACGACATCAACACAATTTATAAATTCTTCCCCTAAACCATACCTGCGGTCTTCATACCAGCTATATGCCTCATCAAGGTCCTGTTGAACTTCTGGCGCAAAAATCAGTTTAACGGGCATACCGATTGCGAATCCTTTGTTTTACCTCATCCCATGCAAGCCCAGAGTCTGGATTGCATATCAAGTTAGCTTTTCTTCTTTCTAACTCTTTTTTTTGCCAATCGTAAACTGGAACTTCAGAAGGTATTCCAGCAATATCATCCCATAAATCTTCAACCAATTGTAATTTTTCAGGAGGGGTTAGATCAAAAATGGAAATTGCATTCATATTCATTAATATTTCCTTTTTTATTTGTGCTTAATAAATCGTTATTTATGTTCATTATAGATTTTAGCCGTGTCCAAAGTCAACATTATTGGAGAATTCTCTTTGATATCTTACCATGGATCTCCCCAAAATCCCCTTTTATTATCGGTGACCCGATTTATCAGAAAAAAGGAGTGGACTACTATCTGTTTGGGATTGATTTTCGGGTGAAAAATTCACTCAAGACCCTGTCAATTCGGCGCTTTTCAAAATAATATGTGGCCCTTCTTTTTGGCAGCTTGATTGATCATGTCCTCCCAACGGTGAAACGAGTCCACATTCTTCAAAGTGTGGTCAGCAGATTTAGGGTTACCCTTTTCGGCAATTTCACGGATTCCTGCAAGGGCCTGATCATCGCCTGGAAAATATAATGGTATCATGCCCTGATCCTTTGGAAGTGCATCGAATAATTCTCTGGAACGTCTTTCACTCTCACAATCTTTTAAAAATTTATCCAGGCTGAAATAGTTAAGGCTGCCTAAGGCACCCATGGCATGCCGTACAATATGTACTCCATATTTGCGTAATGTGTTGCGGCTCAATTCCGAATCAATCAATGCCTGTGAATTCACTTCGGATAAACTGGTACTCCCTCCGGTCTGAGCAGAAGGAAAACGTGTAATCCAGGTGTTGACCCGAGCCATAGCAGCATTGATAAACGTTTGGTGGGGTGAGCTGTAAGAAAGATTGCCGCCTGCCTCAGTAACACTTGGTATGCCGCAATGGATACAAGAAATACCTGGATTGACGGTCTGCGCCAGAACCATCATAAAAAGAACCTGTGCATGATTCTGCGTCAGCAAAGCCTCAGGGCTTCCGGGACCAGAGACGCCAGCAATAGTCTGGTCAATCAGTAAGAGGTTGTTACCAGTTCGAGCACTGCGCAAAAAAGGATCAACCATGTTGTTCATAGATGCTAAAGAGGCAATGAGGCTAGTGCCGTCGAGCCAGTCCGCTTTGTCCTTGAAAAACACCACCTCGTCATCGCTCATCATGTTCGTGGTGATCATCTTGAGGCCTTGATAATTTTCCGCCATCAGGTGAGCAACTTCAAAAAGAGAAATGCTCTTGTCGCAGGCCACCGGCAGGCTAAATATTCCTGCAACATCCTGTTGTTTACCCACTTCGAAGGCAATCTCTTCGTACTCTTTGCGGTTGGCCGGACGTAACTCATCATCACCGCTCCGTTTTAAAAATGGAGGAGTTGCACCGATGCCAAATGTATTCATTCCCGGATCTAAAGGCATCTCACGGGGTACTTGTGCAAGACAGTGGTCGATATAGTCTTGCTTCAAAGGTATAAACAGTGCTGTTTCGTTCTCGAAATCAACAGCATCGGCTTCCATAAGAAGCTCCATCAGGGTTTGGTTTTCAGCGATATTTACACCAATATCAGTAAGAACCCGTTTTGCGTTTTCGTCAACACGGTGATAAACCGCCTTCTCGAAAATCAAATCGTTCATATCTTCCATCCGAAATCGTACTTTTTCAAGAATGGTTTCGTCGGTGGCATGCTGTAAGATATCTTTGTAGATGGAATGAGCCTTTTCAAATTGAGCCTCATTTTCCAAACGTATTCCCTTGTTAAAGGTCTCCTCTATCTGTCTATTCATTGCGCCCCTCTCTGAAGTTTATGCTGTGTGACCGGTTAAACCTGTCGATTTCGATATCACTACTTCCAATTAAAATGCCTGCCGACCTTCAAACCGCGACAGATGATTGTTGGGTCTCAATTTGGGCAGATAACTGCACTGGTCAAATCAGATCCCCCTTTGGATTTTTTTATATTTTCAAAATCAAGATGAACAGCTATAGTGCGAAACGCCGCCAACGTTAAAAAACGCCTCAGGTTTTAGACGATAATATTTATCTTCTACCTTTTGTGATTGCTCATCATATGGAGAGCTAAGCACTTCCTGCAACTCTCTTACCAATGTGTAGTCACCCTGCATGGCTTGTTGGTAGGCGGGGGCAATCAACCACTCCCGCCATGCATATTTGGGGTTAATCTGTTTCATCTTTGCCGATATCTCAGCCAAATTGCCGCCTTTGATAACGAGGTCGTGCCAGCTTTTCAGCCAGGATTGCCATTCCTCATCGAGTTGTTGTGAGGTCTTGCTGTAGAAGCTCTTTTTCAAGGCTGAAACATTCTCTGGTACATGGGATAATTCACGGAAGAAAATGGTGTAATCCACCTCTGATTTGGTCAGTAACTGCATTAATCCCTGCACAATCTCTGGGTGATAGTCCGTCAAACCAAGCTTGGCCGCCCACATTTTTTGGATTTGTTTTTGCATTGCCTCTGCAAAACCATGACGTATTTGATCCAATTGTGCCAACGCTTCAGTATCTTTTGCAAGTAACGGTCTCACTGCAGTCCAAAACATGTGGTAATTCGCTTCTGCCGCGGTTGGCTGATTGAGGAAGGAAAAGTGTTCGCCGCCGCCAGTCCACGGTTGAAACCCAGGGTCGAAAATTTCACAGAATCCAAATGGTCCATAGTCGAGGGTAAAGCCACCAGTGGCGCAGTTGTCACTATTATAATTACCCTGGCAGTACCCAATACGCAGCCAATTGGCCACCAGTGACGTCAGCCGCTGGCGAAAAAGCTTAGCCAACGCAACCACTTGATCCGCAAAAACAAGGTCTTGATTAATATCGTTTTGGTATTCCCGGTCAATGACATGCGACACAATCATGCGCAACTCTTCCAAGGCGCTTGGATGCGCATTGCCGCGAACCCGGCGGGCAAATAACTCTAACTGACCAACGCGCAAAAAAGATGGTGCAACGCGAGTTGAAATAGCCACAGGATTATCCACCATAATATCAGGATCGGTGGAATGAGAGTCTTCGGAGTACCAGGGCCGGGCAACGCTCTCAGATTTAGATACATACAGGGTGAGAGATCGCGTTGTGGGAACCCCCAGGGCGTGCATATACTCTTGCGCGAGAAACTCACGCACACTTGAACGAAGGACTGCGCGCCCGTCGGCACCACGGCAATAAGGCGTTCTACCGCCACCCTTTAGTTGCATTTCCCAACGCTGTCCATTGAATACCCCTTCAAATACAGATATCGCCCGACCATCGCCATAACCATTGCCGGTACCAAATGGACATTGGTGGGTATATTCGGTGCCATAAATTGACAGGGCATAGCCGGTTGCCCAGCCAATCTTACGCATAGGCTCGTGCGCTGCTGAGATATCACCAGAAAATACCCGGCAAAATTTTGCATCATTTACCAACTCGTCGCTCAACCCGAGTTCATTAAAAAAAGTGCTGCTATGGGTTACATATTCTGGTTCTGGAAGCGGCGTGGGAGTCACCGGTACGAAGTGACCGGAAAAAACCTGACGGGCACGGTGATCATCACCATCTCCGGTGGCATCAGGATCGGCATTTAAGGTATCCATTAAAGAATAATCAGCTGATCGCACAAACTCATCGAAAGTCGATATGCTCTGCTGAGCAGATGGTTTAGACAATGACATTGTTGCAAATACCTCGCTATGGGGAGCGCGCATTGAGCGCTGTTAATCAAAATTACAGCAGCAACCTCAGCCCAATCTGAATGCTGCATAAAAAAAAGAACGGTGAATCCGGATTATCTGTAAACCGGATCGAGATCCGAATCATAGCTACTGATTCGGTGTTTTCAGCAACAGCGGCGGTGCGCAGCGCCGTTTGTTGCATGCACTTGTTAGACGCCCTTGCCTTGCGTGGATATGCGAGCCTGACCGCAATGCCTCAAAAGACACCGTAAGCCAACATGGCATCGGCAACTTTTTGAAATCCGGCGATATTGGCCCCGCGCACGTAGTCGACTCGACCGTTGCTCTCGCCATGCACGACACAGCGCGCGTGAATCTCTGACATAATCTTCTTCAGTCGCGAGTCAACTTCATCATGTGACCAACTGATGCGCATGGCATTCTGACTTAGCTCCAGGCCACTGACGGCGACTCCGCCGGCATTCGAGGCTTTGCCCGGGGCGTGCAGGATGCTGCTGTCAGCTAACAACCGCGCGGCATCGGCAGTCACCGGCATGTTCGCGCCTTCACAAACGGCCATCACACCGTTTTCGATCAGGGCCTTGGCATCTTCTTCCCGCAACTCGTTCTGAGTCGCACAAGGCATCGCGATGTCGCACTTCACTTTCCACGGGTCTGTCCCTTTGTGGAATTCGACTCCTTCATGTTTGTTTGCGAACTCGGAGAGGCGGCCTCGCCGGTTCTGCTTCAAGTCTTTCACGGATGTGAGTTGCTCCTCCGTGAGCCCCGCCTTGATGTGAACAAAGCCGTCAGAATCGCTTAGCGTCACAACGGTCATGCCCTTTTCTATTGCTTTTTCAGCCGCATGGAGTGCGACATTCCCACTGCCACTGATTGCGATGGATTTGCCTTCCAGTTTTTCATCATGCTGGTTCAACATATGCTCGCAAAAATAGACGCAAGCGTAGCCGGTGGCCTCGGTGCGGACGGCACTGCCGCCGAACGAACATCCTTTGCCGGTCAACACGCCCGTCCAGCGATTTTGAAGCCGCATGTATTGGCCGAATAGAAAACTGATTTCTCGCGTGCCAACCCCAATATCACCAGCGGGTATATCGACATCTTCACCGATGTGACGGTACAGTTCGGTCATCAGCGATTGACAAAACCGCATCACTTCGCGATCACTTTTGCCCTTGGGGTTGAAATTCGAGCCGCCCTTGGCCCCACCCATGGGCAACCCGGTCAGGCTGTTTTTGAATATTTGCTCGAAACCGAGAAACTTGAGGATGCTTTGCGTCACCGTTGGATGAAAACGCAAGCCGCCTTTGTACGGGCCCAAGGCATGATTGAACTGAACACGCCAGGCACGATTCGCCCGGATATCTCCGTCATCGGTCTCCCACGAAACACGGAACGAGATGATACGATCCGGCTCGGTCACTCGTTCCAGAATCTGTGCTTTCCGGTAGGCTTTGTGATCAAGATACCAAGGCATCACCGACTCGGCGACCTCTTCCACGGCTTGATGGAATTCCACCTCGTGGGGATTCCGTTTTTTTAATCCCTGCATGAAGTGCTCGATTTCAGATTGATGTGCTGACATGGGTTTTGCCCCCTTGTGCATCTAACAAGTTGATGTGTGGTCCTGTTTATCCTGTAAATTTGAATGATATCTGACCACATTAAAAAACTCAACAATCAACTATCATAGATTTTTAAGATACTCAAAAATTCTAACTTTTTCACAAGATAATACAAGTACCTGTAGGTCAACAGATAGGTGTAATCCCCTCTGCCGCAGGCCAGATCCAGAACAACCGATCCAGACTTTACGGGCAGAACATCGGAGATTTTTTTCAAATCAATCAATTCAAAACTGCTCTTGCCGGCCCCTTTTGGTTGTTTTTCCATTTTTTCAGACATCTTCCAACCTTTTGTAGATAGCCGAATGTGTTACGTTATAGAGTAAAGAGATTTCTAATTTTACCTGAACCTACCAATCTGGATAAAAGCTTGAAATTATTATTTTCATACCGAATTCTACCAGCAATACAGGCAGGATGAATTCTCAGATGTTCTGATAATGCAAGAACATTTTTTGTTGTGGGATTCATTTTTGCTGTTGAAGAAGTCCAAATTCCCTCTGGTATTAAAGATTCCATTGCAAGATGGTCTGCTTCTTCCTCAATGCTCTTTTTTTTCTTATCATCCGGAATTCTAACATCCATATCATCCACAAACAAATGGTGATTATTCTTTCCAAGGTGCAGAATAATATGGGCTAATTCATGGAGAAGGCAAAACCAGAAGTTATCTATTCTGTCATATCTCAGGGTTAAGCCAACCACAGGAGACCCATCGTCCAATAAAAACGCGGCCCCGTCTAAATAGGTTTTTTGAAGATGCCGTTCAATGATTAGATGAACCCCATGTTTTTCCAAATACTCCCGGGCAAGCTGTGGTCCTGTTTCAAAAAAGCTAAGCTTTGCAATTTCCGTCAAATTGTCGGATGTAAAACTGTCTGGGTTAAATTTTTTGGAAAGCCTTTTTTTATACGTAAGAGACATGACTCTCATACACCAGGCATTGAGTGCATACATGTCGGTTTTTGAATTAGTTCTGTTCCCGGAATTTTCCTTGAAGCAAGCTGTTATTGTTTCTGCACCCGGGCAGCACTCTTTGAAAAAAGCCCGCATATTTTCTTCTGCAGAATCTTTTAACTTCCCCGAAGAACCTATCCACCCTCTTTTGGACATCTCTTTCAGTGGGAAAAGATCCCATTTAATATCGGGTACGGTTTGCGGGAAATCTGCCCCTGTTTTTTGCAACAAAATTTCAGCAGATATCCCTAAATTTTCGTGCAGGGAGCGCATCATTGAAAGAGTTAATGGTCTCTTTCTGTTAAGAACTTCTGAAACCTTACCTTTGCTGCCGATAAAGGGAACAAGGTTTTGTTGATTCAGCCCAAGCTGATCCATTCTGAACTTAATTGCCTCGACAGGCTCTGGAAAATCCATTGCAGAATGTTCATCTTCATATAGCTCAACAAGGGTAGCAAGAAGTTCAAGCTCTTCTGCTTCAGGCGAATCAGCTTCAGCATCCATAAGACTTTCAATGCGGGAAAGAGCCAAATCATAATCTTCTTTTGTTTTAATGAGTTTATTTATCATTATATTTCCTCCGCATTAATTTTATCATACTCTTTATGGGTACCCACAAATCGTATAAAAACCGTCTGTGTTGGAAAATTAATTTTCACCACCAGGCGGTATTTGTTTCCTCCTAAGTTAAATACAACACGGTTCCCTTTTAAAATACTGGCTGAGCCGTATTGAGATTTAATATCTGTCCATGATTGCCAGTTCGCTTTTTTTGCTTCATACCACCAGGCCTCAATAGGACCCTTTGCATCCCTAAGGCCGTCTCGCTCGTAGAATTCTTTCAGTTTCGGTCTGGCTATCACATGCATAATTTACAAATAACAAATCCATCCTTTAATGTCAACGACAAAAGTTCCTTTTTAGATAACTTTTTATTTTGGAAAATAAAGGGAACTATTTTAGATTCACCTAAAAATTAAACGGGTGAGGACTTCATAGTACTTCATCCTGCGTTCGACAGTCATAGGATCATTTTTTCAGGATTTTGTCAAAATATTCAATAAAATCATGGCGAATATTGGTCCTGAGCTCAAAAGTTGTAGACACACGAATTGGAAATTTTATGACATTTTCAGATAAGTGTTGCGCCGACGGCAAACAGGACAATATACACAAAAAAGCGAAAGTGTCGGGACGTGCTGGGGATCCGGCCCATTATCGCTTTTTCAAGGTTTCATACAAAATGGAATAAATTGCCAGCAAATCTTCTCCAGGTGACATGTTTGCCTCTTTTTGCCATAAAGAAGCGATTTGATCTGTTCCAATATCCATTTTTTCGCAGAGTACGCGTGCTTGATGCCAGGTTGGCAGCCAGACCAATTGTTTCTTGATGTTTTCTTTGTTGCCGAAAATATCAAGAAACCGTTGAAGGCTCAGTATGAAGTATATTCTGTTCGGGAATGGGGACGGACTTTTTATGACCTCCTGGGGGTCCCAGACAAAGCAGCCCACATGTGGATGAAAAGGCAGGCCGGTTTCCTTCAGCTTTTCAGCCATTTCCGTGTGTCGATGGCTGAAAGGAGTTGGCGCAACATCATTTTCCTGATCAAATTTCTTAGAATTCATTTGGATCATCCTCTTGTCGGTTCATTCGTTTACATCAGGGCTTAATCGAATGCGAATATTCAGTTGAGCCAATTCATCATCCTATTTAAGAAATTCACTTCGAATCCGCTCAATTCGTTTTCGGTTTGCCCCAAGGTCGGAATATCCGATACGGGATGCGGATCGGACATGGATGACCGTCTCGCCTGATTTCTCTTTCGGAAAGTAAAACTCCACGTCATCGACAAATCGAAACAAAGCTGACGTAAACTCTGCTCGAATATAATTTTCCTGAGCCGTCAAGATCTTTACCCGCCTTTGGGAACCAAGTATCTGCAAGAGACGGGCTCGCGCATCCTCCCGTGTTCCTGCATAACGAATAGGTTGAATATATTGTTTTTCACCAACCGCCTGGCTGTTCACACAATTTGGTGTTTTGGGGCACGGCGCCAACTCTCCATTTTTTATCCCCAGATCAGGAACAGCCCCAACGCACCCGGTTAAAAATATTAAGTTTACCAGACCAACTGCAATTTTTTTGTTCAATGGGTATTCCTTTCTTCTAAACAATTATCAACTTCAATAACCATAGCATGGGTTCGTATATTTTTGTATCAATTTGAAATTTTGATTTTACCAGGCCTGCAAATTGTTTTAGATAAATCATGGCAACAGAATTATATTATAGCTCAGTTGGTTACGGTAAGAACTTACATCAAATTTTTATCTATATCCAGATTTCAATTAAATTTGATTTTGCGGAAGGAGTGAGGCGGTATTTACGCATTCCTGATCTCAGAAACCAATGCTATATACTCTTGCTAAATACATGTCTGTGCTATATACTTTATATATATAGCGAATTAGGTATAAGGAGATTGAGCTATGGATGTAGGAACCGTCTTTGTTAATAATAGAACCCAAGCGGTGAGATTGCCGGTTGACAGCAGGTTTCCTGACGATGTCAAAAAAGTTGTTGTGCGTATTGTCGGTAAAGATCGTGTGCTTTCCCCGGTAGAAAATACATGGGACAGCTTTTTTCTTTCTGAAGATGGCGTGACCGATGATTTCATGCCGGAACGCGCTTCACAAGAACAATCCGAAAGAGAACCCTTTTAATGCTGAAATATATGCTGGACACCAACATAGTTATTTATGTGATTAAACGCCGCCCAATCGAAGCCTTAGAGATCTTCAATGCTCATGCAGGGCAAATGTGTATCAGCTCAATCACATTGGCCGAACTCTTACACGGGGTTGAAAAAAGCGCTATGGTGTCCCATAACCTACGCAAAGTTGAGGACTTTGTATCCCGTTTGGAGGTCTTGCCCTATGACGACAATGCCGCTGCCCACTATGGAAATATCAGAGCGGATTTAGAAAAAAAAGGCACCCCCGCAGGGGTCAATGATTTACACATTGCCGGTCATGCCCGAAGCGAATCTTTGATCCTGGTTACCAACAACATGCGTGAGTTTGTAAGAGTTGAGGGCTTGCGGTTGGAAAATTGGATTCAAACAGAATAGGGATAAGGGATTACAAAGCGATCAATCTGAGGTGTTTGCGGTGAGGACTACCTACAAGATAAGTTCCGTTATTTTTTGCTGCAGAATCAACACATTCATTAATGTCTTGCACCAAAGACCCATTATTACAGGTCAAACCATACTTGCAATTCCCTGTTGTTTGAGCTATTTACTCTAAACAGACATCAAAAGCCTTTTTTAAAGATGTTAGAGCAGCCTGTATATGCGGAGGCTTTTAATCAAAGCGGAATGGTTAAACTGTTGGATTTGCCCGGCAGCATCACGGGCACCCATGACAGATAGAAACTATTCAGAATCAGGATTGAAAATCAGGGATAAATGAAAGGAGGCGTATAATGGTTCATTTGAAAAAAATATTGATCGCACTTTGTCTGCTCGCGTCGGCATCTTTTTCAGAGGCATCAGGTGTTGTTTCAGAACGGATCTATTTTCTGGAGGAAGACGGTCGACATGCATTGGTGTATACGACCAACCGCAGCGAATATGACAATTACAACATGTTGTTTCGAAACAGGGAGGGATATGCACTCGAGGATTATATTAAAAATTTTCTTTACATCTATCCTGATGAATACGCCTGGGATACGGTGTCGAAAAAGGGTTACACCATTTTAAAAATGCCTGGGAAAAACTTTGCCGGTCTTGAGAGAGGGTTGAACTTGGCTTCGGACTGCATGTCACGGCTGACGGTGTGTATAATTTCAACAACAACCGAAATAAGGTGAAAACCCCTGACGGCCATTACGGAATCTGGAACAGCCCGGATAATTTTGAAAAGATTACATATTCATGGGTGTTTCCCGCAAATTTGGAACCTGTTGAATACCGGTCAAACCGCGACGGTAAATGGGTGCAGCGGCACAACACCATCACCTATTATGGATCAAACGTGAACAATCTCGAATTTGAGATAGAATACCGCCCCTCCACGCATGAAACTTACGATGAGCTTAAAGATAATCTTGCAGATGAAACCGATGTTGAAGTAGAGCAGGTGCCCACAGGCGTCAAAATTACGGTGGCCGCAACTGTACTCTATCCTTCCGGGATTGCCGATTTGACCGACAAGGGGAAATCCATGCTCGCCAAGGTGGCGGAGACGCTTAAAGATCGCGGCGATGTGAATATCATCGTTGAAGGACACACAGACAATGTGCCGATCAGCAAGGAGCTTACCTCAACATTTGCAACAAACTGGGAACTGGCTTCTGCCCGGTCCATTAACATTATACACTACCTTGTGGAAAAAGGGATTGCGGCGTCCCGGTTTGAATCGCGGGCATTCTCCTATCACCGGCCCATTGCCTCCAACGACACCGAGGAGGGCAAAAACAAAAAACCGCCGGATCGAGCTTTTGATCGAGGAGAACCGCGCGGAATAATGTAACCCGGCATAGTACAAATACAGGGTGAAGATTTGGGTGACATTTGATCCGGTGCTGGATTTTTTTCTGGCGGACCGCCGTCAGGGAGTAGAGGTGAATTATCCTCTGACCCGGAGTGCTTCGGTCAAGGATATCATCGAGTCTTTGGGAGTGCCCCATACCGAAGTGGGTGAGATCCGTTTCAACGGACAGGTGATCGATTTTGCCTTTGTGCCGGACGCGCCGGGGAACCTGACCGTTCATGGGATCGATCCGCCGTTTGATGTGCGGACCCCTTCCCTGTTGCGGCCGGAACCGCTGGACCGGGTCCGGTTCATCGCGGATGTGAATGTGCTCAAGCTGGGGCGGCTGCTCATTCTGCTGGGATTTGACGTGGCCTGTTCCTCATCGTTTACCGATGAACAGATTGCGGATCTGTCTGAATCGGAATCCCGCATCGTCCTGACCCGGGACACCACGCTGCTGAAGCGCAAAAAAATCGTGTTTGCCAGAAGGATCCGGGCCAATCTGCCCTATGACCAGGTGGTGGAGGTGATGGATTTTTTCGGGCTCCGGGATCAGACCGCATTTTTTTCCCGCTGCACCCGGTGCAATCAGCCCCTGGTAAAGGTGGCCAAAACCGACATCTTTCACCTGCTGGAACCCAAAACAAAAAAATATTTTTTCGACTTTTTCCAATGCCCTGAATGTGGGAACGTTTTCTGGAAAGGGTCCCATTATGATGCCATGACAGAAAAATTCACCTCTCTTGGCATGTTTTCCAAAAAGGAGTGACGCACCGATCTCATGTTCATCCCCACCTTCTCTACGGTTTTTTCCGCTGTGTTTCAGTTGTTCATCATTTCCGCGGCCGCAGGGGTCCTGGTGCGGACAAAGATTGTGTCCCAGACCCATATTCAGGCGCTTTCCGCCGTGACCGTGAATATTTTTCTGCCCTGTCTGATCGTGGTCAAGACGGTGAGCCAGTTCGATCCGTCCGGATTTGCCCGGTGGTGGCTGCTGCCGCTGTCCGGTGTCCTGATTGCCCTGGCCGGTCTGGGCATGGCGTTTCTGCTGTTCGGCCGCAAACCGGAAAAACGCGCATATATCTCCATGGCCAGTTTTCAGAACGCGGTGTATATTGTGCTGCCCATCGGTCAGCTGGTGTTTCCGGACCAGTTCGACCGGCTGGCCCTGTATTGTTTTCTGCTGATCTTAGGGCAGTCGCCCATCATGTGGAGTGTGGGCAAGGTGCTGATCAGCGGGAACAAGGATGCGGGCATCCGGTGGCAGGATTTTGTCACTCCGCCCCTGGTGGCCACCCTGGCCGCCATTTTTCTGGTGGTGTCGGGCACCGCCACGGCGATGCCCGACACCCTGCTGTCTGCCATGGATCTGCTGGGCCAGGCCACCGTGCCCCTGGCCGTCTTTATCCTGGGGGCCACCCTGGGCAGCATTTCCCTGACAGACATGCCGCCTTTCACCGATGTGATCCGGGTCACCGGCGTCAAATTCATTCTGGTGCCCGGGGCCGCCTTTGCCGTGATGTATGGTCTGGGTCTGTATCATACCCTGCCGCTGTTCTGCAGCCTGATCATCCTTCAGACATCTTCCCCGCCGGCCACCAACCTGATCCTCATGGTGAGAAACTATGGCGGGGATGAACAGTCGGTGGCCAGCATGATGCTGCTCCAGTACTGTGTGCATGCATCCTGGCCATGCCGTTGTGGCTGTCTTTGTGGCAGACGGTTGCCGGGTGATCCGGGATGTCTTGACAAAAAAGACCGGAACTGAGATGACAAGATATGGAACCTTCTTACAACCTGGCAATCAAGCTGCTGGCCGCACTGGCCATCGGGCTTTTGATCGGCATCGAACGGGGATGGCGCGACCGTGAGGAAGATGAAGGGGAACGGGTGGCCGGCATCCGGACCTTCAGCCTCATCGGCCTGCTGGGAGGGGTCTGCGCCCTGATTTCCGAGCAGACCACGCCCTGGTTCATGGTGGCCGCGTTTCCCGGAGTGTGTGCCCTGATCATCGCGGCCCACATCCTGGAGGTGCGGGCGGACAAGGACATGGGCACCACCACCGCCTTCACCATGATGCTGTCGTTTGTCCTGTCGGCCTGGGCCGCGTTTGGACACCCCATTCCGGCCATGGCCGTAACCGTGATCGTAATTTCTCTGCTCGGATATAAACCGGTGCTGCATTCCTGGCTCAAAACCATCCGGCCCGGAGATTTTTTCTCCGGCCTCAAACTGCTGATCATCTCAGTGGTGCTTCTGCCGCTGCTGCCCAACAAGGGATACGGCCCCTGGGACGCCTTGAACCCATACTGGACCTGGTGGATGGTGGTGCTGATCTCGGGCATCTCTTTTCTGGGATATGTGATCATACAGATCGTCGGAGAAAAAAAGGAACTCTGGTCACGGCCATTGCCGGGGGCATGGTCTCTTCCACGGCCGTCACCATCAGCCTGGCCCGGTTTGCCAGAGAACAGAAAACCAGCCTGATTTTTTCAGCCGGGGTTCTGGTGGCTTCCGCCATCATGTTCATCCGGGTCGTGATCGAAGTGCTTGTCGTGTATCCCGGACTGCTCAAGGCATTGTGGCTGCCGCTGACCACCATGTTCGCCGGTCTGTTATGCGCCCTGGGCTGGATCTGGTGGCACCGGGACCAAAACGAGACCGGGGACCATCAGCCGGTGGTGCTGAAAAATCCGTTGCAGCTGGGCATGGCATTGCAGTTCGGCCTGATTCTGGCTGTGGTGCTGTTTCTTTCCGAAGCCATGAAAGAATGGTTCGGCAGTTCGGGCATCTATGTGCTGTCCGTGGTATCCGGGTTGATTGACGTGGATGCCATCGCGCTGTCCCTGTCCCGGTCCGCCAGTCAGGACCTGGCTTCGGAAGTGGCGGTGCTGGGGATTCTTCTGGCCTGCCTGACCAACACCCTGGTCAAGGGAGTGATGTTTGCCTTTATTGCCGGATACAAAGTACATTTCAAACTGCCGCTGCTGATGCTGGCGGCCATGATTCCGGGCTGTGCCGTGGCCCTGGTCCTGATGTGACCGATATTTTTCCCTTTGCAATACAATCTTTTCTGCCGTAGAATTCAAAAAGTCAGTCAATCCAACAACACAATGGAGGTATACATGAAACAATCCGAGCAATGGTGGCTGGAGCCTATCTGGCCGGGGCGCTCGCCGGTGTGGTGGGAATTTTGTCGGTGGTGATTGCCGGAAAGTATTTCGGGGCCTCCACCTCGTTTGTCCGGACCGCCGGAATGATCGAACAGTTTTTCGGGCCGGATCGGGTGGCGCAGATGGACTATTTCATCAGAGTGGTGCCCAAAATCGACTGGCAGTGGATGTTCATGATCGGTATCATTTTAGGCGCGTTTATCTCCGCTGTTACTTCCGGATCATTTAAATTTCAGGCGGTCCCGGACATGTGGGCCGAGCGGTTCGGCTGCCGGCAGTGTGGGCAGACGGGCGGTTTTTGCCTTTTTCGGCGGGGCCGTGGCCATATTCGGGGCCCGGCTGGCCGGGGGCTGACCCAGCGGTCACGGGTTGAGCGGTACGCTTCAACTGGCGGTCAGCGGGTTTATCGCGCTCATCTGTTTCTTTGTCGGCGGCATCTTCTCGCCCGACTGATTTACGAATAAGGAGGCCATCTATGGATATGCTGATATACGGACTGATCACCGGACTGCTGTTCGGCTTTCTGCTTCAGAAAGGACGGGTGCTGCGCTACGACAAACAGATGGGTGCCATGCGGCTCATAGACATGACCATTGTCAAGTTCATGCTTTCCAGTGTGCTGGTGGGCATGGTGGGAATTTATCTGCTCAGGGACCTGGGGGTGGTCTCGTTGTCCATCAAAGCCACGATCCTGGGACCGGTCATCATCGGCGGCCTGATATTCGGCCTTGGGTGGGGCCTTCTGGGATACTGTCCGGGCACCTCCATGGGTGCTCTGGGAGAAGGACGCTGGGATTCGGTCTGGGGTATCCTGGGAATGATTGCGGGGGCCGCGGTTTTTGCGGAAGCCTATCCCGCACTCCAGAAAACCGTCTACACCTGGGGGGATCTGGGCAAAATCGACCTGCCCCCAGGTACTGGGAATCCATCACTGGATTATTATTCCGATATTTGTTGTCGGAGGGTTGCTGCTTTTCAAATGGCTGGAAAAAAAAGGCCTGTAAACCCATTCCGGGTGCCGGTTCATACAGATACGCATGCATCAGCGGCCGGCTTCAAGGTTGATTTTGTCCGTGAATGCGTTATTCTAGAAATTATAGCCGGGCGTAAAAGCCCAAAAATCATTATTATATGCACGGAGGAGCCCATGAAAATCGCATTTCCGGTCATTGAAGATAAAGGCCTGGACAGCCGTGTCAATGATCATTTCGGCACAGCAAAGCTGTTTCTGGTGGTGGATCTTGACACCGGTGATATTCAGACCCGGACAAACCGGAAAATCGACAATCCCGATGCCGGCTGCAAAACCGGGATATTCGACAAATCAGATGCCGTGGAGGCCGTGGTCACCAAATGTATCGGAGACGGCGGCCAGAGAAATATGCACAGCGCTGAGATCCGCGTCTATGCAGCCCGGAAGGACACGGTGGGTGAAAACCTGGACCTGATGAAGTCCGGAGATCTCCAGCTGTTCCACATGTTTGATCTGTGCCAGGGAAAGAAAAACAAGAAAAAGGACGGATGCGGTCACCATCATTGATGCAGACGATCTTCACAAAAGAAAATCCCCCAAGGAGATTATGGAAAATCCGGAAGAACATGCCTATTTGAACCAATTGTACTTAATGACCCAGGGAGATCCGGATATTCAGGTGTCCATGTATGACATCGGTGCGGCCCTGGGCCTGGAAAAATCCGAGGCCGGCAGTCTGGCGGAATCGCTGTTTATCCAGGATTTTGCAGAACTCAAAACCCTGTCCGGAGGCATCGGCATCACCCCCGCCGGCATGATGGCCCTGGGAAAATCATCGCCGTCGTCTCATCCGGACCAGGCAATGTCTCTGGGCCAAGACCCGGTGCTCGACCCTGACAGAATACATATGGTGACCGGGCTGGTGGATGATATCAAAACAGTGGTGGAAAAAGAACACCAGCCTTATGCATGGGTGGAAGAGGTGGTGATGGATATCAAGACCATGGAAGTTCAGCTGCTGTCCCCGAAACCCAAAACCGGTATTGTCAGAGAAATTTTCACCTCCCTGCACCAAAATCTGAAACAAAACGGTGCCGACGACCTGAACCAGAAACTGTCTGCTGTGCTTTCAGCGTAAAGGAAACCCGTCATGACCGGAAAATTGACCATTCATCCCATTGTCCTGGGAACCAAAGTATTTGACAAGAGCATGATGACCTATCAGCACGGCCAGGGCCAGACCTATACCATTCCTATCTACGGCTGGCTCATCAAGGGCGGGGATCAGACCATTTTAGTGGACACGGGCGAGATGCACCCCATTCAGTCCGAAGAGCGGGAGGCGGCCATCAACGGCAGAATCTACACCTTCGAGAAAGGGCTGGCCCGCCACGGGCTCACCCCCGAAGACATCGATATCGTAATCCACACCCACCTGCACACGGACCACTGCGAAAATGATTACAAATGCGAAAACGCCCGGTTCTTTGTTCATGAAAAAGAGCTGGAAGCGGTCCACAATCCCCATCCCCTGGATTACCGGTATCTGGAGGACTATATCGAGGATATTGAAGACAACGGCCAGATCCAGGTGTTGACTGAGGACACGGACATCGTTCCCGGTATCCGGATGATCCACACGCCGGCCCACACCCGGGGCGGCATGACCGTGCTGGTGGACACCCCCAAAGGCAGGGCCGCCATCACCGGGTTCTGCATCATCGATGAAAACCTGGATCCCCCGCCGGAAATTCTGGGCATGGAAATGGCGGTGATCCCGCCGGGCACCCATGTGAATGCCTATGACGCATACAATATTCTGGAAACCGTCAAAAAACAGGCGGACATTCTCATCCCCCTGCATGAACCGCGCTTTGCGGCCATGGACGTGATCGGCGCGTAATTTTCTGATCTTCTTGATATAATTCAAGGAATAAATCTTCCCCCCGGGCGGGAGCTGCCTGACTGGCGGACTGCCGGAGCCACTTTGTGGATTCCAGGTTGGCAGCCAGGCTCCCCCCAGGGGCGGCACTATAGCGAAGCGGTCCGGTGCCGCTTTGCCAAACGCCCATCATTCCGGCATCTGTGCTAACCGGCCCGGCCGTCCGGTGAAAAAAAATTGACATCCCGTACAGGCCCTTATATAAATAAGTGGACAGACAATCAAAAAACAAGGATCCTTTGCATGGGCCGCAAAAGCATCTCTCACATCCGGAAACCCGAAATCCTTCGCCATACCTATCAAGTGGTGGAAGATGAGGGGTTCATGGGCATGACCATCGGCAAGGTCGCCAACCGCATGGGGGTCAACTCCGGGCTGCTGATCCATTATTTCAAGAGCAAGGACGGCCTGATCATGGAAATGGTGGATTATCTGTTCAAAATTTCCATGGAATCCTATCATGCGGAACTGGAAAAACACACCACCCCCGAAGACCGGTTCCAGTGTCTGATGCACATCCTGTTCTCCACCAGCTCCAAAGGGCCCCAGCGGGATGCGGTGTTCTGGTCCTGCTATGCCATGGGGTTCAGAAATCCCGATATCCGGGACCGGATCCAGGCCATGCAGAAAAAATTCATCGCCTTCGGCATCAAAGAGATCACCGCCTGGGAAAATGCCGGTCTGGTCCACGTGCCGGACAAGGAAAAGGCGGCCGCCACCATTCTTGCCCTTTCCGAAGGGCTGGGCATTCTTCGCAATTCTTTGAAACACCTGGATTCCCTGGAGGAGATCGCCCGGTCCATGCGGCAGAGCGCCCTGGAGGCTTTAGGTGCCGGGTCCGTATGCCTGGAAAAGGATATTCAGGAAACAAAAAGCGCTTAAATCAGCAGGGCCAGGGTCAGCGGGATAAAAGACAGCAGCGTGGAAATCATGATGGCCCCGGATGCCAGTTCCGTATCTGAATTCAACTGACCGGACAGCACGTAAATGGCCGTGGATGTGGGCAAAGAAAAAAAGATCATGCCCACGGTAAAGGCCGGGCCGGCTACCTGAAACGCCTTGAGCAATAAAAATCCCGCTAACGGAAGAAACACCAGCTTGATGCCTGCCGCCACAAGCGACACCCGTGCATGATCGGCCAGCCCTTTGAACCGCAGGGACCCGCCGATGGAAATCAGGGCCAGCGGCAGGGTCACAGAGGTCATCAAAGAAAAACTGTTGCCCACAAACACGGGAAACACCAGGTCTGCCCGGGAAAATAGAAATCCGGCCACACACCCGATAATCAGGGGATTTGAAACCAGAGAACGGACAAAGTACCGCAGGTTTTCCCGGATGGAGGGATTGCCGCCGGAATACCACACCAGCACGGAAACCGACAGCACATTGATCACCGGGATGACCACCCCGGCCAGAATCCCGAAATGCCGGACCCCTTCTTCTCCCAGCACGGTCAATACCAGTGCCATGCCGATATAGGTGTTGAAACGGAAGCCGGCCTGACAGAAAGCGCCTGCCTGAAACGCGGAAATCCTGAAATAACGAATCGCCGCAAGGCTTGCGGCAAATGCCAGAACCACCCCGGTCAGCCCGGCCAGGACCAGGCCGCCATTCACCCCTGAATCCGGTGCGCTGCTCCCGATTTTCCAGAACAGAAGCACCGGGAAAAACACGTAATATACCAGGCGGTCCGACATGGCCAGAAACCGGTCATCGGTCATGCCGAAACGTTTCAGGCCCCATCCGAGCAGCAGCAGGAAAAACAGCGGAAAAAGGGTATTGAGGACCAGCATGTCAGAGAAAAAAGATCCGGTTTTCAGTGACGCTCAGAAACCGGGCCCCGGCGTCCGTCACCTGGATGACACTTTCAATGCCCGCGGCAAACCGGTCCTCGAAAATGAACTTGGGTTCCACGGCAAACACCATGCCGGGCATCAGTTTCTCTGGATTGCCTTTGGACAGAACGGGGGCCTCCACCAGTTCCAGGCCCACACCATGCCCGATGAACCGGGATTTGAGCCCGGGCAGTCCCAGAAAGGTCTCATGCAGACCCAGTTGCTCCGCCCGGTTCACGGCAGCGGAAAACACCTCGGCCGCAGAAATCCCCGGCGCCATCCTGTCCTTTACATAGTGCAGGATATCGATGGCCGCCTGCCCGGACTGTTTGGCTTCCGGGGGCAACTTCCCCATCACCAGCATCCGGGTCTCGTCCATATGGTATCCGTTGACCATGGTACCCAGATCCAGGAGGATGGGTTCGTTTTTCTGAATCAGTTTATGCCCGGACCCGTATGGATAGGCACTGCACGTGCCGGTGCCGCACACCGGGCTGTCCAGGGCGCCGCCCAGGCCCCCGGAAACCCCGCTCATCAGATGATGGGAAAACCCTTCCGCCCGGTAGTGACGGACCAGCAGCTTGCCCGAATGACCATGGGCACGGGCAAAGGCTTCCACCCGGCCGCAGAACGCGATCTCCGATTCTCCGGGGGCCATGTGGTCACAAACAAAGGAAAACGTGTCTCTTGACAGCCTGGCTGCGACCGCCATCCGGTCGATCTCCCAGTCGGATTTGATCATTCGGCAGCCCATGATCATCGATGTCGCATCCGTCATCACCGCAGGATTGAACAGGGTTTCGAAAAACTGAAAATCCCGGACCGGCACCACATCGAATGCCAGGCCCAGTGACGTTGGCAAACGGCCGTGAACCGAATGGATCTGCCCGGGTATCCGGGTGATGGAAGCCACCGGGATCACCTGCTCGATTCCGGTTTCCGCCACCGCCCGGGGCAGGTACCGCTTGACGAACAGCAAGGGGTCGTGGTCCACGGGCACATACAGATAAGCATCCTGGGCCGTGCCGGAAAAATAATAGATATCGGGCTTGTGAGTTAAAAACACCGCACCGGTGCCGGTGTTTTCCATGCAAACTTTAAGGGCATGAATCCGGTTCGAGATTTCAGACACAGGGACCGGTGTTGAAAAAGCGTTATTGTTCACGGCTTTGCATTTTTTGTCCGTCATCGACATAAATTATCTTTTGATTTTTATCCTCTTGACATTGGACAACCTATATCAAAGTGTTGCATATTGCAAAAAAATATTCCAGGCGCGTAAATGATTTCACACCGACCTTCAAAATTCTCATCAGCGCATTAACCCCGTTAATTGACAATTGCGCCGGAATCATTATGATAGTTGATATTTTTAATTCCAATTTAGGAGAAACAGATGCCTGATTTAACCGCTGTCATGGAAACCAGCAAAGGAACCATCCGTCTGAAACTGTTTGCCGATCAAACCCCTGTCACCTGCGGCAATTTTGTCAACCTGGCCAAACGGGAATACTACAACGGACTCAAATTTCACCGGGTGATCAATGATTTCATGATCCAGGGCGGATGCCCGTTTGGCAACGGCATGGGCGGACCGGGATACGAGTTTGAAAATGAGTGCAAAAAAGACCTCAAGCATGACCGGCCGGGAATTCTCTCCATGGCCAATGCCGGGCCCGGCACCAACGGGTCCCAGTTTTTCATCACCCATGGTCCCACACCGCATCTGGACGGCATGCACACGGTCTTCGGCGTGGTTGAAGGCGACGCCGACCAGAAGGTCGTGGACAGCATCGCCCAGGGGGATACCATTGAAAGCGTCACCATCCAGGGCAATGTGGGATCTTTGTTCAAAATGATCAAGCCTCAGCTGGATGAATGGAACAAGACATTGAACAAAAAGTTTCCCAAACTGCCCAAAGCTTAGTCGCGCTGAGTATCACACGATAGAACCGCCGGACAGACGATTCTGTCCGGCGGTTTTGTTGCGGTATTTCTGTTTGACAATTTCTCTGAATATCAGAGCGTCACCGTATCGATATAAAAAGGAATCACATGCAGGGATCTTTTTTTCTCGTTGGTCTGTCCCAGGCGCCAGTCCTTGACCGGGACCCCGGCATCTTTGATTTTCTGAATCATGCCCTGGATATCGATGAGGGGATGCCGGGCAAAGACATTGGGCAACCCGTAAGTGAGACTGCACACCAGGCATTTGCCGGGCCGCTGGGTCAGGTGAAATCCCAGTTCCACGGTTCCGGGTCTGACGGACTCGCAATTCAGACGGATATCATAAGCCCCTTCCGACACATCCCCGTACAGTGCCTCGAAAAACCGGTCGCTGGTATGGGGAGGCAGTAGCGTATCGCAGAATTCCCGGGTGAAAATATTTTTAATCGTATTCTGATCCATCAGTTTCACCAATCCTCAACTTCTTAAAATGGTTTATGATAAGTTTTTCTTCTATAATAACCCGGATGGTAAAATCAAGGTTAAAAACCGGTTCTGTTGAAACCCGTCCGGCATCCGGGCAGGATGCCTGCCCGGTTTTTTGATTTGCTGGCCGATTTTCTTTATGGTAAGGTAAAAAAAATCCGGCAGGTATTGAACTGCCCCAAAAATTTGTTAGACTGTGGTTTCCGCCGTTAACGAACCGCTCAGCCAGGTGGAATCAACATGAACAACCATGGGAAACGATAACATACATGGAAACTCTTGCACCTTCCAAAGGCTTTAAACTGAAACTGGCCGGCAAGCCGGATACCAGTGTCATCCGGCTTGCCCGACCCGCTACGGTGGGCGTTTCCGCCCAGGACATCCCCCATATCCGGCCCAAACTGCTGGTCAAGGAAAAAGAGGCGGTCAAAACCGGCACCCCGCTGTTCTGTGACAAACGGGAACCGGCCATCCAGTATGTGTCCCCGGGAACCGGCACAGTGAAACAGATCCGGTTCGGCGCCCGCCGCCGCCTGCTTGAGGTGGTGATCGCCCTGGACAGCATGGACGACTTTGTCGAGTTTGACCCGGTGTCTTCACCAGACCTGGTCAAACTGCCGGACCAGGAACTGATCGACCGTCTCAAACAGGGCGGTGTGTGGCAGTCCCTGCGCCAGTTGCCGGCCAGAGACACGGCGGACAGCGCAACCGCCCCGCCCCTGATCATTGTCTGTCTCAACGGCAACGACCTGTTTTCCCCTCATCCGGGACGGGTGCTTGAAGACAATATCCCGCGGTTCGAATTCGGTCTGGCCGTGCTCAAGCGGTTCTGCGACCGGATCGTTGTGGCGGCCCGGACCAGTTCCATGGAGCAACTGAACCCGGTCAGACACTTGATCACCCACCAGGTATCTGATTCCTATCCAGCCTGGGACCCCGGCGCGATTTTGTACCATATCAAGGAAAAAGCAGAAGAAAACACGGCCTGGTACATCCATGTTCAGGACCTGTTACATCTGGCCCGGTTTCTGCAGACCGGGCGGTATCCCGTGGAAACCATGGTGACCGTCACCAGGGGGGAAGACAAAAAACCCCATATGATTGCACGCCGTGGCGCTCCCATCCGCCTGCTGGCCGGCAACTTTCCCGCCGGCAGCCTGATCACCACGGGCCGGTTCAACGGCCGAAAAGTGGACCCGGACACCCATCTGGGATTTTTTGAAACCACGCTGAACATCCTGCCGGATACGCCGGAAGACGAAATGTTCGGATTTCTGCGGCCGGGACTGAACAAACCCACGGTTTCCAGGACATTTCTGTCCTGTCTGATCGACCGGGAAGTCCAGCTGGACGGTACCCTGCACGGGGAGGAGCGGGCCTGCATCAACTGCAGCTATTGCGAAGATATCTGTCCCGTGGACCTGATGCCCAGCTTCATCATGAAGGCCCTGCACGGGGATGACATAGAAGAGGCCCTGGAACTGGGACTGCTGGACTGCTGCCGGTGCGGGCTGTGTTCGTTTACCTGTCCATCCAAGATCGAACTCTCCCAAATTCTGTCCCGGGGCATGGATACCCATCACAAGGACAAACAAGGATAGCGATACCATATCATGAATCCCATCAAAAAGATCTTTGACCTGCTTGAATATGATTTCAGTGATGCCGGCAAATTCGCCAAACTCGGGCCCCTGTTCGACGCCACCAAGACCTTTTTCTTTCTGCCGTCCCCCAAAACCCGGCTGGGGCCGTTCATCAGGGATCACCTGGATCTGAAGCGCTATATGAGCGTGGTGCTGCTCTCTTTGATGCCGGTATTGTTTTTCGGCATGTACAACACCGGATACCAGTCCGGTCTGGCCAGGGGAGAATCGCTTGATTTCTGGAGTGCTTTTCTGTCCGGGGCCTGGGTGGTGCTGCCCATCATCATTGTGTCCTATGCCGTGGGACTGTTCTGGGAAATCCTGTTTGCCGCCATCCGTCGCCATCCCATCTCTGAAGGGTTTCTGGTCACCGGCATGCTGTTTCCCCTGACCCTGCCTCCCACCATCCCCCTGTGGCAGGTGGCTTTGGGCATCTCCTTCGGTGTGGTGATCGGCAAGGAGATCTTCGGCGGCACCGGGCGGAACATCCTGAACCCGGCCCTCACCGCCCGGGCGTTCGTGTTTTTTTCCTATCCGGTGACCATGTCCGGCAATGTCTGGGTGGCCGGGGCTTCAGGGGTTGACGGCATCACCGGCGCCACGGCCCTGGCGGTCACGGCCGACGGCGGCAGCAGCCTGACCGCGACGCTGGCGGACCAGGGATTCACCCTGCCGCATCTGTTTTTCGGGCTGGTGCCCGGCAGCATCGGAGAAACCTCGGCCCTGTGCTGCCTGATCGGGGCCGCCATCCTCATGATCACCCGCATCGGCAACTATCGAATCATCCTGGGCGGCATTGCCGGGCTGATTCTGACCGCTCTGCTGACCTGGCTTCTTCCCGGCACCTACGGCACCTGGGCGGATGCCGGTCCGATTTACCATCTGTGCGCCGGAGGCTTTTTGTTCGGCATCTCTTTCATGGCAACGGATCCGGTCTCTGCGCCCGGCACCAATCCGGGCCGGTGGATTTTCGGGTTTCTTATCGGATTTCTCACCGTGATCCTGCGGGTGGCCAACCCGGCCTTTGCCGAGGGCGTGATGCTGGCCATTCTGTTCATGAACGTGTTTGCCCCGCTGCTGGATCATCTGGTCATGAAACACCGCATTTCAAAGAGGATTCCCAATGTCTGACAAAAAGAAATCCAACAGATCATTCAAGAACAGCCGGGTATATGTGGTTTTCTTTGCCCTGGCCGTCGCTCTGGTGTTCAGTGTGCTGATCACCTCCGCCGCCACAATGCTCAAGCCGTTGCACCAGCAGAACCGGATTCTGGACAAAAAAACCAACCTGCTGGAGGCGGCAAACCTGTTGCCGGAAAATGAAAGGCTGACCCCTGAAAAGATTCAGGCCATCTATGACACCCATATCCGGGAGGTCCATGCCGACCCCCGGGGACAGATCGTGAGAAGCGCCACCGGGGACAGTCTTCAACTGTACCTGATCCATACGGATAAACAGGTGCAGGGCTATATCGTTCCCATCAGCACCCGGGGGCTGTGGGGTAAAATCCATGGATACCTGGCGTTTGAAGCGGACGGTGAAACCGTGGCCGGGTTTTCCGTGTACAGCCATTCCGAAACCCCGGGGCTGGGCGGGGAAATCGAAAGCAAATGGTTTCAGGACAATTTCAAGGGGAAAAAAATTCTCAACGCCCACAATCAGCTGGTTTCCGTGAGCATTGCCAAAGGCAGAACCGAGAACCTGCCTGAATCCCTTCAGGACCATTACGTGGACGGCATCTCCGGCGCCACCCTCACCGGAAGATACCTCAGTGAAGGGCTGGAGGAGACATTGACGCAATATGAACCGGTTTCCATCATTTTCCGCCAGAAAAAAGGAACCCAAACCCATTTAGAAACCCTGCTGGATGAATAAGGATATTTTCATGCAAAACGATCTTTCTCACTACAAGGAGATTCTGGTTAAAGGCATCTGGAGGGAAAACCCGGTGGCATATCAGGTACTGGGCATCTGCTCGGCCCTGGCGGTCACGGTCAAAATGTCCACGGCCCTGGTCATGAGCATCGCCCTGACCCTGGTGGCGGCATTTTCCGGTTTGATCATCTCCAGCCTGCGCCACTTCATCCCCTCCAACATCCGCATCATCGTGGAATTGACGGTCATTGCCTCTCTGGTGATCATCACCGACCAGATCCTTCAGGCGTATCTTTATGACATTTCCAAACAGCTGTCCATTTTCGTGGGCCTGATCATCACCAACTGCATCATCCTGGGCCGGGCCGAGGCGTTCGCCATGGCCAACCCGCCTGTGGATTCTTTTGTGGACGGGGTGGCCAACGGCTTAGGCTACAGCATGATCCTGGTGGCGGTGGCATTTTTTCGGGAACTGCTGGGGTCCGGGCAGTTTTTCGGCATTTTCCGTGATCCCTCGGTTTGTGTATGATATGGGGTTCCAGGACATGGGCATCATGGTACTGGCACCCGGGGCGTTCTTCATCATCGGCCTGCTGGTCTGGCTCAAAAACAGCCTGCCCGGCATATCCCACGAGAAAAAATAAGGAGCTGCCATGGGCGATCTGCTGAGTCTGTTTATCAATTCCGTGTTCATCGGCAATATCCTGCTGGCCTATTTTTTAGGCATCTGTTCGTTCATTGCCGTATCCAAAACCATTGAAACCGCCACAGGTCTCGGCCTGGCCGTGATTTTCGTTTTAACGGTGACCAGTCCCGTGAACTGGCTGATCTATCATGGGCTGCTGGCCCCCGGTGCCCTGGCCTGGGCCGGGTTTCCGGAAATGGACCTGAGTTTTCTCAAATTCATCACATTCATTGCGGTAATTGCCGCCATGGTCCAGGCAGTGGAAATGGTCATCGACCGGTATTCGCCGCTGCTGTACGCCACATTGGGCGTGTTTCTGCCACTGATCGCGGTGAACTGCGCCATTTTAGGGACGTCCCTGTTCATGGTGGAACGTAATCACACCTTTATCGAATCCGTGGTGTTCGGGGCCGGGTCCGGCACCGGGTGGATGCTGGCCATCGTGTCCCTGGCCGCCATCCGCAAAAAGGTGCGGTACGCAAATGTGCCAAAGGGACTGGACGGATTCGGTTTTATCATGATCATTGCCGGACTCATGGCCATGACATTCATGATGTTCTCAGGAATCACCCTCTAAGCATAACAAGGAGCATGCAGTGATTTACCTTATCAGCCTGTTGATTTTTTCCGGTGTAATCATCATCCTTGTGTTCGTGCTGCTGTTTGTGGAAGCCAAAGTCACCACCCAGGGCAGCCATACCATCACCATCAATGACAGCAAAGAGGATGCCCTCACCGTGTCCGGCAATCCCACGCTGCTGTCGGCCCTGTCACAAAATGACATCTTTCTGCCGTCCGCCTGCGGCGGATCCGGGTCCTGCGCCATGTGCAAATGCAAGGTAACCGATGGCGGCGGCGCCATTTTGCCCACGGAACTGGCCCATCTGTCCCGAAAGGAAAAACTGGAAGGTGTCAGGCTGTCCTGCCAGCTCAAGGTAAAACAGGACATGGCCATCCAGGTGCCGGAATCCATTTTCGGCATCAAAAAAGTCAATGCCATTGTGGTATCCAATGACAATGTCTCCACCTTCATCAAAGAGCTGATACTGGAGCCTGAAGAGTTCATCGAATTTGAAGCCGGGTCCTATATCCAGCTCGATGTGCCGGAATACGAGCTGACTTTCAAGGATTTCAACATCGACAGCAAATATGTGAGTGAATGGAAAAAATACAACCTGTTCGATCTGGCCGCCAAAGGAATCAAACCCGGTTTCCGGGCCTATTCCATGGCCAATCCCCCCCATGAAAAAGACATTGTCAAACTCAATGTGCGCATTGCCACGCCCCCGCCGGGCACGGAAAGCATTCCGCCCGGATTCGGGTCCTCTTTCATCTTCGGGCTCAAACCCGGAGACAAGGTCAAGATTTCCGGACCCTACGGCGAGTTCAAGGCAAAAGACACGGACAAAGAGATGTGCTTTGTCGGCGGCGGGGCCGGCATGGCACCGTTGCGCAGCCATATCCTTCATCAGCTGGATGGCATTGACAGCAAACGGAAGATCACTTTCTGGTACGGGGCCAGGTCGGTCAAGGAGATGTTCTATCATGAGGAGTTCCTGGACCTGGAAAAACGGTTTGACAACTTCACCTATCATGTGGCCCTTTCAGCTCCGGAAAAAGAGGACAACTGGAACGGTCTCACCGGATTTGTCCATATCCATCTCATCGATTCCTATCTCAAGGAGCATGAGGATCCCACGGAAATCGAGTATTACCTGTGCGGTCCGCCACCCATGATCGATGCGGTGATTGAAGACCTGTATGAAATGGGCGTGGAGGATGACATGATTTTCTTCGACAAGTTCAGCTGATGGACAGCGTCACGTTTCTTGGAAAGCCGCTGAAAAACCCCCTGGTTCTCGCCTCGGGCATCCTGGGCAACAATGCCGGGATTCTGGAACGGGTTCACAAGGCCGGGTGCGGGCTGGTGACCATGAAATCCATCGGCCCCGGGCCCCGGGACGGCCACAACAACCCCACGGTGATCGACCTGGGATTCGGCATGATCAATGCCGTGGGACTGCCCACACCGGGATATGATCACATGGATGCGGAATGGCAGGCACTGTCGGGCCGGACATTTCCCCTCAATGCCAGCATCTACGGCGGGTCCGTGGAAGAGTTTGTCCAGGTGGCCCGGTTCGTGTCCGACCAGGGACCCGATTTTATTGAGATCAACATCTCCTGTCCCAATTCCGACCGCCACGGCATGCTGTTCGGCGTGGATGAAAAAGCGGCCTTTGCCGTCACAGATGCCGTCAAACAAGTGATTGCCGTCCCGCTGATCGCCAAACTCACCCCGGCAGCCCCGGATATCGGGAAAATTGCAAAGGCGTGCGAAGACGCCGGCGCCGATGCCATCTGCGCCATCAACACGGCCGGACCCGGCATGGTCATTGACATCGAAGCGCAAATGCCGGTACTGGCCTTCAAAAAAGGGGGGCTGTCCGGCCCCATGATCAAACCCGTTGCCGTGCGGTGCGTGTATGATATTTACCGGGCCGTATCCATCCCTATCATCGGGCTGGGCGGCGTCACCACCGGGGAAGATGCCGTGGAAATGTTCATGGCCGGCGCCACGCTGGTGGGCATGGGATCTGCGGTTCGGTACCGGGGCATCGACGTGTTCGATCAGGTGAACCGGGAGCTTTCCGACTGGCTGACCGACCACCATGTCAACCGGGATGAAATTATCGGTGCGGCCCACGACAGGAGGCACACCCCATGATCGCCGAACACACACCCCTGATGATCGAAGTGGCGGAAAAAACCGTACACAACAGCGTTTATACCACGTTGTTTTTTGATTTCACCATTGATTTTTGTCCCGGCCGGTTTGTGATGCTCTGGCTTCCGGGCGTGGATGAAAAACCTTACAGCCTGTCCTATCATTCCCCCACCCGGTTCGGCATCACCATCGAGGCCAAAGGCCGATTTTCCCGCCGGGCCGTGGCCCTGGCCCCCGGGGATCTGGTGGGGATCAGAGGGCCGTTCGGCAACGGGTTTGATATCGTTTCCTCGCCCCATACGGCTGTGGTGGCGGGCGGCTGCGGCATGGCGCCCCTGGCGCCGCTGGTGACAAAGCTTCACCCGGACCTGTTTTTCATCCATGGGGCACGGACAAAAGAGTTCATCCTTTTTCCGGACCGGTTTGACAAGACACGCCATATCACGACCGATGACGGCAGCCTGGGGCACAAGGGCCTGGTCACGGATCTTCTGGCAGCAGAGATCCAGCGCCGGATGGACAAGGGCACCCCGCAGTTTGACATGGTGTATGCCTGCGGTCCTGAAATGATGATGCACGCGGTATTCACCCTGTGCGACACCCACGACATCCCCTGCCAGGTGTCCCTGGAACGCTATATGCGCTGCGGCTTCGGTGTGTGCGGGGCGTGTGTGTGCAGTGATCAGGTGGTGTGCAAGGATGGGCCGGTGTTTGACTCAAACCAACTGAGAAAAATGCCGGATTTCAACCGCACGGCCCTGCTCAAATCCGGGCAGGCAGTGCCCTTGTCCGAGTATGTCACCTGGCGCTGCCTGTGACGCGGCACCCCATCATATGGTTTAAAAAACCTTAACTTGAAAAAACGTAACAACCCAAAGGACTCAAAACCCCGATGATAGACAAGGAATCTTTTATTCGCTTTCTGGTTGCGTGCAATGCCTTGAAATTCGGCGAATTTCAACTCAAAAGCGGCCGCATCGCCCCCTATTTCATCAACACCGGCATGTTTGACACCGGCCAAAAAATCACCCAGCTGGGGGTTCATTACGCCAAAGCGGTTCACCAGTATTTCAATACCGGATTTGACGGCATATACGGCCCGGCCTACAAAGGTATCCCGCTGTGCGTGTCCACGGCCATGGCCCTGTCCGGCATGGGACATGACACCGGATATGTGTTCAACCGCAAGGAGGCCAAAACCTATGCCGACAAAAGCAGCACCGTGGGCATGGCCCTGACCCCCGACACCCGGCTCATCCTGGTGGATGATGTGATCACTTCGGGCAAGGCCATCCGGGAATCTCTGGACATTCTGAAAACCAGCGGCAACCCGCGGGTCAACGGCATTGTCATCAGCGTGGACCGCCAGGAAAAAGGCACCACCGACCGGAACGCCCTGGCCGAAGTGGCCGACACTCTGGGCATTCCCATTTATGCCATCGTCACCCTGGCTGATATCACCGCATTTCTCCTTAACAAACCAATCAACGGAAAAGTGATGCTGGATGATGCCATGATGGAGAAGATCAATGCCTACCTGGCCGAATACGGCAGCGCCTGATTTCAAAAAGATGGAAAACCGCAAATGATTGACCGGTTGAACCATATCTATCACCTGTATGACCAGATCATGGGAGCTGCAGCACTGGCTTGCGGCCCGGGATGTGCGGGCTGCTGTAGCTGCAACGTGACCCTGACAAGCATTGAAGCCCGGTGGATGACCGACCGGCTGCCTTCATCCCGGCGCGAGCCCCTGCTTGAAACAATCACTCACAGATTTCCTGCAAAACGCTATATCCCCAAAATGAGCGCCAACCGCTTTGCCAGGCTGTGCATGGAAGATGCCGATGCCGACCTGCCGGAAGAAGAAAACGATCCTTCCTGGGGAAACTGCCCGCTGCTGGAAAATGACCTGTGCACGGTTTATGATGTCCGGCCGTTCGGGTGCCGGGCCATGGTCTCGGAAACCGACTGCAGAGACACGGGCTGCGCAAAGATGCCTCCCTGGATCCTGACGGTGAACAACGTGTTTCTCCAGGCCATCGAACACCTGGACCGGAACGGATATTTCGGCAATCTGTCGGACATGTTGCAGCTGATTTTGTCCGGCAATGAATTGACCCATCATGACATGCAACATCATGACTTGAAAAACAGCGGATTGTTCGTCAAAAACGAACCCATCAAATACCTGATGATCCCGCCGGAACACCGGGAGCAAATGGCACCCATTGTCAGAAATCTGTCACACCTGATCAACACCGGCCCGGACACGGGTCATGGCAACCGCCGGTAATGCCATGCCTGCCGCATCTTGAAAATCATACCGCAATCGCATACAGTCATCCCATGAAACATAGGTTCCTGACACTTTTGTTTTTGATGCTGTTCTGCCTGACCGGGGCCGGGTGTGCCGTCAGACAGCCGTTGCCCATGGCAGATATCCAGATGCTGCCCCAGGATGCCGGGGTGTACCTGTCGCCCGTCAAGGACCCGGTCATCGATCCGGCCCGCCAGGCCGAATATTTTCAGCAATTCAAAGACCGGTTTTTCAGGCCCTGGCAGCGGACCGCACCTAAGCATTCTGAAAAGATCGTCTTTTCCGGACTGAAAAAATACAGATTAAAGCGTCTGTATGGCGAAAACAACCGGCCCCTGCCCACGGATTTTCTGGATTCAATGGCCCGGCAGTCACAACCCGGCACCTATCCTTTACTGCACCAGCCGGCCGTCACCGTGATCCACGCCTCCATCCGGGTGTTCCCCACCCACAAACCCGTGTTTTTCGGCCCCCTGCACCCGGGTCGCGGATTTCCCTTTGACATGATGCAGAACTCCCTGGTGCCGGCCGGCACCCCGGTGCTGGTTACCCATGAAAGCAAAGACAGGCTCTGGGCTTTGGTGGAAACCGACTGGGTGGCCGGGTGGGTGCGATGGCAGGAGATCGCGGCCGTGGATGATGCATTCATGTTGGATTATTCCGCCCATCCTCTGGCAGGGTTCCGGGCCGACCAGGTACCCGTGATCCCCAGGGACGGGCCTCCGGTTTTCGCCGGCCGGGTGGGCATGGCCCTGCCCATGACGGACCCGGCATCCGACAACGGATTTGTCACGGTCCTGGCCCCGGCGCGAACCCCCCGGGGCACCGCTGAACTGCTGGAGGCCAGGGTGCCGGAAAACCAGATTCAATTACTTCCAATTCCCGCCACCCCGGACCATTTTGCGGATATACTGAACGCGTTGATGGGGCAGACCTATGGCTGGGGCGGGCTGTATGAAAACCGGGACTGCTCCGCCCTGATCCAGGACCTGTTCGCCGGTTTCGGCATCCCTTTGCCCAGAAACTCCAAAGACCAGGCAGACGCCGGCAAAAATATTTCCCTGGAAGGTCTGTCCGGTCCGGAAAAACAAACCCTGATCCGGACACAAGGGGTTCCGCTTCAAACGCTTTTATACATGCCCGGCCACATCATGCTCTACCTGGGACCGGATCCGGCATCGGATCAACCGGTGATCTGCCATGCCATGTGGGGCGTCACCACCCGGCCCCCATTCAGCACCCGGACCGGCCGCCTTGTTATAGGCCGCACCGTGATCACCACCCTGGAGCCGGGCAAAGAGCAGTTCCCCCTGGTTCAGCCCGAAGACCTGCTGGTTGAAAAACTGACCCGCATGGTGCTGCTGAATTGAAAATCATTGCGACAGGCATGGTAAAAACAGACGATACATGTCTGAGTTGCGGAAAAAGCTACAGCGCTTTTAGGCTTGAAAAGTCTCACGGAATACGTGGCCAGATTAATGGATGAATGAGACCATGGTTGTTGACGATGATATTTTTGACCGGTTCATCTCAGCTTGCGAAAAGGCAAAAGACCCCAATGATGCTTTAATGGAAGCCACTCGGTTTACTGAAGAAAACGGGTTTTAAGCGGATCACCTGCTGTGGTGTAACAAAAAATCCGGTGACAGGTCTTCTCCCTCAGGCCAGCAGATACCGCCGAGTTCGTCGACGGAAGCCTGATCGAAATACCGGGGATAACGAAGTCTCCATAAGATTTTTTTTTCATGGATTAACTCATTCAGTTCGATGACAGATTTCCTGCCGTCTTCCCAAATCAATTCCAGACAAAAATTGTCCAAAGGGTGAACATAAAGGACTTTCTTCCAGGGGGTTTTAATTTGAGAGTTCATTCCATTTCTCCATCAGATCTTCCTGACTGGCCAATATCCATTCCCTGATTTTCACCTCCTCTCCGGCAGATATCATACTGGCAAGAATCGGATATCGTCTTCCAAAAAAAAAGGCGATTCTGGGCATCATGTTTCATCCTGAATTTTTTGTTGATACATTAACTGTAAGAATATCACGATGTGATATAAAATTAAACGCTCATTTTTCACAGCTGAATAAAATTGGCGCTGCTTCACCGGTTATCGGGGGCTTTTGTCAGCGGCCAGTGGGGGGCGGGGCCTGTGGGTCGAATCCCATTCTGACACGGTTGTTACATGGACCATCTCGGTTTTATCCTATTTGCAATCATCTTATCTTCAATGGTATAATCGCTTCAATTCAAACCCGAACATCTGACACACTGGCACACTGACACACAAAAAACAAAGTAACCTCTTCATGCACCTTGAACCGATCGACCCATATCGCTGGCAGATTCCCAAAACCGGACAGATGCGGGTGCCGGGAATCATTTATTCGTCGGAAGCCGGTATCCGGGCCATGAGCCGGGACGGCAGCCTCCGGCAGGTGGCCAATGTGGCGACACTGCCGGGCATTGTCAATGCAGCCATGGCCATGCCCGACATTCACCTGGGATACGGGTTTCCCATCGGCGGGGTGGCGGCATTCGACTGGGACACCGGGGTGATCTCGCCGGGCGGGGTGGGGTATGACATCAACTGCGGGGTGCGCCTGGCCACCACGGCATTGACGGAAAAAGAGGTCCGCCCCCATCTGGAACCTCTGGCAACCCTTCTGTTCCAGGCCGTGCCGTCAGGAGTCGGATCCAAAGGATCGGTCCGGCTGTCAGTCCGGGACCTGAAACAGGTCCTGACACAGGGCAGTGCCTGGGCTGTGGCCCAGGGATTCGGCGAAGAGAGCGATATCGAATACACCGAAGAAAACGGGTGCCTGAACCAGGCGGATCCCGGTCTGTTGAGTGACAGAGCCCTGGAACGGGGCAGAGACCAGCTGGGCACTTTGGGATCCGGGAACCATTTTATGGAAATCGGGGTGGTGGAAGAGATTTTTGATGCACATATCGCCCGGGTGTTCGGCCTGTTTCCCGGACAGGTGACTGTGATGCTGCACTCCGGATCCCGGGGCCTGGGATACCAGGTGTGTGACGATCACCTGGGGATCATGAAGAAAAGCGTGACCCGGCTGGGACTGAATCTGCCGGACCGGCACCTGGCCTGTGCCATGATCCGGTCCGGGGAAGGGCAGACCTATCTGTCCGCCATGGCCTGTGCCGCCAACTTTGCCTGGGCCAACCGCCAGATCATGCTGCACCGGGCCCGGCAGACATTCATGAAAGCCCTGTCCATCAGCCCGAACAGCCTGCGCATGAACCTGCTCTATGATGTGTGCCACAACATCGCCAAAAAAGAGCGCCATCAGGTGGACGGAAAAAAACAGACCGTGTGTGTGGTGCGCAAAGGGGCCACCCGGGCGTTCGGGCCGGGGCAGCCGGGCATCCCGGACCGGTTCCGGGCCGTAGGCCAGCCCATTCTCACCCCCGGAGACATGGGCCGGGCCTCCTATGTGCTGTGCGGCACGGACAGGGCCATGAACGACACATTCGGGTCCACCTGCCACGGTGCCGGGCGCGTACTGAGCCGTAAAGCCGCCAAAAAAGCGGGCAAAGGCCGGCTCATCCAGCAGGAGCTGGCGCAAAAAGGCATTGTGGTGAAATACACCGGCCGGTCCACCCTGACCGAGGAGATGCCCGAGGCATACAAGGATGTGTCGGATGTGGTGGGGGTGGTCCATGGCGCCGGGATATCCCGAATGGTGGCACGGTTGCGGCCCATGGCCGTGATCAAGGGCTGACACGGATTTAATCCGTTTCTAATGCGTTCCTGACAAACGCATGCGATAAGACAAATTGATATTTTTCAAAATAAGTGCTATGGTATACGAAATTCAACCCAAGGAGTATTGCGAAATGGAAACAAAATATATCTGTACCCACGTGCATTGCAGCCACCCCGGCACCACCCGGTTTGAAATGACTTTCAAATCCGAATCCATCATGGATCACAACAACGTGGCCACGGCTTTCTGCCCTTTTTGCAAAAAAGAGATGATGCCGGCGCCCGCATCCGTCACAGACTGCGATCCCCGGACAACGGCCGAATGCACCTCCACTGAATGATCATAAATTTTCTCTCTTTTTTTTCTATCCCCCCTTTTGCCCGACGGCAAAAGGGGGGAAAATAATCAGCCATACCCTTTAAAATCCGATTAACCGGTGTTATATAAACAGTAGATGCTAATTCTGTATGTCAGACCCGGCACCGGCACAATATCCGCCGGCAACCCTGGACTGCAAGGATCTTGATTATGCATGATGATACCGTGATGGCGGAGATGATTCCCTTTACCATCACCCGCTTTAAAGACAACACGCTTTTTGCCCAGGACACCCGTGTGGCGGCAGAGGTCCCGGTGACTTTCGAGGTCAACGGCCGGGAAATCGCCACGCTCATGTGCACCCCCTCCCATCTCAAAGCGTTTGCCTGCGGGTTTCTGGTCACCTCCGGATTCATCAAGTCCGCCGATGACATCATCAGTTTTTCCCTGGATGAAACCAGATGGCGGGCCGAGATTGAGGTCAGGGATCTGGTGGATCCGGATCTGCTGGGACAGCGGGTGTATACTTCGGGCTGTGGCAAAGGGGTGATGTACACCACCATGATGGAACTGTCCTCCCGTCATCCCATTCAAAGCGATGTTCAGATTCAAGGGTCCGACATTATCGAGGTGATCCGCTGGCTTCAGCGCTGCTCGGGCCTGCACCGGATCACCGGCGGGGTTCATTCCGCGTCCGCCAGTATTCAAGGACAAATTCCGGATTTCTTTATCGACGATATCGGCCGGCACAATGCCGTGGACAAGGTACTGGGCACGCTGCTGCTGGAAAAAATCGACTGTTCCCGGATCATGCTGGCCTGCACCGGCCGGATCTCCTCTGAAATCGTTCACAAGGCCCGGCGTCTGGAAATACCTGTTCTGGCTTCCAGAGGGGCCCCCACCCACCAGAGCATTCTGCTGGCACAAGAAATGGACATTACTCTGGTAGGATTTGTCAGACCCACCAATTTTGCCATATTTACCCATGCCCGAAGAATTCTAGAAAATGGAGAAAACAAATGACACGAGCCCAAGAGATTTTCAACACCGCCCTGGTCTATGAAAAAAAGATCCGGGATCTTTACCGGTCCGCCGTGGAAACCATTGACGATCCCCGGGGAAAAGAACTGTTCCAGGCACTGGCCGATGACGAACAGAACCATGTGGCGTTTCTGGAGCACGGTCTGACGCTGTTGAGGGATGAAAAAGATCACGAGATGGAAAAACCCGGCACATCAATCCCTTTTCAGGCCCGGGACTTTGAAAAAATCAAGCAGATGGCCGATCAGATCCCGAAAAATATCCTGGGGGATCTGAAACGGGTGTTGAACGCGGCTTTGTCTCTGGAAATTGAAACCAGCCGGTTTTACCGGGATGCCATAAAAAAGGTGGCGGCCGGACCGGTCCGGGAAATTCTGGAAAAATTCTATGATATTGAGCAGCGCCATGTGGAAGTGGTTCAGATCGAACTGGATTTCGCCTCCAACAACGGGTACTGGTTCAATTTCATGGAAACCGACATGGAAGACTAAATGCCCGCAGACCTGCTGACGTTCCTGCCGCCGGGCATCACCTGGGACATGCTGGCGGTCTATGGGTTTCTGACAGGCGTCATTCTGCTGTTCGCTTTCGATGTGGTCCGGGTGGACATGGTAGGCCTGCTGGTCATTGTTCTGCTGCCTCTGTCAGGACTTGTCACCCCGGCAGAGGCCATCTCCGGGCTCAGCTCCAATGCCGTGGTATCCATCATCGCTGTGATCATCATCGGTCACGGCCTGGACAAGACCGGGGTGATGAACCAGGTGGCCGCAAAGATCATCAAGCTTTCGGGAAAGAGCCGGAACCGGATGATGGCCCTGGTAGCCGGTACTGTGGCCGTGATCTCCGGATTCATGCAGAATATCGGGGCTGCGGCCCTGTTCCTGCCCGCGGTGAACCGCATTTGCCGGCAGCTGAACGTGCCCATCTCCCGGGTGCTCATTCCCATGGGGTATGCCGCGGTCATCGGCGGATGCATCACCCTGGTCGGTTCCAGTCCCCTGATCCTGCTCAACGACCTGGCCGGATCCTGGTGGAACGCCAACCCGGATCTGGTGGCCCACCAGCCCTATTCCCCGTTTTCCCTGTTCTCTGTGGCCCCCATGGGGATCGCCCTGGTGGCGGCGGCACTGGCCTATTTCATTTTTCTGGGACGGTGGGTGCTCCCCGGATCTGCCACACCGACAACCGATGCCTGCAACCTGTTGAACCATGACCTGGAATGCACCTACGGACGGGAAGTGAGCAAGGTGTTCGAGCTGACCGTGCCCGGCGATTTTTTCACCCGGCGGCTGGAGGAACTGGAACTGCGGCCAAAATACCATGCCACGGTGGTGTGCATTTCCAAACGCAATGGCCGGTACCGGGTCACCGAGCCCGGACGGGCCGATGTGATCGAACCCTTTGATGTGGTGGGCATTGTGGCGAACGAAGAGCACGCCCGGGACTTGGCAAAGGATCTGGGATGGATCTTGAGACCCGAACTCAACGACCTGTCCGGGGTGCTGTCCGTGGATAACGCAGGTATCACCGAAACCATTGTCACCCCCCGGTCGGAACTGGTGGGCAAAACCTTTCACGAATACGGATTCCGAAAAAAACTGCGGGTCAATCCCCTGGCCCTGTATCGCCAGAACCAGCTGATTCTGGAAAACATCTCTGAAATCAAGCTCCAGCCCGGCGATGCCGTGCTGCTCCACGGAGAATGGGAAAAACTTCACCTGCTCAAGCAAAAACCCATCCTGGCCTTTACCGAACATTTAAAAGGGGAAATTCTGTATCCTGAAAATGCCCTCAAAGCACTGGGTTGCCTGGGTCTGGCCCTGGTCATGGCCCTGGGGTTCAACATTCAGCTGTCCATCTCTCTTTTGGCAGGGGCCGTGGGCATGGTGCTCACCCGGGTGATGACCCTGGACGAAGCCTACCGGAGCGTGGACTGGATGACCGTGTTTCTGCTGGCCGGGCTCATCCCTTTAGGTATCGCCTTTGAAAAGACCGGGGCCGCCGGTTTTCTGGCCACGGGTTTGACCCATCTGCTGCACGATTTCCTGAATCCCGTGACCCTGTTTCTGCTGGTGGGTGCCCTGACTTCGGCATTCACCCTGTTTGTATCCAACATCGGGGCCACGGTGCTCATGATTCCCCTGGCCATGAACATGGCCGTACAGTGCCAGGCGGACCCAAAAATGGCGGCCATGCTGGTGGCCATTGCCGCGTCCAACACCTTTGTGCTGCCCACCCACCAGGTCAATGCCCTGATCATGCGGCCCGGGGGCTACCGGGTCAAAGACTATGTCCGGGCCGGCACGGGCATGACCATTCTTTTCATGGCCGTGGTCATGGTCATGTTCTGGGCGGTCTACGGCATGAGCGCCTGACCGGGCGTCACAGTAAAAACAGATCCTTTACATTTGTACCTGGATGACTATTGTGGATGTCAGGAAAAATATTGATTATGACTTCAACCACTGTCAAAGGAGCGAACATGAAAGCATTGAAATTCTATTTTGAAAATACCAAAGGCACCGGTGTTCTGGCCACTGCAGACAGCGACGGCAAAGTGGATGCCGCCATCTATTCCCGGCCCCATTTTCTGGAAGAGGACAAACTGGCCTTTATCATGCGGGACCGGCTGACCCACCACAACCTGACATCCAATCCCCATGCCTCGTTTCTTTTCATTGAAAACGGTCCCGGTTACAAAGGAAAGCGCCTGTTTTTGAAAAAGGTCAAAGAGGAAGAAAATCCGGAACTGGTGGGCAAAATCAAACGCCGCAGATACACGGATGATAATCAGGATCCCAAATTTCTGGTTTACTTCACCCTGGAAAAAGAACTGCCCCTGATCGGTGACACCGCCAAATAGCTGCTACGATACCGGCAGACTGGAAAGAAACTATTCATGGTCTGCCGGTACCCAGCTTCATCCTGCATTTTTTCATTTATCCTCTCCAAAGGCCAACATTTAACGCAATAATGCGTGTTAAACGAAAATCGTGTCAAGAATTTTCTGACAGCCCAACTTGACAGAAAGCATCACCCGCCGTAATATGTGAATTGTGAATCACAATTCTTTTTTGGAGTATCCCATGCCGGCACCAAAAACACAAACCCTTCAGCGCCAGGAACAAATCACACAAGCGGCTTTGGACCTGATCAATGACAGCGGGGTGACCGGATTGAGCATTGCCGGGATCGCCCAACGGGTGGGTATCGTGCCGTCGGCAATCTACCGCCATTTCAACAGCAAGGATGCGGTGATCGATGCGGTGCTGGATCTCATCAAACTTCGGATGCTGGCCAATGTTGCCCATGCCGGAAGTGAGACATCGGACCCCATTGAACAGCTCAAACTGCTTTCCCAAAGGCATGCCGCCATGCTCACCGAAAACAGGGCCATTCCCTATGTGGTGTTCTCTGATACGGTATATACCGGTGACCCCGGACGTAAGGCCAGGGTGGCACAGATCATTACCACCTATCTTGGGGAAATTGAAACCATTATTGACCGGGGACGGAAGGACGGCATCATCCGCAAGGATATCGTCCCTGCCACTGCCGCAGTTATGTTTTTGGGCCTGATTTTGCCGGCCGCGGTTCTGTGGAATGTTTCAGAAGGTAAATTTGATATGATCACCCATGTAAAAAATGCATGGCCGGCATTTGAACGAAGTATTGTCGCATAACCCCCCAAAGAGGCATCATGAAACAGATGATTTACAGACTGGGAAAGGCAGTGCTCATCCTTATACCGGTGGCCGCAGCCGTGGCAATAACCGTGTATTTTGTGAGCCACAAGCCCGGTCCCGCACAAAAGCAGGTTCAGGAAACGGTCCAGACCCTGCGGGTGATTCCGGCCCCGGTGGTGGACCTGGTGCCACGTGCCGAAGGGTACGGGGTTGCAGAACCGGTACAGGTGTGGGAGGCAGTGGCTGAAGTAAAGGGCCGGGTGACAGCCACCCATCCAACCCTGCAGCCCGGGCAGTTGATAAACAAAGACAGCCTGCTGGTCCGGATCGATCCCACGGAATACCGCCTGGCTGTCATCCGCCTGGAGGCGGTTATCGCAGAAACCCGGGCAAAAATGGCAGAGCTGAATCAGAATGAAACAAACTTACGGCAGATTGCGGCTATTGAAACACAGTCCCTGGAACTGTCTCAAAAAATGCTGGAACGAAAGCAGAAAGTGGTCGCACGCAATGCCGTATCCCAGGATGCGGTGGACCGGGAGGAAAAAAGCTTTCTGGCCCAGAAGCAGGCCCTGGAACAGCGCAAAAACACCCTGGCCCTGATTCCCCCCCAGAGACGGGCCCTGCAGGCGGCCCTTGATCTGCACCAGGCAGACCTGAAACAGGCACAGATCGACCTGGAAAAAACACGGATCCATGCCCCGTTTGACTGCCGGCTGGCAGATGTGGCCATCGAACCCGGCCAGTTTGTGGGGGCGGGACAGGCCCTGTTCAAGGCCCATGGCATCGATGCCACCCAGATCAATGCCCGGTTCCGCATGGAAACCCTGCGCAACCTGCTGGGGGACAAAACCAGAGGGCTGCTGCAGCCGGGACTGGAAACCGGTATTTTCACACAGTTGTTTGCCGGTATCACAGCAACGGTCACCCTGGAGAACACGGACTGGTCTGTTACGTGGGAGGCGCGCATAGACAGGCTCCGGGAATCAGTGGCCCCGGAAACCCGGGAGATCCAGGTGATGGTGGTGGTGGACCGGCCCTATGAAAATGCCATTCCGGGCAAACGTCCGCCCCTCATGCCGGGCATGTTCTGTCACGTGGCACTGACCGCCCCGGCCCGTCCCGGACAGGTGGTGCTGCCCCGGACCGCAGTCCACGGAAATTCCGTGTTTCTGGTGGGTCCGGACAACCGCCTGGAGAAGCAGCCGGTCACCGTGGCGTTTGCCCAGTCAGAGTTTGTGGTGATTGCCTCGGGCCTGTCCGGCACCGAAAGGGTGGTGGTATCGGATCCCGCATTTGCCATCACCGGCATGAAAGTACGGCCGGTCATGGATGATGATCTGGTGCAGCGTCTGGAGAAACTGGCACAGGCGGAAGGCATTACACCATGATCCGTTTTTTTGCCGGCCACCCCACCGGGGCCAACCTGCTGATGCTGGCCTTTCTCATTGCCGGGGCCCTGAGCCTGCCCCATATCCTCAAGGAAACCCAGCCGGATTTTGCCCCCACCGAGGTGGAGATCCGGATTCCCTATCCCGGGGCCACGGCCCGGGAAGTGGAAGAGGTGATCTGCTTCCGGGTGGAAAATGCGATTGACGGGGTCAATTATGTCCAGGAAATCCGGGCCGATGCCAGGGAAAACCTGGCTGTCATTGTGGTTGAAATGGCGGCTGCCGGCGATATCCAGACCTTTATCCGGGACATTGAAACCGGCATCGATGCCATCGATGATTTCCCAAAGCAAGTGGAACAGCCCGTGATACAGGAGCTGGGCAAAACCGATCCCGTGCTGTCGGTGCTGGTGTCCGGCCCCATGGACCTGCCGGATCTCAAAGCCTATTGTGAAGATGTCAAAGACCGGCTCCAGGAAGCCGGGGTGTCTCTGGTGACCATCAACGGATTTTCCGATCACCAGCTTCGGATATCGCTGTCCGAAGCCGGCCTGCGAAAAACCGGTCTGACAGCGGCCCGGGTGGCGGAACAGATCGCAGCCAAAAGCAAAGATATGCCGTTAGGCCTGCTGGAAACCCGGGAAAAAGATATCCTGCTGCGGCTTATGGACCAGCGCCGCACCGTGGCATCTTTGGAAAACCTGGTAATCCTGGCCACGCCCCAGGGCGGGGAAATCCGCCTCAAAGACATCGCCACCGTGACCGACCGGTTTGCATTTCCCGAAGAAAAAATCATGATGAACGGGCAGCCCCAGGCCCTTTTATCCATAGAAAAATCCAAAACCCAGGATGCCCTCCAGGTGGCGCAAAAAGCCAAAGCCTTTTTGTCTGAAGAGCGGGCCCGGTTTCCACAAATCACCCTGACCCTCACCCAGGACCAGACACAGATTCTCACTGACCGCCTGAACATGCTGGTAAAAAACGGAATTCAGGGAATTTTGCTGGTATTTGCCTTCATGTGGCTGTTCTTCAACATCCGGATCTCCTTCTGGGTGGTGATGGGCCTGCCGGTTTCCTTTCTCGGGGCCTTTATCCTGGTTCCCCACCTGGGGCTGAGTATCAACATGTTCACCATGGTGGGCATGCTCATGGCCATCGGCCTGCTCATGGATGATGCCATCGTGCTGGCGGAAAACATCATGACACACCGCCAGAAAGGCAAGCCGGCACTGGCGGCAGCCGTGGACGGGGTTAAAGAGGTGGGGGCCGGGGTGATCTCCTCGTTTATCACCACCATCTGCATCCTGGGGCCCCTGGCCCTTATCGGGGGCCAGATCGGCCGGGTCCTCAAGGTCGTCCCCATGATGCTGATCCTGGTGCTGGCCGTCAGTCTCATCGAAGCGTTCTGGATTCTTCCCCGGCATATGACCCATGCCATGCACCGGTTTGATCTGAATCACCCCAACCGGTTCCGCCAGGGATTTGACCGGTTTTTTGCGTGGGTGCGCACCCGGGTTCTGGGACGAACCATCACCTTGCTGCTGACATGGCGGTATCTGGTGGTGGCGGTTGTTATGGGGTTGTTGATTTTTTCTGTGGGTATGGTGGCATCCGGAAAAATCCAGTTCCAGGGATTTCCGGAACTGGAGGGAGATCTGGTCACGGCCCGGCTTTTGATGCCCCAGGGAACCCCGCTTGGTTTCACCGAAAACACCGTGGCCCGGATCCTGGATGCCCTGGCCCGTACCAACGAGCAATTTTCACCAGCACAGCCAGAAGGCCGGAATCTGGTGGAAAATGCCTATGTCCAATACAATGTTAATGCCGAGGCGTTTGAAAACGGGCCCCATGTGGCAACCATTTTCGTGGACCTGCTCACGGCGGAAAAACGCTCCGGCACCATCGAAACATACCTGGCAAACTGGCGGAAAAACATCGGCGAACTGCCGGATGTGGTCAGCCTGACCCTGAGCGAACCCGGATTCGGCCCGGGCGGGCGGCCCATTGAGATCCGCCTGCGTGGAAAAAATCTGGATACATTGAAAACTGCGGTGACAGATCTGAAAACCTGGTTCAACCGGTTTGACGGGGTGGTAAACCTGGCCGATGACCTGCGGCCGGGCAAGCCGGAACTGAGAATGAAAATGCGGCCCGGGGCCCACGGCATGGGGTTCGATGCCGATGAAGTGGGGCAGCAGCTGCGGGCCGCGTTCCAGGGCATTGCCGCAGATGAGATTCAGAAAGGGCCCGAAGCCTATGAAATCGATGTCCGGCTGGCAGACATGGACAAGAACAGCCTGCACCAGCTGGAAAATTTCCATCTGACACGACCCGGACGGCACCCGGGTACCCCTGCCTGCCGTGGTGACCTGGAAAATGGAACGGGACTGGGCCAGGATCGCCCGGTTCAACGGCATGCGGGCCGTGACCCTGCGAGGGGATGTGGACACGCGCCTGGCCAACACCAAAGAGCTGATGGCCCGGTTCAACGACCGCTATCGCCCGGCATTTGCCGAAAAGTATCCGGATATCCATTTGACCATTGCCGGATCTTTGGAAGAAACCACCTTTGCCCAGAAATCGATGTTCCGGTCCATGATGATCGGGTTTATCGGGATTTTCATTCTGTTGAGTTTTCAGTTCAGAACCTTTACCGAACCGGTTATCGTGATGCTGGCCATCCCGTTTTCCCTCATCGGTGTGATCTGGGGCCACGGCCTGATGGGGGTGCCCATCTCCATGCCCAGCCTGCTGGGGTTCATCGCGTTAGGGGGCATTGTGGTCAATGATTCCATTTTGCTGGTGCTGTTTTTGAAAAACGCCAGAAAACAGGGGAAATCCATATATGATGCTGCGGTTCAAGCCAGCCAGGACCGGTTCCGGGCCGTGCTGCTCACCTCAACCACCACCATTGCCGGCCTGTTGCCCCTGCTGTTTGAAAAAAGCCTCCAGGCCCAGATTTTGATCCCCCTGGTCATCAGCACTTCTTTCGGCCTGATGGCCAGCACCACCCTGGTGCTGCTGGTCATTCCGTGCATGTATATGATCCTGGGTGATCTGGGTATTGTGGAAAAGATCCGGAGTTCTGGGGGCAGAATATAGGGTAGTACAACAAAACAGATGACAGGATATATCCCACAACTGTTTTGTAAAAAAAATTCAAAATTTAATTAACAAATTGATCCATATCAAGGAATTGGCTGTTCATCTGTACTATTCTGTCATCGAAATGAATAACAGTCGGCCGAAAATACCATATGACCGGCTGACAGACAGCAACATAAATGCAACACATAACTAAGGAGGCAACACCATGTTCTGTTTTCAATGTCAGGAAACCGCCAAAAACACCGGATGCACCGTCAGAGGCGTGTGCGGAAAAGAAGACACCACTGCCAATCTCCAGGACCTGCTGATTTTCAATCTCAAGGGGATTGCGGTACTGGCCAAACAGGGCAAAGCCGCCGGCGTGGACCTGACCACCGAGGCGGGCCGGTTTGTGACCCAGGCCCTGTTCACCACCATCACCAATACGAACTTCAATGATGACAACCTGGTCAAATGGATCAAAAAAGCCCAGGAGTTCAAAAAATCGGTCAAGGACAAAGTGGAAGGCAAAGCAGCCGGGGCTCTGCCCGACGCAGCCCTCTGGTTCTCTGACAATGAGGCGGAATACCAGGAAAAAGCCAAAAAAGTGGGGGTCCTTGCCACGGAAAACGAGGATGTCCGCTCCTTGAGAGAACTTCTCACTATCGGACTCAAAGGAATCTCCGCCTATGCCGACCATGCCGCCATTCTGGGCGTGGAAAAAGACGAGATCTATGATTTCATCCTCAACGCCCTGGCTTCCACCACCGAAGACCTGTCCGTGGACGAGATGGTGGGCATGGTATTGAAAGCCGGCGAATGCTCCGTCAACACCATGGCCGCTCTGGACCAGGCCAACACCTCCGCCTACGGCAACCCGGAAATTACGGAAGTCAACCTGGGCGTGGGCACCAACCCCGGCATTCTCATCTCCGGCCATGACCTTAAAGACATGGATGAACTGCTCAAACAGACCGAAGGCACAGGCGTGGATGTCTACACCCATGGCGAGATGCTGCCGGCCAACTATTACCCGGCCTTCAAGAAATATGATCACCTCAAGGGCAACTACGGCGGTTCCTGGTGGCACCAGAACGAGGATTTTGAAACCTTTAACGGCGCGATCCTCATGACCACCAACTGCATCATTCCCATCAAGAAGAAAAACACCTACCAGGACCGCATCTTCACCACCGGCGTAGTGTCCTATCCCGGCCTGACCCATATCCCGGACAGGGAAGACGGCAAAGCCAAGGATTTTTCCGAAGTGATCGCATGCGCCAAAAAATGCCAGCCGCCCCAGGAGATCGAGACCGGTACCCTGGTGGGCGGATTTGCCCACAACCAGGTCCTGGCCCTGGCCGACAAGGTGGTGGATGCCGTGAAATCCGGCGCCATCAAGCGCTTTATCGTCATGGCCGGATGCGACGGCCGCATGAAAAACCGGGAGTATTTCACCGAAGTGGCCAAAAACCTGCCCAAAGACACCGTGATCCTCACAGCCGGATGCGCCAAATACCGGTACAACAAACTGGACCTGGGCGATATCGGCGGCATCCCCAGGGTCCTGGATGCCGGGCAGTGCAACGATTCCTACTCCCTGGCCGTCATCGCCCTGAAACTCAAGGAGGTGTTCGGTGTGGGCCACATCAACGACCTGCCCATCTCCTTTGACATCGGGTGGTATGAGCAGAAAGCCGTGGCCGTGCTGCTGGCCCTGCTCCACCTGGGAATCAAGGGCATCCGTCTGGGGCCAACGCTGCCGGCATTTGTATCACCGGCCGTGCTCAATGTGCTGGTGGAAAACTTTGACATCAAACCCACCGGAGAGGTGGAAGAAGACATTGCCGCCATGATGGCCGGCAACTAAGATCGGATCGCTTTTTCCCTGGTTCAGGCCATGCTTTCCACATGGCCCGAACCGGGGAAACACAGCAGGTTGTCCGGTGTCATTGTTTCGGGCCGGCCCCAATATGGCAATGTGATGAAAACCGCGGGAGGTGTTCATGGAACAATTTTACAAAGAACGATTTTACGTTCAACGGGATTTCATAAAAAAAGCAGCCGCTTTGACAGAAGTGAACGACATTATCGAGATGGCCCGGGAATCCCTCCGTACCCTCATCCCCAATGCCATGGAAGTCTGTATTCTTCTGATCGATCCGGACGCAATGAAATATACACGACCGCTGCAGTGTGCCCTGTACAAAACACCCGTGGACTGTCAATCCTGTAAACGGGATCGGCCGGCAGTGCAAAAAGCGATCACACGGGGGAAAGCCGTTGTGGTGCCGAAAAGTGAACCGGTCCGGCGGCCCGATGGCACCATGGTCGCCATCGGATCTGAATGTGCGGTGCCCGTGTCTGTGGAAAAGCAGGTCGTGGCAGCGGTCAGTGTTGTCATCCAGCCGGTGACCCGTTTTTCACGGAAAGATTTTTTTCTCATCAAAGATATGGCGGACATTCTGGGCGCTATTATCTTGAATGCCAAACGCCAGTGGCAGATCACCCAGGAAAAAATACATATCAGCAAGACATTGAACCACCTTTCCCCTTTTGTACCGGATGCGGTCAGGCATATGGCGGACAAACAACCTGAATTGCTCACAAGGGAAAAGGAGCGAAAAGAAATTACCGTGCTGTTCCTGGATTTGGAAAATTACACCAAGCTGTCGGCGAATCGCCCGGAGGCGGAAATCAACGCCATCATAGAGCGGATGTTTTCCTCTTTTGTGGATCCCATCCACCGGTCCCATGGGGATATCAATGAAACTTCGGGGGATGCGCTCATGATTATTTTCAAAAACCATGACCCCCGGACAAACGCGATCAATTCCATCAAGGCTGCGTTTGAAATAATGGAACAGAACCGGATCATCAGCCGCTCTTTGCCCGATGACATGTCCCTTATTCCAGTGAATATCGGTATCAATTCAGGTACTGCGCTTTTGGGAATGACCCGGCTGAAAGGCGATCTGGGGACCCGAATGACCTATACGGCAACCGGCACTGTCACCAATATTGCCGCCCGGCTGTCTGATTATGCCTCCGGCGGCGATATCCTTATCGGGGAAGAGACCCGTAAACTGATTCAAGACATCTGGACGGTCTACGACAGGGGAAATGTCACCTTAAAAGGGATCGATACCCCCATGCCGGTATATTCCATGTTGCGCCATCGGTCGGACAAACCGGAGGAACAGGTCATCCGGAACACAATCCCGTAAACACTCGAAGGAGTGAACCATGACATTCAGTGCGTTGAATGAATGCAGACAGACCATTACCGATGATGACATCGTCGGGGCCATGAAAAAAATCCCCGGATACCTGGATATCACCCCGTCCGATTTCATGGAAATCTACCGGGTGGCCTTCGACCATGCCCTGCACCGGTTGAAGCATGCCATCACAGCGGAGCAGATCATGACCCGCCAGGTGGTAACGGTTCCGGAAACCGCACCCCTTGCCGAGGTGGTCCGGCTGCTGGCTGACCATGACATTTCCGGGATGCCGGTGGTCCACCCGGACCGCTCCATTGCCGGGGTTATCTCTGAAAAGGATTTTCTATCAAAAATGGGGGGCGGCCCATCTCCCTCATTCATGCATGTGATCCTGCAGTGCCTGGAAAAAAACGGGTGTACCGCCGCTGATATCAAAAAACTGACTGCCAAAGATATCATGTCCTCCCCGGCCGTCTCCATCCCGGGTACCACCCCGCTGTTTGAAGTGGCGGAAATCATGGACCGCCGCAACATCAACCGGGTGCCGGTCATGGATGAGGCCGGCCGGCTGGCAGGAATCGTTGCCAGATCCGACCTGATCCAGACCATGTGTTAATCAGAAAAAGGGGATGATACCGTGTCAGCATTTTTCAAAAAGATGAAAGGCGGCAGTCAGAGCCCCCCGGGTGTGGGATTTTCCGAAATTGCATGGTCCTGGCTCGGGGCATTTCTGGGGATCACACCGGTGGCGTTGCTGCATTACCAGTTCTTCCCTGAAGGGGACCTGGTATTTCTCATCGGGTCTTTCGGGGCCTCTGCCGTATTGATTTACGGCGCAGTGAGAAGTCCTTTGGCCCAGCCCAGAAACTTGGTGGGAGGACATCTGATCTCCGCGGTCATCGGGGTGGCTGCCTGGCAGGTGCTGGGATTTACCCCCTGGTTTGCCGCATCTTTTGCCGTGGCCACGGCCATTGCCGCCATGCACGCCACCAGGACCCTGCACCCGCCGGGTGGGGCCACGGCCCTGATTGCGGTGATCGGCAGTGAGAAAATCCACAGTCTGGGCTATTTATATGTTTTGTTTCCCGTTTTCACAGGAGTGGTCATCATGCTGACCGTGGCACTGGTTGTCAACAACATTGCCGTATCCAGAAAATATCCGGAGTTCTGGTGGTAACAAATTTACGAGGAGCTGGATCACCGCATCGTGGATATCCTGTATCGAAACCAGAAAACCCTGGGAATTACCTGCCGGGACCCCCGGCACGGCCCTGGAACAGCTTCACAAAAAAGGCTACGCAGACAAATACCGGGCTCAGCATTCAGACATCTACCTCATCGGTGTGGAATTCGACCGGAACGAGCGCAATATTGTCCGCTTTGAGTGGGAAGCGCATTGATCCATCTGAACGCACTGGCCTCGACCACCGAAGACCTGTCTGTAGACGAAACCACAGAATGTTAGAAATCCTTGACTTTTATTTGCCTGCCCTCTTTAATGGATCTATGGCTCAACCAGTCTGAACGGTTTGTGCCGAAAGGAGAACAGCATGAAATCCATCGACCAGCTGAAAAATGAGCATGAAGGGATAAAAATCGTATTTCGTGTGCTCAGAAAAATGTGTGCATCCCTTAAATTAAATCAATCCCTTGACACAGAGCATTTTGGCGGCATCCTGGAATTTTTTGAGATATTTGTGGACAAATGCCATCACGGGAAAGAAGAAGATCTGCTGTTTCCAGCCATGGAACAGGCCGGCATTCCCCGGCAGGGACCCATTGAAGTGATGCTGGCGGAACATACCACCGGCCGGGGCCACATCAAAGCCATCCGTCAGGCATTTGCCCGGTTCCAGTCCGGCGACACCGCTGTATCCGAAGCACTGGCCGATGAATGCGAACAATACATCCTGCTGATGCTTGACCATATCTACAAAGAAAACAATATTCTATATCCCATGGGTGAGACCCGTTTTTCACAGGAAATTGATGACAAACTGTATCAGGATTTTGACACCCTTGAAACCGAGAGAATCGGAACCGGCAGACATGAAGCCTTTCATCAAATGATCGATCAATTGACAGAAATCTATCTGGATTGATCCCAAAAAAACATGATTCATGGAAACCGACCGATTTTTCATTTACTCTGAATCGTTTATCACAAAAAGCCACGACCCTGCTCTTTGTGAAAGAACCGGGTTCATGAAATACTTTGGGGGAAAGAAAATGTAAGTAACCCCGGCGTTAAGGAGGGTAACCCATGTCGCAGAAATCTGTTTTGTCATCACTTCGTTTTTTCCGGCCACGCGGGGAAAAACAGGGCTGCACGGAAGAAAAAACCGCAAAAGGCTGGGCTGAAACCCGCTGCGGTCAAAGAGAATGGGAGGACCTGTACCGACGCCGCTCCCAGTACGACAAAAAAATCCGGTCCACCCATGGGGTCAACTGTACCGGTTCCTGTTCCTGGGATGTCTTTGTCAAAGACGGCATCCTGGTATGGGAGACCCAGGCCACGGACTATCCAGCCTCCGGGGAAGGTGTTCCCAACCATGAACCACGCGGCTGCCCACGGGGGGCAACTTATTCGTGGTACACCTACAGTCCCGTCCGCCTCAAACACCCCCTGATCCGGTCCTGCCTGCTGGATATGTGGCGCCAGGCCCTGGCGGCAACCCCTGACCCGGTGGCGGCCTGGGAAAGCATTGCCAAAGACGAAGAAAAAAGGCGCCGGTTTCAGCAGGCGCGCGGCAAAGGGGGGTTCGTACGTGTGGACTGGGATGAGGCCGCCACCCTGATCGCGGCCGCCCTGGTGCACACCATCAAGACATACGGTCCGGACCGGGTATTCGGGTTCTCTCCCATTCCGGCCATGTCCATGGTCTGCTATACCGCAGGATCACGGTTTCTGTCTTTGATCGGTGCATCCATGCTCAGCTTTTATGACTGGTACTGTGACCTGCCCCCGGCCTCTCCCCAGATATGGGGCGAACAGACCGATGTGCCTGAAAGCGCGGACTGGTATGAATCCACCTATTTCATTGTCTGGGGCACCAACCTGCCCATGACCCGCACGCCCGATGCCCATTTTTTCACCGAAGCCCGTTACCGGGGAGCCCGGGCGGCAGCCGTGGCACCGGACTATGCCGAATATGTCAAGTTCGCCGACACCTGGCTGCCGGCCCGGGCCGGCACGGATGCCGCCCTGGCCATGGCCATGACCCATGTCATCCTCAAGGAGTTCTACATCGACCGGCAGGTGCCCTATTTTCTGGATTACGCAAGGCAGTTCACAGACCTGCCCTTTTCGGTGGTGATCGAACAGGGGGAGGAGATGCAAACCCCCGGACGATTCCTGCGGGCTGGGGACCTGGGTCTGGACACCAACAATTCCCAGTGGAAAACCGTGGTGTATGATGCGGCTTCGGGTCAATTTGCCGTACCCAACGGCAGCATCGGGTTCCGCTGGAATGAGGAAGGCCGATGGAACCTCAGGATGGCGGCGGATGATGAGCCCCTCTATCCGCTGCTGGGTTTTGCGGAACAGAACGACGGCTGGTGTTCCGTGGCGTTCCCCGTCTTTACCGAAACCGGTTCGGATGTCAAAAAAGGACGGGTTCCCTACAAGCGTGTCACCACCCCGGACGGAGATCTGCATGTCACCACGGTTTTTGACCTGATGGCCGCACACCTGGGGGTCCGACAGAAAAATGCCGTGAATGAGACCGAAGATGGTGTTTCAGATTATCCGGCAGATTACGATGATCCCAAACCGTTCACACCGGCATGGCAGGAACCGATCACGGGCGTGCCGGCCGGCGATGCCATCCGCGTGGCCCGTGAATTTGCCGACAACGCCGAAAAAACCCGGGGCAAATCCATGATCTTTCTGGGGGCCGGCACCAACCACTGGTATCACAGTGACATGATCTACCGGACCATCATCAACCTGACCACCCTTTGCGGGTGCCAGGGCGTGAACGGCGGCGGATGGGCCCATTACGTGGGCCAGGAAAAGTTGCGGCCCCTGGCGGCGTGGTCCCAGGTCGCCTTCGGCCTGGACTGGCAGCGGCCCCCACGCCAGCAGAACGGCACATCCTTTTATTATTTTGCCACGGACCAGTGGCGCTATGACACCCTTCAGCCGGAAACCGTCCAGTCTCCTCTTGCAAAACAGCCGGCAGCCAGGCACATGGCCGACTACAACGTGACGGCGGCCCGCCTGGGCTGGCTGCCGTCCTATCCCCAGTTCAACTGCAATCCCGTTGAACTGGTCAGGGAAGCCATGACGGCCGGGGCCGCCACCGATGAGGAGATCGCAGACTTTGCCGTGAAAAAAATCAAATCCGGCAAGCTGCGGTTTGCCATTGAAGATCCGGATCATCCGGACAATTTTCCGCGCATGCTCTTTCTCTGGCGGGCCAATCTGCTGGGGGCCAGCAGCAAGGGGCATGAATATTTTCTCAAACACCTGCTGGGCACGGACCACGCCGTACTCAATTCAGACAGCGACCTTCGCCCCGAAGAGATAACCTGGCGTGACCCGGCCCCGGAAGGCAAGCTGGAGCTGATGGTGACCCTGGAACTGCGCATGTCCACCAGCGCCATGTATTCGGACATCGCCCTGCCGGCCGCCGGGTGGTATGAGATGCATGATCTGAGCACCACGGACATGCATCCGTTCATCCACCCGTTCAACCCGGCCATTGATCCGCCCTGGGAAAGCCGGACCAACTGGGAGCAGTTCAAGACCATTGCAAAAAAATTCTCCGAACTGGCATCGGATCATCTGGGCACGGTCAAAGACCTGGTGGCCACCCCCCTGATGCACGACACTCCCGGAGAAATCGCCCAGGACCTCGTTCAGGACTGGCATCGGGGCGAGTGCGACCCGGTGCCCGGGAAAACCATGCCCAACCTGACAGTGGTGACCCGGGACTACCCCAACACCTTTAAAAAGATGACATCTCTTGGCCCTCTGGCAGCAACGGCCGGTGTGGGAGCCAAAGGCATTTTTTGGAAAGCGGCCGAGGAGACCGAAGCACTGAAAAACGCTCTGGGCTCAGTGACCGAAGGAATCGCCCAGGGACAGCCGGTCATGGAAACAGAGAAACAAGCCGCAGAGACCATCTTGATGCTGGCGCCTGAAACCAATGGTGCCACAGCGGTCAAATCCTGGGACATGCTGGAAAAACGGACCGGCATGGACCTGCGCCATCTGAGCCGGGGACGGGAAGATGAACGGATTTGTTTCGATGATCTGACCGTCCAGCCGCGCAAGATCATCACATCCCCCATCTGGAGCGGCATCGAATCAGAGGAGCGGCGCTATTCCCCCTTTGTGATCAACATCGAGGAAAAAGTTCCGTTCCGGACCCTTACCGGCCGGGCCCAGATCTATCATGACCACCCCTGGATGCGTGATTTCGGTGAACAACTGCCCATATACCGCCCCCCGCTGACCATCCCCCCCGGTGATACCGTCAGCGTGAAGCGGGAACCGGACCGTGAAATCGTGCTCAACTACCTGACCCCCCACTCCAAATGGTCGATTCACAGCACCTATGCCGACACCCTCACCATGCTCACCCTGTTCCGCGGCGGGGAATCCATCTGGATCAGCGACGCAGACGCCGCAAAAATCGGCATCAGGGACAACGACTGGCTGGAATGCTTCAACGCCAACGGCGTGGTGATGGCCAAAGCGGTGGTGAGCCCGCGCATTCCGCCGGGCAAGGCATTCATGTACCACGCCCAGGAACGGCTGATCAACACGCCCGGGGCCGCCATTTCCGGCAAGCGGGGCGGCACCCACAACAGCGTGACCCGCATTCTGGTCAAGCCCACCCACATGATCGGCGGTTACGCCCATCTGAGCTATGGCTTCAATTATTACGGTCCCGTCGGGGCCCAGCGGGATGAAACCATTATCGTGCGCAAGGCCGGAAAGGTGGACTGGTATGAAGATTAAAGTGCAATACGCCATGGTGATGAACCTGGACAAGTGCCTCGGCTGCCACACGTGCAGCATCCCCTGCAAGAATGTGTGGACCAACCGGGAAGGCGCCGAATACATGTGGTTCAATAATGTCGAGAGCAAACCCGGGATCGGGTATCCCAGAAAATGGGAAAACCAGCAGGTTTACCGGGGAGGCTGGACTGTGAAGGGCAAACGGCTGAAGCTGACAGCCGGCGGCCGGATCCACAAAGGGATCAACATTTTCCACAACCCGGACCTGCCGGTCATCGATGACTACTACGAGCCATGGGATTATGACTATGACCGCCTGATCAACAGCCCCCAAAAGAACCACCAGCCTGTGATCCGGTCCCGGTCCCGCCTGACCGGCGACCCCCTCGATGTCACATGGGGACCCAACTGGGAGGACGATCTGGCCGGGCTGTCGGAAACCGGTGCCGGGGATGTCAATTTCAACCGCCTGGAATTCGAGACCTATCTGCAGTTTGAACACCTTTTCATGTTCTGGCTGCCCCGGCTGTGCGAACACTGCCTCAATCCGGCCTGTGTGGCATCCTGCCCGTCCGGGGCCCTGTACAAGAGAGAGGAGGACGGCATTGTACTGGTGGACCAGGAGCGCTGCCGGGGCTGGCGGTACTGCGTGTCGGGCTGTCCCTACAAAAAGGTGTACTTCAACTGGAAGCGGGGCCGGGCTGAAAAATGCATCTTCTGCTATCCGCGCATCGAGGCCGGACTGCCCACGCTGTGCGCCCACAGCTGCGTGGGCCGGATCCGGTATATCGGAGTGCTGCTGTACGATGCCGACCGCATTGCGCAGGCGGCATCCGCTTCCCGGGATCAGGATGTCTACCCGGCCCACCTGGACATCCTGATGGATCCGAATGATCCTGAGACGGCCCGGGCCGCGGCGGCCCAGGGCATTGCCCCCAATGTTCTGGCTGCGGCACGCCGTTCCCCGGTATATTCCCTGATCCGGCAGTGGCGGCTGGCCCTGCCCCTGCATCCTGAATACCGCACCCTGCCCATGGTGTGGTACATCCCGCCCCTGAGCCCGGTCAGCCGTCAGAAGGCTGACACGGCTGAGCTTCCGGCAGCCGTCGACCGGATGCGCATACCCGTCACTTATCTAGCGAACCTGCTCACTGCGGGAGACGAAGAACCGGTGCGCCTGGCCCTGGGCCGGCTGGCGGCCCTGCGCCATTTCATGCGTCTTCAGCGCGTGGAACAGCGCACCGACACCCAGGTGCTGGATGCGATGGGGTTGACCGCTGAAGACGCACAACAGATCTACCGTCTGCTGGCCCTGGCCCCGATGGCGGAACGGTTCGTCATCCCCACAGCCCCGGTACATGACCCGGACATTTTCATTCGCCAGGGGACCTGCGGACTGGGGGAGGCATGATGGCAACGATACAGAACAAGGCCCGGGTCTCTTTGTCCGGAACCACATGGCGGATCCTTTCCGTGCTGCTGGATTATCCGGACAAGCGGCTCCTGGATGATCTGGACCAAATCACCGCTGCGGCCCGGCAGATACCCGAACCGGAGTTTCGGCGGGTGGTGTCGGATTTTCTGGCATACCTGGCCAGGCATGACCTGCTGGACCTGCAGGAAAATTACACGGCTGCCTTTGATCTGCGGCCAACCACGACCCTGAACCTGACCTATCATGCCTTTGGCGACAACGAAAAACGGGCCGCAGCCCTGTCAACCCTGCAACACCTGTACAATCAGGCCGGCTGGGAACGGACGAACACGGAACTTCCCGATTATCTGCCGTTGATGCTGGAATTTCTTTCCATCCATCCCCGGCTGGAACCGGATGCCGCCCTAAACATATGGCAATGCCTGGGTGCCACCCGCACCCTGATGAAAGACCTGGAAAAAACCGCCCCGGCGTACGCCCTGCTTCTGACCCCCCTGGCCCGCCTGGCAGCCGCCACCACCGGACCGGATCAACAGATCACCCGGATGACAACCCCTTCATGTACACAAGGAGGACCATCATGACCCTTTGGCATACGCTCTTTTTCACCGTTTTTCCCTACGTGTGTCTGACCACCTTTGTGATCGGCCACGCCTATCGCTATGTCACCGACCGGTTCGGCTGGAACGCCCGCTCCAGTGAATTTCTTGAAAAAAAACAGCTCTTTTTCGGATCGATCCCGTTCCACATCGGCATCATCGCAACCTTTATGGGACATGCCGGCGGGCTGCTAGTACCCCAGCAGGTGTATGATCTATTCGGTATCACGGCCCAAATCCACATGGCCATTGCCCACTGGAGCGGTCTGGCCGTGGGAGTGGCGGCGCTTGCCGGCATCCTGGTGCTGGGATGGCGCCGAATGAAGCAGCCGCGCCTGAAGACCGTGACCACCCGCAATGACATGGTCACACTGGCGGCCCTGGCCGTGGTGATCGCCACGGGGCTGTACAATGTATTGTTCAGTCAATTCAACGTGCTGTACAGTGTGGCCCCCTGGATCCGGGGCATCGTCACCTTTACCCCTGACAGCACCCTGATGCTGGAGGTCCCCCTGAGCTTCCGGGTTCATGTGACCGCGGCCTGGGCCTTGCTGGCATATTCTCCTTTCACCCGTCTGGTGCACATCTGGAGCGTTCCTTTGTTATACCTGGTGCGGCCCTTCATCGTGTACCGGCGGCAGGTTCGGCAGGCCTGATCATGACAGAACAAATCAGGGGGAACAACCACCCCCCGCAGTCCGGCATCTGGGCCCGCAGCATCGAAAACCTGAATCCCGCCTATTTCGCCCTGGTGATGTCCACGGGGATCGTTTCCCTTGCGGCCCATTACCAGGGGTTCGACATGATTGCATGGGTCCTTCTGGGCATCAATATCCCCGCCTATGTCATCTTATGGGTCATGTACATCGCCCGGATCGTTTTTTTCACCCGGCGGTTTCAGAATGACTTCAGGGATCATACCCAGGGCATGGGGTTTTTCACCTGCGTGGCCGCCTCGGGAGTGCTGGGCAGCCAGATACTGATCCTGACCGGCGCGGTGACCATTGCCACGGTCCTGTGGTATATCACCATCACGCTCTGGCTCTGCCTGATTTACGGCCTGTTCACGGGATTGATCACCAAAGAGGAAAAACCCTCCATTGCCCGGGGCATCAACGGCGGATGGCTCCTGGCGGTGGTGGCCACCCAGGCGATCACCGTATTGAGCACTGCCATTGCCCCGGATCTGCCGGTCCATCGTGAAACGATCCTGTTTCTGGCCTTCAACACCTGGCTGTTCGGGGGAATGCTCTACATCTGGATCATCGGATTGATATTCTACAGATACCTGTTTTTTCACTTCTCCCCCCAGGATCTGACCCCGCCTTACTGGATCAACATGGGGGCCGTGGCCATCACCACCCTGGGCGGTGCCGGCCTGATCGGCCAGGCCGCCGCATCCGGGTTTCTGGCAGAATTGACCCCATTTTTAACAGGATTCACCTTTTTTTTCTGGGCCACTGCCACCTGGTGGATTCCCATGCTCATTATTTTAGGGATCTGGCGTCACGGAATCCGGCGGTTCCCGTTGCGCTACAGCCCCCTGTTCTGGGGGGCTGTTTTTCCTCTGGGCATGTATACCGTGTGCACCCACCGCCTGGCGGACGTGACCCGGGCCCCGGTGATCGAGGTCATTCCCGCTGGATTTGTCTTTATTGCCATGGCTGCATGGCTGATTACGTTTCTGGGAATGCTGTATGACATCTGGACGGGTCTGAATGTGTCCTCTCACGCCCATCATTGACCGTCTTGTAACCCCGCTTCCGGAAAGTGTGCTGTTCAAGACAGATGGAATCGGCAAAGATGCGCCTGGAATACCCTTCTCCACTGGTGGCATATACGACAGGCACAGACTGGCGCAAAAAATCGAACCACGGGAAAAAACTTGACCTGGATCAAATCCTTGCAAATGTTGATATGGTACAAAAGAAATAAAAGTTCAGCGTCACTCATGATTGTATACGGCCATGAGCAGATATGGGAATTCCATCAAAAAAAGGAGGGATCATGAATAAGACGGTGTACATCGAAACAGAAGAATGTATCGGCTGCGAAACCTGCGTTGAGCTTTGCCCGGATGTCTTCGGATTTGACGAAGAAGATGAAAAAGCATTTGTCATCCTGGCCGAGGGTGGCCCTGAAGATTGTATTGACGAGGCCATCGATACCTGTCCGGTGGAATGTATTCACTGGGAGGAATAGAACTTTTTGAATAAATCATTTTGACAACAGCATATATCCCGCCGTGCGGGGAAAAAAGGGGTGCCATGGACATCACAACCAATTACCTGGGTATGAAACTCAACAGTCCGGTCATCGCCGGCAGCTCGGGTCTGACCGATTCAGTGGACAAAATTGCGGCCCTGGCCCATCACGGCGCCGGGGCCGTGGTCCTCAAGTCGATCTTTGAAGAAGAGATCCTGTTCGAATACAAGGATGTTCTCAAGGATGCAAAAAAAGACGGCGTCAATCTGGACCAGTTCGACTATTTTGATTTTCACCTCAAAGGCAAAAAAATCAACCACTATATCAAACTGATCCAGACCGCCAAACAGGCCGTGGATATCCCGGTCATCGCCAGCATCAACTGTGTCAGCTCCCATGAATGGACGGCATTTGCCGACCGTCTTCAGGATGCCGGGGCCGACGCCCTGGAACTGAACATGTTTTTCCTCCCGTCAGATTTCGAGCGCACCTCCGTGGCGCAGGAGGAGGCTTATTTCAAGGTCATCGACAAGGTGCTGGCCTCCGTCTCCATCCCGGTGGCGCTTAAAATCAGCTATTACTTTTCCAGCCTCGGGCTCATGATTCAGCGCCTGTCTAAAACCGGTATCAAAGGCATCGTCCTGTTCAACCGTTTTTTCAGCCCGGATTTCGATATCGACAAGATGACCGTCAAACCCTCTTTCGTGTTCAGCAGTCCCGCCGAGTTGGCCATGTCTCTGCGTTGGATGGCCATCATGGCAAACAAGGTCGAATGTGACCTGGCCGCATCCACCGGCGTTCATGATGGCCCTGGTTTGATCAAACAACTTCTTGCCGGTGCCAGGGCGGTGCAGACGGTCTCCAGCATCTACCGCAAGGGACCGGCGCACATCGAAACCATGCTCGGCACCCTGAAAACCTGGATGCAGGGACATGGGTACCAGTCTCTTGATGATTTCCGCGGCAAATTGAGCCAGGAGGCGACCGCCAACCCCGCCGTTTACGAGCGGGTGCAGTTCATGCGGTATTTCGAAGGGGAAAAAGATCTGACGTAAGGCCCACGGCATTCAAATTACCTTTACAGCAGGGCTCTCAACTTTTATCAGATGGGCGGTGCAATCGTGACGATGATTCTCATCTTTGTGTCCGCTTCGACCCCATGGGGTTCCCTGATTTCTGAAATAAGAATATCGCCTGTTTCTGCGGGTATTTTTGCATCGTTTTCTCCAAGGAACCATCCTTTTCCCTCCAGCACCTGAATGGACAGTTCACCGTCCAGATCATGGGAATGGACCGGGAAAACCACCCCGGCATCCAGGTTGAAATTGATGATTTTGAAATGTTCGGATGTCTCGACCAGAAAAAAACGGTTCATGACGCCCGGTTTGAATTCATTGGTTTCAGTGAGTTTGATCACACGCATGTTTTTGTCTCCTTGATTTTTTCCTGTTTATGATTGATCCGGTTTTCCCCACTATGGATCATGACCGAGTGAGCATCCATGACGATACCCTATGTGGTCAAGATTATGAATACAAACACCTTGTGTTGTCAACCCTGCCGGCACACACAGTCCACCATCTTCCCGGATAAACCGGAATGGATGCGAAAAAACAATCCTTGACTTTTACAGGCATGATCCCTTTAATTCATAAGGGAACGGTTCATTTCAATCAAGGAGGCTGACATGCATTTCAAAATCAAAGATAATATCTTCATGGTGGGAAAAATCGACTGGGAACTCCAGCATTTTCACGGGCTGGAGTATTCCACCCACCGGGGGTCCACCTACAACGCCTATCTGGTGAAAGATGAGAAAAATGTGCTCATCGACACCGTATGGTCCCCGTTTTCCAAGGAATTTGTGGAAAACCTCAAAAAGGAAATCCCGCTGGATCAGATCGACTACATCATCGCCAACCATGCGGAATCCGATCATTCCGGAGCCCTGCCCGAACTGATGCAGCACATTCCAGACACACCCGTCTACTGTACAGCCAACGGGGTAAAATCCCTCAAAGGCCATTATCACCAGGACTGGAACTTTCAGGTGGTCAAAACCGGGGACAAGCTCAATATCGGCACCAAAGACCTGATCTTTATCGAGGCCCCAATGCTCCACTGGCCCGACAGCATGTTCTGTTATCTCACCGGCGACAATATTCTGTTCAGCAATGACGGGTTCGGCCAGCATCTGGCAACGGAACTGATGTACAATGATCTGGTGGACCAGGCGGAACTGTTTCAGGAGGCCATCAAATACTACGCCAATATCCTGACCCCCTTCAGTGCCCAGGTCATCCGGAAAATCAAGGAAGTCCTGGCCCTCAACGTGCCCGTGGACATGATCTGCCCCAGCCACGGCGTGATCTGGCGGCAGGACCCCACACAGATCGTGAACAAGTATATGGAATGGGCTGATGCGTATGCGGAAAACCAGATCACCCTGATCTACGACACCATGTGGGAAAGCACCAGAAAAATGGCGGAAAACATCGCCAAAGGCATTCTTGCGGCAGACAGCTCCGTGACTGTGAAGCTGTTCAACGTGGCCAAATCCGACAAAAACGATATCATCACTGAAATTTTCAAGTCCAAAGCGGTTCTGGCCGGGTCCCCCACTGTAAACAAGGGGATTCTGTCCGCACTGGCCGGACTGTTCGAAGAGATCATCGGGCTGCGGTTCAAGGGCAAAAAAGCGGCCGCATTCGGATCCTACGGCTGGAGTGGGGAATCCGTGAAAGTGATCTCCGACAAACTGGAGCAGGGCGGATTTGAGCTGTTGAACGAGGGGTTGCGGGAAAAATGGAATCCAGACACCCAGGCAAAAGAAAACTGCTTCAATTTCGGCAAATCCATCGGGGAAGCGCTTAAATCATAACGGCTCCCGCAACTCCTGTTATCCGGAGGGCACCCTGATGGTGCCCTCCACCCTGAAGCCGGCAGGCCGGTACGGGGAATTATGTTCAGGTGATATTTTCCATTACAGGCCTTTGGCTTGTTCAGACAGCAGCTGTTCCTGGATGCCGAACGGGTCTGCAAATTCCTGTTCCGGCCTGAAATTCAGTTTTGCCTCGCCCCGGTTGTTCAATGTCTCTCCTAAATCCAGGGCCACTTCCAGGCCCGGATCCATGCCCGCGCCTGCCAGCAGCTGCCGCAGCAGGGCTTCACTCTTGCCGGCAAAGGCGATGGCATCCCCCAGGACCCGGCCGGCTTCCGCCGCATTATGGAACCCCACCGAGTTTTCCGCATTGATGAATACGATGCGCAGAAACGCCTGCATGTAAAGGTCTTTGGCTTCCTGGTACATTGTCTTGTCCACGGCCGCGCCGTTTGCCTGTGCCTGGTGCAGGGTTTCAAACAGCCGGGCGCTGGTGGCGGTGCCGTAACCGGCCCGGAGAATCAACGAGGTGGTCCGGTCCTGGGTATGAAAAATCTGATCGGTCAACCATTCTTTGGACTGGGTGTGGCACTGGGCACAGGCCCTGAGATCCGCTTTTAACGGACTGGTGACATCATGGTCCGAAATCTTGTAACTGCCGGACCGGGTAAACGGCATGTGGCAGTCGGCACAGGCCACCCCGGCCTTGAAATGCACGCTGCCCCGGGAGAACAACTCGAATTCCGGATGGCGGATGAACGGCATCTTGAACCCGGTGATCTCCTGGACCCATTCCAGCCGGAATTCATCGGTCAGCAGCACGTCTATGATGCCTTCAATGGAAATATCTCCCCAGCTTCCGTTGCGCCAGGGCATGGTGACATCACCGGCCACCTTGTTATTTTTGTCTTTGGGCACGGAATAGGTAATATGGCACTGGGCGCAGGCAAGAATCCGCAGTTCCTGCCGGGACGGATCTTTTTTTCCGATCATTTCCAACCCTTTTTCCAGGTGGACTTTTTTAAATGTCAGCTCCAGGGGATCCGGCAGATGGCAGTCATAACAGGCCGGTCCCAGTTCCCGCAGCTTTTCGGGCAGCATGTCCAGGGCTTCCAGATAGGGTTTGCCCAGGTAATCCAGGCCGTGGGTGTCGGTCATTTTCCTGTGTAACGGGGTTTTGCAGGCCAGGCACACCCCGCCGGAAGCCACCCGGGAGGAATCGATCTCGATCTGGTCGGTCACCGCGTAAAAATGCCCCCTGGGTTCATTGTACTCGATGCCGAATCCCCATCCCTTATACAGCACCCCGAGAAACGGGAATTCACTGAGTTTGTCATAAACGACCTTGTCCTTGTCCCATCCCCGTTTGTACCGGCTTTTGTCCACCGGTTTCGGCTCTTTGGTTTTGAGCCAGGATTCATAGTGCAACGGGTATGCATCTCCCCATTTTTCAGGGTCATATTCGTTTTCATCGATCTGGGCCGCCAGATAGGTCTCCGGTTTGGAATCACACCCTGCCAGGCACAGGCACACCACCAGCAGGCCCGTTAACATCATCACAGCGTTTCTTACCATAGCAACAGAACTCCTTGGAAAAATCGGCTTGCCGGTGTCAATTGACAACCGCATTGAAAATGGCAGCCTTGTGGTTAATTCTTCTATGACAGGACCAGCAATCCTGGCCGTCGGTAGCTATCCGGGAAACAATGCCTTCATGACATGACTGGAATTACAGAACTGCGGGGTCGATGACCAGGCAATCAGCTTCGGTGCAGCAGCCCCCAGAAAAATACCGGCCCCCACGACAACCATCCCGGCGATCAACAGCATTTTTTTGTCAAGGTTTTTCAAGAATAACGGCTGTAAATGCTCGCCCTTTTCCCATCTCTCGGCCTAAAGTAGCCCGATCACTCGATCGCTGGATGTCATCAGATCCACCAGGGTGTCATAGGTGCCGCCTGAAATCTTATCCGGAACCGCCGACACGTCCAGGCCCCGGAGTTCGGCATCCTGTGTGAGAAAACTCACGTCAAGCCCCTGGTCAATCAGCCGGTCAAGTGCTGTGGATACGTCGGTTTTCAGTGTTGACCGGCTCAAATGAACCGCATCCTGGAGCAGATGCAGGTGAACAGAGTCTCCCTGAGACATCATATCTGCGGCAACCTGTATGACACGTTGGGCCTTGATCGAGGAGGGACCGCTTTTCAGTAAAATGGTGATCTTCATGTCAACCTCCTAAAATATCAGTTGCAAGGGATAACGGCGCATCAGTTCCGCCATCTTACCGGAATCGATCAGTTCCAGGCTGTCAATCAGGTCATCCGGTTCCATTCCCCGCTGGCGGAGCGATGCTTCTTCCACATAAAATTCAGCCGGCGCGTCTTTGTTTTCATACAGCCCCCGGGCGATGATCTCGTCAAATGTCTCGCTCAGTGCCAGCCACTGGCTTTGTCCCGAAGTCTGGCCTTCCTTGGCCAGGTATACCCCGTCATCCACAAGCACCACCACGGGACGAAACCCCAGGGACAGCGATCCATTGGCATGGCGCAACGCCTCGGCCGCCTGAAACCCGCTGTAAGGTCCTTTCCGGACAATAATCAAAATATCGGTTGTCATGGCATCCTCCTCTTTTATGGCCCGGCATTGATCAAAATGTCTGTGTCACCAAGACACTTGAACAGACTTCTCAGTGTCCCGGGGTTGGCTCCCTCGATGAACTGGTCCTTCCGCAGACCGCGGAAGCTGAAGCAGGTTCCTCACAGATCGATCCGCGCGCCCTGTTCCGCCAGTGCCGAGAATCCTTTTCCGGCATGGGGGGCACCGGACGCTTTCTGGTCCCTGAGAAATACATATGTGCCGTCGCCGGACCCCACCACCGTGACATGGTGGCCTTTTTTCAAAGCGGCATCCGCGATGCCCAGCACCGTATCCACGTCCTGGCCGCTGTAGGGTGCCGACCCCAGCATGAAAGTGATTTGTTTCATAAACCCTCCGTTGGTATTGATTCGTTGACATTGACTGACCCAATGTGATCAAGGGTCCGCCATCTTCTTTCCGGTTCCAGGGTACCAAATGTCACCGGCTCCTGAAAACACAAATATTCACAACTGTCTTGACTTTTATGTGCAGGGTCACTTTAATTTACCCGGAAGATACAGAAGGAGGCTGTCATGCATTCAAACATTACAGACGCGGCCCACGCCCCCCATGGTCTGCCGGGGCTGGTCGTCGGTATGAACACCATTTTATACTGTGAGAAATGGCCGGAAACCGTGGCCTTTTACCGGACCGGGCTTCAGCTGCCCGTGACCGTGTCCACAGACTGGTTTGTGGAATTCCAACTCACGGACACGGCCCGCCTGAGCATTGCCGATGCCGGCCGCACCACCCGGGATACGGCCCGGGGAAAAGGCCATCTCATCACTTTTCAGGTCAAGGATATGAAAGAAACCCGGTCCCGGCTGTGCCGGGCCGGGCTGCATCCCACGCCGGTCACCACCCATGCCTGGGGCGCAAAGGTGATGTATCTCACCGACCCGGAAGGCAATTGCCTGGAATTCTGGTGCTGAACGCTCGTTTTGAGTCCATCATGCTGAAAAACCGAATTCAAAACTTGACATGAATCAATGAAGGTGGGAGACGACCCTGATATAAAATGAAGAAAATGATTCAGGCTATGAAGACCCGGCGCGCCCAAACCGGGCCTGCCATTGAAATGAAAGGAGAGTGACATGACCATCCCCGGCAATCTGCTGACCACGGCCATGGCAGTGATGCCCCACACGGATGTGGACCAGGCCCTGGATGCGGCCCTGACCCTGGATATTCCGTTCTGGCCCCAGCTGCCCAACTATTCCTATTACGAGGACATGTATGTCCAGGCTGCTGAACATTTCCCTGGAATTGTGCTGGACCTTGAAAAGCGGACCCTGCGGTTTTCCATGGACCGGTTTATTGAAGAATTTGAAGAGACCATGGCCCACTTTGATGATCCGGAGTATTTTGATGTCAGCCCCACCTATTCTGCGGTGTACCATAGGTTCCTGGACCTGGATCTGGCGGACCGCCCGGCCATCCGGGGCCAGCTGGAAGGGCCGGTGAGCTTCGGGTTCAATATCCTGGACCAGGATGAGCGGCCCATTCTGTTTGACGACACGGTACGGCCGTTCCTGTTCGAATTCATGGCGCAGCGCATCAATGTGCAGCTTTCAAAACTCAAACAGAAAAACCCCAACGCGTTCATGTTCATTGACGAGCCGGGCATGCAGTTCGTGTTCTCCGCCATGTCCGGGTATGGGGAGCAAAAGGCGAAACAGGATCTGGACCTGTTCTTTTCCACCATAGACCGGCCCCGGGGGATTCATCTGTGCGGCAACCCGGACTGGGATTTTCTTCTGGGGTTGGACATGGATATCCTGTCTCTGGACATCTATACCAATGCGGACATCTTTGGTGCCAGTACCTGGTCGGTGAAACGGTTTCTGGACAAAGGCGGCATTTTGGTGTGGGGGATCGTGCCCACGGGCATGGAGACCTTTGAAACAGAAAACCTGGACCTGCTGGCATTCCGTCTCAAAACCGTGTGGAAAGCCCTGGACAAAAAAGGAATCCCTCTGGATCAGATCCTGGCCCAGAGTCTGATCTCGCCCGCCACCTGCTGCCTGGTGAACAAGGACAAAGAAAAAACCGTTGAAAAGGCGTTTGACCTGACCCGGACCCTGTCACACACCCTGCGGGAGGAATACCACCTGACATAAAGGAGGAAGGCCCGTGCACGTCACACGGGTTTTAATGCAGGAACATGTGCTGATCAAACAGGTGCTGCACCTGCTGGACCGGTCCAGACAGGCCCTGGAGACGGGACCGACAATATCACCGTGGTGGCCTTGACCGTGAAAACCGACAGCTGATTTTACATTTTCCACCGGGTGGTCAATACCGGCGTTGGGTCGATGAGATGGCGGTTCAGCCATTCTCTGGAAGCTTTTCCATCCCGGGCCAAAGACAGAATTTCGGAAAAATGAAACACCGGGATTCGGTTTTCAGGAGCGCACCGGATCTCCAGATTCAGATGGCACATGGCGCACGCCGTGACAATGCATTCCGCTCCGGATTGAATGGCCCCTTTCATGATGCGGTTCACCAGCCTGGACGCGATCGCCGGCCGGCTGACAGACAGAAACGTACCACAGCAGGTACCGGAAAAACCCCATTGAACCGGATCACCGCCCAGCGCGGTCATGGTTTTTTCAATCAACCCATGATGATTGGGCAGCCGGTTCATCCGGGGGGGCCTTGCCAGCATGCATCCATAGTAGGAAGCAATTTTCAGATTTTTCAGCCGGCCGGTCAGGTCCTTGAACAACCCGGCGCAGCTCATGTCCGCCAGCAGTTCAAAAAAATGCAGCAGCTTGAGATTGGCTTGAAAAGGTTGTCCAAAATGCTGCTCCACCCGGCTTCTTTTGTTGGCATTCGTATTCAGGGTCAATTTCGCTTCTCCCAGCCGAAGATGGCATCCCGGACAGGCGATGAGCAGCGGTTTGTCATCCGGGGCCAGAAACAGGTTGCGGGAGGCCAGGGCCAGGGCCAGACCCGGATCGATGCTGTGGGTTGACGATGACCCGCAGCAGTTCCAGTCCGGAATCTCTTTCAACCCGATACCAAACTGCTCCAGAAAATATATCAGGGAGGCATTGTTCTCCTTGGCCGTCGTGGCCAGAGAACAGCCCGGAAAATAGTTCAGTTCCGTGTGAGAAAAGGTCATGACAACTCCTTTGCCAGTTTGAACAGATCCTGAACCTGTTTTCTGTCTTTCACCTTGGACGGCATGAGATCCAGTTTCCGTTTGGACAGCATTTTCAGGCCCAGGTCCATATCCGAGAAAAAGTCTTTTTCAGACAGTTTGTACCGCATCATGATTTCCAGTTTATGGGTCCGGCCGTACCGGGAAATGGAATCGATCACCTTTTGATGAAACGAAAGAACACCCGGTTCCGCAATGGCCACTTTTTCCTGAACCGCCATGCGGCGCAGCACATCCATCAGCGCTGCCATGTCCACTGCATTGGGACACTCCATGGAACAGGTGTTGCAGCCCACGCACAACCAGATGGTGGAACAGGTCAATACCTGTTGTTTCAATCCCATCTGCACCATGCGGATAACCCTGTTGGGAAGGATATCCATATCCTGTGCAAACGGACATCCACCGCTGCAGCAAAGGCAGTGCCAGCAGCGGCTCAGGTTCGACCGGCTCATTTCCTGGACCGTTCCGGCGAATTCACTTGACTTCGGGGTCATTGTAATTGCATCCATATCAGGCCTTTGCATTTTCTGGTTATCCGTCTTTTTATATCAACTTACCGGGATTATACAACACGGACCATGGCAATTTCCTTGATATATATCAATCAGGTCAGATAAAATCGGACGGTCCCGAAAAATGAAGATCATCTCGATCATTAGCTTGATTCATATCTTGACAGAATAATATTAATAATAACATTGTTATTTTGGGAAGTTTTGATACTTTCTTCAGCAAAAAGAAAGTTCTTATCCCTAAGTTTTGAAATGTTAGCAAATACACGATTTTTCTTGAACATCGTGCTTTGAGAATAATCAAGGAATGAATAATGAAAAGTACTCGACCCTTCTATGATAAAAATTTGCAGGACCCGTATTGCCAGGATTCCTGCTGTGCTCCGGTTGCCGATTCCAAGGTGACGGTGACAGGGGAATTTCCTGATTGGCGATCTCGTCCTTCCGCAAACCAGGAGAGGGTCAAGATGAAAAAGACTCCAAACTTTGAAGATTTACGCAAGGAGGTGTATCGAGTTTCCGGGATGGACTGCGGAGATTGCGCGGCAAAGCTCGAGCGAAGGCTTGCTGCAATGCCGGGAGTTCGTTCGGCTGCCGTTGGTTTTGCCGTTGGCAAGCTGACGATCGCACATTCCCTGGCGGAATCCGAAATCGTACGCCTGGTACAACAGGCTGGATTTGAGGCGGTAAAGGAAGAAATGAGGGGACGGCGGCCGGCCCAAAAAAAATCTTGGTGGCAGAACACACGTGCCCTTGCCACCTTTGTTTCCGGCATACTGCTTGCGGTTACAACCGTCATGAGTTGGACAGCTGCGGCGGCTGGATATACGGATTACCTCTTTGGTCTCGCAGCCATCATCGGCGGTTTTCACGCCGCAAGAAGCGGGCTCTACGGCCTCAGAGCGTTGTCGTTCGACATGAATGTTCTCATGACTGCTGCGGTTCTCGGCGCTGCAGCCATCGGCGAGTGGCATGAGGGAGCCATGGTCGCTTTCCTCTTCTCCCTGGGGAATACCCTGCAAAACTATACCCTGGATAAAACAAGAAACTCCATCCGTGCATTGATGGAACTCGCTCCACCCGAAGCGACGGTGAAAAGGGGAACTGAGGAAGTCCGTCTACCCGTAGAAGAGATTGCGGTGGGGGAACTCATCATTGTCAAACCCGGAGAGCGGATCGCCATGGACGGTATAATTCGGAGCGGCGCTTCAGCTATAAACGAGGCGACCATCACCGGCGAGTCAATTCCCGCCGAGAAAACCGAAGGCGACACCGTATATGCCGGAACATTGCTCGAACACGGTGCCCTGGAAATTACTGTTACCAAAAGTTCCGATGATTCAACGCTTGCCAGGATAACACACCTCGTCGAGGAAGCGCAGGCCGGAAAGGCACCTTCCCAGCAATTCGTCGATGTTTTCGCAAAGTATTACACCCCACTGGTACTTATAGCAGCTGCGGGAGTTATGTTCGTTCCCTGGCTGTTTTTTGCAGAGCCTTTCTCTCCCTGGTTCTACAATGGTTTGGTACTGCTGGTGATATCCTGCCCTTGCGCCCTCGTCATCTCGACGCCGGTCTCTATTGTCGCCGCCATTGGCAACGCCTCCCGGCACGGTGTTCTGATAAAGGGGGGTGCCTATCTGGAACAGATGGGCAGTATCCGTGCCATTGCCTTCGACAAAACCGGAACACTGACTCAGGGTCGGCCGGAGGTCACCGATGTTGTCGCCAAAGCCGGCTCCACAGAGACAGAACTGCTCAGCAAGGCCGCCGCCGTTGAAAAGTGGTCAGAACATCCGCTGGCAAAAGCCATCGTCGAGAGGGCCGGAGGAATCGAACTGCCAGCCTCGACACATTTCAAAGCCTTGGTCGGACGAGGTGCCCGAGCCGAAATTGATGGGAAAGCAGTTTTCATCGGCAATCTCCGCCTCTTCGAAGAATTGGCCATTGATATCAATGAATTTCAACAGACGGTTCGTGCTCTGGAACAGAATGGCAAAACAGTGATGCTGGTGGGTGAAAGAGATCGTATCCTCGGATTGGTCGCAGTCGCCGATGCCATTCGGGAAGACAGCAGAGATGCGGTTCAAGAACTCCATAAGTTGGGAATGAAGCACGTCACTATGCTGACCGGTGACAACAACAGGGTCGCCGGTGCCATCGCCGGCAAGGTGAAACTCGATACGTTTTACAGTGACCTGCTGCCCGGGGATAAAGTTGCAGCGGTCAAAAAGATCGCCGAGCAATTCGGCAAGGTTGTCATGATAGGCGATGGGGTGAATGATGCCCCTGCACTGGCAACCGCATCGGTTGGGGTAGCCATGGGAGTCGCCGGGTCGGATGTGGCACTTGAAACCGCCGATATCGCGCTGATGACCGATGACTTGAAAAAGCTCTCTTATCTTATCCGGTTGAGCCGTAAGACCGTAGCTGTTATACGTCAGAATATCGGATTCTCGATTTTTGTGAAGATCATTTTTTTGGTAGCCCTGGGCCTTGGAATGAGCAGCCTCTGGCTGGCCGTCTTTGCCGATATGGGCGCATCCTTGCTGGTGACCCTGAATGGCATGCGTCTGATGCGGCAGGCATGATCACGATTCCCGTTCATCGAAGGATACCAGCAGATCCGGTTCCGCAATGGCAATCAACTGCTCGGACCGGGCACCTTGTCCACCAGGCTCTGGCACATCTGCGTCGTGGCTCCATGCCGAAGGCCCTGTCGTCGGCCAGTGGATGCTCAAAGAGCTCAGACATCACGGATATGACGTCAGTCCCGGTACACTTTACCCCATGCTTCACAGAATGGAACGGTTGGGCTGGCTCAGAAGTGAAGCCGATGCATCCGCCGGACCCAAGGCAAGGCGTTCGTTCTATGCAACCGGGCAGGGAAAAGAGGTATTGGCTATCGTGCTCAAACAGATGCAGGAACTGAAGAATGAAACACAAACCGCGGTGTGAGAAAAAGATATGATTGCAGCCGATTCTGAAATGGCGGTCCAACTGAACAAACTGAATATAGTCTTTGACGGGCAGCAGGTGTTGAAAGACCTGTCACTGAGCGTGTCTCATGGGGACAAAGTGACCCTGACCGGCCCTTCCGGCTCCGGAAAATCCACGGTTCTCAGGTGTATACTCGGACTTGTATTGCCTGATTCCGGAACCATAACGATTCTGGGAGAACCCGTCACCCGTCACAATATCTGGCAGAAAAGGCGCCACATCGCCTATGTAGCCCAGGAACCTGATCTGGGCGCCGGCAGTGTCAAAGAGGTGATTGAAACACCGTTCACCTATCGGGCAAATGCCAGGCTGCGTGACAATCTTGCCCGTCTTCCGGCAATCATGGAGCGGTTCAATTTGCCGCAATCGTTACTGGACAAGCAGATCACCCGGCTTTCCGGCGGTGAAAAACAGCGGATTGCCCTGGTCCTTGCCATTTTGCTGGATCGCGCCATTGTGCTGATCGATGAAGCCTCGTCTGCCCTTGACACCAAAAACAAACAGAACATTTTCACCACCGGCACCGTGGGATGGCCCGGGGTGCCCCATGTGAACAAGAATAATCTTGCGCCGCTCATCGAACGGGCACTGGGACTGCCGGGCTACACCGAAGACAAACCGGACATGGAGGTGCTGGTGGGGTTCGGCCACCAGACCCTACTCGGGGTGGCCGACAAGATCGTGGCCGGTGTCAAGGACGGCGCCATCGGACATTTCTTCCTGGTGGGCGGGTGCGACGGCGTGAAAAAATCCCGGAACAGGACTTGAAGCAGATCCTTAGTTAAAAAAACCGCGCTCAACTGCCGGACACATCATTTTTTCCAGGAGTGACTGGCGTTCTCCCACAACGGATCTTGGCCGAACCGGTCCATCCACCACTCTTCTGCGGACAGATATTTTTGCACCTCCTGTTTTTCAAATGAGTCCCTGTTTGGCCATATTCAATTCGTTTGATATTATGGCCGGGAACGCTCCCTGAAGTCAACCCTGACTGCACAATCCGCAACTGGCAGCCCTGTACCGGGAGTACGGGTTTGAAACCAGGGTTTCACATCCTTCATTTTTCTGAAATTTTTGATATCCAGGTTGACAAAAAGCCGATTTCCATTCTATATTTCTTACCATATTTTGATCGATAAACAAAAAGGAGAAACGATGCAGACAACCATTTCCAGCAAATATCAGGTGGTCATTCCAAAACCCGCCAGGGAGCGCCTCCACTTGAGGCCGAAACAGAAATTGACGGTCATCGAGAAGGACGGTATGCTCATTCTGATTCCACACACATCGCTTGAATCGTTGCGGGGTATCGCAGCAGGCGCCAACATGGATGACTATCGTGAAAAAAAGGATCGTTTCGAATGATTATCGTTGACTCCTGCGGATGGCTGGAATGGTTTACCGATGGCAAACTGGCCGACCGCTACGAACAATATCTTGCCGATCAGAATAACATGGTTTTACCGGCAATCGTTCTGTACGAGGTCTATAAGATTCTGAAAAGAGAAGTGGGTGAAGAAAGGGCGTTGCTGGCCTGTGGATACATGAAACAGTCACCGGTCATTCCAGTAGATGAAATTTTGGCCCTGGCAGCTGCAGATATGGCACTTCAGGAGAAACTGGCCATGGCGGATGCCATTGTTCTGGCAACTGCGCATTTGAACAACTGCACCATCATCACTTCAGATGCGGATCTGAAGAATCAGTCCTGCGTGGAATTCATTGCAAAATAGAGGTCTATCCATTTATCTTTGTGAGAAGAATATGAACGTATCCGATTCTGAAATAGCGGTCCAACTGAACAAACTGAATATAGTCTTTGACGGGCAGCAGGTGTTGAAAGACCTGTCACTGAGCGTGTCTCATGGGGACAAAGTGACCCTGACCGGCCCTTCCGGCTCCGGAAAATCCACGGTTCTCAGGTGTATACTCGGACTTGTATTGCCTGATTCCGGAACCATAACGATCCTGGGAGAAACCGTCACCCGTCACAATATCTGGCAGAAAAGGCACCACATCGCCTATGTTGCCCAGGAACCTGATTTAGGTGCCGGCAGTGTCAAAGAAGTGATTGAATCACCGTTTACCTATCGGGCCAATTCCCGGCTGCGTGGCAATCTTGACCGTCTTCCGGCAATCATGGGACGATTCAACCTGTCTCAGAAGTTGCTTGATAAGCAGATCACCCGGCTTTCCGGCGGAGAAAAACAGCGAATCGCCCTGGTCATAGCCATTTTGCTGGATCGCGCCATTGTACTGCTCGATGAAGCCTCGTCTGCCCTGGACACTAAAAATAAACAGGCGGTGGCCGAGTACCTTAAACAGGCGGATAACACCACGGTTCTTTCCGTGGCCCATGATTCCGAGTGGCTGGGATTTGCCACAAGGGTCGTTGACATGAAAGAGATCAATCAGATGTGAGGGAAATGACAGATGAATCAGATTATTGATATCAGCCTGCTGCGCCTTGCCGGCGGGTACCTGCTGCTGATTTTTCCTCTGGCGATCATGCTGTATCTGCGTGTGGGCATGCTCAGGGAAACAGCGGTCGCGGTGCTGAGGATGACGGTACAGCTGCTGTTTGTCGGGCTGTATCTGCAGGTGGTGTTCAAACTCAACAACGCTTTTTTAAACCTGGCATGGGTGGCCGCAATGATCCTGGTCGCGGATTTATCCATTCTCAAAGGCTGCCGCCTGAAACTGAAACGCTTTTTACTGCCGATGTTTATCGCGCTGCTGGTCGGCACCGCGCTTCCAGTGATCGCTTTTGCCGGTCCGATTCTCAGACTGCCCGGATGGCTTGACGCCCAGTATATCATTCCTTTGGCCGGAATGATCCTGGGAAACTGCTTAAGAGCGGACATCATCGGGCTCAACAATTTCTATCAATCCATCCACAAAAACGAAAAAGCGTATCATCAGTCGCTGGCCTACGGAGCGGCATTGACAGAAGCGGTGAATCCTTTTTTCCGGGATGCGCTGCGGTCCGCCCTTGCCCCGACCATCGCCTCCATGGCGACCATCGGCCTGGTGTCTTTGCCCGGCATGATGACCGGTGTCATTCTTGCCGGAGCAGATCCGTTTACCGCCATCAAGTATCAGATCGCCATCATGATCGCCATTTTTTCCGGCACCGCCATCACCGTGTTTCTGGCGATCCGGCTGACGGTCGCAAACAGCTTCAATGCCTACGGCATACTTCACTCGGATATTCTGCGTGATCATTGAATTTTTTTCGGGCATGAATTCTCTTTATGACACCGACAACGCCTGATGCAGCAGTTTGGCACAGAGGATAAACAGAATGACACTGAACATCACACGGATGTTTTTACCTTTCAAACGGGTGCTCATCACCCTGGCACCCACCTGACCGCCCGCAAAAGAGGCAATGGCCGCAGGCAGCATGAACGTCCAGTTGATTTCAGACATGGAGGCATACCCCAGAAAACCGGTGAAAGAGGAAAAACATACGATAAAGGTCGATGATGCAGCCGCAATCTTGGTCGGTGTCTTGAGCACATAAATGAGCAGAGGCACAACAAACACCCCGCCGCCGATGCCCAGCAGTCCGCCCAAAAGACCAATGCAGGCGCCGATGAGGATGCCGCCGGTGATTTTTTTGACCGGAGACAATGCCGGCGTTTTTGGATCGACAGTCGGTGACAGGAACATGCGGATACCTGCCATGGCCAGGACGATGGACATGATAATCAAGAAGGGCTTCAGGTCGATGTGGACATTCAGAAACGACCCCAGCGGGGCGGCCAGGCTTGATGAAACAATCAGGGGAATGGACAGGGAAAAATCCACCATCTTTTTGCGCGCATAGGCAAATGCGGCGGATGCGGCCGCGATCAGATTCAAAAACAGGGAAATTGAGGCCGCCTGGGATTTGGCAAATCCCAGGATAACAAACAAGGGCGAGAATATCAGCCCCCCGCCCAAACCGACCATGGTCAGGATAAAGGAAATAAAAAAAATGGTGCCGACCAGCAAAAAGGAGAGGTGCATTATGCCATTACCTTCTCGTCATCAACCATCCCCAATGTATTGCTCAATATTTCAAAACCCTCTATTTTTATCTCGGTATCCGTTCTCACCTTTAAGCCTCCCATTCCATTTCCAGCCTTATCTGTAAAGAAGTCTGGTCATCATACGGCCGGGTTTGTGCCTGTAGCCGGTCAATCCAGATGGAGAATCACGGAAAAACAGGAAAAAACCGCCCACACTGCATCGCCCGGGTTGACACCGGACAGCCAGGTACCGGCCGAAGACATCACCGCGCAAATGTGTGTAGTGTCCGATACCCTGACAATGCATTCAGTATTGATTGTTCCCCGGGTGATCCGGGTCATGGTTCCCTTGAACCGGTTTTCCGCACTGCCGTTGAAAGCATCTGCCCCGTCCTGGAGCATCACCATGGGGGCCTTGACCTCGGCCACAATCCATTTGCCGGGCACCAGCCCCAGTCGGTGCACACTGTCATTGGTGATCACTGTCACGACCGGATGGCCCTCCATGGTGATCATATCCACCCGTGTCTGTATGTCCCCTGTGACAATATCCGTGACTTTACAGAAAAAAGCATTCCGGGCACTGGTTTTCCGGCCGGATTCCTTTTCCATGAAGCGCCGGGCAATGTCCTGAATCTCAGATTCTGAAAACGTGACATAGGATGATGTCAGGCCGGGTGATGTATGCCCCAGGATTTTCTGGACCACCGGCAGCGGCAGATTGCCCTGCATCAATTCAACGGCCCTGGCCCTGCGAATGGCTTCCGGACCGCCCAGTTCCTTGGCAAACCCGCAGGCAGCAGCCCGTTCATAGAATTTGCGGCGCACAAATCCGGGGTCCAGGTCAGCCATCCGGCCCTGTTTTTTCTGGAACAGCGGCGTGTGGATCAGTTTTAAAATCTCATGGCACAGGGTCTCCGAGAGATGAACCGTTCTGGATTTCAAGCCGGTTTCAGACCCGCTGCCGCCATAGGTCACTGCCCGGTTTTTTGTATCGATGTCTGTAAACGGGTTGACCGCCAGGACCTCTTTCAATTTTGCACCGGTATATCGGATCAACAGAAACGTGATCAGAATGCGGTGGCGGGAAAACCGCACATCCGCACGGGGTGAGTCGGTTGCCCATTTTCGGAAGGACTGTTCCAGCTGATTGAGTTGGGCCGTGTCCAGACACGCATCTGTATCGGCAATGGAAATGATCCGGCTGTGATTTTTTCCATCCGGCGGGGAAAAATCCTGATCCTGTGGGGGGTTCTTTTGATCTGCCATATCTGTTTTCCATGTTTTCAGTGGGTTGCAGTTATTTTATGGGATCATTCAATAAAATACTTGACGTTCCTTGTCAACGGTTGTTACTATCACGAATATAAAATTTTACGTGATCTTAAATCCGCTTTTTGGAGGAATCGATATGTATTTTTCCACCGCAGACATAGAAGTGGCCTTCTGGGTGCCGCCGCTGGTGGCGTTTGTGGTATCATTTTTCACCTCCATGGGTGGTGTGTCCGGTGCGTTTCTGCTGCTGCCGTTTCAAATGTCTTTCCTGGGGTATACCCATCCATCGGTCAGTGCCACCAACCAGTTGTTCAACATCGTGGCCATTCCCAGCGGGGTGTACCGGTACTGGCGCGAGGGCCGGATGGTGTGGCCCCTGACCTGGATCGTCGTGCTGGGCACGCTGCCCGGGGTGTTCATCGGGGCCATTGTCCGGGTGACCTGGCTGCCGGACCCCAGAATGTTCAAGCTGTTTGCCGCCGGGGTCCTGCTGTATATCGGGGTTAAAATGATTCGCGATGTTCTAACCAAGGGCAGCGGGAAAAACAGCAGTGAAAATCGGTTTCAGACGCTGATGAAATCCTGGCGTTCTGAAGGATCCACGGCACGTCCCTCTACCGTGACACATTTCAATGTCCGGCGGCTGGGGTTCACGTTTTATGATGAATCCTATGATGTGTCTTTTCCAGGCATCTTTTTTCTCAGCTTCATTGTGGGCATCATCGGGGGGATTTACGGCATCGGCGGCGGCGCCATCATTGCGCCGTTTTTTGTCACGTTTTTCAGGCTGCCGGTGTATATCGTGGCCGGGGCGGCCCTGATGGGAACCTTTGTCACATCCATTGCCGGGGTTGCCTTTTATCAGGCCATTGCCCCGTTTTATCCCCATCTTTCCGTGGCGCCGGACTGGCTTTTGGGCATTCTTTTCGGCATCGGCGGCATGGCCGGCATGTATCTGGGAGCCAGGTGTCAGAAATTTATCCCGGCCAGGGCCATCAAATGGATGCTGGCCGGCATCATGGTTCTGACAGCAGCCAAATATGTGCTTGCCTTCTTCAGTTAGCAGTATGCTCAGGCAATCCACCGTCTCCGGATGTTGTAGAGACTGACCATGAACAGGCCGGCACAGAATACGGCGAGGACGGCCAGATCCACCGGGACCGGCAGGACCTGTTCCCCATGCACGGCCCCGTGCAAAAGATCCGCCCCATAGGTCAACGGCAGCAGATAGGACAGGGGCTTTAAAAAAATCGGCAGGGCGCTGACCGGAAAAAACAGCCCGCACAGAAAAATCATGGGAAACCGGAAAAAATTGGAAAAAGTCTGGGCCTCGAACACCTCACTGACGGCCACGGCAATGAACAGCCCCATGAACGTGGATGCCACGGAGATCAGAAACACGGCCGGCAAAAACACGTGCCAGGCCACCCCGGACAGGTCGGTCAAAAATACGGCCAGGAGAACCGGAACCAGGGCGTTGAGCATTCCGAACAGGATGGCGCCGCTGGTCTTGGCCAGCATCAGGATCTCAAAAGGCAGCGGGGCCAGCAGCAGGCGCTCAAAAGAGCGGTTCTTCTTTTCAAAGGTGATGGTCACCGCCAGCATGGAGGTGGTGCCGAACAAAATGGACACCGCCACCACCCCGGGAAGCACCTGGGGAATATGGGCCAGGCCGGAGCCGGTCTTGATAAAGAACATGCCGGTCCAGGCCAGGGGAAAAATCAGGCCCCAGCTGATGTTGGGCGGCTTGAGATAATAGGTCCTGAAGTCCTTGACAAAAATGTTCCAGAACGCGATCCACAGATTCATCGGGCGCCTCCTGATTTTTCTTTTTCTTTCCCCATGACCCCTGTATCAATACCGGTAATTTGGATAAAAATATCTTCAAGGCTTGGCCGGATTTTCCTGGCCTCAGAGACCTCGATATCCCGATCTTCCAGAAAACGGACCAGAGGCCCGACACGGACCGGTGCATCTGCTTCCACCCGGATCACCCCCTGTTGGGGAATCTTGAATGTCAGATCTGGAAACGCTTCATCCAGGCTCTCCAAAAGGTTGTCTGACTGATTGTCAGACAGGTTATCTGCATCACCCGCGCATGTGACCTGTATCACGTGTTTTTCCCGGATGGGCTGCACCAGGTTGTCAACGGTGTCCACCCGCACAATCCGGCCGGCCACGATGAATGCGATACGGTCGCATAAGCGTTCCGCCTCTTCGATATAGTGGGTGGTCAGAAAAATGGTGGTACCGCTTTTGTGCAGGTTGTCGATGAGCTGACGCATCTGCCGGGCACTGGCCACATCGATGCCGGTGGTGGGTTCATCCAGAAACAGAATTTTCGGCCGGTGGATGATGCCGGCGGCAATGGCGAGTTTGCGCTTCATACCTTTGGAGTATCCGCTGAACTTCCGGTCTGCGGCCTCGGCAAGATCAAAGGTGTCCAGCAGGTCCCCGGCCCTGGCCCTGCGGTCGGCTTTGCCGATGCCGTACAGGGCCGCGCAGAAGCACAGGTTCTCGAACCCGGTCAGCTCCGGATACAGGTTGCTTTCATCCGGCACCACCCCGATGAGGTGCTGGGCCGACCGGGGCCGTTGGGTGCAGTCGATGCCGCTGATATGGATGGTGCCGGCATCGGGCCGGGCCAGTCCGGTGAGCATGTTGATGGTGGTGGTCTTGCCGGCCCCGTTGGGACCCAAAAAACCGAACAGCTCACCGGACTGAACCTCAAAATCTACGGCCGAAACCGCCTGGACCTTGTCAAACCGTTTGGCAAGGCCCTGGGCCCGGATGGCCGGGGACGGGTCAGGCGTCATCCCTGTCCGCTTTCCGGGCGGTGCTGTCAGGGGCGCAGGTGCATGAATGCTGTGCGTCATCCCCATGGCATTTTCTGATCTGGTCCGGTGTACAGTCTTCCGGACGTCCCTTGAGTTCTACCGGGTTCTGACACCCGCAGGTTTGTTCACACATGGTCATTCCTCCGTTTGTTTTTTGTCATTTTTGTCTGATCGATGCCATTCATCTGATCTTCCTTCTCATCTTCTCACAGGCACATTTCTTTTCTTTCATCAGGAGAAAATAAACAGCATCATCCATGGTCTCCTAAGGCAGAGAACCGGTGATATGAAACAGCAGGACCCCGTGATCGGACCGGGGGCCGCCGATAGTCATGCTGCGCTTGTTTTTCAGAAGCACCCGGGTTTGAAACACCGCGTCTTTTCTGTTCAGAATCTGAATGTCATACTGAATTCTGCCGCCCTGGCTGCTTGTGGGTGTCAACACCAGGGTCCGGCTATCCGGCAGAAGGATCCGCCCCGGTTGCTGAAAAGCCAGCGACAGGGTCTTTTCCTGGAGCAGCGTGTACCCCGTGTACCGGAAAACTTTTTCCAGTTCAGGCACGATCTGCCGCAATGCCGGGTCAACGGACCGGGTCTGGGTGGATGCCTGAATCACCTTGACATGAGTGAGAACCTGATTCTGTGCAAAGGCGGTCTGTGCGGGGCACCAGCACCAGATCACCCCGGCGGCAATAGCAGTGAGCCGGATCAACCTGATGAAACTGTACATATCTCTCCTTTTCATGGTCAGGTGTCTGAATACCAGACAATGGTATGATGGGTGTCAGGTGTTTCAAAAATCATGACCGCAGTATACTCCGTATCGATGGATGTGACAATAGCGCTGGGGCTGTCCGGTGTGATGGGGTTATCTATCAGAGCGATCCCGCCGATGATCACCAGGGCCGCAACCGATGCCGCCGCCAGCAGCGGCCGGAACCGGCGACTGAAAAATCCGCCGGTCCGGAATCCGGCCGATTTTTCTTCTGTTTCCTGCATGGTCCGGTACAAGCGGTTTGGATCGATGGCACTGCCGGGTTGCTCAGCCAGTTCATCAAAGGTTTTTGTGACCTCCCGGAACTGGTCGGCCAGATCCCGGCAGGCCGAACAGGTATCCAGGTGCTGCCGGATCTGCTCAAGCGCCTGCCGGGAAAGCGCACCGTCAATGAACCGGCTGATCTGTTTTTCCGAATATCTGCCGCATGGACTTGTCATACCGGTTTCTCCTGCGTTTTTTTCGAATTCAGGACGTGAGCCACCTGTTTTCTGGCGTGATACAGCCGGGAGGCCACCGTGCCTTTCCGGATCTGAAGAAAATCGGCAATCTCTTCGTAAGACAGCTCCTCCAGCGCGTACAGCACGAAAACGGTCCGGGTTTTCTCCGGCAGGTGTTTGACCGCATCCATCAATTGTTGCCGGAACTGTTTTTTCTGAATCAGGGTTTCCGGCGTCTCCATCTGCGGATTTTCCTGTGAAAGGCTGGGATCGTTTTCCAGGGTGATGGGGTCATGCTGCCACCTGAACCGCCGTTTCCATCTGCGTTTCCAGTTGAGGCAATGGTTGACCGTCATTTTTCTCAACCAGGTATACAACGCAGCTTCCTGCCGGAATGAATGGATCTGCCGGAACACAGTGATAAACACCTCCTGAACGATTTCCCGGCTTTCCTCCGGGTCCAGGGTGATGCCGTACGCCACTTTGAGCAGGCGTTTCTGAAAGGTGTTGACCAGGAAGACAAAGGCTTTCCTGTCTCCCTGCCTGAGCTGCTCCACCAGGTTTTGTTCATCCATAGTTCCATCTTCGGCAGCATCTGTAATTACAGCCGTTCATTGCACGGCAGGCCCTTGCCTGTTCCGCCCGTATCAGTAACGGGACCGCACCCGGCGTTTTTCCCAGTATCCATCCCGCACCTTGAATGTTTCATGCCGGCCGCCGACCCAGTGCCCTTTGCGGTTGTAATGGCCCGGATTCCAGCGGGTTTCAAATACCGGCTCCACCCAGATCCGCTGAATTTCCCAGCGGACGACAGGCGGCCGAAAATATCGCTGGTCATTCCGGCATTTAGCCCTGCGTCCATAGGCTGGGGGCGCATGATACCGCTGGGGTTCCCTGTAGCCGGATGGGTGATTCAGGCCCTGATAAATCGCGGTTCCCAGCACGGCAGCCCCGACGCCCAGCAAAAACCCTTCCGTGGTTTTCCGGTCTGCATGGGCCGGTGCCGAAGACAGGCAGATGAGCATGACAACTGCGGTCGTGATCGAAATCATCATTTTCATTTTTCATTCTCCTTTTTGCATGTTACGGGTCAAGCCCTGTTTCTGTAAAGATAAAAATGCATCTTTCTTTATCAGGACAGACACCGGAAAAAGGGAAATGTTCAATTGTGTGTGAGAAAATGTCATGACAAATCCTTTGCCGGTTTGAACAACGCCTGACCCGCCATGATGTTGTCAAACCCGGATAAGCGACTGTAGACGTTGACAGAGACCAGAGAATATCGCATCCTGAAAGAATGAAAACAGATCCTGCATCCTTCAGCGTGATGACCATGAACCTGCGGTTCGGTTTGGCAAAAGATGACAAAAATCGCTGGGACCGTCGCAGGGATGTGGTCAAAGATCTTCTGAAACAGATGAAAATCGATTTTATCGGATTTCAGGAGGTGAATCATTTTCAGGCGGAATTTCTGAAAAACACCCTGAAAGGATATAACCACATCGGCTGGTACAACCGGAACCATCCCTGGTGGCAGTCCAACATGATCTTTTTTCACAAAGACTGGGCCTGCCTGGGCCATCGCCACCATTTCATCTCCCGGTTTCCCGACATCCCGTCCAAAATGGCCAAATCCCGGTGGCCCCGGCAGTGTGTTGCGGGGTGGTTTGAAAAACAGGGCCGGCATCTGCTGATGGCCAATACGCACTTTGATTTTGATCCGGCGGTCCAGGCCCAAAGCGCCGGCATGGTGGCCGGTTTTCTGAAACGGTTCCCGCCGGGACTGCCGGCGGTCATCACCGGAGACTTCAATGCCGGCCATGCCTCATCCGCTTTCAAAACCTTTCAGACCCACGGATTCAGAGAGGTATTTGAAACAGATCCCCCGGGCACGTTTCACGGATTCACCGGCAAAACCGACGGCCGGCACATCGACTGGATCCTTTTCAGAGGCGAGATCCGGCCGGTCTCCCGCCGGATTTTGACCTTCCATAAAGATATCCGGTATCCGTCAGACCATTTTCCCGTGGCCGCTGACTTTTACCTGGGACCAGAAAAAGATCGTTTCGTCAGCAGCAAGTTGTTTTTATAGCCATTATTTTATTTATTGACGATGCCCGTAACCCAGAATGCCGGATCAGACTGCCGGAGCTGCGGGAAATACCGGTCGTCCACCGGCCGGGGATGCCAGAACCGGATTCTGATTGAGATCCTGAACAGAAAACTGCCCGGTTCCAGATCCCGCCAGCAGTTCATCCGGTGAACATGATAGTGATCCAGGTGTACGTCGCAGTGGTCGGACCAGGCAATGTCCATGGAAAAACTGACCTGGTCGGAAAAAGTAAACATATTCATTATATTCAAGATTATACGTCGGCCGGGTCGGATTTCAAGCTTTAATTTGACCCGGCACGGGATTCAGGGCATACTGTGAAAATACGTGAACCTTTGACAGGAGGAACAACGTCCCATGTCCTTTGTGATGTCTGACAGCAACAAATTTGTCACCACCATCGAAGTGGTGCCGCCGGCCGGAAACGATCCCGCAGCGCTGCTGGACAAGCTGGCCGCGATTTCAGTTCTTGATTTTGACGGATTCAGCGTGGCCACCAATCCCGTGGCCAAACCCCGCATGTCCGCCACGGTGTTCTGCCGCCTGCTGTATGAAAAAACCGGCAAACCCGCCATTTTGCACCTGACGGTCCGGGACCACAATCTTTTAGGGCTTCAGGCGGAACTGTGGGGGGCGAAAGCATTGGGGATCGACACCCTGATCGCCATCACCGGAGACCCGTCCGCCGGCCGGCAAAAGGACGGGGCCACGGCGGTGAACGATGTGAATGTGTATCAGCTGATCACCCTGGCCGATGAATCCGGCCTGACCACGGGCGCTGTCCTGGATTTCCGGCCGGAGCGCAACGGCCTGAAAAATGAAGTCAAACGCCTGGAAAAAAAGGTGGCCGCCGGATGCCGGTTCATCGTCACCCAGCCGGTCTATGACGAGACCACGGCGCAAACCCTGGCAGATGCGTGCGCGCACCTGCCGGTACCCAAAATCATGGGAATTCTGCCGCTGCTGTCCTTCAGGCATGCCTGTTTTCTTCACGACAAAGTGGACGGCATTGCCGTGCCCGATCCCCTTCGCCGGGAGATGGAGACATCAACTGATCCCATCAGAACCGGCACGGCTCAGGCCGGACACATGATGGAAATTGCGAAAAAATATTTTTCCGGGGCCTGTGTGATGCCGCCGTTCGAACGGTTCGAGATGCTGAAGGATATCCTGTAATACCTTTTCAGATCGGGCTTTTGTGTTTGGCGGGGATTGTAATCTCTTTGATTTCAAATGGGAACTGCTGATCCGGCCGGTCCGAAAAAAAATCCGCCAGGGTCTGGCGGATCGACTCGAACGCGATATTTTCCCAGGGAATCTCTGATTCGGAAAACAACCGCACCTCTGTGCTTTCCTTGGTCGGACCGAAATGGTTGTCCAGCAGCCGGGCCCGGAACATCAGATAGATCTGGTGAACAAACACCAGGTTGAGCATGCGGTAAGGGGCGATGATTGACACACGGGACCGGGTTTCCTCCAGGGTTTCCCGAACCGCCCCCTGCTGGACGGTTTCCCCGTTTTCCAGATAACCGGCCGGCAGGGTCCATTTTCCTTTTTGGGGCGCGATGTTTCTTTTGCACAGCAGCACCTGATCTCCCAGCACCGGAATGCAGCCCACCACCATTTTGGGATTTTCATAATGAACATGCCCGCATCGGTCACATACCGGCCGGACATGATCGTCATCCACCGGTATCCGGGTTGTCATTTTCGCACCGCAGGCACTGCAGTATGTCACATCCATTTTTTCGTTTCCTCTCCAATTCCGGGTCTGCTGTCATTGTCCGATTCACTGCCCTGATTTGCCGTCCGTTTTTAATATTTACATGAAAATTGCGTTTCTCACAACCCTGACCCGTATCTGTTGTTCAGCAAGTTTGACAACTGAGCCGGGATTTTATATATTGGCTTTTATGAATTCACCCTGACACAGGTGTTGTTTCTGTTCAGTCCACAATTCTGAACGTCCGGGGATCTTTCCGATCCCTTGAAAAACCGATATCTTTAACCTTTTTTACCTTCCAACAGGAGATTTTATGTGCGGCATATGCGGAGAAATATTTTTCAACAGGCAACCCATTTACGAAGATTCCGTGATCCGGATGAACCAGGCCATGGCCGCCCGGGGTCCTGACAATGAAGATATCTATCACGGCATCTGGACCCTGATGGGCCACCGCCGCCTCAAGATCATCGATCTGAGCGACGACTCCAACCAGCCCATGATCGATCCCAAACTCGGGCTGATCATTGTTTACAACGGAGCCATTTACAACTACACCGCCCTGAAAGATGAACTCATCGAAAAAGGATACACCTTTCACACCAGCGGGGATACCGAAGTGATCCTCAAGGCCTATCATGCCTGGGGAGAAGACTGTGTGAAGCGCTTTAACGGCATGTTCGCCTTTGCCATCTACAACCAGACCCAAGACAAGGTGTTCATGGCCAGGGACCGGCTGGGCATCAAACCCCTTTATTTCCACAAAACCGACAACAGCCTGTTGTTTGCCTCTTCTTTGCCGGCCCTGCTGGCCACCGGAAAAATCAAACCGCAGATCTCTGTGCAGGCCCTGCATTTTTATCTGACCTTTCATTCCGTGGTGCCCGCGCCGCACACGATTGTGTCCGGCATTGAAAAACTGCCGCCCGCCACCTGTGCCGTCATCTCACAGGACGGTACCATGACTCAGAACACCTATTGGCAGCCGGTGTATCAGCGGGACAAAGAAGAAGATTCGTATACATTTGATGACTGGAAAAATCTGGTGAGCCAGACCCTGATGGCGTCTGTAAAACGCCGTCTGGTAGCGGATGTGCCCGTGGGCGTGCTCCTGTCCGGGGGTCTGGATTCCAGCCTGGTGGTGGGATTGCTGGCCGAGGCCGGGCAAAAGGACCTCAAGACCTTTTCCATTGGATTTGACAGCGTGGGCGACGAAAAAGGGGATGAATTTCTGTATTCCGATATCATTGCCCGTCATTTTGCCACGGACCACCATAAAATTCAGGTACACGGAAGCGAGGTCCTGCCGTCCATGCCCGACTGTGTCAAAGCCATGAGCGAACCCATGGTCTCCCATGACTGCATCGGATTCTATTTATTGAGTCAAAAAGTAGCCGAACATGTCAAGGTGGTCCAGAGCGGCCAGGGCGCGGATGAGATATTCGGCGGGTATCACTGGTATCCGCCCATGATGGAAAGCGACAATCCCGTGGCGGATTACCGCAAAGTATTTGGAGACCGGTCCCACGAAGAATACCTGGAAATGGTCACAAACACGTTCCACGGAGACGATGTCAGCACGCAGTTCATTCAGAACCATTTTGACATGACCGGCGCAAACACCCCCATTGACAAGACCCTGCGTCTGGACACCCTGGTGATGCTCACCGAAGACCCGGTGAAACGGGTGGACAACATGACCATGGCCGCCGGCCTGGAAGCAAGGGTACCATTTCTGGACCACGAGCTGGTCGAACTGGTGGCAAAAATTCCAGCCGAACACAAAGTGGGGCACGGCGGCAAACACATTCTCAAGGAAGCGGCCAGAGCGGTTATTCCCAACGAGGTCATCGACCGGCCCAAAGGCTATTTCCCGGTGCCGGCCCTCAAATACCTGCAAGGAGAATACCTGGATTTTGTCACCGGTATTCTGAATACCGACGCGGCCAAAGACCGGAACCTGTTCAACCGGGCGTATATCGACACACTGCTGGCGGACCCGGAATCCCATATCACCCCGCTCAAGGGTTCCAAACTCTGGCAGGCGGCCCTGCTGGAATACTGGTGCCAGCAGCAAGATATTTAGACACCTGAGGAGCAAACCGCCATGGGAAAATCCAATCATCGGCTGGAACGGGGATTCGGCCAGTCTCTGAGGAACTGGGAAAAGCTCAAGGGACCGGCCACAAAAGGCATGATTTCCGATGCGTATGTGGAAATGGGATGGGGCCGGCTGGTGTTCGGCCACACCTTTGAAGACAACGAGCGCATCGTGGAAACCATGACCCAGTATGGATATGACCGCCGGGACATTGCCATGTACATCATCGATCCCCATGTGGTGGTGTCCCTGGCACCGGACAAGCTGTTTCTGGATCCGTCCCATACCTTCCGGCTCTGGTCCCACGATTACACCATGGACTCCCGCACCCGACATCCGTTCGTGATCCAGCGGGTCTCCACCCGTAGAGAAGCCCGAGAGATCAACCGGATCTATGGGGCCTGTCACATGAAAGGGGCGGACCCGGATTTTATTCTGGACAAACGGGCCAACAAACTGCGCACCTATATGATCGCCAGGGATCTGACCCATGACCGGGTCATCGGCACGGTCACAGGGGTGGACCATGTGGCCGCGTTCAACGATCCTGAAAAAGGGGCCAGCCTCTGGTCCCTGGCCGTGGATCCCCAGATCGATTTTCCCGGGGTGGGGAGCAGTCTGGCGCGGCACCTGTGCGAACACTATTTCACCCGGGGCCGGGCCTTTGTGGACATCAGTGTGATGCACGACAACAAAAAAGCCATCGCTTTGTATGAAAAACTGGGCTGCCACCGGATTCCGGTGTTCTGCATCAAACGGAAAAACCCCATCAATCAGGACCTTTACACCACGCACCAGCATTATCCAAAACTCAATCCCTATGCCAAACTGATCGTGGATGAAGCCAAACACCGGGGCATCCGCATCGATATTCTGGACGAAGATTTCGGATTGTTCACCCTGACGTTCGGCAGCAAAACCATCTCCTGCCGGGAATCGTTGTCCGATCTCACCACGGCCGTGGCCATGACCAAATGTGATGACAAGCGCCTGACCCGAAAGCTTCTGGCAAAACACAACATCCGGGTACCCGAACAGATCCGGTATACGGATCTGGATGCGGCGGTTCAGTTCATGAAAAAAACCCGCTCGGTGGTGGTCAAACCGGCCCGGGGTGAACAGGGCGAAGGCATCAGCGTGGGCATCACCGACACAAACGATCTGGAAACCGCCATACACAAAGCGCAGAACGTCTGCCGGGACGTGATTCTGGAAGAGATGGCCCCGGGACGGGACCTGCGCGTCATTGTGATCAACTATGAAGTGGTGGCGGCCGCGGTCCGCCGGCCGCCGGTGATCCGGGGAACCGGCACCCACACCGTCAAAGATTTGATGGAAACATACAACCGCCGGCGCATGGCAGCCACGGGCGGGGAAAGCGCGATTCCCATGGATGAGGAAACCCGGCGGTGCCTGACCGAACAAGGGCTGGATGAGGACACGGTCCTGCCCAAAGACAAAGAGGTGATGGTCCGGAAGACCGCCAACCTGCATACCGGGGGCACCATCCACGATGTCACGGATCAGCTGCATCCGGATCTGGCCCGGGCTGCCGTTGCCGCCGCCAAATGCCTGGAAATCCCGGTCACGGGCCTGGATTTCATCGTACCCGATGTCCAGGGCACGGAGTATGTCATCATCGAAGCCAACGAACGCCCCGGCCTGGCCAACCATGAACCCCAGCCCACAGCCCAGCGGTTCATCGACCTGCTGTTCCCGGAAACCGCTGTCAAACACAAGGAATAACCCCCATGTCTAACATCTGCATCGATGAATCCTATCTGATCCTTCAGCTCAAACAATTACTGAGCATTCCATCGCCTTCCGGATACTCCGACCAGGTGGTCCACTATGTGGGCAGCCAGCTGGAAGCCCTGAACATTGATTTCGAAATCACGCGAAGAGGTTCCATCCGTGCCACTTTGCCGGGCAGACAGAACACCCTGGACCGGGCCGTCACCGTGCATCTGGACACACTGGGGGCCATGATCAGCCGACTCAAGGACAACGGCAAACTGGCCATCACCCCCATCGGCAGCTGGTCCAGCCGTTTTGCCGAAGGTGGCCGGGTGACCATTTTCACCCAGTCCGGCCCCAGACGGGGAACAGTCCTGCCATTGAAAGCTTCGGGCCATGCCTGGGGAGATGCCGTGGATAATTTGCCGGTGAGCTGGGACCATGTGGAACTGCGGGTGGATGACATCTGCCGCAACCGGCAGGATCTGACGGCAAACAGCTTTGACGTGGGCGACATCATCGCCTTTGACGCGCTGCCGGAAATCACGGAAAACGGATTCATCAATGCAAGGCACCTGGATGACAAGGCCGGGGCCGCCATCATGCTCAGTGCGGCCAAAGCCCTTGTGGAATCCGGCACTGCCCTGCCCCTGGACTGCCACCTGATCTTCACTATTTTCGAAGAGATCGGGTTCGGGGCATCCGCCGATGTATATGCCGATGTCTCCGAAATGGTGGTGGTGGATCTGGCTCCGGTGGCACCGGATCAGAACGCGTCGGAATACGCGGTCACCATTGCCATGAAAGACCAGACCGGCCCGTTTGATTATCATCTGTCCCAAAAACTGGTGAAGCTGTGCCAGGACTGGGATATCGATTTCCAGAAAGACGTGTTCCGGTACTACCGCAGTGACGCGGCATCCGCCATTGAAGCCGGTCATGATGTCCGCACCGCCCTGGTGGGATTCGGGGTGGATGCGTCCCACGGATATGAACGGACCCACCTGTCTTCGCTCACGGCCACGGCCCGCCTGATGGTCGAATATATTCAGAGCGATCCCACCTTTAAGCAGGACCCGAAACGCTGGGCCTCTCTCAAGGAATTTCCCCACCAGCCGGACCGGGAGATCATCAAAATAAAAACCTGAGATTACAGGATGATTTGCCGGCCAGACAACTGTTGATTTATCAACGAACTCCTTAGAAACTTTTTCAGGCAGATCAGGATACCGCTATATCAGAACTGCCCGATCCGGACTTCCCATCCGGGATTTCACTGCTTCGACCATGAAGTGCAGCCGGTTTCTGACATTGACCTCTGAGGTGCCGGCATCAAAATCCAGGTACAGCAGGTTCATATCCGGATAAAGCGTTTTGATGCGCTTTTCCACGCCTTTGGACACGATGTGGTTGGCAATGCACCCAAACGGCTGCACACTGATCACATGGCTCACCCCGTCTTCGGCCAGACAGGCGATCTCCCCGGGAATGAGCCAGCCTTCACCGAACTGGTTCACCAGAGACAGAATCCGGCCGGCCTTGTCCGCTACATGACGGATATCATGAAACGGGGTATAAAACCGGAAACGCCTGAACCGGAGATTTATTTTTTCATGAAAGGTGTTCAAAAACGTTTCAATGAACCGCCCTAAAATATCGGTCATTTTTCGGTGCCGGATATAGGCCCGGATGTTTTCTTTGTAATTGACAAAATCCTGAATAAAATAATCCAGAATCGGCGGAATGACCGGTTCAATCCGGTTTTCCATGAGAAACTGGGCCAAAAACTGATTGCCGAACGCATTGTATTTGATGTAGATCTCCCCCACAATCCCGATCCGGCCCACGACCTGATCATGGACGTCCACCCGGTTGAAATCAGCCACTGCCGCATCCAGCAATGAAAAAAACCGGTCGTAGTCTCTGGTTAAAATGCAGGTGTGGGCTGCGGCAATGTATTTTTGCCGCAGCTGGTTGCCGGTGCCTTTGTGAATTTCCCTGACTGCGGTGGCATAATACATTTTGGCGATACAGTCCGCGTACATGGTGGTGACGAACAGCAGTTTGAGCATTTTCAGCCAGTTGATGTCAAACCCGGGCTGATGGGTCAGACCCTGGGCACTGGTCACGGAAATCACGGGAATCTGTTCATATCCGGCCGCCACCATGGCTTTGCGGATCAAAGAGAGATAGTTGGAGGCCCGGCACTGCCCCCCGGTCTGTGTGATGCCTACGGCAATCTGCTCAGGATCGTATTGGCCGGATTTCAACGCCTTGATGATATCCCCGGTAACCAGTACCGCCGGATAACAGATGTCATTGCCGGTATATCTCAGCCCGGTTTCCACGGATTCCCTGTCCGGCGGGGGCAGAATCTCGAGCTGATACCCGGCGGTCTGAAACACCGGCGGCAGATATCCGGAATAATCATCCGCAAAAAAAGGGGCGATAATCTGTCTTTTCCGGTCTTTTTTCTCGAAATGCGGGGTGGTTCTGCGTTCTTTGCGTCTGCGACGGTGATGACCGCCCTGCCGGATCAGGGATTCCACCATGGATCGGATACGCAGCCGCACCGATCCGGTACTTGAAATATCGTCCACCTTCACCAGGGTATGGTTTTTCCCGCCGGTCTCCAGGATCTGGCGGTTTTCTTCAATGGCCACCGCATCCGGTCCGCATCCAAAAGAATTGATCTGAATCATCTGAATATGGTCCGGCTGCCCCGCCACCCAGGATGCCGCATGATACAACCGGTTGGGATACGCCCACTGGGTCAGAACCTGAAACGAGTCAAACACCCCGTCTCCGGTGCCCGGCACCGCGTCTTCCGTGATGAAATCCACACCGAAATCGGTCAGAATCTGTGGAATTTTCTGATTGATCAGCGGATCGATATGGTAAGGCCGGCCGCACAGCACCACCAGCAGGCGCTGACCCTGTTCAGCCTGACCAACGATCATGGCCCCTTTCTCCCGGATGGTCAGTCTGTAATTCTTCTGGGCGGTCAGTCCCTTTTTCACCGCTGCCCGGATGCGGGACGCAGCAACGCCCAGAGGCCGCAGATACGCCACACAAGCTCTGATCAGCAGGGTTTCATCCTTGAACGTGATCACCGGCTTGTCCAGAGGGATCCCTTTTCGGGTTTCCATGTCCAGGCAGCTGTCAATCACATCGGTGTAACTGCTGACCACGGGACAGTTGAACGTGTTGACCACTTTTTTATGGAACTCATCGTGTTCATACATGACCAGGGGAAAGAAAATACGGTCCACTCCTTTGTGCACCAGGTCCAGGACATGGGCATTGGCCAGTTTGGCGGGAAAGCAGATATTGTCGGACATGATACTGCCTTTGGCCCTGTCACTCATGGCCATGGTGGACGGTCCCGACACAACGACATTGATGCCGCAGTGTACGAAAAATGCATGCCAGAAAGCGAAATTTTCGTAAAAATTCAAACACCTGGGAATCCCTACCGTCCATTTCGGAGCGGTGTGGGGAGACAAATTCCGGTCAAACAGGAGCCGATATTTGAACCCGGCAAAGTCAAACCCTTTTTCCGCACGCTTCTGGCCTTTGGATCCGAACCTTTTTTCACACCGGTTGCCGGAGTAAAACGACTTGCCGTTGGAAAAAACAAACCGGGTCACCGCACACGCGTTCTCACATCCGCTGCACACAATCTGGCGGGTTTTGAAATTTGCGATAGATTCCAGATGATGGATGGCTTCAAACCGGGTCAGAGAAAGGTCCTGTGCATTGTCAGCGGCCTGCCTTGCCGCCAGGGCCGCACCGAATGCCCCCATCATTTCGGGCATGTCGGAATGGGTGACACGGACATCTGCCAGAACCTCCAGTGCCCTTACAATGGAGGGGTTCGTGCAGGTTCCGCCCTGAAGAACGATACGGGTTCCCATCTCCTGCATGTCCGTTAGCTTGAGCACCTTGAACAGGCAGTTTTTCACCACGGCATAGGACAGCCCGGCACTGATGTCCGCCACATCGGCGTTTTCCCGCAACGCCTGCTTGACCCGGGAATTCATGAACACCGTACACCGGGTACCTAAGTCACAGGGAGAGCCGCCTTCCATGGCCAGGGCTGCAAACTCGCTCACCCCATACCCCAGAGAACCGGCAAAGGTTTCAATGAAGGATCCGCATCCGGATGAACAGGCCTCATTGAGTTCGATGCGGCAGATGGCACCATGATGAATGAAGATGGCTTTCATATCCTGGCCCCCGATGTCCAGAACGAATGTCACTTCCGGATCCATATGCCGGGCCGCTTCAAAATGGGCGATGGTTTCCACCAGTCCGATATCCATACCGAATGCCGTTCGAATCAGATCTTCGCCATACCCGGTCACAGCGGTCTTTGCGATGACAAGCCGGGGATGGTGTACCCGGATGTCATCCCGCAGGGCCATCAGCCCCTGAATCACCGCCTGGATGGGATTGCCGTCATTGTTCCGGTACCAGGAAAACAGCACCTGGTTTTGCGTGCCCAGGGCGATGATCTTGGTGGTGGTGGATCCGGAATCCACTCCCACAAAACATTTCGAAGGTGAATAATCAGACAGATCGGTCCGGGGGATCTTTATCCGCTGCCGGTGCCGTTCCCAAGTGGTTCGGTCGTTTTTCGTGGAAAACAGCGGCTTCAGGCGGTTGTCCCGCACTTGAAAACCGGTCTGTTTCCGGGCCATATCATCGAGCAGGTGTGATACGGACCAGGATGTCTCATGGCGCCGGCTGAACATGGCCGCGCCCATGGCCGGAAGCAGGGCCGGTTCGTCCGGCGCCACCAGATCATCTGTCGAAAGGTCCAGGGTTCGCAAAAACGCGTTGACCAGTTCCGGCAGAAACGCGAACACGCCCCCGCACAGCAGCAGTCGGGGCCGAATATCATACCCCCTGGACAGGGTGTTCAGGCACTGGATGGCCACGGCATGAAACACGGACGCCGCAATATCAGACACCGGCACATTGCGGCTCAACAGGTTCTGCACATCTGTTTTGGCAAACACCCCGCACCGGGATGCAATGGGATACACCCCGGTATGCTGCTGTGCCAGCTGGTTGAGATCATTGGGAGAACAGTTCAGCAGGGCTGCCAGCTGATCGATGAACGCGCCGGTACCGCCGGCGCAGTTGCCGTTCATGCGGATATCCGGGGGCCGGTCAGGCGACAGGAATATCATTTTAGAGTCTTCGCCCCCGATATCCACCACCGTCCGGACCTCGGGGTGCCGGTGACGGACCACTTCATGGGTGGCGATCACCTCCTGAACAAACGGCAGATCCATTTGCTGAGACATCCCCATGCCGGCGGACCCGGTCAGGCACAGGTGCACACGGCAGTCTCCCAGCTCCGACACCACCTGTGAGAAAAAACCGGATACCGTGTCCATGATCCGGGCATAATGCCGCTGATACCGTGAAAAGATCAATCGATCGGCGGCATTCACCAGCACCAGCTTTGCCGTTGTGGAACCGATATCCAGGCCGGCATGATACACATTTTTCTGTTCCATCTGACCGTCTCTCGCTCCCGGCGATTAATTCACTATACTAGTTTTAGTCCTAATTGATCGCAGATGCAAGAGATGGATTGCTTTTCTTTCTAAGCTGAAGCGCCAGGACGATCACAAGCAGAATAAATCCCGCCGCCTCGGTCCAGAAGGAGGTCCACAGCAGCCCGACGGCCGCCAGCCAGAACAGAACGGTTTCCACAAGCGTGGCCGCCCGGATGCAGAACCGTTCTAAGGCCGAGGCAAACGCCACCAGCCCTAAAGTGGTGGTGATCATGGTGAGAACCACCTCCCAGTGCAGCAGTTCATAATTGTCTCCCATTCCCAGAAGGGGTCTGTATGCCATAACCAGGGGGATAATGTAAAGCCCTTTTGCCAGTTTCCAGGAAGCAAATGCGGTGCGCATGGGACTGGCCTTGGCAATGGCAGCCCCGGCAAAACTGGCCAGACTCACCGGCGGGGTGACATTGGAATCCTGGGAATACCAGAACACGATCATGTGGGCCACCAGCATCGGCACCCCCATGTCCATGAGGGCCGGTCCGGCCAGGGTGGCCAGAACAATGTAACTGGCGGTGACCGGAAGTCCCATGCCCAGCACCAGCGAGGCACCGGCAATGAGAAGAATGGCCACGGTTTTGATACCGAAACTCAGATCCATCACCAGGCTGGAAAATTTCAGCCCCATGCCCGTGAGGCCGACCATGCCCACGATAATGCCGGCGGCAGCGCAAGCCACCGACACCATGACCGCATTTTTGGCACCGTTCTCAAGGGCCTTGGCCAGCAGTTTGAGCTCGGCTGCTATAAAAGCCCAGATGCTTTTTTCATTGCGGCCGCCCAGAATCCAGCGGATGAAATTCATCAGGATGCTGATGCAAAGGGTGCTGACAACGGCAATGAATCCGGCCATCATGGGAGAATAATTGGCCATCAGCACATAGATGAGGATCCCCACCGGGATGATGAAATGCAACCCTTGCTTGAGCACCTCAAACACCTTTGGCAGGCTTTCTTTGGGCTGGCCTTTCAAACCGAATTTTTTGGCTTCATAGTGTACAAACACCAGCACGGTGACATAATACATGATGGCAGGCACCAGGGCCACCTTGATGATGGTCAGATAGCTGGTGTTGGTGAATTCCGCCATTAAAAACGCGCCGGCCCCCATGATGGGCGGCATGAGCTGCCCCCCGGTGGAGGCGGCCGCCTCGATGGCCCCGGCCATGTGGGGACGGTATCCCACCTTTTTCATCATGGGAATGGTAAAAGAGCCCGTGGCAGCTACATTGCCCACGGCCGATCCTGACACCGATCCCATAAAGCCTGATGCCACCACGGATGCCTTGGCAGGACCTCCGGAAAACCGGCCGGTCAGCGCATAAGCCATGTCAATGAAAAACGCGCCCCCGCCGGTGGTTTCCAGAATGGCGCCGAACAGCACAAACACAAACACAAAGGTGGCGGCCACACCGATGGGCAGGCCGAAAATCCCTTCGGTGGTCAGCCACAGGGTGGTGACGATCCGCTCGATGCTGTATCCTTTGTGGATGATCAGATCCGGCATATAGGGCCCGTACATGGCATAGACAACGCTGACGACACAGATGCCGGTCATGAAGATCCCGATGACCCGGCGGCAGGCCTCCAGCACCAGCAGCACTCCTAAGATGCTGATGATGCGGTCCTGGAACAGCCAGTCCCCCTGGCGGTCGAATATATCCGACAGGTTGTTGCAGATATAAAAGGTGCAGTAGACCGACAAAGCCACCAGTATCCAGTCCAGAACCAGCCACAGGGACAGCTTGTTTTTTTTCACCCCCGAGAACGCCGGCTTGAGCAAAAATGTCAGGCTGAGGATGGCCCCCAGGTGGATGGAGCGCTGAACCAGGGCGGTGAGGGCCACCACCCCGGCGGTATACAGCTGGTACAGGCTCAGGCTTACGGCAAGCACCATGACCACCCAGGCCGTGATTTTCACCAGGGTGTTGGGGCCTGCAGGGACAGATTCTGTTTTTTGGTCCGCATCTTTTTGGGACATGCCGGTTTCAGTCATTGGTTTTCCTCTGGGCGTATTTTTGTCCAAACCAGTAATGGTTACGGTTCTTCCCCCATCCATGGGAATGCCATGTTTTGTGCAGCATGTTCACGGGCCGGCCGGAGAATCTGACTGCCCTGTGGGGGAATTTTTCCGACAGATTGAACTGCCTGCCCCGCCAGATAATGGTATGATTGACACCGGCACTGCCCACCCGCAGGACAAAATTTCCCACCGGCATGTGCATATCCACGATTGCCTCATGGTTTCCTCTGGTTACCATCCGGCCCACCCCGGGCATTTTGCCCATACCCGCGCCAAACTTTTCATACCGCTCTTCTTCAATATAAAGGGTGCCGGTTTTGTCCATACTGTGTTCCTCCCATATGGGCGTATTTTCAACGGAATGAACATAATGCAGGGTAAACCGCTCGTCCGGTTCCATGGGCAGCACCAGGATGGGAAATTCTTCCTGCACCGGTGTGATGCGCAGCTCCAGTCCTCCGGGACTCATCAGCCAGATGACCGGGACAAACAGTAAAACCAGGCCGGCCAGGCATAGGGCTGCTATGAATACCGGCCTGGTCACTTTATCCGTCCCCTTCTGGGTGTTTTGCTAAGGCTGCAGTTTTGCAGGTACACTGAACCCTTTTTCTTCCAGATACTTAATGGTTCCCGGATGAAGCGGAATAGGGGAATATTTTACCGAGTTCTCAGGGACGGTATATGCTGCTGTGGGATGGATTTTCTTGAGATAGTCATTGTGCTCAAACAGGGCTTTTGTCAATGAATACACCAGATCGGTTTCCAGGGATGCCTGGCAGATGATCACATTCCATACACCGATGGTGGGCACATCTTCATCAACCCCCCGGTATACACCGCCGGAAAGATCCACCCCGGCATAGGTTGCCTCGGCTGCCAGAATTTTTTGTGTCTGTTCCGGTGTAAAGGACAGAACCGTGATGTCATGGGTGGTGGCCAGGTCCAGAATGGAGCTGGTGCCCGGTCCCACGCTCCAGATGCCCACATCAATGGTGCCGTCCCGCAGGGCATTGGCGCTTTCGGTAAATGACAGCCGGCTGTCATTGTAGGAATCCAGCGGGATATCCAGGGCTTTTAACACAGCTTCCGCCATGAAGTTGGTTCCGCTGCCCGGACTGCCCGTGCTGATATTTCTGCCCTTGACCTGTTCGATATTGGTGATGCCGCTTTTTTTCAGGGCAACCACCTGGAGCAGATTGGGATACATGGTGGCCATGGAGAGCACATTCTGTTTTTTATCCTTGAATGCATCCGTTCCATTGTAGGCTGCCATGGCAACATCCCCCATGACCAGACCAATGACGGTCTCTCCCTTGTGGGCCAGTTTGATGTTTTCAACACTGGCACCGGTGACTTCCGCCACCGCCCTGACGTCTTCCACATGTTTGGACCAGATTTCAGCCACACCACCGCCGTAAGGATAATAGATTCCGCCGGTGCCGCCGGTGCCGATCCCCAGAAACGTTGTTTTGGCGGCAGCGGTTCCGGCAAACATCAGGGTGACGGACAAGATCACAAATAAAACCGGTATTTTTTTCATCGGGCATATCTCCTTGTAAAAAATTAAACATCTCTTTGAAAAAAAATGATGCAGCATCCCATGAAAAGCGATATAGATTCAAGCCATAGGCAGCACCTCCCTGATTTTTGAAATTGACGAATTTTTCAGAATCGCTGATTTTGGCTATAGCACAATACCCTTCCCTGTGCCAAGAATTAATTTCACCACCAGTTCTTAACAGATTCAAAAAACCTTTTGCAATTTTGACGCTTTTTACATAAATTGACAATAAAAAATGAGGTTCTCTTATGAATGAAAACACGCGCAAACCTGTCCTGATGACCGGTGCCACCGGATATGTGGCCGGCCGGCTGATTCCTTTGCTGCTGTCCGCCGGATACCGGGTCCGGGCCATGGGGCGGACCATCGAAAAAATGGCGGCCCGTCCCTGGGGCAGTGATCCCGGCATCGAGCTGGTAACCGGCGACATCATGGACCCCGCCTCTCTGAACAACGCTGCTGCCGGTTGCGGGACCATCTATTACCTGGTTCATTCCATGATCTCCCAAAAAGCCGGATACCGGGATGCGGACAAAACCGGGGCCGCCAACATGGTGAAAGCCGCCGCAGATCAGGGGGCGGATCACATCATCTACCTGGGAGGCCTGGGGGATATTCATCACAAAAATATCAGCCGGCATCTGATATCCAGAAACGAAGTGGGACAGATCCTGCAAAACGGTGCCGTGCCCACCACGGTATTAAGGGCCGCCATGATCCTGGGATCCGGCAGCGCCAGTTTCGAGATTCTGCGGTATCTGGCGGAAAGACTTCCCGTGATGATCACCCCGAAATGGGTGAGCATGCCCACCCAGCCCATTGCCATCTCCAATGTGCTGGGGTATCTGAAAGGGTGTCTGGAACATCCGGAAACCCGGGGGCACACCTTTGACATCGGCGGACCCGAGATCGTGTCCTACCGGGATCTGTTCGCTGTTTTCGCGCGGCAGGCCGGTCTGCCGGTACCGGTGATGATCCCGGTACCGGTGCTGACCCCCCGGCTGTCCTCGCTGTGGATTCATCTGGTGACCCCGGTGCCGGCCGCCATTGCCAGGCCGCTGGCCGAAGGGTTGAGCCTGCCCACGGTGTGTACGGAACACCGCATCAGAGAGATCATTCCCCAGGACCTGCTCACCTGCGACCAGGCCATTGCCCGGGCCCTGGACCGGATCCGCCAGGAACAGGTGGACACCTGCTGGGCCGATGCCGGGAACCTGATCTATCCGGAATGGACCCATTGCGGGGATTCCGATTATTCCGGCGGCACCATCCTCAAATGCGGTTACCGGGCCACGGTGCAGGGAACAGCACAGGATTTGTGGCCGGCCGTGGAGCAGGTGGGCGGTGAGACCGGATATTACGCGGCTGATCTTCTGTGGAAACTCCGGGGGGTCATGGATGTGTTTTCAGGCGGTGTGGGGCTTCAGCGGGGACGGCGGTCCAGGCATACGCTGCAGGTGGGGGATGCCCTGGATTTCTGGCGGGTTTTGGAAGTAGACAAACCGTACCGCCTGCTGCTGGTGGCGGAGATGAAACTGCCGGGCCAGGCCCTTCTGGAAATCCTTGTCACGCCAAACGGACCGAACCGATGTGACCTGACCCTGCTGTCCCGGTTTCTGCCGGCGGGGATATTGGGCATGGCTTACTGGTATGCCCTGTACCCGTTTCATCAGTATGTGTTTTCCAGGATGCTGGCCGGACTGGCTGCGGCGGCCGGAAAATCCCTTGTAACACCGCCCCGGCGGTTCACCCCGAAAATCACCCGTGCCTGTGCCCTGCCTCCGGATATACCCGACCAATCAAGACACCATTGAACAACCCGACATTTGACATGCCAATTTTGAATACCAAACACATGGAGCTGTGATGACCGACACCGAACAATCCGACCACAAACTGACGTTGAGAAGCCTGAAAAAAACAGACTATCCAGATATCAAACGCATCATGAACCTGGTCTACGCCGGCATGGGCGGGGCCTGGGAACCCGAAGAATTTGCCGTGCTCATCGATCAGTTTCCCGAAGGCCAGATCTGCATCGAGGACAAAGGCCGCGTGATTGCCGCAGCCCTGACCATCATGGTCAACTCACAGGATTTTGAAAAAAAACGGCACACGTATGAAGATGTGGTGACCGGCGGTGAGATGACCAGCCATGATCCGGAAGGCGATGCCCTTTACGGGGTGGATATCTTTGTGGACCCGGACTACCGGGGCCTGCGCCTGGGACGTCGGCTGTACGATGCCAGAAAGGAGCTGTGCGAAACCCTGAACCTGAAAAGCATCATTTTCGGCGGCCGGATCCCCGGATACGGCAAATATGCCAAAGAGCTGACCCCGGCCCAGTATATCCAGAAAGTCAAGGCCACTGAAATCTATGATCCAGTGCTCACTTTTCAGCTGTCCAACGATTTTCACATCAAAAAAATCCTGAAAAACTACATTCCCGAAGATACCCAGTCCGACGCCTACGGTGTGCTCATGGAATGGAACAACATCTATTATGAAAAAAAACAGGTGCTGTTCGGCGGGCGCAAAGCCTATCCGCGCATCGGCATTGTCCAGTGGCAGATGCGGCCCTTCAACACCCTGGATGATTTTTTGCACCAGGTGGATTTTTTCGTGGATGCCATGGCCGGGTATAATTCGGATCTCATCGTGTTTCCGGAACTGCTCAATGCGCCGCTGCTCAAAAATTTCAACCAGGAAAACCCGGCTGAAGCCATGCGGTCCCTGTCCGAATACACCGAAGACATCCGGGCCGCCTTCGTCAACCTGGCCATCTCCTACAACATCAATATCGTGGCAGGCAGCCTGCCGCAGCTCAGAGATGACGATCTGTACAATGTGGCATTCCTGTGCCGCAGGGACGGCACCTGGGATTCCCAGGACAAGCTGCACATCACCCCGGACGAGGCCCAGTACTGGGGATTCAAGGGAGGGCATGCCCTGAAGGTGTTTCAGACGGATATCGGCAAGATCGGGATGCTGGTATGCTATGATGTGGAATTTCCAGAACTTTCCAGGTATCTGGCGGAAAAAGGCATGACCCTTTTGTGCGTGCCCTACTGGACCGACACCAAAAACGCCTATCTTCGGGTCCGGCGGTGCGCCCAGGCCCGGGCCATTGAAAACGAGTGCTATGTGGCCATCTCCGGCAGCGTGGGCAACCTGCCCAAGGTGGAGAACATGGACATCCAGTATTCCCAGTCCGCCGTGTTCACCCCGTCTGATTTCGCTTTTCCCCATGATGCCATTGCCGCCGAAGCCACCCCCAACACAGAAATGACCCTGATGGTGGACCTGGACCGGGACCTGCTCAAGGAACTGCGCCAGATCGGCAGCGTCCGAAACCTGAAAAGCCGGCGCAGCGAACTGTATGAGGTGCTGTGGAAACCCGATATGGTTCCGGGCAATATGAAAGATGCCCAATGAAAGAAACGCAAAGGGATGATCTTTTGTTTTGAAAACACCCTGTCTGATGACGATGGGCAGGGTATGGTATGGCAGAAAAACGGGGTCAGGAATGCCTGACCCCGACAAGATGATCAGCCGATCACGGAAAAACTGGAATTCGGATTGATTTTGCGCAGCCGCGAATAAAACCCGATGTCGCAGGGTCGTTTGGTGTATTTCATGGTGAAATGCACCGGGTCTTTGTCATGGTCATGGCCGTTTTCCACGGCCTGAATCAGTTCGGCCATGAGATAGCCCACCACGGGCGCGTTCTTGAACTGGTTGCCGCTGGTGCCCACGGCCATGTAGTATCCGTTGAGGCTGGATCGGTCATAGATGGGGATCCAGTCGTCGGTGCAGTCGTACAGGTCCACGATGCCGCTGGGTTTGTTGGGTATCCGCATATCCGGAATCCGCTGGGCCTCTCTCATCACCTGGGTGGTCCACTGTTCAGTGAAGTCGGTGTTGTAATTGTCCGGGTCTTCGATGTATTCCAGGGTATCGCATTCCGGATCTTCAGACCCGATCAAAATGTGGTTGCCCACCTCGGGCCTTGAATAACATCCCACATCTCCGTCTGAAATGATGGTGCCCAGATGGTTGTAATCAAATCCTTCCGGCGCCGGCACATGGCAGACCTCCTGGCGCAGTGCCCTTGTCTTGATGTTCATGTCGTCTTCCACACCGGCCATGCGGTTGATCTGAAAGGAATGGGGACCGGCCACATTGATCACCACCGGGGCATCGATTTCTGTGCCGTCCGCCAGGGTGATGCCCTGCACCTGGTTGTCTTTTTTCCGGATCTCGGCCACCCTTGCATTGAACATGAACTTGCCGCCTTTGGCCTCGGCAGCCCGCTGCACGTTGTGGGTGGCTTGTTTGGGATCGGAAATCAGGCCGGCTTCCGGAATGTACAGAGCCCCGGCAATACTGTCCCGGACAGGGGTGCCGAATCGTGGATCACTGGGCAGGGTCGGTGGGCCGAATCCCCGGGTGTCCAGAATGGGAAGCAGTCTGGAAATCTCTTCAGGACCGAAATCCCAGTAAGATACACTCAATTCGTCCAGGGCCGCCCTGACCCTTTCCAGGTTGTGGTTTTTGGGGGTTTTCATCACCATGCTGCCGGTGTTGATATATTTCACCAGCCCGGTTTCATCCACCGTTCCCAGATACCTGGGCCAGTCTATCCAGTAATAATAGCCTTCCCGGGCCATGGTCACCCCGTCCGGGGTAGAGTAATACAGCCGGATGACGGCACAGGACCCTGACGTTGAACCATGGCCGGCTTCCGGCAGTTTGTCCACATTGAGCACCTTGAGGCCTTTTTTGGACAGCTCGAATCCGGTGCAGGCGCCGATGATCCCGGCACCGATAATAATGGCATCATATTTGTTTTCCATTGAAAATCTTCCTTCCTAATTTCTCGGGTTAAATGAATCAGGACCGGGCCTCGACAAAGCCCGGGTCCTGATCGAATCAATGATCGTATCGACATTTTTACTTGATGAATCCCATCGCCTTAGGAATCAACAGACACAGGTTCGAAAATCTTGAAGGTGACTGGACCGTCGGTCCGCTCAATCACATTGGCAGCAAATTCCTCGATTACAAATTTTAACATTTTCCGGCAGGCAGAAATACCCTGCCTTTCAACTCCAACCGAATCTTACTAAGGTACAAAACCCGATCCTGTCAAGGAAAATTTATTTGTCAACAATTCAAACGAAGCCTCAATCATCCTCCATCCACATCGGTTATGAGTTATCTAAATTGTGCTGCTTTTGACAAAATTACGCCCCCCCCTCTTGAAATTGACGATAGAAATCAGATTGACCTCCCTTCAATGATGAAAAGATTAAATCCGAACAATCCTTTCAGGCTTAATTTGATACTTTTTCATCCGATACTGGAGCGTGGACCGGGGAACATCCAGCAGCCGGGCAGCCCCTTTTTTACCGCCGATGATCCCTTTGCATTGAATCAGCGCCTGCACGATGGCCTGTCTTTCCGAATCGGCCAGTGTCAGGATCGGTTTTTTATCTTACCATACCAGGCTGCGGCATAAGGATCATGCTTTCAATATCCGCCGGGTGAACCTCTTCACCCGGCTTGAGGATGATCATACGCTTGACAAAATTCTTCAGTTCCCTGACATTTCCGGGCCAGTGATAGGCGTTCAGCAGATCAAGCGAGGCACGGGTATAAACCGGCGGCGGCTGGTGAAACTGACTGGATACTTTTTTGGTGATATTTTCGATCAGCAGGGGGATCTCTTCGGCCCGTTCCCGTAGAGGCGGCACATGGATCTGTATGATATTGAGCCGGTAATACAGATCGTTTCGCAGCTTTCCCTGCTGAATGCTTTTAACGGGATCTCTGTTTGTGGCTGAAATCAGGCGGAAATTGGCATTGATGGAGCGGCTGTCCCCCACCCGTTCAAACCGATTCTCCTGGAGTACCTGGAGCAGTTTCACCTGCTGGCTATAAGGGAGTTCGCCCACCTCGTCCAGAAAAATGGTTCCCCGGTCCGCCATCTCGAAGCGTCCGATCCGGGATGTGTCCGCCCCGGTAAATGCCCCCTGGCATGCCCGAACAGTTCACTCTCAAAAAGCGTCGGAGTCAATGCCGGGCAGTTGACCTTGACAAACATATGGTCTTTTCGGGGGCTGGCATGATGAATAAATCGGGCCAGAAAATCCTTTCCAGTTCCGGTTTCACCGGTAATGAAAACCGGAGCATCCACCTTGGCCACCCGTTTGACCACCCCCATAATCTCGGTCATCTGCAAAGAGGCATAGCAGAAATCTTCCAATCTGTAAGTTTCGACACTGCCCATCAAATAGTGCTTTTCCCGTTCCAGACTCCGTTTCTCATCCCGCAACCTGTTATTGGCAATCAGGTTGTTCACAGCAATGGAGACCTGCCTGGAAACTTCCGTGAGCAGATCGGACAGTTCAGACAGGTTTTCCGGGCGTGCCTGAATGAAAAATGAAGGGTGCCAAATACCTGATCCCTCATGATCAACGGAAATGCCATGGTGGAATTCAAGCCTGCCGCCACCATCTGCCCGATGGAAAATTTATCCTTATAACGGGATAAATCATCGATGATGACCGGTTTTCTGGATTCAATGGCCATCCGTGCGATGGTTCCCTTCATCAGCGGACGTTTGTTCAAACCTGATATCCCCGCCGGGTCGACACCGCTGGCTTCGGCAAAATACTGAAGCGATTGTTTTTTCTGGTCATAGAGGTTGATGCTGAAGCGGTCACAGGGAAAATGTTTTTTCAGAAGCGGTTGTCAATGCAGAAAAAAAGTCCTGATTGGATGTTTTGGTAATCAAAGCGTTGGTGATTTCCAGAAGAATCTGATGCCGGGTTTCAAGGTTCCACTTCATGTTTCCCCCGATTCGCTGTTTGGATTTGTCAGCCTGCCTATTGTCTTCATTATATTAGTAAACCGGATGTGGGAATAAAGGTCAAGCCTAATATTGGGCATAAAGATGAATATTGGGCACCAAATTGATTTCAGTTATTTATCTCAAAAATATAAATCTCATAAAATCAGCATATTACAAAAAATTCATTTTTTGGCACCTTCTTTGCAATGTTCTAGAAGTAAATTGTAATTAGCCTTAAACACGATTGTATAAAAAATAACCAAAACAAGAGGAGAATTTAAAATGATTCAATTTTTGATTCACGAAGCTGCTGACAGCGTTGGGGTCGCCACCGTCGATATCAAGGCAGGTGAGGCTGCAAAGGGTCTATATATGGACTCACAAAACCCGGCGGAGGTTGTCGTTCTCGATGACATTCCACTGGGACACGAACTGGCCATGAAAGACCACAAGATTGATGAATCCGTCATTAAATACGGGTTTGACATTGGAAGGGTCGTTGCCGATATCAAAAAAGGCGGTCATGTTCATATACAGAATCTGAAAACAAGGAGGTGGTAATCATGGGCAACCCTACAGTTATGGCATACAAAAGGGAAAACGGCCGCGTCGGGATCCGGAATCACGTCGTCATCCTTCCTCTGGATGATCTGAGCAATGCCGCCAGTGAAAATGTGGCCCACAACATCAAGGGCTGCAAAGCCCTGCCCCATGCCTATGGCCGGCTTCAGTTCGGCGAAGACCTGGAACTGTTTTTCCGGACCCTGATCGGTACCGGCGCCAATCCCAATGTGGCGGCTGTGGTGGTGATCGGCATCGAACCGGAATGGACCAACCGCATTGTCGAAGGCATCGCAAAAACAGGCAAACCCGTTACCGGTTTTGCCATAGAGCGTCATGGTGATATCAAGACTGTTGAAATGGCTTCATGGAAAGCCAAGGAATATATGCACTGGGCCAGTGAACTAAAAGAGAACCGTGCGACCTGAGCGAAATCTGGGTATCCACCAAATGCGGTGAGTCCGACACCACCTCCGGACTGGCATCCAATCCCAGTGTCGGCAACGCCTTTGAAAAACTGGTTACTATGGGGGGCACGTGTTCATTTGGCGAAACCAGTGAAATCACCGGGGCTGAAGACACGGTGAAACAGCGGGCCAAAACCCCGGAAGCTGCCGAACAGTTCACGTATTTTTTTGACCGGTATGCCGACATGATTGACAGAAACAAAACCGATGACCTTTCAGGAAGCCAGCCCACCAAGGGAAATATTGCCGGCGGGTTGACCACCATTGAAGAAAAAGCTTTCGGCAATGTTCAGAAAATCGGGAAGACCATCAATTATGAAGGCGCTTTGGACAAGGCCGTGACCCCCACCGGTCCAGGACTGTGGTATATGGATTCTTCCAGCGCCGCGGCAGAAGCTGTGACCTTGTGGGCAGCCGCCGGATTTGTGGCCCATCTTTTCCCCACCGGACAGGGCAACATCATCGGCAACCCCATCGAACCGGTGATCAAATTAACAGCCAATCCGCGCACAGCCAGTGACATGTCCGAGCACATAGACTATGATTGTTCCGCCATCCTGCGGGGAGAAATGACCCTGGATGAATCCGGGGACAATTTGCTCGATCTGCTGATCCGCACCTGCAACGGCCGGCTGACCGCCCAGGAGGTGCTGGGCCATGAAGAGTATGTATTGACCAAACTCTATGAAAGCGCCTGATCATTCAATGACATAAAACCATCAACCATAAAGGGGGTCAAGTTATGAACGAACAGTCCAATGACAGGTATTCCACCAGTGAGCGTGTCAATCTAATCGTGTTTGCCGTTTCCCTGGCCCTCTATCTCATAAATATTTTCCTGGGGAAGGCTTCGGTCCATTGGGGCTGGACCATATTTCACCTGGGAAACATCGGCGAATTTCTGCTGCTGCTGATTGCCTCGATATCGTTTATCATTGCCGCGCTTCACCGTGAGGCCGAAATGAATAAAAACAAAGCGTAACCAACCTTTTTTACCAGGGAGGACAGCCATGTCTGAAAAAAATCACCAAGAGAACATTGACCAGCATCTTGACAGTATGGACCGCAGAAGGTTCATGGAATTGACTGCCAAATTCGGTTTCACCGCCGCCGCCATCGCCATGACAACGGGGATTGTCGGTTCCCGTGAGGCCCATGCTGAAAAGGTCAGCAATGAGGAAAAAGAACGGAAAGCCGCGGCCAAACACACAATGAACCTGGCTACCGCCTATATTATGGGGGCTTCCAGGACCTATCCCATCATGCAGCTGGACATGAAAGAAAACATCCAGAACTTTACCAACGGCCAGGTCTATGTCAAACTCGCCCCGGCAGGCCAGCTGGGTGCGGGCAGCGCCCTGGTCCAAAAAGTTCAGTCCGGCACCATCCAGGCGGCCGAGCACTCCCTTGCCAACTTCGCCCCCTTTGCCTCGGCCGCTGACTTGATCAACATCCCCTACTGGTGCGGTGAAAACCAGAAATTTGTCAATCTGGTGACCTCCGATGCCTGGAAAAACGAACTCAACCCCAAAATAGAAGCCAAAGGGTTCAAAGCCCTCTGGTATGTGGTCATTGATCCCCGGGTGGTGGCCTTGAGAAAAGGGGTCAAAGGGCCGGTGAAAACACCGAAACAGATGGAAGGTTTGAAATTCCGGGTACCGGGATCCAAAATTCTCCAGCAGTTTTACCAGTTGCTGGGAGCCAATCCGACCCCCATCGCCTGGGGAGAGACCTCTTCCGCCATCAAACAGGGTGTGGCAGATGCGTTGGATCCTTCCGTGGAAGCATTGCTGATTTTCGGATTCAAGGAAGTCCTTTCCAGCATCACTTTTAACGGGCGGTACCGGATTCCCAGATCTATTCCTGCAACCTTGAATGGTTCAACAGTCTGTCCCTGGATATCCGGGATGGTATCGACTATGCCAGCGCGGTCACCATGCGCCAGAATCTGGCCAAGGTCCCTGCGGCCAGGGCTTATGCCATGGCGGAACTGGGCAAGGTCGGGGTTGAATTCTATGTCCCCACGCCCGAAGAAAAACAGCAATGGATCGATGCGGCCGGTGCCCAGCTCCCGGCCTGGGACGACATTAAAAAGGAGCTGATCGGATCTTTGTCCAAATTCGATGAGCTTGCCGAAGCCGCCAACACTTACAGCGGTTATTATGTGGACGACGTCAAAGCCTGATTTTTTTGAAACACCGGTGTTTCATCCATGCCCGGGCAACGCTTATTTCCTTGCGGCCGGGCATGGATCACCTCCCTGATGCATATACCCGGAAGGCCCGGATAAATGACAGGGGATTTCAAACAGCAACCACGTTGTTCAGGAGTGATGTATGAATTTTAAATCCATTTTATCCAACCTCAATCAAAACGGGGAGCGTTATCTGACGCTGCCGTTGTATACCCTGGTGGTGATCGCCATATTCATGGAGGTATTCCGCCGTTTTTTTCTTTCCTATTCATCCATCTGGTCTGAAGAGATCGCCCGCTATGCCTTTATCTACATCACCTGGATCGGGGCTGCGGCCGCCATCCGGGAACGTGCCCACATCCGCATCGATGTGTTTCTGCCGCTGCTGCCCGATAAAGGGAAAGCGGTTGTATTCATTTTCGGCGATATCATCACCCTGATCCTTTCCTGCATTGCATTGTACTGGTCCATTGAACCGGTCCTGACATCCATTCACTTCGGATCGGTGACCCATGGCCTCAGAATCAGCCAGGCCTGGTTTTTGATGGCGGTCCCCTTAGGGTTCACCGCATGATCATTTTTCGACTGATTCAGTCCATGAAACGCGATATCAGCGATCTGAAAGCAGGACGACCCATTTTCGTAGGCAAAAAACTGTTTGATTGATGACCTTCATAAAAATTCAGGACATAGTCATGTATCAACATTTGATGAGTACCACTGAACTGACCCTTGGCTGGGGTTTTTACGGACCGCTCATAGGAATGGTCATATTGATCCTCCTGGGTGTCAGGATCTGGGCGGTGATCGGCCTTGGGTCCGTGATCATGCTGATGACCACGGAAGTGCTGCCACCGGCTTTGCTGGGAGAGGCGCTTTTTGACGGCGTCTGACTCCTTTGCATTGATTGCCGTCCCTTTGTTCATTTTAACCGGTGATGTCCTGGTCCGGACCGGATTGTCAAACAAACTGCTGGATGTGGCCGTTGCCACCATGGGCTGGCAGCGGGCCGGACTGGGAACCTCTGCGGTTTTAGGGTGCGGGTTTTTTGCCTGTATTTCCGGATCGGATGCAGCAGATGCCGCCGCCATCGGCCGCATCACCATCGACCGCCTGGAAAAACAGGGATATCCCAGGGCCTATGCCGCCGCACTGATTGCGGCCGGGGCCTGTACCGGTATCCTGATTCCGCCGTCCATCTCGTATATCATCATCGGGATGATTCTGGGCATCTCTGCGTCCACCCTTTTCCTGGCTGCAGCGGTTCCGGGTGTGCTGATCCTTTTGTCGGTCATGGCCACCAACTTTATTGTCAACCGGGTCAAGGGATATGAAGATTCCAGGAGCAAATTCAATGTGCACAGCTGGCTGAAAACCGTTTATGACGCCCGGTTTGCTCTGGCAATCCCTTTCGTTATCCTGGGCGGGATCTATTCCGGTCTTTTCACTCCCACGGAATCCGCATCCGTGGCGGTCATGATCACACTGATCGTGGGGTTTGCCCAAAAGACCATCCGGCTTTCAGACGTGCCCAATATGCTGGAAACATCGGCCAAGGTCAGCGGTGTGATTGTTCCCATCATTGCCATGTCTCTGCCTTTTGCCCAGACGCTGGCATCCCTGGATGTTCCGCAGTTCTTTGTTCATTCCATGACATCGTTGACCGACAACAGATACTTGATCATGCTCAGCATGGTGGCCATTTTGATGATTGCAGGTTGCGTCATGGAAACCACACCCAATATCGTCATCCTGGCACCAATTCTGCTGCCGCTGGCCCAGGAGATCGGCATGAACGACATCCATTTCTGTATCTTCATGATTACTTGTCTTGGGATCGGATTCATCACCGCCTCTGGGGTTGAACCTGTTTGTGGTATCCGGTGTTTCCGGTGCACCGGTATTGTCCATTTCACGGCATGCCATTCTGCTTTGTCATGTGCATGCTGTTGGCTGTGATGCTGATCATGCTGATACCGGCCATCTCGCTGTGGCTCTTGTAGCTGTGAACCAAAAAATAACAACATAATGTTCGTCAAACCATAAAAACGAAACGTAAATCGAGGAGAAAAAAGTGACTGTGACATATTTGAAAAAAGCCACCAAAACGGCTGAAACCGATGAAGGCAAAACCCAGGAAATCGTATTGAACATGCTCAATGATATCCGGGCCAATGGAGAAGAAGCGGTTAAAAAATATGCCGAAAAGCTGGATAAATGGACCGGAGAGTTCATTGTCAAGCAGGAGGAGATCGATAAGGCCGCCGGCATGCTCAATGAACAGACCAAAAAGGACATTCAGTTTGCCTATGAGCAGATTTATGAATTTGCCGTCCAGCAGCGCAAAAGCATGCTGGAGTTTGAAACCGAACTGTACCCGGGTGTCATTGCCGGCCAGCGCCTGATACCGGTAAATGCCGCAGGATGTTATGTTCCCGGGGGCCGGTTTGCCCATGCCGCCTCCGCCCTTATGAGCATTGCCACAGCCAGGGCCGCCGGGGTCCCGTTTGTGGTTGCCTGCTCTCCTTCACACCACGGGGGCGGTATCCACCCTTCCATCCTCTATGCCATGGCCGTGGCCAAACCGGACGTGATCTTGACACTGGGCGGGGTCCAGGCGATCGCTGCGATGACCTTCGGTCTTTTCACCGACAAACCTGCGGATATCATCGTGGGACCGGGGAACAAATTTGTGGCGGAAGCCAAACGGATATTGTTCGGCGAGGTGGGCATCGATGTGTTTGCCGGTCCCTCGGAAATACTGGTTATTGCCGATGACACCGCAGACCCGGAAATCGTTGCCTTTGACCTGGTAGGACAGGCCGAGCATGGATATGATTCCCCGCTATCCTGATCACCACCTCTGAAACGCTGGCAAAAAAAGTGATGGAACTGATGCCCAAAGTCATTGAGGATCTTCCCGAGCCAGAAGTCAGCAGAGCCTCCTGGGGGATTACGGCGAAGTGATCCTGGTATCGGACCGGGAAGAAGCAGTCCGGGTCAATGATGAATACGCACCGGAGCATCTGGAAATCCTTGCTGCGGACCTGGACTGGTGGTTGAAAACCTTGACCAATTACGGGTCATTGTTTCTGGGCGAAGAGACCACCGTGGCATACGGAGACAAGACATCCGGCCCCAACCATATTCTGCCCACCAAAAAGGCGGCCCGGTATTCCGGGGGCCTGAATGCCGGCAAGTTTATCAAAACATTGACCTACCAGCGCCTCACCCGTGAGGCAAACCGGCAGATGGGACCGGTATCGGCCCGGATCTCCCGACTGGAAGGTATGGAGGGACATGCCAGGACTTCCGACGTCCGGATGAAGAAATTTTTCCGGGAGAAACCTTTGACCTGACCGGAGCTTGAAACCCATGAAACGTATTGACCAGTTATTTGATATCAGCGGCCATGTGGCACTGGTGACCGGGGGCAGCTCCGGTATCGGCCGAGCCATTGCATTCTGTCTGGCTGAGGCGGGTGCAGCTGTGATTCATGTAGCCCTGCCCAGTGAAGAAACGGCCTTGAAAGAGGCAGTGGTGGATGTTGAACACCTCAAACGCAAATCTGCTTATCTGACCTGCGATGTGTCCGACATGGATGCGCTGGCAAAGATGGCCGAAAAGTCATCATCCTTTTTCGGCCCCCCGGACATCCTTGTCAATGCCGCAGGTATCAACCTGCGCCAGCCCTGGGATGAAATCAGTTCCGACACCTGGGACCGGCACCTGGATATCAATCTGAAGGCCCCGTTTTTTCTGGCCCGTCACCTGGTTCCCGGGATGCAGAAAAACGGCTGGGCAAAGTCATCAATATTGCCTCCCTTCAGTCAGAAAGAGCATTGCCCAACAGTGTTCCCTATGGCGCGTCCAAAGGCGGTGTGATGCAGCTGACCCGGGCTATGGCGGAAGCCTGGTCCAAAGACGGCAGCGGCATCACCTGCAACGCCATCGGCCCAGGCTTTTTCAAAACCGGGCTGACATCTGTACTGTACGATCAGAAAGAGGTAATCGATGCGCTGGCCCGGCAGACCATCATCGGCCGGAACGGGGAGCTGGATGATTTAAAAGGGGTATCCATCTTTCTGGCATCCCCGGCATCTGATTATATTACCGGACAAACCATCTATCTGGACGGGGGCTGGACAGCCAAATAAAGGGGAAGTAAAAAATCATGAAAGCACTTGTCTACACTGACACCAATGAAATTGTCTACCGTGATGAACCGGCGCCCATACTTGAACCGGGCGATGTCCTATTTAAGGTTGAGGCCACGGGTATCTGCGGGTCGGACATGCATGCTTACCACGGAAAAGATCCACGCCGGGTTCCGCCTTTGATTCTGGGCCATGAAGTGGCCGGCACCATTGCCTCCGGCCCCCATGAAGGCATCCGTGCCGTGATAAACCCGTTGATTACCTGCGGCACCTGTGAATATTGTGATACCGGGTTATCCAACCTCTGTGCCCAGCGGGAGCTGATCGGGATGCGCCTTCCAGGCGCCTATGCCGAATATACCAAAATCCCCGGCCGAAACCTGATCCCGATTCCCCACCAAATAGGCTTTACCAAGGCCAGTTTAGCGGAACCCACAGCTACGGCCCTGCATGCGTTGAACCTGGCCAGGATGAAATCCTTTCGTCCTCTGGCAGAACTCAAGGTGCTGGTAATCGGTGGCGGTGCCATCGGCATGATCACCGCCTTGCTGCTCAAAGGGTATGGGTGTAAGGATATCCTCCTGGCCGAAACCAATGATCTGCGGGGAAAATCTGCAGCCGAGCATACCGGATGCCGGATCTTTAATCCGATCACGGATACATTGGAGGGGCCTGACGGTTATGACCTGGTGCTGGACTGTGTCGGGGGTGAAAAAACACGGAACCTGGCGGTAACAGCTGTCAAGCCAGGCGGCATATTTGTTCATATCGGCCTGATGGATGCTCTGGGCGGCCTGGATATTCGAAAGATCACCCTGTTTTGAAATCACCCTGATCGGCGTATACTGCTATACTGCCGCAGATGTCAGGGCCGCGGTGAAAGCCATTGACACCGGACTGGTGGGGGATCTGACCTGGGTGGAAACCCGGCCTCTATCAAAGGGCGCCCAGGCATTTTCAGACCTGGATAACGGATTGACTGCCGCAGCAAAAATCGTGCTCCTGCCTGACAGCTGACAAAGAATTATTGCAATCTGTCGCCGGAACGGTCCCAACCCGGTGGTTTTTCCAAACAATGTCTCATCTGATGGAACCAGGTATGCCCTCATTTTTACACCAGATGCAGCCACGCAGAAAAGGAGAGTGCGGATAACAGCGTAGACACGGAAATGGCGGTAGCGGCGAATTCCACATCCCCGTCCATTTCCACGGCCATGACATAACAAATGGTGGCGGATGGTGAGCTCAGCAGAATCAGCCCGGGCACATAAATCTCCGGTAAAAGTCCCCACAGTGAATAGAGCGCCACTCCGATTCCCGGGAGCATTACCAGTTTAATGCCGGCAGCGGGCAGCACCAATTTGAGCTGGGCTCTCATCAGGCCAAAATTCAATGTAGCGCCGATGAGTAGAAGCGCCAGAGGCAGGGCCATGCCGGAAACGATCTCCAGGGTACGGGCGATCACCATGGGCAACACCAGTCCGGTCAAGGAAAAACAGATCCCCGCCACTGCGGATATTATCACTGGGTTGCCCAAAATTTTGATCAGGATATTTCCGGCCCCACTCCGGAAAGAGTGGTTGTCACTGTAAGACTGAAGGATGATCACGGACAGCAGGTTCTGCAGAATCATGATAAACCCGATAAGCAGACTGGCACTGACAAATCCCTCCTGGCCCAGGTAGTAATAGGCCACTGCCAGACCGATATATCCTAAGTTTCCATGACACGCGCTCTGGACAAAAGTGCCAAACCGTCTGCGGGGCACCCGGGCTGCAACCGCCGCGATCCAGGTTATTCCGAAACAGCTTCCGACCGCTGCCAGGGTGCATCCCAGAAGAACAGGATTGAAATCGGTTTTCAACGATCCCTTGGCAATGGCGGCGAACACCATGGCTGGAATGGCGAAATAAAACACCAGGCGATTGGCGGGTCCGGCAAACGCCTGGGGAATAAATCCCTTGCGCCGGGCCAGCCAGCCCAGAAAAATCACACTGAATATGGGAATGATGGTGTTAAAAATCTGCATGAAGTCCGGTCTCAGCTGATCTTGAATCGATGAAAAGACACCATAACATGGATGTGAATATTTTTTAAACAGTTATTTTCGAGGTTTGGCCCGGTGGGTCGGAGCGGCTGTCAAAGGGTCATCCGGCCAGAAATGCTTCGGATATCGACCCATGAGATCTTTTTTCACCATTTTATAGGTATTGTTCCAGAAACTTTCCAGATCCTGAGTCACCTGGACCGGCCGGCCGGCCGGGGACAGCAGATGCAGCGTCACGGCGATCCGGCCGCCGGCCACCGACGGAGTCCGGGTCTCTCCGAACATCTCCTGCAGCCGGACCGCCAGAATCGGAGAGTGCAGGGTCTGACTGCCGTCCGTATAAGACAAAGGGAGGCGGGAACCGGAGGGTACCACGATATGGGAAGGGGCCATCGCATCGGCCTGCTGCCGGTCTTCCCAGGACAGCAGCGTCATGAGGCCACCTGCCGGATCCACCTGCCTCAGGTCACGGGCGGAGCGGATTCCGGTCAGAAACGGCCCCAGCCAGGAGGAAAGCGTGTTCATCAATCCGGTGTCAGAAAGATCGGGCAGGCGGGAAAATCCGGCATGTTCCCGCAGAAAACACACCCGGTGCCGCAGATGCATCAGCTTGCGGGTCCAGGAAAGCGCATTCAGACCCATCTGCCGGATGCCCTGGATCATGGCATGCGCCACCGCTTCCGGGTCCGGATCCGACGATGGCGTCTCCCGGATCAGAATCCGGCCGTACCAGGTCTGAACCAGCGCCTTCACCGCCTGCCTGTCCGGATCCCACTCGACCGATTCCACCGTTTCCATCTCAGCGGCCCACACCTGTTCCAGATCCTGCAACAGGACAGGGGCTGCCAGAAAAATCACGGCGTTTCCCGGATGTCCCTCCACATGGGCCGCCAGGATATACTCATGCATGGACACGGTATTGGGCTCTCTGAAAGACGCGCCACTGCCGGATGCCATGACATAAGACAACGGCCCTCTGCGGCGGGCCACCCGTTCGGGAAACCCCAGAGACAGGATGATGCCGGCTTTTTCCGGATCAATGGAACGCCCATTGATTTTCAGTTTCCGGGCCAGGCGACGGCACGGGACCATCTGATTTTTTGATGCGGTCAGAATTTCCAGACGGCTGCGGATATCCGGGTCATGGGAGACTTCGGGCAGATCCGGGTTTCCTTCCAGCAGCACGGCCAGACAGCAGGCCAGAAATCCGTTACCGTCCCGGTTTGCCTTCAGAATCATGTGGGCAAGCCGGGGATGGATTCCGGATCCGGCAACCGCTTTGCCATGGGCGGTGATCCCTCCCTGATCATCCAGGCATCCGAGCCGGTGCAGCAGATCCCTGGCCCGGGCAAACGCCGGGGCCGGCGGCGGGTCCAGCCATTTCAACTCTTTTGCATCACGAACTCCCCACAGGGCCAGTTCCAGCGCCACACCAGCCAAATCCTGTTCAAGGATCTCAGGCCGGGAAAACCGCACCAGCCCTTTGTGCACATGTTCGGACCAGATGCGGTAACAGATACCGGGACCGGTGCGGCCGGCCCGACCCCGGCGCTGGTTTGCCGATGCCCGGGACACGGGCAGGGTCTGAAGCCGGGTCAGCCCGTTTCCCGGAAAAAACATGGGCCTGCGCATCAGCCCGGAATCCACCACCACCGTCACCCCTTCGATGGTCAGGGAGGTTTCCGCGATGGCCGTGGCCAGGACCACCTTGCGGGATCCCCGCGGAGACGGGGCCAGAGCAGCCTGCTGCCGGTCCGGCGACAACCGGCCGGACAGGGCGAACACCTGGACATCCGGCCCGGTTTTTTGTGCAAGTATCCGCGCCATGTGCCGAATTTCGGCAGCCCCGGGCAGAAATACCAGAATATCTCCGGCATGACGGTCAAGTGCGGTAAGCACCGCAGTCACACACCCGGTCAACACGGCACCAAAGGGGCCGGGACCGGGGCGGCCGGCGGGCGGAGGCAGGTATGCCGTTTCCACCGGCCACTGCCGTCCTTCAGACGTTATAATTTTTACCGGATCCAGAAGTAAGCCCAGGGCGGTGGTATCCATGGTGGCGGACATCACCAGTATCCGCAAATCCGGCCGCAGCACCTCGGCTGTTTCCAGGCACAGGGCAAGGCCCAGGTCGCTGTGGATATGACGCTCGTGAAACTCGTCGAAAATCACCAGGCCCACCCCTTCCAGGGCCGGATCGCTCTGGATCATCCGGGTCAGGATCGCTTCGGTGACCACCTCGATGCGGGTGCCGGCACTCACCCGGGTTTCCATGCGCACTCGATACCCCACGGTCTGCCCCACCTTTTCCCGGCATTGGGCCGCCATGAACCGGGCGCAGGTCCTGGCTGCCAGGCGGCGGGGTTCCAGCATGAGTATTTTTTTTCCGGCCAGCCACGGCGCTGTCAAAAGCGCCAGGGGGACCCGGGTGGTTTTTCCAGACCCGGGGGGAGCCTGCAGCACGGCCCGCCCCGGATCATTCAAAGCCGCCGTCAAACGGGGCAGCACATGGGTCACCGGCAGATCTGATTGAGAAAAAAAAACGGATTCTCTATTGTTCTTCAAAGTTTTTTTGGGTAAGACCATTTCAGAAGAGATCAATCATGATGACAAACAGGAGTCGCTGATATGGCATCTGAAATGAAACAGATCATTGTTCCAAAGGAAAACGCGGTTTTCTGGATGGATAAAAACGGTATCTGGCATAATGAACACGGCAAATTCGAACACCCCAAAATCATTGCTTATTTTCATAAGTCCATCCGCAAGGACGACCAGGGATATCATGTGTATCAGGTCCGGGACGGTTGCGAGGAAAAAGTGTATTTTCCTTATGAAGACACGGCCCTGTTCGTGGTGGACTTAAAAGATTCGCAGACCCTGGTATTGAACACCACCGATATGATTGCCCTGGATCCGTCCCAGCTGTTCACCCAAGACGACAGTCTGTATGTTCAGACCCCGGAACACCGCATCAAATTCGGCCAGCGGGCGTTGATGAAAATGGCCAGTCATCTGGAGGAAAAAGAGGACCGCCTGTTTGTGGTGCTGGACGGTACGCCTGAGATCCGGCAGGTACAGCCCATCGATCAGGCCCATCACTGCCGCGCGGCAGGCTCCACCGCATCAATGACATTCAATACAGGCCACCGGCCCGGCTGCGGGCAGTTCTTCCGCATCGGTGATACCGGCTTTTATAAAGGCGCTGCGTTCCTGCTGTAACTCTCTGTGACAAGGCAGGCAGGCATTGTGATAGGCGGCCAGATAATAGTACACATTGGCAGGGTCCTTGATGTTCCGGGTGGAAGGGTCGGGTTCTAACTGGTCATGACACCCCTCGGTCATGCAGCCTTCCACTTCACCTTCCCCATACCAGTCATGATGGCACAGCTGGCAGGAATAGTCGAAATGGGCCCCATGGGGAAATTCAACCGCGGCCTGCGTGGCCTCCACTTCCTCGGGCGGGGCAATCGTCAGGATGCCCGTGGGAACCGGCAGCATTTCAATATCATGTACCGGTTCGGCATGGGGTTCCGGATGACACCCTTCACAATCGATGGGGCCGGTGTAAAAGCGTTTCATGCCGGCGGCTTTCTGGGCTTTGAGTTCGTCGCGATGGCAGTCCCGGCAGGTCTGGTGATAGGCCCCGGCCAGAGACTTGATCCGTTTTTCCCCCAAGGGTGTGGTGCCGGGAGGGGCGGCCCACAGATTTTCATGACATCCGGCTGCGGCACAGCTCTGCACCTCGCTTTTGCCGTCCCACTCATGATGGCAGTCCTTGCATGAATAGGCAAAGTGCAGGGAATGGGGGAAGACCACCGGTGACAATGCAGGTTCACGTTCCGCATCCGGCGGGGCCATCAAGGTCATGGTGCCGGTGGGCAGCATGAGCTGTTCCGGATCTTTATCCGCCTGGACCAGGTATTGTCCCGGTATGATTAAAAATGCGATCACCCAGCAGACCAAACGTGCATATGATTTCATCGTGTTCCTCCCGTATGTAATATTGCTCAGGTATGGGGTTTTTTTATATGTCCCATGATCTATATAAATTGTTGGCAACAAAATCAATATTTATTCGCGGGTTTTTTGTCAATTCGCCGGAAAATCGGCCCGATTTTCATACCCGGCAATGGTTTCCATTCACTGTCCAGGCCGCAGCCGGACCAGATATCGCCGATTCCATGGCATGGCTCCGGATTCTGGGAGACCAGCCTTCTCCACCGAACGTAGCGGTATCTAAAGAATTGTTCATTGTGTTTTTCATCCATTTTTTCAATAACAGACATGCCCTGCCGGGCACGACAAGTCATCCGTCTTTACCTGTCCTGCCCGGATATTGCAGCCACAAAATGAGGATTTGCCCAATATCGTGTCCCGTTCTATTGACAAATATGGATTCAGAATCACTTTGACAGATGTACCAGGCACAGACAGATTCATGAAAAACCGGAAAAGGCCCATGAAAATTATTTTCCTTGTAATGCGCAGTGTGTTGTATGTGAGATATTTCTTTCACAGGCTCACTGCCTCCGGTGCATTCGGCCGCCCCCAGGCCCGGTATGAAACCATTGCACCTGAAATTCAAGGCAATCCGGTCAAAGCCGGACTTTACCGCCATCATGTCAAACAGTTCCATGAATCTTCATGTTCTGTGGCATCTGTCGCCTGTGTGGTGAACACGCTGCTGGAAAATCAGGGCCGGCTGCCGGCAAAACCGCTGACCCAGCAGGATCTGCTGAACCGGGTCAGCGCCGCTCACTGGAAGGAAAGAATGGGGCCTGACGGGTACCAGGGCCGGCGGGGACTTCCCCTGCCCGTGCTCGGACAGGTGGTGGCAGCCAGCGTTGATGCCTTCAACATCTCCCACCAGGGAATCGAAGTGGTGCCGGCCCCCCTTGCTTCCGACAAAACCGCCGCTTTTTGTGAAACACTCAGGAGGCGGCTGGCGCGGTTTGAACGCACAGGAGACGGTATCATCATCGCCCACTTTGACCAGGGCAGCCTGGTCCGGGATCTCAACATTCCCCACATCTCGCCGGTGGGGGGATTTGACTTGGACACCGGCGAGGTCACGATTCTGGATGTGGATACCTCCCAGATGTATCCCTACACCGTGTCTTTCAACCGGTTCTGCCGGGCCGTCTCAACCAATTATCTGCATCTGTTTCATCTGTTCGGCTACGGCCGGGGCGGATACATCTATATCCGGCTGTAAAAAAATGGGGGCCAGCCCCGGCCAACCGCAACCCCCCGCAATCAACCGGACCTGACCCCACCCGCTTAAAACTTAACACTTAAAACTGAACACTTCACCATTTATTCTTTCGGCTTCCCCATCACTTCCGCAAACATCTCCATATCCCAGTCCCGGGCCGCAGCCACGTTCTGACGGAATTTAAGGAAATCAATGGTATCCTGGCCCGTGATCTTCTTGGTGTTGAAGGCCCCGAACCCCAGGAACGCCTCACCGCTCATGTTGGCAGCCAGCCAGTGGCGGTGGTCGTTTTTCATGGTATCCCAGAAAAATTTCTTTTTCTGGCGGACATCTTCGATGGATTTCACCAGGCAGGCCGGGAACAGGTTGGCGAACCGCCAGATGATCTTGTCCACTTCCTTGTCCAGGAGTTCGAAATCCGCGTTGGCCTGATGCTGCTTCAGCAGGGCCTTGCCTTCGGCCAGGGCATCCCCGGCTTTGTACTCCCCGTAAACGATCTCGCCGTCCTTGACATAGCTGTCGGTTTCGATCATGGGGTTTCTCACCCATTTGCCGTCGATTTTCAATACGGGCACCACCTTGGAGATCATGCCTTTCATCTTCATCTTGTAGGCGGACCACATCTCACAGGACACGCAGTTATACATCGCGTCTTCCATGGTCAGATACCAGGGCAGGAAATCGGAAGCACCGCCGGCCGGGGAAGACCCGTGTTTGGGACCGGCCTGGCCAAAGACGGCCAGATCCGATGACACGGCCAGATCACAGGCCAGGCCGATCTCCTGGCCCCCGGCCACCCGCATGCCGTTGACCCGGCAGATCACGGGTTTGTGACACATGAGAATGGAATCCACCATGTGGATGAACAATTCCATGTACTGGCCGTATTCATCAGGGCGGTTCGAATAGTATTCCGAGTATTCCTTGGTGTTGCCGCCGGTACAGAACGCATACGGGCCCACCGCGGTGAACACCGCGGCAATGACGCTTCTGTCCAGGGAGGCGTTTTCAAACCCCGCGATCACGCCCTTGACCATGTCCGTGGTATAGGAGTTGTATTGTTTGGGGTTGTTCAGGGTGATCCAGGCCACATACAGGTCCTTCACCTCTTTGCCGTCCGGGTCGATCAGGGGTTTTTTCTCGTAAATCACCCCCGGGGCCTCATTGCGCCAATGGGGATTTCTATGCAATGAATGATCCTTGGGCTCGTTGTCTCTGGGCATCCACTCTAATGCCATGGTTCCTCCTTGTTTTTTATTATTTGAATTTGATTTTCATCACGCTTTGGTCGTTTCTTACATGCACTGATATCGTGACTAACCGATATATCCGCCGTCCACGCCCAGCACCTGCCCGGTGATATAGGACGCGTCATCCGAGGCCAGGAACACGAATGCCGGGGCAATCTCTTCCGGCTCGGCGAACCGGCCCAGCTGGATCCGGCCTTCATAAATCTTGCGCAGTTTTTCATCGGACTGGAGCTTGCCCGTCATTTCGGTTTTGGTGATGCCCGGACAGATGACATTCACGGTGATGTTGTAGCGGCCCAGTTCCCGGGATGCGGATTTGGAAAATCCGATGATCCCGGCTTTGGCGGACGCATAGTTGATCTGGCCGATGGTACCGAAAATACCGGCCGTGGAGATCACGTTGATGATCCGGCCCGAATTCTGCTCCTTCATGTGACGGCCCGCAGCCTGGGACGTGTTGAATGCGGCCTTCAGGTGGATGTCGATGATGGCATCCCAGTCCTCTTCCTTCATTTTCAGGAGCATGGACGGTTTGGACACCCCGGCGTTGTTCACCAAGATATCCACACCGCCCAGCTGTTTGACGCATTCTTCCACCATGTTCTGAGCACTGGCGTAAGAGGCCACATCCGCAGCCACGGCCACCCCTTTTCTGCCCAGTTTTTCGATTTCCGCCACGGTTTCTTTTGCCGCCGTGTCATTGGAATGGTAGTTGACCAGCACATCGGCGCCTTCTTTTGCGTAAAGCAGGGCGATGGCACGTCCGATCCCCCGGCTGCCGCCGGTGACAATGGCTTTTTTTCCTTCCAGTTTCATACACTCATCCTTGTCTTGTTAATAAATTGGGTTAAACTATTAAAAATCAGGTACCAGAACGATACGCTGATCAGGTGACTTTTTATGGGCTTCTTCAAAACTTTGAGCAATGGTGCTCATGGGACGGGTCTGGACAAACGCCTCAAAATTGATTTTCCCGCTGGTGATCATGCTCAATACGGACGGATAGTATTCGGGCAGACAGCCCCAGGTACCGATCAGTTCCGCATCAAAGGCCATGAGACGAGAGATGGAATATTCCACCTTGTGGGGACCGAACCCCACCACCATCATTTTGCCGGTGAAACTCAACAGGGCCAGCCCGAGTTCCTGCCCCGGTTTGCTGCCCGACACCTCGAAAATCTTCCACCCATATCCGGGCAGGCCGTTTTCCTTGCGATACCCCTTGATTTCGGCAGACACTTCTTTGGTGGATTTGCCCATGGAGTTCACGGCGAAATCCGCACCGTTTTTCAGCATAGTGTCCAGGCGTTCCTGGTTGATATCCACGGCAATGACCGTGTCACACCCCAGGGCCTTGAGAATCTGGACCATGTACTGGCCCACACCGCCCACACCGATGACAATGGCATGGTCCCCGATGCACACGTCGGCCCGTTTGGCGGCCTGAAAGGGCGTGGTGGCGGCATCCGCGACCACGGCCAGTTTTTCCAGAGGAATGTCGCCGCGGTGGGTGACCGGACACAGATCAATGGCCGGCACGGGAATATGGGAAGAAAATCCGCCGTAGATGCCCATGGAGTTGCCCGGCATTTTCTGGGCCAGGCACCGGTTGCCCCGGCCGGTTTTGCACAGATAGCATTTGCGGCAGGGCATGACCGCGGGAATGATGACCTCTTTACCGATCCATGCCTTGACATCTTCGGCGGCATCCACCACGGTTCCGGAGATTTCATGGCCCAGTGTCAACGGCGGTTTGTTCACCGTGGGCACGCCCTGATAGAAATACCCCAGATCTGTATGGCAGACGCCGCACCCGGCCACTTCCACCAGCACATCACCCGGAGCCAGTTCCGGCACCGGAATCTGTGTTTTTTCCAGTTTGCCCGGGGTGACGTCACCGGTTTCCCGATCTTTTTTAAACGGCTGAATCATTTGCCATGTCTGAATGGTGTCAGGAACATTTCCCATTGTTTTCTCCTTTCTGTGTGTTGAATTCTTTTTCGGAATGAAAAACAGAGACAGATCAGAAACGCTTTCAGATGAAAGATACTGATCGCTGTTAGCATTTAATCACTTTGACTTTTGTGCCGATCCAGTCAGGGGGCAGGTATACCCGCCCGCTGTTGCCGCTTGAGTTGACTATTTTCTCAATCATTTCCCGGCCATAGATCTCGAATTTCACCTTTCTTTCTTTGTATTCTGTTTCCGTCTCTTCCTGATTTTCATCTTGGTTTGCCATAGTGCCACCGACTCCTGTTTGCAATCCCGGCAACAGTGGATGAATCCAGCTGTACCATAGATACTATTTAGATACATTACAGCTACATGTCAAGAATTTATTTACAATTTACAAATTTCGGATCAGACATTTGATGCCATCAATTTTTCTCAGACCCATGGAACACGGTCTGATGCGTTAATTCCACCTTGTTTTCTCAGAACACATGCTTACTGTTGCCTTTAAGACCGATTACGAATTGATAACCTTTATCCATTTCGAAAGGAAGACGTCATGAAACCGGATATCACCTTTATATTAATACTTACCACCATGGTTCTGGCCGTGAGTGTTTTCGCCTTTGCCGCCACAGCCGACTCTTCACAGGATAACAAAAAGCGCACGGAAATCGCCACTTTTGCCGGCGGCTGCTTCTGGTGCATAGAAGCGGATTTTGAATTGGTGCAGGGGGTCAAACAAGTGATCTCCGGCTATACCGGCGGTCATGACCCGGACCCGGACTACCGTTCCGTCTCATCAGGCAGCACCGGCCATACCGAAGCGGTGCAGGTTCATTTTGATCCGGATGAGGTGTCCTACGACACCCTTTTGACTATTTTCTGGCGCCATATCGACCCCACGGATGCCGGGGGTCAGTTTGTGGACCGGGGCTCCCAGTACCGTCCGGAAATTTTCTATCACACCGAAGAGCAAAAAAAACAGGCCCTGGCCTCCAGAAAAGCCCTGGATGATTCCGGCATCTTTGACAAACCTGTTGTCACCCCGGTCACCCGGTTCGACCGGTTTTTTCCGGCTGAATCATATCACCAGGATTATTTTAAAAAGAACAAAATTCAGTACAAGTATTACCGGCTGGGGTCGGGCCGGGACACGTTTCTGAACCGGGTATGGAAAAACCGTCCCATGGAGGAACATCCTGTGGCCGCCCCGTCCCAAAAAAGCAGTTCCCACCCCTCCGGGGACGCGGCCCGATGGTCAAAACCGGATGACGAAACCATCAGACAGATGCTCACCCCGCTCCAGTATAAAGTCACGCAGGAAGACGGCACCGAACCCCCGTTTGACAATAATTACTGGGACAACAAAGAATCGGGCATTTACGTGGACATTGTGTCCGGAGAACCCCTGTTTTCATCCAAAGACAAGTTTGAATCCGGCACGGGATGGCCCAGTTTTACCCGACCCCTGGAACCTGATCATGTCCTGGAAAAAACCGACAGATCCCTGTTCATGACCCGCACCGAGGTGAGAAGCCGGTATGGGGATTCCCATCTGGGACATGTGTTTGACGATGGGCCTCCCCCCACGGGCCGAAGATACTGCATGAATTCGGCAGCCCTTCGATTCATCCCCGAAGACCAGCTGGAAAAGGAGGGGTATGGCCGGTATAGGTCACTGTTTTAAACAATTTCCGGGCTCGCAATGAGATATTGCAAAGGATGGGTGTTGACTTTCAGGGGTTGCCCATCTAAATTGGAAACAGGTGTATGCAGTCCAATCTTTTTCCAAGGAGGCCATCCATGACGCGTCCGGAATATGCATCTCCCTGCGGGCTTTACTGCGGTGTCTGTGCCATTCTCATCGCCCACAGAGACAACAACGAAAAGTTCAAAAAACGACTGGTGGCCCTCTACAAGGGAGATGTGCCCGGCAAAGGCATTCTGCCCAACTGCGAAAACCTGACCACGGATGACATTCTTTGTGAGGGATGTCTGTCGGAAAACCGGTTCATGCACTGTCAGCAGTGTGATATCCGGGACTGCTGCATGACCAAAGGCATTGCCGGATGCCATGAATGTGATGAGTTTCCCTGCCGGTTCATCAATGAGTTCCCCATGGCTGTGGGAAAACAGGTCATACTGCGGTGTGTGCCCCTGCGGCGTGAAATTGGCACCGAGCAATGGATGCAGGACGAAGAAGAACGTTACTACTGCCCGGAATGCGGCCACAAGGTGTTCAGAGGGGTGGTGCGGTGCAACCAGTGCAACGCCGGGTTGAGCCTGGATTGAGATGAGAATCCTTCACATGATCAGCCAGGCCCCGGATTTTACCGGCAGCGGCAAATTCATTCAGCAGATCCTGGTCCATAGCGGCCACGCCGGACATGACAATTATCTGGTGGCGGGAATCCAGGGGAATTTCACCCTGCCGGAAGGACTGGTTGAGGACGGTCACAGTATTTTTGTCCGGTTCGACGGAAAAGACCTGGACTTCCCCATTGCCGGCATGAGTGATGTCATGCCCTATGAAAGCCGGGTGTTTTCAAAAATGACCCCCCGGGAACTGGCCGCCTACGAACAGGTGTTTGAAACAAAGATCCGGCAGGCCCTGGACCGGTTCCAGCCCGATATCATCCACACCCACCACCTGTGGATCGTGTCCGCCATTGCAAGACGGCTCAGCCCCGGCATCCCCATGATCACCTCCTGCCACGGCACCTGTCTGCGCCAGCATGTGTTATGTCCGGACATCAGCAAAAAGATCACACCGGACCTGAGACAGATCGATCAGGTCATCGCCCTGAGCCGAAGCCAGCAACAGGAGATCATCCACACCATCGGCACATCTCCCCAATCCATTCATGTGGTGAGCGGCGGCTACAATGATGCCTGTTTCTTTCATGCCCCCAAGCCCTTTGACGGGGTGGTGGAACTGGTCTACGCCGGCAAGCTCAGTCAGGCCAAAGGGGTGCCCTGGCTGCTCAGAAGTCTTGCGAAAATCAGGCATCTGCCTTTCCGGCTGCACCTGGCCGGAAACAGCAGTGACCGGGAAAAGGCCCGGTGCCTGGACCTGGCCGGTATTTCCTGAAAGAAAAAGCGATCTATCACGGACCGTTGAGCCATGACGACCTGGGAGACCTGCTTCGACATGCGCATGTGTTTGTCCTGCCATCGTTTTATGAAGGCCTTCCTCTGGTGCTCATGGAGGCACTGGCCTGCGGTTGCCGCCTGGTCGCCATCGGCCCTGCCCGGTGTAAAAGAGCTGCTGGCAGACGATGAGAATCCCATGGTCCGACTCCTAAACCTGCCGCCCCTTCAAACCATCGACACCCCTTATGAATCGGATATGCCGGAACTGGAAACCCGTCTGGCATCTGTTCTGGCACAAACCATCCAGGAAGTTCAAACCCATTCGGAACCGGACTGGGACTATGCCTGCACCAAATCCTTTCCCTATACCTGGGAAAAAATCTTTTCAAAGATCGACCGGGTGTACCAGCAGACAGCAGGAGGAAAAACCCGGCATCAGCCGCTCTTCAAAAGGTCAAAAAGGCAAGGCCTGACTCCATGACCCCGCCGCCCCAGGTCATCATCCCGTTCCTGATCAGTTTCCTGATCAGGACCACGCTCGCACTGTTTGCATGGCAGCGCAGAGCCGGGGCCGGATCAAAGGCCGGCTCATCCTGATCCGGGACATCACCCGGAGGAAAACGGCGGAAGCAGAAAAAGAGCGACTGTATACCGAGCTCAAGGCCTCCATGGAACAAACCCGCAAACTCCAGGGTCTGTTGCCCATCTGTGCGCACTGCAAAAACATCCGGGATGATGAAGGGTACTGGCATCAGGTGGACGACTATATCACCCGCCACAGTGATGCCACCTTCTCCCACGGCATCTGCCCGGACTGCATGAAAACACTGTATCCCGATTACACAAAATCAGGCAGCAAGGACCTTGATGACAAGGAAAGGAAATAAGCCGCATAGGCGTCCCCCAAAACCGGATTGCAAAGAGATTGGGCCTGGCCCGGACATCATTTGAACCCCATTTGCCGGAAATGGCAATGTTGCCAGATTCGGCAAATGCCGATGCATCCTGGCCGTTTTCAGCAGGTATGTCATCGCACTGGAACAGAACCGTTGACATGCCGGCATTTCATTGATATGGCATTCATGATATCGAGAAGATGTTTGAGTTTTTATAGACTCAAGAGTTGTTGAAAGATGGTAGAAATTTTTGAGGATCGAAAAATCAAGCATACAGCGACTATTGTTGAGTTTTGGCAGAATCAAGATTAAGGCAAGTATGGCTGAGGTTATCCTGCCTTTTAATCATGGAAGATCGTTGCTGTTCTTTGATACCATTATTCTAGGGTTTCAATTCACTTAGTTCTTGTAGTATTATTGTTTTTTTCTGCTGGTATTTGTAGTATGAACACAAATTATAGTGAGAATATGCTCCAATGGTATTTTAGGAGAAAATAAATGAATGCTTTTTGGGAAGAAGGAAAAAAATTAAAAGATTAGCAAAAATAATTGGTGATTTCATTTATGAAATCAGAAAACGATTGTCATTTTGAAGGCCCAGGAATCAAACAGGCACAAATTTTTAAGCGATGCGGATTTGACTGGGGAAATCACGAAAAAGCGACCTCATCAAATCAACAATATCTGTAATCGTAGGACTTTTAAGAGAACTGGGACGAAGGATTGGTCTATCAAGTGAGAGCATCTGGTCCATGGCGGCTCAAAAATAGATTTTGATGGAGGCTCAATAAAGGAAAATTACCTCCAAATATTAAACGTGGAGTAAAAATAGGAAGTCTTCACTGTAAAAAATCATCCTCTTGATATTTTAGCGAGCATATTTTTTTCAGTAAATTCTCAAGCAGCTGATTGGTCTGTTTTTGCAAATATTTCTGATCCAAATGGCCTGATTTGCAAATTTGATATGCCGATTAGCGACTTTTTCTCCTCTACCCACTATTTTTCCAAAATCAAAAACAAAAACCCAGATGCACATATAGCATTAACTTAGAAGGTCCGTTAGAATTAAACGATATACATATTCTTGACAGATTAGTGGAATATTTAAAGGCAAATCCTGATGTTAAACGACCTGCTGGAATAGGCTTGAAATTCGCCAGGCGGAAGTGTATTGGTCGCATTAAGGATTGCTTTAATAATTTGCTATCGACAGTCACCATTATACAAACTTAGCTCGTTTGTTGGAAGCTCAGATATTTGTTATTCATCTTGTGTATTAATTGTTGCCGCATCCTTTCAACGAGGTCCTTATGGTGAAATTGGATTCACAGACCTTATTTCGTGGGAGATGAATATAAGTTAATGGGTATGATACATTACAAAAAGCATACGATGGTCTATATGATAATTTAGCAATTTTTTTTTAAAGAAACGAATATTCATCCCTCTATTTTAGACGATATGTGGTTTGTATCATCGAATAAGATAAAGATTTTAACGAAAGCTGAGTTAAGAAAAAGATGGGCTTTCCAAAGTAGATATGGTCATGGAAGAACAACGCCTCATGAAGCTTCGAACTCTTTGTGGTGAAAATGCTATAGAAATTGAAGAAAGATTTGAATCTGAAGGTATTCTTAATGCAGAGCGTCTAATGGTTTTATTATTTATCGTTGGTTAGAGGTAGTAAGAAATAATCCACTTTGTTGGAAGCGGTGATAAAAAGTTATATCCAGAGAAATATAAGCGGTAATTGCCCAAACAAAATTTGATTTTACAGTGCCCACAATTCACTGGGCTATATTTTCGTTTTTTCCCTGTCGTGAAATTTTAGTAACATGGAAGGACGTTGAATTATGGCATGATCCGTGACTCTGTTTAATTTGCATAATGTAAGAACTGAAACAGTAATGTTGGGGCTAAAACAGAGTTGCAAATAATTATCCACTGCATGAGTTTTTTATGGCTGAAAAATTTTTTGATACCAATAAAATCCGAAACTTGATAATATTCTTTATGTTCTGGTAATGCATATGAATAATTAAAAGGACAGCGAGTGAAATGATGCCGGAAATTACAAGATTTTATGGAATTATTATCAAGCTTTTCTTTGGAGACCATCCACCCCCACACTTCCATGCTGTTTATGGAGAACATTTGGCGCTTTTCAATATCGATACTTTGGAAATGATCGAAGGAGATCTCCCTACAAGGGCAAGGAAACTGGTTGTTGAATGGGCTGAAAAGTACCAGGATGAATTACAAACGATTTGGAAAACACAGGAATTTAAAAAACTGCCACCTCTGGAATAACGTAAAAATGCAGATACCAAAAATATTAAATGCTGAAGCGTCAGATGATAAAATGCTTACCATCGTTTTCACAAATGGCGAAAAAAAAATATATGATGTCAGTAAACTATGGAATAATGAAATGTTTGCTCCGCTGAAAAATCCATCTTTTTTTAAAAATGTCAAAGTTGAAAAAGGGGGATATGCTGTTTATTGGAATGATAAGATTGATATCAGTGAATATGAACTTTGGAAAAACGGCAGAAATTTTCAGGTAGCTTATCGTTAGACAGCATAAACCGCTTCATGCCTTTCATCCGCCTCCCCCGGGTTTCCGGGCGCAAACGGGCAAACTTGTCAGCGCAGAAGCCGTCAATTTTACCTGAAATATCACTACAGATCTTCCAGATCCATAAGCGAACGGATATCAATTTTTCAGTCAGTCCCTGATCCGTTCCTTCACGGCCCGGATGATGCTGGAGCAGGCCTGGTTGGCATCCGCCACCAGGGCCACATCCGCCAGTTTCATCATGGTGGCGTTGGGGTTTTTGTTCACTGCCACGATGAACTTTGCATCGGCCAGGGCGGCCGTGTGCTGGATGGCCCCGCTGATGCCGAAGGAAAACAGCACTTTGGGCCGGATATGCTTGCCGGCCTGGCCTATCAGGGCGTCTGAAGAAATCCAGTCCGCATACACCACCGGCCGGGTGGCGCCGACTTCCGCGTTCAGCAGGGTTGCCAGATCAAACAGTTTTCTGAATTTGCCTTTGGATCCCATCCCCCGGCCCCCGGTGACAACAATATCTGCGGTTTCGATTTTCCGGACCCGGGCCAGCTGCGGCCCCACCTGGGCGGTCTCGCTGTCACTGGACATGGACCCGCACAGGATCAAATCGGCATCCGGGCAATGCGCTTTGATGCATGAAAATGCCTTTTGTCTGTGGGTTGCTCGAATCAGTACCGGCCGGGTCAGAATGTCCCTGGCGATGACCATGCGCTGGATTTCACTGGTGTCCTCATAAATTTCTGTGACCTTGGCGTCCCTGAAATACCGCTGCACATCATACATCGGAACCGGCATTGGCTTCGGTGAGACAGAACGCCCCGATACGCTCCCCGGTGGCCATGGGCGGTACAAACTGCTGCTGCTGTTCTCTTGTGCCGAACCTGAGAATGGGATAGATGCCCACACTGTTGTGCACCGTGATGCACAGACCCAGGGCCGCCGACACCCGGGAAATCTCCTCGATCACAATGGCATAGCTGATACTGTCCAGGCCGGTTCTTTCACTGAAAACACAGGCAGAACAGGTCGATGTCGCCTGTTCTGCCTGTGTGTTTCAAGGTCTTGTATGTGTCGTTGTCAGGGCAAACCGGGGTTGTCGGCTATACCAGGTGTTCCGCCACCAGTTCGGCAATATCCCGGGTCTTGATCTCCTCGTCCTTGTCAAGTTCCTTCATGCCGTCCTCGATCATGGTCAGGCAGAAGGGACATCCCACGGCCACGGTGCCGGCTTTTTCGCCCACAATCTCTCTGGACCGCTCCACATTGATGCGGGTGCCGATGGTTTCCTCCATCCACATGCGGCCCCCGCCGGCCCCGCAGCAGAAACTTTCCGTGCCGTGGCGCGGCAGTTCATTCAGGCCCTGGCTGGACAACGTGTTCAACACATTCCTGGGGGCATCGTAAATTTCATTGTACCGGCCCAGGTAGCAGGGGTCATGATAGGTGAGCGTGCCGGCCAAGGATTTTTTCACCCGGATTTTTCCATCGGCAATGAGTTGATTGATGAAATCACTGTGGTGAACCACCTCGTAGTGGCCCCCCATCTGGGGATAGTCATGTTTGAGGGTGTTCAGGCAGTGGGGACAGGCCGCGATGATTTTTTTCACGCTGTATCCGTTGAGCACCTCGACGTTTTCCGTGGCCATCATCTGATACATCATCTCGTTGCCGGCCCGGCGGGCAAAATCACCCGTGCATTTTTCCTCGGTGCCCAGAATGGCGAAATCCACATTGGCGGCTTTCAGAATCTTCACCAGGGCTTTGGACACCTTCTGGGTCCGGTCGTCAAACGAGCCGGCACACCCCACCCACAGCAGATATTCCGCATCCGGATGATCGGCCATGAGCTTGACATCCAGGCCCTCGGCCCAGTCGGCCCGCTTGTCATATCCGATGCCCCAGGGGTTACCGTTGCGCTCAAGCCCCTTGAACGCTGTGTTAAGCTCTTCCGGATATTCCCCCTGCATCAGAGTCTGGCCCTGGCGCATGGCAATGATCCGGGGCACGTGCTCGATGGTCACCGGGCATACCTGTTCACAGGCCCGGCAGGTGGTGCAGGCCCACAAGGTATCCAGGGCGATCACATCCCCTACCAGCGCTTTTTCCGGCTTGAACACCGCGATTTTTTCCTTGGTTTTGGCATCCGCCTCTTCATCCCCGGTCAGGGTCTTTGCCAGTTTGGCCCGAAGGATCAGGTTCTCGGCATTGGCGTAAAGCTCCGCCTTGAGGGTGTCATTGAAATCATGCAGGTTCAGCGGCTTGTCCGTGACATAGGTGGGGCACACCTCTTTGCAGCGGCCGCACTCGGTGCAGGTATACAGGTCCAGCCCCTGTTTCCAGTTGAGCTGGTGCAGGTGATTGACGCCCAGGGTTTCATCCTCCCACACGGATTCATCCTCAAGATCCAGCAGTTTGATCTTTTCATGGGGATAATCCAGGCTTTTGAGAAACACGTTGGGCAATGAGGTGATGACATGAAAATGCTTGCCCAGGGGCAGAATGTTCAAAAAGGTCAGCTGAGTGATGATATGGATCCAGAACATCAGGCCCATGACCCGCTCCATGCCCGTGGCGGAAAACCCGGAGATCACGTTGCCCGCCAGGATGGTCACCGGGGTCCAGACAAACTCCTGACCGAATGTCGGGTTGTTGAAATAATGCAGGTCTCCGGGATTGCCGTAGGAGGCGATCAGGTTAAACCGGGCCCCGTCATACAGCAGGTCCGATATCATCAACACCCCGATCATGCCCAGGACCAGATAGGCTTCCCAGGTGTTGTGAAGCCGGGCCGGCTTGACCACCAGGCGCCGGTAAAACGCCCAGATCACCATGATCAGGACCACCCCTTCCATGATGTCTTTCAAAAAGATATACAGGTACCCCAGAATCGAGGATTCCCCCAGCAGCGGCAGCTGGAACCCGTGGACATACCCTTCGCCGTACAGGGTGATGGACCGGATGAGCAGGACACAGAACCCCCAGAAAATCAGGGCGTGCATGATACCGGCGGCCCGTTCTTTTTTTCGGCCGACCAGGCGTTTCTGGCCCAGGGCAATGACCACCATGTTTTTGAGCCGGTCCTTGATCCGGTTGAACCGGTCCGTCGGCTCCAGGGCCATCAGCAACAGGATTCTCTGATACATGGTCCTGGCAAAAATACCCAGGCCCACCACAAGCAAAAGGGTCATGAACAGCGGACTCATATCTACCTCATGTACAAATTTTCAGGGTTCAAGGTTATGGGCGGTCAGGCCCGTATTTTTTTTATTTCTTCCTTGAGCGATGGTATCACATCAAAGAGGTCCCCGACAATCCCAAAATCAGCCACATTGAAAATCGGGGCTTCCGGGTCCTTGTTCACGGCCAGAATCACCTTGGAACCGTTCATGCCCGCCAGGTGCTGGATCGCCCCGGAGATCCCCACGGCAATATACAGCGTCGGTGCCACGATTTTTCCGGTCTGGCCCACCTGCTTGTTGTGGGCCATCAACCCGGCATCCACCATGGCCCGGGAAGAACCGAACCCGGCAGCCAGGTCATCGGCCAGGGCCTTGACCAGATCCACACCGGCCTGGTCCTTGGCACCCCGGCCCACGGACACGACAATATCCGCATCCGTCAGATCGATTTCACCGGATGCATCGGAAATCAGCTCCTTGACCCTGGCGCCCGCATCGGTTTCCGGCGCATCCAGCGTGACCACGTTTTCCTTGCCCGAAACTTTTGGGTCCGGCTCAAACGCCCCGGCCCGGACCAGGGCCACCAGTTTGGGCGCATGGATCTTCACTTTCTGAAGCACCTTGTTGGCAATGGCGGGACGAATGATCTGGACCGCATCGCCGTCGATGGTCACATCAATAATTTCATTGGCACAGGCGGCTTCCAGCTGAACGGCCACCCGGGGGGCCGTTGCCTTGCCGGTTTCAGAAAACCCGAACCACACCATGTCCGCGTTGAATTCATTGGCTGCCTGAACAACGGCAGCGGTAAACGGTTTGGCGGAAAAAATTTCCATGGACGGGTCATCCACGATATACTGGGTATCTGATCCTGCGGCCGCCAGCTTTGGCGCCAGGTCTTTCACCTGGCTGCCCACCGCCACGACGGCGGTTTGCGCCCCCAGTGCCCGTGCTTTGGACAACAGTTCGGTCGTGCTGCCCTTGAGCTCGCCCTGCTTGATATCTGCAACTACAAGTATGTTTGTCATCGTTTTTTATCCTTCACGTATGATATGGGGTTATAACACCTTGGCCTCATTCACCAGCAGATCCACCACCTTGGCAGTGATCTCCGCGGGATCGCCTTCGAATTTCTGCCCGCCTTTACGTTTTTCCATGGCCATGAATTCCACGATCTCGGATTTCGGGTCGGTGCCCCCCACGTCTTCAAATGATGTTCCCAGGCCGGCCAGATCCATGACAGTGATTTTTTTCTTCTTGGCCATCATAATGCCCCGCATGGCCGGCAGCCGGGGTTCATTGATCCCGTCACTCACCGTGACAACTGCCGGCAGGGTCATATCCACGATCTCGGTGCCTTCGTCTCCCAGCCGGGATACCTGGATATGGGACTCATCCGTGACGTTTATCTCGATAACATTACTGACGCAGGGAATGTCTAAAAACTCCGCCAGCATGATGCCGGTCTGGCCGGCATCCGTGTCCTGGGCCTGCTTGCCGGTGATCACCAGATCATATTCCCCTGCTTCATATACTTTTTGCAGCACTCTGGCAAAAGTGGGAGAATCCGCTTTTGCCAAATCAGGATCTTCAATATGAATGGCATTGTCAATGCCCATGGCATAGCATTTGCGGATGATATCGGTATTGTCCTCACTGCCCATGGATACCAGGGTGGTGTCCGCCTTGTGGGATTCTTTGAGCTGAACTGCGGCTTCCACGGCATTCTCATCCCAGGCATTGATCACATACTGCAAGCCCTTGTCCAGGATGGCGCCATTCTCCACATGGATATTCAACTCCACATCAACGACTTTTTTTACGGTTGTCAGAATTTTCAATGGTTCCTCCTCACTATTTAAATCATATCCGGAGATCATTTCTCCATATTTCAGGAGATGTCCCGTATGTCATTACTGCTTTGGATAAAACGGTGCTCACCGCACACCACCATGATCTGGTCCTGCCCGGCGGGGAAGGCCAGGGTCATGTTCAATGATTTTCCCATGGTCGCTGCCAGGGCCGTGGGCCGGGAATTGGAGATCATCACCTGAATCCGGGCACGGGCCGCCTTCTGAACCAGCTCATAGCTGATCCGGGATGATAGCACCAAAACACCTGCCCTGTCCAGCGTATGATCCAGAAATGCCCGGCCGATGGCCTTGTCCAGGCCGTTGTGACGGCCCACATCTTCGGCAAAGGCCAGCACCTCGGTATCGGGCCCGAACAGCAGGGCCGCGTGAGATCCCCGGGTCCGCTGATAAAATTCCTGGTTTCTGGACAAAGCCCGGGTGGCGGCCAGGGCCTGATCCCGGGTCATGGTGACGCCGTCCGGTGCCGGCTGCACGGCCGACTGGATGTCCTTGAGCATCTCCTTGCCGCAGATGCCGCAGCTGGTCTGGCTGACAAAGCCTTTGCGCTTCAGCAGGTGGCCGATTTTTGCCCGCCGTTCCGGGGTGAGCCAGACATCGATGATATTGGGTTCCAGATTGGCATCATACCCGATGGTCCGGATATCCTCAGGGGCGCTCACCAGACCTTCTCCCAGGCAGAACCCGGCAGCATGCGGGATCTCGTTTCCCGGGGTCCGCATGACCACGGAATAGGGGTGGTCCTCGATGCGGATCAAAAAGGGTTCCTCGCCGATCAGTTCCATGGGAACCGGCTCACAGGTGTCGGGCCGGCACTGAAACACGGTGAAATGCCGGGTATTGTTTTGGGTGGTCACCCCGCGTTATCCCTGTGTACTTTTTGCCGCATCTGGAAACGCCATGGCCTGGGCATAGACGAATGCGGCCTGGAGATAGGAGGTGGGGCACAAAGGAAAACATTCTTTGCAGTCGTTGCAGTACTGAGCCGCAATCTCCGGCACAAAGCTGATCTCCTTGTTGATGCCCCGGTCCACGAATCCAATGGCGTGTTTGCCCGCCACTTCCGCACAGTATCTCACACACAGGCCGCAGTGGATGCAAAAGGATGGATCTCTTTCATACCGGTCGGGATCGGCCCCATAGACTTTTGCCAGTTCCGTCAGTTGCGGCGCATCCGGTGCATGGGCCATGAGCAGTTCAAGAATGGTTTTGCGCAGCCGGTCCACTTTGTCAGACCGGGTTTTCACCTTGATATCTTTTGCCACCGGGAACACACAGGACACCACATATTTGGTCCAGCCCCGGTCTTCCACTTCCACGATACACAGCCGGCAGCCCCCGAACGGTTCCAGTTTTTCATGATGGCACAGGGTGGGAATGAAAATGCCCTCTCTTTGTGCCACCTCCAGAACGGTCATGCCCGGATCCGCGGTCACGGTTTGCCCATCGATCTCAAATTGAATATCTCCCATGGGGACCTATCCTTTCTCTTTTGTCTTTTTACGGATGGTTCGTTCTTCTTCAGGTACCGGGTCCGGCACCGGCTCACCCGACAGTTTGATCACGGAGGAAAATTTGGGCGGACACACCTCAAAGCAGGTGCCGCACCGGGTACACTTATCCTGATCGATGATGTGAATCAGCTTCTTGTCTCCGTTGATGGCATCGGCCGGACACTGCTTGCGGCAGGTACCGCAGCCCGTGCATCTGTCCGGATCGATGTAAAAACTGATCAGCTCCTTGCAGGACAGGGCCGGGCATCGCTTGTCATGAATATGGGCCTCATACTCGTCACGGAAATATTTCAGGGTGCTTAAAAACGGGTTGGGCGCACTTTTGCCCAGGGCACACAAGGACGCTTCCACCGCCGTTTCGGCCAGTTCCTCCAGCAGTTCGATATCCCCTTCTTTGCCTTTGCCCCGGGTGATATTGGTCAATATCCGGTGCATCTGGCGCAGCCCTTCTCTGCAGGGCACGCACTTGCCGCAGGATTCATCGGTCAGAAACGCGATGAAATACCGGGCCACATCCACCATGCAGGTGTCTTCGTCCATGACGATCATGCCCCCGGACCCCATCATGGACCCGGCCTTGGTGAGTTCGTCAAACCCCACCTGCAGGTCCAGCAGGTGTTCGGGAATACATCCGCCGGACGGCCCGCCCGTCTGAACCGCCTTGAATTTCTTGTTATTGGGGATTCCGCCGCCGATATCATGGATGATCTCTTTGAGGGTCATGCCCATGGGCACTTCCACCAGACCGGTGTTGGTGATTTTTCCCACCAGAGAAAAGATCTTGGTGCCTTTGGAGCTGTCCGTGCCCACGGAGGTGAACCAGTCCGCGCCCTTGTCGATGATCAGCGGGATGTTGGCCCAGGTTTCCACATTGTTCAACACGGACGGCCGTTCCCACAACCCCTTGACATTGGACCGGACATATTTGGGACGGGGTTCGCCGGCCTTGCCTTCCAGGGAGGTCATCAGGGCGGTGGATTCCCCGCACACGAACGCCCCGGCCCCCTGGTGCACGATCACCTTGAAATCAAAGCCGGAACCCAGGATGTTCTCTCCTAAAAGTCCGTAATGTTCCGCCTGTTGTATGGCCAGAAGGATGTTTTTCACTGCCAGGGGATATTCCTGGCGCACATAGAAATATCCTTCATGGGCACCGACGGCATATCCGCCTAAAATCAGTCCTTCCAGGATGGAATGGGGATTGCCTTCCAGCAGGGCCCGGTCCATGAACGCCCCCGGGTCGCCTTCATCGGCGTTGACGATCACGTATTTAATGGGATCATCCGCATTTCTGGAGCCTTCCCATTTCCTGCCGGCCGGAAACCCGGCCCCGCCCCGGCCCCGGATATTGGATTTTTTCACCTCTTCGAGCACGTCCAGATCGGTCATCTGACCCAGGGCCTTGGCCAGGGCCGCATACCCGCCCAACGCCAGGTAGTCTTCAATGCGTTTGGAATCGATCTTGATGTTGTTGCACAAGACCGTGCGCTGCTGGGACCGGTAAAACGGAATATCCGATTCCTTGACGGCCCGTTCGCCCGTGGCCGGATCCTTGAAGCACAACCGTTCCACCACCTGGTTGTTTTTAATGGTCTGTTCCACGATCTCGGGCACATCTTTGGCCTGAACCTGAAGATAGCAGATCTCTTCCGGGTAAATCACCACCACCGGGCCCTGTTCACAGAATCCCGGACAGCCGGTCCCTTTGGTGGACACGGTGGCGGACAATCCCTGGGTTTCGATTTCCTTTTCAAATGCGGCAATGACTTCATCCGCACCGGATGCCACACATCCGGCACCCGCGCAGATGGATACACAGGGGCTGTCAGGATCTCTTCGGGTCAATATCTCCTGCCGGAAATCTTCCAGCGCTTCCGGCGTTTCTAACCGTGCCATAATTTTCCCCTATTCATATGTTTTCAAGGCGCTGGACGCCTTGACCGGTGACATTTTTCCATGAACCTTGCCGTCCACTTCCATGACAGGTCCCAGGGCGCAGCATCCCAGACAGTTCACGGTTTCCAGACTGAACTTCAAATCCAGATCCGTTTCTCCGGGTTTGATTCCGGTGGCGTCCGCCACCGTGTCCAGGATCCTGGTGGCTCCCCGGACATGACAGGCCGTGCCCATGCAGATATGCACCTTGTGCCGTCCTTTGGGAACCAGGCTGAACGCCTTGTAAAACGTAGCGATATGCTGAATCCGGGTCATGGGAACGGACAGTTTTTCACTGACCCGTGCCAGGGCCTGTTTGGAAAGCCAGTTGTTCTCACTTTGAATATCCAGCATGATCTGAAGCAGGTTGCTGGCTTCTCCATGGTGCTTCTCGATTATCTGATCTACTCTTTCAATTTCCATCGGATGCTTCCCGTAAAATTTATTTTGTTATGCCCCGGCCAGTTCGTAACAGTTGCTGGCCGTATCATACTTGACCATACCGTGGCGGGAGGAGGTGATCATATGACGGGACACCTCGGACGGATTCAATCCCAGGTGCCCGGAAAGATCCCTGGTGGACAGCGGCTTTTCCTTTAACAGCAGCAGAATCCGGCTCACAGCCAGTTTGTCTCTGAGCATCCGGTCGAACAGGTCGTCTGTTTCCGGACGGCTGAAAAAGTCCTGATAGGCCTGTTTGGACTTCACCGGCACCCGCAGTTTTTCTCTTTCCACCAGGCGGATGAACGGGACCAGGTTTCTGGCGGCCGCCAGGTTGAACGTCACCGTTTCCGGGTCCATGCCTTCACTGGACCCCAGGGGTCCCAGTTCTGTGATCTGCCGGCTGAACTCGTCCGTATACTTTGCCAGCAGGTGGCCGTCGGCCCCGGACATGAAATCGGTCCTGAGCCGGTCCGGATCGAGACCGATATGGGTCAATATTCTTTTGGCGATATAGGTATTGGCAAACGCATCATAATTGCCGTGGGTGACATAGTTGCATTCATCCAGCTTGCATCCGCCGATGAACACTCCGTCATGGCCGTTGGAAAACGCTCTGAAGATGAACTCCAGATCCACCCGGCCCGAGCACATCACCCGGATCAGCCGCATCTCATTTGCATATTGTAGTCTGGAAACTCCAGCCAGGTCCGCTGCCCCGTATGCTCACCAGTGACAGACAAATCCCAGCAGTTTCGGTTTGAACTCTTGACCAGCACTCATTTGTAATGATCTCCTTTTTTACAAGGCTTTTGTATTTATGCCTCTTCCAGCAGTGCATCCATTTTTGCGGCGATCTGATCGGCTGTGACCGCCGCATCGATCTGCCCGCACAACGCCTCATTGGTAAAATGCTTGAGTACGATGGCATTGGTGGGACATTTGGCATTGCACAGCCCGTCGCCCTTGCACAAAACCGGATTGACAATGGCTTTTTTGCCTTTGGGGGTATCGTGGAACTGGATGGCGCCATAGGTGCAAGAGGTGATACATGCCCCGCAGGACACGCACTCGTCTTCATTCACCTTGGCCACGGATCCCGATGCCACCACCGTGTCTTTCGACAACAGGGTAAGCACCCGGCCGGCAGCCCCGTAGGCCTGGTTGATGGATTCGGGTATATGCTTGGGATAGTGGGCCGTCCCGCACAAAAACACCCCGTCCGCGGCAAATTCAACGGGTTTGAGTTTGACATGGGCTTCCTTGAAAAAATCGTCCGGGCTCAATGTCACCTTGAACTTCGCCGCAATGTCATGGATCGATTCAGGCGGTCTGACCGCGGCGGCCAGGGACAGGATATCGGCATCCAGCTCCAGCCGCTGTCCCAGGATGGGATCGGTCACGGTCACCCGGATCAGATCTTTGCCTCCCTCGGAGACCGCTTCCACTTCCGGCGGATCTTCCGGGGTATACCGGATGAACTGGACGCCCAGTTCCGAGGCTTTTCGGTAGGCATCTTCCTTGAATCCATAGGTGCGCATATCCCGGAACAAAATATAGATACGCATGTCCGGATTTTTTTCCTTGAGTTTCAGGGCGTTTTTCACGGCATGACCGCAGCACACTCTGGAGCAGTAGTTGTGGGTCTCGTTTCTGGATCCCACACACTGGATCATCACCAGGCTTTCGGCCCCTGTGACCGCTTCGTTGCCTTTGGCGATCTCTTCTCCGATCTCAAGATGCGTGAACACGGCATCGTTTTCGCCATACAGGTATTCGGTGGGATTGTACACGTCCGCCCCGATGGCCAGCACGGATGCCCCGTGTTTGATAATTTTGGTCCGGCCCTCGGTTTTCACCGTGGTGGTGAAATTGCCCAGATACCCGGCCACATCCGTGATTTCTGCATCATGGGACACGTGGATATGGGGATTTTTGTAAACCTTGGCGATCAGGTCGTCCAGATAGGCCTGCACTTCCAGACCTTCCAGGGTGCCGTGGATACGGCGCCCCATACCGCCCAGTTCAGGGCTTTTTTCCACCAGCTCCACGGTATGTCCCTGGGCCGCAATGGACAACGCGCAGGTCATGCCGGCAATGCCGCCGCCCACCACCAGGGCCGTCTTGTTCACGGGCAGGTCGAATTCCTTCAACGGTTCCAGACAGGCGGCTCTGGCCACGGACATGCGCATGATATCCTTGGCCTTTTGCGTGGCTTCCTCTTTTTGTCTGGAATGAACCCAGGAGCAGTGTTCCCGGATATTGGCCATATCCAGGTAATACTGGTTGAGCCCGGCTTCTTGAAGGGTATCTCTGAACAGCGGCTCCAGGGTTCGGGGAGAACAGGCCGCGATCACCACCCGGTTGAGTCCCTTTTCCACGGCCAGATCCGTGATCTCTCTGGCCGAGTTGGTGGCACAGGAAAAAATCTGGTCCGTGGCATAGACCACATGGGGCAGGGTTCTGGCATATTCCACCGTGGAAGGGATATTGACCACACTGGAAATATTGGCCCCGCAGTGACACACAAACACCCCGATCCGGGGGTCTTCATCGGACACATCCCGCTCTTGGGGATAAATCCGTTCTCTGGCCAGTTTGCCCCGACGGAAATTGAGCATCTCCCCCACCCGGGACCCGGCCCCGCTGGCGGAAAACACCGACTCCGGAATATCGGTGGGTCCCTGGAACGCGCCGGACACGAAAATGCCGGGCCGGCTGGTCTGGACCGGATTGGAAGAATCGATGTCGCAGAACCCGTGTTCATTGATATCGATCTTGAATTTTTCCGCAATCTCTTTATAGGCTTTGGGGGGATTCAATCCCACGGACAGCACCACCATGTCGAACTCTTCTTCCTTGACCCCGTCTTCGGCCGTGGCATATCTCACCCGGATATTCTTTGTTTCCGGATTTTCACCGGCCACGGATGCATAGCTTCGGATGAACCGGGTGTCGGGCAGGTCGTCGGCCCGCTGGAAATACCGCTCGAAATCCTTGCCAAATGACCGGATATCGTTATGGAACACCGTGCATCTGGCATCTGGGTCATGCTCCTTGCTCAGAATCATCTGCTTCTGGGTATAGGTGCAGCACACCCCGGAACAATAGGAGTTGTCCCCGGGGGTCACCCGTCTGGATCCCACACACTGGATCCAGGCGATGTTTTTGGGGTGGTTTTTGTCACTGCCCCGCCGCACCTCACCGCCGTAGGGACCCGTGGAGGACAAAAGCCGCTCGTAGTCCATGCTGGTGACCACGTTGGCATACTGGGAATACCCGTATTCCTCTCTGGCGGACGGATCGAACGGGGTGATACCGGAGGACAGAATCACGGCCCCGACATTGATCCTTGTCCGGGTGGGGGTTTGCCGGAAATCAATGGCACCGGTCTGGCACACCCCCCGGCAGATATCGCATTTTTTCTCCGACAGGTACAGACAGGAATCATCGATATAGGCCACCAGGGGAATGGCCTGGGAAAAATAGACGTGCACGGCCTTGTTGCTGGAAATCCCCTGGTTGAACGCGTCCGGATATTCCACGGGGCAGTATTCCATACAGGTGGTACACCCGGTGCATTTTTCCTCGATAATATATCTGGGCCGGGTTTTCAGGGTCACCTGAAAGTCCCCTTTCTCGCCCTCGATGGTTTCCACTTCCGTGAATGTGAGTACTTCGATGTTGGGATGCCGGCCGACCTCGACCAGTTTGGGTGACAGTATTCACATGGAACAGTCGTTGGTGGGAAAGGTCTTGTCCAGCTGGGACATGTGTCCGCCGATACTGGGATTTTTTTCCACCAGATAGACCCGGAATCCGGCGGTTGCCAGGTCCAGAGAGGCCTGGATGCCGCTGACCCCGCCGCCCACCACCATTACATCGCCGAAATCCTTGCCGGCAAGGCTGTCTGAAAACAGTTGCATCTGTTCTGTCGGGAGTATGTCATTTACCACTTTTTATCTCCTCATATCGTCATTACATACGTTGCATCACGCCGGGGATTCACCCGGGTGGTGCTAACGCATATCATTGATGATTTCCGTAATATCTTTGATCTCCAGCACATCTTCATAGTCCAGGTTCAGGCGGCTTTCCTCAAAATTGGTGATGCAGTAGGGACACGATGTCACCAGCACCTTGGCACCGACATCCGTGGCCTGTTTCAGACGAATATCTGAAAACCGCTCCGACTGGGGCGTATCCATCCAGATCCGGCCGCCGCCGCCGCCGCAGCACAGACTGTCTTTTCCGTGGTCCGCCATTTCCAGCAGGGTGAGGCCCTTCACTTTTTCCAGCAGCAGCCGGGGCGCATCATAAATATTGTTGTGCCGCCCCAGGTAACAGGGATCATGGTAGGTCACAATCTCATCCATTTCTCCTGTCAGGGTCAGGCGCCCGGCATTGATCAGGTCCAGAAGATACTCGGACATGTGGATCACCTCGAAATTCACCATGAATTCGGGGTACTCGTTTTTAAAGGTGTGATAGCAATGCGGAGAAGACACCAGAATCTTTTTGACGCCCGCATCGATAAAAGTCTTGATGTTGGTTTTGGCCAGATCAATGAACACGTTTTCACTGCCGATCTTGCGGATACTCTCCCCGCAGCAGTTCTCCTTGTCCGCCAGAATCCCGAAATCCACACCGGCCGCATTCAGAATATCGGCCGTGGCCCGGGCCACCTTTTTCATGCGCGGGTCATAGGAAAAATAACATCCCACAAAATACAGGATTTCCATGTCCGGTTCAAAGGACCTGACATCCATGTCTTTGGCCCAGTCCCCCCGGGACGCCCGCTCTCCCTGGAGCGGGTTGCCCTCGGAAATCACGCTGGCCCGGGCGCTGCGGGCGGATTTGACGGATGCGGGAAACACCTCGTATTCCGTGGCCACCCGGCGCAGGGCCTGGCTCACCTCGATCTGCCCCAGGCCCCGGGGGCACTGGGAAGGGCACCGGCCGCAGGTGGTGCACCGCCAGATATCCTCGCCCTCGATTTCCGTCAAACCAAAGGCCGCTTCCCGGACAAGTCTGCGCATACTGAAATTCCGGACCCGGTTCCACGGGCAGACCGTGTCGCACAACCCGCACTGAAAGCACAGCTGGAACGGATCTCCCCCGGCTTCCTTTATCTCGTCGATTACCTCTATAAAAGGCGCAATGGTCTCCATGGTGTGTCCTTTTTATTTGCTTTTGTCATCTTTGGACATGCGGGCAAGTGTATCCATGATGGTCTGCATGCCGAATTTATCTGCCAGAGATTCCAGGCCCAGTTCCAGGTCTTCCATCTCTTCCTGTTCTTCCACCTCTTCTTCCCGTTCTTCAAGGGTCAACGCGTCCACCAGACACCACTTGACACACAAGGGTTCATCCTCGCCTTCACACATGTCGCATTTCAGCGGCAGGCCGGAATCGGGTTCTTTGAACTCTTCCCTGGACGGACAGGAGGCCCGGCAAAAGGAGCATTCGTCATATTCCTTGCCGTCGATGGTGTATTTGTCCCGGCCCGCGCATTCCGCCATGGTATATTCCCCGGCATACACCGGCACATAGATGTCCCGCAAGGGCTCTCTGATGATCCGGATCCGGGATCGGGCCGGATTATTCGAACTGTACTTAGGGGATGCGTGAAACGCGGAACAGATCACTTCACAGGCCCGGCACCCATTGCATTTGTCCACGTCGATCTTTATGGTCTTTACGATTTTCTTTTCTTTTGTTTTACCAGCCACGGTCTGAGCCCTCCACGCTATTGGGTCTGTGTTTCTGTCTGCACATCTGCTGTTTCTTCTTCGGTGAGGATTCCCCGCCCGATGAAATCCTCTGCCACATAGCCCAGCCCCATATTTTCCAGGGCCTCTTTGGTGGGAATGCCTTGTTTGTTCCAGCCTTTCAACTGGTAATAGCCATCCAGCAGTTGTTCTTCCAGTTCAGGGAACCGTTTTTTCCAGTGGTTCTCGGGGGGTTTGTCATCTTCTCGTCTCATGCCCCGCCGGATGTTCACGGCCCGCACCAGGGTCCGGTACCTTTTGGCCGCATCGGACAGTGTTTCCTGGTCCATGTCGATGCCGGCGCCGGCAGAGATGAATTTGGGATAGTTGTGAATATGGTAGGGCGGTTTGAGCGGAAAAGACGACAGCCCGGCACACTGACCTAACGCGTCATCGATATAGTGCATCATCTCCTGCCATTCCACGATATCGCAGGTCATCTCCACGGTGGGGTAGTAGGGGATGGAGTTTTCTCCCCGCAGTTCCCAGTCGATAAAATACTGTTTGAATTTTTCATGGGGCACCTGGATCCAGTCTTCGCAGAATTTTTCCCGGTGCTCCCGTTTGGGGAACGGGGCCTGGGGGAACTGCCCCTCGATCTGGGTGATGTTGATCTTTTCTCCCACGGAATACATCAGAAAATAGATGGGATTGAGCATGGACAGTTTCAAGGGCAGCTGTTCATGCTTTTTGATGGTGTTGTGGGCATATTCTTCAGCCCCGTTGCCGATCTCTTTGGCGGCCCAGTAGGTTCCTTTGGCCAGGGCGTCTCCGATGCCTTCCCGGTTCACGATCATGTCCAGCAGATAGAAAAACCGGTCTTCATTTGTTTCCGGCAGTCCCGGAAAATCCTCGGGCTTCAGAATGCCGGCTTCCAGCAGTTCCAGGGCAAAGGCCATGACCTGGGGGGTGGAAAAGCCGTCCAGCCCGTATTCCGTGGCTTTTTGTGCGATCCGGAGTCCAAAGTCCAGGTTGGAATAGGCGGCCATGGTATAGGTCAGTTTGGTAAAGCATTTCATCATATAGGTGGGCAGGCCGGGCATGGAAACGGTGGCCCCGCATTTCATGGGGCAGTTGAAGCAGGAAATCAGCCGGGTCCGGGCCCCTTCCAGGGTATCGGTCCACTCTTTTTCAATCTCCTCGTTCCAGAATCCTTTGCGCCGGGTCCGGGAATTGCCCCACATGAAGTTCTCGGTGTGCCATTTCTCGTCATGGACCTTCATCTCCTGGGGAGATCCCAGACCCTGCAGAATGGTCATCACCCCTTTGATGGGATTGTCTTCCCGCCATTTGATATAATCCAGCACCTCATTGCACAGGGACATGAACTTCTCGGGATCCGCCAGGTTGATATCTTTGGTGCCCCTGACGGCGACGGCCTTGATCCGCTTGTCTCCCATGACCGCACCGATGCCGCCCCGGCTGGCCGAGGACCGCCCCTGCTCCACGGACGCGTAATACACCCGGTTTTCACCGGCCAGACCGATGGCCGCCACCTGGGCCTTGGGCTGTTTGAGTTCCTTTCGGATCTCCTCTGCGGTTTCAACCGCCCCTTTGCCGGCCAGATGGGACGCATCCCGGATCTCAACGGTATCATTGTGAATCCACAGGTACACCAGTTTTTCCGATTTACCCCGCAGGATCACCTTGTCATACCCGGCATATTTGAGCTCCGGTGCCCAGAATCCGCCCATCATGGAAAACGCCATCAGTTCGGTCTGGGGGGAAATGGTGGTCAGAATGGTCCGGTTGCAGCCGGTAGCCGGCGTGCCGCAGAGCAGGCCGGCACTGAAAATCAACAGGTTTTCCGGGGAAAAAGGTGTCACTTCCGGCCCCACCCGGTCCCATAAGATTTTGGCATTCGTTCCCAGCCCTCCCAGATACAGCGCTGTATCCCCGGGGTCGGTCGCCACTTTCTCAATGTTTCCCCGGGTAAGATCAACCTCTAAATTAAACCCTGTTTCTGCGTACCTCATGTTCATCCCCTTGTTATCTTTTACCTGAAATCCCTTGTCACCTTAAATGCCTGACATACATTTCATTTTGAATCCATTACTTGACTTCTGCCTTTTTAAAGGCAACCAATAATATACAATGTGACCATGATTACGCCACATTGTAACTACCTGTCAAGGAAAAATCGGTACCCATTATATGTTGCCGGATCAAAGTCAAATCGGTCCTGATACCTCTCTTTTCCCTGCATACCATGCCCTTAGCTATGTATTAGATACTTTATAGATACAATACAGCTATGTCAAGTATTTTATCCCCTTAAAACCGGGGTTGAAAGAAAAACGACAACAATCCGGCGGGCCGGGCAGACAGGCATTGCGAATTATTGATAGTTGATTAATCAACCAATTATTCGGCGGTTTTCTATTTTAAAACATATTTTTTTCTTGACAGTGTTTCACATCTTTAAATATAGTGTGAGTATACCGCTTAAATATAGTTACATTGTAACACTAATTCTCCAAAAACAGAACGAAAGGAGGTGACTGGTTCCCGTTTATTAATATTATCGTTTTTCCTTTTTCAGAACCCAATTTTTTCAGGAGGTCCACAAGATGAAAAGGTTTACAATCCCGGCGTTACTTGTTTTTTGTTTTTGCACATTATTTACCCTGACCGCATCGGCCAAAACGCAACTCACCTATTCCAATTTCTTTCCCCTACCCACATCCAGAGCCAACTGGCTGAAGCATGGATCAAAGAAGTCGAAGCCCGTACCAACGGTGAGATCACCATCAACTATTTTCCGGCCGGCACCCTGACCAAAGCCCCCCAGACCTATGACGGAGTAGTCCAGGGAATCGCCGATATCGGGATGACGGTTCTGGCTTATTCCAGAGGCCGTTTTCCGATTGCCGCAGCCATTGACCTGCCCATGGGATACACCTCCGGTGTCCAGGCCACCAATGTGGCCAACGGGGTTCTGGAAGAATTTGACCCTGAAGAGTTCAAAGACACGGAACTGATGTTCCTCCACGCCCACGGACCCGGACTGCTCCATACCCGGGACAAGGAAGTGAGAACCCTGGATGAATTCAAGGGATTGAAAATCAGAGGAACCGGCACCAGCGGCAAAGTAGTGGCGGCTCTGGGCGGCTCACCTGTGGGAAAATCCATGGGAGAAACCTATCAGATGCTGCAAAAAGGCGTGGTGGATGGATCATTCCACCCTGTGGAAACCAATAAGGGCTGGAAAGTCGGGGAAGTGGTGTCTTACATGACACAGAATTTTTCCACCGCCTATACCACCACCTTTGCCGTATTCATGAACAAGGATAAATGGAACAGCCTGACCCCGGAACAGCAGAAGATCATTCGGGAAATCAACGCGGAATTCGCATTGAAACACGGCCAGGCGTGGGATGAATCTGACCAAGAAGGGATGGCATTTTTCCTGGAAAAAGGCGGCAAAGTCATTCCCCAGTCGGATGAACAGTCAATAATCTGGGCAGACAAGGCAGCCAGCGTAATTGATGACTACATCAAAAGCGCCTCTGAAAAAGGAATTGATGGACAGGCCATTGTGGATTATATCAAAGCCAATTTATAACAAGCGTGCCGGTCTCGGAAATATCCGGCAGTCTGACTGACAGCCCGGCCGGATGGTATTCCGCCGGGCTGTCTGCCGGGGCCTGACAACCCTGACAGTAAAACCAATTACCTTATCAACAGGATGAATTATGCATGTTATTTCACGGGCGTTGCACAAATTTTCCGATCTGCTGAAAGTGATCGGTGCCGTCGCCCTCACCACCATGATGATGCTGACGGTGGTGGATGTCATCGGTCGATTTTTCAAAATGCCGATTTTCGGTTCCGTCGAGCTGGTGGGATTCCTGGCAACCATTGTCGTGGCTGCCGCCCTGCCCTATACTTACAAAATGGATGGCCATGTAGGGGTGGAAATCCTGGTCCGGCTGCTGTCGGAAAAGACCCAGATCTGGATCGATATCTTTACCCGGACCCTGACACTGATCCTGTTTGTTCTGATCACCTGGCAGATGTTTCTGTATGCAAAAGACATCTCTCATACGGGTGAGGTGTCCATGAATCTGGAATTTCCCATCTATTATATTGTTTACCTGCTGTCTTTCGCTCTGCTTGTTTTTACTGTGACCATTGTGGAGATGCTTTTTCAAGACATCCTGAAATTAAGAAAGTTGGGTGAGAAATGAGCCCGACATTGATTGGCATTCTCGGTATCCTGATCATGATCCTGATGTTTCTGACACGGATGCCTGTGGCATTTGTCATGGCCACCGTGGGATTCGTGGGGTTCTCCGTCATGATCAGCACGGACGCCGGCCTGGTCCTGTTGTCCAGAAACATTTATGAAGTCTTTGATTCCTATGACCTGACCACCATTCCGCTGTTCATTCTCATGGGGCAGCTGGGGTTCAACTCCGGCATCAGCAAACGATTGTATGACGCGGGATATAAATTCTTAGGCAGCATCCGGGGAGGGCTCGCCATGGCAACGGTTTCCGCGTGTACGGCATTCGGTGCCGTGTGCGGCTCCAGTCCGGCCACGGCCGCCACCATGGCCACCGTGGGGCTGCCGGAAATGAAACGCTATAACTATGATGATGAACTGGCGACCGGATCCGTGGCATCCGGCGGCGGTATCGGCATGATCATGCCGCCGTCCGTGGTGCTCATCATTTACGGCATTCTCACGGAACAATCCATCGGGGCTCTGTTTGTGGCCGGTATCTTTCCGGCCCTGCTGGTGACCCTGCTGTTCATCCTCTGCATCTATATCCGGTGCCGCATCTCACCGGACCAGGGACCCAGAGGAGAACGCTTTTCCTGGCCTCAAAAAATGAAAGCCCTGCTGGGACTGACCGAAACCCTGATTGTTTTTGTCCTGGTCATCGGCGGTATTTTCATCGGGCTGTTCACGCCCACGGAAGCGGCCGCCATCGGGGCATTTGGTGTGCTTCTCATCGGGGTGGTCCGGCGCCAGATCTCCTGGGCGGGCTTTGTCAAATCCCTGATGGAGACCCTTCGGACCTCCTGCATGGTGCTCATGCTCATTGCCGGTGCCGTGATTTTCGGCAAATTTCTGGCCGTCACCCGGATCCCTTTTGAGATCGCCGGCTGGGTATCCGGCCTGGAAATCTCCCCCGTGCTCGTCCTGGGTGTGATCCTTCTCATTTATTTTTTCGGCGGCTGCTTCATGGATGCCCTGGCGTTTGTCACTTTGACCGTGCCGATCTTCTTTCCCGTGGTCATGGAGCTGGGATATGATCCCATCTGGTTCGGGATCATCATCGTGATGGTCACGGAAATGGGGGTGATCACCCCGCCGGTGGGCATTAATGTGTATGTGGTCTACGGGGTGGCAAAAAATGTCCTGGATGAAGGGGTTCCTCTGGAAAAAATCTTCAAAGGCATTTTCCCCTTTCTCATCGCCGTGATCGTGGGTGTACTGATCCTGATCATTTTCCCACAGATCATCATGTATCTGCCCAACCTCATGTACTGACCCCCTGACGCTCCCGATTCACAAGAAAAGGCCGGCAATCCGTTACCGGATATGCCGGCCTTCTTCTCTTTAGAACGTGTATCCAATCGAAAAATGCACCCGGCCGGAATCCTCTCCGGTTTCCGGATTCAGCCGGTACCCGTACAGCAGCCCGACCGGCCCCACCGGGGTCATGTACCGCAACCCGGACCCGATGGTATATTTGAATCCTTCGTTCCGCCCCCCTCTCGAAGCGTCCCGCAGGGTACCGGCATCCACGAAAACCGGCAGCTCCAGATTCCCGCCCAGATCGATCCGGGCCTCGATGGAACCGGCCATCCGGGTTTTACCTCCCTGAGGATCTCCGAAATCATCCACCAGCAGTTCATTTTCATCAAATCCGCGGACATCTGAAATCCCCCCCAGATAGAACAGCTGATCGTCGGGCAGCAGCGCGTCAGAAGAAAAATTCTGCAGTGTACCGTACATGGCTTGAAAGGCCAGAACCAGCCTGGAAAAAGGCTGCGTATAATATTTGGCTTTCACCTGGTATTTCATGAAGTTGTCCAGATCTTCGAAAATATCCCGGGTATACCCGGCGGACGCATTGAGATAAACGCCGCTGGTTGGCCGGGCATAGGAATCCACCGACGACCAGCTCACAAACGGGGTGGCGGAAAGAATGCCGCGGGCCGCATAAATATCGGGATCGATGGCGGTATCTCTTCCAGTGGGATACTGTTCTCTGGATTCCAGGCCGAAACTGGTGCCCAGCATCAGGTTCCGGGTCAGCTGCTTTTCAAACATCAGGGAGGATCCATATTTACTAGTACCGAAATTCTGATTTTTAAGCTCTTCCTCAGACGCATATATGTTGACATCCGTGTACACCCGTTGGCCGAGAAAATCATAATCCGTAACCCCCAGTACCGCGTCATATCCGATACCTGACACTTCGGTATCCAGATACAGTTTCCGGTTGGTTCCCAGCCAGTTCCGGTTCCCGGCGGATAAGGCAAGATAGGCATCTTTGGCCGTATCATACCCGATGCTGGTTTCCAGGAACCAGGGATTTTTCTCTTCCACTTCTGCCGTAAAAAACACCGTGTCCAGTTTTTCCTGAATGCCGACGGCACTGAATTTCGCCCGTTCCAGGCACTGGAGATCCCTGATATCGTTTTGAAGATTTAAAAATGCGTTCAAAGATACAGGCGCGTCTTTTTCCAGGGTATTATGCCGGAGGATGACATCGTCTCTGGTATCGAAGTTACCGAATACCCATACGCCGCCCACCACGGCTCTCCGGCCGGGGGCGATCCGGTAAATCACGTTGCAGTCCCGGCCGTCCGGTTCGATCCGGGTGCTGACTTCCGCGTAGATATAGCCCTGGTCCCCGAGAAAAGAGAGGATCGCAGTCCGGTCGTCTCCCACCTGTGAGGGTAGAAAATATTGGTTTTCCCGGGTTTCAATCACCTGGTGGAGCGCCTCGGGTTCGATGCCGTCCGGAATCCCTTCGACCATAACCCCTGTGACCTGTTTCCGGTATCCTTCCTCTACTTCAAACACCACATCGGCCTTCTGCCTGTTTTTCTCATCCGGCGCTTTCCATGTCACCTCCGCCGATACCTGCGTATCTTCAAATCCCTGCCCCGTATAAATATTTTCCAGGGTCCGGCGGTCCGACTCAGGCATGTTCTCGATATAAGGACCGTCATAAAACAAGCCTTTTCCCCGGGTATTGAGCTGTGATGCGATCTTTTTTTCATCCAGTGTGTTCACCCCTTTGATCGTGGCGGTCTCCACCAGATACCGGGTATTTTCCTGAATTCGAATCTGGATGTCTTTCACCGGTGTCCGCCCCTCTGAACGGATTTCCGCCGTGAAATCCACTTCACACTCTTTGTATCCCGCTTTCTCATACCGGTCCCTGATATTTTTCACGCTGCGCCTGAGCCCGAAATCATTGCGGTTTCCCTTTGTCCAGATCGTCAGATCCTTTTTCAGGGTCCAATCGCGGAATTCTTTGTTTCCGGAAAACGACACACGGTATTTCGGCCCTTCATCGATATGGATCTTCAATCGGCTGATTTTCTTTGCCGTGTCCGTCTGCAGATCAAAATCAACCGCTGCTTCGGCAAATCCTTTTTTCCGGTAAAAGGACAGCAGTTCCTTCACATCGGCCGCCACTACGGACGAATCGGTTTTTTCTCCCCGGCTCCAGAAAAACAGGGGCATCTGATAGGATTTCATGCGCATTTTCAACCGGGTATCCGAAAAGGCGCGGTTACCGTTAATCTCGATGTCAACGATTCGAAGCGGCACATTTTTTTCCACCTCGATAAACACATTTTTTTCCAGACCTTTTGCCGGTTCCGTGCGAATATTCACCTGTGCATCCACATACCCTTTTTCCATCATCACCGATTGCACGGCCTGGCTGTTTTTTTCCACCTGATCCGGAAAAAACGGGCCGCCGACCCGGTAATCCGTGGCCCTGACAATGGTCTGGGAAAACACGGGGAACGCCCCGTTCACCTTGATGCGTTTCACAAGCACCACCGGCGTCAGCCGGAACGTCAGGGTGATAAATTTCGCGTCCAGATCCGGATCAGGAATATCGATGGCACTGAACCGTCCGGACTTTCTGAGAAGCGAGATTGTGGTAAAAAGTGCCTGAGCATCGAGCCGGTCACCCGGCTGGAACTGAATCATCCGGTCAGCCATGGCACGCAATTTCGCCTGCCGGTCCGGGGTGCCGCCCTGAATATCCACATCAATGCTTTCAATCACCGGCTGTTCCGCCCGGGCATGGGTTGTTGTGAACCACATGATCGTCCCGGTCATCACCGGAATCAGCCATAAAACCATCATCATCCGGCACAACGTCATCCCCCGTTGTCCTGTCCTGTTCATGATCGCCTCTGATGTCTTCAAATCTATCTAAACTCCAGTTTCAGGGTGATCTCAGTACCGAAATCACCCTTTGAATCGTTGAATGCCCTGAGAATGACATTTTCCAGCATTTTATATTCCGCCGCATTGGTATGAACGGTCTCCTGGTCCTGGGTATCCATGGAATAGATCACCTCCAGCCGCTCCGACAACTTTTTGCCCATGGTGACGCTGACACTGCCGCCCTGATCTCCGGATTCATCATATCCGAGCGCAAACGAATCCAGCGGTGTGGATGAGGCCACTTCCTTACTGATCATTTCCGATGCCTTGTCCGCGAGGATTCCGGTATAGGAACCGCCGCCCCCGCCCAGTTCCTTTGTGGTTTTACCGATAATCAGCAGAGACAGAATATCTTCATGGGTTTCCGCCGGATGGGAATACAGTTTGAACCTGAGATTGTCGGTTTTCCCGCTGACATCCATATATATGACCCATTTCCGGATGGCGGTGTTCGCCTGAAGGGTGATTTTCGGATCGATCCTGAACGGATCCACAAAATCGATGACCCCTTTTTCAATGTCAAACTGACGTTTCTGATAGACCACGGTCCCTTCCACAATATTGGCACGCCCGGTGATCACCGGTTGACTGATCGTGCCGGTGATTTTCAAATCCGGCTCCACCATGATAAAGGCCAGGTTGTTGTCCAGTATGAATGGGGCTTTGTAATTCACGGCAATGTCCAGGGCCGTGTTTTCAAAAAAGGAAGGATCGCCGGGTTCAGAAGAGGTGTCAACCGGTCCGGTACGGCCCATTTTCCGGCTTTCCAGGGCATCGGCCAGATCAAACTCGAAATCCCGGTAAAATTCCCCGTGAATCATCTCCACGTTTCCGGTCAACCCGAATTTTTCCCGGGAGCCGGAAAAGGTCAGGTCTGTGTTGAATGCCGCTTCCAGGGTATCTTCCACAGATACGGTGACATTGCGGGTCAGCAATCTGGCCTGACCGGACACCGGCATGAAATTTTTCAGTTCCAGGTCACCGGAAACATCCAGGGTTCCCTGACCCAGATCCGCTGTCAGAGACGCTATTTTCAGCCGATCATTGGACAAATTCACGGTTCCGTTGAGGTTCGACACCACCAGTCCGGCTTCCGGAACCGGATAACGCAACCCTTCCAGAACGATCCCGGCATCCACCTTTGGATCGAAAAAAGTTCCGGCCGCATCCGCCGAAACCTTGATGGTGCCGGCTGCGGGTTTCAGCTGCTCGGTGATCTGGGGCGGCAGGGTCATGTTGATCCGCCCGCTGGATTCAATCTGTCCGTCCATCTGTCCGGACACACCAAAAAGGCCGGCAGTGTCAAAAAACGGGGCAAGCGGGGTGGCGGTAAAGGTGGTGTTGACATCAAACTGCGAGGTTTCCGGATTAAATGCTGCTTTCAGGTCGATGGTCTGATCCAGGATCACAGACAGATCCAGTCCGCTTTGATCCGATTGATTCAATTTTAGTACCGCCTGAACCGCTTTTACCGGAATCGTGCCGCCGAGACCGGTAACAGATGCGCCTGACGGTCCTGTTTCTTTTCTCTGTGAAATATCCAGAAACAGATCAAGAGACGATTCCAGAGACTTTACCCACACGGTTTCCGTGTCGCCGTCCCCGACCTGAAAAGTGATATCTTCGGCTGAAAGATTCAACGCCGCAGTGATGGTTTCCATATTTTTTCCAAAACCCGTTGAGCTGCCGCCGCCAGATCCAACAGCCGCCTCTCCGTTTAGAGTCACGCGGCCCTGATTGATTCGAGTGGTCAGCTCATGAATCGTCATCCGGTCCGGAGACAGGGTCATGCGCCCGTTCAGACCGGTGATCGTTACCGGGATATCTTCCGGGTGCCAGGTCAGATCCGCCAGATCCACAACCGCATTGAAATCCGGGTTGTGGACCGTACCGGAGACATCCGCTTCAATGGTTACGCTCCCGTTGGCTTCTGACAGGTGCTTTTTGATCGGGGTGGTCAGCTCCCCCGGCAGGGTGCCGGCGGACCGGACCCAGCCTTGTATCGCACCGCTGATACCGGTAATCCCCACGGCCGACAGCAGCGGGTTGAAATCCTTGTCAGAAAAATCGATATCAAGTGTATATGTGGATTTATCCATATCCAGCGCGCCGGTAATGTTCACCAGGTTTTCCAGAAACAAAGAAACCTGTGTGTCGTTCAGATTGATCCGGGCGTTCATGTTCTGCTGTGGAATGGTGATATCAGCGATGTCCGCAACGGCCAGAGACGCTCCCATGTCATAAGTGACACGGCTTTTAAGATCAAACGCGATCTCACTGTCCAAAAACCGGGGATCCACGCCTAAATCCGCATGGGCCAGCACCGTTTCAGGCCGGATCTTTCCCTTGGTATTCAATGATGTCTGAATCTGTTTTTTCAAAGCGAAACCAGTATCAAACAGATCGGCCGCCCCGGAGGCCGTCAGGTCAAGGCCCGGCCCCTGGACGGTGAAATCTGTCAGCGTGGCATGCCCTTTCCGATCCAGATTCGCCCTGACATCCAGGCGATCCAGAACAATACCGGCAGCGCCCAGATCACGTCCTTTCACAGTGGCGGTAATCTCCGGACCGCTTACAGGTCCCTGCGCCTGAACCGCCGCATCCACTTGCCCCCGGGCCGGTAACAGCCCAAACGCCCGGGTGGCGGCATCCAGATCATCGGAAGACACGGTGAGATCCAGGTCCAGCATCTGATCGGTCAGATGATAGTTTCCTGAGCCCCGCACCTGTGCCGGACGGGTATCCACGGTCAGTTGATCCAGGGTCAGCAGCCGGGTGTCAATATCTCCGGACACCTGAACATTCAGATCCAGGGGGTCGATGTCTGCCTGATCCTGTTTGAACCCCTTGAAAACGGCGGCCAGTTCGTACCCGGCGGACAGGGTCTCCACGGAAACACCCCGGCCCTGAACCCGGCCCCGGGAAGTGAATTGCCCTGAAAACCCGGGAATCCATGGTGCCAGCTGTTCGAGGTCCCCGCCGGTCTGATTGAACGACAGGATATAAGCCAGCTGTTCAACATCCCGGTCCGACTGCAGGAATCCCTCCGGAAACACCTGGGACAGATCAACGGATCCGGAAAATGTGGTGCTGATTCCCAACAGTTCCGCCTGCCCCGGTTCAAGCGTCAGGATCCGTTCTGCCAGATCCGCAGAAACGTCCAGGCTGCCGTCCTGAATATCGGGTACCATGGCCAGGTGCCGGCCTGTGATCCGGAGCTGCACTGCCGGATCGTTGACAGGTCCCCGGCCGGACAGGTTCAGATGAATGGTGCCGCCCAGATCCGGGATGTCCGAAGATATCTGAGAGACCGCCGCCAGGTCGGTGGTCAGGTCAGCGGTCAGATCGATCTGCGGATGATTCAGCATATCCTGAACAGAGCCGGATGCCGTCAACACGCCGATCCCTGAGTTCAGATCCATCTGGAAACTGCCGGATGTTTTTTCCTTCACTGACGCGGAAAGGCTCAAGGATTGGGCTTCAACGGTATTTTGGGCACTGGAAAACACCATATCTTCCACCTTGACGGCCACAGCCCCGGATATCTGCTGCAAGTCCACATCCGCCACCGTCACATCCAGAGATCCAATTGCAACCGTGTTCTCAGGATCTGAAAATGACACTGTGCCGCGGGTGATCTGTGCTGTTTTAATTTTCACATTCAATGGCAGGCCTGCCCCGGGCGTGTCCTTCTCCGGAGGTTCATCCGGTATGTCATCCCCGGCCACCAGCGCATCCACAAGGTTTATGCTGCCGTCTGCCGCTGCTGTCAGGTCCAGGTGCAGGCCATCGATCTGAAAATGACGGACCTCCAGAATCTTGTCAAACAAAGCACCCCAACGGATCTGAAGATCCAGATAATCAAAAGTCAGGCAGGAATTGCCCGTTGTGTCCAAAAGCTGTATATCTTCCAGCCGTATCACTGCGCCGCCGGCCAGCACCCGGATCTTTCCGGCCGATATCGTGCCGGGAATCATACCATTGATCTGATTTACCACCAGATTCCGGGCATGACTGGTGCGGCTGTATCCGTAAAGGCCGGCAATCAGAACAGCGATGCAGACCAGAATCCCGGCCACGGCCAGTCCTATTTTTCTTTTTATGCTCAAGTCCTTCTCCGTTTTTCAGTATCATGATACCGGTTCGCAAATAACCTGAGAATCATATCATATTGCTGAAAAATATCCCAAACAAATCCGTCACAGGCTTGACTTTGACCGGCAAATCGCATACGACGTTTCCATACAAGGCCGGAACTCTGAAAAGACAATCTTTCTTGACATCAGAAATATTCATCAGTAGTATTTTAATAGTATATAATAAAGGAATACGACCGGATCTTTTCAGATGAATCTATCCGGGAAGAGCAGCTGGAATGGACCCGCTGGTTTGAGCAGACCGGTTCCGACATCAAACAGCCGGGAGCTATTTTTTGAATTCAGCCCCTTTGTCATCGATGAGTTCCAGCAGGACCCCGTTCATTTTTTCCGGATGGATAAAGGAAAACCCACCGTCACGAAACGTCCTGGTCAAGCACATCTTTCCGGTCACTGTACCTGGGTGACGGTGGTCACAGGGGATCCGGGCGGGCCGCTGGGCCCCTGGAATTTCAAAAAAATCCCTTCCGGAACCGAGAACCAGTAATCGCTTTTCCAGAAAGGTGACAACAGCCCTGTCAGGGACAGCTCGATTCTGACGGCTTCTTTCATGGCCCCGTTCACCTCGACCGTTTCCAGACCCTGCTTGACCGCTTTGAGTTTATGGGCCGTCAGAGTATCGGAGCGTATGGTCCAGAACACTTTTTCCCGGTCCGCCGATGTCACCAGCCCGCGCAAAGACAGGGAAGATGCCTGGTACCAGTCAATACCGTCAATCTCCAGCGTCTTGTTCACAGGATTTCCCCGAAACCGCCCGGAAACGGTGATGGCGTTTCCGGTTCGTACCGCCGTGAAATCGGACGGCCCGTTTTTTTGCGTCACATGCCAGCGGCGGGTATCATAATCCAGGTCGGTGATTGTGACATGCCTTTCCTGCGGTGACAGATAGGTCAACGAGAATGTGTCCTCTTTTTCCAGGGTCCATGTGACTTGTTTGACCGCTGTCCCGGTCTGCTCGATGTAGGTGTGTATTTCATGGGGCTGGGATGATCCGGCCGGAGCAGCCCGGACATTCAACAAGCCGTAACAGACTGACACCACGCACAGAATATAAAAAGGCAAGCAAGATAATCGTTTCATATCCGTTAAGATATATCATTCAACTATTTGCAAGCCGTTACATTTTCATTGGTTTTGCATTTTCCACCGCTTCCCGGGACAAACCATCACCCGATGTGCGGATTCAACGTCCACTTGATGTACCAGCCATTCTCATCCCGGTCCAGGCACACAATGCCTGAATTCTGAAACCGGATCACGTGCAGGTCCGGGTTCCCGGCCGTCAGAAAGGAGACCAGCCGCTCCATATAGGGCAGATGCCCCACGATCATCCTGTTGGATTCCGGATCGATCCGGTTCCCCAGATCCGCGACATCGTCTATCGGACCGATGCCGTCCAGTTTCTCCAGGAGCGGATCCACCTTTAAAATATCCCTGAAGATCCGTGCCGTCTGTTCGGCCCGGGCCTTGCCGCTGTGCCCGATGGTGGATACCGGCACCTGGTACATCAGTGCCACATCGGCAATTTTCAGGGTTTCCTGCCGGCCGGTGTCAGACAACCCTTTGGCCGGGTCCTTCTCCTTTGGCAGACTTTTTCCGTGCTGCACCAGATATACCGCCATGAGATCCTCCTTTTTACGGTTTTTGTTTGAACACAGATCTTAACGGGTTATCCACTGTTTGACAAGGATTGCTCACTAGAAAGTCAGATTGCAAGCAACTCATCGGAATGACTGTTGTTTGACGCCGATAACCGCGGGCTATTGATTGATACCAGTGCTATTGTTCCGACTTGCAACACACAAAAATCATGATAATATGTGTACAAATTATGATCAAGGGGGAAGCTGTGATGAATCGAACCAATGTCATACTGGACGAAAAATTGATTGCCGACTGTAGGAAAGCCACCGGCATTACCACCCAAAAAGCCCTGATGGATCATGCATTGCGGGAACTGCTCAGGCATGATAGGCAGAAAAAAATACTCGAATTCAAGGGAAACACCCCGCATTTTTTTCTTCCAGGGGTACCTTGAAAATCGTTGTGTTTTAAACCCTTCGCAGTTTCCGGCGAGATCGGTTTGAGCCAGGCCTTTAAGAAAATCGGTTTGGTTGCCATTGTAACCAAAGAACTCAATGACACAGACAAACTAAGGATGAGATAGATAATGGATCAAAAAGATATGGATCAACTGCTGACCAAAAAACAATTTCCCCGGTCCAGCCGGTACGACACGGACTGGATGCTGGACAACCAGATGGGTCCCAATGCAGTGTGGCTGGCGGAATGGCTGTGTAAGGCCCTGCCCCTGGAACCGGGCATGCGGGTTCTGGATCTGGGGTGCGGCCGGGCCATGACCAGTATTTTTCTGGCAAAGGAATTTGACGTACAGGTGTGGGCCACGGACCTGTGGATCACCCCGGACCATAACTGGCAGCGTGCCGTCAGAGCCGGCGTTGCCGGCAAGGTATTTCCCCTTCGGTCGGAGGCCCATGCACTGCCCTTTCCGGCTGGGTTTTTCGATGCTGTGGTGTCCATTGATGCGTATCAATATTTTGGCACGGATGTGCTGTACCTGGGATACCTGAGCCGGTTTCTTGCGCCCGGCGGGATGCTGGGGGTGGTGATGCCGGCACTGATGCAGGAGATGGGGGGTGTCATCCCTGATCATCTGATCCGGCCCCAGGCCAACGGCAAGGTGTTCTGGGAAGATGGATGCCGCAGCTTCAAAACCGCTGACTGGTGGCAGGAGCTTTGGGCCGAAGACAGCAGCGTCACCGATGTCCGGATGGAGATCCTGCCCGATGGCTGGCGGCTTTGGCGGGATTTTGAAACCGCCCTGGAGATGGCCGGAAAAAGCATTTTCCCGTCTGATGCACAGGCACTGGATCTGGATCAGGGGCGGTATATCGGATTTGTCCGGGGAACGGCCCGGCGGACCCGGACCGAATCCATGAACCTGTATGACCCTGCCATCGGAACCCGGGTGGGAGTGGATCAGTAGCCGCCCCGGAAACGGGGCATCAAAGGAGGAAAAAATGCAACAGATCGCTGAAAATATCTGGCATTTGGGCGACAGCGGCTGTGCCGTCTATCTGGTGGATACCGAAAGCGATGCCGGGCTGGTGCTGATCGATGCCGGCATGGACCTGGACATGATCAAAGGGATTGATCTCAACGGCCGGGGATTTGAAGATATCCGGCACTGTATCCTGACCCACTGCCACATCGATCATACGGCTGCCTGTGCCGGGCTGGCAAGGAATTTGCCGGGAATCCGGTTCTATGCCCATGCTCTGGATGCAGCCCCCATTGAAGAACCCGGCCATGACGGGCGCACTGCCGCCGGCTGGTATGGCATTACATACGAACCGGTCTCTCTGTATGAAACATTTGATGCTGACACGGTGCTCACCCTTGGGGGGGTGACGTTTCACTGCCTGCAAATCCCCGGGCATACACCTGGATCCATTGCCGTGATGGTGGAATCCGCCGGCAAAAAGTTGCTGTTCGGCCAGGATCTTCACGGACCTTTCAGTGACGATTTTCTGTCCGACCTGGCTGATTACCGCAGATCCATGGAACGGCTCCTGAAGCTGGAGGCGGATATTCTGTGTGAGGGGCATTACGGCATTTTTCAGCCAAAGGAGCGTGTGCGGCGGTTCATCGAAGAGCAACTGGAAAAAAACCGATCTGTTTGAGCAGGGCAGGTGGCGTTATGAGTAACGCCACCCTTGCAACCGTGTTCCATACATCACATCAAGGGCACGCAGCCTTTACCTGGCCCGGATCGAGGAAGCATCACAGCGCTTTTTTCAGGGCGGCTTTCAACTCGGAAATGTCGGTATCATCCGGATGGCCCACGGCATCGTCTGACTCCTGGAGCCATGGCGGGGGCGCGTCTTTCTGTTTCGCCTTTTCCAGCACCTTGGGGTTGACCTCGCCCTGGCAGGAATAGGTACCGACAACCTCAGCCCCGTTCAACAGGCTGGCGGCATACGCCATGGCCGCCTTGGCATGATCAGATCCTTTGGCCGCCCCATGGGTCGCAAAAAAGAACACGTTTGCATTCATTTTGCACGCTTTGAGAAACGCTTCGGTCGTGGGATCGGGTTTTCCTTTCTTGAGCCAGAAACCCACCGCCACCAGATCATACTCCAAATCATGGGACGGGGCCTGATCAATGGCGCAGAGTTCTTTTTCCCCTTCCAGACTGTCATACACGGCCCTGGCCAGTTTTTCGGTATTTCCCGACTGGCTGGAATATAGAATCAATGATTTCATCTGTCTCCTCCTGTTGATATGATTTAGAATCCTTGTCCGGTCCGCCGGTCTGACTATACAAACTTTTCAAACTTCACAGACTTCATAAAAGCAACTTCCATGCCATTTGATCATTCATATCCATGGACAGGCCTGGAATATCAGTGCTTATGTCGATGATGAAACGAATTTTTCAGGATCGGCATACACAATCTGCATGGGCAGGCCAAGGGGATCGGTTTCCGGCGCGGCCGGGAGAGAAACGAGTTGATCTTTGAACATGGCGGTGACGGCCCCGCACAAGGCATCCAGGATATCGTCCTCCCCGGCCTGGTTTCGCAGAAATCGCTTGTTTGCCCGGGCAAGGATGGCGGCGGATGAGGGAACGTATTCAGACAGAATTTCCAGCCGTTCCTTCTGGCCGGACACCGTTTTTTTGGAAAACATCAGCGGCACAAACCGGTTTAAAGCCAGAAACCCCAGTTCCGGATGAAATTCCCTGATATCCAGCCGTCGGCCAGCCCCTCTCATGAAACAATCCAGCTCCCTGATTTTGGGCATGATGAAATAGCTTTGTCTGGACAGCCGGCGGCCCGTGACCGCATGATTGAGTTCACTGGCAGCACGGTAATCTCCGACATCAAGGCTTTGCCGGCATATTTCACGGCCGGTCAGGTCTTTGTGTTCCCGGGGCCGGCCGGTCTGCCAGCAGCCGGGCGGTCTGCCGGGCCTCGATGGCCAGCCGGTCCCGGTTTTTCTGAATTTCAGACTGTTTCTCAATGATGGCCATCTTTGTTTTATGGGATAACACCGCCCTGACAATCACATAGATACCGCCCATCAGGACCAGGCCCAGCAACACCCATTTGAGTTGTGACAGGGTCTGGAAACTGATTTTGCCGATGGTTACCAGCAGATCCGGCACCATCCAGTAAAGAAACGCCGCGACAATCACCGTGGCCCCCAGAGAATAGATGTTCAACCGGCCCAGGGTTGAAAACAACTTTTCAAACCGGGTTTCCTCAAAATCAAATTCCCGGTGCTCGGAATCACTTTTATCCGGTGTTTTTTTCTTTGCGAGAAACACATCTTCAAACACCCGGACCACAAACGCGATAAACAGAATCAGCAGCAGCGGCACACAGATGGACAACGCGATCCAGGTTCGGGTGGGAAACGGTTTTTCAACCAGAACCCGGGCCACGGTGAATCCCTCTTCCTTGAAATTTTCGATGCCGGACACCCGCCTGAATTCAGCCAGGGCATCGGCATTGTATACGTCTTCATATACAACGGTCTGGCCGGCATCATACACGGTGACCCGGGTGTGATTGGATGCCGTCACCATACAGGCCACCAGGATACCGAACTCGATCATGGCAAAGACAGCGATGATATAAAACAATCCGGGAATTCTTTTTTCAACCAGCTTCCGCAGTTTCTGTTCACTCATGGGGCAAAATCATCCTTGTTTCATCCAGTTATGCGGGTATCTTCCCATATTTCGGGTTGATTTGAAAGCCTGTTTTTGCCTGTTGAATTTCCTGAGAAAAGGTGCTATTAGGCTTCGTTTTCTTATCAGGAACGCGTCAACAATACAATTGGGTAACAGGAGATGATTTCGGATGCGCGTGGTTCTCGTTTTTCCGCCCCGGGCCAGTGCCACCTATGTGCCCATAGGCATCGCCTCTCTGGCATCTTATATTGAATCAACCGTGCCCGGATCTTGGGTCGGGTTGATGGATCTGAACCTTGCCGCCTGGATTCAGGCGGCAGAGCAAGATCTCGAAGGCGAGGCATTGATCAATTTTGTCCGGGGGAATTTCGGCACATTTACAGACCCCGGCCAGACCCTGTGTTTCAAATCCATCTGGGACCGGCTCAGACAGCGGATCACCTCGATCGGCCGCCAGGCGGAAACCTTTCTGGCCTCAGGGAAAACTGCACCCGATCTTCAAGAACTGCTGGACATCCAGATCCGAGCCGTTCTGTCGGAGGCGCCGGACCTGGTGGGCATCTCCGTGCTGTTTCCGGAACAGGTGCCGTTTGCCGCGGCCCTGGCACGGGCTTTGAAGCAGTCGGTTTCAGGAACCGGCGGCCGCTCGTGCCGGATCGTGCTGGGCGGGGCCATGATGTCGGCCCTGTCCGTGCCGGACCTGATGACTGCGGTGCCCGAGATCGATGCCGTGGTCTGCGGCGAGGGAGAAGAAGCGGCAGCTTCCCTGTGTGCCGATACAGCCTGGCCGGATATTCCCGGACTGAGTTTCAGGCAGGGGGAAGCGATTCACACCAACCCCGACGCCAGAACCATTTCCCTGAAAAAAGTGCCGGCTCCGGATTTTTCAAAGCTGCCCCTGGCTGACTATTTCAACCCGGTGCCGGTGCTGCCGGTGCTGTTTTCCCGGGGATGCGCCTGGCGCAAATGCCGGTTCTGCGCCCACAATTTTTCCTTTGGCGGCTACCGCCGGAAACCGGTGGATGCGTTTGTATCGGAGATGGAGGCATACAGCCGAACCCTGGGGGTCCGGCATTTTTATTCAGCGGATGAATATATTCTGCCCAAAGACATGGATGCCATCTGCGAAGAGATCCTGGCCAGGGGGCTTTCCATTTTTTTTCATATCCTGGGCAAACCCACGGCCGACTGTACCCCGGGCCGCCTGGCCCTGTGGTCCGCCGCCGGATGCAAGTGGATCGGATGGGGGATTGAATCCGGGTCCCAGCGCCTGCTGGACCTGATCAACAAAGGCACCTGTGTCACTGATATCCAGCGCGTGATCAAGGACTCGGCTGCTGCGGGCATCTCCAACCTGGGGCTGATGATTTTCGGGCTTCCCACCTCCACGGACACGGATCTGGACCAGACCCTGGCATTTTTGAGCGACGTGTATGAAGATCTGGCCGGCCTGACCGCCAGCGCCTTTGTGCTGTTCGACAAAACCCATTTTGCCAGGAATGCCCGTGAATACAACCTGAAAATTGACGGGCCGGTTGACTTGTTTCACAGCCATCATACCGCGGTAAAATCCGGGCGGCTGAAGTTCCGGGAACGGGCCGAAGACGGATCTTACAGGACGTCAAAAGGCGCGCTTGAAGTTTCCCGCTGGCAGCAATACCGCAGATGGCTCGGAGACGTGCCGCTGATGGAGCAGCTGCCCCCGGAACATGTATTGATTCATGTCACGTCTGCTTTGACTTCTCCATCGATGTCCGATATAACACCCGTCAGGCAGTGACATCCCGGCCCGGATCACCGGAATGTCATCCATCTTTTTTTGAGCCCAACAAAAAGAATACAGGAGATATCCGGGCATGAAGGAAATTGAGCGCTTTCATGAGGCCGCAGACCGGCTTGCAGACACCGCGGCCCGCATCCGGCAGACCGGCCGGAAAATCATCGGTTACCCGTGCTCCTATGCACCCGAAGAACTCATCCATGCGGCCGGGTGCCATCCCATGCGCCTGTTTTCTTCCGGACACGGGATTGTTCAGGCGGAAAATCATCTTCAATCCTACTGCTGCTCCCTGGTCCGGGGCATGTTAGAGGACAGTCTGGCCGGCCGGCTGGATTTTCTGGACGGCACCGTGTTTCCCCACACCTGTGATTCCATGCAGCGGCTCAGCGATATCTGGCGCATGAACGGCACCTATGCATTTTTTGCCGATCTGGTGCTGCCTGTCAAACTCGACACCCCGGGCAGCGCCGCGTATATAAAATCCGTGCTGGCCCGGTGTAAAGCCGATCTGGAGACGGCCCTGGGCATATCCATCACGGATGCGGATCTGGCTGCATCCATTGCCCTGTTCAACCGGATCCGCACCCATCTGGCCTTTATCCATGATGTGTATTCCCGGCATCCGGGACAGATCCGGGGATCTGACATGGCAGCCCTGGTCAAAGGCACCATGATCATGGACAGGAATGACGCCGCCGCCCTTCTGGCAGATCTGGCGGCATCTCTCCAGGACCTGCCCCTGCCGGATACGCCCGTCAAGCGGGTGGTCCTGGCCGGGTCCGTCTGTGACACCCCGGATCTGTTCGATAGCGTGGAAGCGGCGGGCGGGGCCGTGGTGGGCGATGATCTGTGTAACGGCCAGCGATGGTTCGACACGCTGGTGGCCGAAGACAAACCTCCTTTGACAGCCCTGGCCGACCGGTACCGGCAACGGGCGATCTGCCCGGCCAAACATGCGGGCCTGACCACCCGGGCCGACCATCTGGTTTCCCTTGTCGACAAAACCCGGGCCGACGGCGTGCTGTTCGTTATGCTCAAATTCTGTGATCCCCATGCCTTTGATTATCCATACCTCAAAGAAACCCTGGATGCAAAAAAAATCAAAAGCATGGTCCTGGAAATAGATGACGGGCACCTGAATCAGGGCCAGTTCTCCACCCGGATTGAAACCTTTATTCACATGCTGTAACCCCAAGGATACTTCCCATGCCGGACAAACCTGTTGACCCCACCAAAATCAAGGCTGCCAGAAAAATGCGGGATCTCATGACCACCTATTACCTGGAGGCCTTAAGCGCGGCCCAGAACCACCGGCAGGTGGCCTGGATCACATCCGGCGGGCCGGTGGAGCCCCTGGTGGCCATGGATATCATTCCCGTGTATCCGGAAAATCACGGCGCCATGATCGGGTCCGCCAAAATGGGGGAAGACCTGTGCGCCAAAGCCGAAGACATGGGATACAGCCCGGATCTGTGTTCCTATGCCCGATCCGATATCGCCTGCGCCGTGGTCAAGGGCGGCCCCATCGGCGGACTGCCGAAACCGGACATGCTCATCTGCTGCAACAATATCTGCGGCACGGTCCTCAAATGGTACGAAATCCAGGCCAGATTTTTTCAGGTGCCGTTGTTCATCTTTGACACCCCGGTCTGCCACACCGGGTATTCGCCTGAAATCGCGGCATATGTCAAAACCCAGGTCCATGAGTACATCGCGTTTCTTGAACAGGTGACCGGAAAAAAACTGGATCCCGACAAAATGAACCACGTGGGCAGGCTGTCTTACGAAGGGCAGCGCCTGTGGCAGCAGGTTCTCAACACCACGGCCCACAAGCCGTCCCCCATGTCGGCATTTGACGCGTTTTTCTTTCTGGCCCTGATCGTGACCCTGCGGGGAACACAGACCGCCGTGGATTTTTACAAAGAACTGATCCATGAACTGGAAGAGCGGATCAGCGACGGCATCAGCGTGGTGCCGGATGAAACCTACCGGCTTTTGTGGGACAACCTGCCGGTGTGGCACCGGCTCAAATGGCTGTCTGACCGGTTTTCCGCCCACCAGGCCTGTCTGGTGGCCGACACCTATACGTCAGCCTGGTGCGGCGCGCTGAAATATATCGACGAAAACAATTTTCTGGATTCCATGGCCCAGGCCTATACCCGGATCTACCTGAACATCGGGGTGGACCAGATGGCCCAAGAGGTGCTGGAAATGATCCGGTTTTACGATGTCAACGGTCTGGTCATGCACTCCAACCGGTCCTGCAAACCCTATTCTTTCGGCCAGATGGACATCATGCGGATCGTCAGGGAAAAAACCGGGATACCCGTGCTCATGATCGAGGCGGACATGGTGGATCCCAGAAGCTTTTCCGAATCCCAGATAGAGACAAGGATCGACGCGTTCATGGAAATCGTCAAACACAAGGCGGGCCGGTCATGATCTTTGCCGGCATCGATATCGGTTCCAACACGGCCAAGGCCGCCCTGATCAAAGACGGGGTCATTTCTGGCACCCGGGTGATGCCCACGGGATACCATCACCTGAAGGCCGGGACCCGGGTATTCGAGGATCTGCTGCACCAGGCCGGCCTGTCCCGGTCGGATGTCAGGGCCGTCGTTTCCACAGGGTATGGCCGTGCCAGCATCGATTTTGCCGACAAAGCCATGACCGAGATCCTCTGTCACGGGGCCGGGGCTTATTTTCTGGAGCCGGATATCCGCGGCATCATCGATGTGGGGGGCCAGGACAGCAAGGCCATTGCTTTGGATAACCAGGGACAGGTGGACAATTTTGCCATGAACGACAAATGTGCGGCCGGCACGGGACGGTTTCTGGAAGTGATGGCCAATGCCCTGGAAGTGGCCCTGGATCAGATGGGCGAGGTGGGCCTGACCGCGGGCAACCCCTCAAAAATCAGCAGCATCTGCACGGTGTTTGCCGAATCCGAAGTGATTTCCATGATCGCCCGGCAGGAAAAAAGAGAAAACATTATCGCGGGCATTCACGAAGCCGCCGCGGCCCGGGTGGCGATTCTGGCCGCAAAGATCCGCATTCAGGGCCCGGTCATGATGACCGGCGGGGTAGCCAAAAACCCCGGCATGATCGCAGCCCTTGAAAAACGGCTGAACCAGCCGCTGATCATCTCCCCCTATTGCCAGGAGACCGGGGCAATCGGTGCGGCCGTGCTGGCATCCCGGCTGTAGACACGAAGCCGGGACAGGATCTGTCTCTCTGCCGCCCACCTCATACATCTCCGAGACTTCAGTTATCCGGTCAAAGACATTCTGACACCCGCCATCCGGAACTAACCAAACCGGCCGGTGATGTAATCCTGGGTGAGCTGATGCAACGGATTGAGAAAAATCTGTTCCGTGGGACCGATTTCGATGAGATCTCCCAGGTGAAAATAGGCGGTGCGCTGGGACACCCGGGAGGCCTGCTGCATGGAATGGGTCACAATGGCAATGGCATATTCCTGCCGCAGCTCTTCGATGAGTTCTTCGATAATGGCGGTGGCAATGGGATCCAGGGCTGAGCAGGGTTCATCCATGAGGATCAGCTCCGGATCCACCGCAATGGTTCTGGCAATGCACAACCGCTGCTGCTGCCCGCCGGACAGGCCGGTGCCGGGCTGATTCAGGCGGTCCTTGACCTCGTTCCAAAGACCGGCCCGGACCAGCGATTTTTCCACCAGTTCTTCGGTCTCGCTTTTGTTGGTCACCAGCCCGTGAATCCGGGGGGCGTAAGCCACATTGTCAAAAATGGATTTGGGAAACGGATTGGGTTTTTGAAACACCATGCCTACCCGGGCCCGCAGCGGCACCACATCCACATCCCTGTCATAGATGTTTTTACCGTCCAGATAGATGCGGCCTTCCACGCTGCAGCCTTCGATGGTGTCGTTCATTCGGTTGAGACACCGGATGAACGTGGATTTTCCGCATCCGGACGGACCGATCATGGCGATGACCTCGTTGTCTCCGATATCCAGTGACACCGAATTGATGGCTTTGGTGTCACCGTTGTCATAAAAGACACTGACCTGTTCACACCGCATTTTGTGCTTTTCCACCTGCTTTTCCCCCACCGTGTTCCGGTTCTCTTTGGGAACCAGCCGGTGGGAACGCTTGGGAGCGGCCGTTTTATCCGTATGTTTTGAATCCATCACAGGCTTCTTTATGTTACCCTTTATTTTTGAAACTGCGGGTCGATATTCACCGACCTTGTTGCAGACCACTTGTTTCCCTCAATCAAGATCGTCACTATAACCGACGCGCATTAGATTCATTTTAATTTTATGTTAGAAACAGGTTAGATCCTGCGCCGGCTTTTTTTTTCTGATATACTGAAACTGTTTAAAAGGGTCAACAAAAAGGGAACTGACTATGAAAATTGCCGTCCTGTCTGACATTCACGGAAACCTGGAAGCGTTTCAGGCCGTGCTCGATGCCATCGAACATTTCCGGATCGATACGGTGATCTCTTTAGGGGACAATATCGGATACGGCCCGGACTCCGAGGCGGTGGTGGCACTGATCAGGGCCCGGAAAATCGCTTCGGTGCTGGGCAACCATGAAATGGCGGTCAAAAACAAAAACAACCTGGCCTGGTTCAACCCTGTGGCACAAAACGCATTGGCCATCGCTCAATCCCAATTGTCTGATGCATCACTGGCCTGGATAAACCAGCTGCCCCGATACATAATCCTTGCCGGATTGCGTTTCGTCCATGGTGTTCCCCCGGATTCCGCGTTCCTGTATCTGTTTCAACTACCTGAAAACAGGCTGATCCGGAAGCTGGCACAATCGGAAGAGCCCATCTGTTTTGCAGGGCATACCCATGAACTGGAAATCATTTCCTGGGACGGTACCCGCCTTGAAAAGCAAACCCCTGGCCCCGGCAGATACTGCCTGGAGCCCGATCAAAAATACATCATCAATGCCGGCAGCGTGGGTCAGCCCAGAGACGGTTCTGCCGGGGCCAAATTCGTCCTGTACGATACCGGCACCCAGGAATTGACCGTCCGGGCAGTGGCGTATCCGTTTGAAAAAACCCAGGAAAAAATCATTGCCGCCGGCATTCCCCGGATGTATGCCGACCGGCTGGCCGCAGGGGCTGATCCGTCAAAATTCAAAGGAACCAACCAATGAAAAAAATCGGCCGGTTCAATATCCCCCGGATGTATTGACACCGGTGGGAAACTATCTGGTGCAGGATCCTCACACCCGCCTGATCTGGCAGCAGTCCGGCACCTCATTTCCCGTCACCTGGCACCAGGCAAAAGCGTATGTGGCCCGGTTGAACGCCCAGGCATTCAGCGGATATTCAGACTGGCGTCTGCCCACGCTGCCTGAACTGCTCACACTGGCCAGACCTCCGAAAAAAGGCCGGGATCACTGCATTTCGTCCCTGTTCGATGCCGAACAAAAACGATTGTGGAGTGTGGACAAAAGCACGTTTGTGTCTGCCTGGTACATGGATCTGGAGATGGGATTTGTGGGAAGAAACGATCTGACCGGTTTTTATCACGCCAAAGCGGTCTGCTCAGCCCTTTAGAAGCGGCAGAATTCTTTTTTTCCCTTTGGCCCAGGCCACGCGTAAAAAAATGTAGATCAGAATAAAGGGGGCGGTGAAACTCAGTTCCATCCCGCCGGCCCAGTCCGGCATGATAAAGCCGATGCTTCCGAACCGCTTTTCCAGCCAGGCCACGGCAAAAAATGCCGGCCACAGGGCCGCCATGCCCATGGCCATGAGCAGGAAAAAAGATTTCCCATAGGCTTCGTTGGCCAGTTTGTTGATGCCTTTATAGGCTGTTTCATCCCCGGCCTGTTTGGCTTTCATGGACTGTTCGTGGTAGTACATGGTGTCATCCAGATTGGTGGACACGGCAGACCGGTTGATCCGGCCGACAACGGCCATGGTGATCTCCCCGATGAGCACGGCCCAGGCCGCCAGGCAGAAAGTGCCCACCCACCAGCCCGCCATGGGGTTCTCAAACAGCCGGTAGGGATAGATCAGCACCGGATCGATCACATTCAGTATGCCTTGTATAGAATCCATATCGTGTCTTCAAAAAGCAGTTCAGTCAGGTCGATGGCAAGCACGCCTACCTGCCGCCTTGCGGGCATGTCACAATAAAACCAACGGGTGATCAGAGACGGAATTTCCGCAGTTCCCTGAACACCCGTTGAAACCATACCGTGTATCTTCTAATTTTTAGAAAGACACGGATCTTCGGCCACTAGAACGGCGGCAGCAGGCTGAAGCCCAGAAATCCTTTGGAGGTATACCGGATACCCACGTAAAAGGCAAGAACGATGAAGATCCACTTGAGTACTTTTTCCGGGATGAATTTGGAGGTCCGGGGACCGATCATTGAACCGATGAAAACCCCGATGAGCTCGACACCGATGAACCCCCAGGCAATGACCACGCCCTTGCCCACCATGTAGGAAAAGATGGAAACGATCATGCCTATCAGCACGCACAAAGCTGAGGTGCCGGCCACCAGGAACATGGGCAGCCCGGCCACGGAGGTCAGGAACGGCACATACAGAAATCCGCCGCCGACCCCCAAAAAAGAGGCCAGGGCCGCGATCACGATACCACCGATCATGGGGACATAGGCTTTGAAAGAAAATTCCTGCCCATAAAAGGTGAACCGGATGTTGCCGATCAAGAAGGTCATGCCCCAGCCCATCAGCACCAGGATGTAGGCGATCCACCTGGCTGCGGGAATCAGGTTGATCCACAGGGCGGACAGCACCACCAGACCGCAGGCGATCCACATGAACGTCCAGGATCCTTCGATGATCTTGACCCCCTGATCCGAGGTATCGGATTTTTCTCTGGCTGCTTTTTCAAAGGCCTGGGCCGCGGCTTTGGCCTGTTTTTTTCCGGCAGACCCTTTGGGTGTCATTTCATAAATCAGGAAAAATCCCAGCACAAACACAATCAGCCCGAAAAATCCGATGTAGTCTTTCAGAGAAATTTTACCGGCCGTCAGTTCCGGCACCAGCCAGGAACCGCCCACGCCCCCGATGGCCAGGCAGATGCCCAAAGGCGCCACCAGCCGGCCCATGCGGTAGTAGTTGAACGAGGAGATCATGCCGCTCAGGCCCACCAGCCACTGGTTGGATACCCGGATGGAATCGGTGAGCAGGTTGTTCACCGGGTTGCCTTTGCCAAAGGATTTGGCATAGTCGGCCAGACCGAAAATCGTGATATGTCCCACCCCGGACATGATCCCGCCAAAAGCCCCGACCGTGGAAAAGATCCAGCCCACCCAGATGGCCCACAACAGTCCCAGAATCAGACTGGGATCCGGGGCACCCGGAATGCCCAGGAACCCGGGGGCGTCTTCGGGGTTGATCGCTTCCATGGTTTTGGCCGCCATCTCCGGATCCTGGAGACTGGCCTCAATAGCCACTTTCATTTTTTCCGGCATGTCCGGTGTGGTCAGGCCGCCTCCTGTCTGGGCCATGGCCACAGCCACAAACGAGAACAAAATCATCAGCGCGGTTGCCAGAAAAAACCTGGTTCGGTTCTTCATCAATTTCCCTCCTTTAGTTAAAAAACAATAAAAAAGTTGCCACCTAAAAACAGTTTACATTGCAGCACCATTTGAGCAATTTTGATGCCAAGCAGGTTTGATTTGGTTTTTCATTCCCCAACCAACCGGATTTACAACTATTTCGAAGAAAAAATCCGGTCATGAAACACCTGAAAACCGGCGGCATCAAATCGGCTTGGTGCAATAAAATCTATGCAGCGCATACATACCATTGCGCGGCCACGGAAATTACCTGAAATCGTCCGGATTAATACCAAACCGCTTCATTACCTGCTGCAGGGCCTGGCGGTCCAGTCCGCACTGACGGGCCGCCTGTGTGATGTTGCCGCTGGAAGTCGACAGCCTGGCCCCCACATATTCATGATTGAACCGGTTGAGCACGGCTTCCTTGGCCTGCTTGTATGGCATATCCATGATATGGGCATCCAGGGGGTTCTCCGGGCAGGCATCCGCTCCGGTTCCTGAAACGGGGATGTCCGCTTCCCGAATTTCTTCATCCCGGGAGTAAAGAATTCCCTGTACCAGCACATTTTCCAGTTCCCGGACATTGCCTTTCCAGGGATGCGTCACCAGCCGGTCCATGACGCTGCCGGAAATGGTTTTCAGCGGTTTGTTCAGTTTTTTACAGTTCTTGGCCACCAGGTGCTCTGCCAGCAGCGGGATATCCTCGATGCGGTCCCGCAGGGGCGGCAGCTCAATGGTGATGACCGACAGCCGGTAATACAGATCTTCCCTGAACTCTCTGGCCGCAATTTTTGACTGAAGGTCCTGGTTGGTGGAGGCAATGATGCGCACATCCACATGCCGGACCCGGTTGTCCCCCAGGGGTTTGATCTCTTTTTCCTGGATCACCCGCAGCAGCTTGGTCTGAATGGACAATCCGATATCCCCGATCTCATCGAGAAAAATGGTGCCTTTATCCGCTTCCTGGAACAGCCCGGTCTTGTCCTGAAACGCGCTGGTGAACGCCCCTTTTTTATGGCCGAACAGCTCGCTTTCAAGGATATGCTCCGGTATGGTGGGGCAGTTGACCGGAATGAACCGGGCTTTGCTGCGATGGCTGTGGCGGTGGATGGACCGGGCCGTCAGGTCCTTGCCCGTGCCGGATTCTCCGGTGATCAGCACCGTGACATCGGAAGAGGCGACCAGGGCGATCTTTTCAAACACCTTTTCCATGGCCGAGCTCTGCCCCACCAGGGGCAAAAAATCCTTGTCCCTGGCTTTGAGCAGCTGTTTGTTTTCCAGCAGCAGCCGGCTGCGCTCCAGGGCCTTTCGGATTTTGAAAATGATCTCATCCTGTTCAAACGGTTTGGCAATAAAGTCATAGGCCCCGCTTTTAATGGCGGTAACAGCGGAATCGATGTTCCCGAAAGCCGTGAGCATCACCACGGTGAGATCCGGATACCGGGCCTTGATCTGTTCCAGCAGTTCGAATCCGTCCATGCCCGGCATGCGGATGTCGCAGATCACCAGGTCCCAGACATCCTTTTCAAGAATATTCAGGGCCATCTCTCCGGAAAACGCCATGGATACCGTGCAGTCGATCTCTGATTCCAGGGTTCGCTTGAGCAGCCGGGTCATGTCTTTTTCATCGTCCACGGCCAGGATATGCGCGGTCATGTTGTCCCTCCTCTGTCTGGACTATCCGGGGTCATGTCGGCCCGGGGCAGGGTGATGGTGAACGCGGCCCCCCGGTCTTTCCGGTTCCGGACCGTGATATCTCCGCCATAGCGCCGGATGATGCCGTATCCCACGGACAGCCCCAGCCCGGTCCCCTGGCCCACGGGTTTGGTGGTGAAAAACGGATCGAAAATCCGGGAAAAATCCTTTTCCCGGATGCCCGTGCCGTTGTCCTTGACCGATACCCGGACCCTGTTCCGGTCATCCATGGCGGTTTCCACCTGGATACACCCTTTTTTATCCACGGCATGGCAGGCATTGATCATGAGATTGATGATCACCTGGGCCAGTTCCTGTTCATTGCCGAAAATCATCAGCGGTCCGTCACAGGATGCCGGGGACTGGATCCGGACATTCCTGAAATCGGAATGGTTGCCCAGAAAACTGATCACATCATCCACCACCTGGCACACATCGATGGGGTGCATTTTCTTGGACCCTTTTCTGGCGAATGTCAGCAAGTCCGTGACCACAATCCGGCAGTTTTTGACGTGTTTTTCAATGGTTTTCAGATCTTCTTCGTGATCCCCGGGATTTTTGAGCATCAGCTGGGTATATCCCAGAATGATGCCCAAAGGATTGTTGATCTCATGGGCCACGCCGGCGGACAGTTCACCCAAAGCCGCCAGCTTGTCTGCCTGGGCGATCTGCTGCTCCATCTGTTTCTTATCGTTGATGTTCTTGATAATGAAATGAAAGGTCTTGCCGCAGCCGAAGGCCCCGTAATCCACCCCGCCGGTGATGAGCACCCGGACAAAGGACTGGTCGGCCCTGAGAAAATCCGCTTCTTCGTTCAGGATATATTCATGGGTTTCCAGCAGACTTAAAATTTTTTCCCGCTCGGACCGGACCGCCAGAAAATCTTTAAGCCCCATCCGGTTGTCCAGAATATCAGATTTTTGGCACCCGGTCAGGGTCACCCCGGCCTGGTTGATCTCGGTGATGGCAAAAAACGGATCCGTGACCACAATGGTATCCAGGGAGTGTTCGAAAATGCGCCGGGCCTTGTGCTCGGAACTGGTGAGCATTTCGGTTCTTTCCACCACCTTGTGCTCCAGGGTCTGATTGAGTTCCAGGAGTTTGGCGCCGGTCTCCTCATGCTTCTGCTTGGCGGACAGCACTTTTTCATTGATGCGCCAGCTCTGTTTGAAAAACAGGGTGACCGTGCCCACCAGCATGAAGGTGATGGTGTTAACAGCCCCGGTATAAGGGCCAATGCTGCTCCAGACATCCCCGCTGCCCGTGAGCACCAGAAACTGGCGAAGAATATGGCTGAAAGACCGGGAAACCGCAAAAATGGTGAACCCGGCACAGATCCAGATCAGATACAGAAACACCACGTTGTCCGGATCCAGGTCCCGCAGGGACTTGGCCTTGAACAGTGAGAGCACGCCGAGCACCACCATGAGCACAGACCCCAGCACATCCACCAGCAGAACAGGCAGGTTGGCAGTCATTGTCAGGTCTCCTTTTTGTCCGATCGCCGGGCTTTTTGGCGCATCTCCCGCTGTGCCCTGAGCAGGCTGTCCAGACCCATGAACAGAAAAATCATGGCCGGCACACACCACAGGTGATCCATCTTGAGGATATAATAGATCACTGCCAGCAGCTGAGAATCCGACTGAGTGACAACTGCCAGCCGGGTGATGCTCAATGTCTCGATGCGCACCACCTCGATCTGGTTGTCCAGAAAATGGGCGACCAGAGTGTCCAGGTTCCAGAAGATGAAAAACAGGGCCCCGAGCTGAATCTGGCGCCACCCCTTCTGCCGGATCAGTCCCTGGCTGTTGATGGTGAACATCAAAGTCACCATGGCGAACAGAAAAAACAGATGCCCGATCTGATGGGCGATAATACCGGCATTACCACTGTGCAGCTGAATGGCAAGCACCGGTGTCGGCCGCAGCAGTATCCAGGCCAGGGTCATACAGATCAGACAGCCCGTCCGGTTCATTTTTTCAAATGGGCCTTTTCAGTCCTGGCACGGGTGGACATGAGCTTGATACATGCCGGACACAGGTTGTGGTGTTCCTTGGTATCCGGATGATCCGGGTTGATATGGGACACCCGGTTCAGAAAATCGGCCGTGGCGAACATTCGTCCACATGCCTCACATCTGGCCAGGGGCAGGCGCCCAATGGTCTCCTCCATAATGGAAACGATCCGGACATTGTCCTTGTCCGTCACCTGGATCACATCCGTGGGACAGATATTGGCACAGGTGCCGCAGCCGATACACTGGCCGTCCCCCTTGACCACCCGGCCCCCGGCCGCGGTTTTTTCCATTTTCAGGGCACCGGCCTTCACGATTTCCTGGCACACCCGGATGCACAGCCGGCACCGGATACATTCGTCGGGCTCCGGGGGCAGTTCCACGTGATATCTTTCGGCCAGATCCCTGATCCGGCGGGCATGGGGTGCCAGCTGAATCAACCGTTCAAACGCGGTCTGGCGGTGCGCGTTGACCATGGGAGAGTCGGTCAGCACGGTCAGCCCCGGTTTGACCTTGAGCAGGCAGGACAGCATCACTGTCTGACGACCGCTGGGGGAGGTGGCTTCCACCCCGCAGACCCGGCAGGCCCCGGAGGGTTTCAATGCCGGATGATAACACAGGTGAGGAATTTCGATACCGTTGCTCCGGGCCGCTTCCAGCACCGTCTGATTTTCCTTGCAGGCAATGGATTTCCCGTTAATGAAGATCTCTATCATGACGACTCACCCTGTTTATTTTCCAGAAGCCGAAGACAGTCCTGGGGCAGGCGATGAGTGCCTTTCCCCTGAAGGCTTACCTCAATGAGGTCATCCGGATCATTGATGGAGGTATCCGGGTCGGTCACCACCCCGTGGACACCGATGAAATCATTCATATACGATTCCCAGGCCTCGTCTGAAGACGCCTGAAACACTTCCACACGGCTGCCGCGTCTGAATACCATAACGTTTCTCCTTTATTGGTTTTTCACCGGCCGGGTTGACACATGATTTTTGGCGGACAGATTGCGCTGGCATTTGTCGCACAACAGCCGCGGATCCGATTTTTTCGTGACATGGGCGGTTTTATCGGAAATGAACGCCATATACTGGGCCGAGGGCAGTTCGGCGCCGCAGGACTCGCAATGCTGGATATCCTGCTGATTCAAAATGGTGCCGCAGAGTTTGAGCATTCGTTTGCCGTCTTTCTCTTCGATCACCATGGCATTGTTCTCGCAGTTGGCGGCACAGGCCCCGCAGGTGATGCAGTTTTCAGCGGTCATTCTGAAATCGGTTTTCACCGGATGATCAAAATCCAGGTATCCCAGATGCAGCGCGTCGATGCCCATCTTGTCCCGGCACACTTCCACGCACTTGCCGCACCGCCGGCATACATCGCACCGCAGGCACCGCCGGGCTTCCTTTCGGACCGCTTCCTCGTCATACCCGAGCTCCACCTGCTGGAACGTGGTCCGCCGGCGGTCCACATTGAGCATGGGCATGGATGGGCGGGTCAGCCGCATCTTTTCGGACGCGGTCATCTCGATCATGGGATGTTTGTGCCGCCGCACCGGGATCTTGGGCATGCGCGGCTGGGGAATGCCGTTGAAATACCGGTGAATGGCGTCGGCCGCCCGTTTTCCACCGCCGATGGCCTCGATGACCGTGGCCGGTCCCGACACCGCGTCTCCGGCGGCAAACACCCCGGGCATACTGGTCTCCATGGAGGCATGCTTCACTTCGATGGTCCCTCTGCGGGTCCAGCGGATCTTTTCAAACGCGGTCATGCCGGCATCATCCACATACTGGCCGATGGCGGAGATGACCGCATCGGCGGGAATCACGAAATCCTTGCCCAGGATGGGCACCGGTGCCAGCCGGTCCGTGCCTTTTTTTGCGATCAGTTCCGCCTTGTTGCAGGCCAGGCCGGTGATCACATCCCCCTCCCCCCGGATCTCCGTGGGAATGGTGAGAAAAGCGAACTCGATGCCTTCCTCTTCCGCCTGTTCCACTTCCTCGATGTCCGCGGGCATCTGTTCCCTGGACCGCCGGTAGGCAATGGTCACTTTTTCAGCGCCCAGTCTCAGGCTGGTTCTCGCCGCGTCAATGGCCACATTGCCGCCACCGATGACCACCACCCGTTTTCCCGGGGCATGGCGCTCCCCCAGGGCCACATTCTTCAAAAAAGCGATGGCTTCGATAACCCTGGGAAAGTCGGTTTCCCCTTTGATGCCCAGATCCCAGGCCTTGTGGGCCCCTATGGCCAGAAAGAACGCCTCCGTGCCTTCGGCGATCATCTGCTCATAGGTCACGTCCGTGCCGAACCGGGTATTGAACAGAAATTCCACGCCAAGATCCTCGATCATGGCTACTTCCCGGTCGATCACCTCTCTTGGCAGGCGGTATCTGGGAATCCCCACCATGAGCATGCCTCCGCCAAAGGGCAAAGATTCGATCACCTTGACGGAATATCCCATCAGCGCCAGGTAATAGGCACAGGACAGCCCGCCGGGGCCGGCCCCCACCACACATACCTTCTTGCCGTTGGGGGGGGCCGGATCCGGATTTTTGTACTGACGGTCGGACAGGGCACGCTCTGCGGCAAACGCCTTGAGAAACTTGATGGAAATCGGGGTATCGATACGTCCCCTGACACACATCAGTTCACAGGGCCGGGTACAGACCAGGCCGCAGACCCAGGGCAGCGGATTGTCTTCCCGGATCACGGCAATGGCCTCGGCATCCTTGCCCTCGGCAATCAGGGCCAGATAGGTCGGCACATCGATCCCTGCCGGACACGCCATCTGGCAGGGAGACGGCGCAATGACCCCGCAGTCGTGGGTCGGGCAGTTCCGGGATTCAATATGGCTGACAAACACTTCCCGATGCTCCGTCAACGCCTGGTTTAAAACCTGCCGGGTTTTCACGGCCGTTTCATCAGGACTTCGGGTTTCAAATTCCGCCATCAGCTCGTCAATGGCCGCCATATGGCCATCTCCGGCTTCTCCCAGAGAGATTTCCTCCACCAGCATCCGGATGGATTCACATATCCGCCGCACCCTGGGGTCTGTCAGGACACCCGATGCAATCCGTTCCGACAAAAATTGCAGGGTGGACTGAACCGGACAGGTGTTTTGGGCCATGGATCACGCTCCTTTCAAAAGCTGCTGTTCTCGAGGGATGCCACGGCTTCGGCATGGCGCTGCCGCCGGATCTGGGTCATGTCCTCGACTTTTCCGAATTTCAGGCACCCCGTGGTGCAGGTGGTGACACAGGCCGGTTCCAGGCCCTGGTCCAGCCGATCCATGCAGTAATCACATTTTACCACTTTTCCGGTACTCGGATTCCACTGGGGCGCGCCCCAGGGACAGGCGGAGACACAGGTTTTGCATCCCACACACAGGTCTTGCTGCACAAACACGATGCCGTCCGAAGACCGCTGCTGCATGGCCCCCGTGGGACAGGCAGACACGCACCAGGGATCCTCACAGTGAAAACAGGGCATGAAGATAAACGACATCTTGGGCAGATTATTGATAAACTTGGGTCCCACCTGGATGATCTGGCAGGGTTTGGGACCTTCGGGCAGGTCTTTATTGGATTTGCACTGAATTTCACACGCGTGACACCCAATGCATTTTCTGCTGTCCTGGAACAGATAATACTGACTCATTCATTGCCTCCTTAAGAGATGATAATTACACCGGTGTCACAGTGACAAACGTGTCATGAAATGCCGGGCTGCCGCCCACTTTATCATAGACATTTTCCTGGAGCACGGCATCGGACAGTCCCCGATTGTAGGACCGGGCCGCCCGTTTGGCCTCATGCCCGAATCCATGGGCCATGAACACGGCCTCGGGATGAATCAGGTCTGTGACAAACGCCTTGATCCGTCCCTTGCCGCGGGAAGAAGCCACCTCCACCGTGGCACCATCTTGAATCCCCTGATCCGATGCCTTTTCTTTGTTGATCCACAGCACGTTTTCATGCATCAGTTCATTGAGATACGGCACATTCTGGGTGGAGATATGGGTGTGCAGGGCGGTCCGTCCCACCACCAGCCGGAACTGTTTATCCGGTTCTGCCGGTTGTGACGGGGATTCATAGGGCGGAAACGAGGGAAATCCGGCATCCTCCAGCAACGATGATTTGAATTCAATTTTTCCGGACGGGGTTTTAAAGGGGATATCGTTTCTGTCCCAGAAAATCTGGGATTTGCCATAACTGACAAATCCTTTTTCCGCAAAATCCGCCCGGGTGAACCCGGTGCCTTCCAGCTGCCAGTCCACCAGTTCGTCCATGGTTTCATAGGGGAAATAATCCCCGATCCCCAGCCGCTCTCCCAGGCGTTTGAGAATCATGGGACCTTCCAGTGTGTCATACCGGGGTTCCACGGCTTTTTCCCGCAAAAACATCATGGGTTTGAGTCCGTTCATCTGCTGGATACAGTCGGTCCGTTCCAGATAGGTGGATTCCGGCAGAATCACATCCGAATACCAGGCGATATCCGAATAATTGATATCGATGCTCACGATGAGATCCAGCTTGTCCAGGGCTCTTTTGGTATTGTTGGTGTCGGCGATGGACATGAGGGTGTCCAGGCGGTAATTGATCAGGGCCTTGATGGGGTAAGGGTCCTCATTGAGAATGGCATAGGGCAGGATCTGGGCCACGCCGTGGGCCGGATCCGGCAGCGGAAAGTCCGGGGTCCCGACCTTGTCGAACCGGGGCATCGTAATTTCAGGAAATTTTTGTTCCGTCAGTTTTCTGGCGGGTTTGCCGCCTTCGGCCCCCGGCCCTTTTTTAAAGAAGATGCCGCCTTTGGCTTCCACAGATCCCATCAGGGCATTGAGCATGAGTATGGATCTGCGCATATAGATCTCATTCTGATGATTGGCACACCGGTATCCATAATGAAAAATCACGCCGGGTTTGACTTTGCTGATTTCCCTGGCCAGGGCCTTGATCTCATTGGCCGGAATGCCGGTTTCCTGTTCCGCCCATTCCGGGGTGAATTCCTTGACAAAATCCTGCAACGCATTGAAGCCGTGGACCCATTTATCCACATATGCGGCATCATAGAGCCGTTCTTTGACAATCACGTTCATCAGCGCATAGTTCAGGGCCAGATCCGTGCCCGGCCGGATCATCCAGTACCGGTGGGCCTTGCCCGCCGTCACATTGACCCGGGGATCGATATAGGTGAGTTTCGCCCCTTTTTCCAGGGCATCCATCAGGGTGTTCACCTCTTTGACATTGATGGACTCGAAGATGTTTCTGCCGTAAAGCACGATATGCCGGGTATTGCCATAGTTGATGCCCATCTGGCCGTCCGTATATCCGAACATGGACCGGCAGGCCGTGTTCATGGACCCTTTGCACAGGGCATCATGGGTGTAATGGTTCGGGGACCCCAACGCTTTCAAAAAGGTCTTGCTCACGTGGGTGCTCAACTGGGCCCGCTCTCCGAAGGCAATGGCGTGTCCCCCGTGTGTTTCCTTGATCTCCTTGAGCCGGGATCCCACATAGTCCAGGGCCTCGTCCCAGGTCGCTTTGCGCCAGTTGCCCGATCCCCTGTCTCCCACACGGATCAACGGCGTCTGGGGCCGCTGATCATCCAGAAGCATGGATTTTCCGGCCGATCCCCGGGGGCACAGGCTGCCGTTGATTCCCGCCACATGCGGATTCCCCTGAATCCAGTCCACATGCCCGTCCTTGACACCGACTTTGATGGGACACCTGACTGAGCACATGAAACACAAACTGAACACGTCTTTATCCATAATTTACTGTCTCCTTATTCCTGACAATTTAAATTGCGCCGGCCGATTCATTTGCCATAACCGTGCCAAAAACCCCTGTTTAATAAAAATAAAAATGGAAAAAAAGTACCACACGCCGGAAACCGTTCGTAATCAATAAAATATTTTTTCAAGTGGTTCATTGCACTTTCTTTTGGTCAAGTGAGCGGCGCCATCTGTCACTGTCCTGAGCCCAAATTTCAAGGCAATGGCTTCCAGGGAGATGCAATAAAAAATATGCGGTGCACAATTTTTATTGCATCTATTTGCTTTTTCGGACAGTATTGCTGGAATGTCAACCCTTTCTTGACAATTTTTCATTTTATGTCTACCGTGAACGAAATTTCGGGTCATTTTGTCCGAATCAATCTGAAAAAAGAAAAAACCAACGCCTCATGACCAAACGTTACCAGGCCCCCATTGTCAAAAAAGCCTTTGATATTCTCACCGCCATTTCCAGATCCAAAAACGGGCTGCGCATCAGTGACATCGCTTTGGATCTGGACATCAGCAAAAGCACGGTTCACGGCATTACCGCAGCCTTAGAGGAACAGGGCGCCATTATCAGGGAGCCCTCATCCAAGCGCTACACCATCGGCCTGACCCTGATGGAGCTGGGCAAAGCCGCCTATGAACGGGTGGATATCATTCAGACGGCCCGGCCGATCATGGAACACCTGATGGAGCAGTGTAATGAATCCGTTTTTCTGGGAATCCGGAACCAGGATCATGTGACGGTCATTGACATCGTCGAGTCCAGAAAAGATTTCAAGATCAGCTCTCCCATCGGGACAGCCCTTCCCCTGCTGGCCGGGGCCGTGGGAAAAGCGTTTTTGTCCCGCATGCCCCTATCGGATGCGGCAAATTACCTGAACGCCAACCCCATCCGCCGGTTCACGGCCCGGACCATCACAGATCCGGCCATCTATCTTGCAGAACTTGAAACCGTCAAGTCGAAAGGGTATGCGCTGGATGATGAAGAATACCTGGTGGGCGTCAGGGCCGTGGCGGTTTGCCTGTCGCCTTTTTCCGGCCGGCTGCCGGCCCTGTGGGTGGTGGGATTCAAAGCAGGGATGTCTGATGAACGGATGCCCCACGTCATCGAGCAAACCCTGGATGCGGCCCGCCGCGTCAATCAGGCCCTGGCCTGACAGGGTGGTGCCGACCACAAAAAATTTTATCAATCCGGCTCGGGGGCGGCAGGGTATTTTTCAATAAACAGTTTTTCCGCATCAGCGTTTCCGATCAGCACCAGTTCATCTCCCTTTTCCAGCACAATGGCGGGATCAGGGTTGATGACCAGGTGATCCCCTTTTTTCACCGCCACCACACTGCAGCCGGTTTTCTCCCTGATATTCACTTCCCGCAGCACCATGTCTTCCAGTCTGGGGCTCAGCGCCATGCGGAACACATTCAACCCCTCCGACAGCATGAGCACCTTCTGGGGGTGGATCAGGTTCATGATGGTGGTCGTGAGCAGGGAACTGAACGACATCACCAGGTTGGCGCCGGCCCGGTGAAGGGTATTGATATTCCGGTCCAGGCTGGCCCGGCTGATGATCTGGACATCGGGCCGCAGGCGGCGGCAGTAAATGGTGAGATAAATGTTCAGGTTGTCGTCATGGGTGGTGATGATAATGGACGGTGCGTTTTCGATTCCGGCCTGGATCAGCACGCTGCGGTCCCCGGCGCTGCCATGGATGAAATTGTCATGTTTTTCAGCAATGCCCGGCCTTTTCTCCACCACCCGGAAATCGATTCCCCGGTTTTCCAGGGCATCGGCCACGGCCTGGCCTACCCGGCCTCCGCCCAGCACCACCACCGGGCCTTCCGATACGTTTCCGTTTTTATCGGTTTCCCGGGCAATGGTGCGGTCGAACTGTTCCAGCTGGTCCCGGGTGCCCGCCAGCACCAGCACGGTGGTTTCCGTAATCCGGGTGTCAGCGGTGGGAATCTGAAACATCCCTTGCTCCCAGACCCCCACCGCCGTCACCCCGCACTTCTCCCGAAGCCGGCTTTCCGCCATGGTTTTGTCCTGAAGCCAGGTACGCATGGCCGGTACCTCCGCAATGAGCAGTTCATCAAACCGGCCGACAATATTGGACTGCATATTGATTCCCAGAACCCGTCGTGACAGAGCCCGGCCCAGCATTCGGGTGAACTGGAACACATGGGTGCTGCCGGCCAGTTTCAAAATGTCCAGCGAATCGGTCATATCGGCATTGGTGACGGTGGTCACCTGGCCACTGATTTCCCGGATGGTATAGATGATGTTGGTGCTGGCGATATCATCGTTCAATACCACCACCATGGCAGCCTGATCGATATTCAGCCGCCGGTAGGTTTCCGGATCATCCAGTTCCCCCACCACCACACGGTATCCCCGGTCATGCAGATCCAGGGCCTGCTGCAGTTCCGGGGTCAGCACCACATAGGTGATGCCGTATTGTTCGAGTTTTTCGATAAGGGTGACGGCCACTGCATCAAAATGGGTGAGGATCACATGGCCGGCCGTGGTTTTGGGAATGGATCTGGGAGCCCGGGATTTGTTCTGCTCCTCCAGCCACGGGGCGTAAAAAAACTGGATAAATGTGAACGGCAGCATGACCAGCAGAAACACGATCCCGCTGAACAGCACCACAATCGAAAAAAGCCGTCCCACATCACTGTGAAACGTGATGTCGCCGAATCCCAGAGTAGACATGGTGGTCAAGGTCCAGTAAAATCCGGTGATCAAAGAATAATCCCGGCCTTCATACAGCATGAGCACATGGAACAGCACGGAAAACAGCACAAACAGAAAAATCAGCATCAATACGAATTTCAAGAGAATCCAGCCATTGCTCCGGCTGCTGCCGGTTTTGAGCAATATTGTTAACTGGGCTGCCATGGTTTTCAACATCGCAACTTCCTTTTTGCCAAAATCAAACAAGGGACCAGGAATGCTTTCCTGACCCCTTGGTCGTTTTTGTGGTAGGCACGAGCGGACTTGAACCGCTGACTTCTACCGTGTCGAGGTAGCACTCTACCAACTGAGTTACGCGCCTTCAATGATCTGAATCTTTTATCAGACCCCGGGTTTCGTGTCAAGAAAAACCGCTGGATCATTCAAATGTTTTTTCATTGTTCGAATCCGGAACGGTTGCCCCTTCGGTCTCTCTGGTGCCGGCACCGTCAATGAACCGGAGCCTCACCAGCGTGCCGGTCGACTCAATGAGTTCAATCCCGAATCCATCAAATTTTTTAAGCATGATCCGTTGGGCGAATCCTTCAGGGCTGCCCTTATAGACCATTTCCATAACCGCTTGGTCCGATCCGATTTCCCGCGGCTGGACATTCTCGATTTCCCGGATTTCAGCGAACCGCTTTTTCAAGGCGATGAACCGCGGCAGGAACTGATTTCCTTCGATCCAGACATCAAATGTGGTTTCTTTGCTTTGTTTGCGTGACCACGCCTCGTCAATCTGTGATGCGAGATCCGCGGCAGCCGCATCCGCTGCCCGGACAATGGCCCGGACATCACCCGGCAGGTCATCGCCGGCCCTGGCCGCGGCCTGATGCTCACACCCGGCAACCGATTCGCCCGTGGTCACATCGAACACCTCCAGACGGACCACCCCGTCAAATATTTTTTCATCCCCCATGCGGTTGATGGATTCCGTGGCCCCGGCCCGGCCCAGCACGACCAGGTCCGCATCCATCGCTCCTGCCAGATCCACAGCTGCTTCAGCATCATAAATGGACTGGAACCGAACACCATGAACCCGGGGATCCGGGCGTTCCGGTCCCAATTCAATCACATTGAACCGTTTTTTCATCATACTGTCCGCTATCCGGATTTCCGCGTGCGAGGCGTAGGGTTCCGGATGGTTGCCCCACCAATATCTGGGCAGTGGTTCCTGCGAGCTCTGTTCGGCGATGAGAAGCAGTACCCGGGGACCGATCGTATCCTTCTTGAGAATACCCGCCTCTGCCAGGGTTTGTTCCAGCATGCCTGTATGCACCCGGGATTCCACACCCACCAGATACGTGTCTTTGCGGGTTATTTCCCCCAGAACCCGGTATGTAACGATAAAATCCTCTGCAGCAGGCAGAACCCGGGTGTGCAGAAATTCCAGATTGGCGGCAAATTCCCGGGGTGACATCACCTGTGCAAAGGCCTGGACCACCGCCTGTTCAAGTGAGGCAGACACCGCCCTTTGCCGGGCGGCGGGGGCATCTCCACCGGCGATTGATTGTGCACCGGTGGTCAGAACCCGAATGTCACCGGTTTCCGATACAGCCCCGCCCGGACCCAACAGCAGGATTGCAAGAATTACGGCCTGGATCACCGCCTGTTTTCTGATACCCATGATCACACCTTTCTGTGGACAGCATAGTTTGCGATTAAGGTTAAAATGGTTTTTGATACGGATGCACCAAATATTTCCAGTGCCTGTTCCGCCTTTGCCACATATTCCTGTGCCTTTGCCTGAGTATAGGCAATCCCGTTCAGAGACACAAGTTTTTCCTTGAGTGCCTGAAACTGGGCCGGATCAAACCGGGGCTCCGCCAGCATCTGTTCCATCCATTCCCGGTCTGCTGCGCCGGCACGGGCCAGGCTGTAAATCATGGGCAATGTCAGTTTGCCCTCCCGCAGGTCCGCGCCCGGGTTTTTTCCCAGCTGGTCCGCAGTGGCGGTATAATCCAGAAGATCATCCGCCATCTGAAACGCCATGCCCACATCATACCCGAAGCCTGCCAGAGCATTCTCCCTTGATTGGGACGCACCGGCCAGGATCGCTCCGCACCGGCAGGCCCCCTGGATCAGCACGGCGGTTTTCCGCGCGATGATGGTCATGTACTGGGCTTCGGTGAGATCGGTACGGCCTTTTTTGTCCAGCTGGTCAATCTCACCTTCGGACATCTCCCGGGTGATGTCCGCAACCACGGAGATCACCCGGGGATTTTGCGTCCGGGCCGCGATATCCAGGGCCCGTGCCAGCAGAAAATCGCCGGTGAGCACCACCTGGGCCGCCGGCCACTTTGTGTGGGCTGCGTCCCTTCCCCGGCGCAGAGCGGACCCGTCCACCACATCATCGTGCAGCAGGGTAGCGGCATGCAGATATTCAAACATGGTAGAGAACAGGGCTTCGTCTTTGCCGCCGTATCCGCACATCCGGGCCGCATGGATGAACAGCAGGGGCCGCAGCCGCTTGCCGCCGCTGAACAGCAGGTGAGAGGCGATTTGCTTCACCAGATCCAGATGAGGGGCCAGGTTGTCTTCCAGGGTCTTCTCCACCTGTATCAAATCCGGTGTGACCCGCTCGATGATCTGTGTCTTCAAATCCGTGTTCATGCTTTCTCCCCGACGATGTCATATTCATACCCGTCGGTTATTCTTACCTGAACCATGGACCCGATGGCAAGCCTTTGGGAATAAACAAAGGTGACCCCGTCCACTTCAGGCGCCTGAAACATGGTCCGGCCGGTGAACAGGCCCGGCTCCGGGTTTTCTTCCAAAAGCACCGTATACCTCTTTCCCACATGGGCCTGGTTGATCTGCGCGGAGATGTCCGCCTGGGCCGCCATCAGCGTGTCCTGGCGCACCTGGGCCACATCCCCGGGCACATGGTGTTTCAATGCATGGGAGGGCAGGTCATCGGCATCCGAATAGGTGAACACGCCCAGGTGATCAAACCGGATCTTTCGGACAAAATCCAGCAGGGTGTCGAACATCTCATCGGTTTCTCCGGGAAACCCGGTGATCACGGTGGTGCGCAACGCCGCATCCGGATCGGTTTCCCGGATCATGGCAAACAGATCCGTGAGGTGTTCTTTTGAATAGGGCCGCCCCATGCGCCGCAGTATCGTCGTGTCCGCGTGCTGAATGGGCACGTCATAATAGGCACAGATATTGTCGTGGGCTGTGACGGTCGAAACGAGCTGCCGGGTCAGGGATTCCGGATGGGCGTAAAGCATCCGGATCCAGACGGCTGGATCCACTGCGGCGATCTGCCGGGAAAGGGTTTCAAGCACTTTGGCGAACCCGGGACCGTCCGGCAGGTCCCGGCCGTAATCCGTGGTGTTTTCCGCAGTGAGGATGATCTCTTTCACCCCTTTTTTCACCAGGGCCAGGGCATCGGCGGTGATATCTTCCAGCGGCCTTGACCGCTGCCGGCCCCGCAGGGCGGGAATGATGCAGTAGGTACAGTGCCGGTTGCAGCCTTCGGACACCTTGACAAACCCATAAGGGGTCCCGGACAGGACCCGGTCCACGGACAGATCGGCAAACGCCCGGGCATTGGGATCCGGGAACAGGGTCACCGGCGACACGGTTTTATCTGCCACCACCGCCACAATCTGTTCGCACGCCCCGGTTCCCAGAAACGCATCCACCTCAGGCAGGCTTTTTGTCAAATCCGGATCATCCTTGTACCGCTGGGTTAGGCACCCGGTCACGATCAGGCGGCGGCACGCACCGCTTTGCTTGTACGCCCCCATCTCGAGAATGGTGTCCACGGCCTCGTCCGCAGCGGAAGAGATAAAACTGCACGTATTGACCACAATGACCTGGGCCCGGGCCGGATCATCGGTTTGGGTGTGCCCGGCGGCCAACAGTTTTCCCAGCATCACTTCACTGTCCACCTGGTTCCGGGAACACCCCAGGGTTTCAACATAAACGATCATATGGCCTTGGCCATCAGATCTCCCATCAGTTTGGAGAACCGGGACGGGTTATCCAGCTTGCCCCCCTCACTGATCACCGCAATGTCAAACAGAAGATCCGCATAATCCGTGAGCACCGGATTGGTGGTGTCGGTTTCAAAAATCTGTTTGACCTTTTCCATGACCGGGTGGTTGACATTGACCTCCATGACCCGTTTCTGCTCCGGCGTTTTCTGGCCCGAGGCCTTGAGGATCTTTTCCATGTAGGCGCTCATGCCCCAGTCATCCCCGGACAGGCAGGACACCGAATTCTTCAGACGGTTGGACACCACCACATCCTTGACTTTGGCTTCCAGCTTGCCCTTGAGAAAGGACAGCAGGGCCGAATATTCATTTTTCTTTTCATCATCCACCTTATCCAGGTCCAGATCCCCTTTTTCCGCGCTTTTGAGTTTCTTTTCCTTGTATTCGGTCAATGACTGGGTCACCCATTCGTCAATGGGATCCACCATGAGCAGGACTTCGTAATCCTTTGCTTTCAAAGATTCCAGCAGCGGCGAGTTCATCAGGGAGGTCAGGTTTTCGCCGGTGAGATAATAGATCTCTTTCTGATCCTCTTTCATGTTTTCGATGTACTGGTCCAGGGAAACGTATTTGCCCTCGGACTTGGTGGTCTTGTACCGCAGCAGGGCGGCAATTCGCTCCTTGTTGGTAAAATCGGTAGGAATGCCGGCTTTCAGGGCCTGACCAAATTCAGTGTAGAACTCCTCGTATTTTTCCGCATCCATCTCCTCTAAAGTACTGAAGATCCGTTTCACCAGATTCTTGCGGATGTTTCTCACCAGCCGGTCCTCCTGGAGGATCTCCCGGCTCACGTTCAGATTCAGGTCCGGCGCATCCACCACCCCCTGGACAAATCCCAGGTAGTCGGGCAACAGCTCCTTGCAGTCGTCCATGATGAACACCCGCTTGCAATACAGCTGCATCCCGTGCTTGCGCTCGGGCCTAAACAGGTCGAGCGGGGCCTTTGAGGGGATGTACATGAGCACCTCATATTCGGTGACCCCTTCGAACCGGTTGTGAATCACGGCCAGGGGCTTGTCCCAGTTGTGGCTGATATGCTTGTAGAACTCCTCGTGCTCTTCCTCGGTGACCTCTTCTTTGGGTTTGGCCCAGATGGCCTTCATGGAGTTGAGGGTCTCGTCTTTTCTCACCTTTCTGAAGGTGTCTCCGATGGGCTTGCCGTCCTTGTCCTTGATGATCTCGTTTTCCGGGATGGGCTCGCTTTTTTCCAGGTTCATGATCACCGGATAGGTCACGAAATCGGAATGCTTTTTCACGATGTGCTGGATGGTGTATTCATCCGTGAAATCCTGATCATCTTCCTCCGGCTCTTTCAAAAACAGGGTGATAAAGGTGCCCCGCTCTTTTTTGTCGATCTCTTCGATGGTATAGGTGCCCTGACCGTCCGATTCCCACCGGACCCCTTTTTCCGCGCCTGCGGCCCTTGTTTCCAGACAGATTCTGTCCGCCACGATAAAGGCGGAGTAAAACCCCACGCCGAACTGGCCGATCAGCTCCGGGGTCAGGGCGGCTTCCTGCTTGGATTTTTCCAGGGCCTGCATGAACGCGGCCGTGCCGGACTTGGCAATGGTGCCGATGTTCTCGTTGACCTCGTCAAAGGTCATGCCGATGCCGTTGTCCGTGATGGTGAACGTCTTTTTTTCCGGATCCACGGCCAGGCGGATATGATAGTCATTGTCATCACTGAACAGTTCGGGTTCGGTCTGCTCTTTGAACCGGGCCCGGTCAATGGCATCCGAGGCATTGGATATGAGTTCTCTGACAAAAATCTCCTTGTTGGAATACAAAGAGTTGATGATCAGCCCCAGCAGCTGCTGGACTTCGGTTTTAAACTGGTGTGTCTGTTTCTCTCCCATGGTTGCTCCTGTGTCGTTTCAATTGCGTTTCAGTTTCATTTCAAAATAATTTTTCATAATAATTGTCGCTAAAACCGAATTGTCAAGAGTCAGCTGGGTCAGGCCTTGCCTTTTTGACGTTCTCGTGAGGCTCACAAGAAACGTCAAAAAGGCAAGGCCTGACCCCGCAACCCCAAAAACCGGCTTGCCATTCCCGGCTAAAGATATTACATTGCCCGGCATACTGTCATTCACAGACTTGAAGGAGTATTTGCATGGAACAAAAGGCGTTTCAGGATTATTATCCGGAAGAATTCAGCCACTGCTACGGCTGCGGCCGGCAAAATGAACACGGGCATCAGATCAAAAGTTACTGGGACGGGGAGGAAACCGTGGCTGTTTTCGAACCCAAACCCTATCATATCGCCATTCCCGGATTTGTCTACGGCGGATTGATCGCCTCCCTGGTGGACTGCCACGGTACCGGCACCGCATCGGCCGCCACATACCGGCAACAGGGCCGGGCAATGGATACCGAACCGGCCCTGCGGTTTGTCACCGGGTCTATTCATGTGGATTTTCTGGCCCCCACCCCTTTGGGCGTGCCCCTGGAACTGCGGGGCAGTGTGGCGGAAATCGGTGCCAAAAAAGTGGTGGTGGACATTCGCGTTCTGGCTGAGGGCAAGTGCTGTGCCAAAGGCCGCGTCGTTGCCGTGAAAATGCCCGATACCATGAAAGCCAAAAAATAACCCGTGCCAAACAGGAGATCTGACATGTCTGAAAACAAACCCGTGGTATTGTTTGCGTTCAGGGGAGACCCTCTGTGCTTTATCCATGTGCTGCTCAACGGCCTGGACCTGCACCAGAACGGACAGGAAGGAAAAATCGTGCTGGAAGGAGAATCCGTCACCCTGGTGGAAAAGATGAGCCGGCCCGGCCATTTTCTGTCGGATTTGTACCAAAAAGCCAAAGAAGCAGGGATCATTCACGGGGCCTGCAAGGCTTGCAGCGCCAAACTCAAAGCCACCGAGGCCGTGGAAACCGCAGGTATCCCCCTGATCGGGGACATGAACGGTCACCCGGCCATGTCACAATTTCTGAGACAGGGCTATGAGGTCATTACGTTTTAACCGGGATTAAGGTCCTGCAGGCCTTTCCCCCTTTTTACATCGACACAGATCACCCCATATATATTATGCCCGGTGTCAACAAACAAATTGCGTTCATCAGCCTGTTCATCTGTGCGTTTCTGTGCTTTTTTTTCGTCCGGGACTGTTTGTCCTCTGCCGCACAGGCATCGGATCCCCTTACCATCGCCCTGACCGAACAGGAAAAAGCCTTTATCGAAAAGCATCCCGTGATCCGGGTGAGCAACGAGATGGACTGGCCCCCGTTCGATTTTGCCATTGGAAACCAGCCTTTTGGGCTGAGTATCGACGTGATGACCCTGCTGGGTGCCCGGCTGGGCATTACCTTTGAATACATCAACGGATACCGGTGGAACGAACTGGTGACCATGTTCCGGAAAAATCAGCTGGACCTGCTTCAATCCGCCTATAAATCCCCGGAGCGTGAGGAGTTCGGCCGGTTCACCAGTCCTTTTTACAAAGATAAAACCGTGTTCGTGGTACCGTCCTATTCACCGGGCATATCCGATATCACCGATCTGAAAGGAAAAATTGTTGCCATCCCCAAGGGTTGGGGCCAGGAAGCCTATATATCGGACCGATATCCAGATATCCAGATCCTGACGGTCAATAACATTCAAGAAGCGTTTCAGGCAGTGATAAACCAAAAAGCGGACGCGTCCATCGAGCTGTCGGGTGTGGCCAGATACCTGATCAAAAAAAATTATCTGACCGGCCTGAAAATTTCAGGATGGTTCAATGAATATGACAACAATGACCAGAAAGCATTGCATATCATGGTCAGAAAAGACTGGCCCATCCTGCACCAGATGCTGGAAAAGGCCCTGTTGACCATCACGCCCGGCGACATGGCGGCCCTGGAATACAAATGGCTGGGAAAGCTTCGGCCCGGAACCGACGGTGCGCTGAACCTGTCGCCGGAGGAAAAAACGTTTCTCGACACCCATCCAAAGATCCGGGTGGCCAGCGAACTCGACTGGCCACCGTTTGATTTCATACAAAACGGCGAACCCGCCGGATTTGCCATCGATTATGTCAGACTGCTGGCACAGATCATCGGCGTGGAGCTGGAATTTGTCAACGGCTACACCTGGTCCGAACTGCTGGAAAAAGGCCGGAAAAAAGAGATCGACCTGTTTCCAGGGCTTTGGAAAAGCCCGGACAGGGAAAAATTTCTGGCTTTTTCCCGCCCCTATGTTCAGCTGATCAAGGTATTGATCACCCGGAAGGACGCCCCCCCGGTCCAGTCCCTGGCAGACATGAAAGATCGAACCATCGCCCTGTCCGCCGGTTACACCCTCACCGAGATGGTCATGGAGCGGTATCCGGATTTTGACTATGTCATGGTCAAAAATCCGGCCGAAGGCATCAAAAAAGTATCTTTGGGGCAGGCGGACGGCTTTGTCGGGTCTCTGGGTATTATCAACCATATCATCAGACAGCAGTTCATCAGCAATGTGACGGTGGCTGCGGAAATAACGCTGGATCAGGACCTGCCCCTGTACATGGCGGTCAGAAAAGACTGGAAAATTCTTGCCGCCATCCTTGACAAGGCCATGAACCAGGTGGATCCGCTGCAATATGATGCCATTGTCCAAAAATGGATCGGCAGCATGGATCCGGCCGGTGAGCTGACCACCCTCACCCGGGAGGAAAAAGCCTATCTGAACAACAAAAAACAGATCTCCCTGTGTGTGCGAAACGATGCCCCGCCGTTTGAATTCATGGACAGTAACGGGGAATACCGCGGCATTGTGGCGGATTTTTATCAGCTGCTGAGCCGGAAAATCGGGGTGCCGATCCAGGCCTCTGACAAAGGGTCCGAAGCCGGCGAATGTGACATGATCTCAGTGATCACAAACCGTGATCCAAATCCATCGGACATGCAGCCCGGCGCTGCATATGCCAGTTACCCTTTGGCCATTGCCACCGACCAAAATGCCCTGTATATCAACACCCTGGACGCTGTTGACAAAAAACCCATTGCCGTGAGCACCCGGGGTCCGTTCTACCCGGACATTCAGACCCGCTATCCCGACGTGAATTTCATTCCGGTGGACACGGTAACACAGGGGCTGACCCAGGTTCGCAAAGGGGAAGTGTTCGGTCTGGTGGACACGGCCCCGGTCATCGGACATTACATCCAGGAAAACAGCCTGTTCGATCTGAAAATTTCCGGGGAGCTGCCTTACCAGGTCCTTTTTCAACCGGGCATCCGAACCGATGATCCCATACTGTTCCAGATTGTTGAAAAAGCGGCCCATTCCCTGACCCCGAATGAGAAAAAACAGATTTTCCAGAACTGGATGACCCTCAGCTATGAGCAGGGATTTGATTACACCCTGTTGTGGCAGATCCTGCTGGCCGTGGGTTTCATCGCTTCTTTTGCCATGTACCGCCACATTTCCATCACCCGTCACAACACCCAGCTCAGTCAGCTCAACCGGGAACTGACCGGGGCCAACAAAAAACTGGAAGCCATGTCCTACCTGGACGGGCTCACCGGCATTCCCAACCGGCGGAAATTCGACGAGATCCTTGAAACCGAGTGGAAACGGTGTGAACGAAATCACCTGACCCTGACACTTCTGATGATCGACATCGACTATTTCAAACCGTTCAACGACCGGTACGGCCACCTGGAAGGCGATGACTGTCTGAAAAAAGTGGCGCAAGCCATTGAATCGCTCCTGCGCCGGCCCGGCGATTTCGTGGCCCGCTACGGCGGCGAAGAATTCAGCATTGTGCTGCCGGGCATCGATCCGGCCGGTGCTGAAAACCAGGCCCGAAAAATACTGGACACCGTGAAGGCCCTTAAAATCCCCAACCAGGACTCGGATGTGTCTGCTTACCTCACCGTGAGCCTTGGCGGGATCAGCTCGGTCCCCAACCGGTCATTACCAGCCAAATGGTTCATCAACAAGGCGGACCGGCTTCTCTACCAGGCCAAGGAAAACGGCCGGAACCAGTACCGGCTGGAGGCACTGTAAATCATCAAGCTCAAATACATGATCTGAAACTCAACACATTTGAAAACTGAGGAATAAATGAAGGACCAGATAAAAGACATTGAAGTCCGCTGGGCAAAACAGCTGCAAAGAGAACATGACGATATCTGTTACAAGCGACGCGTTTCCCTGGCTATGCCGGTGGTCGCCATCGTTGGCGGAAAAAACCGTCTGGGATACTGGACCCCGGACAATCGGACCATTTCCATTTCCAGGCATTTGATCGAAACCAACCCCTGGGAAATCGTGCTGGAAATATTCAAACATGAAATGGCCCATCAATTTGTCAGCGTATACTTTGATGATGCCGACGCTCATGGGAAGGGGTTCAAATCCGCCTGTAAAATTCTGGGGGTGCACCCGGCGTTTGCGGGAATTGGCAGTCCCCAGGAAGAGCATCTGGCGGCTTTCAAGGGCACCCTGCCGGAAAAGGCCCAAACCCTGCTGCGGCGGGTGGAAAAACTGCTGGCACTGGGACAGTCCAGCAATGAATCAGAAGCCCGGGCCGCATCCAGAAAAGCCAGTTATCTGCTGAACAAATACAATTTGGACCGGATTGCCAAAGAGGATACCGATGCCTCAGACATCAGGTATTTATATCTTCAAAACGGCAAAAAACGAATGGAAAGCATTGAAAAGCTGATCTTGAATTTTCTGGAGGAGTTCTATTTCGTCAGTTGCGTAATATCCTCCATCTATGATGCCCAAACCGATGAAGAATACAGGACCGGGGTCCTGATCGGTAAAAAAGAAGCCCTGGTGGTGGCTGAATATGTGTACCGGTTTCTGTTGAATACATCCAGAACCTTGTGGCAGGATTTCCGGAAAAACCATGCCGGCCAGCGGACAGGAAAAGTGGCGTTTGATTCGGGATTCATGAAAGGCATCCGGTCCAACCATGAAATGATGTTCAAACAGCCGGAAGATGCCGCAACCCCTGGTGACATCTCTCTGCCGGTCGCGGCGGTCAAGGCATTGCGCATCCAGTGCCGGGCTGAAAACTCCCTTGAAAAAAACCGGTTGTTTCCCCGGTTGATCAAAGACCGGTACTCTTACCAGATGGATGAAACCGCGTTCCACCAGGGCATGGAACAGGGCAGAAAAACCCATATCCGCCGGCCGGTGGAACATAAAACAACCGGGATCACCGCATTGCTGAACCGGTAAAACTGACCGGCCGAATTGATATGCCAACCGTTGATACGTGCAGAATATCATTGACACACCGGGGGATGTTTGAGTAAACCTATCCAGGCGCAGATATCGACAAAAACCGGCAGATGACCTTAAAAGGCACCCGGCTGCTGCACACTAACCATAAAATGGACAGGCGTTCCTATCTCATCACCCATATCCGGTTCAACATGCCCGCTTCCGTGGCTTCACAATTGCGTTTTCAGGGGGAGGTGGCCGTGTTCCTGATGGAAGCCCCGGCCCTTCAGCTGATGCTGGTCCGCGATCCAGACGCTGCCGCCACGACCGTCATTCGGTACTTTCTCAACCATGCCAGGGACATGATCCGCAGCAGCCGTCATTCAAGAGATCTCTACAAAGACAATTGGCGGGCTTTCCGGCGGCATGTGCTGGCAGTGCTCGGGGATGCGGATGAATTCGTGAAGTTTCCCGCCCCCCGGGACATGGCATTCGGTCGGTCAGACACGGCCCGGCCCGTGTTCCTTCCCCCGGAAAAAACCGCGAAGATTCCGTTTTTTTTTAATTTTTCGCATCCAGGGCCATTTGTGATATTGTCATTTTCAGCCGCATACCATATGATTGTTTCCATGAACAAGGAAGAACATATCAAGTTCTGGATGAAAAGCGCTGAAGAAGACTTTCAGGCGATGATTCATTTATCCCAAAAAAACCATAACACCTGGGCGTTGTTCATAGGTCACCTGGTTCTGGAAAAATTGTTGAAAGCCTGGTACATCAAAAAGAATTCAAGCCATCCTCCGTTTATCCATGATCTTGTACGCTTGTCGGAGAAAGGAAATCTGCTGCTGGACGATGATCAGAAGGATCTTTTGGACACCATATCGACATTCAACATCCGTGGGCGATATGATGACTTTAACAGAGAATTCTATAAAAAATGCACAAACGAATTTACACAGAAATGGATCCGAAATATTTCGGAGCTAAAAAAATGGATAAGCAAACAGCTTCAAGAATAGCAAAAGAGTACATCACATTTATTAAAAATATGGATCCGGATGTGATTGATGCCTATATTTTCGGTTCCTGTGCCAAAGGCAGTGTCAGGGAAGACAGCGATATCGATTTGGCGATTATTTTCAAAAAACTGTCCGATTCGTTTGATATGCAGGTAAAATTAATGAAATTGAGACGACAATTCGATACGAGGATTGAACCGCATCCCTTTAGAGAATCTGATTTTAATATTTCCAATCCATTGGTCAATGAAATACTTAAGACCGGCATTAAAATCATTTAGTTTCACAATTTTTTTCAGGTTTTTTTAATTTTTCGCATCCAGTGCCATAATACCTGTCAGAAACCCAAAGGAGTGGATTATGGCAACAATGGAATCCGCAGCAAGAATCATTCACCGGCCCGAAACCCTTCCGCGTGAAAAAATTTACCGAAAAAGTTACCCAGTATGTGTTACTGATCCGGAAATCCGAGCTTTCTGAGTATCTTTTCCTACGGACAGAAGTCAGTAAATCCGGACTGAGTGAGATTCAACCCGGCAAAAAGCGTCAGAACAAACCACCACGGTGAGTGAAGCAGCCCAAGTAATGCACTGATGGTAACCATAAGCCCCGGTATGATTCTCATTAATTTTTTAACAGTCATATCTTCCTCCTGTGTATCATTTAATGACTATCAAAACTGCATGGAGATGTCATCATCCCTTTCAAGAAAATCGTCAAAACGGGTGACAAGGTCTGGCGGAAACATCTTCAGGTGATTCTTATTGAATTTCAATTGCGGCGGCCGATCCATTACCAATTGAGCGACAGCCAGAGACTGGGCCGCATCTCTTCGTTTTTTTGCCGGCTGCCGCTTCGTACGCATAGAGCGCATTGGTTCCCAGAATGATGATGTGATCACCCAGCAGTTTTCTCTGGTCCAGCTCCCGAAGAATTCTGGTGACAATATCAGGCACTCTGTTTATTTTGGCAGCCTTGCAAAACCTTGCGTGTTCAAGAATTTTTCTTTTTATGTGTTTAAACCGGGCTTTGGCTGCCGCACCTTTCTGATGAAATTTCTCATAGATATGTTCTATTTCGGGGGACCTCGGGCCTAAACTTTTTCCCGCGGCATACCCTCCCCGGGACCGGATGAATGGTGAAGGTGTTCCGCTGAAAAAACCGCATTTCTCTCCCGGCAATGGGACAACAATTGCTTGAAACAGCTGTTTTTCGCCAGCAGGGATTCCGTTTGGGGGATCACGGAGAAAAAAGCCTGGCTGCCGACGATGATCAGCTTTTTTCTGGCCCGGGTCATGGCGACGTTGAGCCGGTTGGGACTGTTCAGAAATTCGCTGGTCAGAAGATCCGGGTCTGACGCGGTCAACCCGAAGAAGATTAGATCCCGCTCCGCGCCCTGGACCCTTTCCACCGTGTCCACCAGGGGGAGCGAAAATCGCTTTGACGTCAGACCCCTGCCTGATATCACTCCTTTCCGGGCCGGGCCCGCCTCTGAGATCATATTTGAAAGCCGTTTGAGAATCTCGTTGTTTTGGGTCCGGTGGGGAGTGATGATGGCCATCCGGCCCGGGGAAACCCCATGGCCGCATATCAGGTGAAAGGCCAGTGCGGCCAGGAGATCCGCCTCTTCGTCAGACTGCTGAGAACATCCCTGGTGGTCGGTCAGAATCAGGGTGACCGGTTTTTCCGGATCCAGGATATGGTCGACCCACGGGTTGTCACCCAGGGGGTCATGATATCCTTCCCTGACTGGGTCCAGATGCAGCCGTGCCCCGGCCACCCCCGAGGCAGACGTCAGCAGACTGCCATACCAGGTTTTGGAAGGAAACGCGCAGATCTCCCGGTTCATCCGATAGGTGGTGTTCAGGGTGACCCGGTGACACTCCGGATACTGGTTGCGGATATGGGTCAGGATGGAACTGCTGAACCGCACCCCGTCCTTTCCATCCTTTCCATCCTTTCCGCCCTCTTCATCCGCCCTGTTCTCTTTGTCGTCATAGGTTCCCATGACAATGGGGGGCAGCTGGTGTTCATCCCCCAGAAACAGAAAATTCCCCCTGCCATAAATCAGGCTGAGCAGGGCCTGGGGCACCGGCACCTGGGAGGCTTCGTCAAAGATGATCCAGTCCAGGGCCAAAGGAAATCCCTGGTCTTTGCTCTTGAAAAGCGAATAAAACCCGTATCCGGTGGCGCCCAGGATCAGCCAGGGCCGGGCCGGAAGATCTTCGGCATCCTGCACATATTCCACCGCCGGTGCCGGTTGTCCACCAGGACACTCCTTTTCTTGGCCAGGGGTGCCGGGGGCGGATGGATCCGTTTCAGGAGACCTGTTTTCCCCCCATTTCACGCACCGGCCCGGAAAACTCCCGGACAGATGCCGGGCCGCCAGCTGAACCACTTTTTCCAGCACCGTGTCAATGGCCTGGTGGGTCATGGCTGTGATCCCGATGCGAAGCGGTCTGCCGGCATCATGGGCCGCCAGTATCAGGGCGATGATGATCCAGCCCAGAAGATGGGTTTTCCCGGTGCCGGGCGGTCCCTGGATCAGGCCGGTCCGGTACCGGAACGGCAGCATCAGGGCCTGTTGCTGGGCAGGGTTCAGCCCCTGGTCATCTGTGGCCAGCCATTGTTTTACCCAGTCAAGGGCGGATACCGTCTGTCTTTGGAGCGCATCGCCTGCCAGCAGGCACCGGACATGGCCGTGTTTTTCATCTGAGAACAGAGCTGTGGCGGCATGGATCATCTTGTCCCGGTTCCAGTCCTCCATGTCCTCTTCAAGGGAATAGAACAGATCTTTCCGGCACATCAGCCGGCCGGACCGGGAAACCAGCCCGACCTCTCCTTCGGCCATGTCATAGTGTACCAGGATGACGGGAAACCCGCCCTGGATATCAGCCATGCCCAGGGGCACCAGCTTGAGAAAATCCCCTTGGCGGAATTTGGCCGGAAGGGTCTGGGGAGACAGTTTGAAAAGATTAAGAAACCGCCCGTCGTGATCCAGGCGGGCATGAAGAAATGTCAGAAACCCAAGGGACCGGAACCGCTGCATCCGTTCTTCAAGGGGCTGTTCCTGGAGCATCCGGATATCCGCATCTTTCAACCGTTTTTCTTCCTGGATAAAGGTTATATAGGGCAGTCCCCGTCTATCTGTCCGGTCGTTGACCGGCCATTCCCGGACCCAGCCGCTTTCCAGACGCAGCACCGCCGTTTCAAAAATGTGCGCCATCACGGCAAGCCCCTTTGCCACCTCCCGGTCAGCCGGTTCACCACCAGTGGGGCTGTTCTGGTGAAACAGGGTCAAAGGAGGTGTCAGGGTGTCTTGATATCCAAACACCCGGCCAAGGGTGTAAAAGGAGACGGCCCCGGGCACTGGCAGATAAAAATGGCGGAACAGCACCTGTTTGAGATCTGTCCACTGCGAGGGCTGGGTCTGACAGAGGAAGCGACATGAATTGTCCGATGTCTGCCCGGCCCACTGGACCAGTGCCCTGCGGGTCCGGGAACCGAGATGGAAAATATGGGGTCCCTGACCGGAATGGATACTGTCCTCCCAGTGCCGCACCAGTTTCTCTGCAAACGTTTTCCATACCCGGCATCGCACATCATCGCTCTCCATGGTCCACACCCGGGATTCAAGCGTCTTCCGGGTATGCGGGTCCCACACCTGCCATCCCAGGACCCGGGGCTGCTCACTGAAGCGCTCTGGTTCCACATGGATGAAAAAAATCCGGGAAAGGTTGGCCGGAAACAGGTGGGTCTTTTTGCCGTGGAGCCGGATGCGGCCGGTTAAAAACGCCTGGCACCATCCGGCCAGTTTGGCCCGTTGTCCCGGAGAAAGGCGGGATTTCATGTCCGAACGGTTTTCTTCACCGCCTTCAGCCATGTTTTCCAATACCCTGGCCGTCTTTTCCAGGGTGGTGCAGCCCATCTCCCTCAGTGCCATCAGCTCTCCTTTGGTCAATGCGGGCAGAAACTGAATCTCTTCCCGGGAAAGGGCCTGGGTGTAACATCCGGCAAACCCGGAACAGGCCGTGCACCGGGTTTGCAGCCGGTGGTCCGCATCAGCCGGCCGGTCCTCAAGGATCTGACCCAGGGTGTGGCCAAGGCTGAGAAAAGCGGCCAGGAAGGGCGTTAAATCAAACGTGTGGGTCTTTCCGGCTGCCAGGGACCGGTCCCCGGGCTGTGGAGAGACGATGAACCCGGAATGAGAAACCCTGGCAGGGATATGATGGTCTGTCACCATTTTTTCCAGGACCCGCGCGTAAAAAGCCACCTGCCATTTCTGATGATACCGGGATTCAGGACTGCTTTTGATATCGCCCACCTGAATCACCACCGGGTGGCGGTCCCGGTCCGGGCCGGTGTCCTCATCCTTCGGTGCCGGGGCCAGCTTCAGAAGGTCCGGGATTCCCACCGCATCCATGTCCGGAAATTGCGGCACCAGCCCGTTCGTCCTGAGGCCGCACTGGGAGATCCACACCCGCCCGGATGCCGGCCTGTTCCCGGCAATGAGCTGAGACACTGTTTCTTTCAGCAGTTTCAGCCCTGCCACCCAAACCGGTTCATCCGGCCCTTCGGGTGCCGGGGTGACCAGGATCTCCCCCTGGGCCTCAAGGGAGGCCAGCATGGCCTGCTCATGGCAAAGTCCCTGGTCCCGGGCAAGGCCCATGAGACCGTCCGGATCCTGAACCGGGTGGTCCAGTCCCAGGTACTTCAGGCAGAACCGGCGCCGGCACTGGCTGAAATACATATAATCGCTGACCATGGTGGCGGTCAGGGGACGGCCGGCATCAAAACAGGGATGCTGCCACCGGGGAGAGGAAAAAGGAAAGGTCTCCAGTGCCGGCATTTCCTGCTGTTGTATCTTCTGCTTTTCTGTTTCCAGCAGGGAGGCGCCAGCATCCATCTCCCAGATCGGGGAATCCTCCGCCCTTTTTTCATCCGGAGGCGGGCCGGCAAGATCGGCCATGTCACCGGAAACGATATCTGAACTGGACGACCGATACCGGGCAAAGGCCTGCGCCACCCGACGGTCATACAGAAAATCGGTGATCTCTTCCACCATCAGGGGTTTGGGCAGGGTTTTCCAGAAAATACTCACCGGCACCAGGCCCCGGACCGCCTGAAAATGGGATGCAACCCAGGCATGAAACCCGGGTTTCTCCACGGGCAGATCCAGTTTCTCGAACCGGACCCACCGGGAACATTCCACCCCGGTTTCACCGGCCGTGACATCCAGGTCCTGATCCTGGAAATGATCCCGGATGGCCCATTCCAGCACCAGGTTGCCGGCCGCGCCCAGAAAGGTGCTGAAACAGAATCGCGCATGGCGACCGGGGACCACCTCGATGCCGTTGGCCAGCACCACGGGTCTGGCATAAACAGCCTGCTCCCTCTCCAGCAGCCGCCGGGTCCGGGCCTTCAGGCCGCTGTCCTCCGGGATGGCACCGGAGGTGAGAATCTGTTTCACGGCCCGGGCCACTTCAAAGGACACCCGGGGACCCAGCCCGACCCAGACCAGGTCTTTTGCATCTTTCCCCGCCCAGGGCCGGGCCACCACCTTGCCGGGATCCCCCTGTTCCTGGATTTTCAGAATCTCCAGACCCCGGCCCGACAGCTGGACCCGGTCTCCCACATCCATCTGGGAGACGATGGACTGGGGGATGTCTGCCACCGGTTTTTCCGAAACCTCCAGAAGGTATTCCTTTTCCGCTTCCGGAAAATTCCCCCAGATCTTTCTGCCCAGAAAATGGTTCCGGTACTGCCACCCGCCCCGGACCAGGCCGGGATGCGGACAGGGCCTGAGCCACCCTTTTTTTTCAAGGGAATTGAATATGGCGGGCAGCCGCTTTTCCGGATCCGGAAACAAGGATTCCAAAGCATTAAGGGAGATCTCCTTTTTTTCATACAGACAGGAGATCACCTGCTGGCTGAGAACACTTGGCAGTTCCCTGGGAACCGGGGCCTCGATCTTACCTTTTCGCCCCAGTTCCAGCAGGGCCAGGAACCGGACCACCTGAATGCCCGCGGATTCTCCGGAACAGATCCCCCAGAAATTTATGGCCCCTTCCCGCCGGTTGGCCCGGCCGATGCGCTGAAGAAAGGAGGACACCGACCCGGGGGGCTGAAACAGCAGGACCGCATCCACATCCCCCACATCGATCCCCAGTTCCAGGGTACTGGTGGCGATGCACAGAGCATGCGGATTTTTCCGGAACCGGTCCTCGGCTTTTTTCCGTTCCAGGGGCTTGAGATTAGAGTAGTGGAGTTCCGTGACCCTCTGAAACACCCCGGACCGGCCCAGGATCCCGGAAAGCCGGTCGCAGGCGGACCGGCTGTTGCAGAAGAGCAGAATTTTCCGGTAGTGCCAGGCATGGTACAGGTCATTGAGAAGGGCGGTCATCTCGGTTTCGCCGTTTTTGAGATGAATCAGACGGGCGGAGATCCGGCGGCCGGTGCCGGCGTCAATGGATGCGGCCTCCGGCCTGAAATCGAAAAATTCCATCACTTCCCTGACCCGGGCGATGGTGGCGGACATGGCGATTTTCTGGACCGGAGCCCGGGTTCGCTTTGACAGGCGGGTGAACAGGCAGGCCAGGTGCCGGCCCCGGTACTGGTGAACCAGCGGATGGACCTCGTCGATGATGACCGTTCCCACCCGGGACAAAAACCGTTTCAGGCCTTTGTTGGCGCTTCCCAGCATCACGTCCAGGGATTCCGGGGTGGTGAACAGGATATCGGGCCGGTGTTTCCCGGCTTGCTTCAGATCCCCGGTGCGAACCGCCAGGTTGAGCCCCAGGCGCTCCGCGATCACGGGTTCGAACCGCCGCACCAGGTCCTTTGCCAGGGCCCGGGTGGGAATGATGTACAGGATTCCGTGGGTCCTGCCCGAGGTGATCACCCGCTCCAGGCAGGGGGCCAGCACGGCTTCGCTTTTACCCGAACCTGTGGCCGCCTGGAGAATCAGGTCCTTTCCCGCCAGGATGGGCCGGATCACCTGCACCTGGACGGGATGCAGACAGGTGAATGATCCATAAAAGGGCCGGAAGGTGTTGGGCAGCAGCAGCAACGGGTCAGGGGCATGGACCATGAAGCTCAGCCGGACTGCCCCTGCTGTACCAGGTCCAGCTGGTTCACCAGAACCCGCAGTTTCATGCGGGATTCGGCCCGGCCGTGCCGGGACAGGACCCGGGCGGCTGCCTGTTCCAACGCCGCGCTGTCCGGCTCCCACCCATAGGCTTTGCCGTGGAGGATCACAAGCCGGCGGATCAGGCCCTGCCAGTCCCGGGCCGACAGATCCTGGAGCAGAAGGATGTTGAGGGTCTGCTTCCAGGCTCTGTGGTAATTGCGGGCAAAGCAGGGGACCGGTTCCGGCGCCTCCGGGCTGTTTTTCCGTCCCGCTGCCGTGGGGCCGCTTTTCCCTCCCCGGGGCGCCCGGGTCCGGTCATAGGGTTCCTCTGCCACCAGGGTGAAAAAATCATGGGTAAAGGCAAACACCGGGAAAAGCCCCTGGTTTCCGGTGTCCGGACAGATAAACTCATGGAGAAGTTCATAGCTTTTGCTGCGGCTGGTGATGCGGGTCTGTCCGATGGACTCTCCTTCGTCAAACAACACCATCCAGCCCCTGTACCCCATCGCCTTCAGCAACCGGGCCAGCCCCTTGACGGCAGCCAGGTATTGGGCCGGATCCTTGCAGACCAGGGAGTGGTCTTTGTAAAACGGCACCTGGCGGTAACGGAACACCGCCTTGAGGCGATAGGCCGGAATCTCCTTTCCCATGAGGGCGTTTTTCAGGAGCCATGGAAATTCCCGGGGCCTGAACCGGGCGTGCTTTTTGAATTTCCGTTTACCGGGGGGAAGGTCCATGTTGGGGGATGCCATGGCAGCCAGAATCGCCCTGAACCGGTGGGGCAGGTCCTCTGGGATGAAATCCGAAAGAGTTCTGTCCCGGTTGTCGGGATGATTCAGCCAGTGATCCGCTGCCGTTTTCCAGACATCTGTAAAGCTGCTCTGCCCGTCCGGAAAGGTCATGGCCCCCATCAAAACCCGGTACACCGCTTTGAAATCATGGAACGGGGTCTGCCGCGGATCCAGGTTGATGCTGCTGACCACGAAATTTTCCGCCAGGGCCCGCTGCTTCAGATAGGCCAGGCTGTGGGACTTGCCCTGCCCATAGGCCCCGCAGACGCACACATGGCAGGGCTGGCCCGTTTCAAGCCGTGCCACCCCCTGGTCGAACACCCGGTCCAGCTTTTGTTTGCCCGAGGTGAGCCATTGAACCCCTGACGGGTCGAACAGTCCGTCCCTGATCCGCTCCACGGCCCGCCGGAGAAAAAAATTGTCCGTGCCGTTGACAAGGGCCGCAAACGATGCGGCATCCATATGATCCGCCACATGATCCACCACGGCTCAAGAATCCCAAGTCGGCTGTATCTGTTTCATCTTTTCTTCTTCCATCTGCTGCCGGGTTTCCACCATCTGTCGGGCCATGTCCATGTCTTTGGGCGATGTGCCCTGTTCCGCCAGGTCCAGGATGCTGATCAGCTGCTTGATGAACAGGCGAACCTCACTGATCACCCCCATCCGTTTCTGGCTGGCGCAGATCTGTTTCATCACGCTGTCCGTGACCATCTCTTCGGGGTGCCAGCGAAAGGAGATGCCGTGGAGGGTCCGCAGGGTTCGGCCCAGGTCCAGCAGCTCTTCGGTCTGCAGCGGGGTCTGGTGAAGGTCCACCAGCACGCCGCGATAGTTGAGGCGTTTTGCATCGCCGATGGACCGGACCCGGCTCCACAGGGCATCGTAGGATTTAAATCCTTTTTCCGACATCAGCACATCCGGGATGATGGAAAAAAACAGGTGCAGATACTGGGCCGTCTCGCTGTTGTCGATGAACAGCCGGACATTTTCATAGGCAGCGTTGCGGATGGTCGTGCTCATGGTCACCACCGTCTCCATCTCGTCCAGAAGCAGGATCAGGCCCTGGTGGCCCGTATGGCGCAGAAACAGGATCAGGGAATTCATGAACTGCCGGGCATTGCCCTTGTTCAGAAACTCATAGATCTGGAAAGGCTTGAGTTCCCGTTTGGCAATCTTTCCCCCTTCAAACCAGTGCATCAGAATTTCGCTGTCCGCATCCCGGCGTTCTTTGTCTTCCCCGTCCGCCAGGGGGGCAAACCGGTTGTGGACCAGGGCGGCCAGGGCATTGGCAAAACTGATGTCCATCCCCGGGATCTCTTTGAACTGGCTGGCAAGAGCCTGGTATGATGGTCCGGCTTCCGGCCCCGGTCCGTTGCCCGGGGCCTGTTCCTGCTGGTCCAGCCATGCGGTCAGCAAAGCCCGGATCCCGGTGCCGGCAAAATTTCCCCTAAGCTGCCGGACAACCGCCTGGTAAACGGTTTCAAATTTATGGATGGGCACCTCACGGGTCAGGACCACAAAGGAGACGGCAAATCCCTTTTCCAGGGCCAGGTGCCGGACCACGGACATGAAATGGGTCTTACCATCCCCGTAATCCCCGCAGATGAACCGCACCTTGGCCCCGCCCTTTGCGATATAATTGTCCAGGTCGTCTTCGATGTAGGAAAGCCACTTCTGCCGGCCCACGGTAAACACCGGGACATATTCCACAGGTACGCTTCCCTTGCGCAGCTCCTCGATGATGGCTCTGGCCTGGAACGGCTCTAACGCCTCGAGCGCTTCCAGAGAGATCATGACACGGATTCCTGTTTTTCATGAAAGGAGATGGCGCTGATCTGTCTCAGCTCCCCTTCCGGATCCAGAAGCCACAGGGCCTTGTTCCGCCCCGGGGTGAGGTGAAGGTCATAACCGTTTGAGGTCCCCCCGGTATCGGACTGAAAATAGCGCCACAGATCCACGGAGAACTGGTCCTGGCTGTATCCTCTGAATTTTCCCTTGTCCATGTTCTGAAAAAACGTTTTGGGCTGAAGGGAAATCACATATGCCAGATAAAAGGTCTGCATGGGGACGGGCCGTCCGGCCGGCAGATTCTCCTTTTCCAGAATCTCCAGGTACACCTTGCACAAAGAGTCGATGAACTGCATCGGATCGTAAGGTTTGTCGTACAACTGCTTTTTCAGCCGGAGCACTGCCGTGAGTATCCGGCGGGGATCAATGGATTTGAGCACTTTTTTATTGATTATCGTGGTGCGGCTGCTGAAATCGATCTCCCCGTCTATGCCCTTCAACACGGTAAACCGTGGAAAATCCATCTCGATGGGCAGCCCGGCTTCTTCGCACTGCCGGGTCAGGTCCTCGATCAGGTCCATGCGGTATTGTTCCACCTGTTCGTGGGCATACGCCCCCAGGGTCTCGAACACCGGGTCGCAGGCCCCAAGGTCCTCATCCTGGCGGATATCCTCTGCCGGCTTACTTCTGAGCAGTTCATCCAGGCGGAGGAAATCATCTCTTCCCGCACACCGAATGCACAGCTGGACAAAATCCGCTTTTTTCTGTTTCTGATTCAAGTCCCTTTGAAAGGGCTGGACGATCTGTTTCAGATCTTCTTGAATCCCCTCAAGAACTTCGTTCAGTTCCGGCATCTGATTCCCCTTTGCAGTTTCAAAATTTCAATCAGGTCTGTTTTACACGCCAGCCGGAAAAATTTCAATACCATAAAACCGACTTTTGTGGCTTCGTCAATGTGATCAGTTAATGCCCTTCAAAAAATTGCTTGACACCCTTGTTTGTTATGGTAAAAATTAATTATAAAAAAACCATAAAAGCTTTTAAAGAACTATATATGGATCAAAAATAATCATGCCAAAATCCATACCACGCACCTACTCCCGGTACAGCCGAGATGCAGTCGAACTGATCGGGGCATTGATCCGTGAAGCGCGGACAGAGCGAAAGCTGACAGCCCGGGAACTGGCGGACCGTGCCGGTATCTCAAGAGGGATGCTGCAGCGCATTGAAAAAGGCCATCCCAAATGTGAAATCGGTGCCGTGTTTGAAGCGGCGGCCATTGTCGGTATCCAGTTGTTTGAGGCAGATGACCGGGCACTGGCACAGCATCTGCGTCATACCAGGGAAAAACTGGCGCTTCTCCCGAAATCGGTTCGCAGAACATCAAAACCGGTGCATGATGAGTTCTGAAAAAGAGAAACAAGCCTATGTCTGGATATGGCTTCCGGGCGAAACCGAGCCTGTTGTGGCCGGACGGCTTGAAGCGGTTAACGGCAATATCCTTTTCAACTATGGTAAAACCTACCTGGATCGTATCAGTGACAGCAATCCGGCCATTGCTGTTTATGTGCCTGAGTTGCCCCTCAAACCGGGGGTACTCCCCCTGCCTCGGGGACTGACCATGCCCGGTTGTATCCGGGATGCCGCACCGGATGCGTGGGGCAGGCGCGTCATCATCAACAAGAAGCTGGGGATCAAAGGTGTCGGCGCTGACACAGCTGCACTGGACGAATTGACTTACCTGCTGGAGTCCGGTTCTGACCGGATCGGTGCCCTTGATTTTCAGCGATCACCAACAGAATATCTGCCGCGGACCGCGGATAATGTCTGCCTGGAGGAGTTGATCGATTCTGCAAAACGGGTCGAAAACGGCATCCCCTTGACACCGGAGCTGGACCAGGCCCTGTTTCACGGCAGCTCCATCGGCGGTGCCCGGCCCAAAGCATTGATCCAGGACCATGGCAAAAAATATGTGGCCAAATTTTCATCCAGCACGGATCTTTACAGCGTAGTCAAAGCGGAATTCATTGCCATGCGACTGGCGGAACATGTGGGCTTGGATGTGGCACCGGTCAAACTGAAAAAAGCCGCCGGCAAAGATGTTCTTTTGATCGAGCGCTTTGACCGTGAGCCCAAAGACGGCAAATGGACACGCAGGGCCATGGTCTCGGCCCTGACGCTGTTCGGCCTGGATGAGATGATGGCACGGTATGCCAGCTATGAGACGCTGGCAGAAATTATCCGCCACCGGTTCACCCACCCGAAAGCGACGCTGAAGGAACTTTTCTCCCGGCTCGTTTTCAATATTCTGTGCGGCAATACAGATGATCATGCCCGAAACCATGCCGCGTTCTGGAACGGTAAACACCTGACCCTGACACCGGCCTATGATATCTGTCCACAGGGCCGAACCGGACATGTGGCGTCCCAGGCCATGCGCATATGCGATGACAACAACCTGAGCCGGCTCCGGACCTGCCTTGAAACAGCCCACAACTTCCTGCTTTCTGAAAAACAGGCCCGCGAAATATTTGGTATTCTGATTGCCGGAATCCAACAGAACTGGCAGGCGGTGTGTGAAGAAGCCGAACTGAGCGAGATGGATAAAAAACTTCTGTGGGGACGGCAGTTTCTGAACCCTTATTCGCTGGAGAGGTAAACATGGCAAAGGGTTTGAATTTTTAATACCACTGCCAGGTCCAGGATAAAAAAAGCCAATCGATCTTTGCCTATTCAGGCGGCATGGGGATATCCCATTTTTTCATGTCTTTCCAGATGGATGCCCGGCTCAGGCCGGTCCGTCTGCCCGCATCCACCAGAGACTTCAAGTCCTTGTTTGTGGCTGTGATCACCGGCCGGTCAGGGGCCGGCCAAGGCTGTAAATCTCCCCGCAGGTCTCAAATTCCCGAACTTGGTCGATGGCACAGATCTCATCGAACCGGTCCTGGATCTCTTCAGCCGCAATATCCCGCTGTGTATCGCCGATACACACCCCTTTGCCCGATATCATGGCGGACCGGGCAAACCAGCCCGCACTCATGGTGAACACCCTGCCGGATACCCGGTTGTCTTGTGAACACAGATACACCACCAGGGGCACGTTGAAACCGGGCTTGATCCGGCGGGCCACATCGTCTGGAAACACCCCGGCGGTCATGCCGGTATCCGCGTTGGGCGCCACCGTGTTCACCAGGATACCGTAACGGCTCACCTCCAGCTTCACAGTATTCATCAGTCCGATGATGCCCATTTTGGCGGCCCCGTAGTTGGACTGGCCGAAATTGCCGTACATGCCGGAACTGGAAGCAGTGAACACCACCCGGCCGTACTGCTGCTGCTTCATCTGCTGCAGTGCCGGCTGGGTCACGCAGAAGGCGCCCTTGAGATGCACGCGGATCACATCGTCCCACTCGGCTTCCGTCATCTTCATGAAGGTTCTGTCCCGCAGGATCCCGGCATTGTTCACCAGGATATCCAGCCGGCCGAACCGGTCCAGGGCGGCCTGAACTATCTGCCGCCCGCCCGCCAGGGTATCCACGGATTCGAGACTCGCAACAGCCTGTCCTCCGCCGGCCCGGATCTCACCCGCCACGGCATCGGCACAGGCCGACCCGTCCTGTGTTTTGCCGATATCGTTGACCACCACCGAAGCCCCCCGCCGGGCCAGCTCCAGGGCATAGGCCCGCCCGATGCCGGCCCCGGCCCCGGTCACCACGGCTGTCTGGCCTTGAAAATCAATCATCCTGTCTCCCTGCAGATAAAAATTCATGGCAATTGCGCCATGTTGTATTATATTTTTTCCAAAGGGGCAATGCAGATGATATGACACGGCCCCGGAAACCGACCCTGACAAGGAGGCATTACATGGCTCAAATTCATATCAACCCGGAAAATCAGACCCCGGAAACCATCCATCTGTCCATAAACGACGATGGCTTTGATTTTTCAGCCGCCAAGCAGATGGCCAAAGACATGGCCTTTGAAAAATGCGACGCACCCATGATTCTGTCATGGAAAAACAGCAAAAACGGAGAATCCTACCCGGATTATGAATGCGGGGTATCGGACCGGCCATTCTGGATCCGGTATGCCGAAGGCAGAGGCGCCAACCTGACCATTGATTTCAATGACGGTGATTATGTGTTCATGATCCTGAAGATGTAGAGCGTCAACCATCATTCTAACAGTCCTGACACAACCCCCTGTTGTGTGTCAGTTGCACATCTTCAGCCATCCTCCAACATGTCATGACGGTTTTCAAGGGATATGACAAGAGCAATTGACATTACCGGTCACCAGCGGTAACCTGTCTGACAGATTGAGCTGACAAATTCAGCTTCCCTGTCAACCAGGAGGGCATAACCGGGGAAAACGTCATGACAGACAAACACCACAGAAGAGCACCAAATTATATTCTGTTAATTGCGATTGCTCTTTTAGGCATCAGCAATTGTTTCACATATAGTTTTCCAGTTTTTGCCGGCGAAACGGATACCGCCCCCAGGGAAATAATCCATTCAGGAGCGGAAATCGACTACCGCCCTTTCAGTTTTGTTGATGAGCACGGCAAGGCGAACGGTTTCTCAATTGAATTGATGCGTGCGGCACTGGCAGCCATGGGGCGGGATGTCACCTTCCGCACAGGCCCTTGGGCCGAAGTCCGCGGCTGGTTGGAACGGGCTGAAATCAATGCCCTCCCCCTGGTCGGCCGCACCCCTGAAAGGGAATCCCTGTTTGATTTCACGGTGCCTTACATGTCTTTACACGGGGCCATCGTGGTACGTCATAGTGAAACCGGCATAAGGGAGCTTGCTGATTTACGCGGGCGCAGGGTTGCGGTCATGAAAGACGATAACGCCGAGGAATTTTTAAGGCGGGAAGATCGAGGCGTTGAGATTCATACCAGACCCACTTTTGAAATCGCCCTGCGGGAACTGTCCGAAGGCCTGTATGACGCTGTTGTTGCCCAGCGACTGGTAGCGCTGCGCCTGATACAAAAGACCGGACTCACCGATCTTCGCGTCATAGACCGGCCGATTAAAGGCTTTAAGCAGGATTTTTGTTTTGCCGTTCATGAAGGTGACCGTGACACCCTTGCGCTGCTCAATGAGGGACTGGCCATTGTGATGGCGGACGGCACGTATCGCCATCTGCATTCCAAGTGGTTTGCCGCCATGCAGTTGCCCTCGGATCGACCGATCGTTGTTGGCGGGGACCGGAACTTTCCGCCCTATGAATTCCTGGATGAAAACGGCAATCCCGCCGGATACAACGTGGATCTGACACGGGCCATTGCCAATGAAATGGGTCTGAACATCGATATCCGGCTTGGCAGGTGGACAGAAAGACTTGAAGCTCTGGAAAATGGTAGCGTCGATGTGATGCAGGGCATGTTTTATTCGCCGGACCGGGATCTGACATTCGATTTTTCACAGCCCCACGCCGTCAGTCACTATGTGGCGGTCGTGAGAAAAGGCAAAGACCCTGCCCCGGCATCTGTCGCAGATCTTTCAGGGAAACAAATCGTTGTTGAACAAGGCGATATCATGCATGGTTTTGCCATCAAAAACGGTCTGGAAAACCAGGTGGTTGCCGTGTCTGATCAGGAAACGGCCCTGCGCGAATTAAGGGACGGCAAACACGACTGTGCCCTGGTGTCTCTGATCACGGCACATTACCTGACAGACAAACACAACTGGTCAGATCTGGTTATCGGGAAAAAAACGATTTTTGCCTCTGAGTACTGCTATGCATCCGCCAAGGGCCACAAAGCATTGCTGGCTCAGTTCAGCGAAGGGTTGAAGGCCCTGGACAACAACGGTGAATACAGGCGAATCCATGACAAGTGGCTCGGTGTTTACAAGGACACGTCCACGTCATTGATGGATGCGCTCCGGTACTCGGCAATCGTCATCATTCCGTTATTGGTTATCGTACTGCTCGCTGTCACATGGTCGTGGTCGTTGCGCCGTCAGGTCGCTGAAAAAACCAACGCTCTGCAGGAAAGTCTGGATCGGTTCAAATATGTTTTCGAAGCCTCGAATGTCGGAAAATCGATCACACTGCCGACGGGGGAAATCAATGCCAACAAAGCCTTTGCCGATTTTTTGGGATACACGCAGGATGAACTGAAGGGCAAAAAATGGCAGGATCTCACACCGGGTGAAGATATTGAAAAAATTGAAAGCATGATTGGTCCGCTGCTGACCGGAGAGAAGAGTGCGGACCGTTTCGAAAAACGCTATGTTCACAAAAACGGCACCCGCCTCTGGGCGGATGTCAGTGTCGCCATGCGGCGTGATGCCAGAGGAACCCCGCTTTATTTCATGACAACGATCGTTGATATCACCGCCAGAAAACAGGCTGAAGAGGCGCTTCGAAACAGTGAAGAATATCAGCGCGCCATGATCGACTGTTCACCGGTGGCCTTGTATACCGTCGACCTTGATGGCAATGTGTTAACCTGGAATACATCTGCTGAAAAAATCTTCGGCTGGCGTGCTGCGGAAACTATCGGCAAACCTTTGCCCATTGTTCCCGCCGACAAGCGTGAGGAATTTGACGCGTTGCGGAGGGAGGTCCTGGAAAGCGGTGGTTTTTTCGGCAAGGAACTGATTCGTTTAAGAAAGGATGGCACGCTGTTTCCCATCAGTCTCTCAGTGGCACCGGTTCGCAACGATCGGGGTCGGGTCATCGGTATTCTGGGTGCGGCCGAAGATCTTACTGTACGCAAAAAAATCGAGGCTGAACACGAAAAGCTGCAATCCCAGCTGCTCCAGGCACAGAAGATGGAATCTGTGGGCCGTCTGGCCGGTGGTGTGGCCCACGATTACAACAATATGTTGAGTGTTATCATAGGGTATGCGCAACTTGCTATTGATAAAACAGATCCTGAAGACGCGCTGCGTGCTGATCTGCAAGAGATCCTCACGGCGGCGGAACGTTCCACGGATATCACCCGGCAGCTTCTGGCATTCGCCCGAAAGCAAACCATCGATCCGAAAGTGATCGACCTCAATGAAACCGTGGAGAGTATGCTCAAGATGCTCCGCCGTCTGATCGGCGAAGATATCAACCTTTCCTGGAAACCAAAACCCGGGGTGTGGCCGGTGAAAATGGACCCCTCACAGCTGGGCCAGATCCTTGTCAATCAGTGTGTAAACGCACGGGATGCCATCTCCGATGTGGGGAAAATAACCATTGAAACCGATACCGTTCGGTTTGATGAAGAATATTGTGCAGACCATGCCGGATTTATTCCGGGAGAATACGTCCTTTTGGCCGTCAGCGATGACGGGCGCGGCATGGACAGGGAAACGCTGGACAAGATTTTCGAACCCTTTTACACGACCAAAGACATCGGCAAAGGCACTGGCCTCGGCCTGTCGGTGATCTATGGTATTGTCAAACAAAATAAAGGCTTCATCAATGTTTACAGCGAACCGGAAAAAGGAACCACCTTCCGGCTCTATTTCTCACGTCATACTGACGCCGTCAGCCCGATTGCAGCGGACATACCTGAAGAAACCCCGGTCGGATCGGGAGAAACCGTGCTGATTGTTGAAGACGAAGCCTCCATCCTGAAGCTTGCCAAAAGAATCCTCGCCCGTTTAGGTTATAATGTTTTTACTGCGGCATCTCCTGGCGAGGCGATCACTTTGACGAAAGAACATGACGGTAATATTCATCTGCTGATCACCGACGTGGTCATGCCGGAGATGAACGGCCGGGACCTGGCCAAGAAACTGCAGACCGATTATCCGAAACTGAAGGTGCTCTTTATGTCGGGATATACCGCCAATGTCATTGCCCATCACGGCGTTCTGGATGCAGACGTCCATTTCATTCAAAAGCCTTTTTCCAACAAAGATCTTGGAATGAAGGTGAGAAAAGCCTTGAAAACGTGAATCACTATCCCCATGGAAAAGGCAAACCCCACCAGCGGCAGATGCTGATCAAAATCCTTTGCTCCTCAAGTGGCACATGAATAATGCTTAAACAAACGGCAAGAACCATATTTAAAACCGGAATCCGGGCGGTGGCCCCTGAAGCCTGCGTAAAAAAGCATGTGCAAATGTCCGGGAGCCGGCTGCGTGCGGGGAAATTGGACCTGGATCTGAACCGGATACGGCATATCTATGTGGCCGGGGCCGGCAAGGCCTCGCCAGCCATGGCAAGTCAGGTGGAAGCACTGCTGGGATCCCGTATCCATGACGGAGTGGTCGTCACCAAATACGGGCACAGCCTGCCGCTGGCTCACTGCCGGGTGATGGAAGCCGGTCACCCATTGCCGGATGCAAACGGCGTGAAAGGAGCGGCGGCCCTGCTGAACCTGGTATCGGCCGCCGGACCGGAAGACCTGGTTCTCTGCCTGATTTCGGGCGGGGCTTCGGCCCTGACCCCGGCCCCGGCGGCCGGCATTTCCCTGGCGGACAAGCAGGAGACTACCCGGCAGCTGCTGGGGTGCGGGGCCACGATCCACGAAATCAACACCATCCGCAAGCACCTGTCAAAAATCAAAGGAGGACAGCTGTGCGCCGCCGCCAAAGGGGCCCGGGTGGTGTCGCTGATTTTGTCCGATGTGATCGGCGATAACCTGGATATCATCGGCTCCGGCATGACCGCCCCGGACACCGGACACTTCAGGGACTGCCGGACCATCCTGACGCGGTACCGGGTATGGGACAAGGTTCCTGAACCTATTCGGAACCGGATTCTGGCGGGCATGGCCGGCCGGATCCCTGACACGCCCAAACCCGGCGACCCCCTGTTTTTTCAGGTCACGAACCAGGTGGTGGGCAGCCTGTCCGATGCCCTGTCCGCTGCGGCAGCAGAGGCAAAACGTCTGGGATTCAGACCCCTGGTGCTGTCATCCATGATCCAGGGGGAGGCAAAGGAAGCAGCCAAAGTGCTGTGTGCCATAGCCGCCGAGGCCCGGCGGTCCGGGAATCCGGTTTCGCTTCCGGCCTGCCTGCTGTCCGGCGGTGAAACCACGGTCACCCTCACAGGAAGCGGCAAAGGGGGCCGGAACATGGAACTGGCCCTGGCCGGGGCCATTGCCCTTCAGGGGATGTCCGGAATCCTGCTTCTGTCCGCAGGCACGGACGGCACCGACGGTCCCACAGATGCGGCCGGGGCGTTTGCTGACGGAAACACGGTATCCCGGGCACAGATTCTGGGCCTGTCCGCAGAAAAACATCTGCTGGAAAACAATTCATACCCTTTTTTCAAGGCGTTGGATGATCTGCTGATCACCGGCCCTACCCGCACCAATGTCATGGACATGCAGATTCTGATGATCTCCGGATAAATCATCCGGAAAATTCAAGTGACAGGCAATGCGCGCCTTGACCAAAACAAACGCATAATACGATTGCATATCAGGTCATCCGCCACATGAGCAAAGCCTCCCGCTGGGCCAAGGGGCCCAGGCAGAACCGCCGGCAGTCCGGCTGATCCAGCCATGACAGCCTGATTTTCAGGTTGGGGGATCGGCCATCCACCGATTCCGGAATACTGACATGTCCCTTCATTCCCCTGATGGAGGTGCGAAAATAGGAATCAAACGCGTACACCCAGTCATCCTCGATCTTTGTGATCATGATGTAATGCTCTTCTTTTTGGGTGAGCAGAATATTGCACAGCACCACCCCGCCCTCATCCAGGCAGGTCCGGATCGACTCGACCGAATCCAGACGGACCGCCTCTTTTTCCAGGAATACGGTGCGCACGGAAAAGGTCTTGAACTTATAAGATTCCAGCCAGTTGCCTACCAGCCGGACCGCGTATTTACTGGTGCCGCCGATCCCGAACCGGGCGTTTCGGCCCACGGTATCCATGCAGTAAAGATAGATGTGCCGGATCACCATGGGCGGGACTTCCCTGCGTGTGAACAGACAGCTCACCGCATTGACCAGGGCGGTGGGCACGCAGTCATATTCAGATGTCTGATATTGAAACGGGGTATACATGTTTTCTCCTGTCATGCCGACTCTTCAAGCATGATCATATACGCCGAATTCCCTGATTTTGCAAGAGATTCAGATCATGTCGGACCGGTCATCACCAGACGCATCAAATACAGCGTATAACCCAGATACACTGCCAGCAGCACAGCCCCTTCCAACCGGTTGATGCGGCCGGGCCTGCCCCTGAACCCGTACCCGATAATGAAAAGGGACAGGGTCAGCCCGCCCATCACCGCCATGTCCCGGAACAGAACAGACGGATCAGCAGCAAAAGGCTGGATGACCCCGGCAATACCCACCACGGCCAGGGTATTGAACAGATTGGATCCCAGCACATTGCCCAGGGCGATATCATGCTCGCCCCGCCGCACCGCGATCACGGAGGATGCCAGTTCCGGCAGGGAGGTGCCCACCGCCACGATGGTCAAACCGATGATCATGTCGCTGACATGGAAAATCTCTGCCAGCGCCACCGCCCCCCAGACCAGTATACGGGAACTGAGGATCAGCAGCACCAGGCCAAAGATCAGCTGGAACACCGACCGCCGGATCGGCAGGACCGGCTCTGCTGACCGGGCCTGCATCTGCCCGGCCAGGGAATCGGATTTGTGCCGGATTCCCTGAAAAATGGTCCAGCCCATCAAACCGGCGAAGATCCCCAGCAGGATTATGGCATCGGTCAAAGAAATCCTCAGGTCTGAAAGCAGCCATACCGACCCTGCCGTGACCAGTGTCAGGATCGGGAGTTCTTTTTTCAACACCGCAGAATGGACCATGACCGGACTGATCAATGCGGTGATACCCAGAATCAGGGCGATATTGGCAATATTGGACCCGTAGGCGTTTCCCAGGGCGATCCCGGGACTGCCCTGCACCGCTGCCAGGGCTGACACCAGCATCTCCGGGGCCGACGTGCCGAACCCCACAACCACCATGCCGATCAGCAGCGGCGGCATGCCGAAATACTGTGCCGTGGCAGCCGCGCCCGTCACAAACCGGTCCGCACTCCACACCAGAACAATCAATCCGACAATCACTGCAGCAACCGCCATTTCCATCGGTCTTCTCCTTTTTTCATCTTATCGGGCAACCTGCCACAGAAAGAATTAAAAATCAAGATTTCAGGCGGTTTCCTTGATGAGCATCTTGCTTTCCTCGCTCAATAACGGTATCTGATGAATAATACTGTCGATGCCATTGACCCGTTGAAAAACAGGAACTGACCATGCAAAACACCCGCCTCGTTATCAAGGCCGATCATCTGTATGACGGCCGCACCCTTCAGACAGACATGACTGTGGTGTTGGAAGGGCCTTATATCACGGAAGTGACCGGCACATCCTACCCTCCCGATTTCCGGGGCATCGTTACCCCGGCGTTCATCGATCCGCATTCCCACATCGGCATGGAGCGGCAGGGAGAACCGGTCTCGGAAACTGAAACCGATGAGCACCGCACCCCGTTTGCACCACTGAACAACCCGGTGGACAGCATCTATTTTGATGACCGGGCCTTTGCCGACGTTGTGGACTTCGGGGTGCTGTATTCCTGCGTGGTGCCGGGATCCGGCAACATCATCGGCGGCAAAGCCGTGATCATCAGAAATTTCGCCGCCAACCGGGCCGATGCCGTTTTCAGCGATTATGGATTCAAGGCCGCGTTGGGGTACAATCCCCGGAATACCGTTCACTGGAAAGGGTCCCGGCCCTGCACCCGCATGGGGGCTGCGGCTCTGCTCAAAGAATTTCTGTCCGACATCTTCCGGAAAGAGGAACAGGCCCGCATCAAAAAGGAAAAAGCCCTGTATGACCTGTCCGGACCGGACAGCCCGAAAAAAGGCGCGGTCTGGGCTCAAAGAGAATATGACCTGGCCCTGTCTGAATCCGAGTGGGAAGTATTCAAGCTGTTCAATGGTGAAAAAACCCTGAAAGTGCACCTGCACAAGGCTGATGATGCCCTGTTTCTCATGGACCTGAAAAAACAGTTCAACCTCAACGTCACGGCGGAACATGCCCTGGACATTTATGACACATCTGTTTTCAATCTTCTGGCAGACCACGGGATTCCGGTGGTCTACGGCCCCTTAGGCGCTTCAGACGGCAAGGTGGAACTGAAAAATGCCTCCTGGCGGCATACAGCCCTGCTCATGGCATCCCGGGCAAAATACGGTCTGATGACGGATCATCCCATCATTCTGGCCCATCATCTGAGAGACAGCCTCAAATATTTTCTGATCCAGGGCATGCCTCCGGCGGATGCCATCGGCCTGATCACATTGAAAAACGCGCAAATTCTCGGCATCGACCACTGTCTGGGCACCGTAGCCCCGGGCCGGCTGGCCAGCCTCATTGTCTGGGACAAAGATCCGTTCCATTTAGGCGCCTATCCCCTGGCGGTTCTGGCCGAAGGCCGGATCGTCAGGGACCGGCGGTAACACCCTTTATTTAAAATGAACGCCAAAGGTCGTCTGCAGAAAACAGACGACCTTTGGCGTTTTTGTTTGGCGCATCATAGATCTAAGCCACGGTTTCGGTAAAAGTCACCCTGCCGGCAATCCGGTCTTCAGGCGCCAGGCGGGTAAGCTTGACCATTTCAAAGTCCGTGACTTTGATAAACACATTGCCTGACATATCGGTCAGGGTCAGGTCATAGGTGTTGGTTTCCTTGCCGGATGCCTTTTTTTGTGTAATGCACAGGTAATCGGTGTGCCGTTCCACGGGGGCGAAAAAGGTCATGGACGCGATGCGAAACGGCAGCACGGTCCGGGACGTGGTGAGAAACTCCAGAAGCCCGCCGGTCTGGAACATGGCATCCACCAGCACCGGGGCCGCCTGGAAATTAGGATCGGTCACATCCTTGAAGAACGGGGCATCTGACCGATCCGCCACGGTCGTGACCAGGGTCTTTCCATCAAAAGAATTGATGTCCGTGATGGTTCCGAACCGCCCGAACATGAACAATCGTCTGGGATGATATACCAGGTCTGCCAGATCCCCTTCCCAGGAAACGGGAGAAAACTCGGGCAGATCCATGGTTTCGGGTGCGGGCCGTTCCTTTGCCAGAACGAAATTCCCCTGGTAGTGCAGCTTGGGATCGCCCATGACCCGGCCTTTGGGATTTTTGAACACCGAGGTGATATCGCAGGCAACCGTGTCCTGTGCCCGGCGGGTGCCGGAGATGATGATCTCCTTGGGCCGGCCCTTCAGGAGTTTGATGCCATAGGGAATTGAAAAACCGGACACGTTCGTGACCACAGACCCTTCCCCGGCAAGGGCCGCGGCCGCTTCAGCCATGGTCTCGATGCCTGTGGATCCTAAAAACAGGGGCACATCCCCCATGGTGTGGTCATGGAGAAACACGTCATGATCCAGGTCCAGGACCCGGGTCCAGACGGCGGCATCTTCTTGTTGATGGGTCAGTTCTCCCAGAAACGGAAACGCCTGGGCCGGCGGGGTACCCAAAAGCCCGTCGATGTCAAAGTCATAGTCCAGGCCGGAAAACACCATCTCCGACTCGGTGGCATCCAGCAAGTCGGCCATGAAGAATTTCACGCCCTGATCCAGGGGCAGAAACTGAATCCCCCGTTCCTCCAGCACCTTTTTCACCGTGGGATTGGTGGCCATGCCCACCCCGCCCCAGGCGGTCCAGGCATACACCTTGCAGGTGCGGGCCGGATGTTGCTGCTTTTCTCTGAACAAGGCCTTGCCCATAAAATCGTTGGCCGCCGTATAATCCACCTGGCCCTGGTTGCCGAACCGGGCCGTGACCGAGGAAAAGGTGAACATGTACCGGTAATCCCGGTCCTTTGTTGCGGCCAGCAGGTTCCGCAGCCCCTTGACCTTGACATCCACCACCAGCTCGAACGCTTTGCGCTCTTTTTTGGGGATGAACTGGCTCATCTCCATGCCCGCAGCATGAAAAATCCCGTCGATGCGCTCACACGCATCCACCGCCGCCTTGACGGCCTCAAAATCGGTGACATCCGTGCAGATATATTCCACGGAAACACCTTGAGATTTGAGATACTCGATGTTGGCAATGGATTGTCTGACCCGCAGGAGACGATCCAGGGCCTGCTTCACGGCCACCGGCTTTTCTCCGGGCATCTGACTGCGCAGCAGCGCCATCAGGTCGGCTTCCGTGACATCGGACGTCAGCAGTTGCGGATCCGTCGAATAGATATCATTGATATCCAGGATCACCAGGTTGACCCGGTACTCCGCCACCACCTGCTTGAGGATCTCATAAGTGATGCCCCCGGCCCCGCCGGTCACCAGCAGGGTGTCGCCGTCCGATACAATGGGCCGGTCTTTGCGGGCGGTTTCCGGGTGCATGGACAGCACGTAGCGTTTCTTGTTTTTATATCCCGCCTCGCACCGGGGATCGTCGGACAACAGTTCGGCCAGAAACAGGTCCGCGATCCGGGCCAGGCTTTTTTTGGGCTGTTTGTAGGAAAAATCCACCACCTTGACCCGGGTGTTTTCCAGCTCCTTGTTCGCGGTCTTGAGCAGGCCGCTCAGCCCGGCAGACAGCGGATGAATATCGCCGCAGTCATCTGAATAAGGGAAGACCACTGAATCGAATGTGATCGTGCCGATAAACGTGTCCGGCCGGTCCAGCTGGTCGTAAAGGGTTTTGAGCACAAGAAACATGGATTTCACCGTGGTGTTCAGATCGTCATCCGATGCGAATTCCCGGTTTTTCCGGTCAAAATACGCATCCAGGGGGGCCAGGTGGATCACCCCCGTGATGCCGGGACCGGTCCGGGCAAACGCGTCGAGGGCGGCCTGAAACCCGTCCAGGTCCGACAGGTCCGCGGTCACGTCCGCATCTCTGGTGCCCAGGGTGATGACCTCGCCGCCCTGTTTCTGAATCCGTTCGATCACAGCATTGGCAACCCCGTGGGAATCCAGGGACACCAGAAGCCTTTGTCCGGCAAAATCGGGCCGGCCGGGGCCGGGCATGTCCGCCTCATCCACCCGCACCACCAGGCGCTTGATGGGAGATGCCGGGTCCGGGAACCGGTCGTCTGAGACAGCCGGGGCGTTGACATCTGCCGCATTCAGAACCGTGCCATCTGACGGGTGCGGGGTCGAACCGTCCCCTGCACCGGTTTGGGCCGCATCTGCCGATCCCGTGGCCGGAACGGGCTCTTCCGCCGGTACCGGTGCGGCCGGGATCTTTGTCTGAATATAGGCGGCCAGCTTTTCAATGGTGTTCAGGTCCCGGAGCCGGAGGTCATCGGGCACGGCAAATCCGAACCGGGAGGCCACCTTGCCGAAAATCTCCACCTGTTTGACGGTATCGATGCCCAAGTCCGCTTCCAGGTCCAGGTCCTCCGCCAGCATGTCCGGGGTGTAGCCGGTCTGGGCCGCGATCACCTCCTTGACAACGGTAATGGTATCATCGCCTGTGCCGGCAGGCCGGGTCACCACCCGCTCACCCGAATCCATGGTATGGGCGGCAGCGGGCACCGGGGTGTCGGGATCGTCGGATGCCGGAACCGGACCGCCGGCATGGGATGGATCAGGGGGTTGAGTGCCTGTGGAATCAGACGCCGCAGCCGTTCCGACCGTGCGGGTACCGACATAGGCGGCCAGCTTCGCAATGGTGTTCAGATCCCGCAGACGCAGGTCATCGGGCACAGGGAATCCGAAATCCATGGCGATCTTTCCGAAAATCTCCACCTGTTTCACCGTGTCGATGCCCAGGTCCGCTTCCAGGTCCAGGTCGTCTTCCAGCATGTCCGGGGTGTATCCGGTCTGGGCTGCAATAATCTCTTTGATCTTTTCAGCGGCCCGGCCTTTGTCCGGCCCGGAGGCGGCTGTGTCAGACGCGGATGCAGGTAACGAAGCCGGTGATGCGGCCGCTGCCTCAGGGGGACTGGACACCGGAACTGCTGCGGTCTGTTCATGACGTGCTGCCGGTCGAGCCGCCGGGGCCTGGGGCCGGGTGTCCGGCACTGCTGCGGGCGCCGCCGGATCGCCGGCCACCACGCACAGGGTGTTGTCAATGATTTTCAACTCCGGTTTCTGGACCCCGGAGATCTGCCGCAGCCACCGGTGATAGGCCAGGTTGCCTTCCACCTGGTTTTCCTGGATCCGCTTGACAAACATGAAGGCAAAGTGGGAACCGAAACCGGCGGACAGGTGCAGGCCGTATTCACTGTCAATGTGGCCCTGGCCGGAAAAATTGAGTTTTTGAAAATGGGCCGGAACTTTGGTCAGGTTCGCAATAGGCGGGGCCTTGCGCTGCTGCAGGGCCTTGACCAGGACCACATCCTCGATGGCGGCCCCCAGGGTATGCCCGGTAAATCCCTTGGTGTTGGAGATGCAGATCTCGTTGAGGTGCCCTGCAAACGTGTTTTCCAGGGCCGTGACCTCGGCATCGGCACTGCCGCCTCTTGCCGGGGTATAGGTCTCATGGGACATGAACAGCAGCTTGCCGGCATAGTCCTGTTTTTTCAGGCCGGTGCGTTTTTCCACCTTGTTGATGAATTTGGTCATCTCTTTTGCCATATGGGGCACATCGATGTTGTAGGTGTGGTACGCGGAGTTGGCAATGTGGGTGCCCAGGATCTCGCACTGGCCGTTCATGCCCCGTTTGTCCACTTCCGTCTCATCTTCGATCACCAGGCCCACGGCCCCGGCCCCCAGGATGGTGCCGTTGCGGTCTTCGTCAAAGGGTTTGGCTGCTTCAGACACCCGTTTTTTGATGGTGGCGGCCCCCAGGGCCAGAAATCCGGACCCCACCCACTGGTTCTGCAAGGGAGAGGTGGCGTTTTCACCGCCCACCACCAGGACCCGTTTGCACCGGCCGGTGCGGATCCAGTCCTCGGCAATGCCGATGGCCAGGGTGGTGGAGGCACAGGCCGAAGACACCAGGGTGTTGGGGCCTTTGGCCTTGATGATCTGAGCCAGATGGGCCGATCCCAGGGGACAGGCATTGGCCAGAAAGTTTCGGTCAAAGGTGAAGGTGGAGAAATCTTTTCTCTTTCTGGCCTTGGATTTGAAGAACCATTCAGTGAGTTCTTCCTTGATATCGATCTCCTTGATGCGCTCCATCAGAAAATAGTAGATCTTTTCAAACTCCTCGTGGGGCCGCAGGAAAAACCGCTCATAATAGTATTTTTCCAGCTCCGCCATCAGGGTCTCCCCGCTGGGCCACAGCGAGGTGATGATCACCCCGGTATCCTCCTGCATCTCGACCGGCAGGGCAAACCCGGCCGGCACCATGCTTCGGCCGCCCTTCATTTTCTTGTACTGCATCACCAGGGGAATATGCGCGTCCTTGAGGGCTTCGATGCCTGCGGCAATGCCCAATGACATGGCCACGTCATACTGTTCCTTGATGCCGTACTCATCGGTGAGATCGAAATACCCCAGCTGGCCGGCCAGGTGAATCACGTCCTCGGTGCGGGTGATCTGCACGAACCGGGCATTGCCGTCGGGCTGCTTGTACAGCTTGGTGATGTTCTTGTCCGTGATCCGCTCCTGGGCCTCCAGGGTCAAGGGTTCGATAAAGTTTTTCCCGTTGAGAATGGCCGTGAAGTTGTCTTTGGCAAACACCCGCCGCCCTTTGCCGGGCAGGCCCACGGACACACCGGAGATCAGGATCCGGCCGGTGTTGAAATCAAACCGGTCCATGGCACGGATGGCAGACTCACGTTTCTGCCGTTCAAACTCCTGATACAGGATCTGGTCCAGCACTTCTTTGTTTTCTTCTTTGAATTGTTCGAAATCATGGGACAGGGTCATCTGCGGCAGGGTCTCCATTTCAGGGGCCTGTTTTTGTGATTCCACGTCATCGGCCTGTCCGGCCGGCGCACCAGAGGCGGCCGGGGGCTGAACAAACAGGCTGTTGCAGTCAATCAGATATTGCCGGCAGGCCGCGAACGCTTCGACTTCTCCCTGCCGGGCATCCACGGTCACGGCCGTGCCGTATTCTCCGATGTTGATATGTTTGAGCAGGTTCACCAGAAGCCGGGAAGGCCCGATCTCGATAAAATGGGTCCGGCCGGACACATACACGTTTTCCACGGACCGGATGAACTCCACCGGGGACACGATCTGCCTGGCCAGCAGGTCCTTGACCTCTATTTCGCTTTCCGGATACGGTTTGGCCAGGGTGTTGGAGATGATCCGGCCGAACCGGGTCCGGTTAAACGTCAGGGTATCCAGATAGGCCCGCAGATCTTTTGCCGCCTGTTTCAGCAGCGGGGTGTGAAACGCGCCGGTAAGATTGAGCTTCTTGTATGACACCTCCTGCTGAGACAAAAAGGTGCAGAACTTGTCGATGGCGTCGGCTTTGCCGGACACGGCCGTCTGTTTCTCGCTGTTCTTGTTGGTGATATAAATATCGGAGATAAAAGACTGGCGCAGCAGGGATTCGGTGTCTTTTTCGTTTTTGAACACCACCATGATCTTTCCGGGCTGTTTAAGGGTGCTCTCGTACATCAGATCCGACCGCTTGATGATCAGGCCCATGGCATCTTCGAACCCCAGGATGCCCGAGCAGAACAGCGCCGTGTATTCGCCCACGGAATGCCCGATGAAATAATCCGGGGCAAACCCTTCTTTGGCCAGGCGGGAACAGATGGCGGCCGAGGACAGGAACACGGCCGGCTGGGTGTTCTGGGTGGAATTGAGGGCCGGATCATTTCCGAACATCAGATCCAGGATCGAATACCCCCGGATATTGAAAAAGATCTCATCTCCCTGATCCAGCACTTTGCGGATATGGGAATCGGTTTCGTACAGCTGTTTCATCATGCCCGGCCGCTGGGCTCCCTGGCCGGACAGCAGGGCCACCATGCGCAGTTTCCGGCCCCCGGGGCCGGCGGAATAGGCCGTGTCGGACACCACCAGGTCGTCGCCGGACACCTGCCGGAATTCCGCTTCGATCACGGGCTCGTCCAACGCAGGGGTCCGGGTATCCAGCACCCGGGGCAGCGTGCCCATGATCAGGTGGCCGTGGTTACCGCCGATGCCGTTGACGTTGGCGGCAAACCGCAGGGGCTGGCCCGGTTTTCTGTCGATCATCCCCTGGGCCGGCTTCAGCACTTTGCTGTGGTTGAGCGTGGAATGGGCCGCATCATACGTGAAGGCCGGCAGGATCTTTTCCTTCCGGTTCATGAGCATGAGTTTGGCCAGGGCCACGGCCGGATTGGCCGCCTTGAAATACCCGAACTGGGGCTTGACATTGCCGCAGTGCATGGCATGGGAAAAGCTGGCCTGGATCACCTGCTGTTCGACCATGTCCCCGAACACATTGGAAAAGGCGAACAGGTCCAGGTGGTCGATATCCGACTTGCGGATTCCCGACCGCTGATAGGCTTCATTGATCACTGACTTGAAGGTGTGTTCCGACGGCGCCAGCAGGTGATCAGGTACAGACGAGCGCACGGTGCAGTCATGGATCTCGCCGTAAATCTCCATACCGGCTTCTCTGGCCTTTTTCAAAGTGGTGAGCACATGCACGGCCGCGCCTTCGCCCATGACATACCCCTGGGCCCTACTGTCAAAGAAATATCCGTCCGTTCCGGACAAGAGCCCCAGGCGCTTGAACGCCATGAGCACGGCCGGATACAGGTTGCAGTCCACCCCGCCGGCCAGGACAAAGTCCAGGTCCTTGTGTTTGATCATCCGGGCCGCGTTCCGGATGGCAATAGTGGCCGAGGCACAGGAAGCATCGATCACGTAGTTGGCCCCGTTGAGCCCGAAATGGTTGGCGATGCGGCCGGAAATGATGTTGGACAACAGCCCCGGGGTGGTGTCTTCGTTGTTTTCCGGGATGGTGCTCCGGATCGCGGCCAGCAGATCATCCGCCACGGCCTGTGCCCGTGTTTTGTCCACGCCCCGGGCCGCGGTCACGGCATTGGCGATGACCTGTTTTCTCACCCGGATGATATTCTTGCTCTGGCGTTCCCCGGCAATGGTGCCCAGAATGACCCCTGTTCTGGCCGGACCGCCGTCCACGGACAACAGACCGGATCCGTTCAGGGCCTGGTCTGCGGCCTCCAGTCCGAAAATCTGGGCCCGCTCGATGGATTTCACCATGGTGGGAGGCATCCGGTACTTGAGGTTGTTGAACTTGAAATCCTTGACCACCCCGGCTTTGACTTTGGGCAGATGATAAATGGAATCTTTGGGAAACGCGGCATAGGCATCGTTGTCAAAATGGTCTTCTCCCAGATGAGACAGCTGTTTTTCACCCGTGCTCAATTTTTCCCAGAACAGGTCGGTATTCGTCGCGCCGGGCAGAAACACGCCGAGCCCCGCCACCACGATGCGGTCGTCATTGAAATCATAAGCCGGGTCGGGAAAAATATCCCGGGCCAGGGGGTGGTAGGTGTCGGTCATCTCCTGCACCACCACATGGTAGTTGATACCGCCGAACCCGTAGGAAGAGACCGCGGCCCTTCGAGGGCCACTGTCCGGGCGTTTCCATTCCACGGGATCCTTGACGATGAACAGGGAAGAGTCTTTCATATCATGATTTTTGGCCAGGGTCTCAAACTGTCCGTTTGGGGGCAGCATGCCCTTGTTCACCGCCAGAAGGGCTTTGATCAGCCCGGCGGCCCCGGCCGCCCCCAGCAGGTGACCGATCTGGGACTTGATGGAAGAGACGCCGGCATGGCTGTCCTTGTACCAGGCGTTCAGGGTTTCCAGCTCGGCCGCATCACCGATGGTGGTGGAGGTGCCGTGGGCTTCGATGAACCCGATATCTGTGGGAGAGATTTCCGGCCGGGTGTGCTCATAGCACCGCTGGACACTGAGGACCTGACCTCTGGGGTTGGGGGCGGCAATGGCCTTGCCCCGGCCGTCGGAAGAGGCCCCGATCCCGTTGATCACCCCGATAATCCTGTTGTTGTCCCGGATGGCGTCTTTCATGCGCTTGAGCACGAACACCGCAGATCCTTCCCCTAGCACGAACCCGTCGGCCCGCTGGTCAAACGGGTAGGACCCCTTTGCCGACAGGGTGCCCATCTTGGCGAAACCGATAAAGGATTCCGGGGCCAGATGGGTGTTGACCCCGCCCACGATCACCTGATCGTGTTCGCCGGACAAAAGTTCTCCCATCCCGGCTTCCAGGGCCGTGATGGAAGAGGCGCAGGCCGCATCCACAATATAGTTGGCGCCGCGGATACCCAGATGCCGGGCGATGCGGGAGGCTTCGATGTTTAAAAGCATCCCGTGGACCGGGTCATATCCTTTGTGTTCCCCTTCCAGCTGTGCCTGAAGGCTGTCCCGGACAGCGGCTTTCTCGTCATCTGACAGCGCAGCCCAGGCATCGGTTTTTTCCATCATGGACAGGATCTGGGGAAACCAGTATTTGAGCTGAAGGGTGTTGCCCAGTTCGTTGGACAGGCAGGTGGCGATGACCACGGCGGTCCGTTTGGGATCTTCACAAATCAAGTGCTCGTTGTCATCCAGAAGGCCGGCGTTTTCCACGGCATTATAGGCGGTCTGCAGGACCATCTGCTGGCTGCGGGACAAGCGCCTGGCCTTGTCCGGTGCATACCCGAACCGTTCGTAATCAAACTTGAAATCATTTACAAAGCCGGCCAGGGTGGTGTAAGTTCTGTCTTCGGCATTCCGGTCCGGGCTGTAGTACAAATCGTTGTCGAACCGGTCTTCCGGCATGGGTCTGATGGCGTACTTTTTCCCCAGAATATTCTCCCACAGGGCATCCGGAGTGTCAGCCCCGGGCAGGAGGCAGCCCATGCCCACCACCGCGATCTCGTCGTTGATCCGGCTTTTCGGGCTGAAAAGGATCTCCAGCCGGTTCAGGTAATGAATCAGCCGGGATCTATCGGTAAAATAGGTGTCATGGATCTGTTGAATGGTGACGTTCTGTTTAAAGAACGCCAGGCTGTCTCCGGCCAGAAAATTGCCTTTTTCCCGGTGTTCCTCATCCTTGAACCAGGTGTAATATTGTTCTCCGGGTCGCTTGAAGTCCGGCAGAAACCCCTTGGCTCCGATGAGCAGGGATCCGATGTTTTTCTTTTCAAAGGCCCGCTTGCGCTCCTCCAGTCTGACCTTGTCCCGGATCATGGCATCTTCCAGTTCCCTCATCATTTTTGCAAAGGGCGTGGGAGCGGTGCGGGAGGCCAACCCCAGGCTTTTGCCGATCACCACGGTTTCATCTTTTTCAATGAGGATATCCTGATACTGTTTTGTCATGCTTTGGGTGTCCACGATTTCTCTGGTAAACAGGTAGGCCGTGCCCACCTGCAACCCGATGCCCGCCCCCTGTTTGGCCAGAAACGATGTCATACCGGAAATAAAGTATGAGGCAAAGCAGGTGGAGATACCGCCGGCAAATACCAGAGACAGTTTGGACAGGTCCTGGTTTCTGTTCACCAGTGTTTCAATGGCCGCCTCCCACAGCACCAGGGAGGACAGAAATCCCACATGCCCCCCGGCTTCTCCGCCTTCAAAAATGAACCGGACACACCCGCTTTTGATGGCATTCTCCATCATGGGAACCGAGGGGGTGTGCAGATAGGTTTTGGTGCCTGCCGCCTCCAGGTCCCGCACCTGGGAAGGAATGCCCCCGGCGAACACGGGTATGAGCTAAGCGGAAGTCCATGGCCATCTGTGCCCAGGGCCAGGTGATCGGGGTCACGCATGGCCATACTGGGCTGCCGCCTTTATCGGCCTTGAACCAGCCGGGCGGCATTTACCCAGATAAAAAAACTGATTGTTTACGTGGAGATGGACCGCCTGTGCGACCATCGATGCCATCTCTTTTGTCACCCGGCAAGAAGCCTGGACGGCGGTCTCTGAAACCCGTGGACAACGGAATCATGGCCGCCACTTTTCTTAATCTTGAGACCGGCAAGGCATTTGAATCGTTTCTACAGAAACGGCCCGGGGCCCTGGCCCCCATTTTGATGCCTGATATTAAAGATCCCCCGGCAGCAACAGCTTGAAGCCTACAGAATCATGGGTGATTCTGACCTGCTTTTAATTGAAGAAGTTAAAGTGGAAGTATCTGCCTCGGATATGCCTGGACCTACACGTTTCCAGGGCAACCTGTACCCGATGTGGGACCATTGTCAGGGATAAAAGGGAAGTTTTGCAAAATAATTGAAATCCTTTGCCGACCATGTGCGTTAGGCTCTTACTTTCAACCTTTGACAATAGCGGATGGTGAAGATGATTAGTTACAATCACCAGTTAGATTGTTTAGTCTATTGATCGGTGGAAAGGATCGATGAATGAAATGCAGTCCCGCATTTAAAACTGTTCCAGTGCAAGAGGCAGAAGGGATGACCATTGCTCATGATATGACAGAAATTGTCCCCGGGAAATGCAAAGGACCGGCATCTTTTCATCGAGGACAAAAAATTAAGGCCGGCGACATGTGCAGGCTTATGCGCGTGGGTAAAAATAATCTTTATGTCCTGGAACTGGAAGAAAACTCAGGTTCACGAAGATGATGCTGTTTTTGAACTGGCAGCAGGCTCTGGCTGGCCCTGGAATAGCAATTTCTCCGGTACCCCAAAAGAAGGTAAACTGGAAACTTCGAGCAACTTATGCCGGGTTTGTTCAGGGTTAATGTGGATGCACTGACCCGATTCAATATGATTCAGGATGTAATGTGTGCCAGCATCCATACAAACACTGTGGTTCGAAAAGGCCAGGGTTTGGGCAGCCACTGGGCGATTCCTTTGGTCATTGACCGTTGTAGCCTGGATAATGTCTTTGGGGCTGGCAAAAGAAGTATATCCAATCCTTTCGGTAGGTGTCTATTCAATCCGATGAAAATCCGCTTAATCATTATCGGAAATGAGGTATATAATGGTCTTATCCAAGACAGATTTCAAAAAATAATAGCGCAGAAAACTCATAGCACGTCGGGTGAGTTTGTTAGAAATCTTCATATTCTTCCCGATGACAGGGAACGAATTACCCGACAGATTGAAATTTTTCTGGAGAAAAGATTGCGGAGCCTGATTATCTGACCACCGGTGGTATGTCTGTGGATCCGGATGATGTAACAAAAGAGGGCGATTGAAGCCGCCGGGTTTAATAAGACCCATTATTCCTCGGCTGTTTTGCCCGGTGCCATGTTTTCTGCTGGGTCATGCCCAAAACTTTGTCCGTATGGGGAGTGCCAGCTGTGGACGCTACCCGCCCGTTCCACCGTTTTCGATTTGATTCTGCCCCGGATACGTGGCCGGAGACAAGCCGGGAAGAAAAAGAGCTACGCAAGTTTGCGCCACGGGAGACTATGCCTAAAATCGCAAACTCTGCCGGTTTCCGGATTGTCCTTTCGGTAAAAGTGCATGAAATTACCATATGAAAACAAATTGTTTCACGATATAGCGTCAGCCTGGTACAGGAAAACGACAGTGGTAGCCGATCTTGACAGCCATTTTCCTAGAAATGGCTTGTCTGCTGCAGCTCAATTAAACATTCCAGCTATGGACATGAGCTTGACAAGCCTGAAAAAGATTCCCAGTGTTCGCCGGACGGCCGTGGCAAATCCAGCAACGATGGTGTCAGCCCAAATTGCTGTCATTTTTGTATCAGGTTTGTGAAAAATGTCAAGAAAGCCGGCCAGAAGCCAACAGAGATCCATAAACCGTCAGCGGCTTTGATGAATCATAACCATTTGTCCATTGGTCGAACCAAATTTTTCAGGGGGCACGAATATCGGTTGGCGGGGAGATCACAAAACGAAGCAGCGACTCCCAATTTTTAAATATTATGACCCGGATTGTACAGCGCATCTGGTTCCAGAATTCTTTTTTTGCGCTGAATTTGGCCCTTGCTATTTGGTACAAAGGGTCTTTGAGTTCAATGAGTTGATGCATAAAAAAAGCCAGCAGGGTGAATAGGAAAAAATTGAATGATAAGTTCTTTTTCCCATGTCCAAAGTTGTGTTCAGCATGATAGCCAAGATTTTTCAAGGTATTGAAATTTTCGTTTTCAATTTTCCATTTTGCCCGCCCGGCTTTGACAAGCTTTGCAACATTGACGTCACTGACCCGGATATCAGTCACCCAGCTGTTGGTATAGGTGATTTTATCTTCATCCCGGATGATGCTGTATTCAAAAAAATTGACCAGCGGGGCTGATTTGTTACCATTCAACCTGATATCATTGATCCATTCATATCTATGGATGGCTCCCTTGTTATCCTGCCACTCCAAAAGGTGAACCTGATCCAGATCCTCTTTTTCCACGATTTGATCGAATAAAACCTTATGGCTAAATACCAGGCGATTCGGGAAAAAGGGACTCCATCAGACAATATCACTCTGTTTACGCTTTTTGCAGTGACAAAAGCGTAAATACCAATTTATCTGAAAGATTTATGGCCCCGCAGGGCGCAAAGAAGCACGTTTGGCCTGAATATCTGGTCTGGACCCGGGTGCTGGTAAATGCGGTTGATTTCAATGGGATCAGTGATGTATCTGGTTGAGCGAGATGTTAGAGCGCTTCCAGACCCTTCACAAACCACCCCTTTCTCATGAAGCTGTCAATACTGCGCCGGGAGAGGACCTGGCTGCAGTTTCGCCATTCATCTTCTGTGGCATCGAGGTTGGCGTTGTAGCGGATGTCAAAGCCGTTTACTTTTTTCCGGGCCTCGATGTATTCATCCATCTTTTGCCCGATCAGGGCCTCATTTTCAATCCAGTCATCAATAATGGTATCAGGGAGAGAACCGATGATATCGAACCGGTCTTTCATCCGCTCTGAAAGCCGCTCGTAAATTTTTTCGTCCACCGTGTCCCTGTACACGAGGTTGAGCATGTCCACATGGGTCCGGGTCTGGCCGAACCGCTTGATCCGCCCGATGCGCTGTTCCAGTTTTGTGGGATTCCAGGGCAGGTCCACGTTGATCAGTGTTCCCAAACGCTGGAGGTTGAGCCCCTCGCAGGCCGCATCCGTGGCCACCATAATCTTTATGGCCTCCTCTTCCACGAGGCGCTTTAAATCTTCCCTTTCCGCTTCATTGCGGTTGTCCGGGCCACGATACAAAGCGCTTTTGCCTGCGCCGGCATACAGCCCCACCAGATCGTCGGGGTATACCCTGGCAAGGTTTCCGGCTACCCAGGACGCTGTATCATAATACTGGCTGAAAATGATGCAGCCATACCCGAACCAGTTTTCCTCTTTCAGGTAGTGCAGAACCGCCTTGAGCTTGGGATCACGCCCTCGCATGCGCTGCAGGAATCGATCAACGCCCTGAGATGGAATTTTTCCTCATCAGAGATGCCCTCCCGGATATTCCGGAGTTCTTCCGCGTCATCGTCTATTTCGCTGCCTTCAAGGATCTTTCGGGCCGTGCGCAGCCCGGAAGTGCAGCTTGAACAAAGGCGCTGGGTCATGAGGCTTTTCATGAAACCAGCGCTCCCCACCCGCCGGCCATACGCAGCGCCAAAATTTTCAGCAGCCTCATAGGCCATGTCAAATGCGTCGTCGGTTTTCAGGGCCTGGTTGTGGAAAAGGGTGGTAAAAAGGCTGGGGCGGCGGCTTTTTTCATACTCCGGGTGCAGCTCCACGCCAATGCTTCTGAGCAGCCCGGCATCTTCGAGCACCTTGCGTTTGCGGAGCACCACATGCCGGACAACCGGGTTGTGCCGCTGGAAGAAAGCTGTTCCATCAACGGGAAACTCCAACAGGTCCTCAAATTCCTCCCGAACCGCCCGGGGCAGGTCAACCACCGACCCTGAGGTTTCAAACGCAGCGTCTTTGAGGCCGAGTTCCCTGCGGATATTAAGGATCAGCCGCCTGAAGTCTCCTTCAAAAGATGCATCCACCGGCGGCAGCGGAGAGCGCAGAAACTTCCATGCCTGCTCCGGGTCGGCGGGCTGGTCCTCGCCGGTGAGCAGGGCCCTGGTCTGTGCCGGGTCATGCCACGGGCTGAACTCGTTTCCCAGGACAAACCGCCCGTCTCCTCTATGGAGCATGGAAAGCTGGTCCCAGAGATCTTCCACCCGGGTCTGCATAGGCGTGGCAGTACCCAGCAGCACGTGGCGGGAACGGCCGGCAGCATCCCGCATAAAGGATAAAAGGGCATTGGGCCCGCCTTCATCCTTGCCCGGGCCTTGTCTGGAACGTGCTTTATGGGACTCATCCAATATCAGGATGTCGAAGTTCATTCGGCTGAGCAGTTCTTTTTCATGTGTGGGCTGGATGATTAACCCCGTGGAGATGATCCCGAACCGAAACGGGCACCGGCTGATCTGTGCTGCACCAACAGGGGAGATGAACCGTCCGTCCGGGTCCAGCCATGCTTTTTTCCGCGAATCCCAGCGGGCGCAGGCCACGCCGAGCTTGTCGATCATCTCGGTCTGCCACTGCTCGGTAAGAGGAGGCCGGTGCCAGTATGACCACGGGCCGGGGCCTGACGTTTGTATTCTCGTCGTCTGCATCCAGAAGGGCCAGGGTTCAGAGCGGCGGTTCCCAGAGACAGGGTTTTGCCCAGGCCCACTTCATCGGCCAAAAGCAGCCGGACCACCCCGAACCAGCGCCGGTGCTTAACGGATTCGGTCACAAATGCCCGCTGCCATGGCTGCAGGGACAATCCTTCCCGGTACATGGGGGACTCGACCAGGGCGGCCGGTGCGACACTTTCCTCATTTTCCTGCTCCCCCAGCTCGATTTCAACCCGCCGGGCCCGGCGGCCGATTTCCTGGACTATCACCCGGGGCAGAGGAACGGCTTTTTTCCAGAGGGCCTCGAACTCCTCCTCGATCCAGTCAATGCCTTCCGGGCTTTGATCTTCCCACAGGATCTCATAATTTTTCTGCCACCCGGAGCGTGTCTCGTTCATGGAGCCGATAAACCCGACCCGGGAGCCGTCCTTTTTCCATATCACCCCGGCCTTGCCATGGACAAAGCCACAGAACTCGTCCGGCGCCACCCGTATGGCATCCGGGTGCCGGGTGAGAAAGTCATACAGCCACTGGTAGCGGGGTTTGTTCAGCAGCGCGTCCACCTCCACGGCCTGGCTGTTCAGCCGGCCGAGAAGCTTTGCCTCCCGCACCCGGGCAATTTTGATGTCTGCGGCCTGCACGTCGGAGTTGCAGACGATGCGCACGTCATCGACGTCTTCCAGATCCTCTGCCGCAATTTCAAACAAAGAGGAGGTGAAATACCCGGCAATGCGGTGATACCGGGCCGCATCCTTGAGATGCCGGGCAAGTATTGTCCGGTCCAGCCGGTGGGTTCTGGACGAGTATCGGTGAATGGCCGCCGGGTCCATCTTTAAATGCCCTCGTTGCGGATGCGGTTGGCGATGATTTCAGCTTTCCGGGCTTCCTCCGGCCGTCTGCGGATCAGCATGTCATGGAGATACCGGGCCATTGCCAGCAGGTGGGGACGTTTCTGGAAATATGCTTCATCGAGGTTGGCGCGCATCTGCCCGAAGACGACCTTGGGTTCTTTGTCATTGATCAGTTCCTGGATGGCCATGAGCAGCTCGCCCAGCAGGGTGCCGCCGATGTCTCCCCCGGCAAGCTCCCGGGGCTTGAAATCCATGGCGCACTTGAGCCTGGCGGCATTGGGCTTTACCGAGGCCATCAGGGGCATGTAATCCACGTGAAAAGCCTTGGAAAAATTCTGGTAATTGTCCAGTTTGGCCCCGCCGCTTTGCTCAATGGCCAGCATGCGCAGGTAAAAGCGCTCAAGCCCGGATATTTCGGTCCATGTATCCGGGTTGAGGTCTTTTAAGCGTTCGGGGATCAGCAGGTTGTTGGCAATCTCGGAGGCGTATTCCACGATGTCGTCGATCACGGTCCGCTGTCCCTTTTGCCGGGGCTGCAGCGCCAGGTTGGTCACATCCCGGCCGTCGACTTCAGTGTAATTGGTCAGCACCTTGAGGGCTGCTGCATAACCGGCCATTTGCAGATCCGAGTCATTGAACACGGATTTGCCGTGTGTTCTGGCTTCCTCGTTTAACCGCATCATGGCATCGATCTGGGCATGGACCTCCTTGCGGATTGTGGGGATCAGGCGCTGCTTGAAGCCGGCTTCCTGCTGAAGCCGTTTGCGCAGGACAAGGGTGACCGTGCCCTGGACATGGCCGCCGTTTCGCAGGGCCGTGCTGGTCTCCGTGGCAATGTACCAGGCCCCCACCACCCGGAGCCCCGCAGCCCAGAAGATGGATACCATGTCCGACCATACCCCGGTGTCCTGATGGGTGAACATGACGCACTGCAGGCCGTTGTCCGGCATGTGATCGGTCATGGCCTTGTACGCACCCACCATGGAGCGCCGGAAGTCGTCTCCGGTTCCTTGGATGGCAAGGGCCCTGCGGGAGTCCCATGTCCATTCGTCAAAAGGAGGGGGCGGGTTTTTGCGGAGCCAGGCGATGAAATATTCGGTGATTTCGTGGTAATTGATGGCGTCTGCGTAAGGAGGGTCGGTTATCCAAAGAAAGTCTGCAATGTTTAGGACATGATCTGCTAATTGGCTGTTATATTATATGAAATTGAATTGGTCCATAATCGTTCATTGAATGGCTGCATTGAGTACTGATTTCGGCAAGAAAGAGAACCTCTAACACCGATAGTTGAAATAATGTGTTGAACGCTTGATTATAAAAAACATCAGTCTTGTCATTTGTCCGTCACGTCATCCTCGACTGGCTGTTACACGAGACTCTAATTTGCAAGAGTTGTACCGGCGTCTAATCAAAATTAGTAGATCTTTGGGTAGCGTATCTGATGTTATAAAGTCTATCATTGATAAAAGCTATAAATCTGCCTTGCAGAAAACAGCTGATGCCAATACCGCCAACCTCGGGTTCTTATAGGCTCATCGGTTTTTGCGCCCCGCTCAATGGCCATATCCGGAACCAGTCCCTCTCTCTGCCAGTCTGCCAGATTCTCTTCAACAATTTGCTCAACCAGCCTCTCACGCTCAAGGTCCTCCTCCGTTACAGACGCAAAGTATGTTTCCTGCCTGGATTTCTCCAGCGATTCTTTTGTGATCCACTGAATGCAGTATAGCCTTTCCTGAAAGATATCATCGGGACGCGGCTTGAAATCGTGTTTTTCCCACTGCCGGAGCCGGTTGCGGGTATTGCCGTTTTCATCCGTGTAATCCCCCCGCAGCGTGCGAATCGGGGTGCGGTACCCTTCCCGTCCAGTTCATATACAAGCTGGCCGTTTTGCACCGTGCCCTGTTCGGCGGCTTTCATTTCCTCATTGCCTGCCCCGGTTTTCACTTCAATTTCAAACCGCTTTTGATCATGTTTCGGGATCAGCCGGGCGTATACATTCAACGTTTTTGAAATCACCCAGCTCGGGGCCATGGGCACCATCCAGCCGGTTTCCGGGCAGCGGGTCTCAAGGCAGTACAGATAGGCCTTGCGCACGGTCTTCCCGGCTGTTGTGCTCGATGCCCAGCTCGGTGATTTCTGCATCCACGGCCTCGGCAACCTGTTGCTGGGACTTTACGATCTCGGCCCGCTTTTCAGGGGAAGCACCGATGATATTCAATGCGCCCCAGGTCAGCATGCATGCCACGGGGTTTAGGTCCGAGGCATAGACATCACAGCCAAGCCGGGCAGCTTCAAAGGGAATGCTGCCGCCGCCGCAGAATGTATCTCCAACCCGGGGCCGCTGCCCGTAGCGCAGAATGCCCAACTGCTCCACCAGATCTTCATGCCGGCTGGCTGCAATGCCAAGGTGGGCCAGATGCTGGTTTACCTCCGGCCATATGGGGTCATACAAGCCTTCCGGGTCGCATTCTTCCGGTCTTTTGGACAGGCGGACCTTTTCTTCATACGACAGGTCCTGCATGGCTTGTGCCAGCAGTTTCCACTTGTCTTCATACGGGGATACTTCTTTTCCACCGGATTGACAGGCCCGGGTATTGTTGCGGGTCGAGGGGAAAGGAGAGCAGCTCAATGTCTTCAGGTAACAGCGCTTCTCCGGACTTGCTCTTTTTTATGGTGTAGTCAAAATAATCCCACGGGGATCTCAGCTTGACCCTGGCTGCCACATCAGCGGCTGAAAGTTTGGGTTCCCGCCGGCCAAAGGAAGCATCATCTATGGCCATGAGCTTTTCAAATATGTCCAGGTCGGCTTTTTGGTCATCTGTTACCGGCAGCAGGCTGGCCAGCACAATGGCCCGGACCATGATCAGCGGCTTGCGCCCCTTCCAGTATGAGCCCAGAGCAGTCAGCGTCTGACCGGCACCGGCCTTCCGTTCCTTCTGGGCCTCGGCGGATATCTTTTGTGCCGGGAAAACCCGTTCAATCAAAGCGGGGGCATCTTTTAAAGCCAGGGGCTGGAGTGGCGTATCCGGTCTTTCAGCAGTTGTATTCATACGCTGTATCTGAGTTCCTTTTGGTTTATTCCAGGTCGGGATCGAACAGAGACAACTGGCTGGCGCCACGGTCCTTGTTCTTTTTGGTGTTGCCATTGGCTGTGCGCCGGGGCTTGCGGATGGTTTTTTCCGGGGTATCACCCAGGGCGTATCCGAGTGCCGCGCGCCAGCCGCGGCCCTTGTCTTCCGGGGCACCTGCTGCTGCCGCAGTCATGCCGAACAGCCACCATCGTTCCTCCGGGCGAAGGGCCAGCCAGTTGCGCAGGGCCGCACCCACCTTTTCAAGGGGAAGGTCTTCAACAGCCCAGGCCAGGACGCACAGCTCCTTTCCCAGGAGCCGGTCAACCGGGTTTTCCCCGGCTTTCCACTGGCTGATCGCCAGGTTGTGGGCTTTTAAGCGCTGGTTGAACAATCGTTTGACCGGGTTGGCTATTTCGGTCCAGGTGGGACGGTGCAGAAAAACCCGGTCCAGCACCTGGTTGTCCTCTCCTTGGGCATGCATCCCCAGGTCTTCGGTGATGCGCACCGGCTGCCGGGTTCCCCGGGGGATGCTGACGACAAAGTGATGCGGAGCAGTGGTTACGGGCACGCCAAAACCGACGGTCGGGTGGGCCTTGGTTTTGGCTGCACCCGTTTTATTTGATTTCTGGGCCATGTGCCTGTCTCCGGGGATTTGCGGGCTGACGTTTTATTGTTCCACCTTGTCTATGGGAAGTTCAATACCGGCAAGGTTGGCAAATGATTTCAGGTCATAGCCCGTCTCAAAGCTTGCCCCGTCCCGGATGGAAACCTGGACCAGCGCGTCGGGTTCCCCGATGTTTTCCCGAAGGGAGTCCACCACCCGGCCGATCATGTCCGGGCCCACCAGACGGTCGTTAAAGCGCACGGTCACAGCCTGCTCTCCTTCTCCGACGTTCAGGGTCACACCTTGAAAAGACACGCCGCTCCTGCCCTTGAAAGTGGAAATAAGGGTAAATACCTTGTCCGTGGTATCGAGGCGCACCTTCTGGTTGACCAGGCGGGCGGGCTTTGTGTCATCGATTTCCGCGCGCTGCCGGCCTTTTTCCGGGATGGTAAACGAGCTTTGTCCCGTGGCTTCACCGGCTTTGGCATACACCTGGAGCAGGATTTTTTCATCACCAACTGTTACCGGCCCTTCATATATCCGCCCTTCCCGGGGTTGGTTCCGTCTGTGGTGTAGCGGATTTCCGCGGATGGAGTGGCCTGGAGTTCCAATTCCCGGTGATCTGCGTAATCATGCACCTGGTGGCGGAGTTTGATCCGGGCCACCCAGCGCGTGGGATCGCCGGTTTCATGCTCACCCGTGGTATCGATGGTTAAAAAATACAGCGTCGGAAGATTTGTCCGGAACGCTTCCAGGTCGTCTGCAACCGCATCCGACTCTGACACATCCGGGGTGGTGGAATAATGGACTTTTGGTGCGGGGCCGGCGTTTTTTGGATTCAGGGAAAGGATGATCTCTTCGGCTTTTTCATCCATGCTCTGCTCGGCTACGTTGATCTGCTGTTTTGTTTTTGGGGAAAGGCCCCTTTTCGATGTATCCGTCCGCACCTTCCCGCCAGCGCCCCTGGGCCACGGCCATGTCTTTGAGTTTTTCCAGCCCCCTGCTTCCGGGCATCCAGGGCCAGGCCGGGTTGCTCTTGGCGCGCATCAGCATATCCCGCCAGGGGGTGCGCCGGTCGCTTTGGGGCCACAGGTCATTTTCCGCCATTGAAAAATAGGGGGTGGGGTCTTCCAGCGCGTCCATGGCCAGCTTGTGATCGCAGCGCATGCTGGCCAGCATCGCCTCGATCTGCTTTTCAGCCGTATCTTCTGCTTCCGATCCGAATTTCAGGCCGTTTTCTATGGTCGCCGCCTGGAGCCCGTCCTCGTTGGGGTAAAAAAGCCGGTTGTATGTTCCCTGCAGGGCCTGGATGAAAGATTCTTCGCACTGCTCTGTCATCTCCCGGGCCTGCTCGTAGAGGGTGTCTCCGGGACGGAGGGAATTATAAATGCGGTTCACGGCATACAGTTCCCGCAGGGTTTCTTCCACCCGGCCGGCCATGTGGGTGTCATTGCCGGAGAGTACCAGCAGATGGTCTTTTTCCGGCACTGAGCGGTAAAATCGGTCGATCTCCTCGGGCGGGGTGCTGTTGTCCGGGGGCACGACGACCAGGACCCGGTGGGTGCCGAGGTTGATCTCATTGATCTCCGGCATGACCAGCACTTCCTGGTACGCCTGGCGGGAGCGGGGAGTGAGCTCTCCTTCCAGCCGGTTTCGAAGCGCCTTTTCCACCCGTCCCTTTGCCAGGGAGGTCGCCTCTTTCTGGACGCGTTTGATCAGATTTTCCGTGTCCTTGAAATAAAAAAGCTCCCCTTCGGAATGCAGATACCACGCACTCTTGCGGAGCCGTTCAAACGCCGTGGCAAACTCCTCCGGCTTCCGGTTGGGCGCTGCCAGGTATTCGATGACCTCCTCGCTGCGCAATCCCATGTGCCCTTTGACTGCCAGGGAAAGCGATGCGGAAAGAATCATGGCCGCAACCTGGGAGCCTGCATCGCTGTTTATCTCCGCATCGATGATCTCTGCGTGGGCGTTGCCGTTGTCTGCCGATGTCCGTGGTGATTGCAGGCCGCAGTGCCCGGTTGACGTTGCCGACCTCGTTTGCCACCAGGGTGTCGTTCAGGTTCAGGTGCTGGGTGCCGATCAGGTACACGTCGTTGTTTTCCCGCATCCACACGGACCGGATGACCCGTGCGGCAAACTGGAGCAGGCCGCGTGTCTCCCGGAAATCCGGATTGTCCTTGAACAGGGCGATCAGGTGCTTGAAAGACGGGTGGAAAGGATAAGTGTCGCGCACCTCCTCAGCCACCTGCTCCAGGCTCCGCGCGGTGAGATAGCCGCTGTCCTCTGCCATCTTGACCCTTTCTGCATCAGCTTCGGCCACCTCGTCGATGTCGTCTTCCGAGGGCAGGGCCGAAAAGAGACGCTTTCGCAAAATGGCGTATATTTCGTTTCCTTCCAGGGAAACCGGTGTAATGATGCGTGCCTGCCGGCGGGATTCTCGCTGAATGTCCGAAACGATCTTGCGGACCTCCTTGACCTGGGTTCGGTAGCTGTCCGTCAGGTTGGACAGGACCACGCAGCAGCGGGGCAGCTCCAGGGCGGCAATGAACAGGTTGGAAAGCGCCCGGGTCAGCACGTCGACCATGGTTCCTTTCCCCACGGAAATGGTGCGCGCTTCCAGAAAATACGGGGGAAGCTCGTCAAACAAAAGCAGTGTGGGATCATCCCCGATCATGTTTTTCCAGTCATCTTTGCCGGGTGCTCTGGGGCCGTTTTGCCAGAAAGGACGTATCATTTCCTCTTTGCCTATCTGTTCGGCAATATCACCCCACAGGTAATGATCCGGGCTGCTGCGGCCATCAAACACGGCCACCCGGGCAGGTTTTTCATCCAGGCGATCCACAACATCCTGCGGCAGCACTTGGGACCTTCGGGAGGGATGCCGGGCCAAAAGCCCGAGGGCTGCCATCAAATGCGTCTTGCCGCCGCCCATGGCCTGCGCCAATTCAAACAATGCCTGATCCGACTGTCCTGATAAGCGGAGCAGTCCTTGCGCCAGAAGATCCTCCATACCCGCGGTCATGTAGCTTTTTTCGAAAAAGTCTCGCCCCTGGTCCGCCGCACCAATGACCTGGGCCAGGTTTTCCACCCCGCCGGCCACCTGATATTCAAGCGTTGATTCATGGAGTTCACAAGCATCTTTGACAGTTTTCAGCATGCGTTTTCCTTCCCTTCTTATCTTTCCGGATCACCTGAACCCAATCCTCATCAAAGCGAGGCGGTTGTCCTGTCCTGAAGTACTGCCATACTATCTATGGCGGGCAATGTCAATACAGGCAAAAACCCGTAAAGATTGGCAGGCGGTTCAGGCACAGATTTGTGCAGGATGGCAAAAGAGCGGGACATGCCGGAGAGGTCCTCCGAGATCATTTGCCGAAAATGGCAGCGTTGCCAAATTCGGCAAATGCCGATGTAAAAAAAGGGTAGATTTTTTCGGGAGCGGGACATGATCGCCGAATCCGACCAGGGGAAAAGCTTTACCGCATACTGTCCATCCCGGGGCTTGGTGGAAGGGTATTACGTTACATGATGCCAGGGAAGAGAAACAAGTGTTTTTGTTTATTGATTCATACGTCAAATTGACGTATGATGGAACCATGAATAAAGTGGTATTAAATAAAAAGGCCCAGAATCAAATCAAAAAAATACCGAAATACATCAAGGGTAAATTGATTACCTGGATGAAAAATGTGGGAAGAGTATAGAATCGTTGAAATACGAAAAGTGTCCGGATATCACGACGAACCTTTGGATCACCCCAGAAAAGGGCAACGTTCCATCCGCCTTTCCAGGGCATAGAGGGCTTTTTATGTTGAACGTGATGATAAAATTGTCATTGAAGTAATTGAGGTGAATAAACATGATTATTGAAAATAACAGTAATAGTGTACGCTTTATCCTACTTTCAAGTTAATATGTTCATCCATTATGCTCCGATGGTCTGAAAAGTTCCCCACAACTACGCGACTCTCCTCGATTTTTTCAGGTTGAGAAAGTCACTTGCGGCCAATATCTTCACAGTCGGAGATTAGGGGATAAGCGCTTAATAACCACTTGACGGGATTTTATAAAACCAGTATAAAGCCGGAACATATTGTGGGTGTATCCGGCAAACGGAACACGGTGAAATCCCGTGACGGTCCCGCCGCTGTAATCGGAAACATCTGTTTTTTCAAAAATGCCACTGCGCAAGCGGGAAGGTGGAAAAAGCAGATTTAATGCCGTAAGTCAGAAGACGCGTTGGAATACCATATGTGTAAAACCTGATGGCAAAGGGTTTTGCAGGAACTTTATGTCCTGTGAAACCCTTTTGTTGTTTTACAGGCAGCCATAGCGAGGAACTATGACAACACAGCTGGAATCTGCCCGCCAGGGCACGCTTACGTCTGAAATGAAGGCCATTGCCGCACAGGAAGGTCTGACAGAAGCACTTGTACCTGGACCATGTGGCCGGAGGGGAGGATCGTCATCCCCTGTAATCCCAACCGAAAACACCAGAAAATTGTGGGTATCGGCAAAGGTCTGCGCACCGAGGTCAATGCCTCCATCGGCACTTCGTCCGATATCTGTGACATCCGCCTGGAAGCTGAAAAAGGCCAGGGCGGCACAGGAAGAAAACGCAGACACCCTCATGGAATTGTCCGCAGCAGGAGACATGGATGAGATCCGGCGGACCATTTTGGAGTGCACTGACCTGCCGGTGGGAAATGTGCCCTTATACCAGGCATTCAAGGAAACCATCCGGCGATACAAAAATCCCGCCAAACTGGACCCGGAACTTTGTTCGATATACATGGAACAGCAACTGGCGACGACGGATTGAGTTTCATGGCCATCCATGCTGCATCAACCGCTACACCATCGAAAACGCCTCCGAACAGGGTTTCGTTATGGCGGGCTGGCTTCGCAAGGGGAGGTACCTATATGGTGGCCTGGATGGATATCAACCAGCAGGAAAATCCTTTGTATGAGCAGTTTGACCGGGTGTGCGGCCTCCTGAAAAAATATGATGCCGTGCTGTCTTTGGGCAACGGCATCCGGGCCGGGGCCATCCATGACTCCCATGACCGGGCCCAGATGGCAGAGACGATCATCAACTGCGAACTGGCTGAAATGGGACGTGAAACCGGTGCCAGACCATGGTGGAAGGACCGGGCCATGTGCCGCTGGATGAAATTGAAGGCAATATCATGCTGGAAAAACGCATGTCCGGCAACGCTCCCTATTATGTCCTGGGTCCCATTCCCTGCGACACCGGTGCGGAATATGACCATATCTCAGCTGCCATCGGCGCTGCCAGTTCCGCCCGGTTCGGAGCGGACTTCATGCGTACATTGCCCCGGCGGAACATCTGGCCCTGCCGGATGTCCATGATGTGAGAGAGGTGGAGGCCACCCGCCTGGCAGCGCGCATCGGGATCTGGCCAATATCCGGACCGGCGGGAGAATGAAAAACAGGCCGCCCTGGCCCGGCGGGACATGCGGTGGGAGGATTTGTCCAAATCTTTGCTTTTTCCGGACACGGCAGCAGCTGTCCGGGCAGCACGGGCACCGGAACAAAAACAGACCTGCACCATGTGCGGGGATTTCTGCGCCATGAAAAAAGGCATGGAAATATTTGAATCAGACATCTACGAAAAGAGGTAACATCATGTCATTACTGGAAAACACCATTAAAACCATCAAAAAAGAACTGGATCAAACCGCTTTGGCAAGCAGCCAGAGACCGGCTGCAAAACCAGGCAAAACCCCCGGGCAGCTTAGGCATCATGGAAGATATCGCCGTCCGGCTGGCCGCCATCAAAGGGACAACAGACGTAAAACTCACCAACAAGCATATCGTGACCTGTGCCGGGGACCACGGGGTGGTGGCAGAAGGGGTCAGCCTGTTTCCGGCAGAGGTCACCCCCCAGATGGTGCTCGAATTTCGCCGGGGGCGGGGCTTCGGTGAACGTGATTGCCAACCATGCCGGCGCCGTTGTCAAGGCAGCGGACATCGGGGTCAACTATGACTTTGACCCGGCATTGCCCATTTTTCATAAAAAAGTGCGCCACGGCACTGCCAATTTCACCAAAGAACCGGCCATGACCCGGGATGAAGCCATCCGGTCCATTGAGGCCGGCATTGACATTGTGGCAGAGCTCGAAGCACAAGCCCCTGTGGACCTGCTGGGAACCGGGGATATGGGCATCGGCAATACCACCCCTTCCACTGCTGTGATTGCCGCGTTTTCCGGTCTTCCCGTGGAAAAGCTCACCGGCCGCGGAACCGGCATTGACGATAGCGCTTTGGCCAACAAGATTGCGGTCATCAAAAGAGGTCTGGATCTGCGCAAACCGGATCCCACAGATCCCCTGGATATTTTGTCCAAAGTCGGGGGCCTGGAAATACGGGGCTTTGGCCGGCCTGGTTCTGGGGGCTGCGGCCCGGGGCATCCCCGGTGATCTGTGACGGATTGATCTCCACAGCCGGGGCTTTGATTGCCTGTGAGCTGGCACCGGCGGCAAAAAATTATCTGTTTGTCAGCCACAAATCCGTTGAAATCGGCCACAAATACATGCATGACCGTCTGGGACTGGAGCCGCTCATTGACCTGAAATTCCGGCTGGGGGAAGGTACCGGCGCTGCCGTTTGCATGGAACTGCTGGACCTGGCCACACGGATTCTGGCGGACATCAAAACCTTTGAAGAGGTGGGGTGACCAATATCGAGTAAACCGGTTTTTCGGGGTCGGCCTGGATCAACGGATATCGATCAAAAGAAGAACGCTCGCTCCGGCCAGACCCTATTCTCCCATCATGATGCGATTGATTTCCTCGATCGGTTTCCCGCATGCCCTGTTCTGCCGAGTCGGCCGATGTTGGCAATGGTGTTTTCAACCCCTTTTGCAGCGATGCCGTCTCCGCGTAAAACTGCCGGCCTTTTTGAAACATATAAAACCCCAGAAGCCCGGCTTCCACGGAAACAGCTATTTTGGCGGCACAGGATGGTTTTGCCCCGTCACATATGATGCCGGAAACCATGGCAAGGGCATTGACAATGGTGTGGGCCACTTCCCGGAAACGCCCCCCGTGGAGCCATGCAATACCGGCACCTGCACCGACCCCTGCACTGACCGCACCGCAGTATGCGGACAGTCTGCCGATCCCGGTTTTCAGGTGAATGGTCACCAGGGTGGATACCACCGGGCCCTGTGCAGGGTTTCCTTGTCAAGCCCCATGTGCCGGGCATACACGATCACGGGGACGGATGCGGCAATTCCCTGGTTGCCGGAGCCTGACACGATCACCACCGGCAGCTCGCAACCGCTCATCCTGGCATCCGACCCGGCCGCAGCCATGGCTTTGGCCCGCACCTTGATGTCATCCCCCCAGGTGTTCCAGGAGCACAGACCCGATGTTTGCACCCCCAATCACCTTTCAATCCCTGTTCTGCAATCTTTGTATCAGGCAATAGCTGTTCCAGCAGTGCTGCAACATCCTGCATGGATACAGATGCTGCAAAATCAAGGATATCTTTTACATTCAGTATGGAACGGTCTGTCAGGACCGTGGTATTGATCTCATCGCAATCCTGATTCCGGTAGACAATATCCTCATTTTTTTGATCAGGACAATGTTCGTATGAAAATGGGAGATCTGCACCATGGCACTTGCGTCACCTTTGGAAACCGTGACAGCCAGATCAAATATCAGGCTGGTATCAATTTTCGAGACCGTGATCTCCTTTGTGTTACCAGAAAATTCACTATTTTCTTTCGCCCTGATCATCCACAGCAGGAGATAACTTCCAGGATCTTATCTGCGTCCCCTGCTGCAATTCCGGCTGCCGCGGCTGCTGCAATGCCCCGCAGCCCCCCTGTATTGGGAACCACCACAACGTTTTACCATTTTTAATGATATTGTCGCTGGCTTCGATCAACACCGGTCCGGCCGGCTGCCGAGCACAGGCGGTTGCCGGGCCGCCAGCATAGGCAACGGCAATGCGGTTCGGTGCAGCCCATGGCCGGAATCAGTTCTTCGCCCAGAATATGCCGATCACGTTTGATACCGTTTGTCTGTTTTTTCCATGATTGTTTCCTTGAATTTACAATTTTCCCCCTGGTATAAGGAGGGGGATAGAGGATACCTTGGTTACCGGCAAAAAACAGTTTGAAATCGTGCTGCACTGGAGATATTTGCTATAGCAGCGTGCGCTCTATGTGGGCAGCCCCCGGCGTATTATCCTGTCATTTCCTTTTTTCTTGTTGTAAGGTATTATCCGATTGCGGGAAATTATCCTTCAGAAATGCTGAAGTTTGTCCGGTTCAGATAAAACGATTTGCGGAGGAAGCAACATGATAAATGTCAATGAAGCGTCATCCAGAGCCATAGAACACTTGCAAAAACTCTATCCAGATGATGACCTGGGAAAAATTCTGTTCGAGGAGGCGGAGATGACGGATGACGACCGGTTCTGGATCGTTGTCCTCAGCTATAAAAGCCCCATCTCCGCCAGTGGTGTAGGCAAATCAATGTTCGTGGGGGACCGGGGCTACAAGGTGTTCAAACTCCTGGCGGAAACCGGTGAGATCCGCTCTGTCAAGAACTACCAATCCAAATAACAGTTATTACACTTGACAGCATGAACTCGGACTGGAGAAATGGATGTTCCGGAACTTTGCTTGACAAAAATGCCTCCGCCTGTCCTATGGATGGGAATGCCTTTAATCCCATCGAGGTGGAGCCCGGCCCTTTCTCAATGCCAAAGAAAACCATGGCTTCGTCACAGTTTGTGTAACCGTCAGTCTCTGATTCTGTCTTTCAAGGCCCGGATGATGCCGGTGCAGACCTGGGCGGTCTCGCTGTCGCTGGACATGGACCCGCACAGGATCAAACCGGCATCCGGGCAGTGATCTGTGATAAATTTTCCCAGGATAGTTGCGGTCATGCAGGTATCGGCTCCTGCCATGCGCGGGTCTGTGAGCAGCACCCCCTGGTCTGCGCCCAGAGCCCTTGCCTCATACAAAATTTCTTCCGCCATGGGCGGCCCCATGGAAACCGCGGTGATACGGGCCTGATTTCCATCCATACCCGCCTTTATCTGCAGGGCTGCTTCCAGAGCGCGCCGGGCAGCGGGATCCATCATGCCCTGGGCGGTTTCCCGTTTCAGGGTGCCGGTTTTGGAATCCCAGGGCAGTTTCCGATACCATGGGGAACCTGTTTGATGCAGACAATGATGTGTACCATACAAAATGCCTTTATATTATCGTGTATCTCAGGTGGGCCGGGTCAAAATGTGCCGGGCGATGACCATGCGCTGGATCTCACTGGTGCCCTCATAAATTTCGGTGACCTTGGCATCCCTGAAATACCGCTCCACGTCATATTCTTTGCTGTAGCCGTATCCCCCATGGATCTGCACCGCCAGATCGGTCACCATCCGGGCCGTGGTGCTGCAGTGGAGTTTGGCCATGGCAGCTTCGGCGGAAAACGGCCTGCCGCTGTCTTTTACCTCAGCGGCACGGTAGAGCAGAAGCCGCGAAGCATCGATCTGGACTGCCATGTCCGCCAGGTAGTTCTGGATGGTCTGGAACCGGGAGATGGGCTTGTTGAACTGCTGGCGGGCCCTGGCATAGGAAACCGATTCTTCAAACGCGGCCTGGGCAAGCCCTAAGGCCTGGGCTGCGACGCCGATACGGCCTGTATCAAGCGCTGTCAGTCCGATTTTCAAACCCTGGCCAAGGGTGCCCAGGCAGTGGTCTGCCGGAATCGCACAGTCCTCAAAAAACAAGGATGCCACAGGGTTTGCCCGCATGCCGCACAAATCTTCAATTTCTCCCACATGCAAACCAGGGTTGGTCTTCACGATAAACACACCGGGTTGGGCCGGATCACTGTCTGACACGGCAAAGACCAGGATGGTGCCGCAGATCCCGCCGTTGGTCACAAAAATTTTGGTGCCGTTAAGAACAAACCCCTGGGCCGTCTGCCGGGCCGACCGTCTCCACCCCGCCGGCATCGGAACCTGCATTGGCTTCGGTGAGACAAAATGCCCCGATACTGTCGCCCGCTGCCATGGGCGGCACAAACTGCTGCTGCTGTTCCCTGGTGCCGAACCGGAGAATGGGATAGATGCCCACACTGTTGTGCACGGTAATGCACAGCCCCAATGCCGCGGATACCCGGGAGATTTCCTCCACCACAATGGCATAGCTGACGGTATCCAGGTCTGCACCGCCCAGATGCCCGGGAACCTGGAGGCCGAAATAATGAAGAGGCTTCATCTTGTCCATGAGATCATCGGGAAATCCCGGTCCTTTGTCCATTTCCGCGGCCTTGGGCCGAATTCTTCGTTTTCCGCAAATTCCCGGACAGTCTTGCGGATGAGCTGATGTTTCATGCAGGGATTATGGTCCATACCAAATTCTTTCGCTTTTTATTCCAACCGGGGTCAGTCAAAATAAGGTCAGGCCCCGTAGGCCGCTTTCAGGATGTTTTGGTAATCGGCCGAGCCCAGATCCCGGGGATTGGATGCATTGGAATTGTTCTTATATGACATGTCGGCAATCAGAGCGAACTGGTCCGGGTCGATGTCCAGGGACCTGAACCCGGGAACTTCCAGAGCCCGGGACAGGTCCTTCATTTTCCGGATAAACGTTCTGGCTGCCTGTTCATCGGAAGCGGCAGCAATGCCGGTGGTCCGGGCCAGGACCGCCATTTTTTGTGTGCAGGCCGGCAGGTTGTAATCCAGTACATGGGGCAGAAACATGGCATTGGCCACCCCATGGGGGATGTCATACAATGCCCCGATGGATTCGGAGATGCAGTGCACAGCCGTGACATCGGCATTGCCGAATGCCAGGCCTGCCACCATGGAGCCGTACATGAGTTCTTCTCTTTGCCGGACATGGCTCCGGATATCGGCAAACGCCTTTTCAATGGATCCCAGGATCAGTCCCACCGCCTTGACCGCATGGGTGTCGGTGATCAGGGTGGCAGGCTTTGACAAATAGGCTTCCACGGCATGGGTCAGCGCATCCAGGCCGGTGGATGCAATCATGGGCTTCGGCAGTGTGGCGATCAGATCCGGGTCCACAATGGATACCGCCGGATACAGTTTGGGTCCCTTGATGCTCATCTTGAATTTGCGGTCCACATCCGTGATGACCGACACCCAGGTAACTTCAGATCCGGTACCGCAGGTGGTGGGAATGGCCATGAACGGCAGCGGATCATTGGTATATTTTTCTTTGCCTTCATAGTCCTGGATATTTCTCGGGTTGGTGGCCAGAAGGGCCAGGGCTTTTCCCGCATCCAGCGGACTGCCGCCCCCCAGTCCGATCACCAGATCCGGGGCAAGCTGCCGCAGCTCTTTTGCAATGTTGTTGATGGTATCGGATTTGGGGTTTGCCTCGATGCCGTCAAATACCGGCACCCTGCTGCCCAGCTGATCCAGTACCGGGGCCAGAAGTCCTGCATTCACCACTCCTTTGTCCGTCACCAGGACCGGATTTTTTGCCTGAATAGCCGTTGAAAGCTTCTGAATTTCTCCGGTTCCAAAATACAGCCGTGCCGGCGTATGATATTGCATGCATCCTCCATGGGGTAAACAACACAGGCAAAACAAAAACGGAACCGCCTTTGTTTTGCCTGTGTTTCTCTATGTTGTTGATGTTGTTGTCTGTCTGTCTGTAACGTTTGCCTTACTGTGTCAGTGTTTCAGGCCAGATGCTCTGCCACCAGTTCGGCAATGTCCCTGGTTTTTATCTGTTCATCCTTGTCCAGTTCCTTCATGCCGTCTTCGAGCATGGTCAGGCAGAAGGGACAGCCCACAGCCACGGTTTCTGCATTTTGCTCCACGATCTCTTTTGAGCGTTCCACATTGATCCGGGACCCGATGGTTTCCTCCATCCACATACGCTCGCTGCCTGCACCGCAGCAGAAGCTTTCCGTGCCGTGGCGGGGTAGTTCACAAAGACCCTGGTTCGACAGGTTGTTCAAGACATTTCTGGGGGCATCATAGATCTCATTGTACCGGCCCAGGTAACAGGGGTCATGGTAGGTGAGTGCGCCGTCAAGGGATTTATTCATCCGGATTTTGCCGTCCGCGATCAGCTGGTTGATAAAATCGGTGTGATGAATCACCTCGTAGTGCCCTCCCATCTGGGGATAGTCATGCTTGAGCGGTGTTCAGGCAGTGAGGGCAGGCTGCAATGATCTTTTTCACCTTGTAATTGTTCAGGGTCTCAATGTTTTCCGTGGCCATCATCTGGTACATCATCTCGTTGCCGGACCGGCGGGCAAAATCACCCGTGCATTTTTCCTCGGTGCCCAGAATGGCAAAATCCACCTTTGCCGCCTGGAGGATTTTCACCAGGGCCTTGGACACCTTCTGGGTTCTGTCATCAAAAGAGCCGGCACATCCCACCCACAGAAGGTACTCGGCATCCGGATGGTCAGCCATGCGTCTTGACATCCAGGCCTTCGGCCCAGTCCGCCCGCTTGTCATACCCGATACCCCAGGGGTTGCCGTTCCGTTCCAGCCCCTTGAAGGCGGTGTTGAGTTCTTCGGGATATTCCCCCTGCATCAGGGTCTGGCCCTGGCGCATGGCAATGATCCTTGGCACATGCTCGATGGTCACGGGGCATACCTCTTCACAGGCCCGGCAGGTGGTGCAGGCCCACAGGGTATCCAATGCGATGACCTCTCCCACCAGGGCTTTTTCCGGTTTGAACACCGCCATTTTTTCCTTGGTTTTGGCATCCGCCTCTTCATCCCCGGTCAGGGTTTTTGCCAGTTTGGCCCGAAGGATCAGGTTATCGGCATTGGCATACAGCTCTGCCTTGAGGGTATCATTGAAATCATGCAGGTTCAGCGGCTTGTCCGTGACATAGGTGGGACACACCTCCTTGCACCGGCCGCATTCCGTACAGGTATACAGATCCAGTCCCTGTTTCCAGTTGAGCTGGTGCAGGTGGTTGACGCCTAACGTCTCATCCTCCCATACCGACTCATCTTCCAGATCCAGCAGTTTGATCTTTTCATGGGGATAGCCCAGGCTTTTGAGAAACACATTGGGCAAAGAGGTGATGACATGGAAATGCTTGCCCAGCGGCAGAAAGTTCAAAAAGGCAAGCTGGGTGATGATATGGACCCAGAACATCAGGACCATGACCCGTTCCAGGCCTGTTGCGGAAAAACCGGAGATCACGGTGCCGGCAAGTACTGTCACCGGTGTCCAGATAAACTCCTGGCCGAATGTGGGGTTGTTGAAAAAATGCAGGTCCCCGGGATTGCCGTGGGCCGTAATGAGCATGAACCGGGAGCCGTCGTACAACAGATCCGATATCATCAGCACCCCGATCATCCCCAGGACCAGATAGGCCTCCCAGGTGTTATGGAGCCGGGCAGGCTTGACCACCATACGCCGGTAAAAGGCCCAGATCACCATGAGCAGCACCACGCCTTCCATGACATCTTTCAATGCAAGGTACAGATACCCCAAAATGGAGGATTCTCCCAGCAGGGGCAGCTGAAACCCATGGACATAGCCTTCGCCGTACAGGGTGATGGACCGGATGAGCAGTACACAGAATCCCCAGAAGATCAGGGCGTGCATGATGCCGGATGCCCGCTCTTTTTTGCGTCCCACCAGCCGCTTCTGGCCCAAAGCAATGACCACCATGTTTTTCAGGCGGTCTTTGATATGGTTGAGCCTGTCTGCGGGTTCCAGGGCCATCAACAAAAGAATTTTCTGATACATGGTCCTGGCATACCCAGGCCCACCACAAGAACAAGTGTCATCAACAGGGGACTCATATCGACCTCATGCGCAAGTTTTTAGGTCCGGCGCTCAGGCCCGTATTTTTTCGGATTTCTTCCTTGAGCAATGGTATCACATCAAACAGGTCCCCGACAATCCCAAAATCCGCCACATTAAAAATTGGTGCTTCCGGATCCTTGTTCACCGCCAGAATCACCTTGGCGCCGTTCATGCCTGCCAGGTGCTGGATGGCGCCGGAAACGCCCACCGCCACATACAAAGACGGGGCCACGATCTTTCCTGTCTGGCCCACCTGCTTGTTGTGGGCCATCAACCCGGCATCCACCATGGCACGGGAGGAACCGAACCCGGCAGCCAGATCATCAGCCAGATCTTTTACCAGGTCCACACCAGCCTGGTCTTCGGCTCCCCGGCCCACGGACACGACAATATCCGCATCCGCCAGATCGATCTCTCCGGAGGCATCAGAGATCAATTCTTTGACCACGGCAGCCAGGTCTTTTTCCGGGGGATCCAGGGTGACCTTGTTTTCAGTGCCGGTTACTTCCGGATCCGCCTCAAAGGCCCCGGCTACGCACTACCGCCACCAGTTTCGGCACATTGACTTTCACCTTCTGGAGCACCTTGTTGGCAATGGCCGGCCGGGCGATACGGACATCATCCCCGTCAATGGTCACATCAATGATTTCCGTGGCACAGGCTGCATCCAGCTGCACCGCCACCCGGGGAGCGACCGCCTTGCCGGTTTCGGAAAATCCAAACCAGACCATGTCTGCGGCAAATGCGTTGGCGGCATCCACCACAGCCGCAGCAAAGGGACCGGCGGAAAACAATTCCAGGGCCGGGTCATCCACCACATACTGGGTGTCTGATCCGGCAGCCGCCAGCTGGGGTGCCAGATCGGCCACATTGTGCCCCACGGCAACCGCAGCGGTTGCGGCACCCATGGCCTTCGCCTTCGACAACAGCTCGGCGGCGCTTCCCTTGAGCGTACCCTGTTTGATATCTGCAACTACAAGTATGTTTGTCATAATCACTATCCTTACAATTTGATATGGGTATGATATTTGAAATTTGTACTTTTTTACATGCGGTAAAGGTAACCGTATATATCCTCACATGGCCGGCTATAAAACCTTTGCCTCATTGACCAGCAACTGCACCACCTTTGCGGTGATCTCGGCCGGGTCACCTTCAAATTTCTGGCCGCCCTTGCGTTTTTCCTGGGCCATGAATTCCACAATCCCGGATTTGGGGGCGGTTCCCCCCACTTCTTCAAAAGAGGTGCCCAGACCGGCCAGGTCCATGACAGTGATCTTCTTTTTCTTGGCCATCATGATGCCCCGCATGGCCGGCAGACGGGGTTCATTGATGCTGTCACTCACCGTGACCACGGCGGGCAGGGTCAGATCAACAATTTCCGTGCCTGCATCCCCCAGCCGGGATACCTGGATATGGGTATCATCCGTCACTTTGATCTCGATCACATTGCTGACACAGGGAATACCCAAAAATTCACCCAGCATGATGCCGGCCTGACCGGCGTCCGTGTCCTGGGCCTGTTTGCCGGTGATCACCAGGTCATAATCACCGGCCTCATATACTTTTTGCAGCACCTTTGCAAAGGTTTGGGAATCTGCCTTTTCCAGGGCCTGGTCCTCGATGTGAATGGCATTGTCAATACCCATGGCATAGCATTTGCGGATGATATCGGTATTGTCTGTGCTGCCCAAAGAGACCAGGGTGGTCTCTGCCTTGTGTGCTTCCTTGAGCTGGACAGCCGCTTCCACTGCATTTTCATCCCAGGCATTGATCACATACTGCAGCCCTTTTTCCACAATGGCGCCGTTTTCCACGTGGATATTCAATTCCACATCAACGACTTTTTTTACAGTTGTAAGAATTTTCACTTGTTCCTCCTCATATTTGGATCATATCCGGGTCTTCCATTCTGTTTCAAAAGATCACCCGCATGTTGTTGTTATCGTGTATAATCCGGTTTTCACCGCACACCACATAGAGCTGGTCGTCCCCGGTGGGAAAGGCCAGGGTCATGTTCAAAGAAGCCCCCATCTGAGCGGCCAGGGCAGTGGGACGGGAATTGGAAATCATCACCTGGATTCTGGCCCGGGCTGCTTTCTGCACCAGTTCATAGCTGATGCGCGATGACAATACCAGGATCCTGGCCCGGTCCAGGGTATGGTCTAAAAACGCCTTGCCAATGGCCTTGTCCAGGCCGTTGTGGCGGCCTACATCCTCGGCAAAGGCCAGTACATCACCGGTTTCCCCGAACACCAGCGCGGCATGGGACCCCCTGGTGCGCTGGTAAAATTTCTGGTTTTTGGACAATGCCGCAATACAGCCAAAGGCCTGGTCAAGGGATAAGGTGAATCCGTCCGGGGCCGGCTCTACCGCCGATTCGATGTCCCTGAGCATCTCCTTGCCGCAGATGCCGCAGCTGGTCTGGCTGACAAAGCCCTTCCGTTTGAGCAGATGGCCCACCTTGTCGCCGCTGTTCTCGATGTGAGCCAGACGTCAATGGTGTTGGGATCCAGGTCCGTATCATACCCCATGGTTTTGATGTCTTCCGGGGTGCTCACCAGTCCTTCTCCCAGGCAGAACCCGGCAGCATGATGACATTTCGTTTCCCGGGGTGCGCATGACAACGGAATAGGACTTGTCTTCAATGCGGATCAAAAACGGCTCTTCCCCGATCAATTCCATGGGAACGCTATCGCAGGTAGTTTGACCGGCATTTGAATGACCGTCGAAACGCTGGGTATTTTTTTGTTTTCCACCCCGGTTCCATATCCTTCGATAGTGCTGTTCGGCTCGCATATGACCTAGGCCTTTGCCGGCATCTGGACGCGGAAAAGGACAGTGCCTGGGTGTAGACAAATGCTGCCTGAAGATAGGAGGTGGGGCACAAGTCAAAGCACTCCTTGCAGTCATTGCACTCTTTGGCTGCAATTTCCGGCACAAAACTGATCTCCTTGTTGATCCCCCGGTCCACGAACCCTATGGCGTGTTTGCCGGCCACTTCCGCGCAGTATCTGACACACAGGCCGCAGTGGATGCAAAATGACGCAGATCGTTCATACCGGTCGGGATCTGCCCCGTATTCCTTTGCCAGTTTCACAAGGTCCGGTGCATCCGGTGCATGGGCCATGAGCAGCTCGATGATGGTTTTGCGCAGCCGGTCCACCTTTTCCGACCGGGTTCTGACAATGATACCATTTGCCGCCGGAAAAACACAGGACACCACATACTTTGTCCAGCCCCGGTCCTCCACCTCCACGATACACAGCCGGCAACCGCCGAAGGGTTCCAGTTTTTCATGGTGGCACAGGGTGGGAATATAAATGCCTTCCTTTTGAGCGGCTTCCAGGACCGTCATGCCCGGATCCGCTGTCACGGTTTTCCCATCGATCTCAAATTGGATATCACCCATGATGACCTAGCCTTTCTCTTTTGTTTTTTTTCGAATGGTTCGCTCTTGTTCGGGCACAGGGTCCGGCACCGGCTCACCCGACAGTTTGATTACGGAAGAAAATTTGGGCGGACACACCTCAAAACAGGTGCCGCACCGGGTACATTTGTCCTGGTCAATGATGTGGATCAGTTTTTTGTCCCCGTCTATGGCATCTGCCGGGCACTGCTTGCGGCAGGTGCCGCAGCCCGTGCATTTGTCCGGATCGATATAAAATGAAATCAACTGCTTGCAGGACAGGGCCGGGCAGCGCTGGTCATTGATGTGGGCCTCGTATTCATCCCGAAAATATCTCAGGGTGCTCAAAAACGGGTTGGGTGCGCTTTTGCCCAGGGCGCACAGGGAAGCTTCCACTGCGGTTTCAGACAACTCCTCCAGCAGTTCGATATCCCCTTTTTTCCCTTTTCCCTGTGTGATGTTGGTCAAAATCCGGTGCATCTGGCGCAGGCCTTCTCTGCAGGGCACACATTTGCCGCAGGATTCATCCGTGAGAAATGCTATGAAATACCGGGCCACATCCACCATGCAGGTGTCTTCATCCATGACGATCATCCCTCCGGACCCCATCATGGAGCCGGCTTTGGTCAGCTCGTCAAATCCCACCTGCAGGTCCAGCAGGTGTTCCGGGATACACCCCCCGGAGGGGCCCCCGGTCTGGACCGCCTTGAATTTTTTGCCGGCAGGGATGCCGCCGCCGATATCATAGATGATCTCTTTGAGGGTCATGCCCATGGGCACTTCCACAAGGCCTGTGTTGGTGATCTTTCCCACCAGGGAAAAAATCTTGGTGCCCTTGGAGCTGTCTGTTCCCACGGAGGTGAACCAGTCCGCCCCGTTGTTGATGATCAAGGGGATGTTGGCCCAGGTTTCCACATTGTTGAGCACCGAGGGTTTTTCCCACAATCCCTTGACATTGGATCGCACATACTTGGGTCTGGGCTCGCCCGCCTTGCCCTCCAGGGAGGTCATAAGGGCGGTGGACTCTCCGCACACAAACGCCCCTGCCCCCTGGTGGACGATCACCTGAAAGTCAAATCCCGACCCCAGGATGTTTTCGCCCAACAGACCATAGGCCTGGGCCTGTTTGATGGCCAAATGGATGTTTTCCACAGCCAGGGGATATTCCTGGCGCACATAAAAATACCCTTCATGGGCTTTGACGGCATAGCCGCCAAGGATCAGACCCTTCCAGGATGGAATGGGGATTGCCCTCCAGCAGGGCCCGGTCCATGAACGCCCCGGGATCACCTTCATCCGCATTCACGATCACGTATTTGACCGGATCATCCGCGTTTCTGGAACCTTCCCATTTTCTGCCGGCGGGAAATCCGGCCCCGCCCCGGCCCCGGATATTGGATTTTTTCACCTCTTCGAGCACTTCCAGGTCGGTCATCTGGCCCAATGCCTTGGCAAGGGCGGTATACCCGCCCAAAGCGATATAGTCATCAATGCTTTTGGAATCTATTTTGATATTGTTGCACAGGACCGTGCGCTGCTGGGCTTTGTAAAAGGAGATATCCGATTCTTTGACTGCCCGTTCCCCGGTTGTCCGGTCCTGGTAGCACAGCCGTTCCACCACCTGTTTGTTTTTGATGGTCTGTTCGACAATTTCCGGTACATCCGCTGCCGCCACCTGAAGATAGCATATCTCTTCGGATCAGATCACCACAATGGGACCCTGCTCAGCAAAATCCCGGACACCCGGTGCCTTTGGTGGAGACACGTGCGGACAGATCCTGGTCCATGATCTCTTTTTGAAATGCAGCAATGACCTCATCGGCCCCGGATGCCACACACCCGGCACCGGCACAGATGGATACACGGGATTGTCAGGATCTCTTCTGGATACTATTTCCTGTTGCTGAAGCTTTCCAGGGCTTCAGGAGTTTCTAACCGCGCCATAATTTTCCCCTACTCATATGTTTTTAAGGCTTTTGCTGTTTTCACCGGTGACATTTTTCCATGGACCTTGCCATTCACTTCCATGACAGGACCAAGGGCACAGCAGCCCAGACAGTTCACGGTTTCCAGACTGAATTTTAGATCCAGATCCGTTTCCCCCGGCTTGATGCCGGTGGCATCCTCCACCGTATCCAGAATCCTTGTGGCCCCCCGGACATGGCAGGCGGTCCCCACACAGATGTGGACCTTGTGCCGTCCCTTGGGTACCAGGCTGAACGCCTTGTAAAAGGTGGCGATGTGCTGGATCCTTGTCATACGGCACGGACAGTTTTTCACTCACCCGTGCCAGGGCCTGTTTTGACAGCCAGTTGTTTTCTCTTTGCATATCCAGCATGATCTGGAGCAGATTGCTGGGCTCCCCGTTATGCTTGTCAATAATCTGGTCTACTCTTTCAATATCCATAGGATGATTTCCTGCAAACTAGTAATTTATGCCCGTGCCAGTGAATAGCAGTTGCTTTCTGGCATCATACATGACCATGCCCGTGCCGGGAGGAGGTGCATCATGTGGCGGGAGACATCTGACGGATTCAGGTCCAGCTGACGGGAAATCTCACTGGTGGACAGCGGTTTTTTTGCCAGCAGCAGCAGAATCTGGCTGACCGCCAGTTTGTCTGGAACAGGCTGTCAAACAACCGGTCCGTGTCCGGGTGCTGTCATAAAATCCGTACATAGGCTTGTTTTGATTTCACCGGCACCCGCAGTTTTTCCCTTTCCGCCAGCCGTCATGAACGGCACCAGGTTTCTGGCGGCTGCCAGTTTGAACCGCAGTTTTCCTGGGTCCATGCCCTCTTCGCTTCCCAAAGGTCCCATCTCTCTTATCGTTGCTGCAAATTCATCCGTATACCGGGCCAGCAGGTTGCCGTCCGCACCGGACATGAATTCGATGCTCAGCCGGTCCGGGTTGAGCCCATATGGGCGCAGTATTCTTTTGGCCATATAGGTGTTGGCCAAGGCATCATAATTGCCGTGGGTGACATAATTGCATTCATCCAGTTTGCACCCGCCGATGAACACCCCGTCCTGTCCATTGGCAAAGGCCCGGAGGATAAATTCCAAATCCACCCTGCCCGAGCACATCACCCGGATCAACCGCATCTCGTTTGCATATTGCAGTCTGGAAACTCCAGCCAGGTCAGCAGCACCGTATGCTCACCAGTGGCAGACAAAACCCAGCAGTTTCGGCGTAAATTCTTGACCAGCACTCATATATCTGCATCTCCTTTTTGTAAAGGCTTCTGCGTCTCTGCCGGGTCAATGCCCGGCACCAGCCTTAACAGTACCTCAAAAAAAGTACTGTAAAAGGGATTCTTATTTTTATGCTTCTTCCAGCACCGCATCCATCTGTTCCATGATATCTTCCGCAGTTACGGCGGCATCAATCTGCCGCACAAGGCATCATTGGTAAAATGCTTGAGCACAATGGCATTGGTGGGACATTTGGCATTGCACAACCCGTCTCCCTTGCACAGGATCGGGTTGACAATGGCTTTTTTGCCTTTGTTGGTATCATGAAACTCGATGGCATCATAGGTGCAGGCGGTAATACAGGCACCGCAGGACACGCAGGCATATTCATCCACCTTTGCCACAGAACCCGATGCCACCACTGTGTCATGGGACAGCAGGGTGATCACCCTGCCGGCTGCCCCGTAAGCCTGGTTGATGGTTTCCGGGATATGCTTGGGATAATGGGCCGTACCGCAGAGAAACACGCCGTCTGCGGCAAACTCCACCGGTTTGAGCTTCACATGGGCTTCCTTGAAAAAATCATCCGGGCTCAGGGTCACCTTGAACAGGCCGGCAATCTCCTGGATGGAAGCAGGGGGCCTTACCGCTGCTGCCAAAGACAGGATGTCGGCATCCAGTTCCAGGCGCTGCCCCAGGATGGGATCGGTCACCGTGACCCGGATCATATCGGAGCCTCCCTCTGATACCGCTTCCACCTCCGGCGGGTCTTCCGGGGTGTACCGGATGAACTGCACTCCCAGTTCCGAGGCCCTGCGGTAGTCATCTTCTTTGAATCCATAGGTGCGCATATCCCGAAACAGAATATAGATGCGCATATCCGGATTCTTTTCCTTGAGCTTGAGGGCGTTTTTCACGGCATGGCCGCAGCACACCCGGGAGCAGTAGTTGAATTCTTCATTGCGGGATCCCACGCACTGGATCATCACCAGGCTTTGGGCATTGGTAACCGCCTCATTTCTTTTGGCGATCTTCTTCCGATCTCCAGGTGGGTGAACACGGCATCATCTTCTCCGTACAGATATTCGGCGGGCTTGTACATATCCGCACCGATGGCCAGCACCGATGCACCGTGCCTGATGGTTTTGGTGCGGCCTTCGGTTTCCACCGTGGTGGTGAAGCTGCCCAGATATCCGGCCACATCCGTAATTTCTGCCTCATGGGACACATGGATGCGGGGATTTTTGTATACCCTGGCAATGAGATCATCCAGATAGGCCTGCACATCCAGGCCCTCCAAGGTGGCATGGATCCGTCTGGCCATGCCTCCCAGATCTTTGCTTTTTTCCACCAGCTGCACCTCATGTCCCTGGGCCGCTATGGACAGAGCACAGGTCATGCCGGCAATCCCGCCCCCGACAACCAGAGCGGTCTTGTTCACGGGCAGGTCGAACTCTTTGAGCGGTTCCAGAAGGGCTGCCCGCGCCACGGACATGCGCATGATGTCCTGGGCCTTTTTCGTGGCCTCGTCTTTTTGTCTGGAATGGACCCAGGAGCAGTGCTCTCTGATATTGGCCATATCCAGGTAATACTGGTTCAACCCGGCTTCGCGCAGCGTGTCTCGGAACAGAAGGCTCCAGGGTCCTGGGAGAGCAGGCCGCGATCACCACCCGGTTCAACCCCTTTTCCACGGCAAGATCGGTAATCTCCCTGGCGGAGTTGGTGGCACAGGAAAAAATCTGTTCCGTGGCATATACCACATGGGGCAATGTTTTTGCGTATTCCACTGTGGAAGGCACATTCACGACACTGGAGATATTGGCCCCGCAGTGACACACAAACACCCCAATCCGGGGTTCTTCACTGGAGACATCCCGCTCTTCCGGATACACCCGTTCCCGGGAGAGTTTTCCCCGGCGGAAGTTGAGCATCTCACCGGTTCTGGACCCGGCGCCGCTGGCCGTGAAAACCGATTCCGGAATATCGGTTGGGCCTTGGAAAGCACCGGAAACAAAGATACCGGGCCGGCTGGTCTGCACGGGATTGGATGAATCGATCTCACAGAACCCGTGGGCATTGATGTCAATGCCGAATTTTTGCGCAATTTCCTTATAGGCTTTGGGCGGGTTCAGCCCCACAGACAGCACCACCATGTCAAACTCTTCTCTTTGACCCCTTCATCGGCAGTGGCATACCGGACCCGGATGTTTTTGGTTTCCGGATTTTCACCGGCAATGGATGCATAGCTTCTGATAAACCGGGTGTCGGGCAATGCTTCGGCCCGCTGAAAATACCGCTCAAAATCCTTGCCAAATGACCGGATATCATTGTGGAACACCGTACATTTGGCATCCATATCATGCTCTTTGGTCAGAATCAGCTGTTTCTGGGTATAGGTGCAGCAGACACCGGAGCAATAGGAGTTGTCCTTTTCCGTCACCCGACGGGAACCCACACACTGGATCCAGGCAACATTTTTCGGGTGCTGTTTGTCACTTGCCCGGAGCACTCTGCCCTCATAGGGGCCTGTGGAGGACAGCAGCCGCTCGTAATCCATGCTGGTGACCACATTGTCATATTGCGAATATCCGTATTCCTCTTTTGGCAGACGGATCAAAGGGAGTTATGCCTGGATGAGCAGAATAACCGCCCCTACATTGATCCGGGTGCGGGTGGGTGTCTGGCGAAAATCAATGGCCCCGGTCTTGCAAACCCCGCGGCAGATATCACATTTTTTTTCCGAAAGATACAGACAGGAATCATCAATATATGCCACCAGCGGGATGGCCTGGGAAAAATACACATGCACGGCCTTGTTGGTGGAAATTCCCTGGTTGAACGCATCCGGATATTCCACAGGGCAGTATTCCATGCAGGTGGTGCACCCGGTGCATTTTTCTTCTATGACATATCTGGGCCGGGTTTTCAGGGTCACCTGAAAATCTCCTTTCTGCCCCTCTATGGTGTCCACTTCCGAAAATGTGAGTACTTCTATGTTCGGATGCCGGCCGACCTCGACCAGTTTGGGTGACAGTATTCACATGGAGCAGTCGTTGGTGGGAAAGGTCTTGTCCAGCTGGGACATATGCCCGCCGATGCTGGGATTTTTTTCCACCAGAAACACCTTGAACCCGGCGGTGGCAAGATCCAGAGAAGCCTGTATACCGCTGACTCCCCCGCCCACAACCAGTACGTCTCCAAAATTTCTGTCTTTGAGGCTGTCGGAAAACATTTGCATGTTTTCCATTGGCAGTACGTCGTTGTTTACCACTTTTTATCTCCTCATCCGTTCATTATGACATTGCTGACAAATCACAGCTGTTTATCTTCAAAAATTTTTTACAGCACGTCTTTTTACAGCACGATCATTGATGATTTCGGTAATATCCTTTATTTCCAAAACCGCTTCATATTCCAGGTTCAGCGGCTTTCCTCAAAATTGGTAATGCAATAGGGGCACGAGGTCACCAGCACCTTGGCACCGGCTGCTGTGGCCTGTTCCAGGCGAATGTCGGAGAACCGCTCCGCCTGGGGCGTATCCATCCAGATCCGGCCTGCCCCCTCCCCCGCAGCACAGGCTGTTCTTACCATGGTCCGCCATCTCCGACAAGGTAAGCCCGGCCACTTCTTGAAGCAGCTGCCGGGGCGGATCATATATTGTTGTGACGTCCCAGGTAACAGGGATCATGGTAGGTCACGGTCTGGTCCATCTCTTTTGCAAGGGTCAGGCGGCCTGTGTTTATCAGCTCCAGAAGATATTCAGACATGTGAATCACCTCAAAATTGACCATGAATTCCGGGTATTCGTTTTTAAATGTATGGTAGCAGTGGGGAGAAGAGACCAGGATCTTTTTGACCCCGTGGTCGATGAAATTTTTGATGTTGGTTTTTGCCAGATCCGCAAACACCTGTTCACTGCCGATTTTGCGGATGCTCTCTCCGCAGCAGCTCTCGTTTTCCCCCAGGATTCCGAAATCCACCCCGGCGGTGTTCAGGATATTGGCCGTGGCCTGGGCCACCTTTTTCATGCGCGGATCATAGGAAAAATAACACCCCACAAAATACAGCACTTCCATGCCCTGTTCAAAGGGTTTGACAGACAAATCTTTGGCCCAGTCCCCCCGACCGGCCCGTTCTCCCTGGAGTGGGTTGCCCTCGGATATGACGCTGGCCCGGGCACTTCTGGCTGATTTCACGGATGCAGGGAACACCTCGTATTCCGTGGCCACCCGGCGCAGGGCCTGGCTTACCCTCGATCTGGCCCAGTCCCCGGGGACACCGGGACGGACAGGTGCCGCAGGTAGTGCAGCGCCAGATATCTTCGCCTTCGATCTCCGTCAGGCCGAATGCTGCTTCCCGGACAATTTTGCGCATACTGAAATCCCGGACTCTGTTCCAGGGGCAGACGGCATCACACAATCCGCACTGAAAGCACAATTGAAATGCATCTCCGCCGGCCTCTTTGATCTCGTCGATTACTTCTATAAAAGGAGCGATGGTCTCCATGGTGTGTCCTTATTTATTTGCTTTTGTCATCTTCGGACATGCGGGCAAGGGTTTCCCTGATGGTCTGCATGCCGTATTTGTCGGCCAGAGATTCCAATCCGATTTCCAGATCTTCCATCTTTTCCTGGTCTTCCACTTCTTCTTCGCGCTCTTCCAGGGTCAGGGCATCCACCAGACACCATTTGACACACAAGGGCTCATCTTCTCCTTCACACATGTCACATTTCAACGGCAGTCCGGAATCGGGTTCCTTGAACTCTTCTCTGGACGGACAGGACGCCCGGCAGAAGGAACATTCATCATAATCTTTGCCGTCAATGGTGTATTTGTCCCTGCCCGCGCACTCGGCCGTGGTATATTCACCCGCATACACCGGCACATAAATATCGCGCAAAGGCTCTCTGATAATGCGTATCCTGGATCTGGCAGGGTTGTTGGAACTGTATTTTGGAGATGCATGGAAAGAGGAGCAGATGACTTCACAGGCCCGGCAGCCGTTGCACTTGTCCACATCTATTTTAATGGTCTTTACGGTCTTTTTTTCTTTTTCTTTACTTGCCACGGTGTTTGCCCTCCACACTATTGGGTCTGTGTTTCTTTTTGCACGTCTGCTGCTGCTTCCTCCGTCAAAATCCCCCGCTGGATAAAATCGTCTGCCACATAGCCCAGATCCATCTTCTCCAATGCCTCTTTGGTGGGAATACCGTCTTCATTCCAGCCTTTGAGCTTGTAATACCCATCCAGCAGTTTTTCTTCCAGTTCCGGAAATCGTTTTTTCCAGTGGTTCTCCGGCGGCTTTTCATCTTTTCTGCGCATGCCCCGCTCGGATGTTGACGGCTCTGACCAGGGTCCGGTACCGCTTGGCTGCCTGGGTGAGCTTTTCCTGGTCCATTTCAATGCCGGCACCGGCGGAAATGAATTTGGAGATAATTATGGATATGATAAGGGGGTTTTAACGGAAAAGAAGACAGCCCGGCACACTGGCCCAGGGCATCATCAATATAATGCATCATTTCCTGCCATTCCACGATATCACAGGTCATTTCCACGGTGGGGTAGTATGGAATGGAATTTTCCCCCCGCAGTTCCCAGTCAATAAAGTACTGCTTGAATTTTTCATGGGGCACCTGGATCCAGTCTTCACAGAATTTTTCCCTGTGTTCGCGCTTGGGGAACGGGGCCTGGGGAAACTGGCCTTCGATCTGGGTGATGTTGATTTTTTCCCCCACTGAATACATCAGAAAATAGATGGGATTGAGCATGGACAGTTTCAAGGGCAGCTGTTCATGTTTTTTGATGGTGTTGTGGGCGTATTCTTCTGCCCCGTTGCCGATTTCCCTGGCAGCCCAGTAGGTGCCCTTGGCCAGGACATCGCCGATGCCTTCTCTTTTCACAATCATGTCCAGCAGATAATAGAACCGCTCTTCATTGTCTTCCGGCAGGCCGGGGAAATCCTCGGGTTTCAAAATCCCGTCTTCCAGCAGTTCCAGGGCAAATGCCATGACCTGGGGAGCGGAAAAGCCATCCAGACCGTATTCTGTGGCCTTCTGGGCAATGCGCAACCCAAAATCCAGATCAGCATAGGCTGCCATGGTATAGGTCAGTTTGGTAAAGCATTTCATCATATAGGTGGGCAGCCCGGCATGCTGATGGTGGCACCGCATTTCATGGGGCAGTTGAAACAGGATATCAGCCGGGTTCTGGCACCTTCCAGGGTGTCTGTCCATTCTTTTTCAATGTCCTCATTCCAGAAATCTTTGCGCCGGGTCCGGGAGTTGCCCCACATGAAGTTTTCCGTATGCCATTTTTCATCATGCACCTTCATCTCCTGGGGAGACCCCAGGCCCGCCAGAATGGGCATCACCCCTTTGATGGGGTTGTCTTCTCTGTGTTTGATATAGGCCAGAACATCGTTGCACAGATCCATGAACTTCTTCCGGTTTGGCCAGGTTGATGTCTTTGGTGCCCCGAACGGCGATGGCCTTGACCCGCTTGTCACCCATGACCGCACCGATGCCGCCCCGGCTGGCCGAGACCGGCCCTGTTCCACTAGAGGCATAATACACCCGGTTCTCGCCGGCCAGGCCGATGGCTGACACCTGGGCTTTGGGCTGTTTGAGTTCCTGTCTGATCTGCTCGGCGGTCTCGACTGGCGCCTTTGCCGGCCAGGTGAGAAGCATCCCGGATCTCCACGGTATCGTTGTGAATCCACAGGTAGACCAGCTTTTCCGATTTGCCCCGCAGAATCACCTTGTCATAGCCGGCATATTTGAGTTCCGGTGCCCAGAAGCCACCCATCATGGAAAAGGCCATCAATTCGGTCTGGGGAGAGATGGTGGACACAATGGTCCGGTTACAGCCGGTGGCCGGGGTGCCGCAGAGCAGGCCGGCACTGAAAATAAGCAGATTTTCCGGAGAAAAAGGTGTAACCTCCGGCCCCACCCGGTCCCATAAAATCTTGGCATTTGTTCCCAATCCCCTCAGATAGAGTTCGGTGTCCCCGGGATCAGTTGCAACTTTTTCAATATTTCCCCGGGTAAGATCAACCTCTAAGTTAAAGCCTGTTTCTGCGTACCTCATGATTTACCCCTCTTTATATTACCGTAAATACTTGACATGCGGTCAAACCAAAAAAAGTGTGTGTAATGATCCATCACCATGGACATAATCCACTGAACCATACAATGTAACCAGAATTACGCTACATTGTAACTACATGTCAAGGAAAAATCCGTTCAGATGTCACAAACTATGGGCTGAATATCCGGTTTTGACACATTTTTTTACCTGACATGACATATTACTCAGCTAACTATTAGATACTTTATAGATACATTACAGCTATGTCAACATTATTTTTACCATCCTGATATTTGTTATACACATGCCATGGTTTCGACCGTTCTGCGCAGCAAACTGTCCCGATCCCCGCCCCTGGTGGAGTCCTGCCCGGCCGAGATCTGCGGGGGCTTGTTTGCATAACAACAATGAAGTGCGGCAATCCGCCCTCTGGCTGCCAACCATTTCAGCATATCGGACCAGCCCCCTAGGGCTCTGACGGCCCGTTCACAGGACTCCACCAGGAGCTCCCCAGCGCGCATGCTACGATAACCAACATCAAGGCAAGGCTCTGAATAATTGTTATACGTGCACCAGTTTTCGTACTCTTAGGATCCGTAGACAGAACAGCACCAAGGGCACCCATCCGGGACCTCATAGTTGATCTATCAACCATTTATTCCTTCTTTTTCTGTTCCAAACCATATTTTTTACTCGACAGGGTTTCACATCTTTAAATATAGTGGCGGTATACAGCTGAGTTATAGTTACATTGTAACACTAAATCATTGAACACGAAAGGAGGTGGCTGCTTCTCATTATTTTTGTATTATTTTCCCTTTTTCAGAACCCAAATTTCAGGAGGTCAACACGATGAAACGGTTTACGGTTCCAGCGTTATTCATTTTTTGCGTTTCCGCTTTTTTCACCATCAATGCGGCGGCCAAAACACAGCTTACCTATTCCAACTTCTTTCCCCCCACCCACATCCAGAGCCAGCTGGCTGAGCAATGGATCCAGGAAGTTGAAAAACGCACCAACGGCGAAATTGCCATCAACTATTTTCCCGCCAGTACCCTGACCAAGGCACCCCAGACATATGACGGTGTGGTCCAGGGCATAGCCGATATCGGCATGACCGTGCTGGCCTACTCCATAGGCCGGTTTCCCATTGCTGCAGCCATTGACCTGCCCATGGGATATTCTTCCGGTGTCCAGGCCACCAACATTGCAAACGGCGTATTGGAAAAATTTGATCCCCAGGAGTTCAAGGACACGGAACTGATGTTCCTTCATGCCCATGGTCCGGGACTGCTTCATACCCGGGACAAGGCAGACACACCCTGGATGATTTCAAGGGTCTGAAAATCAGAAGCACCGGCACCAGTGGAAGACTTGGTCGCTGCTCTCGGGCGGATCTCCCGTGGGAAAATCCATGGGAGAAACCTATCAGATGCTGCAAAAAGGAGTTGTGGACGGATCCATGCATCCCATGGAAACCAACAAGGGCTGGAAAGTAGGGGAAAAGTGGTCAGCTATATGACCCAGAACTTTTCAACTGCCTACACCACCACATTTGCCGTATTCATGAACAAAAGCAAATGGAACAGCCTGAGTGCGGATCAGCAGAAAATTATACAGGAAATCAATGCGGAATTTGCCCTGAAACACGGCCAGGCATGGGATGAATCAGACGAAGAAGGCATGGCTTTTTTCAAATCCCAGGATGGAGAAGTTATTTCACAATCTGATGCCCAGGCAAAAGAATGGTCCCAAGAAGCACAAAGTGTGACTGATGAATATATCAAGAGTGTCGCTGAAAAAGGCATTGATGGAAAAGCAGTTGTGGATTACATAAAAGCCAACTTATAAAGCCGATGATTCATCTGTGTAATATCTAAGCAGGCAGCCGGCAGTTTTCCGCCGGTTGCCTGCTGGTTCCAAAACCCTATTTTTTAGAAACAGGATTGATTATGCGTATTTTTTTCCAGGCCCTGAACAAATTTTCAGATCTTTTAAAATTGATCGGTGCCATTGCCCTCACCACCATGATGATGCTGACGGTTGTGGATGTCATCGGGCGTTTTTTTAAATCTCCGGTTTTCGGTTCCGTTGAACTGGTGGGATTTTTGGCCACCATCGTGGTGGCTGCCGCCCTTCCCTACACCTATAAAATGGATGGCCATGTGGGGGTGGAAATCCTGGTCCGGCTGCTGCCTGACAGAACACAGACCTGGATTGATATTTTCACCCGTACCCTCACGTTCATCCTGTTTGGCCTGATAACCTGGCAGATGTTTTTATATGCGGAAGACATCTATAAAACCGGAGAAGTTTCCATGAACCTGGAATTTCCCATCTATTATATTGTGTACCTGCTTGCCTTCGGCCTGCTGATATTCACGGTGACGATTCTGGAAACCATTTTTCACGATATCAAAAAATTAAGAGAGTTGAACACAAAATGAACCCGACACTTATCGGCATCATCGGTATCCTCATCATGCTTGTTTTGTTTCTGACACGGATGCCCGTGGCCTTTGTCATGGCCACTGTGGGATTTGTGGGGTTCTCCGTTGTGATCAGCACGGATGCCGGTCTGGTCCTTTTGTCCAGAAACATCTATGAAACCTTTAATTCATACGATCTGACCACCATTCCGCTGTTTATTCTCATGGGACAGCTGGGATTCAATTCCGGTATCAGCAAACGGCTGTACGATGCAGGGTACAAATTTTTGGGCGGCATCCGGGGGGGCTTGCCACGGCTACGGTTACCGCCTGTACCGCATTCGGCGCCGTCTGCGGTTCCAGCCCGGCCACCGCCGCCACCATGGCAACCGTAGGGCTGCCGGAAATGAAGCGGTACAACTATAATGATGAGCTGGCCACGGGATCAGTCGCATCCGGCGGCGGCATCGGCATGATCATGCCCCGTCCGTTGTGCTCATCATCTACGGCATTCTTACCGAACAATCCATCGGCGCCCTGTTTGTGGCCGGTATCTTCCCGGCCCTGCTGGTAACCCTGCTGTTCATTATCTGCATTTACATCCGCTGCAGAATCTCACCGGAACAGGGTCCAAGAGGAGAGTCCTTTTCCTGGGCTGAAAAATTCAAAGCCCTGCTGGGCCTGACGGAAACACTTATTGTCTTTACCCTGGGTCATCGGCGGGATATTCATCGGGTTGTTCACCCCCACGGAAGCAGCCGCCATCGGTGCATTCGGTGTGCTGCTCATAGCGGTTATCCGGCGGCAGATTTCTGGAAGGGTTTGTCAAATCCCTTATGGAAACCCTGCGGACATCCTGCATGGTGCTTGTGCTCGATTGCCGGGGCGGTTATTTTCGGCAAATTTCTGGCTGTCATCCTATCCCTTTGAGATCGCCGGCTGGGTTTCAGCCCTGCCGATTTCACCGGTAATGGTTCTGGGCGTGATCCTTCTCATCTATCTTTTCGGCGGCTGTTTCATGGATGCCTGGCATTCGTTACCCTGACCGTGCCTATTTTCTTTTCCGTGGTCATGGAACTGGGCTATGATCCCATCTGGTTTGGTATTATCATCGTCATGGTGACGGAATGGGTTATCACCCCGCCGGTAGGCATCAATGTGTATGTGGTCTATGGGGTGGCAAAAAGTGTGCTGGACCAGGAAGTCCCCTGGGAAAAAATATTCAAGGGAATTTTTCCCTTTCTTATTGCCGTGATCGTGGGGTGTTTATTCTTATTCTCTTTCCTAACATCATCCTGTATTTACCCAATCTCATGTATTAGCACTGCAACCGCATACCGGTCAGCAACATTGACCGGTATGCGGGCCGGCATAGGCCATACCCTGCCTTTACAAGGGACCATATGGCGCCTGCCAGTCTGCACATACTGTATTTCAGCCGGGCAGAACACCCGGGAACCGATATGTTATAGCAGTAGGCATTATATGAAAGCCGTAAGACGTCAGCTAACTGCTAACAACTTTCATTTTTTGTTGTACCCGCCAGGGCATGGTTTTTTATTTCGATGCTGCCGGTATTTTTCAGTGAATATTTTTCTGAACTGGCAGTGCCGATGAGCACCAGCTCATCTCTTTTTTCAAGCACAATGGCCGGGTCCGGGTTGATGATCAGATTTTCATCTTTTTTGACCGCCACCACACTGCACCCGGTTTTTTCCCTGACCCGGATATCAATCAACGATTTGTTTTCCAGCTTGGGATTCAAGGACATCCGGAACACATTAAGCCCTTCGGAAAGCATGAGCATCTTCTGGGGTTGAATCAGGTTCATGATGGTGGTGGTGAGCAGGGAACTGAACGACATCACCAGATTGGCGCCTGCCCGGTGCAGCGTGTTGATGTTTCTGTCCAGGCTTGCCCGGCTGATGATCTGTACATCCGGCCGCAGCCGGCGGCAGTAAATGGTCAGATAGATATTCAGGTTGTCGTCATGGGTGGTAATGATGATGGACGGGGTTTTTTCCAGGCCTGCTTCCATCAGGGTATTGCGGTCAGCGGCACTCCCATGGATGAAGTTGGGATGCTTATCCGCAATGCCGGGTTTTTTTTCCACCACGCAATAAGAAATCTTCCGGATATGCAGGGCTTCTGCCACTGCCTGCCCCACACGGCCGCCTCCCAGCACCACCACCGGACCGGCTTGTGTCTGTCTGATTTTTATCTTCAACAGCAACGGCTGCATCAAATTGTTCCAGTTGTTCTTTGGTTCCGGCCAGAACCAGGACAGTGGATTCCCCGATCCTGGTTGCAGCAGTGGGTATGTGGAATTTCCCTGCTCCCAGATTCCCACTGCCGTGGCACCGCAGATTTCCCGCAGCCTGCTTTCCGCCATTGTTTTTCCCTGAAGCCAGGTTCTCATGGCGGGCGCTTCGGCAATCAGCAGGTCATCAAACTGCCCGATGATATTGGCCTGCATGCTGATTCCCAGAACGCGGCGGGACAGGGCCCTGCCCAGCATCTGGGTGAACTGAAAAACATGGTTGCTGCCGGCCAGCTTTAAAATATCCAGAGAGTCTTCCAGGTCGGCATTGGTCACCGTTCTGACCTTGTCATTGGTTTCCCGGATGGTATAAATAATATTGGTACTGGCAATATCATCATTTAAAACCACCACCAGTGGCAGCCTGTGCAATGCGCAGCCGGCGGTAGGTCCTCGGGTCGTCCAGTTCACCCACCACCACCCGGTAGCCCTGGTCATGCAAATCCAGCGCATCCTGCAGCCCGGAGGTGACAATTACATAGGGAAAACCGTATTGATTGAGTTTTTCAATGAGTGTGACAGCCACGGCGTCAAAATAGGTGAGAATCACATGGCCTGACATGGTATCAGGGACGGATCGCGGGGCCCTGGCCTTGTTCTGCTCTTCCAGCCACGGGGCATAAAAAAACTGGATAAAAGTAAACGGCAGCATCACCAGCAGAAAAACAATACCGCTGAACAATACCACCACGGAAAAAAGACGGCCCACATCACTGTGAAAGGTAATATCGCCGAATCCCAGGGTGGACATGGTGGTCAGGGTCCAGTAAAATCCGGTTATCCAGCTGTATTCACGGCCTTCATACACCATCAGTACATGAAACAATACGGAAAACAGAGCGAACAGAGAAATCAGTATCAATGCCGAATTTGATCAGAATCCAGCCATTGCTCTTTTTTCTGCCCGTTTTAAATATAAGGGTCAGCTGGGTTGCCATGGTTTTGAGCATACCTATTTATCCTTGAAGTGATTTTTTGCCACCGGCTCAGGCCCCATATGGATTGTTTCCCATATCAAATCCAACCTGTGCGGTCAATGGTTCAGGGATAATCACAGGGGGCTTGGTCTATATGTCCGGAGTCACATCTACATGCGATTGCTCCGGGGACAGTCACCAGAATCAAAAAGGGATCAGAAACAATATCCTGACCCCTGGCTTTTTTTTGGTAGGCACGAGCGGACTTGAACCGCTGACTTCTACCGTGTCGAGGTAGCACTCTACCAACTGAGTTACGCGCCTGTAATGTGGTCTGATCTCTTTACCACAACCCCGGTGTTGTCATGTCAAGAAAAACCGGCCCATCTGCGGCGGATATCCAAAAGAGTCGTTATTCTTATTCTGTCTCAATACTTTCCTGCATGACAGCATCATCATCACCTGTCATCACATTTTGGCTGTCATCAATAAACCGGATATCTACAAACCGGTCTGTTATCTCGCCGATTTCAATGCCGAATCCATCAAAGGTCTTGAGCATGATACTATCGGCGAAATGGGCGGGAGTTCCCTTGTAGACCACTTCCATGACCGCCCTGTCAGATCCGATTTCCTTTGGCTGGAGGCTTTCGATTTCCGAGATTTCATTGAATCGTTTTTTCAAGGCCACAAACCGGGGAAGAAATCCGTTTCCTTCAATCTGAACATCAAAATGGGTTTCTGTTTCTCAAATGCTGTGTCCTGAAGCGGTCCAGCTTGTCTGCCAGTTCTGCTGCCAGCCAGTTCAGCAGCCCGGATGATGGCCTGGATATCACCCTGTTCCTCCGGACCGTCTTTGGCGGCAGCCTGGTTTTCGCTGGCCACCACTTGCCGGCTCGGAATCGCAGGTCATAACACGGTGAGCCGTGATATCGGCATCAAAAATTTTTTCTTCGCCCATGCGGTTACTGGATTCAGCAGCATGGGCCCGGCCTATCACAACAAGGTCGGCATTCAATTTTTCTGCCAGATCCATGGCAGCGGCTTCATCATAAATGGAATTGAAACCGAACATCATAAAACCCGGGTCCGGGCTGTTGGTCCGATACCGGCAATCGCAAACCGGTTCTGTCTTTCATGATCTTTACGATCGTGGCTTCTGCGTGGGATTCATAGGGTTCCGGGTTATTTCCCCACCAGTATCTGGGCAGCAGGTCACTTCGGGGGTTTTCTCTGGCAATGAGAAACAAAATCAGCGGGCTTGTCTGTGCCGGGATTGAGGATTCCGGCATCCGTGAGGGTCTGTTCCAACAATCCCAGGTTGATTCGGGACTCCACTCCCACCAGGTATCTGTTCTTTATGGTCAATTGCCCCCAGAACCCGGTAGGTAACCACATAATCCTGGGCAGCGGGCAGCACCCGGTCGTACAAAAACCCCAACTGTGACGCAAAAACCTGGGAAGAAACTGTTTGGGCAAAAGCGTTCACAACTGCCAGTTCCAAGTGCGGCTGACACAGCCGCCTGCCTGGGCTTCTGGAAACATCCTCATTCGACAATCTGCCGGGTTCCGGCGGTCACGGTGGTCATCATCTGGGGTCTTCGGAGCGGCAATGGCCGCATGCGGCATCAGACAGCGTTGCCAGTAGCCCAGGCCCAGGGCCACAGGCGGCCGCCTGTTTTTTAGTATACCCATGATCTCACACCTTCCTGTGGATGGCATAGTCTGCAATTAGGGTTAAAATGGATTTTGATGAAGAATCATCAAATACTTCAAGGGCTTGTCTGGCTTTTGCCACATGGTCGCTGCGCCTTTGCGTCTGGTATAGGAAATGCCCTTTGTGAGCCACCAGCTTTTCCTTGCAGTTTTTCGAAACCGGTCCGCATCAACACCTGGATGGGACATCATGTTTTCCATCCACTTCCGGTCTTGGGGGATGCCCTGGCCAGGCTGTAAATCACAGGGCAGGGTCAGCTTTACCCTCCCGCATGTCAGCCCCGGGATTTTTTCCCAGCTGCTCAGGCAGTTGCCGTGTAATCCAGCAGGTCATCGGCCATTTGAAAGGCCATGCCCAGATGAAATCCAAAGGATGCCAGGCCGGTTCTTTTTGTCCGGCAGAAACCTTTGCCAGAATGGCGCCGCACCGGCATGGCCCCCTGGATCAGCACCGCGGTTTTTCGTTCGATGATCTCGAGGTACCGGGCCTTCTGTCAGATCTTTTCTGCCCTTTTGGGCCAGCTGGTCAATCTCTCCCTGGGACATTGCCCGGGTGATCCGTGCAATCACGGCAATCACCCGGGGGTCATTTTGTTCTTGCGGCGATATCCAGGGCACGGGCCAGCAGAAAATCACCTGTGAGCACCACTTGCGCATGCCGGCCAAAAGCGCGTGCGGGCAGCCAGCCTGGCCACCGCCGCAGATCGGGCACTCATCCACCACATCATCATGCAGCAAGTGTGGCAGCATGCAGAAATTCAAAAATCGTGGAAAACACAATCTCATCCGCGCCCTGGTATCCTGCACATGCGGGCGTGCATGGATCAAACAGCAGAGGCCGCAGGCGCTTTCCACCGCTGAACAACAGGTGGGAGGCAATCTGTTTCACAAGATCCAGGTTGGGGGCCAGGTTTTCTTCCAGTGCTTTTTCCACCTGCTCCAGGTCCGGTGTGACCAGCGCAATGATCTGTGTTTTCAAATCCGTGTTCATGCCTTGTTTCCGGCAATATCATGTTCATATGCGGTTTTAAGGGTGAAGTTCCAAAAAGCGGTTCGCGAGCCGCCCCTGCATTTGCCCTGCAATGTCATAGGCAAATGCGTCTGTCATCTTTACCTGAACAATGGACGCCTGTGGCAAGCCCGTCCGAATAAATAAAGGTGACCCCATCCACTTCCGGGGCCTGGAACATGGTTCTGCCGATGAACAGTTCCGGTTCCGGGTTTTCCTCCACCAGAACGGGATAGATTTTGCCCACATGCTTCTGGTTGACCTGCTCGGAAATTTTCGCCTGGGCAGCCATCAGGGTGTCATGGCGCAGTTCTGCCACATCCGCCGGAACATGCTCCCCCAATGCATGGGATGGCAGGTCCGGGGCATCTGAATAGGCAAACACCCCCGAGTGATCGAATTTCACCGCTTCAATGAAATCCACAGGGTATTGAACCGATCATCGGTTTCTCCGGGAAAGCCTGTGATCACTGTGGTGCGCAGTGCCGCATCTGGGTCTCGTCTTTCGGATCATGGCAAACAGATCCCGAAGATCCTGATGGGAATATGGCCGTCCCATGCGCCGGAGCATGGCGGTGTCTGCATGCTGAATGGGCACATCATAATAGGAACAGATATTGTCATGGTCTTTTACGGTGTGAATGATCTTTTGGGTGAGGGAAACCGGGTGGGTGTATAAAAATCGGATCCAGACCTCTGGATTCACACCGGGCCACCTGCATTGAAAGGGTTTCCAACACATGGTGGAACCTGGTGCCGTCTGAAAGATCCTGCCGTAATCTCGTGGTATTTTCCGCTGTGAGAATAATTTCCCCCACCCCTCTTTTTCACCAGCAACAGGGCCTGGCACAATCTCGGCGACCGGCCTGGACCGCTGCCCGGCCCCGCAGGGTGGGGATAATACAATAGGTGCAGTGCCGGTTGCATCCTTCTGATACCTTGATATAGGCATGGGGGTTCTCCGGACAGAATCCGGTCCACGGACAGGTCGGCAAATTGTCGTTCATCGGGGTTCGGGAACAGGGTCAGAGGCGCCGGTGTCGCGTTTTCAACCACATCCACAATCTGTTCACACGCACCCGTACCCACAAACTCGACACTCCACCTCTGGCAGGGTGCCGGTGAGATCCGGGTCATCCTTGTACCGCTGGGCCAGGCAGCCGGTGACGACGAGCCGGCTGGCAGGCCCCTGGCCCCCTGATACCGGGCCAGGGCCAGAATGGTGTCCACGGCTTCTTCAGCCGCCGTGGAGATGAAACTGCACGTATTCACCACAATGGCATCTGCACGAGCCGGATCAAGGGTGTGGGTGTGCCCGGCAGCCATAAGCTTTCCCAGCATGACTTCGCTGTCCACCTGGTTCCGGGAACACCCTAATGTTTCCACATATACGATCATATGGCCTTGGCCATGAGATCCCCCCATGAGCTTGGAGAACCGGGAACGGATCGTCCAGCTTTTCCCCCTTCACTGATCACGGCCACATCAAACAACAGATCACTGTAATCGGTGAGTATTGGATTGGTGGTATCGGTTTCAAATATTTCTTTGATCTTTGCCATGACCGGGTGGCTGACATTGACCTCCATGACCCGTTTTTGTTCCGGTGTTTTCTGGCCGGACGCCTTGAGGATTTTTTCCATATAGGCGCTCATGCCCCAGTCATCTCCGGACAGGCAGGAGATGGAATCCTTGAGCCGGTTGGATACCACCACATCCTTGACTTTGGCTTCCAGTTTTCCCTTGAGAAAAGACAGCAGGGCGGAATACTCATTTTTCTTTTCATCATCCACCTTTTCCACGTCCAGATCGCCTTTTTCAGCGCTCTTGAGCTTCTTTTCCTTGTATTCGGTCAAGGACTGGGTCACCCACTCATCTATGGGATCCACCATGAGCAGCACTTCATAATCCTTGGCTTTCAAAGATTCCAGCAGCGGGGAGTTCATCAGGGAGGTGAGGTTTTCGCCTGTGAGGGTAGAAAATTTCCTTCTGGGCCTCTTTCACGTTTTCGATATATTCATCCAGGGTCACGTATTTGTCACCGGATTTGGTGGTTTTATACCGAAGCAGGGCTGCAATACGCTCCTTGTTGGCAAAATCTGTGGCAATTCCGGCTTTCAGGGCCTGGCCGAATTCATTGTAAAATTCTTCATATTTTTCTTTGTCCATCTCTTCCAGGGTGGAAAAAATCTTTTTGACCAGGTTCTTTTGAATGTTGCGCACCAGCCGGTCTTCCTGGAGAATTTCCCGGCTCACGTTCAGGTTCAGGTCCGGGGCATCCACAACCCCCTGGACAAATCCCAGACAAGTCGGCAACAGCTCCTTGCAGTCATCCATGATAAAAACGCGTTTGCAATACAGCTGCATCCCGTGTTTGCGCTCTGGGAATCGGAACAGATCAAAGGGCGCCTTGGAAGGGATGTACATCAGCACATCATATTCGGTCACCCCTTCAAATTTCTTAATGGATTATCTCCAGTGGTTTGTCCCAGTTGTGGCTGATGTGTTTGTAAAATTCTTCATGCTCTTCTGTCGTGACTTCTTCCCTTGGCTTTGCCCAGATGGCTTTCATGGAGTTGAGGGTTTCGTCTTCTCCACCTTCTCTGAAGGACGTCTCCAATGGGGTTGCCGTCCTTGTCCTTGATGATCTCGTTCTCCGGCAATGGGCTCGCTTTTTTCCATTTCCATGATCACCGGATAGGTCACAAAATCGGAGTGTTTTTTCACGATATGCTGGATCGTATATTCATCGGTGAAGTCCCTGATCACCTCTCCTTCGGCTTGCTTCAAGAACAGGGTGATGGTTGTGCCCCGGTCCTTTTTGTCTATCTCCTGGACCGCGTAGGTCCCCTGGCCGTCGGATTCCCACCGGACCCCTTTTTCCGCCCCCGCGGCCGGCGTTTCCAGACAAGATTTTTTCCGCCACAATAAAGGCGGAATAAAACCCCACGCCAAACTGGCCGATGAGTTCCGGGGTCAGGTTGGTTTCATTTTTGGATTTTTCCAAAGCCTCCATAAAGGCGGCGGTGCCTGATTTGGCAATGGTGCCGATATTCTCATTGACCTCATCAAAGGTCATGCCGATACCATTGTCTGTAATGGTAAAGGTCTTTTTTTCCGGGTCCACTGGCCAGGCGGATCTGATAGTCGGTCGCCGTCGCTGAACAGTTCCGGTTTGGTCTGCTCTTCAAACCGTGCCTTGTCAATGGCATCAGAGGCATTGGATATGAGCTCGCGCACAAAAATCTCCTTGTTGGAATACAAGGAATTGATGATCAGGCGCTAACGCAGCTGCTGGATCTTCGGTTTTAAATTTGCGTGTTTTCTTCTCCTCCATGGTTACTCCTGTTTCAATGTGTTGTGTTTGCGTCAAATGACAATTGATTTTTTTCTAATAATTGTGGCAAAAGCCAGATTGTCAGTTTTAAATTGCATCACGGAAGTCTTGCCATAATGGATCGAGCTCCATGATGACTTTGGCGGGAGCCCTGGTGGTGTCCTGTGGACGGACCGTCAGAGCCCGGAGGGGGCCTGCCAAAATATGCCGGATGCTTTCAACCAGCGAGTGGTTCGCTGGTTGAAATTTTTCACATAATTACAGGCCCCCGCAGGATCTCGAGCCGGGCACAGGATACCACCAGGGGCGGGTCGGGGACAGACGTTGCAAAGAATGGTCGTAACTCTGGCAGGCCCATGACAAATATCCAGATCCAGTTGCCAGAATTTGACAACCAGGCCATTTCCCTGGTATGTTTACCTATTACTGGATAAGATCCGAGCCAGACCATTGGCTGCATACAACAGATCCGGTCTACCGTGGGCCACGCTGTACACCCGCCCCCCCTGATCCAAACCGGTTTGATTCCACTGCTGTCATTGCCCTGTTTTTATGCAGCCGGAACCCTGCGCTTTTGTTTTATCAGAAAGCAGATGTGGCCGGCTATCCCTGGCGCAACCAGATGGCATTTCCCGGAGGACATGTGGACAAAACCGATGCCGATCCTTTGGAAACAGCGTTGCGGGAATTGAAAGAAGAGTTGTGTATCCATCCGGATAATGTGGATGTCATCGGATCCATCGGCCATTTCCAGACCATCAATGACAAAGATATCCAGGCATTTGCCGGCATATGGAACCAGAAAGAGGCCATCTGGTTTGATCCGGCGGAGATCTGCCGGGTGTTCCAGATTCCTGTGGCACACCTGCTCACCCTGCACCAGAAAAAAGGATTTCAGGGACAAACACCCCCTGTCATGGAACTGACCTATCCCTTTGAAGATGTGGTGATCTGGGGGGTGACCGCCAAAATTGTCCACCACCTGCTGGAGGTATTGATCCAGTCCAAACATCCGGCCCAAACATCCGGTTGATCAGTCACTCAACTTTGAGAGCTGGTTGATTCAGGAGGGGTCAGTCATTTTTGGACCGCCGCCGTATCCTGAAAAATATTTTGACCATGAGAAAAAAAGACAAGACCGCCAGCGTGCCCGGAAACCAGACATGCGCTTTCAGGGCGGGATCTGCCGATGCCACTCCCATGCCGGCCAAAGCAAACACAAACACAATGAGCATGAAACCCATCACCATCCAGCAGGCAGGCTTGGAATCATACCAGGGTGCAATGACTTTTCTGAAAAACGGGTTTTGGTCCAGACGCATGGCTGTGTGGTCTCTTTTTGGTTATCCCAGGACAATACCACTATATATAGTATTTTTTTCTTGACAACCAACAATATATTGTTTAGCTTGTGTGATGTCAGTCACCCAAACCCGGTTGGGGCACAGGGAGAAGACAGGTGTGAGCGTATGTCAATTTCAATCTGATTTCAAGAGGTAGGGACATGTTTGACCAAATAAAAAAACGGGACGGACGGGTATCTGAATTTGATTCTTCCAAAATTACCAGAGCCATTGAAAAAGCAGGCAAAGCCACCGGTGAATTCAACGGCAGAGAAGCCAGAAAACTTAGATTTATGCCCTTACCCTGGCCCGTGACCTGCAGCTGGGATGGTTTCCCAGGCTGGAAGAGATCCAGGACATTGTGGAGCGGGTTTTGCTGGACTCCCCGTTTTACAAAACCGCCAAAGCCTACATTATTTACAGGGAGCAGCACAACCAGATCCGCAACAGCAGCGCCACCCGGGCAAACGTGGATCTGGTCGAGAATCCTATATGTCCAGCAGATGGACTGGAAGGTCAAAGGAAAACAGGCACACGAGCTTTTCCCTCCAGGGCTTGAACAATTACATATCTGTATGACATCACGGCAGAATACTGGTCTACAACCGCGTCTATCCCTCCGGCGGTCCGAGGACGCACACATTAGCGGTGATCATCCACCTCCACGACCTTAAGTCTTTTGTCCGTGTACTGCGTGGGCTGGGACCTTCAGGACCTGCTCCTGGGTTGGGTTCATGGGCGTGGCCGGCAAGGTTGGAAGTGCCCTCCGCCAGACATCTGCGGACGCAGCTTTGGGGCAGGTCGTCAACTTCTTTACACCCTGCAGGGAGAGGCGGCTGGTGCCCAGGCCATGTCTCAAACTTCAGACACCCTGCTGGCCCCGTTTGTCAGACGAGCCGACCAGCTCATCTTATCAAGGATGGTCAAGCAGGCCCTCCAGGAATTTGTCTTTAACATCAACATCCCCACCCGGGTGGGGTTCCAGACGCCCGTTTACCAATATCACCATGGACCTGAACGTGCCCGGCACCCTCGAGCTGATTCCCCCGTCATCATCGGCGGGCAACACCTGCAGGACAACATACGGGCGGTTATCGAACAGGAGATGGACACTGATCAACAGGCGCCTTTGCCGCGGTCATGATGGAGGGCGATGCCAGGGGCAGGGTGTTCACCTTTCCGATTCCCACCGACAATATCACCGCGGGACTTTGACTGGAGCAACCCCAACCTGGACAATGTCTGGAAAAATGACCGGCAAATACGGGATTCCCTATTTTTCCAATTTTGTCAATTCCGACATGTTCACCCGAGGACGCCCGTTCCACGCGCCGCCGCCTGCAGACTCTGGACAACCGGGAGCTGCGCAAAGCGCGGGCGGGGGGCTGTTCGGGGCCAATCCTTTGACCGGGTCCATCGGCGTGGTCACCCTGAACCTGCCCAGAATCGCATCTGGCCAACGATTTTTTACAGCGCCTGGACAATCTGATCCACTTGTGCAGACTCTTTGCGCATCAAGCGCAAAATCCTGGAAAATTCACTCATGGTGAGCTTTGACCCCTATTCCAAGTTCTACTTGAGAAAAATAAAGGAAAGTACCGGGGTTTACTGGCGCAACCATTTTTCCACCATCGGCATTCTGGGCATAATGAAGCCTGCGTCAACTTCATGGACCAGGGCATTGCCTCTCCTGACGGTCAGGCTTTTGCCGTGCGGGTCATGGACCATATGCGCCAAAGAATCGAAGCGCTCCAGGCCCAAACCGATGAAATCTTCAACCTGGAAGCCACCCCGGCCGAAGGGACCACCTACCGATTTTGCGAATCTGGACAAAAAGAAATTTTCAGATATCGACTGCGCCAATGAAGCCGAGTACCAGCAGGGCAGTGATCCGTTCTATACCAACTCCACCCACCTGCCGGTGAATTACACGGACGATCTTTTCGAGGCATTGGAGCTCCAGGATCCCCTCCAGACCAAATATACCGGGGTACGGTCCAGCACTGTTTTTGGGAGAAGAAGGTCAGTGATATCGATGTGGTCAAACAACCGCAAGCAAGGTGTCCAACACATTCAAACTGCCCCACTTCACCCTGACCCCCACCTTCTCCATCTGTCCGGCCCACGGGTATATTGCCGGCGAACATGCCAGATGCGGCACCTGTGATGCAGATACGGAAGTCGTATTCAGGGTGGTGGGATACCTGCGGCCGGTGGGACAATGGAACAACGGAAAACAGACCCAGTTTGCCATGCGCAAGACCTTTAAGGTGGCATGATAGCCGTGCGCATCGGCGGATTCCAGAAAATTTCTATCGATTTTCCAGGGACCATTGCATGTGTTGCGTTTACCATGGGATGCAATTTCAAGTGTCCCTATTGCCACAACCCCAGCTTGTGTCCGGTCCGCCAACTCGGGCCGGACAAATTGATTTGGATGACATCTTTTCTTCTTTCGAGAAAAGGCCTGGTGGACGGTGGTCATTACCTGGGCGACGCCTGCAGCCGGATCTCAAGCATATCATCGACCGAATAAAGGACATGGGCTTTGCCGTAAAGCTGGACACGAATGGTACCCGGCCTGACCTGCTGGCACACTTGCTGGACCGCTCCCTGTGGATTATTCGGCCATGGATATCAAAACCGGACCGGATCATATCCCGGCATCATGAAACCGGTCTTTCCATTGAAGCCATCCATGAAAGCATGGATATCATCATGGCAAAGGCCCCGGCCTATGAATTTCGTACCACCTGTGTAAGGCCCTTTATCGATACCGGCATCATGAAAGAAATTGCCCGGCGCATCACAGGAGCCCAACGATATGTGCTCCAGAACTGTTCACGCGATGTCCAGATGCTGGACCCACATTTTTCACAACAGCCGGACCGTTTTTTTTCAGACAAAGAAATCTGCAACTTCAATCCATTGCCGCCAAAACGGTGCAGGAGGTACTCATCCGCTGAAAACCCGCACGCCGCCGTATCACCTGATTTTTGCGTACCATCACCTATGGGATGACATGACCATCTTAATAATGCCTGGATCACCTGTGCCACCACCTGTTCCGGCACCATTTCATTGCAATAATGGTCAGATCTGCATATGCCTCATACAGGGGCGTTCTTTCCCGCATACAGATCATCAAAACTGCTTTTTCCCGGGCAATGGCAACCCCCCGGGTGATGACATCGGACAGCCGGGTCTTGAGGGTGTTAAGATCAATGGCCAGGTACACCACGGCACAGGTTTGGGGCCAAATGGTGCATGGCAGAAAGCTCTTTGTATACCACACTGCCGCCGGTGGCAATCACTGCAGCTGGTGCAGCAGATACCTGAAACATGCTGTTTTTCTGATTTCCAGAAAATGTTCCATCCCTTGACAGGCAAACTGATCTGGGCAAGGGTTTTAATGTCCTCTTTGTCTGGATAATGATATCCGTGTCCATGAAATCATATCCCATTTTTTTGGCCAGCAGCACCCCCACCGTGCTTTTGCCCACAGCCGGCATGCCGATAAGGGCGATATTTTTTTTGCAATTCATCAATTTAATCCAAATTTTCTGCAATAACCCACTTTTTTAATGCCAATAAATAAAAGAAACTACATACTATCCTTTTACATTCATTGCAAGGGTAAACCCGAACGCCTGCCTTTGCACTTTCCCGGCCATGGGCTTTATTTTATGCAAAATTAACCCATAGCAGCAAAGAATAACAGCAATGACCCCTTCGATCATCTCCATAGCCCGGAAAATCCAACGCCGGAAAGACCACACTTCTTGAAAAACTCATCGCTGAGCTTACCAACAGGGATACCGCATCGGATCTGTCAAACATACCACATGACGGATCTTAACTGGACAACAAGGGAAAAGACAGCTGGCGCCATGAAAAAGCCGGTGCTGAAGCCTGCTGGTTATAACGGACCGGAAAATTGCCCTGGTCAAGGATGATGCGCGCGCGGATATTGAAAAAATGCGCTTTTACTTATCTGACATGCGGACCTGATTCTGGCCGAAGGGTTCAAGCGCCAGCCATTGCCCAAGATCGAAATTTTCCGCACGGATGGTCCCCATGAGCACCCTTTGTGCCGTGACAGCCCGGATTTAATCGCCTTTGTCACTGATTCACACTTTTCCCCTCAGGTTCCCATATTCGGGCTGACGGATGTGGCGCCCCTGGCATCATTCATCCAAGAGCGCTATATAGGACGACCATGAAATTTTCTTTGTCACCATCCCCCTGGCCGGCCTTTTTGTCTGGCTCTTTCTGGGAGTCAGCTTCTTTGCCAGCCCGGCATTGTGCGGGCAGACAAAAGAAGATGGCCAATGCCTCTTTTCTCTGGAAAATGGTTCCATCAACTGGAGCACAGGCACTGTAACCGCTGTGCGGCAGGGCAGGCCCCCGGATAAACAAAGACAATATTCATGAAGCGGATCCGGGATCTGCGCGGGCCGACGCAAACCGCCGGCTTATCGGATCTCATGAAGCAGATCCGGATACACAATGATCTGACGGTGGGGGCCTATGCCGCACCGAAATGACGGTTATCCTGGCGGGAATTGAAAAAATCTGCCAGGGATGCCGGTCATTATCGCCAATATTACACCTTGGCCATGGATGTGAACTGATCGTCAAAACCCGGATATTTGGTGGATTCCTGCCAGCTGGTTCTGCCTGATGATATCCGGCAAATGCCGAAAATCAACCCGGAAATCCAGCTCCCCCCCAGATCGAACCGGGGAAAATCCCGTACACCGGCCTGATACTGGATATCCGGGAACTGTCATTTGAACCTGTTCTCTACCCGGTCATTATCAGTGAGCAGGGAGACCTCATTTATTCAGCTTTGTTCATCAGCCGGGAATTTGCCGTACAGCAAGGGGTGTGCAAATACCTGTGCTCCATGGACAATGCGCTGGAAGATCCGCGGGTAGGCAGCCATCCCCTGGTGGTCAAGGGTTTGAGAATCTCCGGCAAGGACAATACTGCCGTGGTCATCAGCACAGCCGATGCCAAAAAGGTTGAAAAGCAACAGAACGACACCTGTTTTTTAAACAATGCCGGGTAATTTTTGTCACCAAAAATGACTTGTAACATACGACCATAAAACAATACAAGGATTTGCCATGACTGATTTCATCCCCACCGAAATGACGCGCTGTCTGCTTTTACAAAAATACAACCAGAAACCCGGTCTGATCCGCCATGCCCTTGCCGTGGAAGCGGTCATGGCCCACTTTGCCAAAAAATTCGGAGAAGAGGAAGAAAAATGGCGGTCATCGGCCTGGTCCATGACCTGGATTATGGAACAGTTCCCGGATGAACACTGCCGCAAATGTGTGGACCTGTTCAAAGGAACACAACTGGCCCGGAGATATCCGGGCCGATTAGCGCATGGATGGGGCATCTGTACCGACATCGAACCGAAAACATCTCTGGAAAAGACCCTGTATGCAGTGGATAAAATTCGCCGGTTCGCGTCGCCAGTGCCGCTCTGGTAGACCGTCGAAAAGCATCCTGGACATAAAAACAAAATCTGTGAAAAAAAAATTCAAAGACAAAGCCTTTGCCGCCGGGGTGGACCGGGAGGTGATCAAAAAAGGGGCGGCCATGCTGGACATGGAACTGTCTGATCTGATCTCCGAGGTCATTGCGGGCATGCAGCCTGCGGCCGAAGAAATCGGTCTCAAAGGAAATCTATAGCCGTCAAAACCCTGACATAGATTTTTGGCATATGCGGCAGATTTTCCCTTCCCTATTCGGTAATCAAAACTGCCTTATACTGAAACCTATCTGAAATAAATCATTATATTTAAAATATTTAGGATCTGGTACATATAATTGCAGCTTTGTCCTGATCCATAAACCGTTGTTATGCAAATGTTACGGACAGGAAGTCAATATGAACCAGACATTTAAAATATTATCCCGCAGATTTCTGGCCGCGTTTTCAGTGATTTTCCGGGAGGCGGCCCGGCAGGCGGACCATGCCGTTTTAAGCCGCCATATTATTGCGTTAAACAAGAAGACATCCTCGACTGATATCATCAATGAATTGTCTGTATGCCTGAAAACACCTCAACTACCGGCTGTTTGCCTTTGTGGTGAAAAAAGAAGCAGGGGTCGATGTATGGCTGGATCCCGGGATGTACAAACAATCTTTAGAACATATCATTTTAGCAGGATTTCCATTCGGAGAAACCCGGCAAGCACCGGACCTTACCTGAACGATGATTTTGTTCCTGGCGGCCACCGGGAAAATAGAAAATCAGTACATATCAATCTGGATCATCTGGATTTTTTAGCAAAATTTTCGAAGATAATCGTTATGCCCGTCTGTACATGGTTCCCCGAAAACCAGTATATGCTTTCCATGATGAAAGCGGTACAGCCGATGCTCCAGGGACGCGCAGCCGCTTTGTCCAGAGCATCTGAAAATCGAAAATCTCGAAAACCGCTGCTGTGATAGATCCTTTGACCGGAAATGTAACGATAACCGGCGGGAAACGGAAACCCAGCTTTGCCGCCATATAGCGTCCGCCATCCGGTATAATAACAATCTGTCCCTGTTCATGTTTGACCTGGACGATTTCTGAAGATATCAACGGACACCCATGGCACATCAGGCAGGGGACCTGATTCTCAAGGAGATCTCTTTTCTGGTCAAGAGACAATATGCGCCAGGGGGATATCCTTGCCCGTTACGGCGGAGAAGAGTTTATTGCCATCCTGCCGGAAACCGGCAAACACAAAGCCATGGCAACTGGCGGACCGGCTCAGCGCCAAAATTGCCGTCCTGAAAATCCCGTACAACGGCAGCAAACCTTCAGGTCACCGCCAGCTTCGTGGTGTTTCGGCAACTGACTTCCGGCATGGATATGCACAGGCTCATCCAAGATGCCGACACCACGCTTCTAGAAGGCCGAAACGCAATGGCAGAAAATACGGTCATGCCCGGCCTCATCGAAGTCTGTCCCAGTCTCGCTGCTGACAATTTGAACCGTTCCGTCATGGTGTGCAGCCGGGTAATGACCTGATCAAGGGTGCCTGCCTTTTGTTTGACATTGGCGGAACAGGGACCGCAGAAGGTTCAGCCGCGGCCAGCCGCCTCGGCAAATCTCCGCCGCCACCTGTGCTGACACCTGGGAACTCTGGGCCACATTTTCATTGACTTCCTGAATACCGGCTGACACCTGGCCGATATTTTCCGTCATGGCACGGGTGGTATCGGACCGGGATGCCGATGGCCCCGGCATTTTCCCCGCAAACCCGTTAATATCGTTGATAATGGCGGGAATATCCTGAATCTGGTCACGGTGCCCTGTATCTGGTCCTTGATCTTCCGCGGATATTGTCGGCAACTCTTCAGTGGCTTTGGCTGTCTGGCTGGCTGGCCAGGTCTTCTTCGATTTCATTGGCCACAACGGCATATCCCTTGCCGCGCCTGGCCTGCACGGGCCGCCTGAGTGGTGGCATTCAGGGCCAGAAGATTTGGTCTGGGAGGATATGCCGGCGATGATTCTGGCGACTTTGTCGATCTGTTCTGCGGCCTGGCCCAGTCTTCGGTACCCGTTCTGGACGTCAACCGGGCACGGTCAACCGCCTTGACGGTAATATCCCGGGTCTTGCCCGGAGTTATCCGACACCTGGTCAACTGGCTCGGCATGTACCATGCGGGAATTCTGCGAGACGGTTTCGACATTGGCTTGCGGCTTCTTCCACTGGCAGCTGCCACAGAATCCACATCCACGCCCATCTGCTTCGGCAAGCCGAAAGCCACGGAATTGACCCGGGCAACAGCAGGTGTCCTGCGCACCCGTTGCCCATATCGATCGGAAATCTGGTTCAACTCCCCGGATGCATTGCTCAAAGTATCCACTCCTGCATTGAGATCCCGGATCATGGCGGCCAGACCGGCCACCATTTCATTCATGGATGTCACGGTATCTTTGATGGCATCGTTGGCCTGGTAGGAAAAGGTATGCTGGAAATCTCCCTGGGCCACTGCCCGGGCCAGACCGGCCATGCCCTTCATATGGGTCATAAGCTGCCGGTTCATCACAGCAATGATCAGCGCACCGATTAACAGGGCAATAAATCCGCTTATGCCTGCGCTGGTGATGATCTGGCGGTTGACCCGGCGATGAGTTCTGCTTCAGATACCGCCACCACAAAGAAAATAGATCCATCGGTGCAAAATAATCGACAAAAGCATAATAGGTCTGGTCCCCATGCTGAAAGCCAGCAAACCCGGACGTTGTCTCCAGAAGGGCATCACCATTGGCAAAATCCTGGAATCTTTCTGGCCCACCAGGAAGTCTTCGGGTGAACCAGAATTCTGCCGCCTGGCATCGGCCACAAATGCACACCCTTCGCCGTTCACCGTAGTTTCCCGGAGAAGTTCTTCCAGATCAGATGTCAATATCCTGCTGGTAAACACTGTATGCACCGGCAATTTTCTGTGCCAAAGAATTCCTGAAACGGCTCAAAGACCGGGCCGGGCGACGTTTTCATCGGAACCTGTCCGAATTTCATCGGGGATTGCCGGCATTCACCGCCTCAACCACCGGGCTTTGGGGTCCGTAATAGGTCCCAACAGGCCGGGAACCATCTTCTTTCTCCACGCTGGTGGAAACCTTGATCAATTTGTTGTCAAACATCTGATATACCGCAATTTCCCAGAATCACCAAACCGCCCTGACTTTGTCCACCATAAGGTGTTCGCCGGTGACAAACGACGTTCCGAAAAAAAGTTTGGGAACCGCGAGCAGATGCTTCGCCTGTCTGGTGCAATCCCTGATATTCGGCATATCAACCGTATTACCTTCCGCCACGATGGTCTCGCCTGCAGCCTGGCTTTCAGGATGCGAGCATGCCCATATCCTGTGCTGCGATCTTATCCAGTTGCAGGTCATACCGGGTCTCGATGGTTTTTAAAAGCACATTTGAGAAACGCTCCGCAGCATCCAGTCTTGCCATTGGCAAGAAAACGGATTGTCTGCTCTGGAAAATATTTACAGCGGCGATGATCAGAATGGTGATCAGTAATTGCTCCCAAAGACCCCAGATACAGCTTTTTGCCAAACCCCATACCATCCTCCTGACGTCAGAACCCGGTTCAACCCAGCCGTTTTGTATTTCGGTCATCATACGCGGTTATTTCAAAATAGCAACAAATTGACATTTTTTTCCAGGAAAATCCCATGCAGATGTGGCAAAGATTTTTCTTGCTGCATTTTTGTGTTTGTGTTTTTATAAAAGGATATGTCAATGAAACGTTTTCTTCCGGTTGCTGCCGGCTGGTGGAGAGACGGTTTCAATAACCATTTTTGTGTATAATCAGGAAACAATACCCATGCAAAAAAGACTATGTAAAAACCCTCACCATTGACAACCGGGAATATGATTTTTACGATATCTGTCCGGCTGGAGGATCACGGGCTGGCCAATATCAGCCGGCCTGCCGTTTTCCATCCGTATTCTCGTTGAAAACCTTTTGCGGAAACTCGATGGCAACATCGTCAACCGAAGCCGATCTCCTGGCCATTGCCAACTGGAAAAAACACTATGACGAACCTGTCGAAATTCCCCACCACCCTGCCCGGGTTCTGATGCAGGATTTTACAGGCGTGTCCCTGCGGTGGTGGATCTGGCAGCCATGCGGGATGCGGTGTCAGAAGCAGGCGGCGACCCGGCATCCATCAACCCCCTGATTCCGGTGGAACTCGTCGTGGACCATTATGTCCAGCTGGACTTTCGCGGGCACTGACACCGGCCATCACCGGCAATGCTGGACATGGAGTATGACGCGCAACAAGGAGCGGTATGAACTGCTCAAATGGGCCCAGATGAGCTTTGACAACTTCCAGGTGGTCCCGCCCAACTCGGGCATATCCACCAGGTCAACCTGGAATACCTGGGGCCGGGTGGTGATGAAGAGTGATTCCGGCAGCAAGCCGGTTCTGTTTCCCTGATTCCCTTGTGGGAACGGATTCTCATACCACCATGATCAACGGTGTCGGCATCATGGGATGGGGTGTTGGTGGTATCGAGGCGGAAGCCGTGATGCTGGGACAGCCCTATTTCATGTCCATCCCGGAAGTTATCGGGGTGAATCTCACAGGCAGTCTGAAACCCGGGGTAACCGCAACCGACCTGGTGCTCACCATCACCCAGACCCTGCGTGAATATAATGTGGTGGAAAAATTTGTCGAGTTCTTCGGGCCCGGTGTAAAGCATCTCAATGTGACCGACCGGGCCACCATTGCCAATATGGCTCCTGAATATGGCGCCACCATGGGGTTTTTCCCGGTGGACGAAAAAACCATTCAATACCTTGACATGACCGCCAGAACAGAACAGGCTGAACTGACCAGGGCCTATGCCGAAGCATCCGGTCTTTTTTATACCGGCGAGGAAACCATTACGATTATACCGATGTAGTGAACGTGGATTCTGTCCGAGGTGGCTCCATGCCTTGCAGGTCCGGCACGGCCCCAGGACAGGGTAGCTCTCCGTGAAGTGGAAACCAGTTTTTCTCAGCTGCTTTCCTGCAAGCATGACCGGAATGCTAGTATCGGGAACCTTTCCCAGTTTCTTGATGAATCCGGGTGTGTGGCCAGCCGGGAAGCCCAGTGTTCACCAAGCGGGAAACGGTCTGTGAGCATTGATCTGAACGGCACCCGCACAGAGATCGGTGACGGCAGCATCGTCATCGCCGCCATTACCTCCGGCACCAATACATCAAATCCGTCAGCGCTTATCGGCGCCGGCCTGCTTGCGAAAAATGCGGTGAAAAAAGGCCTTACAATCAAACCCTATGTCAAGACCTCCCTTGTACCCGGTTCAAAGGTTGTGAAAGACTACCTGGGCGATGCCGGCCGCTCCCCTATCTCTGAGGCCCTGGGGTTTCATGTGGCAGGGTACGGCTGCACCACTTGCATCGGCAACAGCGGCCCCCTTCACCCCCGGATCGAAGAGGCCATTGCCGACAATGACCTGACGGTTGCGGCAATACTGTCCGGCAACCGAAATTTTGAAGCCAGAATCCACCAGCGGGTCAAGGGCAATTTTCTTGCCTCTCCATTGCTGGTCATCGCCTTTGCCATTGCAGGAAGAATTGATGTTGATCTGGTTGCCCGTCCTGTGGCCATGGACCCCAATGGAAAACCGGTTTTTTTAAAAGATATCTGGCCAAAGGACCAGGAGATAGCAGATCTGATCCAGCAACATGTAAAACCCAAATACTTTGCTTCTGAATATGCCAGAATTTTTGAAGGCGATGCCTTCTGGAAAGCGCTCAAGGTGACCCAAAGTGTTACCTTTGACTCGGATCATGCCTCCACCTATATCAAAAATCCCCCTATTTTGAAAATTTTGCCCTAAAAACCGTTCAGACCGAAGACATCAAAAATGCCCGGGCCCTGCTGGTCATGGAGGATTCTCTCACCACGGATCATATTTTCGCCTGCCGGTGCCATTCCCAAAGACTATCCTGCCGGGCGCTATCTCATGGACAAGGGTATCGCGCCGGAAGATTTCAATTCCTACGGATCCCGCCGGGGCAACCATGAAGTCATGATGCGCGGCACATTCGGCAACATCAGAATCAAAAACCAGATGGTGTCTCCCACAGAAGGCAGTTTCACCAAAAAATTACCGGAAGGAACCGATCAGTTCATTTATGATGCATCCATGGCCTATATGCAGGAGCGCCACCCCTTTGGTCGTTCTGGCAGGCAAAGAATACGGCACCGGTTCCTCCAGGGACTGGGCGGCAAAAGGCAGCAGTCTTCTGGGTATCAAAGCGGTTATTGCACAATCTTATGAACGTATCCACAGAAGCAACCTTGTGGGCATGGGGGTGCTGCCGTTGCAGTTCACCGATCAGGACAGCTGGCAAAAACTGGGCCTTGACGGCACGGAGCGGTTTTCCATAACCGGCATTTCAGACATGACGCCCCAGAAAAAGCTTGCAGTGACTGCCCGAAAAAAAGACGGCACCAAACGTACATTTTGGGTGACTGCCCGGCTGAACACCGACATTGATGTGCAGTACTTTATCCATGGCGGTATTTTGCCCTATGTGCTGAGAAAGCTGTTGCAAAACAGCGGCTGACAGCAGTCACGGGTCATTTTTTCAAGGATTCAGCGCATCGGCAACGGTGTTTGCCATCTGCTCCATGTTGTCCAGGTAATCATATGCCAAAGGATTGATGGACACCACCGCCCCGTTGATGGCATCGGCAATTTTCCGGGCTGCCTGCTGGTCAAACTGGGGCTGCACAAAAATCACCCGGGCATTTTCCTGTTTGGCCAGCTTGATGATGGCGGACAATTCCTTTCCCTTGGGAGATCTGCCCATGGTTTCCACGGGAATCTGTTGTAAGCCGTACGCATCGGCAAAATAACCGAACGCCGGATGAAACACAAAGAAATTATGCCCTTCCAGGGGTGCCAGGCAGGGTTTTCAACCGGATATGGAGCTGATCCAGTTTCTGTGCAAAGGCCTCGAAAATTCTTCCTGAAACCGGTCCGCATGAGCCGGGGCCAGCTCACACCAAGGCTTCTGTCATGGTGGCGGCCTGCTGCTTCACCAGCACCGGAGCTCATCCAGATGTGGGGGTCCTTGCCGGCAGCGATTTCTTCATGGCCTGAACCGTCCGCTTTTTCACCATGCTGGTGATGATCCTTTTTCCATCATGGGCATGTCCGTCTTCGCCATGGTGGTCATGGCCGTGTTCTTCGTGGTCGTCATGGCCATGGACTTTGGCATGATCATGTCCATTACCGCCTTGATGATCTTCCTCATGAATATGGGCTTCCATATCCCGCAGTACGATCCCTTTGCGTGTATCCACCACCCGGGTATCCGGGGCAATGGATGTAACCTTATGCATGAATCCGTTCTCAAACGGCGACCCGATCCTGAAATAGAGATCTGCATTGGCCAGTTTTTTGATCTGATCCGGGGTGGGAGAATAGGTGGCGGACTTTTGCCGGGTGTCACCAGCACATCCACCTCTGCCAGATCTTTTGTAATCTGCTCAACAAAATATTTCTGGGGCACAATACTGACAAAAACCTGCAGTTTTTCTTCGGCATTCAGGCCGGCACCTGTCAAAAAAACCAATAACACAGACAGTATAATGGATTTCAAACGCATTCTTTCCTCCTTTACAGCTATAAAATACTTTTTATACCAAAATGTCACACACCGCCATGTTTTCTTGACAACATGACAAATTTTGTTGGCGGATTTCCTTTTTCAGGTTTTCCAACCCCTCACCTCCTTTCCGATGAATCCGGCCACGATATATGCAAATGATAATGCATTTGCAATAAATAGGCTGTAAAGAGGAGATTTGTCAACACCTGACTGACATCTTGCAAAGGATGAACGGATATACTCGCCAGTTGCGAGGTGAAAAAATGAAACGTCAAACCGCCCAGACGGGCCATTGAACAGGTTTACACCAGCATGACAGACTGCTGGCCATCCCGGAAATACTGGCATATGGCAGCCAAATCGTGCCATCCTTAAACCAGGCAACCATGTACCGCAACATGAGCAGCTCATCACGGCCGCCGGTCGCATCAGGCAGGTCAACCACCCGGACCTGGGCGCGCTGTATGAACCAGGGACCAAAATCCCACCATCACCATTTTCACTGCAACGGCTGCAACCGCGTGATGGACCTTCCCGGGTGCACTGAAAGAGGACCACATCGTCCCGGACGGATTTATTATCTTGAAAAAGCCCGCAACGTGTCTGTAGCAAGGGCTGTGTGACCAATGTGCCGGCCGCTCGGCCTGCAGGTATTGTTAGAAGGCAGTGCTGCCGGCCTCCAGCCGCATTGTTGATCTGTTCAGATCAACCCCGCCATACCGGCAGATTTGCCACATGGTTTCCCTGGAAACGGGCCGCTTCCAGTTCATTTTCAGAGGGCATGCGGGCTCCGTCTCCCCCGGCAATGGTGGATGCGCCATCGGGATCCACCATGATTCATCGATGCGCGTCTGCCCCTGGAATGAATAGGGCAGGCCCGCCACCACAAACCCCTGAGTGCCGCGCATGGTATGGAAAGACAGGATCGTCGGATTCCTGGCCCCCGTGCTGGGTGGCGGTGCTCACGAACACGCTTCCCACCTTGCCGATCAAAGAACCGTTGGCCCACAGCTGGCCGGTGGCATCCAGAAACTGCGCATCTGGCCGCACATGTTGCCGAACCGGGTGGGGGTACCGAATATCACGGCATCCGCCTGCGTCAGTTCGTCAACGGTGCACACCGGCACATGGGCGAATGCTCTTTGCCTCAACCGCCCGCATTTTCCAGAACATACGCAGAAAGCGTCTCCTGCACCTGCCGGATATCCACGTCAGCGCCGGAAATTTCTTCGGCACCCGGGCAACCGCTTTGGCCATTTCATACACATGTCCGTAGTGGAATGAGACGCGATCAGAATTTTCATGGCAGACCCTCCTCTAAAATTAGATAATACGATAAATGTATGATGTAACAGCGGTTTGTCAATAATGGGGACAAATTTAAAGTCATGACTAACATTTTTCTCTTGACAATGCATTGTTTTCTATAATAGGCTTCTGCGAAATCAATCTCAACCTGACTGTGGAGGTAACCATCATGTCTGACAAACTGCATCATTTTTTGCCCATATGGGACATTCCGGATTTTTGAAATGCCCGGTGGCAGGCGCCATGCTCTCCGTGGAAAAACACGGTCCATCCTGAAAAAATGCGGCTATGATGTTAAACCCATGAAACCCTATGAATACCGCCAGAAAATCATGCTGAAACTGGGGGATGAAAACAATGTCTCCCAAAAGGTGAACAACTTCATCCGGAACCGGTCAGCCCGGCAGATGGCCCGCATTGCCGGCATGACAGAGCAGGAGATCCGGGAGCTGTGGGCCGAACACCTTGTACCCGGCGATGTGGGCCCGCTGTTCTATGCGATTGTGTCACACAAAAACCGGTGCCGGAACTGCTGGCGGACGTCGCCGGCGAGGTCCACATGCTGGCCCATGCCGACATGACCGAAATCTTCACCATCCGCCGGCAGCTGGACATCATGACGGAACGGCTGGACCGGGAAAAAGGGAAGCTGGCTGGAAAAACCGGGGCACTCAAGGAGATGGCCAAGGCGCGCAAGGCGAGATGCCGCAGCCCATGGGGCTCCTGGAAGCCCGGAAACCGGGAACTGACCGCCGGGTGCAGACGCTGCGTCCGGAGCCCGCCACCCGGAGCCCTGGGAGAGATGCTGAAAAACAGCGGCTTGCAGAACAGATCCACGCCCTGACCGCGGATCTGTGCACAGGAAAGCAAACCGCGCTGCCGGCGTTGATGCGCGAACCCGCAAGGCCCTTCAGATCGAGACTGTTCAGCACCCGAAGTGAACTGGAACTGGTGAGAGAAGAGTTCCAGGCCCTGGTAACCCGGGTGGCGGCCCTGCAGCGCCTATGTGCGGCAACCCTGCTGAAGTGAGCCGAGCCCGGCGCCTGCATCCGGGACGTCCTGTTCAGACACGGAGAGCTGTTCCAGATCCCCTGCACCCGGGACAGCTGCGCCCGGTACCGGCTGTGCGCGGAACGCATTTCCTGGTGACGGGCGGCGTCACCAAAATGCGGGCCTTAGCAAAGAGGTGGTGGAAAACGCCGGGGGTGAATTCCACTCCATGACGGCTGCATGAAAAACGCCAGCGACCAGCCTGGAGGCCAAGGTCAAACGGTGCGACCTGGTGCTGTGTCCGGTAAACTGCAACAGCCACAACGCCTGCCGGAAAGTCAAGCAGTTGTGCAACCGGCACAACAGAGCCCTTGAAAATACTGAGCGGTTCCAGCCTTTCCGCCGTCAGCCAGGCCCTGTTGGAACCGGACAGCACCGTGGCCGTCAATTGATGCCAGCTGTACATAAAGCCCTCTGGGTGGTCTCATTTCGTTCTGGTTCTATCGGCAGCCTATTTGAAACGGCTGAACAAGCCGTTGTCAAAGGAGCGGACTTGTGGGCCACCTCCAAAAATTTTATTCAGTACTGGCTTGACATGCAAAATTACTACATGGAATATAGTGGCAGTAATTTTTTTGTTACGCTGCTGAGACTAATATAATGACAACAGACATTTCATCGTATATAGAACATTATAGGACACGCATCATGACTCTGAATCGGGTTCACGCCAGGGAAGCGGTTGCACCATCACCGGGCTTTCCGCCCGCAAACATGCTGGGACAGCGCCTGCTGGACATGGGAATCTTTCCGGGACTGACGTTGCGGGGTGATCCGCAGACGCCCGCTGGAGGATCCCATGCAGGTGAAAGTCGAGGGCTATTCCACTCAGCCTGCGCCATGAAGAGGCCCGGTTCGTCGAGGTGAACGCGGATGAAGACCGATAAGATCCGTCGTGGCCCTGGCGGGCCAGCCCAACTGCGGCAAATCCACGGTGTTCAACGCCCTGACCGGGGCCCGGCAGCATGTGGCCAACTATCCCGGGGGTCACGGTGGAAAAACGTGGCCGGGATGGTACCGGTACGGGGATGTCCGGGTGACGGTGGTGGACCTGCCCGGTCACCAATGAAAAAGGAAACGGAGACATCCATGGGGACTTATACATTGCGACTGGCACAGGAAGGCGAATGGGTCGAGGATCGTTTCAGTTACCGGCAAAAAAGGAATTCATGAAAGGCTCGCCGGTTTAGTTCTGCGTATCGGCGCTGAAGTGCAGGTTTTGCAAAACACCATGAACGGAAAACTATTAATCAGCCGACGAAGGCGGGCGCCTTTATCTGGGCGGAGGCATGGCCCACAAAATCCAGGTGGCCGGTATTGAAGGAGAAAACAGATGAACACGACATTGAAAGAGATGAGAGCGGGCGAATCCGGCACGGTAACCGGTTACATGAAAGGGACATCCGCCTATCGGGAAAAACTGCTGGCCATGGGGCTGACCAGGGGAACACAATTCACCGTGGAAAGGATCGCTCCCATGGGAGATCCGGTTGAGATCCAGGTGCGTGGATTCGCCCTGACGCTCAGGAAAAATGAAGCATCGGCACTGCTGGTGGAAAGGGGAACAAAATTATGAAAGACCATGTGATCGGGGTCGTTGGGAACCCCAACTGCGGCAAGACAACGCTTTTCAATGCATTGACGGGAACCAGACAGCGTGTGGGCAACTGGCCCGGCGTAACCGTGGATCGAAAGTCCGGCGAGTATGTTCACGCAGGCAAGAAAATCGAAGTGGTGGATCTGCCGGGCATCTATTCGCTTTCCGCGGCATCTTTGGATGAAGAGGTAGCCAGGGATTATATCCTTTCAGGCGAGGCGGATCTGATCATCGACATCATCGATGCTTCCAATCTGGAGCGCAACCTGTATCTGACGACCCAGCTTCTGGAGATGCAGGTGCCCGTGGTGCTGGCGTTGAACATGATGGATGTTGCCAAAGGCCAGCGGATCGACATTGACATCCCGCTTCTGAGCAAACGCTTGGGCTGTCCGGTGGTACCTTTGGTGGCTTCCAGGGAAAAACGTCGACAGTCTCAGAAGATGAAGTGAACCGCTGCGCACAGGCCAAATCCGTTCCAGCGCTTCAGGTCGTGTATCCTGCACAGATAGAGGAAGCGGTGGGGGTACTGGTACCTTTGTTGCAGGACGCGGCCTTGTACAAAAGATGAACGTGCGTTATGCAGCAGTCAAACTGCTGGAGGGCGATGAATGGATCTCTTCTCAGGCAGACAAAGAGGCCCTGAAAATACGCGATGAACAACAAAACAGAATAGAGGCCCATCTCGAAGAAGAGACCGACATCCTGCTGGCCGACAGCCGTTACAGCCTGATCAACGAGTTGACCCGGGAGACGGTGAAAAAAGGCGGCCGTGTGGGCAGATCCCTGACGGACAAAATTGACAGCGTCGTGCTCAGCCGCGTGATGGGGATACCCATCTTTCTGGCGGCCATGTACCTGGTGTTCATGGTGACCATCAATTTCGGCCGCGCGTTCATCGATTTTTTCGATATTTTCGCCGGTACCATCTTTGTGGACGGCTTTGGTAAGCTGCTGGGCGCCATGGCCAGCCCGGAATGGTTGACAACACTTCTTGCCGGAGGCGTCGGCGGGCTGCTCGCAGACCCTTGCCACATTTATTCCGCCCATAGGATTCATGTTTGTGTGCCTGAGTTTCCTGGAAGACTCCGGGTACATGGCCCGGGCCACCTTTGTCATGGACCGCTTCATGCGCCTGGTCGGACTGCCCGGAAAAGCCTTTGTCCCGATGCTCGTGGGATTCGGGTGCAATGTTCCGGCGATAATGGCCACCCGCACCCTGGAAAATCACCGTGACCGCATCTTGACGATTCTGATGAACCCTTTCATGTCCTGCGGTGGGCGCCTGCCGGTTTACGCCCTTTTTGCCGCTGCTTTTTTCCAGTGGGAGGGCAGAAGCCTGGTTTTCGGCCTCTACCTGCTGGGCATCGGTTTTGCGGTAATTACCGGGCTGGTGCTGAAAAACACCCTGCTCAAGGGGGAGATCACTCCGTTTGTAATGGAGCTGCCGCCCTATCATCTGCCGACCGTCAGGGGGGTACTCATGCGTGCCTGGGACCGGCTCAAAGCCTTTATGTTCCGTGCTGGAAAAGTAATGATTCCTGTCATTATTATTCTGAGTTTTTTGCATTCCATGGGAACCGACGGCTCCTTCGGCAACGAAGACAGCGGCAAATCCGTCCTGAGCGCCATCGGCAAGTCGATAACACCCGTACTCTCCCATGGGGATCACCCGGGAAAACTGGCCGGCAACCGTCGGCATCTTCACCGGAATTTCCGCCAAAGAGGCGGTGGTGGGGACCCTGGATGCCTTCTACGCCCAGATCGGTGCAGCCGGTGCCGGAAGAAAGCGGGGCCGAAGGCTTCGACTTCTGGGGCGGTATCGGTGAATCTTTTGCCCACCATACCGGAAAACCTGCGGGGCGCGGCCGGCACGCTGCTCGATCCGCTGAGATTCTGTGAAGATGTGAGCAGCGTGACAGTTGCGGCAGAGGAACAAGCGGTTGCCGTGGGAACCTTTGGCGCCATGGTGGCCTTGTTTGACGGCAAGGTCGGGGCGTTTGCCTACTTGCTTTTGGTCCTTCTCTATATTCCCTGTGCGGCAGCCATCTCCACCATTTACCGTGAAACCAGCCTGGGCTGGACCGCTTTTGCATGCAGCTGGAACGCCCCGGGCTGGCATGGCATGGCGGCCTATCTTCTATCAGACCGCCACCATCGGCCGCCATCTTGTATCATCCCTTGTGTGGATCGCGGTTATCTGCGCTCTTTGTTACGGGGAGCTTCATGATCATGCGGCAAATGGGCAGCAAGGAAGTAAACCATACAACGCCCCTGCTGAAAAAGGCAAATGCGTAAAAAGAAAACCGTTGTCACCTCACTGTATTCCACGCCGGTAGCAAGTGTATACGACTGAAACTGGAGCAACGTAGTGATGTTGTCCTGAAATCAAACAATACCTGATGCAGCAAAAACACGTCACACTCGGCGGTGCTGGCCGGCCGCTTCGACGTCGAACCGGAAGCCATGAAAGGCATGCTGGCGCACTGGATTCAAAAAGGCAAGGTTCAAAAAATATACGAACCTGCAGGTTGCGGCAAAGCGTGCGGCAAGTGCTGCGGAAGGGGCACTGATGGAAGCTATAAGTGGAAGGCATGAAAGCACCAATGCTCATGAATGGCGGGAATCATCGGGAGGGTATTCCGGTTGATCCGGCTTGAAATTGATATTAATGATAAACAAGCACACAAGGAACAGAGAAAAAAATGAAACCGATCGTTGTAACATTGCGCACAACCCTGTGTATGATGCTGTTTGCTCTTACTGATTTCCACCTGCCATGCAGCGGGATGCCGCATCCACGCGCACGGTGGGGGGAGTGAAAAGTCTGAAGACCGGGTCAGACATCTGGAGCAAGCCGTCGGCCGGGAAGTCGAAGGTGGAAACTGGTTTGACCGGATTAAGATCTGCCGGCCTGATCGAGATCGAGGCCATGCGCCAGCAGTACCCGACTTTTCCGATCCGGCCCAGGCCGGATGAAGAGGAAAGCAATATTGAACTGGCCACCGTGGAACTGGTGATGGATGCCCGCGATCGCCGGATCATGTGGACGGCCATGTGATGTTCAAGTACGAAGAGGATGATCTGTTCGTGGATGAAGGGTTCATCACCCTGTCCGGCACTGACGCGTTTCCCGCGTTTCTGACAGCCGGCCGCCAGTATCTGCCCTTCGGGTATTTTGACAGCCACTTTGTCACGGACCCGGCCACCCTGGACGCTGGGGGAAACCAATGACGGGGCCGTGGTGGCCGGATACCGGTCTGGCCGACGACATGGTGGTGATGTCTGCCGGGACTGTTCAACGGGAGCTGTCGATGAAGACCGGCGAAGATGACGCGGTGGACTCGTGTTGTGGCGGCTGTCGGCTTTCACCCGTTTGAACCCCGTCATGCTGGGAGTGTCCTACACCTCGAACCTGGTGTCATCCGGACGGATTTTCCGAATTTGTGGTCGAATGACACCATCAATGACATGGTCGGGGGCTGGAGCGCCTATCTTACCAGTTGACCTTCTTGGAACGGTTCACCTTTGTCGCTGAATATGCCGCACGGCCCTCGGATAACTTCAATGCCGGAGAGATCTTTGATGCCGCCGACACACACGACGACAAACGCGAAGCCGGCTGCCTGGAACCTGGAGCTGGGGGTTTTCCTGCCTGGAGAACCTGGATCTGGCCATCGGTTACGGTGGATCAGATGACGGCGGTGCAGGAATTCCTGCCCGAAACCCAGTACGGAGCCGTGGCCAACTGGGGCATTTATGACAGCACCAACCTGGCCCTGGAATTTTTGAGAGCGGAATTCGCTGATGACGCTGTGGAGACCGACACCGTCACCCTGCAGCTGGCCATTGAATTCTAACCGCCTGCAGGATCCTGTCCCTCCTGAATTCCCGGGTTTTTTCTGCCATCCCGGGAATTCACTCCCTGCCGGGGCTCCCCCAAGGCCCCGGCAGCATCATACAGGGCTGCGGAGATCTGAAGGCCGCATTCTGGACAATGAAAGCCGTCGCAGTCATTCCGGAGCGCACCACTGGTGCTTGATGTGGGGTCCAGATCCTGCGGCCGGACCGAAAAGTGGACTCAGCCGGAATGCATCATGTTCCTCCGCGGCACCATACACGCGGTTAAAAAACGTTCAAAAGGATGTATATGATTGAAATAAGGACCATAGGACTGTTCATTATCACTGCGGTTATGGAAATTCTTGGTTGTTATCTGCCCTATTTGTGGCTGAAGCAGGGAAAATCTGTCTGGCTGCTGTTTCCCGCAGCGGCCTGCCTGGCGCTTTTTGCCTGGCTGCTTTCCCTGCATCCGACAGCAGCGGGTCGTGTATATGCTGCATATGGAGGCGTTTACATAACGGTTGCAATATTCTGGCTGTGGCTTGTTGACGGGATACGTCCAACAACCTGGGATATTGTCGGTTCAGTGATTGCCCTCTCAGGAATGGCTGTCATCATGTTTTCGCCAAGATCAGATACCGTCTTATCCGGCGAAGTCATCGGGCACACGTGTTGAGGACACGAATTCAGGTGGTTTCAGATTGCGGTGTCACGCGGCTCCAGAAGATAGCTGATATTTTTCTGCAGGGTTTTATAAAGAACGTTCCGGGTATCGTAGCTGCAAACTCTGTATTTCCCGTGGTTGACCCGAACACAATCAATGCGCTGCCCATGGAGCTGAATATTGCAAGAAAATCATCGGATACTGCCCCTGCCACAGTTTTCGCAAAAACCGTTCCCAGGGAAAAATGGTCGATATCTGTCATTTGTGACCCTTTCATTGGTGTCACAGCTGACCATGGCAAAATTTTCGATACTGTTCTCTTCCTGACAACGTACTGTTTTCCGGTCTCATTTCTTCTCCTGTGTTGATCCGTTTGATTCGCACGCGATCTGGCCGGTACCGCGGCTGTCACACCCGCCGCAGCCGCCGGGGATGACGCCGTCAGCGGAAGTCGTGGCCCTGAACCGGCGGTACAGGTAATAGACGGCGCCGGCAACGATGATGACCGATAAGGATTTTTTCGAACATCGATTCCTCCTTTGCAGGATGTATTCAGTGAATTTTGCTCATAATATTTTATTAGCCTCGATGCTTAACTATTATATAATAAGCGTTCGACACTTGTCAAGCTTTTTTTCTTGCTCAGCAGCAGCCGGCCCGGCAGGAGGCGTTTTCCTTTCCTTTTATCCAGGACCTGGATAATCTGGGTGGCTCAACCCACCCCGGGTTTAACGGATATGGCATTGTCCGGGCATGTTGCCGGCCGTTTTCGGCAACATTTGCCTTGACACCGGCCGATGCCGCTGGTAGGGTAAATTTTTCAGCCAGGTGCGCCACTGAGCGCACAACAGGGAATCCGGTGAAGATCCGGAACGGGCCCGCCGCTGTAACCGGGGACGCGCGCCAGACAATGCCACTGTGGAAGATCCATGGGAAGGCCTGGCGCAAGGATGATCCGGAAGTCAGAAGACCTGCCTGGCTGACAGGGACACGCGCTGCGGTAACAGTGCCTGTCCACCATCATCAGGACAAAACAGGGATGCCCTTGAGCGATGTGATATCGGTCAAGGGCTTTTTTATTTGACGTACCGGATACCGGACATTTGATGTACCGGACAAAAACAGACATATAAGAGGTTCACCCATGAAAATCCATAGGGTCAGTCTGGGCCCTCTGATACTGGCCGCCGCCGTGCTGCTGACCGCCTGCTGTGACTGCGGCTACTGCAGCATCCGCGCCGTCACCATCACCGACACCCGGGGCCGGCAGATGACATTTTCATCCCCTCCAAAGCGGGTGGTCTCCCTTGTGCCGGGAATCACCGACATCATCTGCGCCCTGGGGGCGGACCCGGCCCTGGTGGGGGTCACGTATCACGGGGCCCGGCCCCGGCAGAAAAACCATCTTCCCATTGTGGGGCGGATTCGCGTTTCCGGATGTGAACAAAATTGCAGCCCTGGATCCGGATGTGGTGTTTGTGTCGCAGTTTCAAAAACATGCGAAGGCCCGTCTGGAAACCCTTGGCTTTAAGACCGGTGCCTGGATACCACGGACTTTGACCAGGGCTTGAACACCATTGCGGTGCTGGCCGCCATCTTTGACCGGCAGGCGGCAGGCAGACAGATCATCGATACCATCACGCCGATCTGTCCTGGTCCGGGCCAAGCTGGACAAACTGGACTTGTCACAGCCTAAGCGGGTGTTCCGGCTCATGGGCCGGAACACGGTCATGACACCTGCTGACGGGGCACCGTCTGAACCAAGCTGGTGATCCGGGCGGGGGCCGTTGCGTGGCACCTCCGGGAGGGCGTGGTCACCCCGGCTGAGCCTGGAACGATGGCAGCAGTTCAACCCGGAGGTGGTTTTTGGATGCGGGCGGCACCGCCGGGGCGGCGATTTTGCCACCGGCCCGGATGGCGAAAGGTGGATGGCGGTTCAGAACGGACAGGTCCACTACTTCCCTGCGAGCTGACCTGCCGGGTGGGGCCGCACACCGGATATTTTGTCCATGTGGCTGGCCGCCACCATTTACGTGCAAGCAGTTTTTCCGCCCGGAAAACCAGGTCCGGCCCGATCAGCTGCTGGACGACAAACCGCTGCCCATTGATTTGGACAGTATCCAAAACAGCCGCATCCATACCAGCCATCCTGCCGGGATTTCACCCACAAAACCCTGGTGATACGATTTCAGGACGCCCCCAGACCGTGCATGTTCCACCTGGAGGGATTCAGCAGCGGCATCACCACCGCGGCCGACCGTTACCTGCCCCCGCCGGCCTGGCCAGATGGCACCATGCCATGAGCATCCCGTCCCTCCAGGCCCGGATTCTGGATACCCTTGAAAAAAACCCGTCATCATCTGCGTTGCTCATGACCGGTGCGGACATGGACCATGTTGCGCCGTAACGACCCAGAATCATTCGAGGAGATGACGGTCTTCGCCGCGGTGACCGCCGGGGTGGGATCCAATGCCCAGCGGGCCGGAAAATCTCCGGGCGGCTGTCTGGAACGCGGGCACCATCAACATCATTTTGATGACCAACATGGCCCTGTCCCCCCGGGCCATGACCCGGTCCCTGATCGCGGCCACCGAAGCCAAGACCGCGGCCCTGGCAGACCTGGATATCCGCAGCAGTGATGATCCGGCTCTCTGGCAGGCCACGGGCACGGGCACGGACAACATCCTGGTGGTCCAGGGAACCGGTCAGAAGATCGACGGGGCCGGGGGCGGCGCCGGGAAATGGGGGAACTCATTGCCAGAGCCGTGCATGAGGGGGTGACCCGGGCCGTGTTCCTTCAGAACGGCCTTACCCCGGCCGTTCCGTTTTCCAGCGCCTGGCGGAACGGGGCATCTCTGTACACCCTGACGGACGGGGTGGACTGCCAGTGCAGCTTCCATCCCGGCCCCACCCTGACCGGGGAGCTGCAGTCCCTGCTCATGACACCCCGGTACGCCGGCATGGTGGAACAGGCCCCGTCGTGCTCGCCGATGCACAGGAAAAAGGGCAGGTCTCCGACATGAGCGCTTTTGAGGACATGACCCGGACCATGGCCGAAGCGATTGCCGGCGGGCCGGTGGCCGCCATCACGTCCCATGACACCACCTGGCATCTGCCCGGCCCCCTCAGACAGGTATTCGATGCCATGCTGACCGGCATTGCCCGCCGGTATGACCCTTCCGACGGTGCCAGGGCACCCGCCGCGGACCCGGACCCTGTCACCGGGATGGCTGCCTCAGGCCCCCCGGATGCCCCGGATATGTCAGTCATTGCTGAACCGGAAAATTCAGTCCCTTCCATGCCGTCCCTGTCCGGTCAGATACCCCCGGCGGATTATCTTCCCTGGGGCCGGTGCTCACCAAGACCCTGTATGCCCTGGGTGCCGGGGACCGGCTCATCGCCAACACCACCTTCTGTGAGACCCCGCCGGATCCCCTCCTGTGGAAAAGATCGGGACCCTGCTCCAGGTGAATGTGGAAAAGATCCTTTCCCTGAACCCGGACCTGGTGCTGGCCAGCCAGTTCACGCAAACCCGGGCGGATCAAGGCCGTCAGAGGGTTCGGCATTCCCGTGGTCCAGTTTCAGAACCCGGTCACATTTGAGGAGATCTGTACCCATACACGGAAACTGGGAGAACTCACCGGCACAGCTGAAACAGCTGGGAAGATCGTGACCCGGGCCGCAGAGAGGTGGCGGCGATCCAGTCCTGCACCGCCCCTTTGCCCCCCAGAAAAGTGTTCATCCAGATCGGTATCAAGCCCCTGCACACCGCCAATGCCGATACTTTTGTCCACGAGTTCATCCGCCTGGCCGGGGGCGTCAACGTTGCCGCCAATACATCCGGCGGGCGTACAGCCGGGAAAAGGTGGTGGAGCAGGACCCGGACGTGATCCTCATCTCCACCATGGGCACCAGCAAATCCGCCGGCATCTCGGGAAAACGGCAGTGGATGACCTTTCCGCCATGACCGCCGTAGAAGACCAGGCGGTCCACCTGCTGGATTCCGAACTGATCTGCAGCCCCACCCCTTTGATTTTTGCCCGGGGGCTCCGGGAGGTGGCAAACCTGATCCATCCCGGTCGCACCTGTCCGGCAGCCGGTTCCGGAAGCTGATCCCATGCCCCCTGCCGGACCCCATCAGACCCTCTCCTGGATCCTGACCCTGGCAGGCCTTGGGGTCCTGCTGCTCCTGGTCAGCGCCCTGGCCCTGGCCACCGGCGTGCGGCGATATCCCTGTAAGCGATATTCCGGGCATTCTCCTGCACGGACAAGGCCCTTTTGCCCATGACATTCTGGTGAAGCTGCGGCTTCCCCGGCTGATCCTGGGCATTGCCGTGGGCGGGTCCCTGAGCCTGGCCGGGGCCATCCTCCAGGGCCTGTTCCGGAACCCCCTGGTGGAACCCTATCCCGTGGGCATATCCGGTGGTGCCTCCCTTCGGGGGTCTGCCTGAGCATCCTGTTCAAGCGGCACCTGGCCATCGGCATCGTGGCCTATCCTCTGGCCGGGTTTGCCGGTGCCGGCTGGCCGCTTGGTCGCCATGGTCGACCTCATCAGCATCCGCACCGGCATGGTCAAAACCGACACCACGCCCTGCTCACCGGGGTGATGATCAGCTTTGTGTGCTCTTCTCTGGTAATGCTGCTCATGGCAATATCCAGCCGCGATGAACTCCAGCGCATCGTTTTCTGGATCATGGGGTCCCTGGATGAAACCAATCCGGCCCTCCATCCGGATCTGTCTGACCGGGTCCCTGGTCGGCCTTGGGGTGTCGCTGCTGTTCTGCCTGGACCTCAACGGCCTGACCCTGGGGGAAGAGGAGGCTTCCGGACCGGGGATCCCGATCGAGCGCTCCAAGAAGTTTGCCTGTTCATCACCGCCTCCGTTCTCACGGGCCTACGTGCTGTCGGCCGCCGGGATCGATCATGCTTTCGGCCGGCCTGATCGTTCCCCGTTTCATGCGCACTGACTGCAGGATCGGACCACTGCATCCTGCTGCTAGTTCATTCCGGAGGAGCGTTCCTGACCCTGTGCGATATCGTGGCCGGAAAACCGTCATCGCGCCATGGAGCTGCCCGTGGGTGATCACCGGGATCATCGGCGGCATCGTGTTCATCTGGGTGCTTACCCGCAGGCGCAAGGGGGCGGCATGACCCTTTCATCCCCACCTTCTCGAGGCCCAGACCTGTTCTGCGGATACGGCAGAAACGCCGTGCTCAGACAGGTCTGCCCGTGCAAAAGGGCAGATCATCGCCGTGATCGGACCCAACGGGTGCGGCAAAACCACCTGCTCAAAACCCTGTCCCTCTTCCCGTCCAGGGGCAGGTCCTGGGTCGAAAACGGCACGCAGATCTGACAGATCCCCCGCAACCTTCTGGCCCGGACCCTGGCCATGTCCCAGACCCTGGATGTACCCATGACCGTGGGCCAGTATGTGCTCATGGGCCGGCTGCCCTATTTTTCCCGGTACCAGTTTTTTTAACAGGCCCGGGACCTGGAAAAGGCGGAACAGATCCTGGAACTGCTGGGTATCCCGCCGCCTGTGGGACACCCCCATGGCCGGTGTCGCGGGCCAGCGCCATCTGGCGCCCATGAGCCCGCCCTGGTTCAGAACCGGATCTCCTGCTGCTGGACGAGCCCCACCTCCCATACTGATATCACCCATCAGGCTGTGATCCTCAAACAGATCCGTGAGCGCAACCAAAAAAGCCGCCTCACCGTGGATCATGGTGCTCACCGTTCTCTAACCTGGCCAGTGATATTGCCCACCACCTTGTTTTTGATTCACGGCACCGACGGCACCATTTCGTGCCGCCGGAACGGTGATCGCCACCGGCCGTCATCGAAGCGGTCTACCAGCAGCCCGGTGCTGGTACAGCTTCACCCGGTTTCCGGCAAACCCAGACCCGGACCATGATGCCGCTGCCCTGGCGGAAGAGTGCATCGGGATGACATGAAGCTCATAAGCAGAAAATTATACCTCACTTTAGATATTTCAAATTAAAGCTTCGAAATATCTTAAAGTCAAGGAGACAGATATGCGGATAGAGCGCCAGATCACAGACCGGATAAGCCGCTGTGTCCGGTCAAGACCGGCCGTTTGTCTACTGGTGCCCGGCAGACCGGCAACCTGTTACAGCACATGTTCCCGGACACCTCGTATATCACCTTTGATTATCTGCAGCAGGTGGAAGCGGCCAAGCAGAATGCACCGGAACAATTTCTTCTCCCGGTTTCAGGATGCGGTGATGCCTCGATGAGATCCAGTATGTCCCTGAACTGTTCCGGGAGTTGAAAATTGTCATCGACCGCCATCGAAACCGGTACGGCCGATGGATCATGACCGGCTCTCAGCAGTTTTCTCTCATGGAACAGGTCAGCCGAAAGTCTGGCCGGAAGAATCGCCCTGCTCCGCCTTGAAACCCTTAGCGCCATGGAGCTGCGGCGGTCACAGGCGCCTGATCCGGACCGGTTTCTCTACCGGGGGCGGATGCCCGGAACTCTGGGCCAACAAGCACCTGACCATGACGAACTGACTTCAGAAAGTTACGTCCGCACCTATGTGGAACGGGATCTGAAAACCATTATCGATGTAGAAAATCTGAGCGATTTCAGGCGCTTTTTTCGGGTAGCCGCCACCCCGGGCCCGGCCGGTTGCTCGATTACCCGGGGTCTGGCCGCAGTATGCGGGGTTTCTGATGTCACCATCGAAAACTGCTGGCCAGCGCCCTCGAAATAAGCGGTCTGATCGATCCCTGCTGCCGCCTTTGCATGCCAATATCGGGAAACGCCTGGTCTGAATGCGCCGAAAGCTGTATTGCGGTGATCACGGCCTGTTGCGCCACCTGCTGGGAATAGACGGTGACGGGCAATGGCGTCGATCGTCCCCACAAAGGCAGCCTCTTTGGGAAAACCTGGTGATTATGATGGAGTTGATCAACACCCTGCCGAGTACTCAACCCGGCACAGATCTGTTCTTTTTACAGGGACCAGAATGGGGTGGAGATCAAGGAGCTTCATCATCTGAAAAAAACGGCAGACGCATCCTGGCTGGAAGCGAAGGCCGGTGCAACGTACTCTGCCGGAAAAACGTCTGCAGTTCGGCCGGGATGGCGCCGCTGCTGAAAACCAGTTATGCAAAAGCTTGCCGTGCTGCTGGCCCCTAACACGCCTGGCCATGATATTCTGACACTGCAATCAGTTTGTCTGCTTCAACCCGGTGCACGCCAGCGCAGCTGATGGTTGACGAGGCAGAAAATGACGCAAAAACGGTGGTCCGAGAATCATTTGCTGTAGATCAATAACCCCTATTGGTGAAATAAAAATGGAACAACCGGACATTATCATTATCGGAGCGGGGCCTGAGCGGCATCTATGCCACCGGCAGCCCGTTCGTACGGCACTTTCATGATATGCATGGATAAAAGACCGCCAAACCCTATGACCTGATGCCATGATGCCGCTGTCCAGTGGTTTCCGTTGCTCGGCCCAAAGGTATCTGACGGCATAATGAAAATATTTTGTTGACATACCTGATATCTTTCCTCATCATAGATTTATGATGCCTATTATCAAAACGATTCGCGAATGGATGGGTGATGATATCAAAATTGTGCAGTCTTTGTCCGAAAAGATGGCAAGATAGGCAGGATTAAACAAAAAGGATTCTTATCGGCATGACACAAACGACAAAACAGCAATTGATGTTCGAGATAAAGCATTTACCGAATGCGTATATTACTGAGTTGCAGGACTTCATTCAATATCTCAAATTTAAACAAGCAAGGATGCACCGTCCTGATGCTGAAGAACGGGGAAAAACAGCGGAGCATGATCCGATTCTCCATGCTATTGGGAGCATTGATGTGGCACCATTTTCTGAAACTATTGACGACACCTTGTACACGATCCAATGAAACAGATCTTTATTGACACATGGGGCTGGATCAATCTCTTTAATCGGACAGAACATCATCAGCAGCAGGTTAGCCAACTATACCGAGACATTCGGAGGGCATCTGTCGGCATTGTGACGACGGATTATGTCTTGGACGGAAGTTTATACGATGTTGTTTAAGCGCGTCCTGTTTGAAAATGCCCAAGCTGCTGTTGAAAACCTTTGGCAGGCTATTAAAGATGGATATGTCACATTGGAGTGGATTACTCCGGAAAGGTTTGAGGCATCACAAACATTTCGGTTGAAATTTCAAGATAAGCCGGATATTTCGTTTACCGATCTCACGTCAATGGTGGTCATGCAAGAACTTGGCATTGTTGAAATCATCACTGGAGACGCTCATTTCATGCATGTGGGAATGGGGTTTTCCTTGCATCCATAAGATCACGATTAGCTAAAATTTTTAGCCGGTCTCGTCCAAAAAGGATAGTAGGACAGGAAGACGCTTTTTGCCGATACGCCATGAGATCTGCATATATCAGGTGAAGACGGGAAGCGTTTGGCCGATATGTCCTGGTACAGACCCCCAAAGAACGTTTCGTTTTTGTTTGCCGGCATGTTCATGATGGTCGCCCTTGTGGTGCTGTCCATATGGGTGCCCGTAAAATGATACTTCATAACCAAAGGGAATGTGGTATATTGGGTATATTCAAGATGCTCAATACTTGGTTATGTGAAAAAAGATTCCAGAGTCCTGCGGTTCAAAAAGGAAAGTAACGGATGATCGAAAATGGTAATAAGGCTGCTTATTACCAAACATGAGATTTACAATAAATTGGTCGGTTTTACTGAGCAGGATTTAATTGACATTGTAAATTTTATCGATTTTATGAGGCACAAAAAAAAGCTTAAAGAAAAAAAGATCGTCAAACTCGAAGGTATTTTAAAAGACCGCGATATTGATTTTTCCGTCCTCGAAGGAACTCGAGGTGAGAAAGCACATGGGAACATGTAGACCAGGAGTTTGAGAATGGACAGCTTCGATGATGTATCAGGCCCTTGTCAAATTCCATGATGGGCAAAAAAGTCATCAACGAACAATCACACAAAGCATACCAGGCAGCCGACAAAGGCGATGCCACCATTATCATACCGGCCATAGTTTTAATGGAGACGCTGTATCTGTTTGGAAAAAAACAGGATCAACGTGGGGCTGCTGACAGACAGAAGAACTGTTTAAAAGCCGGAACTACCAGTTTGTACGCTTAAGTTTTGACATCATTAAAACCGCTTCCACCATCACCGACATTCCGGAACTGCATGACCGCCTGATTGCAGCGACCGCCAAATACCTTGAACTGCCCCTGATCTCCAATGATCCGGAGATTTAGAAGATTCCTGAACACGTTGAGGTTTTAGATAATACCCCTATACAGGGACAAAAAAATTCGATCGGCCGTTTCGGATCTCCTACAAAATTCAAATGCCGGCTGAAGGATTTAACGATTAGTAATGAATCGTATCGTGGACCATAATCCAGACAGCAGCATTCACTCATTACACGGTCAGTCCCCAAATCGTCGCAGATTCGCTACGCTTCACCGTCTCCTTTGGAAAAAGGCCCCAGCCTTCTGTCCGCAAAATGACCGGTTTATCAGGCATTTCATCCGATGGCTGTCACTGGCATGAAATATGCTGAAGTCGTTATATGCTGAGCCGTTTGACAGGTATTTACCGCTGCTGCTGATCAACAAATCTTATTGGTGCAATAAAAATGGAACAACCGGACATTATCATTATCGGAGCGGGTCTGAGCGGCATCTATGCCGCCGCCCTGCTGGCAAAAAAAAAGCAATCATTCCTCGCGCCTGGAAGCCCGGGGCCGGGGTACGCGGCGATACGTATGTCCGGCTTATAATGGATATGCTGCCGATCTCGGCCCCTCCTGGTACTTGGCCTGAAAGTAAACCCCCGGATATCCACCTCCGATCCAGACCCTGAAACTGACAGGATATCCCCAGTATGTTTTGGGCAACGGCCGGTTTCAGACATTTGACGGCTGTGCCCGTACCATTTCCGGATATCCCATGGAACCGGAAGCCTGGCGGATATCCGGGGGCATGATCACCCTGGTCAAGGAACTTTTCAAAACACTCCCTGAAAATTCGGTGCGGATGAATCACCCGGTGTATGACATTGAAAAAAAAGGGGGACATGTTACGGTCAGTGTGGGGAAACCAGGACAGGCCCCAAGCTGCCGGTTTCAGGCATCCCGGATTATCCTGGCCCTTCCGCCGCGGCTGGCGGCTGCAACCATCCTGTTCACGCCCGACCTGTCCCACGAACTGATACAGGCCATGCTCAAAACCAGCACCTGGATGGCTGGCCAGGCCAAGTTTTTTGCCCTGTATAACCATGCTGACTGGCGGCAAGCAGGACTTTCAGGGCAGGCCTTCAGCCAGTCAGGCCCGCTGGCGGAAATCCATGACGGATCCGACGCCACCGGCAGCCCGTTCGGCCTCACCGGATTTGCGGGTCTGCCCGGCGGCCCAGGCGCCGGAACCGGCAAAGGGTGATCCAGCAGACAGCTTCTCCAGCAGCTTTCGGCACCTTTACGGCGATACAGCGGGCCGGCCGGTGGCGTTTTTCTACAAAGACTGGGCCGCCGAAAATCTCACCGCCACAGAATATGACCAGAGGGCCGCCCATGACCATCCCCTGTACCATCCACCATCGGGCCGCTCCTGTATTCTGCAGGAACGGCACGGTACGTTTTGCCGGAACCGAAACCTCCCATGAATTCGGGGGATACCTGGAAGGCGCCCTGGCCAGCGCGGACCGGGCCGTCCGTAAGGCACTCTGATGACATGCCCGGGCACCACGTCCGCGAAGGGCCTGAATTCCCGGGCTGGCTGAAAAACCGGGAATTCAGGAAGGATCGGATGTTGGAGTCTGGTCAGGGACTCAATGGCCAGCTGCGACGTGACCGTCGTCGGCCTCCACAGCATCATCATCGAATTTCCGATCTCAGAAACTCCAGTGCCAGGTTGGTGCTGTCGAAAACACCCCAGTTCGGCCACGGCACCGTACTGGGTTTCGGGCAGGTAACTCCGCACCGCCGTCATCTGATCCGCCGTAACCGATGGCCAGTTCCAGGATTTCCGGGATGGGAAACCCCAGCTCCAGGTTCCAAGGCTGCCGGTTTCCGGCTCCCGGGTGATCGGCGGGATCAGTAGATCTCACCGGCCTTGAAGCTGATCCGAGGGCCGCGGCATATTCAGCGACAAAGGCGAACCGTTCCAGGAAGGCAACGGTAACAGATCGGCACTCCAGCCCCCCACCATGTCAGTGACAGTGCCGGTGCCGGTCGCTACAGCTTCAGAAAATCCGTCCGAAGAGATCAGGTTCGAGGTGTCAGGACACCCCCATCATGACGGATCCGAACGGCTGGAAAGCAACCGCCGCCACCCGCACCGTGCAACCATGTCATCCTCACCGGTTTCATCGACAGCCCCGTTGAACAGGCCGGCGAGACACCTCCACCATGTCGCCGGCAAACCGGTATCCGGCCACAGCACAGGCACCATCATTGGTTTTCTCCCAGAACCAGGGTGGTGGGATGTGTCGACAAAATGGCTGTCAAAATACCCGGAAGGGCAGGTACTGGCGCCCGGCCTTCAGTAAAGACCGGGTACTTGTCTTTTCCCGAAAGGGTGATGTACCCTTCATCCACGAACAGGTACGTCATTCCTCGTATTTGAACAGGACATGACCGTCCACATGGTCGGAGATGGCGGCATCCATTGCCAGTTCCACCGTGGCCAGATCCAGGTCATTTTCCTCCTCATCCGCCTTGGCCGGATCGGAAAACCGAGTCCTGGTGTGGGCTGCCTCGAACTCGATGAGCCCTTCCACCTGAATGCCAGTTCAAACCAGTTTCCACCTTCGACTTCCCGGCCGAGGGCCTGCTGCAGATGCCGGACCCGTTCTTCCATGCTTTTGACCCCCCACCGTGTCGTGGATGCGGCATCCTGGGCCATGGCAGGGGAAATCAAAAGGGTAAAGAGCATCATACACAGGGTAGTGCGCATTGTTCCAAAGATCATTTTCATTTTTTTCATTTTTTCTAAAAAGTTAAAAAAAAGTTAAAAATTGGTCCGGAAATAAAAAAATCCCCGGACGAACTGTAGATTTCATCCAGGGATTTCCCTTTTTTATCCGCAAGAAGGTTTGAAAACAGCCTTGATCCCCAAGGCTGTTTTCACTGACTTTTCAGGCAGGTCTTCTGACTCATGGATCTTTCTACTTGCTACACCTTCCCAACCTGTCAGGTCGAGTGGTATTAATTGCAGCGTTCGTCCCCATTTACAGCGGCGGGCCCGTCCCTGATTTTCACAGGGTTCCCTTTTTCAGCCTTTACAAGGCACCTGAAAGCGAATGCTTATGTTTTTATACTATCTTTGGCTCTTGCCCACAGACTGCTTCAGTGGAAATGATTCAAAACACCTTCCAGATGTGACAGCCAGATGTCCACGAATCCGTCATATTCCGCCGTGCCTTTCAGGACCGTATGGCACTGGATGCCGGCTGCTGAAAGAATGGATTTCCAGGAATCTTCCTCATCGCTTGCCATGTCATTTTTGGCATGATCTCCAGCCACGGACATGAAGGGCAGCAGCCACGCGGTCTTGATGTTCTTTTCCGCCGAGCCAGGACTGGATATCATCGATTTCCGGATAGCCTTCCACCCCGCCGATGAACACATGGGGATCCCGGCGCTGGGCCTGGAACATCAGGGCCGCATAAAACGCGTTGCTGGGGTGATGGGTTCCATGCCCCATGAAAACAACGGCATTCTGTTTTTTCCGGTCCGCTGGTATCATATCAAACAGGGCATCCACGGTTTTTTCCATATCCGTCTGGGTGGCCAGCAGGGGATACCCCAGGATAATGCTTTCAAAATCCCCCATGGACTTGAACGCGCCCACCACCCGTCTCAGTCATGGTATTCTGCTCCGGCAATGGTATGCAGGCTCTGCACCGCCACATGGGTAAACTGCTGGTCCGCCATGTGGGCCAGGGCGACGGCCGGGGAATCCAGGGTTTTCCCTGTCCAGCCAGTTTGTGCCGGATGATGCGGGATGTATAGGCCCAGTGTACCGGTACATGCCGGCCAGGCCGCCTTGACTTTGCGGTCGATATTCTCGAACGAGCGCCTGGGCGCTGGCTTCACTGGAACCAAACGCCACCAGCAGAATACCGACTTTCTTTTCCTTGTGGGTGCCATGGTGGCCGGCAAAACTGCTGCTGCCAAAGGCCAGTACCAAACCCAGGGCAAGAATGCCCACAATCCACTCGACGTCAATACCTGTTTCAATTTTTACTCCTGTGTTGAGGTTGTTGTATGCCGGAGACCGGTACACAATAATATCGAATCAACCGGGGCCCGGAGATTAATAATATTCGGCCAGTTCAAGTACCCGCTCCAGCCGATGTGTCAGAAAACCCGTGACTTCCGGATAAAAGGCCAGGCCCTTGAACAAGGACTTTTTCTCCGACTCCACCATGGGACAGTCCACGGCTGGAGCCCATCTCCTCCAGGCAGGCACGCCAGCTGTCCTCCTCCCCCATCAGGTCATCCCGGACATGCATGCCGGCAAAATACATCATGGGAAGAATCCGGACCTGTTCGACCCGATCGGCCATTCCCTGGTTTTTCATCCTGAGGAACAGGGCCTCCCGGGTCCGGGATGCCTTCAACCGCTGCAGCCAGCACATGGGGATACCGGTTCCGCCACCAGCTTTCCAGCCCAGGTACACGATGTTCACCGGGTCGGCCGCCAGGGGCGTGCCGGTGCAGGGCCAGCAGGTTCATCCCTGATCCGGGGTCAGGAAATCCTTTCCAGCACGGTCAGGGTTTGCCGGATAAATGCCCAGCCGGTGGCACAGGGTCTCGCCCATGAAGACCCGCAGCCCCGGGAAATAGGCACAGGTTTCTTCCATCTGGCGGTATTCGGTACCTGGAAAAACGTGCAGGGGCTGCACCACCGCCTTTCTGAAGCCGGCTGCCTCCACTTGGGCCAGGGTCTGGTGCAGGCTGGGCAGGCCGGTTTTTCTTCCGATGATCTCCGAGGTATAGGCCCAGAAGATTTCGTATTCTGAAAATTGCCGGGCCAGATGGTCTTTGAAAATATCCAGTGCCGCTCTGGCACTCGTGGTGGAGCCGAAAGCAGCGACCACAATGGCGGGTTTTTCCTTGAGTTCAGGCAGGTGCATTTTTCGGCCGATATATCCATGCAGGTGCATCATTGTCTCCTTATCTTCTCCTTAACCGGCAGATCGTTTCATTCCCCAGGCAGCCAGGCTGATCAGCGCCAGTACCACCAGGCCGGCCAGCCATTCCACACCGGATGCGTCACCTGTGACATCATCCTCGGGACCATTTTTTCCATTTCATACCCCGTAACGTCTGTTTCTCCGGTATTGTCAGGGGCATTTTCAGGCTGTGTTTCCGATGCTTGAACCGTGGGCTGTGCCTGTGTCGTCCCGGGAGCGGTCAGCTGTTCCTGCAAGGCGGCCCGATCCGCCACCTGCCGGGAAAGGGAGGTTCGGGCGGACTGCGCAATGGCCACCGGAACTGTTCCACCAGGTCCGGACTCATCACCCGGGCAGGGATACCAGGTTGACCACCATCTGGTTGAGCAAGGGATTATTACAGGTGTGGTCGCGGCAGGCGACCCCTTTTTCCACCACATTCATCACGTATTCCGCAGCCAGTTGTTTCTGAATATCTCCATCCGCCTGCCAGTATTTTTTCCGCACCGCCTCCAGCATCCGGGCCGTGATAGACTGATAGGCCCAGGGATTGGCCCGGTCGAAAAAAGTCTTCATCTCCAGGCCGTATCTGTCCGCCACATACACCTCATGGATCTGCTGCCACTGGAGGCGGAGTACCCGGTCCGGAGTGCGTCACCTCCACCCAGAAATATTCCACAAAATTGCTCATGGCCCTTGCCCCGGCATAATCCTCCTTGCTTCATGCCGTCGATCCATAGCGGATTCGAGTATAACGTGTCCGCAGTTCCCGGTCCAGGGTGAGGGCCATGTCTTCCACTGACACCTGGCCGGCCCGGCCTGATGCGGTGATCCGGGTGTCCGGGTCTTTGCCGGACGTCATGGCGCACCGCCATGGCCAGTCCCCCGAGGTAGGCGAACATGTCGTCATTGTCCATAAGCCCATACACATTGGAGGATGCGGAATGAACGGCCACATCCACAGCGGCCAGGTTTTTTTTTCAGCAGATCCGGGCTTCTCCCTGACGACATCCTTGCCAAAGGCGAAACCCATGCGATTTTTCGTACACATCCACCACCTCATCTGAAGACTCCCACAAACCCGATGCCCCGGTCATCTCGGAGATCCCGTTGCCGTAAGACCCGGGGGTCTCACTGAAAATCCGCAGGCGGCTGAGCATCTTTGCCCGGGGCTTCATCCATGCCCGTCGTGCCATGAAGGACTGTCTGAATGCGGCGAGTGTCCCGGGCCAGCAGGTTGTCGATGTCGGTCTGGGCCAGGGCCAGCTGCACGGCCTCGTCAAGGAACAGCAGCTTGTCGGCGAACAGGTCCCGGTACAGGCCGGAGGCATTGATCAACACATCGATGCGGGGGTCGGTTCAGTTCCCGGCCCGGCACCACTTCAAGCCCGGCCACCCGGCCGGATGCCTGCCAGCCGGGACGAATCCCATCAGCCAGAGGATGGTGGACTCGTTGATCCCTTCATTGCGCAGCAGCTCCACGGCCCACAGGCACCACGGCCACTTTTTCCGGATATCTTCCCATGGTCTGCCAGATGATCGGCCACGATCTTTCCGCAGCCTGTCTGCCCAGTTCCCAGGCAGCCGGACTGGGCAGCCCGGTCGGGATTGAATCCATACCGGTTGCGGCCCGTGGGAAGGGCCCCGGGATTGCGCATGGGTCATTGCCTTCTCCCGGTGCCACGTATCCACCGGCCAGCCCTTGAGCAGGTTTTTCATCTCCAGATCCGGGGATTCTTGCAACCGCGCTTCCACGGACGGGATCGATACATCCGGTTGCCACTGGACCACGGCCTCTGCCATCTGACGGATCTGTTCCGGGGACCGGGCCCGGCCATAGGTGTGCATCCCATTGGGGAATCATTTTCTCTTTAATCTCTTCCAGGTAATGGCCCAGGGCAGACACCAGATCCTCGTCCGGCATGAATTCGTTCCCGGTGCCATAGTATCGTCCCGGTTTGAAACCATGCCGGAGCCGGCCCGGTGTTCCAGTATTCCGGTTTCACCTGCCAAAGCCCGCAGCTCCGCCATTTTTTCACGGTCGTGACCGCCCCCCAGGCCCGGGCCAGGTCGATCGATTTGACCAGCTCGGCCATGCGGCTGTATTCCACCGATACAGGCCGGACCGGGACCATGACCGGAGTCATATGGGACAGCATCACGCCCCGGCCCCGGCGTTTGGCCTGTGATCGCCTGCCCCACATTGTCCACGATGCAGGGATTAGGGATTGGGAATACCGGCCCGCCAGCACCTGGGGCGCAGGCCGGCGACAGTCCCGCCTGTTTACCCGGGGTCCATTCACGGGTGGCACTGGGTGCCCAGGTGGATCATGGCATGGGCATCAAACCGTTTTTCCAGCCAGAGATAGGCCGCGATATACTGGCGATGGGGATCTTCCAGGGTGGTATCGCGAGACAGTTTCACTGGGATCATCCCAGCCCCGGGGAAGGTTTCCGGCATGAGCCCCAGGTTTCCCTGCCGGAGCTCCGGGGATGACCAGTTTTTTGTCGTACATCATGATTTCCGCCGCTTTCGGCCGGGCCCACTGGGCCACCGCCCGGTCCTGAAACGCCCGGGCAGTTTGGAAAACCATTCCCAGTACACCCCGGGTTCCAGCAGCACGGCATTGCCGGCCGCCACAGTGGCTCCCAGCTCCCCCGGAGCCCAGAAACCCTTGCGGACCCCATCCAGTCACACTGCCGGATCCGGATTCATCCGGCACCGGGCCGGTGTGATATCCCTAGTCCGCCAGGGGTTGGCGATTTCCAAGAGCAAACACGTTCAGGTAGCTGGCACCGATATTCTGTTTTCCCTGGTGATGATGTTAAAGCGGATCGCCCATTTCTTGTCGCTATTGGGAGTTTGCCGCAGGCGGGCCAGGGCCTCGACCGGGGGATGCGGAGCGCGCCATGTTTTCCTGACCCGGGCGGGTCTTTTCAACCATTTTCCCGGTGACGGGATCCGGGTGTTTTCCCCGGCCGTCAGCACGGTGGGTTAACGGTGCGGGATATTTCCGGTGTTGCCATGGCCCAGACCACCTGGTGGACCGGATCGATACCCTTTGGACTTGTCCCGCCACCCGGACAGGGTTTCTCGGTACAGACTGATGCCGGACAGGGGAGCCGGCGCATCCAGCCGGGCGGAAGACCAGGGCCAGTTCAGGGGTCAGGGGCCGAGGAAAATTTCGGGAAAAGGCGCGGCGCCAGGTCCACCCGGGGCCGCCCCTGATCATCCAGCAGGAACTGGTCGATGGCCCGGCGTTCCCTGGCCAAAGCAGGGCCACACGGTGAACCCGGCAGCCTCCAGTTCACGGATGAACCCCTCGATGGGTTCCTGCTGGCCGGGGGTGGAGTAAGAGCGGTAAAACAGGAGCCCGATCACGGGGTTCGACGGATCATGGGATGGCTGCCGGGCCTGCCAGGCCTTGAAGGATGCAGCATCGGCGAACGGGGCCGGTGCCTCCGGATGAAAAAGACCCGGGTCCGGCAGCGTCTGCACCGGGCCCGGTGTGATCGGTATCATCCACATGGCGCTGGATCACCACCCGCAGCAAATTGACCAGGTCGTACCAGGCTCAGGTGCTCGAAATAGGCGGCCAGGCTGGGTCGTACACCACTCCTTTTTTTTTCGAACCTTTCAGTCATCCCGGGAGCTGCGCAGGGCAGACGTTAGCGCGCATTTACCTGTCGCGTGGATCTTTTCGGACGCAAGCGCGGTGGATGCCGGATCCATCACATCCGCCGACGATGCACTGGCGACGCCTGGATCTCCTTACCACCTGCGGCATGGGCCGACAGAGGGTCTGCCGCCAGTCGCCTCCGGCCGCCATCACCTGGATCGGTATGCCGGATTCCTGATTGACCTGTTGGGCGGCCTGACCTGCCACAAACGCATTGCTGTCGATGACCAGCAAAGTGATCTCTGCGGCCCCGGCCAGGGATGGGCAGCAGCAGAAAAAACAATACCACCATCGCCCTTGTTTTCATGATGCATCCTTTTCCCGGTGTCCGGGGAATCTGTGTCTGGATCTCCCGGCTTCATGGATCCCCGCTGGTTTCCGGCACATACACCATGGCGCCGTCAGTCCGGCCGGTCCGGCGATACCCAGGCGCTGCCCCCTGGCCGCTGGTCTGTTTCGACGTCACCCTCACCGGCTTCGATCTTTTTCCTTTCTTTGGTGATGATCTCCAGTTCCCCGGAAGCGGGATCGTTTCGTGATGGTCAAACTGGCATCCGGGTTCAGCAGGTCTTCCAGATGAAACGCGCCGAACAGGGCCAGCATCAACCCCACGATGAACACCAGACCCAAGTCGAACAGATTGGCCACCCCGTGCAGGGGATCCATTGTCTGCCAGGTCGCTGCCCCTGGTCCTGGATGGCCGCCAGGTACTTCATGTCCGTGTTCCTTTTCCGGCCGGCTCCCCCATTTCCAGTTCGCAGACCAGGGCCATGTGCTTCGCATCCTGCTCCACCCAGCGGCGCTGGACCGTAACGAAGGAATACCCCGGACAACCCTAAGGTCATGCCCACCACCGTGGTGATCGCACAGCAGCCAGGTCCCGGACGAGCAGGCGTGTGGGATCCCGCTGGCCCGAGGGCGGGCCAGCCCCGAGTGCCCATGGGGATCGACGTGCCGATGAGCCCCAGGCCCGGGCCGATGGCGGACGATCAGCTTCGACGCCATCCAGGGACTGCCACAAATGGTGCTCGCAGTCCTTCAACAGGTTCATCGCCCCGATTTCCGGGCGGGGGCCGTCCTTCACCGCCTGCAGCTGGTCCATAGAATCCCGGACCGGGGCGGGAAAAATCAGCGGCCCAGGGCCAGAGGACAGGGTCCGGGCCGTGGTCTGTCCGGTCCGAACCTGGTCCGGCAGCCTGTTTGCTGGCTACAGCCACAACGCGAAAAACCCACCGGCATGGATGACCATCCGGATGGTGAGCCCGGACAAAAGCACCAGAACCGGCAGAAGAGATGGAGGATGCCATCAGATCGATAAACGATTTCAACAATGCAGCTATTTCCATAACGCCCTCTTCGAAGACGGGCGCAGACCGAGCGGCAAACGAGTGAATAACAGACCGGCCATCAGCACCCCCGCCCCTTTTTCGGGCGGCGGGGCGTGCCCGGTGCGGCAGCTTGAGATCGGTAAATCCGCTCCATGTCACTGAAATGGGGAACCACGGCCACGGTCACCACAAAGATCCCGGGCCGCCCCCACCCATCACAGCCCCCAGAAACCGGGAGGCACCGGCCCCGGGCGAACCGGGCAAGGACTTCGGGCGGCAAACCAGGGCGATGCCTGCGGAATGCCCCGGCCGGCCAGGCCAGTATCCAGGGGTTTGCCCGGGGACCCAGGTGCGTGGGCGTGGGCGGAACCCGAACAGGATCACGGTAAAACATACCGGGCAGGGCAGGGCCAGAAGCAGCCCACCGTGGCTGTGCCCGCCTGTTCGATCCTTCTTTTTCAGCAGCACGGTGCCGGGGATCAGCAGCAGGGCCGCCAGCGCCCAGGTGCAGGGTCATGCCGCGTTCATCCACGCCATGACCCGGTCCAGGTGGGCCGGCAAATCGACCCGAAGGATTATGCATCCGGCGGCCAGAAACGCCAGGCCAGACCCGGCGGCCACAGGCCGGCGCCCGCCATGATTTTCCATCGAAGGCCGGGCTTGTGTCCGCAGCAGATACGCCAGGCCGGCCCCTGCTTCGACCGCAAAGACCCCCTGAAGGAAAACACCAGCCGGGGTGTCAGGGTTTTCACAGCCATGTGCTACAATCGATCTCCTTTATCATGGGCCTGTTGCCCGGTCATCGTCATGCCGGTGTCATGTCCCATTCCAGTCAGAAGCCCATCGATACCGGCAAAAAAAGACCGGCCCAGCGCGTCGGGATCTGCCTTTGACGTAGGCATAGTCTTCATCAAACAGGTTGTGCACCTCCCCGCGGATGGAGAACCGGCCGGCCTGTTCACTTTCATAAAACCGCCATGCCCCGGTCAGGTTGGCGACCCAGAACGACTTCTTTTTGACAACGGGTGCCGGCCACAAGCCGGACTGCCAGTCCTGGATATCCTGGCTGCCGGTGTGCACGGCATTGAACCGGACAAAGGTGCCTTGCCCGGAATCCACCAGAAGGCCGGCCAGATAGTGCCTTTTGCTGACATAGAGCAGGTCCTGTCCCGTGGTTTTGTCATCGATATCGGTCAGGGCCGTGAATCCGACGTAGGGCCTGACCTCCCAGGACCAGCCCAAGGGCATCCCCACGTCATAACTGATATCCGCCTGGAACCCGGATATTTCGGCATCGCCCTCATTTTTCCAGGTGGAGGTGCCGTCGGCCAGATAATCGGATACGATTTTGTCTTCAAAATCGGTATGAAACCAGGTCAGGGATGCCTGAAGACCGTTTTTGAACCAGTCCAGGCCGGCCTCCCAGGTGGCGCTTTTCTCCGGATCCAGATCCGGGTTGCCTTTCACCGGTCCCATAAACGAGGTATGATCCGCCCCCATCTGGTCTGCCGTGGGCAGCATGAATCCCTGGGCATACTGGGCCCGCAGTTTGAGGTCCGGCAATGCCATCCAGGCGACGCCGATACTGGGGGTGAACCGGGTGGTATCCTCGGACCGGCCGGCCGGCTCGTCACCGCCACATCGTACCAGTCATGCCGCAGCCCCAGGTGGGTCACCAGCCGGTCGTCGAAAAAACCGGTCCGGGCCAGCAGGAAGAGGGCCGTGTTTTCATAGGTGCTTTGGTTGGGGGTAAAATCACTTTCAATGTCGTAATCCACCCAGTCAAACCCGACGGTCAGGCGGGTGTGCGCCCCCAGAATCCCGTGACCTGGGCCTGGGCCCCTGGCAGGTCGGTCTCCCTTTGAGATGGAATCCCGTCATCCCAGAAGGCGGGGTTGGATGCCACCGGGTCTATCCAGGTATTTTTATCTCTACCGGTAAAATACCGGATCATCCATTCAAACCGGGCATCTTCGGACCCGCCGGCATACCCCAGATCAATGGAATGGCTTTTCTTGTCACTGAAATTATCCAGGTCGTTGGCCGTGATATAGCCGGAATCCCCGGATTCATCCGCCTCAAACCCGGTGACGATCAGGCCGATACGGTGCCGCGGTCTCCGAAGGTATAGCCCAGGTTGGCACTGATCCCGGTTTCCGCGTCAATACCGGTATTCTGTGATAGGTCTGCCCGCTGCCGGTGTCATATCCCCCCGGGTTTCCCGGGAAACGCGCACCGGCAAAATCAAATCCGTTCTGATCGACAGTGCCGCCGATGCTGCCCTGCACCCGGTCAAAAGACCCGGCACCGGCAGACACCTGCATCCCGTTGTCCGCCCCTTTCCGGGTGATGATGTTCACCACCCCGCCCATACCGGCAGACCCGTACGGTACCGCACCCGGCCCCCGGATGATTTCAATGCGCTCCAGGTTCTGGGTCAGGATCTTGGCCACATTGCCGGTACCGGACCTGCGTCCGTCCAGCAGCACCAGGACCTTGCCCTGCAGGTCATTACCATGAGAATCGGTGCGGAACCCCCGGATCCCGATGGCTGTCAACGTGCCCGGATATTTCTGGATATGGCCGATCCCTTTTCCGCCAGCAGATCCGCCACATTGGCGGCGCCGGACTGCGCTATCTCTGCCCGGTGAATAATGGTGATATCGGCATGATCTCTTCAAAGCTTCCTCGCCACCCGGCCGGCCGTGACCACCACCTCGTCCAGCATCCGGACCGGTCGCCGGCCGTCCCGCGGCGCGGCACCCGTCAGCACTGCCGCAAAGACCCATCAGCACGGCGGCAACGCTGGAAGAAAACAACCGATGGAAACGCATACGATCAAAAAACATGTCACAGGGTTTCATCTTGCCTCTCCTCCTTGGAAAAAAGTTTCGTCCGGAGAAAAACAAAAATCCCCGGACCATGAATTATGATCCGGGGATGCCCTGATTTATCCTCAGATTGAAAAAATCCCTTGTCCACGGGGATTTTCCCGCGCTGAGATCTGAAACCATACACGATTTTTCCGGTTCAGCGCTCGCCGGTCAGCCATGACAGGTGTCCAGCCGTTTTTCCAGGCAGGTCTTCTGACTTTCGGATCTTCCTCTGGTCAGCTGCGCCTTCCCAACCTGAGTCATTCCGGTCAGTGGCATTGAGCAGCCCAAGTCCCCGATTACAGCGGCGGGCCCATCCCGGATTTACACCGGGTTCCCTTTTCATCCACGCACAGTGGAACCTGAAAAACGTTACATCTCAGACGAGGCAATATATAGAAAAAGGGGCAGCGGTTTGTCAACCCCAAATTTCATGGGCGGCTTTTCACTGTTTCGGTGACTGATCCTGATAGACATGGCATGCGGTTTTATTCCAGCACCTTACGAGTGGCCAGCACATAGTCCCGGATGTGTATAGCTCAAGGATCATCTTCTTTGCCAGGCCTTTTTCCACCCAGACCAGCGCCTGATACGGATTTCCGGCGGACAGCCAGCACCGGAGATGGCCTTGATCCTTTCCAGGACCTGGTTTTTCCGAATACCGGGTCAACACGGCCAGGGTTTCAGAGGATTGGCGGAGAAGCTCCCGTGACGCGCTGCCCAGGATCAGAAACCGGGCAGGATTGTCCCTGCGGTCCACCAGAACGCGCAAGACCTCAAAAAGACCGGGAACTCTTTGCACCTCATCTATAACCACAAGCCCATTCAGCCCTTCCAGGGCAAGCTTTGGCGACTCAAGACGAGCCAGGTGAGTGGGATCTTCCAGGGGAACCTGTCCTTTTCATCATTGCAACCATTTTTTCACCGGGCTTTGATTGTTAAAGGCAGCAGCGTAACCGTTTTTCAAGCGGAACGGCAACACTGCCGGAATAAATGATCCACAAATGGACCAGATCAAGGTCCTGGATGGCGATACGCATAGACCTGCTGATTTTCGGGTTTTCACTGAACTTGATTTCAATGCCGTATTTTCTGCCGTTATGGAAGAAAAGAAGATCAGTTCCGCACCACTGTAAGTGGACCAGAAATATACCTCGGCAGGCGCAACATGGATAAGCTGTTCCATGGCAAATCCCTCCCAGGAGGCCCCCAGCCAGGGGTTGATCATGAGGGTATCCATGTCAGTGACAGACAGCAGATGATGCAGAATGGCCGAATCCGCTCAGAAATAAATCTCTGGCGCCTTGACCTGGCGCTTTCCAATATTTTCATACCAGGGCTGGACGCTGGCGTAGCGTAAAAGTTCCGGTCAGAATATCCAGGTATGACCGGACGGTTTTATCCGTCACCCCCAGGGACCGAGCCAAGCTCGGAGGCATTCAATACGTCAGCCCGTGGCAGTGGGCGAGCATGGCCCCAGAAACGCCGCATGGCAGCCGATGGTATGGTGATGCCCAGGCTGGGGGATATCCCGTTCCAGAAAGGTCCGGACAAACCCTTCCCGCCATGCCCGGCTGTCATCCAGTGATGTGCGATAAATGAACGGGGTAACCCGCCCCGCAGCCAGAGGTCGTTTAGATGCGCCACCCTGGTTTCCGTAAAAATAAAATCCGGGCATTATCATTCTGTTCTGCCGGCCAGGGTTTCCGACGATCGTTTGATGATATCCGGAGATGCGCTGCCCAGCAGAAAAAAGTAGCGGCATTGTCTGGTCGGTCCACCAGTATCCGGATAATTTCAAACAATTCCGGCATCACCTGAATCTCATCGATAATGACAAGGCCCTCCAGTATTTCCAATGACATCTGGGGATTCTGCAGCCGCAACCGGTCCCGGGAGACTCCAGATCAAAGAAAACCGCCCCGTTTTTTTTCTGTATCAACCGTGCCAGGGTTGACCATTGCCGGGGACCTGTCAGGGAGACGACCGGCGAAACGGTTCAAGGCTGTTTCCAAGGCCTTTTCATATGATGGACGGGGAACTATGGGTCCAAATTATCCTTTGAAAATTCGGAATGTCAATCCGAATTTTTCAAATGGATAGAAGTTTCCCTTTCCCGGAAGTGAATGAATTTGATCTGGCCGGTCATGGATCTGTTTTCGCTGGTCATTCCCGGAGCTGTTCGATGGTGATGCCCATTGCATCGGCCAGTTTTTTCAATGTGCCGATTCCTGGATTGGCGTCCGGTTTTTCCAGCCGGGCCAGGGCGGGTTGTTTGATTCCGGCCCTGGCTGCCAGTTCCTCCTGGGTCAGGCCCAGATATTCCCCGCCATGCTTTGACAAGGCTGTCCCCCATCACGTCGGCCGCCACCACTTCGGAAGATCCAGCTTTTTCCTGACCGCACCATCCGGTTCTTGAACGAACATAAAATCGGCTTGACAGAAGTCTGTTTTTTACCTTAGATTTTTGTAAAATATGCAATAGAAATTGCGTCACTTTGAACTTGAACCAGATTTATTACATTTAACACCATGGCGGGAGAAGGTCGGCAAACAACAGAAAAACCAGACCGTCCAGATATTCTTGGCCTTTTTTTGTTATGTAACGAGCACTACAGCCTGCGAGCGCGGCACATAACCTGAGATAACAACCATCATCAGTTCCCGGAAGCCGAAAACCCTGGAGCGGGTTACCGGCATACTTTGACCATCTGAAGGAGGAATCATTAGTGCCAACGCCAAAACGGATATTACCCCATTTATCACCCACCGCACAAAATACCCGGTGTGTTCGATCTGCGCAAACGGGGCCGTTTCAAGGAACGGCCTTTTGTCACAGAAATCGGGTACCGCTGGGTGGGTTTTGCCCGGTCTGAAGACCGAGGCACAACGGGATACGGCGATGTCATGGAAACAGTTGTCTCACGTGCCGCTTGCCACCCAGGAACTGGCCGCATGACAACAAGCAGCGGAATGCCAGCAGATGATTGAACAACCCAAAAAAACCATATGTATCATTGACGGCCACGGCGGTATCGGAGCGGCCATCATCAAGTATATCCGGCAGTTCCATGAAAACCGGTTTAACCTGGTGGCGCTGGGGACCGAATGCCATTGCTCACCTCAGGCATGCTCCGGGCCGGTGCCCACAAGGGCGCATCCGGGAAAATGCCCTGGTCCTGAACGTTGAAACAGCGGATCTCATCATCGGACCCATATGCCATTACCTGGCCCAATGCCAGCCTGGGAGAGATCACTCCCCGGATGGCCGGGGCCGTTATGGAGAGTCCGGCACCCGAGATTCTGCTGCCCCTTCACCGGAAAATCGTACCATCTGATGCATTTTTCCGACAAGGAACCCTGCCCCACCAGGCCATGGCCATTGCAGAAACAAAAATTATGGAGGTATTGCATCATGTGTGAAGCAAGCGCATATATGATCCAGGATGGAAAAGAGACCCTGGTTTTAGAATCGGTGGATCTGGTTGAGCCCCTGGATGAGGGCGGGCTTTATGCTCAGTAAACATTTTCGGCGACCAGGCCATCATCAACGCCCGGATTCACAAAATGGAACTGGTGAAGCGACCGGATCTTTCCGAATGAAAGAAAAAAGGTCGGCCCGATTACCGATGCAAAGTGCCTGGCGATAGATCGCCATGGTGCTGGCGGAAGGGCTGGCCGGAAAAACCAACCCGGACATGGCCATGCTGGCCTGATATTACATTTTCCTTTTGATGAAGACAATTCTACGACCCAGTATCATGTGAATCATACAGATTGATATCGGAACAGCTCCACTTCATCGGAGTTGGACTTGGAATGTCTCGATAATGCACGAGACCATCAGTGGAAGGCGACCGCCAAACACACGCATGAACATCAACATGAACACACCCATGTGCACAAGCATCCGCGTGCGCATGGAAGACAAGACGCACCGCCATGAACACGAGCACGTTCATTCACATGAACATGACCGTGGACGCCGTTCACCGCACGCCCATGACAGACAAACGGATGACACACGGGCATGAACATGCCGAAAACCACGGACCCCATGATCACCCGCATGCGGACCATAACAAAGAATCTCATAACCATAAACACCAATAATGGAGACCATGCCGCACAAACCATTGTAAATACCGAACTGTTTCAAAAATGCCTCGATTTCCACGGCCACTCTCTGCCCGGCCTTTCATTCGGTATCAGGCCGCCATGGCCGGAATGGACTGGCTGACAGAACAGCGGGCAGGCCTCGGAAGAGGATCAAAACAGACGTTCAAAAAACGCCATGAGGCAAAATCCATGGAGATCTGGACCAGAACCCCTGACACCCTGTTTGACATCAGGGAAGTCAAGACCTCCATGCCGCCCAAGGCACGTATGGAGCCATCCGTGTTGTGTGACAAATGCAAGGAACCCACCATGGGATCAAAGCTCGAACCCCTGGATGGACAGTCTCTTTTGCCGGGGATGCCTGGCGAAAAAACCCGCACTGAGTAAGAAATCCGTTCAGCGAAACCATGCTTGGCCAAATGGTGCCAATATCGTAACCTGAAACATTATACGAAAAATGAAATCGCTAACAGGTAAAAGAACGTATCGAAGGATTTTTTCACGTGCTGGTGCTGTACTGGCCCAGCGCTGATCGAACCGAAAGAAGAACGCTGGCGAAATACTGCATCCAATGGGACGCAAAGTATGCCCCGGCAGGGCGTTTTTGCCACAGTGCGGTCCGGCCCGGCCCAGTCCGGTCTCTGGTACCTGGCGGTTGCCAGCTTATCAGAACGTAACGGCAACACCCTGAAGCTGCCGGAAGGTCTGGAAAGCATGTGAGACCGAGCAGCCCGTCATCGATCTTGAGCCGGTGACGCGGCATCTCATTATGGTGCAAAAAATGCCAGCGGTTCCCGAATGGATGGCCCAACTGCACAGGGAATGGATGCGGAAATGTATCCGATGGAGTGAGGTTGAATTTCACTCCTTCCGGACTGCCTTTTCTGGTAGGCTTTTTCCCCCAGGGACTACCAGGCCTCCGGGGCTGCGGGGGGCACCGCAAATAGGGACTGTTGCTTTCAGCCAGTTGGTCGAATGGCCGCCGGCAACCTGATCGTTGTTTGTCATGGTCAAAGTGGTTCTCTCGGCCCTGCGAATTGGTCAATTAAATGCATCAAGGATCTTCGGCACCTTCAACTGACAAGCGGAAATTTCACCAAAATTTCTTGACATCTTTTCACGCAGGGGGTAAGTAAGTCCACAAATAACCGGCAGCAGAAGCTGCCTGACCCAAAAATATTGAATATCCGCTTGGTTGCGGCAGCCGGCACAAGGCCGGCATCATAACAGACGTAAAAAGGCCACGAAGGTCATGTTCCCGAAAAAAGGGAGATGCCTTGGTGGCCTTTTTTTATGGGCACATGATTTAATGACCGTTTGATTAATGATTGTAATGAGTTGAAAAAGGAGAAAACAAGATGAAACACATGCGATGGATGACAATGATTGTACTGGGACTGGCGGTGCTGATACATCCGCTGATCGCAGGGGCACAGGAAGAAACCAAAGAGGCGTATCGGCTGGACACGGTGGTGGTGTCCGCCACCCGGACCGAGATGCCGTCAATTGACGTTCCCCAGAGCGTGACGGTCCTGACCAGTGAAGATCTGATGGCCTCCCCGTTCGACCGGGTGGAGGACATCCTGCGCAGCGTGCCGGGCATGTACAATTTCCGGCATTATGCCGTGCAGACCAATGGCATCGTCAGCCCGATGAAAATGAGGGGCGTGGGCAACAACCGGGTCCTGTTTCTGGTGGACGGGGTCCCCCAGAATGACAATTTCAACAACTCCATTGCCTGGGTGGCCTGGGGCCATATTCCCAAGCATGTCATCGAGCGTATTGAAATCGTCCGGGGGCCGGCCTCGGCCCTCTACGGGTCACAAGGCCTGGGCGGGGTGGTCCATATCATCACCAAAAATCCGTCCAGAGATCCCAAGACCCTCCTCGACGTCCAGGCCGGCACGGCTGATACCTTCGGCGGTACCGCTCTCCACAGCCAGACGGTCAACGACCTGGGGTTCCTGATCGCAGGCGGATATGAGGACCAGCGACGGATTCTTCATGGTGGACAACCCCGCGGCCTATGAGATCAAGCGCTACCGGGATGCAGGCAAGGTGATGGGCAAGGTGAATTATGATCTGACACCGGATTCGGATCTCTCCCTGTCCGCCCTGTACTATGACCATGAAACCGGCAAAGGCCGGCAGTTCTTCTATGATGAACTGACCCTGGACCAGTACTGGCTCAATTACACCGGCAAGGTCGGCGGCACGGATGTCAAGGGCCTGGTGTACCTGAACCGTGCCGACAAAATCGCGTTCCAGGACTCGGCCAAAGACGATTATGCCACGCTCCTGCGCCAGGAAGAGATGCCGGCCACGGTCTGGGGCGGACCTTCAGACAACCCTGGCTTTGGGCGACACCACGGGCCTGACCCTGGGGGCGGCGTACAAGCGGGCCTCCTGGGACTATGACGACATCTATGCCACGGGAACACGCGAGGTCGGCGCGGACGGCAGCCAGCAGTTTGTCTCCCCGTTTGCCAACCTGGATATGCGGTTTATGGAAGAGCGGGTGATCGTCAATCTCGGGGCCCGGTATGACTTGATCGAGACATCGGACGGTGCCAACTGGGACACGACCAGGGCAGCGCGGGAAAGCCGGCGTTATGACAACACCTTTGATTCCAGTTCCGAGGGCAGTTTTTCTCCGACAGCCGGCATCACCTGGCACCTGGAACAAACCACGGTGCGGGCCTCCGGCGGCAAGGGGTTCCGGGCACCCAGCCTGTTCGAGATGTACAAGGTCCATGTCCGGGGCGGAGGCACTTATTACCGGGAAGCCAACCCCGATCTTGGACCCGAAGAGATCTGGTCCTATGACATCGGAGTGGAACGGTTTCTCACCGACACCCTGTGGGGCCGGCTGACCTTTTACCAGTCCTTTGCCAAAGACTACATCGGGGACCGCGTTACCGGCAAAGTCCCGTTTTGCCGGAGGGACCAAAACCCGGGTATGAACGTATTCTGGACAATATCAGCGAGGTGGATATCCACGGGGTTGAAGCGGAACTGGAATGGTATCCGACCCGGACCCTGACCCTGTTCGCCAATTATGCCTACAATGTGTCTGAAATTAAAGAAGATGACAACAACGCGGCCCTGGAGGGCAATTACCTGTCCAACGATCCCCGGCACAATGCCCATTTCGGGTTCCGGTATACCAATCCGGAGATCGTGAACCTGTCCGTGACCGCCAATTATTATGGTGACATCTATTTTGACAATGAAAACACCCTCAATGAAAACGGGTATTTTACCGTGGATGCATCTGTGTCACGAAAACTGGTGGATCATGTCACCGCCTTTGTGAATGCGGAAAATATTTTTGATGAAGAATATGCCATGTTCCGCAGCCAGGGCCAGCAGGATACCATTGCTCCGGGGCTGATTGTCACCGCCGGCATCCGCCTGGAATTCTAGCACAAAATCCTGATGGTTTATAAAGTGGTTTAATGACGCAAAAGGGTTTGGATTTATTGAACAGGAAAACGGTGGAAATGATGTGTTTGTGCATCACTCAGGCATCAATGCCATGGGTTTCAAATCTCTCAGCGAAGGGGACAGCGTTTCCTTTGACATCACTGAAGGCCAGCGCGGACCCGCTGCAACAAATGTGACTGTAAGATAACCTAGGTTGTAATCACCCAAGTTTATAGTAGTCTGACGCAAAGCCCCTGGATGGTGGGCTGTCCAGGGGCTTTTTTTACGCCCGGCCCGGATCCTGGCGGTCAGTTGGCAAAATGGGCCAGCCAGGCTGCCGGGGATATGACCGAACTGCCGGGCCTGGGTTTTTCAATGAGCAGATGATCACCGCGTGATCAGAACCGCTGCCGGCTCTGTTGCCAGAAGTGCCCAGAGATGTGAATCCTGAAGATCCGGGAGATGTGATCTGTATCGGCAGGGGGATCCCGCCAGATGGCATTGGCAGTGATTTCCATCAGAATCTGCTCGATGTCCGGTTCCATGAGACCATGAAGCCGGACCAGTTTGGGTCTCAGCAATATCTGCCGGTATTCATCGAGCAGATCCGGCGACAGAAGAAAAGCCAACCTGCCATTGATCATGCCGTTCCAGAATCTGCGCCGCGGAGCTGTCCGGCCGGGAAGTGATGAGTCCTGCTGCGACCACATTGGTATCAATGATAAAGACCGGTTTTTTCATCGGGTGCGGTGGGCACGGGTTTCTTCAATGGCAAGGCGGGTTGCTTCTTCTCATCACTGGCACCCGGCCCCGATCCGGGCCTGTTCCACCAGTTGGCGTGCGTGGGCCATTCGATCGGATACCCCGTCGGACAAGGCTTTCCTCAATAATTTTCCCGATACTGCGTCCCTGCCGGGCAGCCGTTTCTTTGAGTGCCTGGTGCAGATCATAATTTCATCAAGGGTGATGGTAAGCCGGCTCATGGGTACCTCCAAATTCAGCGCATTCTCGATTCCCTCAGGCAATGTTCAATAACACCAAAACACCACTCTGTCAATAAAGACTCACAATATCGCCTGCCCGCTGATCCGATCGGTACTATCTGTCTGATATCCCTTGGATATTGAATTCCGTTCGCATAAGCAAGCGGTTTTAACAGCAGACCGTTCTGGCAGAGATTACCTGCTGATGTCGAATCCAGTGAATGGTTCTCCATCATGGGACCGTCCGGGGCGGACAAAACCACCCTGTTCAATATCATCGCCGGCCTGTGACCTCTGGAGAAACCATCGTGGATATGGGGACGGGCCGGGGTTCAGGACGGGCGTGCCGGTATCCTGTGTTCTGCAAGATGGGCCTTGACATCGTCAATGGGTACCTCTTTTCTGTGAAAAATCCCGGCTGCCAAGGCCGCATCCGCTCCGGTTTCCGTGAACACCTCTGAAAAGTGGGCCGCGCACCCGGCACCGGAAGATGCGCGATCACACCGGGATGGTCACGGCCTGTTTCACGGCCCGGATCGTATTCCAGGTCTATGCCGGCGCCGTCCCGGTTGATACAGTTGAGCATATCCCCGGCCCAGTTTTCTCCGGCAGCCCGGCCAGGGTCACGGCATCAGGTTGATGGCAGGGTGCGGCCCCCCTGCACCCGTGCACTGGTACCAGCAAAAATTTTCCCCTCGGGGGCCGGGATCCTGGTTCAACATGGCGTCCGGCGGCAAGTTCCAGGTGCGGCCACATGCACCCGCTGCGGCGCCGCTGGAGACCGCGCACGGCCTGGGCACCAGCACAGTCCCCGGGGAGCGGCTCGATGGCACTTTCACCGGTCTCGATTGCGCGGTGTCCGGCGGCAAGGCTTCCGGCAATGCGCGCCGCATACACCCGCTTCGGGCCGATGGAGATCGCCGCAGCCCGGGCACCGTACGCCCGGAAATCTGCTCGGTGGCACTTTTGCCCGGTCTTCTCCGGTGTCCGCGCAAAGCGCTTCGGCCATGTGCACAGTCGGTCGTATTGCCGATGGAAATCTCGTCCGCCGATGGTCAGGGGAACGAGCACGTTCCGAGGTCGCTTCCCAGGGCCGTGTAGTGCACGGGCATGGTCTGTCGGCATAGGCATGATCCCCGCCTCCGGTGAGTCGACGGCGCAAACAGCGATCTGCGATCGGTCTGTTCCAGTATCTTGATCATGGGCATGTCTGCCAGGGGAAAATCCCTGGAACCCGGCAATGTTCAAAAAGGTGATCTCATGGGCCTCCTTCAGTAATACCACCGGGCGGAGTAGCGGTTTTGCCCAGGTTCCGGACACTGCCCTTGCCGTCGGTGCCGGCCCTTTCCCCCTGACATCATACTGGTCCCCCTTGGTCGCCACCAGATCTCCTCTTGTCATTGGACCGGACATCCAGGCAGGCGATGATCCGTTTGGCCAGGGCCTTTCCCGGGATGTCCACCCGGCCCCGGGGGGTGAAATCCGACAATGCAATAAAGTTTTCCAGCAGCTGCATACCATGTTTCCCGCTTTTTTCCGGATGAAACTGGGTGCCGATGATGTTGCCCTGCTGAATGGCGCTGGCAAAAGCATAATCATAGGTGGTGGTGGTCAAAACCACAGCCGGATCATGGGGGATCAGGGTGAAAAGAGTGCACAAAATAAAACCGGGCATCTTCTCCGATACCCGCCATCAGCGGCGAATCCTGCTTGAGATGAATCCCGTTCCAACCCATGTGGGGAACGGACAACCGGGTTTTGAACCGCTCCACCCGGCCCTCGAAAAAACCGATGGATTCATTGTTGGACAGATCTTCCTCGCTGCCCTGGAACAGGGCCTGCATGCCCAGGCAGATGCCGAAAAACGGGCGGTTGCGATGCCAGGTATTGCCGCAGCGGGTCCATATATCCCTTGCGGTTCAACGCCTGGATCATGTTTTCATAATTGCCCACCCCGGGAAAAATGATTTTTTCGGCCGACAAAATATCTTCCGGGGAGGACACGGTTGTAAGGGTGCCCCCCAGCTTTTCCACGGCATTGGTCACACTGCGCACATTGCCGGCGCCGTAATCCAGTAAGGTTATCGTAGGCTGCTCTTTCACTATTTACGTCAACACGCGTTCATTACATCCCATACTTCATGATCCTGAAGCGCGCAGCGATCTTCAGTGCCCTTCGTGTTCTTCGTGGTCAAATCAAAACCATCACTGTACTGATCATACATTTAAAAATCAATACTCCCTGGTGTTCTGGGAAAGGGAATACACATCCCGGATATTGGTTATGCCGGTGATCATCATCAAAAACCGCTCAAATCCCATGCCGAACCCGGAATGGGGCACCGAGACCCATACCGCCTTGAATCCAGGTACCACCAGTAGGGTTCTTCGGCAGCCCCATCTGTGCCATGCGCGCTTGCAGAACATCCCAGCCGCTCTTCTCTCTGGCTGCCGCCGATGAGCTCCCCGATGCCGGGCACCAGCAGATCCACGGCAGCCACGGTTTTTTCGTCATCATTGATACGCATGTAAAAAGGCTTGATCTCTTTGGGATAGTCAAACAGGAATATTGGTTTTTGCACATGTTCTTCTGCCAGGAACCGCTCATGTTCCGACTGAAGATCGATTCCATATCTGACTTCGTATTCAAATTTTTTATGGGATTTCTCCAGAATGGCAATGGCCTCGGTGTAGGACATTCGTTCAAAGGTTTTGGACACCAGGGTGTCCAGCCGTCGGGCGAGCGTTTTGTCCACAAACCTGGAAAACAGGTTCATATCGTCTGTGCAGCTGGTAAGGGCATCGTTGACCAGATATTGTACCAGTTCTCTCCATGGTCCATGTTGCCGGAAAATGCACAAAACGCCATTTCCGGCTCCAGCATCCAGAATTCCGCCACATGGCGGCTGGTGTTGGAATTTTCCGCCCGAAAGGTGGGACCGAATGTGTACACATCCCCTAACGCCAGGGCAAACATTTCCGCTGACAACTGCCCGGAAACCGTCAGATTGGATTCCCGGCCAGAAAAAATCCTGTGAAAAATCCATTTTCCCCTGTTTGGCCACTGCATCCGGGTCCAGGCTGGTGACCCGGAACATTTCTCCGGCTCCTTCACAATCTTATCCCGTGCGATCGCAGGAGAGGTCAGGTAGAAAGAGCCTTTTCTTTGTAAAACCGGTGGATGGCATGCACCATCTCAGGACCGGATCCGAAAAGCGGCCCCGTATTTATTGGTTCTGGGCCGCAAATGGGCAATGGTGCGCAAAAACTCATCTGAATGCCGTTTTTTCTGCAACGGGTATGTTTCCGGTGCCAGGCTGATAATGTCGACATGGGCAGCCTGGATCTCCCATTTCTGCCCCTTGCCCGGGGATGTCACCAGATCTCCTGCAACCGCCGCGGCAGACCCTGTGGTGATGCCCTGAATATCGGTATAATTGGACAGGTCATTGTTTGCCACCACCTGGATATTGGAAAGGCAGGACCCGTCATTGATCTCCATGAAGGAAAATCCTTCGGCATCCCGCCGGGTCCGCACCCATCCCTTGACCAGCACCTTTCCCGGGGAGGTGTCATACCCGTTCAGCCGGTTGATTTTTGTTTCTTTCATTGCCATATCCTGGAAATAATTATATATTACAAAATTTGGGCACTCTTATGCCACATAACCACTATTATTTTGAATTTCAGTATCATGCATAGACAAAATTATCAAGACATCCTTGGCCTGGTCCAGTCCCCCACCCGGTATGCAGGCAATGAAATCAATACGGTTCACAAGGACCTGGACCAGATGGATCTGACCTTTGCCCTTGTGTTTCCGGACCTGTATGAAATCGGCACCTCCCATTTCGGGCTCCAGATTCTGTATTCCATCCTGAACCGGGAAAAAAATATAGCAGCGGAACGTTTTTTCACCCCGGCCCCTGATCTGGAAGCGTTGATGGCCCAAAAAAACATACCCTGCCTGTCCATGGAATCCAAAACCCCTTTGGCAGCATTTGATATCATCGGCATCAGCCTGTTGTACGAACTCAATTTCACCAATATTCTGACCATGTTCTCCTCTGTCCGATATTTCGTTTTTTGCACAGGACCGGGACCAGGCATTTCCTTTGGTCATCGGGGGCGGTCCCTGTGCATTCAACCCCGAGCCGCTGGCGGATTTTTTCGATGCCTTTGTCATCGGTGACGGGGAAGAAACCGTGCTGGCGGTCTCCAAAACCGTCATTGCGTTCAAGCACCAGGGGGATGGCGGAAAATCCACCCTTTTGCAACTGCTGTCTGAGATTGCCGGGGTGTATGTGCCAGCCTTTTTTACCCCCTCCTTTGATGAAAACGGCTGCCAGAAGCTGTCTGCACTTCAGGAGGAGTATACCCGGGTAAAACGCGCCTTTTTACCGGAACTGACACAGGACAATTTTCCCATGGATCCCATTGTGCCCTTCGGCAAGCCCGTACATGACCGGCTGCGATTAGAGATTGCCAGAGGCTGCACCCGAGGCTGCCGGTTCTGCCAGGCAGGCATGATCTACCGGCCGGTGCGGGAGCGTTCTGTGCCGGACCTGATCCGGATCGCAAAAACATCTCTGGCATCCACCGGATATTCAGATATCTCCCTGTTGTCTTTGAGTACCGGGGACTACTCTCAGCTGCCGGAGCTGATGGAACAGCTGCTGGCCATCAGCCACAACCAGTGCAATGCCATTTCCCTGCCATCCATCCGGGCGGAACGGCTGACCCCACAGCTCATGAACATCATCAAAACCGTACGCAAAACCGGATTCACCATTGCACCGGAAGCCGCCACCCAGCGGCTGCGGGACATTATCAACAAAAACCTCACCGAAGAAAACATCCGGGCAACGGTGAAAAATGCCTTTGAACTGGGGTGGAAAAACATCAAACTGTATTTCATGATGGGCCTGCCCTTTGAAGAAGCCGCTGACATCCAGGGCATATGCGATCTTTCCAGCGCCTGGCATCCGACTATGCAAGGGGAAAGCGCAGCATCAATGTCAGTGTCACCACCTTTATTCCCAAACCCCACACCCCGTTCCAGCGCCACCCCCAGCTCACGCTGGATGCCACCGTGGAGCGCCTTGCTTTTCTCAAAAAAAACCTGGGCCATCCCAAGGTGAATCTCAAATGGCAGGACCCGCGCATGAGTCTTGTGGAAGGGGTGTCTCCGGGGAGACAGAAGATTATCACAGGTGTTGACGGCTGCCCATGCAAACGGCTGCCGCCTGGACGGGTGGAATGATCATTTTGATTATGCCCGATGGCAAAAGGCCTTTGACCAAACCGGCATTGATCCTGATTTTTACCCTCCCGGCACCGGACAAAAGACGAACCCCTGCCTTGGGACCACATTGACACCGGGGTGTCACAACGAATTCTGAAAAAAGAATGGGAAAACGCTGCAGAACCAGGCATTGACCCTGGATTGCCGGGACCAGGACTGCACCGGATGCGGGGTCTGTGACTTCAAACAGATCCGCCCCTATCCTCCACAACAGCCCGGTCACCCGGGATATGCACCGACCCCATCGGTCCGGCTTTCGGATGAGGCTTTTGCCGGTACAAGGTCTGGTTCTCAAAGCTGCACGATGCGCGGTTTTTCGGTCACCTGGAACTGGCCACCATCGTCCAGCGGGCAGTAAAGCGGGCCGGGCTGACGGTCAAATACTCCAAAGGATTCAACCCCTCCCATGCGGCTTGCCTTTGACACTGCTCTGCCGGTGGGCATGGAAAGCGAATCAGAAATCTTTTATATTTTCCTTGACCGAAAACTTGCCCCAAAGAGATCACACAGGCCCTGAACCGCCAGCTGCCCACAGGATTGACCGTTACAGGTTGCAGCCTTGCCACCAAAGATTTCACAGAACATGACCGGACCTGCCGTTATCTGGTGCGGCTTTTTACATTCTGCCCGGACACAGAGGCGGTGGAAGAGTTTATGGCCAAAGAGGAATTTATGGTTGAAGATCTGTCCAAAAAAGGTAAGATCAGGAAAACGGATTTGCGGCAGAGCGGTCGCAGCCATAGCCCATAGAACCTCCGATACCCTTGAAATGACCATGCAGCCTTACAACGGCAGGCATATCCGTCCCACTGCCATATTACAAGAATGCTTTGGTCTTTCTGAAGAAGCCATGGGCCGGACACGGATCAGAAAAACTGAGCCAAGGATAACCCCATGTTAAAAGAGCTTGTTGTGAATGCAGCCCCCCATGAAACCCGTGTGGCTCTGCTGGAAAACGGAAATATTGTGGAAGTGTTCATTGAAAGAGAAGATGAAACCAGCATTGCCGGCAACATATACAAAGGCCGTGTCCAGCGGGTGCTTCCCGGTATGCAGGCAGCGTTCGTGGACATCGGGTTTGACCAGGCCGCCTTTATCCATGTGGATGATGTGCTGGACACGGAAAGCCACAAAATGTACCGCAAATTTGAACAGGACCAGGATGTGGAACCGGAAGCCGACGGGGAAGATGATGAGAACAACCCCATGGAAAAGCAGGCATGGAAGCCTTCTTCACATCCGGACTGCAACATTGAAGACCTGCTCACCGAAGGCCGGGAAATCCTGGTTCAGGTGTCCAAATCTTCCATCGGTACCAAAGGCCCCCGGGTCACCACCCATATTTCCCTGGCCGGCCGCTACATGGTACTGATGCCCACGGTGGACCATATCGGCATTTCCAAACGCATTGAAGAGGAAACCGAAAGAAGTCGTCTGCGGGAACTTTTGCTGTCCATCCGCAAAAATGATTTCGGGTATATTTTCAGGACCCAGTCCCAGGGGGTGAATGAGGCCACCATCAAAAAGGAAATTGATTTTCTCACCAAAACCTGGGAAGACGTCCAGAACCGCAACCGTATCGGTGCGGCCCCTTCTCTGGTATACAAGGATCTCACCGTCACCTTCCGGGCGGTACGGGATCTTTTGGCCAGTGAGGCGGACAAATTGATCATTGATTCTCCGGTGGAATATGAGCGGGTCCAGCAGTTTTTACAAAAACTGCTGCCGGATGTACATCTGCACGTAGAACTCTACCAGGGGCGCGAATCCATTTTTGATGCCTACAATATCGAGGGAGATGTGGCCCGGGCGTTGAAAAAAGGTATGGCTCAAATCAGGGGGATACATTGTTATCGAGCAGACCGAAGCCCTGGTGGCCATTGATGTGAATACCGGCCGGTATGTAGGCAAGCACAATTTTGATGAAACCATATTAAAAACCAACCTGGAAGCGGTCAAGGAAATTGCCTACCAGATCCGGCTGCGCAATATCGGGGGCATCATCATCATTGATTTTATTGACATGAAAAAAGATTCCCACAAGGAAAAAGTGATGTCCCGGCTGACTGAGGCCATGAAAAAAGACAAAAGCCAGACCAATATCCTGCCCCTGACCGAGCTGGGACTGGTCCAGATGACCCGCAAGCGTATCCGGCGCAATTTGACCAGAACCCTTTGTGAACCCTGTTTTTATTGCAACGGCAACGGCCATCTGCTGTCCAAAAAATCCATCTGCCACAAAATTTACCGGGATCTGGTCTCCGAGGCCGGGATATCATGGGCAACCGTTTCACGGTAAAAGTACATCCGGAAATTGCCCAGCTGCTCCATGGCAGGGAAAAACATTTGATCACCTCTCTGGAAACCCAGTTTTCCAAACCCATTGCCATTTACCCGGAACCCCATTACCACTTGGAAGAATACCATATTTTTGAATCCCTGGTGAAATGATGATTTCCATTGTTGACTTTTTTACCAGAAAAAAATATTATATTGTGTTTATTATAGTTTGTTGATGAATCCAGATAATAACCAAAATTTAAGTGTAAGGATTGTAATTTTATGAAACGAACATTTCAGCCCAGCAACCGGAAAAGAACCAGAAAACACGGATTTCTCAAAAGAATGTCCACACCGGGCGGAAAACGTGTCATCCGGGCCAGGCGGGCAAAAGGCCGAAAAAGACTGGCATTGTAAAAAGGGTTTGATTGAAAGATTTTTCTTTACCCAAAGAGGTGAGGCTCAGGAAAAGGGCCCAATTTTTAACGCTTTCGAAACAAGGGAAACCGATCTATTCGGGGTATTTTTTAGCCATTGTCTGTGACCGGTCGAACCAGCACAATCGAATCGGCATTACCGTATCAAAAAAAGTGGGGAATGCAGTAGCGCGCAACAGGATCAAACGACTTATCAGAGAATATTTCAGACATAAGAAACATTCAATCCCGGGAACCAGGGACATTAATATCATTGCAAGAAAGGGTCTGACTTCGCTATCCAACAGGCAGATAACTGAAAACCTTGATAAACTTTTTACCAAAATAGCATTGGCCAAAACACCATGATGAAAGAGCTAATGAAAGAGCTATTGGTACTATTGATTAAATTTTATCAATTTTTTATATCACCGCTGACAGGACAGCACTGCCGGTTTTATCCCAGTTGTTCCGCCTATGCGGTTGAGGCGGTACAAAAACATGGCAGTCTCAAGGGCAGTTTACTGGCTGCAAAGCGAATATTGCGTTGTCATCCATTTCATGCAGGAGGGTTTGACCCGGTTCCATAATTGATTCTATGCCCGACTGTTTTCCTCTTCCTTGAAAACCGTTTGAAAAACAATTTTCAAACCTGAAGGAGAGAAAATGGATGATCAAAAACGATTATTGTTAGCTGTGTTATTGTCTGTGGTAGTCCTTGTGGGTTATCAGTTCTTTTTTGTCACCCCGCCGGCTGACCATAATCTTCCCCGGACAACCCGGGAATCCCGGGACCAGGAACAGCCAGGTACATCCCGGGACAGCCAATCTGCGGTTTCGGACTACAAGACCTGCTGACCAGGGTGTGTCTGTACCTTCACCCCAGCCGTCGGGGATGGATTTCAGAACCATTTCCGTATCAACCCCTTTGTATGACATTGCCATATCCGAACACCTGGCTGCTGTCACCAGCCAGTCTCTGAAACAATACAAATCCAGCAACGGCCGTGCTTCGGATCTCAAACAAATGGTATCCGCCAAACTGCCCCGGGGCACCCTGATTACCGACACAGAAGGCGGCACCATCCAGGGGCTTGACAATGCCGTGTTTTCAGCGGATACAGATACCAAAAATCTGCAGCTGGCCCGGGGCGAAAAATCCATTGTTTTCTCATGGACCAATCCCGATGGCATCACCGTGCAAAAAATCTATACCTTTCGGGCTGATTCCTATTTGATAGATTGTGACATTGTGATCCAGAACGGATCAGGCATGCCGGTAAATGATGCCCTGGTAATCACCACCCCGGCATTTTTGATGAAGAAACCAAAAAGCGCTCCAGATTTGCCTTTGAGGGGCCGGTAGCCTATATTGACAATGAATTTCTCTCCATCAAACCCAAGAAAATTGAAGACCAGGATACCTTTTTCGGCAAGGTTGACTGGACCGGCTACACAGACCGGTATTTTCTGACCGCTGTCATACCTGACAACACAACAGATTCCCATCTCAAGCTGCGGTATGAAAATGAGATTGCCGCAAGCCGGCTGGTGTGGAAAATGGACCGCCTGGATCCGGGAACACAGGGGAAATATCCCTTTGTCTACTTTATGGGACCCAAAAGCCACAAGGTATTAAGCCAGTATGACAATACCCTGAAAAAAGCCATCAATTTCGGTTTTTTTGATATCCTTGCCCAAGCCGCTGCTCATCACCATGAATGTGATCCATGATGTGATCCCCAACTATGGGGTGGCCATCATCCTTTGACCATTCTCATCAAGCTCATTTTCTGGCCTTTAGGCACCAAAAGCTACAAATCCATGAATGAGATGAAAAAGGTCCAGCCTTTGATGATGGAAATCAGGGAAAAATACAAGAATGACAAACAAAAAATGAACAAGGAAATCATGGGCCTGTATAAGACCTACAAGGTAAATCCAGCCTCGGGCTGCCTGCCGCTGCTGGTGCAGATGCCCATTTTCTTTGCATTGTACCGGATGCTCTACCAGGCCATCGAGCTTCGACATGCCCCTTTTGTGGGCTGGATCAAGGACCTGTCCGGCCCGGACCGGCTGTTTCATTTTGATTTTGCCATCCCTCTGATGGATGCGCCTTACGGCATACCTGTGCTTACACTGCTGATGGGCGCATCTTTTCTGTTACAGCAGAAAATGACCCCCATGGCAGGAGACCCCATGCAGGCCAAAATGATGATGCTCATGCCTATTTTCATGACGGTCCTGTTTATCAATTTTCCGTCAGGACTGGTCTTGTACATGTTTGTAAACAATATTATTTCCATGGGCCAGCAGTATTATACCCAAAAGAAATTTTCCAAATAGCAGGAGGCAATCCATGAAAAAACCCAGGAATTCAGTGGAAAAGACGTTGATGCTGCCATCAAAACTGCCTGCTCAGTATTGTCTGTTTCCAAAAAAGAGACTCAAATATGATGTGCTATGGCCGAGTGCAGTCAGGCATATTCGGAATTGTGGGCCGCAAAGATGCGGTAATAAAAGTGTTGCTTCCCCGGAACAATGAGGGGACATCCGAGGATGATATGGAAGGCATCCGGTCCATGGTGGATGAGGCCTTTGGACAAGACACCCGGCTCAACAGCCAAGGTGCTCCCAAAAAACAGGACAAGGGCGATGATGGGCAGTGCAGACCAGCTGCCCCCTGCAGCAGCAACAAAGAAGAAACCACAAAAATATGTTCCGAAACCAGCCGCAACCTGGAACCCAAACCCGGTCCAGGATCATAAGAAACACCTAACAGGCCAAAGCCGACGCAGCAACCACAAAAAGACCCGCGGACAGGCGGATGAACCCCAGGACCGGCCAAGGCTTGACAGACCGCAGCTCCGAGCAAAAACTGCTTCCGAGCCACTAGCTCCCGGCAAACAGAGCTCCCGAGACTGCTCCCGATTCCGACCGATCACTGGAGCAGGCACAGGCAAACGCCACCGGGTGGTGCGATGTAACCCCGAGAATCCATCGATCTGGGCGTACTGACGCTGCAGAAAATGGCCGACCTGATCACCGAAGATGCGGTGGTTGAGGCAGCAACGGACGAAGACCACCTGACCTTGAAAATTTCCGGCGGGAACGCCGGGTATCCCTCATCGGCAGAAAAGGCCAGACCCTGGATGCCATGCAGTTTTTGACCGACAAGATCATCAACCGGAAAAGCGAGGCCCGGGTCCGGGTGAAAGTGGATGCTGAAGGATATACGGAAACCCGAAAATCCAACCTGCGGCACCTGGCTGTGAAAATGGCGGAAAAAGCAAAAAAAACGGGGCGGCCGGCCACCATCAACCAGATGAGCGCCCAGGACCGGCGGATTGTCCACCTGGCCCTGAAGGATGACAACCGGGTGAGAACCCAGAGCATGGGAGACGGTTATTACAGACGTCTGGTCATCTTCCCCAAAAAAGAACTCCTTTGCCGGAAAAAAGCGTTTTAAAAGATAGGTATATATGAATGACACCATTGCCGCAATCGCCACCCCATATGGAAGCGGTGGCATCGGGGTCATCCGGATCTCGGGTCCGGATGCCATGGACATTGCGGCACAGATTTTTTCCAGAACCCGCACAGGGAAAGCAGCACCAGGGCATCTGGAATCCCACCGGGTGTATCACGGATATGTGCGGGACAAAGCAGATATCATCGATGAGGTCCTGCTCATCCCCATGCATGGCCCCCGGTCCTATACTGCGGAAGATGTGGTGGAAATCCAGGCCCATTCCGGCACCGTTGTCCTCAAACAGATTCTGGAGCTTCTGCTGTCAAAAGGGGCCCGGCTGTCTGAGCCGGGAGAATTCACCAAACGGGCCTTTTTACACCAGCGCATTGACCTGACCCAGGCAGAGGCGGTGGCGGATATCATCAATGCCCGGTCCGCCTCCGCCCTCAAGTTTGCAGCGGTCCAGAACCTGGGAGCCTTGAAACAGCAGATCGCAGGATCTGCGGAACCAGCTGATCCATCTTCTGTCCCTGGTGGAGGTGTGCATTGATTTTCCGATGATGCCACAGAGGTTGATTACACAGCCCGGGGAACAGACATTCTTGACACGGTGATACGCCAGTGCAAAGAGTTCATCCAGCAGCACACAGATGCCTGTTTTCTCAAGGAAGGCATCCGTATTGCCATCTGCGGAAAACCCAATGTAGGCAAATCCAGCCTCATGAACCGGCTGTTGACCAAAGAAAAATCCATTGTAACCGCCATGCCGGGCACCACCCGGGATCCCAGTCCAGGATGCTGTGAATATGAACGGGGTCCCTTTTGTGATCACCGATACCGCCGGGATTCATGATACCGACGACCTGGTGGAAATCATCGGGATTGAACAGGGCAAAAGACCATATCAAGGACGCTGACCTGGTATTGTTCCTGGTGGAGCCGGGAACGGTTTTATCTGAAATGGAATTTACAAAAATATTTCCCCGTGAGAAAAAAACCATCCTGGTGATCAATAAAATGGATCTGGTCTACGATAAAAACGGGGGTGACAAACCTGGTCGGCCTGTTATGCCCAAATTGCCGGCTGCCTGTGCAGATCTTCCGAAGATGGAAGTTTCCGCCCTTCATGACAGGGGCATAAAAGAACTGCGGGAAAAAATCATTTATCTGTGTGTCCGGGATCTGACCATGGACGGTTCTGCCGTGGTTCCCAACCTGCGGCATAAGAATGCCCTGACCCGGACACTTTCTTTTCTTACATCCGCCAAAGAGGGTATTATCGCAGGACAGCCGGAAGAAACCCTGGCCATTGACCTGAAAAACAGCATTGATTCTCTGGGAACAATAACAGGAGAAGCCGCATCCCTGGATATACTGGATACTATTTTTAATCATTTTTGCATTGGAAAATAAAGGATACTGCCCATGGCACTTGATTTACAAAAACATTTCATACAATACGAAGGACTGGTTCAGGTGGTGGATGGAATATTCGACCGGGTCAGACAGGAATATCCCAAAGAGGTATTCTGCAGAGAAAATGCAGTGACTGCTGTTACGCCATTTTGATATGCCCCTGATTGAAGCCTTGTACCTGAAGTCCAAATTTCTGGAAAAATTTTCCGGCAAAGCCAAAAATGACATTCTGGAAACAGCTGACAAAACAGACCGGGCCTTGGTCAAGCTCAAACGGGAGGCCTATAAAAAGGTAAAGGCCGGTGCAGACCAGCTGGAGATTGTGGGCCGCATGTCCCAGAGCGGGTGCGCTGCCCTTTGCTGGGATCTGATGACCTGTGCGTGCTGTATGAATTTCGGCCCATCACCTGCCGCATTTACGGGATACCCACCTCCACGGCCGGTGCCAGCCATATCTGCGGGCGTACCCGATTTCATCCAGGGAACCGCCTACCTCCACACTGAACATGGACAAGCTCTATACCCAGCTCCAGCTTTTATCAGCCCAGCTCATCAAGGGCATCAATTCCAGCAATATCAAAATGCATGAAATGCTGATCCCGGTATCCATGGCCCTGATAACTGATTTTACCGAAGAATATCTGGGAGTGCGACAGGATGGATAACTTCACTGACCAGCAGATCCAGGAAAGAAAAAAAGCCATTTTTGATGCCATGGGCAAACGGGGACAGCGCCAGATCCTGAAAAAAGGGTATGACAAATGGGATCCGTTCCAGGAGCCCAAAGATCCCATTGATATCAGAAAAGACAAGACCAAAAGGACCTCCCAGGTGCTGATCAGGGAATTTTTATCCCAGGCAGACCATGACACCTATACCAATTCCTTTGCCCAGGGGGCCCTGGAAATGTGTCTGGGAATGCATCAGATGAAGAGGAAAAGGTCCGGGGCGTGTTTGCGTTTGCCTGCTGGTATAAGGCGCTTCTCAAGCAGGAAGGTCATGACACCCTTTGACCGGATGCAGTTCTGGCCATCCTGGACAATGCCGACACCCATGTAACCGCCCGTGCCTGTGTGCACAAGATTGCCGCCCGGCTGCAGGTATCTTTGTCCTGTGCCAAAACCATTCTCAAACACCTGGTGAACAACCAGGACCTGGCCTATCAGGATCTTTTCGGCAATACCTATGTCACAAAAAGTTTTCAAAAACCGGTCCGGATCACGGACCATTTTTTTCGATACCGCCGGATATCCCCAGCATTGCCGGTCCGGGTCAGCTGGACATCCAGCTGCTGCCGGGCATCTCATTTGGATCCGGCCACCACCCAACCACCCGGCTGTGTCTGGCTGCCATTGATCATCTGTTTTTCACAAGCGGTTTTGTGGATGCGAAAACCGGAGCATGCGGGGCGGATATCGGAACAGGTTCCGGCGTGCTGGCCATTGCCCTGTGCCTGGCAGGCCTGGACCGATGCCAGGCCTGTGATATCGACCCCAATGCCGTGAGTGAGGCGAAAAAAAACATAGCTGCCAATACGCTTTGTGCCAGAATACAGGTTTTTGACCATCCGCTGCCGGACATTGGCACGGATTTTTGCATCATCTGCGCCAACCTGAGGACCCCGACCCTGGAAAATCTGGCACTGTTTATGCGCCGCCGGCTCAATGCCGGCGGGGTGCTCATTTTTCGGGCATCAGGGACTGGGAAACAAAAGACCTGGTATCCCATTTTAACGGGTACGGCTTTGTCCGGATCTGGGAAAAAACACAAAAAAACTGGACAGCCCTGATTTTGAAAGACTCCACCAGGGGCTCTCACCAAGATTCGCATAACGCATAATCCATTATAACAAATATTGAGCACGTCATAAAAACATTGTCCGGGACAGGATGATCCGTTATACTTGGTTTTATCGGCAACCAGAACCCACAAGGGGCCAATGAAAAAATCCATACGGTATCTGACAGCAGGCCTTGTATTTTTGCTCTTTGCCATACAGGTGAGCAGCGACGTATTGTGTGGACAGACGAAGATGGATTCAAACATTTTTCCAATATTGCACCATCCCCGGAAGCGGATGATGCAAAAATACTGGGAGAAGAAATCCAGGGTCAGATCACATCGGACCGGCAGTTTGCGGTGATCAAGGTGGATGATGGTGATTCTTTGCTGGTACAGGGAATGGACCTGACGCTTCAAAATTCGCATGGTGGGCATTGATGCCCGGAAACAGGGGGCAGGTACAAACCCGGCCAGCCGTACAGTGAAAAATCCCATCAGGTATTTACGCCGTCTTATCAAAGACCGGCCCAGTCACATTGAAAAGCTATGGCCTTGGCGGGTATAACCGGATTCTGGCCGAAGTGTTTGTCGGGGGCACCAATGTCAACCTGGAAATGGTAAAAATGGGGCTTGCAGCGGGTTTTACCAGGGCAGAATGCCCAAAAATTTTGATGCGACCCCTTATGTGGCGGCCCAGACCCGGGCCCGAAAAAGCCGCATCGGCATGTGGGTCCAGGGCAGCCAGTACGAAAGTCCCGGCAGTGGCGAAAGGAAAATCCCAGAAATTAATGCCCGTCCTCCGGCACAAAACCCCAGACTGGCTGACATCGAAAATCATGAATATTGCCGGCAACTGCCGGCAGCTTTCTGGTCATTAAAACGGAATATCATCATCCGGAATAGGGGCCTGTCCGCCGCCCATGCCCGGACTGGTCTGGCCCTGAAAATTCTGGTTGCCGGGTGCCGGTCCACCCTGCTGCTGATAGCCGCCGCCTGGCTGGCCGCTTTGCTGATAGCCGCTGTTCTGCTGGTACCCGCCGCCGCTCTGGTTGTCGGGCCTGCCGCCACCCAGAAATTGAAAATTGATCACCACAATGTCAGTGGCATAGTGGGTCTGGCCCTCTTTTTCATAATTGCTGGTCTGGAGCCGGCCTTCAATATACACCTGCCTGCCCTTGGACAGATATTTTTCCAGGATTTCAGCCGGCTTTCCAAATGCCACAATCCGGTGCCATTCCGTTTTTTCCTGTTTTTCTCCGGTATTTTTATCTGTCCACTGCTCGCTTGTGGCAATGGGAAAATTCACCACCGCTACCCCCTGCTGGGAATACCGGATTTCCGGATCACGCCCGAGATTACCGATGAGTATTACCTTGTTTACACCTGCCATGACTGACTCCTTATAATTGGATTTACTGTGTTGATGTTTGGGTTACTGTATTGTCTTTTGATTTGTTACTATGCACATAAGGCAGGCAAATTGTCAATTGTTCTGTCTGATCCAGGGTGATGGCATGCACGCTCCTATTCTGTTGACCGATGCCCGCCCCTTGGCTCTGCTCTGCTCTCTGAACACGGCAGAACATATCCGCCCCCTGGTGAAGCGAAAACGCGATCTTGATTACAACCATTGCAATACTGCTCTTCCAGTACACCCAAGGCAGGTGTCGGACGGTATGTATAAGACATCCATTGAAATAACAGGAATATATCATCAACCGTTGGTATGAACCTGCTATGTATAAAATCAGATAGCGCAACTTTCAAGTTGAATAATCAGAGGTGCATCGTTGGCCGAAGTCGAAAGTTGAGTCAGGTCCACATCTGAGGCGCCAATGCATCCAGACGCTGCACACCAATAACTATCATATAAAGGCAAAAACAGATGACACGAAAATCAAGTGATAAAGGCCATATTGCCAGTCATATGCGGGCCCAGACACCGGATGAATCAGCCAGGCAATCCCTGACCAAAATCAAACAAAAATTTCTTGTCATGAGCGGCAAAGGCGGGACTGGAAAAACCAGTGTTTCCGTCAACCTGGCCATTGCCCTGGCAGCCGGGGCCACGCGGTCGGATTATTGGACGTGGATCTGCACGGCCCAAATATCCCCCATATGCTGGGGATCTGCGGCATGCTGCACACAAATGATCCCGAAAATGGTTCCCATTGCCTATTCGGATCATCTCAAAATCATCTCCATGGAATCTTTGATGCATAACAGGGATGAAGCCAGTTATCTGGAGAGATCCTGTGGAACGTTCTGCCATCCGGCAGTTTAGGAATGTTGACTGGGGAGATCTGGATTATCTGATCATTGATTCACCACCGGGCACGGGCAATGAACCTCTGGACGGTTGCACAGCTAATACCCGGATGCCAAAGCCGTGATTCTCACAGACGCCCAGGAAGTGGCCCTGGCTGATATCCGCAAATCCATCAGTTTTTGCAAAAATGTGAACATGGAAATTTTCGGGATCATTGAAAACATGAGCGGATTGCACCTGTCCCATTGTAACCAGATGGTTGATATTTTCGGGGCAGGCGGCGGCCAAAAAACCGCTCTGGCCTATAGTATCACGTTTTTGAAAAATTTCCTTTGACCTGGAGATGGTAAAATGCGGAACCATGGGGGTGGCTTTCCAGGAAAAGTTACGGCGTCTCCATTACCACTGCCTTTCAAGACATTGCCGAAAAAATGGCAGTGTAACCAAAACCGGCACAGAGACTCCAATGCAAACACATTAAGGAGAAACGTATGAAAATAGCAGTCAGCACCTCAGGGCCAGAATCTTGAATGCCCGGATCAATCAGCGGTTCGGCCGGTGTAAATATTTTTAATCGTTGACACCAACACCATGGATGTACAGGCATACCCCAATGAAAACGGTGCCAAAAGCAGCAGAGACCGGCATACAGGCCGCCAGTTATTCTTCCAAAGGCGCCCGGGCTGTTTTAACCGGCAATTGCGGCCCCAAGGCCATGGATGTATTTTTGGCCGAAAATATTACTGTATATACCGGACAGGCGGGAAGTGTGCGGCAGGCAGTCGAAGCATTTAAAAATGGCACGCTCGCAGCATCAACGCCCCAAAGCCCTGATGCCGGAAAATCAACACCCCGGACCACTGGCGGCCAGGACACACCGGCACCCGTTTCGGGCAGGGGTGTGGGAGGTGGCGGCAGCATGGGCGAAGGCAGAGGCATGGGAAAAGGCGGCGGCAGAGGCGGTGGCGGCATGGGCGGGGGTGGCGGCCAGGGCGTGGGAAGCGGCAGGAGGTTTGGGAGGCGGCTGCAGAAAAAACCGCTGACATCACAAGCCTTCAGCCGTCAGTACTCAGTCATCAGCTTCCAGTTAACAGCTAAACCCTGACAGCTTTCATTTTGTGCCGCAAGGGTATGGATGTTATTTCAGTGACAGCCTGGCTGGCTGATCACAGGAAAGCAAATGTGTTTTAATGCCCCGTTTGCCAGCACATAACCAGGGCCCTTGTGGGAATATCCTCTTCATCCCCACATGGTCCACGCCATACATCCCAAGCCATTCCGCCACACGAATACCTTTGGCAGTCTGGGTGTCAGAGTAGGGATTTTTTAGAATTTCCTGTTTCTCAATTTTCTGGTCCCTGCGCCGGATATTGACAAAGGCGAAATGCGGGGCCTCACCAAAATGCTGACTGATCTGTCCGGTTTCATCTGCAAGGGGCAGGGCAATCGTGTCAAAGGTTCGATGCCGCGGTTCAAACAAAATGGTAATTTTTTCAATGAGGATATGATTACGGATTTTGGTTTCAAGCTGTTCACTGACCTGGTGGGCCTTTTCAAGGTCTTCGGGTCTTCACTTGACAGCGGCATGGATAAATTGAAACCGCCCGGCATTCCTACCGGACAAAGCGGTTATCTGGTCGACCAGCGGCTCTTTTTTATGATATTCTGGATCTGGTCAAGGGTGGTAAAATCAATGGACGCATCCAGCAGCACCCGCATGCCGTCGGATAACAATTCCCACCCGGCCCGGACAATAAAAACCAGATCAGGCCAGCCCCAGCTGGTCAATGGTAATGCCCACAAGGCCCAGTCAGCGCCCAGATATGCCCAGCACAGCCGCAGTTAAGACCGCCAGCGAAGAAAGCACATCCACATGGCGGTGCCGGCCTTCGGCAATCAATGTGGGATTTTGTTTTGTGCCCGATGATGGTGGCATACGCGTTCAAAAAGAAAGGTGAGTATGGTGGCAAACGCAAGCAGCCCCACAAAGGGCAGGGAAATGGAGGGTTATTCCCGGGAAGGGGAAAAAATACTGGTGACAATCTCATACCCGGCAATGAAAATAAAAATGGCAATGAGCACCGAGGCCACATTTTCAAGCTTGTACAGGCCAAAGGGAACGACCGGGTCTTTTTTGCTCGGACAGTTTTACCCCCCATCAATCACGAAGGATGCAACGGCATCGGTGCCGGAATCAATGGCACTGGCTGTGATGGCAAGGCTCCCGACAAAAAGGCAGGCATAGCTTTCATGACCGCCAAAAACAGATTTAACACAAAGGCATAACCGGCAACCCTGTATCTGTATGGTTTCATCTCCGGTATTGTTGTGTTTTTGGGTTCATAACGTCCACTTTACACTGCTTGTATGCAGGATCTGGTTTACACGGAAATAAGGATCAGAGCGATAAAGGCGGCACCTACCCCGATCCACTGCTGTAACTTGAGCTTTTCTTTGAGAAACAGCCAGGCCAGCAAAACGGTTGCAGCCGGATAAAGGGAGGCCAGAACAGCGGAAACATCCAGCCGGCCCAGGTGGGATGCGACGGAAAACAACAGATTGCCCAGTGCATCCAGCACACCGGTAATCCAGATGAAACGCCACTGCCCTGTCAGGGGACCGGCTTTTTTGCCGATAACCAAAACGACACAAAACAACAAAGACACAGATGCCACTCTCGCCCCCACCAGGGGCCAGAAAACAGCCAGGTCATTTGCCCGGTCAATAAAAATAAAAAACAGCCCAAACCCGATGCCCGCAACAGTGGAAAGCAACAGCTCCCGAATCGTCAAGCGGAACCCGGCGTCTCCGGATGACAACAGCCACACCGCAACCATGAAAACCACAAACCCGGAAAACCGGACCAGTGACGGAAGCCCCTCATAAAAAGCGCTGTATCCGATGGGAACCAGGGCGGTAAGAACGGCGGACAAAGGGGCCACAATTCCCATACGGCCGGTTGCCGGCCCCCTGTAAAGAGGCGATCAAATCCAATGTTGCCGAAAATTCCGGCAAACGCCCCAACCACCAGATGACTTGCCGGCGGCATTTTTTCAGCAAACGCCAGGGCCATCACCAGAAGAAAAAGTCCGCCCAGGAACTGGGAAAACAGAACCACTCGGAGCAGATTGCCTTTTCTGGAGGCCATCCCCCCGCTGAAATCCCCTGCCCCCCAAGCCATAGCGCTGCCGATGCCGCAGGAAATCGCCCATGTATCAGTGGTAATCATGTACACCTTTGTTTTGTTTTTTTTTGTCATATCTATCACTGGCTTTTATATCATCCTTTTTAAAAAAAATCAGGCAACAGGAAAGTTTTTTTTCTCTGTCTTGATTTATCTGGATAGCACTGATACTACATTTGATATTTTAATTTTTTACAAAAAAGGAGAGAAAAATGAAATTGTCCATTACCATTGAACTTGACAAAGATTCTTCGCAACTGCTTAAGACCTCATTTGTGAATTTTTCAAAGCAGATCAATGATCTGATCGGTATTTTTGGAAAAGAAAATTGTTCTGTTGAAGAAGTCGCGGTCCCGGAGCCTGAACCGGGACTCGCACCGAATGTCGCCAAACTGCAGCAACAAAAAAGAAAACCAAAACACGAAAATCAAACAAAATGACGCTTCTAAAAGTTATAAAAAAACACAAAAAAGGCATAAATTTCAAAGAATTACAGCAAGAAACCCGCCTTACCGGCAAGCAAATCTCAGACAATGCGTATCGGTTTAAAGAAGGAAAACCAGATAGAAAAAACAAAAGAAGGGCTGTTTGTCGCGCTCTGAAAAACCTGGGTTCCGCAATCATTATTGATGTCCGCAACAGCCGATATCATACGGCCGGCCTGACCCCGATTCTGTGCCGTTCAGGCCGGCGCAGTGCCTGGGCGGTCAATCAATTGGCATAAGCCGGGTTTCAGCGGGCATACAACATAACGGATGGCTTTGAGGGTGATATTTTCAACCAGCCCGGCCATCCCGAACATGGCCGGCGAATCGTCAATGGCTGGAAAAACGCGGATCTGCTCTGGACCTATATGCTTGATGCCAAAACAGATGTACACGCACCACCACAATGAAAGATGTCTCATTTTGAGATAGATATTTTGACCCGGACTTCCGGGTAAGAGTATGAAATATAAAATCAGCAGTTCCCGGTGTCATCGATAACCTGTGTGACATTATCACTTTTTGGTCCTTGTATGTAATTCGGGCAATACTCCAACAGTCCGATTCAATCAGACCCTGAAATAACGCTTCTAAAATATGCTTTTTGGTTTATCCTGTGGCGGCAAACAACTCCATTTGTCCAGTGTTTTTCTTTCGGCGTTTTCTCCTCAAACCAGCCATTTCAATCAGTAAGGTTGCAATGGTTGTTAGCGTCGAGCGGAAAACAACGCCATTTTGACTTCTGACCCGTGTTTGTTCAAGGCCCTCACGCTTTTTCATCAGGTTGAATGGACGTTCACAATTTTTCCGAATCGTAATGGATTGTTCAGATTCGGCATGAAATAGCGGCATCGGTTGAAAATAACCATCATCATAACCAATGGTTCTTGATTTGGGGCACCCGGATTCGATTGGACACTCTCCAGAAGATGCAGCACATCCGAATTCATGTCCTTTGTCCGAGGTTCCCAAGTTCATCATCGGGATCTCACAAAAATTGTGGCACAGCACCCGCACCGGAGATTCCAAAACATTTTCAGGAATCTTTGTTTTTTCAGATGCCGGTGCCACCACATAAACCCCTGTTTCCTGAAGAACCGATCCGTCACTATCATGATATGCCTGGTCTGCTGTTATCAGTTTTACATCTATGCCCATGGCCTGGGCAAGTTTGATCAATGGCTTCAAAAAAAGGCTGTCATGATGGTTTGCTGCACCAACAAGGGAAATCAGAGGAAAAGAATGGCCGGTAGATGGATTGATAGCTGTTAATGTATGAAGCCTGTAGCCCACAACGTAATGTGACTTATCCCTTTTGTTCCGGCGAGTCCCGCAGTCACAGTCCAGATCGGAGTAGATGCGTATCTTATTCCGGCCGACTTTTACCGTACACAGTGGATATTTCACCTCTGCTGGAAGTTCGGAAGAATCAATCCCATGTATCACTGCATTTTCAAGGCATCCGGATTTATAAAAGTAATGAAGAAAATACAGCAGCAAATTCATCACCTTTTTGAACGACAAACTGCTCCTGAAGTGACACAACTCCGTATGATGTGCCTGGATTTTGCTACTTAATGAAAGCCTTGCAAATCTTCGGTTTTGTCTACAATCCCTGCCAAAATAATCGTCCGAACAGAATTTGCGGTAACTGATCTCCGGATATTTTATAAGTTTCAAAAGTTCCATTCGTAATAGTTGATATGGCTGGATGAATCGATGGGGGGCAGAGTAATTTGCTGGTGAAATGAGGCTGTTAATGATTTGATCATCCAGAAGCTTATCAATGATTTTGAGCTCTTCATCATAGATTTCTGGATAAGACTTTTTGAGTGCACCAAAACCGAAGATGTTGTCGTGATAAAAATTGTCTATGTAATCAGCCATTTCTGCAAGATTTTTAACACCTGTTTGCGGAGTTTGATCCGAAATCCCGGTAAGTTCTTCTATGGGCATCTCCAGTGACTGATCATAATCATAGTCATTCAAAACTTCATCCATGACCTGCTTGGTCAATTCTTTTTTGATTTTCCTGGTCAGTTTTTTCCAGCCGGGGTAGTTTTTTTTAAGTTGCTTTACCACGATGGTCCTGATATGTTTTGCCTGTTTTGAATTCATAAAAGTCCTCTGTTTTGGGGTATTTGTATGTTTTTTTTGTAATTATCGATGTCTGCGTATTCCACCCATCCGCCTGCTTTGACAAGGGCTTTGTCAAATTCGGAGATGGTAAATGGGATTGCCGAGGTTTTTTGGCCTGCGGTCACCTGGATTTCAGATGTGTCCACATCCACGGATATGTGAACCGCTGCTTTTTCAGCGGCCTTGAAAATGCGGTCGATGTCCCGGGAATCCAATGAAATGGCCAGCATGCCGCAGTTGATACATGTTCTGGCGAAAAATTCTGGCAAAGCTTTGGGCGATAACCACATGAATGCCGTTGGCTTCCAGAGCCCATGGGGCATGTTCCCTGGAAGATCCGCATCCGAAATTTTCCCGGGTCACCACCACCTTGATGCCGGCAAGATTTTTTTTCGGGTCAAATCCTGCCAGATCCAGGTCTTCCATCAAATGGGGTCCCAGAATGGTTTTTTCGATTTCCGTCAGGTACCGGGCCGGGTATGATCTCATCGGTGTTGATGTCTGATCTGTCCAGACACAGGGCATTTCCGCAAAAGGTTCTCATGGCAGTCTCCTATTGTTCAAAAAGATACGAATTGGTGATGGTGCCTGTCAGGGCAGTGGCAGCAGCTGTGGCAGGACTCATGAGATGGACCATGCCGCCTTTGCCCATGCGGCCGTTGAAATTGCGGTTGGTGGTGGCTGCCGCCACCTCGCCGGATGCCAGGATCCCGTTGCTCATGCCCAGGCAGGCCCCGGCAGGTGGGGTCTGGTTACACAAAACCCTGCATCCATGAAAATCTTGACCAATCCTTGTTCCAGGGCCCGGGAAAACACATCCGGTGTGGCAGGAGACACAATGGCCCGGACGGAGTCGGCAATTTTTTTGCCTGCCACCACCCGTGCTGCCGCGCGAAGATCTTCGATGCGGCCGTTGGTGCAGGAACCGATATACACCTGGTCCACACGGGTCCCGGCCATGTCGGACACCGGTTTGACATTATCGGGTTTGTATCCGAAGGTGACCAAAGGAGGCAGATCACTGACATCAATGATCTTGTGTTCCGCATACACGGCATCCGCATCAGGCAGGAACCGGGAAAAATCTTCCAGGGCTGCCTGCCGATCCGGGTATTCCTCCTTGATAAAGGGCCACAGATAATCCACGGTCACCGCGTCCGGTCGGCAGATACCCGAGGTGGCCCCGGCCTCCACCGCCATATTGGACAGGGTTCATTCGCCCTTCCATGGTCATGGCATCCACCACCGGGCCGCAGAATTCGATGACCTGATTGGTGGCCCCGTTGACGCTGATCTGACGGATCACTTCCAGGATCACATCCTTGGCAAACACGCCCGGCCGAAGTTGCCCGGTGATATCGATTTTCAGGGTGTCGGGTTTTGTCAAGGCCATACCCCTTTGAAATCCCCACCTCCAGGTCGGTGGTGCCCACCCTGCGGCAAAGGCGCCGAACGCTCCGTGGGTACAGGTATCGGGATCAGCCCATGATGATGACAGAACCCGGGCCGGACAAAGCCTTCCGGGAAAATGGCATGACCAGACCCGTTCGGCCGATGTCAAAAAATCCTTGATGTTGTGGTGATGGGCCCAGTCCCGCAGGATTTTCCCCTGGAGCGCTGTCTGGAAATCCTTGGCCGGAGTCACATGGTCAATGACGGCCTTGATTTTGTCCGGGTCAAACACCCGGTCCTTGCCCGGGCCTTCAGATCCTGGATGGCGGTGGGGGTGGTAATTTCATGGCGGAAAACCCGGTCCAGGCGCAATACCGCTGCCGCTTCTCCAAGGAAAAGGCTGCGGCCGCGAGGTTCGTTTCGAAAATTTTTCCGCGAATTGTTTTCCATGGAATTCTCCTGATTCCAGGCTGTTTCTTCACCAAAATAATCTTCCCCATCTGCCGGGGTCACCACCCAATCGGCTTGAAAAAGTGCGTGCGGATGTGTTGCGGATGATGAGAATCGGTATCGAAATCAGCACCGAATCCCCGGCCTGGATCCGGTGCTGTTCTTCTCCGTAAATCAGCTGGGCTGGTGCGGATATGACAATACCCCAGTTCCCCTTCCCAGGTGGCCGTCTTCTGCATCCCCCCGTTCCTGGCCCGGCCCCAGTTCCAGAAAAAACGCATTAAAGGAATGGTTCCCCCGGGACTGGCTTTCACCGCAGAGTTTTTCATAGGAAAATCCCTTGCGCTTGTGGATTTTGCGTTCATTTTTCCGGATGATTTCCACCTGGGACTGGGTTCCATCGTCTCTGAAAAATTTATCAGGAGACACGCCATCAGACATCGAGCAGCTGCAGCAATGTATCCAGAGAAGGGGAAATTCTGTTACGTTCGATCTGGGATAAAAGGCTGGAACTGACCTTTGCCTTGGCGGCCACGTCCTTGATGGTAAAGTTGCGGGTATTGCGGATGGCCCGTAAGAGAGCGCCCAGTTTTGTTTTCATACGCCTGTATTATGGTTGCATTTTGGGGTGAATGTTTCAGTATAATTAATAAAAATTAAATTGTACTGAAAAATATACCTGTGTCAACTACATTTTGATTGTCTGTTCTGGTAAATGCCATGAGGATCTTTTATCCGGTCAAAGTTCTTATCAGGATAGATGTTGAACTTACTGTGCTAACACCGTCAAAATCATGGTTAGAAGGAATATGCAATGGATATTTCAGGCAAAAGAAAAATATTTGATCGTTGATGATATTCTCCACCAATATTACTGTTCTGGTCACCAGATTCTGATGTCCGACTATAAAATGGTCTGTGCAACCAATGGCGAAGATGCCCTGAAACTTTCGGTGTCTTGCTTCGTCCGGATCTGAAATCCTGCTTGATATCATGATGCCGGATATGGACGGGTATGCGGTGTGCCGGCAGTTGGAAAATCACATGATCATTTGCGCCGGAACGTCCGATCATCTTCCTGGCGGCAAAAAAAGAGGAAGAAGATGAGGTGAAAGGCCTTGCGCTGGGTGCAGTGGATTATCTGTCAGAACCTTCGTCGCGTCATACTGGACGCACAAAGTCCAGGATTCACATCCTGGCTCAAGTTCCCACGGGACGATCTGAAGAGGTCATCAAAGAACGCTACCGTTGAAATATCAAAATCCCACAAAAAGCTTCATGAGGAGATTACACGAACGTATTCAGGTCCAAAAATCGCTGGGTGAACAGAGGGCATATTTTCTGCATCTTTTTGAGAACTCTCCCCAGGCAATTATGATCGTTGCGCCTGATGGAAAGGTTGTCGAAGCCAACAAAGGGTTTGAAAACATTTTTGGATATGCGGTAGATGAAATCAAAAGCAGGTATAGTAAAAACCTGATTGTGCCCGAAGAGATGATTGCAGAGGATGAGAACATTTCATAAAAACATTCTTGCCGGAAAAACCATCACCAAAGAAAACCTATCGATCACGACAAAATGGCGATCTCAGTGCAGTGAGCGTTCCTCGGGGTATCCTGCCATTGTTAAAAACCAGATTGAAGGGCTTTTTATTTTATACGACGATATCTCAGGAAGGGAAAAATTTGAAGCCCAGATGCTGCACCAGTCTTTTCGTGATCCCTTGGCAAGCGTTCCAAACGAGTCTCTTCTCATGGAAAGATCGACCCGGTCTCTGGAACGGTCTGAAAGAAGAAAAGATTACCAGTTTTTGCTGTTCTCATGGTTGATCTGGACGGACTTCGAATCGGTTGATGACAGCATCGGGCAACTGGCCGGAGATAAATTTCTGATACGATTGTCCGACCAGATACGGCCAGTGCATCCGGTCCACGGATACGATAGCACGCATGGGCGGAGATGAATTCGCGGTTCTGCTGGAAGAGTTCACCCCGGCCCGCGTTCAGTGTTTTTCATCGCAGAACGTATTTTTAACGTTGGAAAATCGAGCTTTTTCATCAGAAGAAATGAAATCACCATCAGGTGCCAGTCTCGGGGTGGTGACTGGAACACAAATCATATGACCGGGCTGAAAACATCATCCAGGAATGCAGGCATTGCCCATGTACCGTGCCAAGGAGAATGGAAAATGCAGGTTTCGAATTTTTAAACAGAAAATGCCGCAATTTGACCCTTGAATCCATCAAAATGCAAAATGAGCTGCGCTATGCCATTTTTAATAATGAACTTGTTTTGTTCTCTGACCATCTTTCTGTTTCTGAAGAGCACCTGCTTGGCTTTTTTGAAGCCCTTTTGTTAGATGGCGTAGCCGGTAAAGGGCGTGCTCGATCCCAATCTGTTTATCCCCCTTGCCGAAGAAACCGATCTTATCCTTCCCTTGGGACGGTTTTGTCATTCAGGAAGCATGCCGGCTGTTGAAACAATGGCATGAAACAATACCCGGGTGGTGAAAACCTGACCATGAATGTCAATGTCTCCACCAAGCAGTTCATGGATGGAGAGGTGACCGGATTTATTATCAAAACCCTGGAAGAGAAGCCAGCTCTCACCCCAATACCTTAATCTTGAGATAACCAAAGCCTTATAACCAAAAATGCAAAATCCATGATGTCAAACTTGCTGTCCTGAAAAAGCATGGAATCAATGTGCTGCTGGATGATTTTGGTAGGTTGGGTGTTGTATGCCGGGATTTTCAAATCGACAGCATAAAAATTGACCGGTCCTTTATTAATGACATGGACCGTGATGGCGGCAGTATTGAAATTGTCAAAACGATTCTTGCCCTGTGCCGGAATCTGGGTCTGGTACGTGGCAAGGGGCGTAACAGAAAACCCATTCAAACCTTTAAAAGAGCTGAAGTGCGAAAAAGATAAAGGAGTTTATTTCCAAACCGGTTGATGACAAACAAGCCGTTGCATCTGATAAAAAACGATAGCCATTTCTGAATAAATGATTTGATAAGCTGTCTGGCAGCATCAAACTGGTAAATCCCTATCTGGACTTCAAGTTTTTGTGACAGATCTGCAAGACTTGTATCGTGAACATGGCTGTTGATATATTCTTTGAACCGGTCAAAGGTGATTTTTGATTCTGCAGGATCATATTCAGCCAAATCTGTATCAGTTTTTCAAGCAGGTACGTATTTTCCGGTAATTTTTTTGATCAGGCTGGTGAAAAGCGTTTTGTGGCCGGGTCCCTGCCTGAAGCTTTTTCAGGGATTTTGTAACTTCTGAAAATCGTTGTTCAACCTGAAAAATATAATGGTTTATCTGGTCGGTATCTTCGGCATCAATGGCTTTTTCAAGGGATTGTGATGCGGCAAAAAGATCCTTTGCCGCAAGATTTACCGCAGATCCCTTAAGGGAATAGGTTTTCTTCCCGGGCCTGTTTCATTCTCTGACAAACCAGGTCTTTTATTTTGGCCGGTACCATTGCAAGAACATGACAGAAGATCTTCACAGAATGTCTGTATACCTTTCTTGGCTGCAGCCCATGCGTGTCATTCCTCCACCAAGATCAATTCCCGACAACGACGGGGTCATTTTCGCCATCATGTTGCTATTGTAATCTCAAAGATTTTTTTATTTCCGGATATATGAAACCACAGCTGTACCCGGAATATATTTTTTAAGGACCTTGTAAGTTTGTTGTGCTGATGGGCTTGGAAATATAGTCATCCATGCCGGCTGCAATGCATTCGCCATCCCCGCATGGCATGGGCAGTCATGGCGATGATGGGCAGATCTTTTTGCCAAGGTCGTTGCGGATTCTGGCAGTTGCTTCCAGGCCATCCATCTGGCATCTGAACATCCATCAACACAACATCAAAATCTTCTTTTTCATTTTTCCCATGGCCTCAAGGCCGTTGACAGCTGTCTGGAACATGCATGCCGGCCAGGGTGAGAATTTCAACCGCCACCATCTGGTTGATGGGATTGTCTTCCGCAAGCAGCACTTTGGCGTGGGATGCGTAGTTATAAACATCTTGCAAATCGAGTTTGGGATGAGAAACAGCCTGGTGCCGAAAGACTCCATAATGGTATCCAGTAAATGGGAAGGTCTTACAGGTTTCTCTAAAAAAAGGGGGATTTTCCAGATAAAGACGGCAAGTTTTTTCCGGCACCGGCACAGCCCCATTTAATATGACAAGCGGTTTTTTGGTTAAGGCTTTTTTTTTGATCTCTTCAGCAAATGCTTTTCCATCCATCCGGCAGACCAAGCATCGGCAATGAGCAGATCAAACGGCTGGGATCAGTCGTGTTCTGCAAGCAGTGACAATGCTTTTTCTGCAGTATCTGCCATATGGGCGTGAAACTCAAAGGAGGTAAGCATCTGGTTTAACACATGCTGTGTGGATGGGTTCGCCTCTGCCACAGTATTGCCTATCCCTTTCAGGCTGGATGGAAGTTTTGGAGTCTGTCTTTTGCAGGAAGACCTTTTTTCAGCCGGATCAAAAAAGAGAAAAGGCTTCCTTTGCGGGCATGTTTTCAACAGTGATTTTGCCGTGCATCATGGATATTATTTTATGCACAATGGCCAGTACACGGCCTGTTTTTGCATATTTTCTAGTTTGTAGAGCTGTATTTCTGGGCAAAGGCTTCAAAAAGAGGTTTATTGGTTTTTTGGATAAATGCCTATGCCTGTGTCTTACACCAAAATACAAAGTGACGTGCTATACGAGTTTCCGCAATGGTCTTGATGGTGATGCAAATATATCCTTCGTGGAGTTGACTGCATTGGATGTTAAATTTACCAGCACCTGCTGCAGCCGTAACGGATCACCAATTATTTCAGCGGGAATATCCGGTGCAATATCAATAATCAGTTCCAGGTGCTTTTTGCGCAGATCGTCAATAAAGAGATCCGTGACATTATTTATAATTTCTTTAGCTGAAGGAATATTTTCAATATCCAGTTTACAGTTACGATTTTTGAAAAATCCAGGATTTCATTGATTATCCCAAGCAGGGATTTTGCCAAAGATACCTTTATTGAAACGTATTTTTCCAGTCTCTGCTTTGGTGAGAGATTCGGATTTTTGGCAAGATCGGACATACCGATGATGGCGTTAGTAGACGATACCATGGCTTATGTTTGCAAGGAAACTGCTTTTGGCTTTGGTGGATTCATCAGCCACCTCCTTGGCTTTCTGGAGTTCAATATTGGCGGTTTTAAGCTCCTGGGTCCGCTCCTCCACCCGGGTTTCCAGTTCATTGTGAATCTTGCGCAATTCCTGTTCAACCCGTTTACGTTCAACAATTTCCACCTTGAGATCCTTGTTGGCATGGGCCAGCATTTCTGTTCGTTCCCTTACCCTGTCCTCTAACAGCTGGTTGGCTTCATGGGGTTTCTGCTGTTATTCTTTCAAGAAGCCGGGCAAGAAAAAAATCTCTCCGGGCGGCATATTAAATGGAATCACAAAAAACATGCCGATGATCTTTGCGCTGATAAAAAAGAGAGAAATTGTTGTTAATGAGGAATGGGCAGAGGGGTTGAACTGGTTACCCGTGGCACCGATTTCATAACAGATGACAATAAACCATCCTGATATGGTTGCCCAGATGAACCGTGCCCGTATGAATGAGTAGCCGAAAATAAAAATCAGCATTAATCCGGCATAATAGGAATAGTTTATGGGTGGCGGGGCTATGATTATCATGGTGACAAAGATGCCATCGGCCAGTACAACCACAAAGGCAAGGGAAAGCTGCATATTTTTTGTAGCGGCGGAAAATGACAACAAAAGTACCAGGGTTGTCACAGGAAAAGAAAATGGCATACCGTATAAACCACAGCTTGTTCTCATTTCCGGCATCAACTGGGCATCAAGGATACCAAAAAATGAATAAAAAACGATGGCTATAAAAAGGATATTGTTACCTGATTGATATATTTTGTATGGTAATCTTCTAAAAATTACTTTTCAAGTGCACCGGATTCATCGCGAAAGGACAAGGTCAACAGTTTGATTGCATGCCTGAAGGATTAAAGATGGAATGGGCCAGTCTTTAAAATCAGATCCCATGGTTCATCTTTTCATAGGTATATCCCCAGATCTGATCAGCAGCAACAGCGGCATTTTTTCAACCCTTTGAAATGAATTCTTTCCCGCGTTTCAAATGGAGAAACAGTTTCACACCTTCAGGTTCCTGGCCTATGTGGATATCTGATTCCTCCTTGAAATTGCAGGCCATGGCCAGTGAAATAAGTTGTTCCGGTGTTCTGTGAATGAACCACCATCTCCAATAACTCTGCCATAGGCCTGGGTCGGATTGTTATTTGAAAAATTTCCGATGACCATTTCTCCCCGTCATCTCCAAGCAAGGGAATGAGATGGTTTAAAAGGAAAATAAATTTTTTGCGTTGAGGTAGTCAAATAATCCGGCTGACCATATCATGCGGTATTTTTTGTCTGAGGTAAAGTGAAGGCATTTGTATGAAGAAAGGTAACTTTATGCAAAAAATCTTTGCACAGATTTTTTGCATAAGAGATGGCAAGCGGATCAAATTCCACATTTTACGACCGAATACCCGCTGTCATTTTTTTGTGAAAAAAATCGAACAAGTATGCCCAGGCCCGCTGGCGGCAATCTCCGATATCCCTTTTGTCGGTGTCATTCTGGTCATCGAGATCATGCAAAAGATCAAGAGGAAATATTTTTCTGTTTCTTACTGCCATGGGGGCTTTTTGAGACTGGAAAAACAGATCCCATTTTCTTAGTTCCGGATCCTTGGATGTGTGCTCAAGATAAATTTTTTCAATAAATCTCATAATCTCCTGGATCACCATGGGGCTTATTGAAAACAAAACCCTGGAATATGTCAATATGGAAAGTGATTCTTCCATTTTCCGCAGCAGATCAAGATCATTTTTGTGCCGGATGTGTCATTTATTGTTTCCTGGTGAACCTGTGTGAGCCAGTCGGAAAATTCATAAATATCTGAAATAGGGCCTCCTTTTGCTACCATTTCTTCAATAAACGCAATATAATCTTTCATGAAAAATTCGCTCCATATGGATATAAGGTGCAGTTTGCCAATTTTATTATTTGATCAGGGTTTTTCAATTTTAAACACCAAAAGCCGGTAAATACAGCTTCTGTGCAATTTTATAACGTATAACTACAGAAATCAGTACCACCTGTCAATTGATATGTAAAAGAATTATCTGCAGTTTTTTGAACAATTGTCCTGATGTCCTGATTTTAATAATTGACAAAATTTGTTTCCCGATGGTATCTATCAGCATGCATTTCTGGAAAGAATGGAGCCGGGCGGCAATTCTCAGATTTGCGGGATGATGAGGTTCTTTCTGTTGGAAAACAGCAAAGATCGGCGTACCACAGAAGACCGTCGTGAAACAGATGACAAACGGACTGAAAAGTTTATCAAATATTTTCTTCCTGAAGAAAGAAAAGCGAAGCGGCGAGGATCGCCGCAAACCTGATCCTGACAGTCAATCAGTTGTTTTAAAAAGTTTATCACAAACTACTATGCCTGATTCCTGTATTGGGTCAGTTCTTTTTTTGAAAGTCCGACGTTCAATCTTTTCTTACCAGTAACTCATGGAATCTGTCCATAGTCGGTACCAGTAATTTTCGCATCAAACCGGCTGATCTGGTTTACAAAAGCATCATTGGATTCATAGGGGACCTGAACCCCGTCTTCGAAAGTTTCGTAACGAACTTTTTGCGGCATCAAGGGCAGCGAGTAGCCCAGCCGTTATGAATCGCCTGGATCAATCCCCAGATGCCCGGTTTAAGCCACCATACTCCCGGTCACCACTGCCGCCACCTGGGTCATGTTGTGGGCTGTCAGCATTGAGCATGGGTTTTTCTGCGTGTTCGAAGGTTTCTTCCTGCATCTGAGCTGTGATATCTTTGGGGCATCTCCCACAATATAGGCCCAGCAGTTGTGGGTGGCGGTTTTGTTTTCTTTGGATATCTTTGAGATAAATTCTTTGGCAGCTGCAATGGAAGCGGCATGGGACAGATGACAGGTGAACACCGATCGTCTGATTTTAAGCTGTGCAGTATATGTGCCATTTTCTGCTGATCCTGCAATGGAGTAGAGATCGTTTTTTCGGGGAGCATGGGGTTATCTGTCCAGTTTTTTTTGATTTTCATCATTACCATTCGGGCGTGCCGTTTCGCGTTGATTCTTGAAAATTTGTCAAAAATGATTTATCCCCTATCTCTCGTTATGAAAAGTTTGCATTATCCATGTATATTCCTGCATGGTAACCAGGATTTTCCCATGAGAATTGTAACCCGGCCTGATTCCGACGGTATCGTCTGCGAGTGCTGCTGACGCTGAAGCGTTGCATATTGAAACTGATATTTTACTGGGTGGAACCCAATAGAAGTGCCAGAAAAAAAGCATCGCATCCGGGACGGGGACATCCCTGCCCCCAACCTGCCCCATGACCCCGGGTGTTCTCCGTGGTTTGATCACCATGTTTCCAACGGAGCCGGAACAGGCAGTTCGAAGGTGCCGATGAGATACGTCCCTTCGGCCGCCGGCGTCAGTCCCATCCGATCATGAGGCATCCGGCCATCTGGACAACCGGTTTGATGATCTGGTTTTTCACACGGATATCATCGATTCAGCCGATCTGACCAGGGATCAGGTGCTGCATGCGGAAGGTTGTCCCCAGTCTTTTGCTGTCCACTGACCATCAAGAACCGGGACAACACCGATAAGGCCTATTGGAATCATCTGGTGGCGATGCTGAGGACCCGGGATATAGGGACCGTCATGGCTGACCCCCTGGTCAGGGAACGGTGTGATATCGTTATCCAGGAAAACAAGGCGTATTCAGGTTATCTAAAGGAATATACCCGGGTCCATGGCCTGGTTTCCATCACTGATTTCAGGGGACTGGATACGATTCCTTGGGGAAACCGGTTGTCCGATCTATTGCCTGTTCCCGAGACGGTTGCCAGTGTCAAACTGCGGTACGCCGAACCGGAAAGGACCCATGTGCTGGTGAACATCGGCGCACGTCATCTCAGTACCGCAACTGCCGGGTGAATGTGGGGCACCTGCTGGCACGTTACGGCGGCGGGGGTCATGCCGGTGCCGGCGGGTGTAGCCCCTGAAGGCAAAAGATGCCCGGGCAAAAATTCGTCACGAGATCATTCAGGTCCTTGCGGCCAATACGCCAATGTAGCTAACCCAGTTTTTCCTTCACACTGTTGACCTTGTTGCCGCCCCTGGTCTGTTCCCGGTCGGGTCCGGGTGCCGACCTTGATGGTGGTGGCGGGATTCTGGGGGCACCGATGGGGGCACGGATTTTTTCACGGCATCGTTCTAACCGCCTGGAACACCGCGTCCCATTATTCTCCCTGGATATTGGTGCCATCGGCGTGCAGCTGGCCGGCCGGGCCTGCTGGTTGGGTGGAGGTGCTCATGGCAGGCGGCCACATATTTTGAAAACCGAGAGCCCCACCCCTAAAGGCACAACACGTGAATGGATGATCACGTTCATATCAATCTCCTTTGGACAATCCGAGAATCTGCCGGCCATTGTAACGGTTTCCCTGCCCGGGAGCAAGGCCCAAGAAATCAGGAGAAATATCCATGTCAGGCCCCCATAAAATCAGGCAGATGATGAAAATCATCCTTTATGAATATGTGCGGCAGCATGCGGACAGGTGTCGGCGTAAGACCTCAATATATACAGACAGTTCCGGCTGCACTCCGATCCTGATTTTATCCTTGACACGAGCAAGTCAAGCAGGTAAGGTGGGCTATCGTTTCAGGTGCTGCCGACGGATGTTAGGGGGACCGTGAAAATCAGGAACGGACCCTGCCGCTGTAGCCGGGGACGAACGCCGCACAACCACTGACTGGAAAACATCGGGAAGGAGTGGCTGGTAAATTGATCCGGAAGTCAGAAAACCTGCCTGAACAGTTGATCGGTTGCTTGCGAGGACTTGGGTAGATCAACGTTATGAGGATAAAAACGGTTCCCATATCAGCCTTGGCTGGTATGGGTTTTTTAATGCCTTAACAACAAGGGTGCTACCATGTTCTCCAGCATATCGGTTGCCATGCCCAAAGGGAAAACAGGGTTTCTGGTGGTCCTGTTTTCCCTTTTGCTTTCGGCATCCATTCTGGTGTCCCTGTCCATGGGATATATGGATATTCCCATCCTGGATATTTTGAAAATCATTCTGGGAAAAGTTTCGGCTGCCGGCGGTGATGCGCCATCCATGATGGAAACCTTTGAAACCGTTCTCTTTGATATCCGGCTGCCCAGAATTTTAACCTGTGCGTGGAGTAAGGCGCTGCCCTGGCTGTTTCAGGGGTGCTTTCCAGGGCATTTTACTCAATCCCCTGGCCGACCCTTATACCCTGGGGTGTCTGCCGGCGCTGCCTTTGGAGCGAGCATTGCCATTCTTTCAATTTATCAGCCGCCCTGGTGTGTCTTGCGGGTTTGCCTTTGCAGGGGCATGTGCCACCCTGTTCCTTGTGTTGTTTTGTCTTATTCCCCGGATGGCCCTGCCGGGGGTTTCTTCAAACAACCTGATCCTGTCCGGGATCATCGTTGCCGCGATTTGATCGGCCGGTATCAGCTTTTTAAAATTCATTGCCGATGAACAGGTCTCTGTTATTATTTTCTGGCTCATGGGCAGCTTTGCCTCCAGAACCTGGCCCCAGTTTCTGCTTGTGTTTGTGTTTTTGACTACCTGGGATTTGTGTGTCGTCTTCTTTGCCAGGGATTTGAATCTGATTTCCATGAGAGATCATCCGCCATAAGTTTGGGGGTTGATCTGAAAAAATCACCCTGATCCTGTTGATCACCGGTTCCATGCTGGCGGCGGTCAGTGCTGGCCATATCCGGTATCATCGGGTTTGTGGGCCTGCTGGTGCCCCATATGATACGGTTTGTCACCGGCCCGGACAATAGAAAGCTGCTGCCGGTTTCCATGCTGGCCGGTGCCACACTCCTTTTGTGGGCAGATACCATTACCCGGGCCGTGCTGCCCCATGAAATTCCCATCGGTGTATTGACTGCCCTCATCGGCGGCCCGGTTTTTTGCTGGATTTTCAAAAAAAGCCGCATGTAACAGTATTATGGACATCTGCATGGAACATATTCACTTTTTTCACGGGGAAACGCCGATTCTCAAAGATGTGACCTGTCGGTTTACTCCCGGCAGATTCTATGCGGTTTTAGGACCCAATGGCAGCGGCAAAACCACACTTCTTATCTGATCTGCGGATTTCGAAATCGGGAATCTGCCGGATTTTGCTGGAAGACAGGCCAGCAGCATACCCTTTCCAGACGAGACGACTGCCAGACCATTTCCCTGGTGTCCCAGAGTTATGAAGTAAACTTTCCTTTCCTGGTGGAGGAGGATGGTCATGATGGGACGTCACCCCCATGTTGACCGGTTTTCCCGGCCATCACAGGAAGATATAAAACTGGCGGCCCGGGTCATGGACATGACCGGCATTTCCCATCTGGCACACCGGCATATTACTGAATTGTCCGGCGGAGAAAAACAGCGCTGCGTATTTGCCAGGGCCCTGTGCCAGGATACGCCGGTGATGCTGCTGGATGAAGCGTTTTCCAATATGGACATCCACCAGCAGTTTTCATTTGCTGGGTCTTGTGGAAAACCGCCGTTCAAAAACAACACAAAACCGTCATTGCCGTACCCCATGACGTAAACCTGGCTGCCGGGTTTTCCCATGAGATGCTTTTTTAAAACAAGGCAGGATAGCTGCCATGGGCGATACCCAACAGGTGTTGACCCAAAACAATATTGAAACTGTGTTTAATGTCACATCCAAGGTGGAATACAATGACTATGTCCAGGCCTTACAGGTCTATTTTAAACCGGCATAATCCTATGGTGCTGTTCAGACACCTGGTGTTGTTCCTGGTGTTTGCAAATGTCTTGGGCCGGGATATGTTGTTGCGAACACCCCGGTCATCGTGGATCGATAAGGGCGGGAGATTCATGTGAAACAGCCGTTTACACGGATCATCTCCCTTTACGGGGCCCATACGGAAAATCTTTTCCACCTGGGCCTGGAATCTGAAATAATCGGGGTGTCTGTGAATGACAGATTTCCGCCCCGGGTGAAGGACAAAAATACATTTTCCTTTCATGATGACGCGGAAAAATTTGTGGCAGCACGGCCGGATCTGGTATTGATTCGGCCCATGATCGACAATGGATATCCCAATTTTGTGCGCCAGCTGGAGCGGTACGGTATCACGGTAGTGTCTTTGCAGCCGGCTGACGTCACCGGCATGTTTGCTTACTGGAGGATCTGGGCCGGCTCACCGGAACTCTTGAAAGGGCTGAACAGCTGGTGGCTGATTTTCAAAAGAACGTCGGTGTGATTACCTCTTTTCTTCCGCCGAAACAGGATCGCAAAAGTGTATTTTGAGGCCATCCATACCCGCATGAAAACATTCACCCATGGTTCCATGGCCATTTATGCCCTGGAATGCGCAGGCGGCATCAATGCAGCGGCGGATGCCCCATCCTCCAGAAACACCAATATCGCCAATTACAGCAAAGAAAGAAATTCTTTGCAAAGGCCCGATGAGATCAACGCGTCATCTGGCCCAGAAAGGCATCATGAACCCGGTTACCATTGAGCGGGTTCTCCATGAGCCCCGGATTTCACATTCTAAAGGCAGTCAAAAACAACCAGGTATACCTGGTAGATGAAAATATTGTCTCCCGGCCGGTGCCCAGGCTGTTACAAGGAATCTTGGTCATTGGCAACCTGCTGTACCCAAAAATTTTCGCAACAATGGAAAAGGACTTATAATGGAAAAAACTGGCAAATTGTATCCAGGATTTAGTGTTGGACCCAGGAGACCCTGAACTGATCACGGTAAAAGCGACTGTTCCGCGTGATAAAAGAAGCGGTATGCCTTATTTTTACGGCCGCCTCCAAGCAAAAACAGCTACAGCCTGGCCGTGGAGAATCGCAGGCCCTTATATTTCGGCAGCTACCAGCATAAAAACCCTGAGATTTCCCATGACCAAAGAGGAGACCCAGGTAGAAAACGCCTGGACAAACAACACCAAAGAAATCGCACAATGCCTGGAAAAAGGTCTTACCGTGGTTTTTCTGACCTTAGGAGACCCCATTACCTATTCCACCTTTGGATATATTCTCAAAAAAATGAAACAGGTCATGCCAAAGGCTGCAAATCGAAACCATCCCCGGCATTACCTCTTTTCATGCAGCATTGTTCAGCGCGTCTCGAACCGGATACTGGTGGAAGGAGAAGAATCTTTGCTGGTCACTGCCGGTGCGTTTGGCGGCAGCCAGATCCGCAATATACACCAGGTGGAAAATATTGCCATTGTCAAGGCCTATAAAAATATCAAAGACATCAATTCCGCTTTAAAAGAAGCCGGCATGCGCGAAAAGGGGAGTCGCTGTTTCCCATTGCGGCCGTGAAAAAGAAAAATTTTTGATAATCTGGATGACCTTGAAACCAGGGACCCTGATTACTGGACCCTTATTCTGGCCTCAAAATGAAACAACAACCCATCAGACTCCGACTGCCGTATTATATCCGCCGCCCTTTCCGCTTTGCTGCCGGTTGTAAGCGATCTGTTCTTTTCTCCCGTTACCATTGATACCCTGGTGAACCGGCTGGCCTTTCCCCTTGGACGTCTCATTTGTTTTATCATTATCGGACTTGCAGCAGGCCAGGTCATTGAGGGGTTTGGCTGGACCCGGCAGGTGGCAGTGGTTGCCCGTCCCTTCTTTCGTTTTTCCCGCATGGGCGACCTTTGCAGCACCGCCTTTACAACCGCTTTTTTTTCCGGTGCTGCTGCCAACGCCATGCTGGCTGAATTTTACGACCAGGCCAAAATTTCAAAGACCCAATTCTCTTGTCCAATTATCGACCATTTCCACCATTTCCTTCATCTTCCCACAGACACAGGTATTCATTGTTCTGCCCTGACCATGTCCGCCAGGTGGGTTGTATTTTCTGCTCACATTTCTGGCTGTTCTGATAAGAACCATTGCCTTTTTGCTGTTTAGCCGTATATTCTGAAAAACAATGGGTTTGCACCAGATACCATTCCACCCGAAACATTACCTTCACCGCAAAAAAAATCGCTGTCCGATATCATCATTGCCATCAAAAACCGCCTTCCAGGCCGCTTGGTCAATATCTTTATTTGGGTGCTGCCCATACACGCTGCATTATTTGTTTTTTTTGTACTGGAACGGTATTTTTAGAACTGGTCAATACCGCCCTTTCAAGGCATGTGGCCCTCAGCCTGATGCCTGTGGATCTTTCGTGGTAATTTTAAGCTTTGCCGCTGAATTCACGTCAGGTTTTGCCGCCTGCCAGCACTCGTGGAGTGCCGGTGTACTGACCATTAAACAGACAGTGCTGGCCCTTTTGCTGGGCAATGTGCTGGCTTTTCCCATTCGGGCACTTCGCCACCAGCTTTCCCAGGTACCTGGGAATTTTTTCTCCCAAAATCGGGCTGCAGCTGCTATTATCCGGCCAGGCCTTCAGAGTATCAGTATTATCTTATTGAACCTTATATTATCTGGTGGTATGATGAACCCCATACACATTATCGGCATTGCGGCAAAGAATATAACCCACAGCACCTGGATATCATTGAGAACGCGCATGTGCTCATCGAAGGTGAACGCCTCTTGCAGCTGTTTGCTGATCACACAGGAGAAACCCTTGTCATTGACCGGCATATCGATGTAGTCATTCAAAAGATAAAAGAGTGGATGATCGATAAGCAGGTGGTTGTGCTGGCATACAACCCTTTGTTCTATGGCATCGGTTCCACACTGCTGAAACATATCAACAAAAAATATATACGGATATATCCCAATATCTGCTGTGTTTAAGCCACTTTGCCGCCATTCAAGAACCCTGGCATGATGCCCGTCTGCATAATTCTTCACAGCAACACGGTACGGGATTTTTCATTGCCGGCCTGGCCATTGAAAACAAAATCGCCTTTTTAACGAGCTTGAAAAGAAGATCCGGCTTTATCGCCGAAATCTCATGGATGCAGGGTGGTTGGATTCCGGTTCTGCGTTCTGGAAAATATGGATATACCCAACACCAAAATCACCTGGTTTGATGCCGTGTCCGATGCAATGGCGCCTCCTTACCACCCAATATGGTGATTACTTTAAAAATGGGAATATGGTGACAAATGTTCCGCGTGAACACCCTGGCGTGGGATCAGAAGACTGGAGACCCGATGTCAAAACAAATATTTCGCATGAAATCCATCCGGGCATGGATGATACCCGGTTTCACCACGTCAATGGTTTGATTACCAAATCCGAGATCCAGACATGTTCTTACCAGGTTGGACTCGATTGAAAACGACCATGTACTGTGGGATATTGGATCAGGCTCCGGACTGATCGGCGTTGAAGCAGCATCGATCCCGGGCAGTGTGCCGTTTAAAAAAAACAAAGACCGTACCGATATACCCGGTAATGTCAAAAAATTTACATGTTCCAATGTCCAGGTGATGCCCCTGGATTTTCCCGATGGCATAGAAACCCTGCCCCACAACGAATTTTTGTCGGGGGCGGCAAAGTTGTTGGCGCTGTTCTGGATGCCGCCTGTGAACATCTTCATGGAAACCGGTATCATCGTGATTAACACAGTGGTGATCCAGAAACATGGAGCGGGCCTTTACCTGTCTGGACAGGAAACAGTCCTCCCGAGATGGTGCAGGTGCAGATATCACGTTCCAGGAGCATGCCTTCGGGACCGGCTCCAATCGTTAAACCCGGTGTGGATCATTTTGGGCACCAAACCCACGTCATAAGGATTTTTTCATGAATCCTCTTTTTACCCTGTCATTTTTGCAGTGCCGGGACCATCCCGACCTGATCCCGGTCAAAGCGATGAAAGCCCTGGCCAGGGCTGATATCGTGACTATGCCGGGTCCCTGGTACCCGAGGCAGTGCTCTGCTGGAAAGGGCGCAGGACCCGACCGTTTCCAGCGCCGGCATGACCCTTGTACAAATTCTGACACCATCCGCACCTATTACCAGGCGGGAAAGACGGGTGGTCCGTCTTTAGTACCGGCGATCCTTCCTGTATGGTGCCATTTTTGAACAGATCCGGGAACTGGAAAAAGAAAACATTGCGTTTACAGTCATTTTCCGGGTGTCACCACAGCTTTGCAGCGGCTGCCGCCATGCATATGGAATACACCCTGCGGGAGATAGCACAGACCCTGATTTTGACCCCGGACTTCCGGACGGACCCCTGTCCCGGATGCGGAAAATCTGGAAAAACTGGCTGCCCACCAGGCATCCAGTGGCCATTTATCTGAGCATGGGACATGCCTCTAAAAGTGCAAAAAAATTCTGCAAACCCATTTTACGGCGAAAATGCCTGCATGCGCCATTGCCTACAAGGTCAGTCAGTCCGGAAGAAAAAATTATCCCTGCAGGATAAAGGAGCTTGACCGGACCTGCCGGGAAAACGACATTACCCGCCATGCCCTCATCATTGTGGGCAAAGCGGTGGAGGCCTGTATGAAGCATCAGGACCAGAGTCGTATCCAAATTGTATGATTCCCGGGTTTTCCCATGGCTATCGCACCAGTGCCCGATAATATGCCGGCCAATGCTTCTATGGCTGTCTGGGCACTGGGCCCCAGATGGAAAACTGCTGGGGGAAAAACTTTGCTGCCATTTGAAACAGGCCCGGTTGTTCATCAGTTCACGTCTGGAGAAAGACGATCCTACGCAACTATCAGCTGCTTCAACTACAGCAACAGCTGATGGTCCTTTTCCTGCTGCTGGTGCTGTTGAACCTAAAACCGGCAGTATGCGTAAAAACGCACCCAGTAGATGACAATATTGTGATATTTCACCGACTGTCGGAAGCGGTTTCAGAACAGTTCCACGCCTATGACTGCCATGTGTTTATTTTTTCAACCGGTATTGCCGTGAGGATACTGGCACCGCTGCTGGTGTCAAAACTTACGGATCCTGCCGTGGTGGTCCTTGATGACAAGGGGCTGCATGCCATCAGCCTGTTATCCGGACATATCGGGCAGGCCAACGACTATACCCGGCACGATCGCCAGATTGCTCAAGGCGGATCCGGTGATTACCACGGCAACGGATGTAAACCAACTGCCGGCCATAGATCTGCTGGCTGAAAATCTGGGGATGTTCATCGAAAGCCCTGAGGCCATCAAAGTCGTCGACGTGGCATTTCTCGGAGCACTGCCAGATCCGTCCGTTGGACCCGTTACGTCTGCTTGGTCCCTGGATTCCCCGGGATCTGATTGACCATACCGCCCAACAGGGGCCGACCGTGATGTACGACTGGAAACGGAGAACAGTTTCACGTGAAACACCTGGTGCTGCGGCCCAGGGTTCTGGTGGTGGGCATCGGATGCGACCGGAAACGCCCTCGTTTGAAATGATCCACAACTTTTTCAGCAACAACCCTGGAAACCGCCGGCATCAGCGAACACGCGAGTTGCAGCACTTGCCACAACAGATGTAAAACGAGATGAGGCCGGCATTCTGGCACTGGCAGCACGTGTACACATTCCTGTGCGGTTTTATGACAAAACTGCACTTTCATCAGGTAGAAACCATCCAGACCCCGTCCAGAATGGTTGAAAAACGTTTAGGAGTAAAAAGCGTATGCGAAGCAGCAGCAATACTGGCATCCAACAACGGCACCCTGATCCTTCCAAGAAGAAAAACCAGGATGTGCAACCCTGGCTGCGGCCCTTCACAAAACCGGCTCTTTGTTGTAGGTACCGGGCCGGGCCATGTGAAACACATGTCCCAAAGGGCCATGGAGGTTATTGCCGCAGCGGGGTGTCTTGCCGGATATACCACCTACATTGCTTGGATCCAGGAACTCGGTGACAGACCAAAAAATCATTTCCACCGGTATGATGAAAGAGGTGGACCGGGTGGAACGGGCCATCCAGGAAGCGTTATGCCGGCCGGTCCTGTGCCCTGGTTTCCGGTGGAGACCCCGGCATATATGCCATGGCAGGACTGGTCTTTGAAATCTGCCGCCGAAAGAACGTGCAGATATCCAGGCCCTGTGGACAAAAGGCGGAACCCGGCGGCCCACCCCTGGCTGGAACTGGAAATCGTGCCGGGAATCCCAGCCCTTGCGGCCGGTGCTGCCCTTGCCGGTGCTCCCTTGACCCATGATTTTGCTAGCTGTTTCATTAAGTGACCTTCTGACAAACTGGGAAGTTATCGAGCAGCGTGTGACCAGCGCTGCCAGTGGCGGACTTTGTCATCGTCCTGTACAATCCCAAAAGCAAAAGGCGGGAGCTGGCGGCTGCAGCGCGCGCCAGGAGCTGATCCTGAAATACCGGAAAGGCGGCACACCGGTTGCAGTTGTCACAGGGGCCATGCGCGATAACCAGAAAATCGAATTCACCCGCCTGGATTCGCTGCACAGGGCGGATGTGGGCATGCCGACGGTATTGTTCATCGGGTCCAGTGCATCAGTGCATTATATGGACTTTATATACACGCCCAGGGGGTATCACCGGCAAGTATGCTGTTTCACCGACAGCTTCGGCAGCAAAACCGTGAGGGAGGCCGACATGAAAGGATATGTGCAAGTTTACACGGGAGACGGCAAAGGCAGAAACAACTGCAGAGCCTGGGGCTAGGCCCTTCGGGGTGCCGGGGCAGGATTGCACGTTTTTGTGGGCCAGTTTCTCAAGCAGGGAAATTATTCTGAAATAAAGGCGTTGGCCAGGTTTCGAGAATGTCACGGTGGAACGATGCCGGCATGGGAAAATTTGTCAAAGGCGCTCCCTCAAACAAAGAAAAAACCGCTGCCCGTAACGGGTATGCCAGGTTATGTGACATTCTGGCAACGGGTACATATGACCTGGTCATCGTGGATGAAGGCAATGTGGCAGTGACCTGCAATCTTATTTCAGAGGCGGAACTGCTGGATCTTATTGACCAAAAACCCGATACCGTAGAACTGGTGATCACCGGCAGGGGAGCCCTTCCATCTGTGGTGGACCGTGCAGATCTGGTCACTGAAATGCGGGACATCAAACACTATTTTCAACAGGGTGTAACCGCCCGAAAAGGTATTGAAAAATGAAAAAGCCGCATATTGCCGTGCTGGGCACGGGATCAGATGTGGGTAAAAGCATAGTGGCAGCCGGTATCTGTCGATACCTGGCAGACGCCAGGACAAAAGGTGGCGCCCTTCAAGGCCCAGAACATGTCCAACAATTCAGGTATTACACCGGAGGGTCTGGAAATGGGCAGGGCCCAGATTGTCCAGGCAGAAGCCGCCCGCATCGCGCCCCATGTACAGATGAATCCCATTCTTTTAAAGCCTTTTGGAGACAAACAATCCCAGATGGTCCTGAACGGAACGGTCCACGGCAACCACACTGCCATGGATTATCACCGCCACAAAGCGTTTTATTTTGAGAAAGCCTGCCAGGCATTTGACCAATTGTCTGCCAGATTTGACCGTATTGTCATAGAAGGGGCCGGTTCCTGTGCAGAAGTGAATCTCATGGATACGGATATCGTTAATTTTCCCATGGCCCAGTATGCACATGCCCATGTGATTTTAACGGCCGACATCCGCCGGGGCGGTGTTTTCGCCCAGATTATCGGTACGCTGGCCTGTCTGCCGGATCACTACAAAGACATGGTAAAAGGCATTATTATCAATCGTTTCAGGGGCGACATTGCCTTGTTTGCAGAAGGTGTGGAATGGATTGAACGCGAAACCGGCAAAAAAGTACTGGGGGTATTGCCCTGGTATTCCCATTTTACAATTGATGCAGAAGATTCGGTTGAAATTGAAAAATACAATGATTTCAAAATGTTAAATAAAAAATTACCGACAGTTGCCATTTTGCGCCTGCCCCATATAGCCAATTTTACAGACTTTCATGCCCTTGCCAGAATAAAAGCGTTGCAAACCATTTTTATCGACGTACCGGAAGAACTGGACAGATTTGATGCGGTCATCATTCCAGGAACCAAAAATACCAGAAAAGATCTTCAATGGGTGACAGACCGGTTTGAAAAGGCCTTGAAATCATATCTTCGAAATGGTGGCCATATTTTGGGAATCTGCGGGGGATACCAGATGCTGGGGCATTTTGTGGAAGATCCGGAAGGACTGGAAGGCGCCCCCGGCAGGACCCGAGGGCTGGGATTGCTGCCGGTGGAAACCATTTTGAAATCTCCCAAAACCACCACCTTGAGCGAATTTGAATGGGACGGAAAAAAGGAAGGGGTTATGAAATACACATGGGGGCCACCCGTTTGACAGCCGGCACGCCATTTGTCCATATCTGTCCAGAAACACGGTTGCCGTAGCAGAGACAGACGGATGCATGGAATCCAGCGGTCAGGTGGCCGGTACCTATATCCATGGATTTTTTGATGCAGGCCCCATTACCGAAAAATGGCTTTCAATGATCGGTCTTGATCCTGTACCGGTGATTGAAACAGACATCGGCGGCGGAAAAAGACAGAAGACTATGACCGGCTGAAAGCGCATATGGAAAGGTATCTGGACCTGGGTATCATCCGATAAATCAATACCAGCGATCGGAATCTTATCATTTACATTCCACCACAGATTATTTATTCTATTTATATGAAACATTTGCCTTAACTATTTATGGGAAAAGATAACCTGTGACCGAAATTAGCAATATCCCCTCTCTTGCCAGCATTGCTTTGGAGTATGGCACCATTCAACAAGAACAATACCGGCAGATAACAGCGTTGTATACGTTACGGCAAAAACAAAAGCCGCCGCCGGATTATGCCGATCTGCTTTGGGTCAGGGATTTTGCCACCCAGTACCAAATCGGACTGCTCCAGCTGATCCAGGAATACCATATCATCGAACATCTGGGAGAAAAATTTGGTAAAATTGCCGTTGCAAAAGGATTCGCCACCCATGAAGATGTCCGCAAAGCCATGGAACATCAGGAAAATGAGTTCCGCCGGGCCAAGGTCAAAATACTGATCGGGGGATATTCTGGAGGCAGCAGGGGTCGTCCCCGAACAAAAGCAGCAGATATTAAAAGAACAGACCTTTTTCAGAGCACCAGAGCAATCAGATCTATTCTTCGGCACACCACAAGACATCAGGCCAGGATCAAAAAAACAAAACCCTTCCCCTCTTGTCCGAATACGAACAGCAATTTTTACAAATCAAGGCTCTGGACAGGGAGTTTGCTGCTGCCGTGATCGAAAAAAACTGGCAACTCAGCTGGATGTGGCCATTGCCGGTAAAGCCCAGGAAGAGGCCTTTGAAGCAGGCCACGTCCCTGAAACACCTCGGTGATATCATGGTGGATATGGGAATGCTGACCCAGGCTGAAAAACAAATGGTGGTGATGGAACAGAACCGGCTCCAGCGCAATGACCGGGAATCGTTTCCCTCCACATACAGGTTCAGATCAGCCAGGACAAAACCGAAGCCAGCGTGATCATTGCAAAAGAAGACATGGCAGCCACCAGCCTTGTAGCACTCAAACAGGCCCTCGTATCCAGCGGCATCACCCATGGCATATATACCGGATCCCCTGCTCCAGACGCATCTGGCAATACAAGATCTACAATTTATTGCCGCCAAAACCGACTTTTCCACAGACCTGTTGCAACACACCAGGCCAAATGTTTTCTTGAAACAGAGCTGACAGACTCCGGAGAAAAACGCAAGGGCCAGGTGTTGATGACCCAGACATCCGGTCCTGATACCTATCTGAAAACCGATGTGTTCGGAAAAAAAAGCCATCAAAACCGGGGCGCGGATTTTACTTCCATTGCGGCGGAAATACACAGGCCCGCCCGTGATGGTCTGGGCGTGGTGGCGGCAAAAACCGGGGCTCCCGGCCTGTCCGTGGAGCGCAAAATGTTTGTTCATCCCAAAATCAGTGTACTGGAAGATGCAGACCTGAGTACGGCCCTTTGAACCCTGTGCAGATTTGTCCATATACGGTATACTCTACGGTGCTTATCCGGTTACTGCGGGTCACATAACTGCCAGGGAAATCCGGGACGCAGAAATTGACGCTGTAAAAGACATAACTGTTGCCGTGGGTATCACCGATACAATCATCCGAACCAGGGGGATATATATGCCCAGTATCTTCATAATTGCCGCGTTGAAACATTTGGCAATATTTATATCAAAAATGAAATCATTGATTCTGTTATCCGCTGCAGCGGAAAAGTTGACGCAGGTCAGTGCCGGGTTGTTTCGTCCAATATTTATGCCACGAAAAGGTGTCGTTCTCAAGGTGTTGGAAGCCAAAGAACCCGTTCCTGTATCATTGCTTCCGGAGCAGAGCATCATATCGTTATGCTCGGATGCACCATCCAGCAAAAGATACTGCGTATCAAAGAAAAACTGGACGACCTGAAAACACAACACCAGGAACAGGATCATATGATGAAAAAAACATTTCAAAAAATGGTTGAAATGAAACTATTCCATGACAGAGCAAAGTACAAAAAAGAATTCTTGAAAAAGAAAAGGATAAAATCGACACCAAGGCAGCCAATGAAAAAAATATTTCCACGCTTGCCAAAAATTTTGAAAAGAGAATGGAAAATGCCATTATCGAATTAAAAGAATTGAACAGGAAAAAAAAACCACAACACGAAAAAGGATGCCCTTGAAAATGAAATTGCATCATTGGCGCCTGTAATAGAAAAACAGATACTGTCTCTTGTGCAATCACGGTGCGCTGTTTATGAATGGGCGAGATCCGCAAAAATATCTGTACCATCAGTCTCTGGCAAAGCCTTCCAGGGAACAGAATTCCGGGAATCTTTTGTGCAAAGGTGCTTGCATCCGACATGGAAAAATTTTCTGTGGTTGAGCAGCAGCAACAACATGGTCACAAGATCACATTGAAACCATTGCCAGGCAATGGTCTGTAAATATGGCACCAGGCAGTCAGGCATCACCAGATCACACCCCCAGTTTCGTTTGAAATATCCTGGTATGAAACGCGCCATGTGAAGAGAGCCTGTTTTCATACAGTGCAATAACCCTGGCATAAAATTCATCAGACCATGTCCTTTCGTTTTTTTGGATCTGGATCAGGGTATCCCAGGGAGGTGGGGCCCAAAACTTAGGTTAACAACTGGGGAAAATCCGTGATGATCCCTTTGGTACCGGCCTGAATGAACATGGCTGCGGTGTCGGGATCATTGACTGTGAAAAGGTTGACTTTAAAGCCCTGATTCACAAGATGTTGCACGAAGAGGATGTGCCACAAGGTCGGCATTGATATTGTAGGCTGAGAACCTGCCGGGCGTGAAATTTCTCATATCATCGGCAGATTCTCCCACCAGGGCCTGAACATGAATATCGGGCCGCAACCGCCTTACCCGGTCCAGCCAGTCATGGTTGAAGGAGGAAATCACCACCTGTCCGACAGGTATTGCTGCGGCATCAACAGCAGCCAATGTGGTGTCAACGGTATGAAAACGAACCGGATCCGTGCCATGGTCCTTGAGTTCCAGGTTGATCTGCCAGTCCAGCGATTTTGTGAGCAAAAGCCCCTCTTCCGGGTGGGGATTTTTTCCGCCACGAATCCGGCAAGCTCTTTTTGTGTGACATACCCCTTTTGAATGGTGGAGACGGATCTGTTTTTTCAAACCAGGATCCGGCGTCCAGTTCTTTGAGTTGTGCCAGGGTGAATTATGACGGCCAAAAAATTTCTGCGGTCATCTGAGCGCAGATGTGTAAACCGGATTTTTGCATTGGTGCAGCCGCAGAAGACCGGCATCATGAAACAGGACCAGATGTCCGTCCCGGGTGACCTGGATGTCAGTTTCCCAGCGGTGTGCTCCTGATTGCCAGGCTGTTTTCGCGGCAGCCAGGGTGTTTTCCGGGGCCAGGCTCCTGGCCCCTCTGTGGGCGATGATTTCCGTCATGAACACCAAGGAGAGTTTCCTGTTATCCGACTTCCCTGCCCATTTTCACCTTTGCGCTGTTCAAATGGGAGATAGTCGCTGATGGTATTGCCCATGTAAATCTGCCGGGGCCGGGAAAATTCCGTTTCCGGATCTGCCACATCCTCCTTCCACTGGGCGATCCAGCCCGGAAGCCGGCCGAGCACGAACATCACCGTGAACATATTGGTGGGAATTCCCAGGGCCCGCGGTACAATTCCGGCATAAAAATCCACATTGGGATAGAGATGTTTGTCCTGGAAATAGGCATCTTCCAGAGCAGCCTCTTCCAGCTGCCGGCCGATATCCAGCAGCGGGTCATGCCGCTTGACCTTGGCAAGCACAATGTCACACATTTTTTTCATGATCCTTCCCCGGGTGATCGTAGTATATATGCCGGTGCCCGAACCCCATAGAGCCGGAAGGGATCATTTTTTGTCCTGGCCCTTGCAATGCATTGTTCAATGGTCATGCCGTCCTTCTGGATCTGCTCCAGCATGTGGATCACTGCCTGGTTGGCCCCGCCGTGCAGCGGCCCCCACAGGGCGCTGATACCCGCAGATAAGGTGGCATAGATATTGACCTTGCCGGAACCCACCACCCGTACCGCCGTGGTGGAGCAGTTCTGTTCATGGTCGGCATGCAGAATCCAGAAAACGTTCAACGCCCGGACCAGATCCGGATCAATCTGGTAGGGCACCACATCACTGTCGAACATCATGTTCAGAAAATTGGCGCAGTAGCACAACCCCGGCTGGGGATAGGTTACCCGCTGGCCGATGGAAAACTTGTTGAGGACATGGCCGCCATGGTGCGGATTTTGGAAATAAGCCGTAAAAACGTGTTGTTCATCTCCTCGTCCAGGTCCATTAATTCCGGATAAAAGGAGCGCATGGCATTGACCATGGCGGACAAAATTCCCATGGGATGGGCCTTGGGCGGATAATTCTGGTAAAATGCCTTCATGTTTGCGTGGACCAGGGAAAAGTCATTCAGCATCACCGAGGTCCGGGTCAATTCCTCCCTGGTGGGCAGCCTGCCTACAATGAGCAAAAATGCGGTTTCCACAAAGGTGGATTTTTCCGCCAGCTCCTCAATGGGAATCCCCCGGTACCGCCAGAATTCCTTTTTCACCGTCCATATAAGTGATGGCGCTTTTGCAGGCACCGGTGTTGCCATATCCCGGATCAAAGGTGATACAGCCGGTTTGGGATCTCAACTGCCGGATATCAATGGCTTTTTCCCCTTCTGTGCCGGTGATTACAGGCAGCAGCGTCTCTTTGCCGTCAATGATCAGTTTTGCATGTTCTTCCATAATACGCTCCTTATTATTGCTTAGGATACTGGACCTGAGCAGGGGTAGTGTCCTTATGTTTACCAAAGAGGATAAATTGTAACGAAAATGTCTCCCGGCTTGGGAGAATCAACAATTCAGATGGTTCAGATTGCGGACAATCGGGTCAGTTTCGGGTTTCGCCGGCCACTGTATAGGTTTTGCATGACCCCCCTGAACAGGTACGTTCCTGGGCAGACACCCCTTTTGCCTGGCCCTGGCCGGAAGGCCCGCCCATGGCATAATTAATAGTGGAAACCACCCGCTCAAATTCAAAGGATTTGCATTTGGGGCAGGTAACCGCCTGCTCTTTTTGAGATTTCATGACAATCACCTCAAAAAATTCTTCACATTTTGAACACTTAAATTCATATATGGGCATGATAACTCCTCAGGATTGCGTAATTTACAATAGATTGCTAATATAATTCGATTCACAGGCGATGTCAAGATGGTTTGTTCGGCCATCAATCAGGGCTATCGCATGTAACCACATCATGTTCAGCTGCTTGATACCCGCCTCCTGTGGGTGCCGTGTGACCGGCCCGAGATTGGCATCTGACGGTCCTGTCACACGGCACCCACAGGAGGCTATGTCAATGTATGTGACGCATTTACATACGATTTTTGTCGGCCATCCCGGCATGGTTACCGGCAGTCAGGCTTTTTGGGTGAGCAGTTCTCTGGCATGGGTCCGGGTGGCATCGGTGATCCGGGCTCCGCCCATCATTCTTGCGATCTCTTCCACCCGCTCTTCCAGGGAGCCAAGGGGGACAATATCCGTGCAGGTGCGGCCGTTGACAACCTGTTTTGAAATCCGGAACTGGTGGTGGCCGTATTTTGCAATCTGGGCCAGGTGGGTGATGCAGATCACCTGGTGCTGGTCTGCCAGGGCCGCCAGCTTACGCCCGACTTTTTCCGAAGTGGCACCGCCGATGCCGGCATCCACTTCATCAAAGATAAGGGTTTCAAAAGACTGGGTTTGGCTCAGAACGGCTTTCAAGGCCAGGACGATCCGGGACAGCTCGCCGCCGGATGCAATTTTTGCCAGGGGCCTGGGAGTTTCTCCCGGATTGGGGCTGAGCAGGAAGCGGACCCGGTCCATACCGGACACAAAAATTTTGTGGCCGTCTGCGGTGAGAATGTCTTTGGGCTGGTCGGAAGACTGGTGGGAAATGGCCACATGGAAACGGGCCTTGTCCATTTCAAGGGCCGCCGGTTCAACACCGGCCAGCCGGGCCAGGCGGATGCCTGCCTGGCTGCGTTTTTTGGAAAGCTCGTGATGCCTTGTCCCGGATCCGGTCTTCCAGAACTTTTTTTTCCCGGACCAGGTCCCGGATCTGCCGGTCCAACCCCAGGGTCTGGTCCAGCTGCCCGGCCAGGTCTTCATACCGGGCGAACAACGATGCAAGGGTTCCGCCGTATTTGCGTTTGAGCCGGGAGATAAGATCCAGCCGCTGGTCCACGGAATCCAGGGATTCAGGATCCAGATCAATTTCCAGTGCATAGTCACGCAGGCTGTCCACCACGTCCTGCAGATCCAGGATGATGGCATTGAGGCGGTCCGCTGTCTGTTCCAGGGCTTGATCTGCAGCTAGCGAATCTGTGGATACCGCCGGCAAGGAGCCAAGCTGCTCGATTATGGATCCTTCGCGGTCATACACCTGGTGGACGGCCCCGTTTACGGCTTCAAATATTTTTGCAGCATTGGAAAGCTTTTCCTTCTGTTTTTCCAGCAGTTCATCTTCCCCGGGCTGGATGGCAGCAGCATGGATTTCATCCACCTGGAACTGAACCAGTTCCTTTTGGGCTTCCTGCCGGCGCTGCTCTGCCTCCAGATCCTGGATGCGCGCATTCATGGGTACAATGGTGTTGTAAAGACCGGCCACCTCCCGGCGCAGCTCCATGGTGCCGGCAAATTCATCCAGGATATCCAGATGATTTTCTTCCCGCAAAAGCCCCTGATGGGCATGCTGGCTGGAAATACCGGCAAGGTTCCGGGTCAACAGCTTGAGAAATTCCAGGGTGGACTGCCGGGAATTGATGAATACCCGGCTTTTGCCGGATGTTGTGATCAATCTGCGGATGATCAGGGTATCATTGCCATCCAGACCCTGTTGGGCCAGCAGCCGGGCAGGGTCGGAATCGGGTGTGATGTCAAAACAGGCTTCCAGCTCTGCGGTTTCTTCTCCGGTGCGCACAAGATCGGCAGAGGCCCGGGAGCCCAGCAGCAGGTTGACCGCCTGGATGATAATGGATTTGCCGGCCCCGGTTTCGCCGGTGAGCACGGACAGGCCCTCTTGAAAAGAGATGCGTATGTCTTCAATAATGGCGAATTTTTTTATGGCCAGCTCGCTGAGCATACAGTCTCCTTACGACCGAAAAACCAAAAAATGTATAGGTGACCGCAATGGCCGCCACCAGTCTGGGAATCCACAGCCAGAACGGCGGGATACCCAGGGGAAGAAACAGGACCGGGTCTTCGATCATGGCATGGTTGATGCCGATGGACAGATGCAGTTTGGTCAATGCCTCCGTGTCATAGGTATGGGTGCGGGTTTCTTCCATAATCACGGCAGACCCGTAAGCCAGCCCGAAAACAGCCGCCGTCATCCAGAGCATACCGCAGGATCTGTCCAGGCCCAGAAAGGTCAGCACCGGCCGCAGGGGCCGCACCACCACATCGATGAGATGAAATGCCTTTGCCAGTTCCAGCATCACCATCAGGGGCATGATGATGCAAAAAATCTGGGCGGTCAACTTGAGGGTGTCGACGGCCCACCCCGTGACCCAGATCGAAAATGCCTGGTGGTTTTCCGGCAGCGCACTTGTGGAAAGCGCAGCCGATGATTCAGGTGTGACACCCATGATTTTTGCACAGCAAAACGTCACCACAAACGCGGCCGCCAGGCGGAAGGCGGCGGCAAAAAACGGATTGATCCCGGATCTTCCCTGGACCAGGCTCTCCTGGATCAGGTTGTGGCAGATGAGGGTAAATATGGCCAGCAGGATCATGTGGTCCATGGAAAACGGCATCACGGACAGGGCAGCCACTGTGCCGTAGATACCTGTGAAAATACCGGCGATGATCACCAGGGTTGCCGACGCCGGCAGGCCCAGCCAGTTCATCATGGGGGTCAATAAAAAATCCAGCTTGTAAATCAGGCCGGAATACGCCAGCAGACCGGTGGCAAAAGACACCGGTATAATGATTTTCAACAGCCAGACAAACCCGGTCCAGCCTTTTTTCAGACCGGTGCGAATCCCGGGTACCAGTTTGGAACCCGGGTTGTTATTTGTCTTTGTCATGGGATGGGATGTCTTTTTGCACGTGTTTTTTAACGGTTTCATCCACTGTGGCATACACATCTTTGAAAGCTTCATGCACATTGGAAGGGGACAGCCGTCCCATTTCAATGAACTTGACGGTGATTTCCTTGGCCGCGCGCAGTATTTGCTCATCAATTGATTTCATACAGATCTCAATACCAGAACCCTGCCCCAAGGTCAAGATTTTGCTGTTGCCATGGCCGATAAAATGCGTATAATCAGGCTTTGATTTTGAATCGAACCGCAAAAAGGTCCCGGGCAAATGGAAAAGGAATTGGAAGAAAACGCATCACTCCACCGGCTCTGCCATGGAGAAAAAAAGATTATTCTCATCGGCACCGCCCATGTATCCCGCAGCAGCGCACAGCTTGTAGAAGAAACCATTCTGGCGGAAAATCCGGATACCGTGTGCGTGGAATTGTGTCATACCCGCCTGGCTGCCATAAAAGATGCAGACCGGTGGCGCAACATGGATATCGTCAAGGTTATCAAGGAAAAAAAAGCCCTGGTGTTGTTCATGAACCTGCTGCTGGCCTCTTTTCAAAAAAAAATTGCCGACCGGTTCGGTATCAAACCGGGCCAGGAAATGCTCACTGCTATTGAGACGGCAGAAAAAATCAATGCTGCCATCGTGCCTGCGGACAGGGATATCCAGGTGACCCTGAACCGGGTGTGGCGGGGCATGGGCCTGTGGGCGAAAATCAAATTGTTTGCCTCCATTGTGTTTTCATTCGGTTCTGCCGATGATATCCAGGAAGCGGACATTGAAAAAATGAAGCAGGAAGATATTCTCCAGACCCTGCTGGCGGACGTGAAACAGGCCCATCCCATTATTGAGCAGGTATTGATCGACGAACGGGACCAGTACCTGGCACACAAGATCGGGTCTGCCTCCGGCAGCACCATTGTTGCCGTGGTGGGTGCGGCCCATGTGCCGGGCATTAAAACATATCTGGCAGAAGGGCCCCCCAAAGATCTGGATCAATTGAACCGGATACCCCCGGCAGGGTCGCTGGGCAAGATTTTGAAATGGCTGATTCCCGGACTGATTCTGGTGCTGTTTGCTGCCGGATTTGCCATGGAGGGAAAAAATGCCGGCACAGACATGATCTGGATCTGGGTGGCGGCCAACGGGATTTTCGCCGGTCTGGGAGCTGCCCTGGCCCTGGCCCATCCCTACACCATTTTGTCTTCCATCCTTGCCGCTCCCTTGACATCTTTGAACCCCATGATTGCGGCAGGGTGGGTAGCCGGTCTTGTGGAGGCGTTTTCCCGCAAACCCAAGGTCAGGGACCTGGAGGCGATCCCCCAAGACATTGTTTCATTCAAAGGCTTCTGGCGCAACAATGTCACCCGGATTCTGCTGGTGGTGATTTTCACCAATCTGGGTTCCTCCGTCGGCACCATGACCGCTGTTCCCCTGATGCTCAAGCTGCTTGGATAAACCGGGCAGTCAGGCAGCCGGGTGATATGATTTCAGGACAATAATCGGTCGGCAAACTTCTGGATACAGGCAGGATACAGTTCCCATTCTTTTGTAAGGCCCTTGCGCTTGACATCATCCAGGGTATCTGTATCTTCTATTTCAAAGGCTTTCTGGCCGATGATAGGCCCGGTATCCTCTCCATAGTCTATAAAATGCACGGTGCACCCGCCGATTTTGCAGCCGTAACGAAAAGTATCCCCATACCCGTCCGTGCCCGGAAATGCCGGCAGCAGTGCGGGATGAATGTTCATGATCCGGTGTTTTCCCGATTCGGTATTGATGCGGTCAATAAAATAGGGGGTAAACACGCGCATGAAACCGGCAAGTACCAGAAGATCCATGTCATCAGGACAGAATGTGATCCAGCAGCTGTTTTTCCGCAATGGCCCGGGATTTGAAAAAAAATTTGGCTGTTTCATTGGATGGATCAACCAGCTTTTGCTTTGCCATGATGTCATCCAGATCAAAATCCGCAGGCAGATCCGCATCGGCAATGGCGGATCTGCAGGATTGGATGATGCGGGCATAATCCACCACAAAGGTGTCAATGCCTGCGGTTTTTGCCCGTTCAAGCCCTTTGACATCCGGAGTATCCGACCCTGTGAACACGATATCAGCGCTGATACGGTTCTCTTTGCATGCATCAATGATGGCTTGCAGATTGGTGCCGCCGCCTGAGATAAGGGTCCCGACTTTGATTTTTAGCGCCATGTATCCCTCCACTTTATTATTTTGGCAATAACACCCATGCCCTGGCGGGCACAACAAAAAATGAAAGCTGTTAGCTGAGTACTGACGGCTGACGGCTTTCATATAAATATCCATGCCCTGGCAGGCACAACAACTCATGAAAGAATTCAGTGGATTTCCAGTTCTTTCACATAAAACCTGCCACTGATTTTTGTAATCCATTTTATGGGTATGGTTTTACGCCAGGCCGGACACAACTTGCAAGCATTTTTATCCCATCTGAATATTTGCTATAAAGGATTGTGTATCAGGAAACCTTGGCAGGAAGCCCCTGGATGTGTGCTGTGACCGGACCGTCAGAGCCGGAGGGGGCCGGTCGGATGTGCTGGAATGTCCGGATTTCAACCAGGGGGGTGTTGTGCTCTATTACTATGCGAATGCAAACAGACCCACGCAGGATCTCGGGCCGGGCACAGCGCACCTCCAGGGGCGGTCCGGGAACAGGGCACTGCATGGAAAGATGCAAAAAATAATTCTTTTATGGCAAATATCCAGACCCTATTTTCCCGGGTTGTTTTACTGGTTGCCGTACCCATTCTGTCCGCCACAGTCCGGGCAGGTCCACGTGATGCCGTTGCAGGTCAGACCCCAGGCGTTTTCATGCATGCAGGCCTGGCACATGGAAAACCCGCACCGGCAATGCCAGCAGAACATAAAGATTTTCCGGCAGCAATGGCACTGGCGCACACTTTTTGCCAACCGTTTTTTCCGGCGTTCTTTTTGCCGGGCTGCCTGTTTTTCATCTATCATATAAATACACTTCTCCTTTTGACCAAAAGATAGTATATATGCCCTGAATCAGACAAAACTGCAATATCCAAAAGGCAGGGCAATATGACCCAAAATCCTGAAAAAGTATTTCTCATAGATGGCAGTGCATTTTTGTACCGGGCATTTCACGCCATCCAGAGCCTGAGCACGGCCCAGGGACATCCCACCAACGCCACCTTCGGGTTTACCCGGATTTTGATGAAACTGATCCGGGGAAAAACATCGGTGTATGCTGCCGTGTTCTTTGATGTCAAAGGCCTTACCTTTCGTCATGAGCTGTATGAAGACTACAAGGCCAACCGCCCTCCATGCCCGATGAACTGGCAGCCCAGATCCCGGATGTCCGCCGGATGATCACGGCCCTGAATATCCCCATTGTCCAGAAAATGGATATGAAGCGGATGATCTGGTGGGCACCTTTGCCCGCATGGCCAAAGAACAGGGGTTTGAGGTGGTCATGGTCACCGGGGACAAGGATTTTATCCAGCTGATCACAGATCACTGCATCTTGTGGGATCCCATGAAAGATACCGTCATGGACCGGGCAGCCGTCCGGACGGACATGGATATTGAACCGGATCAGTTCATTGATGTGCTGGGTCTGGCCGGCGACACCTCCGACAATATTCCCGGGGTCAGTGGTGTGGGTATCAAGACAGCGGTCAAGCTGGTGGCACAGTTCGGTTCCATTGACGGGCTGTACCAGAACCTCGACCAGGTGGCAAAAAAGAAAAAACTGTATCAAAACCTGAGCACAAGCCGGGATACGGTCCTGTTAAGCCGGGATCTGGCGACCATTGACCAGCATGTAAAGGTCAAAGAAACCATCGAAGATTTCAAACTCAAACCCTTTGACACCAAACAGGCCTTTGCCCTGTTCCAGGAACTGGAATTCAAAACCCTTGCCCAGGAATTTGCCCAGAAAGCCGATGCCTCCAAAAAAGTCTATAAACTGATCACACAGGTCCATGAACTGGAAAAGCTGGCCAGGGTTCTTACAAACAAAGAACTGTTTGCCATTGATACGGAAACCTCTTCCAAGAATCCCATGGAGGCGGACCTTGTGGGGATTTCTGTTTCCTATATGGAAGACAGCGGATTCTATATCCCCGTGGCCCATACCAACGCAGCAGACCAGCCTGAAAGAGGATCTTCTGCGCATTTTCGGACCGATACTGGAAAACCCGGATATCCGTAAAGTGGGCCAGAACATCAAATACGACTATATCGTACTGGCCCGGTATGGCCTGCACCTCAAAGGCATTGTCTTTGACACCATGATCGCTTCCTATCTTTTGAACCCGTCTACCCGGGGTCACGGCCTGGACCAGATCGCCATGAACCTGTTCGGATACAAGATGGTCTCCTATGAAGAAGTGGTGGGCAAAGGAAAAGGCCAGATCGGTTTCCAGGATCTGGCGGTGGCGGATGCAGTGTTTTATGCGGCGGAAGATGCGGACCTGACCTTCATGGCATATCAGCAGTTTTCAAAACAGCTCAAGGAGCAGGAACTTTATGACCTTATGGAACGGTTTGAAGTTCCTTTGATCACAGTGCTGGCTGAAATGGAAATGATTGGATTCAGAGTGGATAAAGGTGCCCTGGCCCAGTTGTCCGACACCTTTGAAGCCGAGATGACTCAGCTGGAACATAGCATTTACGATTTGGCAGGAGAAAAGTTTAACATCAACTCTTCCCAGCAGCTGGGGGTGATCCTGTTTGAAAAACTACAACTCAAATCCGTCAAAAAAACCCGCAAAAGAACCGCGTACTCCACGGATGTGGAGGTGCTTACAAAACTTGCAGCCAGCCATGAACTGCCGCAAAAGCTGCTGCGGTACCGGACCCTGGGCAAGCTGAAATCCACCTATGCCGATGCCCTGGGCAGTCTGATCCATCCGGTCACAGGCCGGATTCACACCTCTTTTAACCAGACCATCACTGTCACGGGCCGGTTGTCCAGTTCCCATCCCAACCTGCAGAATATTCCCATACGCAAACCCGAGGGCAGAAAAATTCGCAAAACCTTTATTCCCGAAGACGGCTATACACTGGTATCGGCCGATTATTCCCAGATTGAACTGCGCATCCTGGCCCATTACGCGGAAGATGAAATCCTCATGGAATCTTTCTGCAATGATGAAGACATCCATACCCGAACCGCCATGGAGGTGTTCCAGGTGCTTCCCGGGTTTGTGACAGAGGAGTTGCGCAGCCAGGCCAAGGCCATCAATTTCGGAATCATCTATGGCATGAGCGCCTTCCGCCTGGCCAATGACCTGAATATCAGCCGGAAAATGGCTGCCACCTATATTGATCATTATTTTACACGGTATGCCGGAGTGAAAAAATTCATCGACGATACCATCCGCCGCACCAAGAGAAACCGCAGAAACCACCACTATTTTTCGGCCGCAAACGCAGGCTGCCCGATATCCGGTCATCCAATACCAATCTGCGCAATTTTGCCGAACGCGCAGCCGTCAACACCCCGATCCAGGGCAGTGCCGCAGATCTCATCAAGCTGGCCATGATCCGGATGGCAACGGCACTGGCAAAAAACAGCATGACATCCCGCATGATTCTGACGGTGCACGATGAAATCATATTTGAGGTTCCGTTTGCAGAAAACAGCGCTTGATGGATCTGGCCAAAGATGTCATGGAAAGTAGTGCAGTCCATTGAAAGTGCCTTTACAGGTAAATTTTGGATCCGGTGACGACTGGGCAGCGGCCCACTAAAAAAAGATATGACACAGACCATGAAGAAAACACGTATCGGTATTGTAATCAAAAACCAGGAAGATGCCCAGATCAAAGCTGCGGAACTGTTGAAAACATTCGGGGACAGGGCGGTTATCATCGACAGCAAACAGATTGTTGATGCGCTTTTGCCCGATGATCTCATCTGTATTCTGGTACTGGGGGGAGACGGCACCTTTTCGGTGCCAGCCAGGCTCATCGGAGACGGATATATCCCCTGCTGGGAACCAAGTTCGGGGAAGTGGGTTTTCTGGCCATCACCCTGGAAGACCACCTATATGAGGCGGTAGAAAAAGTTTTCAAAGGGGAGTATATCATTCACAGGCGTTCCCGCCTGAATGTCCGGCTTGTGCGCAAAGATATCACCCTGGCGGATGTGGATGTGCTCAATGACGCGGTGATCAACAAATCAGCCCTGTCCCGGCTGGCCCCTGCACCTATACCTGGATAATGCCCTTGACCACCTTCCGGCGACGGCCTCATCGTGGCCACGCCGACGGTCAAGCCTATTCTCTGGCAGCCGGCGGGCCTGCGGTGCATCCGGCGGTGCCTTCCATCATCCTGACCCCCATCTGCCCCTTTACCCTGACCAACCGGCCGTTGCTCATTTCCCGATACCACTGCCATCGAAATCCGGCTGGAAGACAGCCCGGAAGATATTATTCTGACCCTGGACGGCAGGAAGGATTTGAAATGGATCCGATGCGACACGATTTTTATCCGCAAAAGTCCCCATGCAGTACAATTGATCTCTTTTGAAGACCAGTCCTATTTCAAGGTTCTCAAAACCCGTCTCCACTGGAGCGGCGGCAGAAGCTGACAGGTGAGGCCGAATATCCAGGACCAGGGTGTGTTGATCTGCCGCCGGGTCGTTTTTATGCTCCCCCAGGGTATCCACGAATTCTTCCATTTCATCCGGGTCCAGGTTCAGGAGAGCTGTGCGGCATCCTGGAACAAACCGGGCTTTGAGGGACTTTTCTCGAGGGGCAGGCGATCGTATGCTTCCATGTAGACGCTATCGATGCCGATCACCGATATTGATCCGGCCACCGCTTTGATGTCCGGATATGATTCCACGAGATCAAAGGTTTTCCCTGATGGAGGCCATGGTTTCACCGGAGTCCGCCGATGACAAGAGAAAATACCATGGTCAATGCCGGATTCACCCAGGTTATCCAGGGCTGATCTGATATCAGTCTTTTCTGTATCCCCGGTTCATATTGGCCGGCGGCCGGGAGCAGGCGGTTTAGATGGGAAAATTCCGCAAAGGTGCACCCGGATGATGTGAGCAGTTTGCAGAACTCCGGAGAAATCCCCATGCGCTTAAAGGTTCCGGACCGCCATTCAATATCAATTTTTGCCTCTGTAAGGGTTCTGCACAACGCTTTGAGACATGGGTGATGGGGCAGTTGAAACTGGTGTCCGCAGAAATCGGCGGTCGCCGGCTCCGGTATTGTCTTTGATATGATGAATTTCCTCCATGGATCCGGTCAAGGGATTTGAAGCAGTATTCATTGCTGGCCCGGGGCAAAACTGCTGGAGCAATAACTGCACCCAAAGGGAACACCCCCGCTTGGTGACCATGCCCAGGGCACGTTCATGCGGTTGTAAAACGATGTGTCAAACAGGTGATACGCCGGCAGCGGCATCGCGGCCAGGGAGGTAATCTCCTGCCAGGGACGGGTATACATGTTTTCGCCGCTGCGGATAATGATCCCCGGCACAAGGCGCAATGCTCTTTTTTGCGTGGGAGCAGGCATCCAGAAACTCGTGGAAAACTTACCATCCCGCATTCACCCACAAGGCCAAAATCAATGTCCAGACAGAACAGCCAGTCTGACGGAAAATGGCTACAATCCCCCGCCGCCTGCCACCACCAGTGCATCGAGTCTGCTGCCGCACAATGGTCTACAAGGCGGATGAGCATGGGGCGGATCTCTGTGAAAACAAATCCGGTTTTCAGCGGGTTTTTGGGGATATCACTGGTGACCAATGGAATGGAAATGGCCACCACATCCGGTTCAAAATCTGTAAGACAGGCGAGAAATCGATGTTCATCTCCCTGGTCTTTCAGGCAGTCAAAAACCGCCACCCAGTGGCCGGCATCCAGGGCAGCCCCTGCAATGTATGCCGCGCCCACCGGTGACATGGGCAACGTATTTGCGGAAATGATCTGAGCGCGTTCATGGCATAGCCTCTTTGCTGGGTTTTTATCGTGGCGGCAGCCGCAATATTTTATTTGCAGGAATTTGATACAGACGCCATATCGAAGCACGCCTGGAGAAAGCAAATGTTTTTTGATAATGGCGATTTCCGGCCAAATGGAGAAAAAATGGACGTAACCGTGTGTGAACCGCCCGGCAACTGGAACTGGAGGATGACATCATCTGGAATGATATGATCACCCTTCTGGCATCAGAAAAATCCGACCTGCTGGTGCTGCCGGAAATTGCCTTCTTGTCCGTGGATCACGCGGTATGCCCTGCTGGATCACGGGCAATGGCACAAATCGGTCATGGCCCGTGAAAAACCTGGTGCCGCCGGCGTCACGAGGAGCTGCCTGTTGCAATGGTGGCGATGTCACGGCCGGTTATCCGCAATGACCGCCGCCTGAACCAGGGCGTTATCTGGACCCGGCAGGACGGGGTCATGGCCTGTCATGAAAAGTCTCTATCTGCCGGATGAGCCCGGGTATTTCGGCATCCTGGTACCGCCAGGGGCAGCGGCGATTTTTTCTGACGCGGTCCGGGTGAGACGGGGTCGAAATATCGGATTCAGTGGGTATCCGCACGGACCTGTGGTTCACGGACCGGCCAGGGAGGATGAAGAACGGGGATGTGGATCTTCTGATATGTCCCCGGGCCAGACTCCGGCATCAGGAAACATCGACATCTGGGTTGCCCGGCGGGCAGCCGCCATTGTGGCCGGGGCCTTTTGCCTGTCTTCCAGATTTCAACGGCCCCAATGCGAGGAGGATTTTGGGGGAACCGGCTGGATTGTTGAACCGGAAGAGGGCGCGGTGGATGGCCCTGGCCGACCCGCGGCACTGGTTGCTGACCCTGGATGTGGATACTGCGGCGGCCAGAGCGGCCGAAAAGGCCTATCCGCCGGTATGTGCAGGAGATGATCAATGCCGAATGACCCCGATACGGATGCCAGGAGTGTGAGTTGATCTTTTGGGTCTGATTGATGATCAGGCCAGTTATGCTGGGATTTCGAAAAAGAATCAATGATCGTTGCCCTGGAACAATTCATATTGAAAAAAGTTATCTAAAAAAATTAATGAACAATCAGACAAATCGAATGCTAGCACGTAACCAATACGCTGGACAGGGCCACGCGCAACGCAAAGGTTGATGCGGCATATTCAGGGGCTGAAAAACGACTATAGGAACAGAACAGGCATTATTTCAGAGGAGTGAAATATGGATGAAATGAGGAAAACAGGGTTGTTCAGGAACAGCGCGCCCTATCTTTTGTTTTTTTTTCTCTCTTTTCATTTCGTTTTTTCTTTCAAGGTTTTTTCTGCCCTTTTTTTAACGGTTTTTTGGGTGTCACGTGCTTTGCCCATGGTGTGTGCCCTATATTATCGGGTTGCATATTGAATGGATTGTATCCTGTATGTTGTATCAAGACTGCAAGCAATTATTGCACAATATATGCGCAGCTGTTTTTTGTGAACGGATCAGTATCAAAAATGCTGGAGGCGGCTGTTGCAGTCAGGTATCTGAGTATCATATCTTCCTGTAACGTTACCGTTACGCTCTGAAACAGAAATATGATAAGGTAACGGCGTTTTTTCGGTCTGTATCGTGCGTGTGTAAACAGGTGCAACCCCCCCTTCCGGGACTGGTTTCCAGTAGAGTTTCATACAGAATGGATGTTTGCTGGCATGAATCTTGATTTTGATTGATGTCAAAAGAGCAGCAGCAATGATGCAGACACCACAAAGCCAAAGGATACCCAAAATGGAAATTACCGAATTTGAACCCGGTTTACAAAAAGCAGGTGGCACTGGTGGATTTCAGTGCACCCTGGTGCGGGCCATGCAGACAAATGGCGCCGATCATCAAAAACCTGGCAGACAAGTGCAAAGGAAGGGCCGCTATTGTGGAAATCAATATTTGATTCCCAGCCGCTGGTGGCAACCCGCTCTGTGGTCCAGGGCGTTTTCCCACCCTGATTTTGTTTGATCACGGTCGGGAAATGAAGCGGTTTGTGAGTCCGGTGCAGCAGAGACCCTGGAAAAATATGTTGACGATGCTTCTAGGTGAAAAAAATCATCAGCGCATTTATTGCGCCAGGAGGGAAATATGGGCAGATGTTGTGGACCATCCGGAAAGGCAAACCAGTTACTCTTTGCATGAAACACAACATCTATTTGTGCGACCAGTGCCTGGCTGCCGTCGATCCCGATGTTTGCTGCAAATTCCCGGCCGTCCTGCCCCCATACCATTTTGTATCCAAAAAAGGGTTTGACGACTCAGACACCCGGCAAGCCTTTTTAAAGGCAAAACCGATCATGATAAAAGCGTTGACATATATCCAAGAAAAATCTGGTATGGACCATACCTGCTGCCATGGGTTTTGGATTACTTTTTCGGATACCTGTTTGATACCTGCTTCTGAAACAACTGATAATCCCGGTCACCTTTATAGCGGCACTATCCCCATGATGGTGACCTTGCATGTACGATCTGCTTTTAAGGGCGGAAGATGCTCAAACGCCAAAGTCCGTAACGCGAGAGTGATCGGAGAACTTTGTATTTGTCCCGCTGCTTGCGTTTTTTATCGGGAAACTGATGCTTGTCTGCGGCCAGGGATCCCAAATATGGCCTCTGGGCAGTGGGACTTTTTCTGATCGAGTGTCTGCTGCCCACGCTGCGGGATAGCCGTTTTCCTGGACCGGGTTTTGCAAAGGGCGGCGAAGAGGCGGCCAGTTAAAGTCGGTGGTGTTGGGTCTCATTATCGAATCCCCTCGTCCGCACGCTGTATACACAAAGGTACTCATTGGGCGCAACCATAGACGTTAATATGCTCCATATGTTCAAACAGATTGCCATTTTCGTTTTTCTGCCCCTTGTTTGTGGGGCTTTTAACCCAGACCTATGGCTTTAAAAAAATATGGCCAAAAAGATTGGGATGAAAAATATGAAGACCCAAATTACCCGCCGTTTTCAGCGCTGGGCGTTGTGCTCATCGCATTTTTGGCCATGTCTCTCAAGGCGCGGCATATGCGTTGCCAGATCCCGGTGATATCTTCTTCATTATCGTGCTGCCGCTGGTGGTCTTTTACCTGATTTCCTATGTGCTGCTGGCTGTTGTGGGCCGGTTTTTGTTTGGCCGGGAGAGATGCCATCGCAGCCATGGTGTTCGGCGTTGTTATGCGGGATCTTTCCATTGCCCTTTGCCATCGCCATGACCGCCTTTGGGAAAGAAGGTCTAGCCCGTTGCCCATGTGACCCATGCATTGGCCTTTGTGGTGCAGGATGCGGTGAGCTGCCTGGTATGTAAAATTTGTCAATGTGATGTTCGGATCTCGCCCAAAACCGACCGCAGCTGCAAAAATGCAGCCAGATGCCGAAAAAGAAGAACAGAACGAAGATCTGGAAATTTCAGGATACAATGATGGTTGACATCAAAAAGATCCTTTTTGCAACGGACAAACCTGTCATTAACCGCCCGGCATGCTGTCGAATATGCATGCAGTATCGGGAACGCATACCATGCACCTGTTTATACTGTCCATATTGTACCAGACACCCTAAATGAATATTCTTCCAGGGACGAGATGTTGCGATCTCTTGGGAACCATGGATAAAAACCAAAGATGCGTATGAATCCGCGATAAGATTGAGGCGGCGGAAAAATCCATGCACAAACGGATGCGCGTCACATCATCCAAAAAGTGTTGTCGGAAATTACCCCATTGCCCGCTGTCGGAAAATCGTATCATTATCACTGCCGGTGATCCTGTGGATGAAATTACAAAAAGTCTGCCCGGGAAGGCGGCTTTGATCTGATTATCATGGGGACCACCGGCCGTGGTGAGTTTGAAAAAATGATGCTGGGAAGCACTGCCAGCGGGGTCATGTCAAAATCCACAATTCCGGTACTGGTGGCCCGGCCATCGCTGGAACGCACGATACCGGGTACAGGAAGCTGTTTTCCTGTACCCGGTATCGCTTTTTACAGCAACGCGCTGACAGATTCTTTTCAAAGCGTCGAGTATCTGACTGGTCGGGGTGTGCCACCCGCCAGTATCCGCATCTTTTATCCATACCGGTGGTTCGGTTTTCTGTTTGGGTTTCTTCGCGAGTACCTTGGGATTCACTTCTCCCTGGCAGGTAAAACACGCGGCAATCACAGCGTCGTCTGCAAGGGTAGCGGCTTGATCCATGGCATTTTTAACATCGATTCAGAACCAGACGCTGCCCCATGGGTCGCAAATAAAAACAGGCGGGGTGCCTTTTTTAAATTTTTGAAAGATATTCAACAGTTTTCGGATCAGGTTTGCCGGCCGTCAGCCAGAATCCCACGGCAATCCAGGTCATAGCCATCACCGGTTGGGGCCTCATCAAATCGGAAAAATATCTGTTTGCCCATTCAATGTTTCATTGAACCACATCAGCCAGTTTTTTGGTATTCCCGGATTGACTGGAATATACGATCAACGATTTCATATTATTTCCTCCATTTTTCCATTGCTGAGATCAGCCTGTCAAAAATTAACGTTATTCAGGCGTTACATATGCCTGCAGTCTATCGTGATACCAACGAGAGAAAAGCAAAATGCGTACCAGTACAAATGTCTGGTGTTATCATAGTTTGGTTAACAAATGCGGCCTGCTATTTTGCCTGTAAAGATACACCTGATGACCCTGTTACAGTAAAATTTTGATTCCATCTTAATGAAAAGTCAAACGGGAGGGCGGCCCATCCATGGCAGTAAAACTGATGCACTACTGGACGATCACCCCTTCTAAAAGGGCAGCAGTATTCAATGGAATTTGCTGAAGACACCATAAATTTCAACCAAGTGTCGGATGTCATAACCCTCAAAGAGGAGGATTACCAGCAATATGCCCAATTTGTCTTCCAGGAATTTTCTGCGGGTACTGGAAGAGATTAAGAGCATGCACATCAGCAGGAAGAATGGGAAGTGCTCAACCGATGTGCCGGAACCCTGTATTAGCGCTGCCGATGGAGACGCAACAGGGTTTTGTCTGCACACGTTAAAAACCGCTTTTGAGATCAATCGAATGATGACTTATCTGCCAGGGGCAATTTTTTGAATCGGCTGCCGTGGATAATGGGATCTCCTTTGTCCCAGAGCCTTGAAATTAATATAATCGGTTTTT
>JAXHLJ010000004.1:0-417693 GCA_034522435.1 Desulfotignum sp.
TTTTCTCGGTCAGTTTGCGTGTTGCTTCTGTATTTGATAAAGCTTGGACGCTTTGGCATTTTTCTGCTTTAATCGCCCGATTTTCTCTAAAACCTTGTCATATTTTTTCAACCGATTCTTGATATGCAGCCCGGCGTCAAGGTACTTGAGGCCTTCTTCAAAGCGTACTGTGAATCTTTTGTTGATGGCCCGCTCTTTTTTTTCACGCTGTGTTGAATGGCAATACAACAACACCTCATCGGTTTCCGAATCAATCACTTTTTGTGCTTTTACCGTACAGCCCTTATCTTGTTTGACCACAACAGCTTCCTCTTCATTGAACTGCCGGTGCCGTTTACGACTGACAACAATATACGGGTATTCATTGTCCTTGAGCCATTCAATGTTCTCCTCGGAGGCAATCCCGGCATCCATGACAACGGTTGCTTTTTGTGGTTCAAACAGGTTCGGATTCCGCCCCTTTTTTTCCAGCCCATTGATCATTTTCTTCAATGTTTCGGGCTCACTCGCATTGCCTTCAAAGACCTGGCTTGATTTTGGAAAGCCGCTGCTGTCGAGCATCAAAGCCAGCGTTACCAGGGGGCAATCAGTTCGTTTCTCTTTGGAACGTCCAAGCTCTCCCAAACGATTGCCTTCACCTTGTCCCTCAAAATACGTGTTGGTGAGGTCATAAAGGGTTATTGTTTCCTGAAAACCGAACAGCTGCTTTTCTTGAAGGTACAGATATTTTTCTATTGCCTCCTTGTTTTTAAGGAGTTGATCAGAAATGGAATACATTTTGTACAGGTTAATCTTGCCGAAATCATAATCAATCAGTTCACCCAATCCAGAAATATTCCGGAGCCAGTAATGGGTTGCCAGCTCGCTTGCCGGGTGGCACATCCGACCGATGATGGTTCCGGCAGCTGCGGCAAGCTGGGGGCCATTGAATCCCAGGGTTTTGAGATGTTCACCAAGCTTCAATGAATTAAACGCCTCCAGGGCAACATGCTCGCAAGAAATACTGCGTGGTCTGAGCATTTCCAGGCGATCTACATCCACTTCCCGATAATCCGGCTGGGCATCTTCAGCTTTATCTTGAGCCTTCGTCTGAAGGATCTGGGCCGCAAAGTTCTGGGCCATTTCTTCGATTTCTTGAGGTAATTCAAACAGCAACGCCTCACCACGTATGATTTGTTGAACCCGGGAAGCGACTTCAGGCCATTTTTCCCTTGGAAGAGAAAAACCTGTACCCAAATTGAGCAATGTGCGCTGGCGAACACCTTTTTCCGTTCGTTCAGATTCAACCAATCTATAGGTGTAATACTGGCGACCATCTTTTCGGCTTTTTATGCTTGTTCGTCGAATATACATGGAACCACTATATACACATGTCAATGGGGGAGTCAACAATTATATTATTTTATGGCACTACATTGGCCATCGAAGAAAAATTGTTGAACAACATACTGAAAATATTATTAAAAAAATTCATAGTGCCATAAAAAATATACAAAAATTTCAATTTGTTTCCGATTTTTCGAAAAGATGGGTTAAGGATCTTTTAGTACAAATGCCGACCTCGGACGTAACGGTGTTTCCACGGCTACGCTGAATATGTTGAACATTCTAATTCCTCAAAACGTTCAAAACTGTTTCAGGTTGAAAAAACCAACCTTGTTGGTATAGGATAGTTGCGTACTGAAAGGAATATCTGGAAAAGAGGAGTTGACTTTTTTCTGGTACTCCCTGTTATTGGTGATGGCAGTTGGAATCATATCTGTACATCTGTGCCAGCATTGCAATCGCCACATGACGCCCGTTTTATTGATCAATTATTGCGTCAGGCGATATGAAACACATCCCGAATGACTTTTGCTGCATATTTGCCCATCGCCCCATGCCCGGTTTTTGCAGCATGAACGCCATCTTCCAGATACAATGACATTTTTGCCGTGCCTTGATCATCTAAAAATAAACTATGAAAATCCAGTATGGGCACTTCCCATTGATCAGCCGAGGTTTTTAAGTTTTCTACCAGTTGATTGATCTGGGAAAACAGATGTTCATACCCTTTCACCGGCGGCCTCCACTCTTGGGCGCTTGCTTTTTCAATCAGGAAGGGCAGAGGAAGGCCAACTATCGGGGCTATCCCATGGTATTTGGCCTGATTCACCATAGCTGACAAATTAGCCTGAATCAGATTCATATCCAAATCCCACCACAAATCGTTGGTTCCACCCATAAGTATAACGATATGAGGTTGCTGCTGAACCACATCGTAAGATAATCGACTCAGCATACCTGCCGTCGTATCTCCGCCAATGCCATTATTTAAGACCGGGAGTCTAAGATTATGTTCCACAATGGCACTCCAGGTATACGCTCTCTCTATATCACTGCCCTCGGTAAGGCTGTCGCCATGACATATTATTTTCATTGGGTTCTCCATTAGACAAAACACCTTTGGGTTAAAAAAGTTTTAACGCAAGTTCTCCCACTCTTTTCCCAAGCTGGAATGCGTTGGCACCCGTTTTCTCATCCGGCTTTCCCACACAGGATGTGCCATAATGACCTGTGGCAGACATGGGGTCTCCTATGATGATCATCCCGTAAATCATCAAGGCCTGAATGATAGACAACATTGTTGTTTCCTTTCCACCACTGGGGTCGCCAGATGTGGCAAATGCCGCCCCGATTTTGTTCTCCATTTTTTTTCTGGTGCTGACAAAATCATCGAATACTTTTTTCAACTGTGCTGCCATGGTTCCGAAATAAACTGGTGAACCCGCAATAATACCTGCCGCCTCAAGAAAATCATCCTTGGTCACATCCCTGGTATGTTTCAGCACACTTTCTACACCGTTAACGCTTTCAACCCCTTTTGCTATCTGTTCGGCAAGTCTTTTCGTATTTCCACCATTGGAATAATAAAGAACCAGAATCTTCATAATGTCATCTCCTTTATCTCTTAAAATTATATCGTATGTCTCCCAAGAATCCACTTTCATTTATCATGGATCGCTTAAAAAGATATCACTACCGCCAATTAAAATGTCTGCCGGCCTTCAAACTGACCATGCATACAATTATGCTCAATATCATTCCCCAGATGATATCCACCACAGTAACCAGAACCGGCCAGCCCTCGATGAGTGCCAGGTTTGTTAAATCATAGGTTCCATAGGTAAGGATACCAAATACAGCTGCCCGGAAAAGGCTGTCTTTTAAACCGGTTTCTTTCAATCCGGGTGCGACGGCAAAAAACAATAAACCGGCAACAAACATCAGGTAGAAAATGATGGCAGCTGTCCAATTGGGGGAAGATGCCAGAATAAAGCCAAGTTGATCCTGATAAAAGTTTCGGGCTATAATGCCGATCCATATCAGATCAACGACAAGGAATACAGATAATGCGACACCGTATACTTTAAGATATTGAACCATTTTCCATCCTTTTATGATCTGGATCATCCTCTTACCGGTTCATTCGTTTACATCAGGGCTTAATCAAATTATAATACCTGATCCGGAATATTTGACAGCAAACCCATCATAGATGTTATCGGGTGCAGATATCAAATGAAACTTTTAAAAAGCGGCCCGGTCTCTGCCGAAGAGGAAGGGCCTTGAATGAGGATATATCGTCTGAAACGTACCCAGTTTCTGCCGGTTTCTATGAATACAGCCTGGCAGTTTTTTTCTGACCCGGGCAATCTGCCTGAAATCACGCCGCCATGGCTTGGCTTCAGATTGACACAGAAAACGCCGGAAAGCGTTTATGCCGGTATGATAATTTCATACCGCCTGACGCCGCTTCCATACCTGACCGTCAATTGGACGACTGAAATCACTCACCTGAAAGCCCCTGATTTTTTTGTGGATGAACAGCGGTTCGGACCTTACAAATTCTGGCATCACCAGCATTTATTCAAAGCAGTCGGCAGCGGGACAGAGATGACCGATATCGTCCATTATGCCATGGGTTTCGGAGTGTTGGGGGATCTGGTGCATCGTTTCATTGTATCGCCAAGACTGGAAAACATTTTTGACTTTCGGTATGAAAAACTGAAGGTAATATTCAGTTAACCCGCTTTTTGCGGAAAGGAGTGCATATGTCAGAGACATTTCCCCGTGTGGCCATTGTTACCGGGGCCACCTCAGGATTCGGCCGGGCCACGGCAGAAAAGTTCATCAGTGCTGGATTTGGGGTCGTTGGGTCCGGACGGAATCAGTCCCGCCTGGAATGGATGGAAAAGCAGTCTGAAACCGGCTTTGCAGGGGTGGCGGGAGATGCATCGGATGAAAGGGTGATAGACCGTTTGTTTACAACGGCAGCGGATCGATTCGGGCGGCCGGCTGATATTGTGGTGGTCAATGCCGGCAGAGGATTGGGCGGGTCTGTTAAGAGTGCGGATTTGTCTGAACTGGAGGCAATGATCCAGGTGAATATTTCGGCGGCAGTAAAACTGATGCAAAAGGCGGCCCGGAACATGGAAGAGAGGCAGAAAAACCGCTTTCCGGATTCGGCATCAGATATCGTGGTCATCGGTTCAGTTGTGGGACGGCATGTTTCGGAATTTAGCACGGTGTACGGAGCGTCGAAATCAGCGGTTCATGCACTGGCTGAAGGGCTCCGAAGGGAACTGTCCCCTTCCGTGGCTGCCAAAGGCGGGGTATCATCATTCAAGCTGGGATTTTTACGGATATCATGGCCCTCCACCTCATAGCAGAATTCAATGGGAATACCATTGGGATCAAAAGAATAAATGGAATGAATGAATACATGATCGATGACATCTGAACACTCAAAACCGGCTGCTTCAAGTTTATCCTTTAACAGCCAGGCTTCTTCACTTGATTCCACGCCAAACGCGATATGGTCAAAACCAATTGGCCCTTTGAACGGCACCCCATGATGCTTTTTTTTCATAGACTGAGCCCCTTCCCACTCAAAAAAGGCCAGGGTGTTCTTTTCATCAATCTCAAAAAAATAATGACGAAACCCATCTTTCCCAAACCCGTGTATTAAACGCATACCAATAAGATCACGCCAGAAACGAATGGTCGAGTCCATATTCCCAGTCACCATTGCAAGGTGGTTAATTCCTCTGTATTTCATAAAACCCCTTTAAGTTTTTATTTATTCTCAATCGATTACGTTGATGGAAATATTTTGCTGAGTACAAGCGGCTTTTCACGCAAACAAATGCAGATTCCTAACTCAAGGACCTGTAGGTCAGCAGATAGGTGTAATCCCCAGCATCAACCGCGCTGCCTTTTTTAAATCCGTGTCCCAGGACCAGATCATCCACCTCTTTTTCCGACAGCCGGATATGTTTGGGCGGACCGGGCGGGCCCTCGCATTTTTTGAATTCAAGCACAGCCAGGCATCCGTTGGGTTTTAGGATGGTTTTGACATTTTTCAGCACGGCTTCTGCCTGGCCGGCCTCTTCAAAATCATGCAGCACCGTGGCCATCAGGCACATGTCCACGCTGTAATCATCAATCTCGATCTGCCGGGCCGCATCGGATATCAGGGTCATGATATTGGTAATATTTTGTTTTTCGATCCTTTTTTCCAGAAGCATTATCCCTTCTTCCCACAGGTCCAGTGCATAGACCAGTCCTTGCTCGCCGACAATCTCAGAAAAATAAACAGAATAATCCCCTCTTCCGCAGGCCAAATCCAGGACAACCGATCCAGGCTTTACGGGCAAAACATCGGAGATTTTTTTCAGATCAATCAAATCAAAACTGCTCTTGCCGGCCCCTTTTGGATTTTTTCCCATTTCTTCAGTCATCTTCCATCCTTTTTGTAGATAGCCGAATGTGTTACGTTAAAATACATGCTATTCCCATGACGAAGCGACCACAAAAATTACTAAAGGTTCAGTACCATTGTTCACAAGACTGTGGGCAGACCCCTCTGGTATCCAGACGGCATCTCCGGGACTGACCTGCTGTTTTTCATCATCCACCTGCATGACTCCGGTTCCGCTTGCGACAAAATAGATCTCTTCCATGGGATCCACGTGGGACTCAAGAGTTTTACCGGGTTCGAGTCTGGCAATCGCGAGAAATCCAAGTTTTTCCAGGGTCCTGCGATCAAGAATCATCTGGGCAATTGCGCCACCATGGGCACGATATGTGGTTTCAAGAACCTCTTTATCATTGATATTTCTGACAATCATTTTTTTGATTTTCCACTGTTTTCTGTCATTTCGAGTTGATCAAGAAGAGAGCAGCATAAAATACGGGATTTTGTCTAGGAATTTCAACATACGCTTATGATAGCACGTCCAGAAACAATTTCAAGCTGGTGAGATGATTCTCACGTATTTGTTTTTTGACAACTCATTGTCTTTACATCGCCAACTAAAAAAGCCTAATATTTGGTAAGGAACTCGATTAACAGGAGGATGATTTTGCCAAATACCTTTAGGATCCGAATATGCATCTCTGGACGATTAGGCAGTATATTCCAAAATACAAAGCAGCCTGCTTTTGTGGGGCCGTTCGATATATGGTGAGCGCTGATCCAGTGGATGCTAAAATTTGTCATTGCCTGGCTTGCCAGAAACTTCATGGTGCCCCCATGCAGTGGGCGGCCATCTTCCATAAACGTCATGTGAGAATTACTGCCGGTTTAGATCGCCTGGTTTTCTATTGCAGTGAGCGGAACAGGCCTGAACGTATCCTGCCCTGCAAGGTCAGCTGCGGCAGGTGTGGTACCCTAATTGCCGATGAAGGGCGCAGAATGTGGCTTGCTTTCCCGTCATTGTTTGATTTCGGCCATCCCGCCAATGTGCCGGATTCATTCAAACCAACATGCCATATTTTCTATGGTACAAGGGTTATCTGAGGTGTAGCGATGATCTGCCCAGGTGGTCAGGGCACAAGAATCATTCCAGCTTGCTGTAAAATAGTTTCATTTTCTGTTACGCTGTCCCCATGAGCGAAACAAATGCCTCATAATCTTCAAACCGTTCGCGGAACTTGCTGAAGGAGTGAACCAACATAAAAGCATGGGCCGCATTAAATCGCTGGATCTCTCTCAGTGCGGAAACTGTCCGGTGCATAGTTGATAGTGAATAATACCTGAGACAGAGGACAATCCCTGTATATTAAGCAAATAGGTGAGACCTTTAGGGCCGACTCAAAAATAAAATCACATTTTTGATGGGGTCAATTTGTAGTTCCAATCAGCCAGTTGTTGGTGTTTCTCAATCCTAATTTCTTTCATTTGCTTGTCAGAAATTTTTTCCCCTGTTTTATATATTTTCCTGACAAAATGAGATTTAACGGTTAATCCTGTTGATGTTTTTGTTGTTCGTATGTATTTCAAAACTGTTTCAAAAGACGCCAAAGGGCGACCGGCCCAGTTCTTACTGATCTCACTGAAAAGGCGGTGCTCTATGGGGTTCCATTTTGATGCTCCAGGCGGATAATGGCAAATATGCACAGACAACCCATGCTCATCACAGAGTTGTTTTTGTATTTGGTATTTCCAAACCCTGGATCTATAGCCATTGCTACCACCAGAATCAGCTATTATCAACAGTTTTGTTTTATCAGGGTAGTATTTTATCCCATATTTCTTCCACCATTTTTCAATACATTCAACAGCAAAAGAGGGTGTATCGGCACTATAACCAACAAAGACTGTACCCGAATTCTTCTGGGTATCATAAATCCCATACGGGACGGCTTTGCCCACAGCATGAGTTGGAAAATCATGATCATTAACCTCTATGGAAGCCTTTTGCCAGAGCTTCCCATTATTTTTGAAATTTCCCACCAATTCTTTTTTTTTGGTGTCTACGCTGATTGTGGGCAATCCCTGTGATGCAAAATATTCCCTCAAATTCCCAATATATTCAAATTGCTGGTTTCTTTTTTCAGGGTCTGGAGGATTGGCTACGCCAGCCAACTTTTTAGAATTTACCCGAAGTGAATATCCCATGCCCTTGAGAAGCCGACAAACAGTATTCGAACTGACATCAATACCAATGGATTTCAATTGCACAGAGACCTTTTCAGTTGTTTTCCGGGTCCATTTCAATCCCGTGATAGGATGACCCGCAGTTTCATATTTCAAGATTTTTTGGATTTTGGCGACGATTTTTGGAATTTTTTTTCCACTGGTTTTCTGCCGCCACCTTTTTCCCGAACAGATTTTGTCTGGATTGTTCCCCCTAAAATTTCATGGCGCCCCTTTGCAATAGTGTGCGGATCTAACCCAAAAAAATCAGCCATTTTTTTATCACCGCCATGACCGATTTTGAAAGATTCAAGACCAGCATAAAGGCGGCGCTGTTTTTCGTCCAGCAGGCTGTAAAAAAGAATAATAGCGGCTTTTAATTCATCCCGGAAAACTTCAATCTCATACGTTCTATCAAAATCGACAAGCGGTTCACCACTTTTTCGGAGTGTGATCTGCTGCCGCTGTTTAGATGGGTCCTTTGAAAAATATATAAACACCGTTGATATTTTTTCCCGATAAATCCTTTTTTGCCGGAATAGCTCCAACAAGGGATGCTTTACCTCTACATTTAAAATCCGAGAAAGCTCCTGAGCTGAGAAACCAGCCTTGGATAGATTAACAAATTCTGCGGTCGTTTCAATCAAATTGCCATATTTTGAGAACCATATCGAATTGAATGACCATAACCCAGTTTCATCAAAATCAGCGATGGATTCGAGCGTATAGTACTTGCCTCGATGGGAATAACTGGAAAGATAACCCAACGATTTAAGCTTTCGGAAAACAGTCATGGTGCTGTTGGTAAATAACTCCTTTTTAATTTGATCTAACGTGCTGATTTTATGGAGTTTTAAATGGTTCTTTACTACTTCTAAATCAGTGTTTTCTGATACCATGGTGTGATATAGTTCCCCGATTTTTGTTAAAATTAGGTGAACTATATCATATGGTAATAACGGTTGTCAATGACAATATGTCGCCGTAAATGCTTTAAATCAAGGCTATAGGAACAGATGTTTAAAAAAATTCTATCGACTTATTTGGTAAAATTAATCTAAAATATGTTAAATTAATTTTGGTCAGCCCTTAGTACCTTTACTCCTCAGTTTATGTCAAAAAACAAGAAAGTTAGGAGGAGGATTTTGGTTGCAGGTTTCCCGCGTTGGATTATTATCATTGTTTATCTCAACGGTTAACTCCTGGATTTTTCCCAGGGATTTTTATGTCGTTTCTCCGAAAACGACATCAGAATGACAAAGGTTCAGCAAAAAATATCAGGCTGCTTCCGTTCGACGGCGGGGGCTGCTATTTTCTGCCGGATTCGCAGCTATCTGTCCACATGCAAAAAACATGGAATGAGAGCAACGAAAGCATTACGTCTTTTATTCGAAGGTAGACTGCCGGATTTTATGAATAAGTGATTCTGTAGTTGTCAAAACAAGGAAAGTTTTTTATACATGAGCTGAACAGTTACACAAATCAATGATATTGCCGAAGCCGAAATCGAAGATTTTTTTGACGACCTCTCTGTCGGCAATAAAACCAAAAAAGAACGCCTTTGAGTGTGGTTTGGGACCAAGGATTTAATTCCCAGCCATTTTCAGGGATTTTTTCCCGGCCAATTTCAAGGATTGTCACCCAGCCACTGATCTTTTAATTCCGTTAACCGATTTTTAAATCATATATAATTCCCTCCATTTAATTCGCCTTGTAACCATTACTTGGAGGGAGCATGGACCCTATCCCCTGCCTGGGGTGCAGCATCTTTTTTATTCCCAGAAACAAGCTTCAGACCCATTGTTCCACTCCAGCCTGCCAGCGTGCCAGAAAAGCCTTATGGCAAAGGCAGAAGCTGGCAACCGACCCCGAATATGCACAAGGCCAGAAACTGTCCAACAGCAAATGGCTGGCGAACAATCCAGACTACTGGAAAGACTATCGTTCCCGAAATCCGGAAAAAGCTGCCAGGAACCGAGTTCTCCAGCAAATCAGGAACAGGGCGAAAGCTGTTACTGTCAAGGATTTGGATACGCCGCGTCATGTCTGTATTGCAAAGATGGACGCGAGAAAACCCTTGATAAACGGGCTTTTGGGTGAGTTCTGGCTGGTTCCGATGATTGCAAAGATGGACGCGGTAAAAATTTTTATCGCAGCCATACCGGACGATCCCGCATAATTGCAAAGATGGACTCGAGGACAGGAGATATTTTTTTATGCTACACCCGGATCAAAAACCTTTTTTTGAAGGAGGATGGCATGATACGAAAAAAAATATTGTCTCCGAACCGGGTCCGCAGCATAGACAAAAGTTTTTGTTTTATTCCCCACCGGTTTCTGACAGACGGATTCTTACAGTCGTTGAGCCGTCATGAACTGGCGCTTTATGTGTTTCTGGTCCTGGCATCGGACAAGCACGGGTTGTCGTTTTACAGTGACCGGAGCATCTGTTCCATTCTGGGCCTTGCGGAAGAGGATTATCTTTTTGCCAGAAGCAGCCTGATCCACAAGGACCTGATCACATATGACGGCACGCTGTTCCAGGTCCTTTCCCTGCCTGAAACTGCTCACAAAACATCAGGGAGGGCAGCACGATGATAGACATACGGACCGTTTTTGAAATTCACCGGTTGAAAAACATGCAGTTTTCCATCAGGCAGATTGCCGGACAGCTTGGACTGGACCGGGGAACAGTCAGAAAATATATCGAACAACCCGATATCTCCTGTCGGAAAAGGCCGGACCGGGTGTCGAAACTGGACCCATACAGGGAACTGATCCGGCAGATGATAAATGACTATCCACATATAAAGGCACCGGTGGTGTTGCAGCATATCCGGGTCAAAGGGTTTGCCGGCGAAATCACCATCGTCAGGGATTATCTCAAACAGATAAGGCAGGACAAAAAACAGGCCTTTATCCGGTTTGAATCCCGGCCCGGTGAACAGTTCCAGATTGACTGGGGTCATTTTGGCAGCCTTGCTTATGATAAAAGTTCAAGAAAGCTGTATGCCCTGGCAGTGATCGAGTCTCACAGCCGAATGCTTTTTGTGGTGTTCACCCACAGCCAGAACCAGGCAACACTTCACCGGTGCCTGGTTGCTGCGTTTTTGTACTTTGGGGGCACAACCGAAGAACTGGTCGTGGACAATATGGTCACCGCAGTGATCGAGCGTGTGGGCAGCATGATTCGCTTCAACGATGCCTTTCTGAACTTTTTGCGGCACTTTGGCATTACACCCAAAGCCTGCAATGTCAGGGCTCCATACGAAAAAGGGAAGGTTGAAAATAGCATCCGGTATATACGCCAGAATTTCTGGCCATTAAGAAAATTTGCAGATCTGGATGATGTGAACCACCAGGTCTTGGCATGGCTGGATACTACGGCCAACCAAAGGATGCATCAGACCACCAGGGAAAAGCCGGTGGACCGGTTTGTAAAAGATGCCCTGAGACCGTTGCCGGATCCGCTGCCCGATTACCGGGAAACAGAAAGTCTCACGGTATACAAAGACTTCGGCATCCGTTTTGATGCCAATGTTTATACGGTACCGCCCCGGCTGGTGGGCAAATCCGTCACCCTGAAAGCAGACAGCCGGACCATATCCATCTACTACAAGGAAAAACAGGTGGCGACCCATACACGGAAATGGGAAAAGGGCCTGCGTGTCGATCTGCCGGCACACACGGAACAGGTCCGGAAACTCAGAAAACGCATATTGATGGACAGGCAGATGATGGTCTTCATGTCCCTGGGCCAGGAAGCTGTGGATTACCTGGAAAAACTCACAGATGCCTCACAGCCGTTGAAAAAGACGGTGTCACATCTGCTGCAAATGCAAGACAAATACGGGGCATCATCGTTGATATATGCTCTCAGAAAAGCGCTGGCCCATAAACTGTATGGATCTGAATACGTGGAAAACATCCTTTACCAGGAAATGACACCAGCCATCCACCATCGTCCTGTGGCCCTGAAGAACGAAGAGCTGAACCAGATCCGGCTGCCACAGCCCAATCTGGCTGAATACGATGCACTGGCGCTTTCACGGAGGAAAAAATAGCCAAAATCGACTGTTTTTTTTGTAAAGCGTAGTCCGGTTATCTATCAGCCTGGAACCACAGGGATATCGGAACCTTCTGTTTAAAAAGGCGGATATATGCGAGGCGGATATAGAGGAAAACCAAAACCCAAACTGCCATCACATCTTTTGCGCGTTCATGTGAATGCCCGTATCCAGAAATGGATGCTCGATGAACTCAAACGCAGAGGTGAAGTCGGGATAATTTTGGAAGAGATCTTGATTAAAGCGGGTTTTAAGTATCAACCCAAAAAATGAATCAGATCCGGTTGCCACAGCCCAACCTGGCAGAATACGATATGTTAACCCTTCCACTGAGGAAAAAATAATGGAAACCGTCATCGATAAGTTCAAATCACTTCGGCTGAAAAACTGTGCGCTGAACCTGCCCGATGTTCTGGAGCAAAGTGCCCAGAAAAATCTGACGACTCTCCAGGTCATTGACCGGCTACTGGAGATTGAGATCGAAAACAGGAAAAAAGCCAGGATTGATCTGCGGTTCAAACAATCAAAACTGGAAGAAAAACCCACCATCGACCAATTTGATTTTGCTCATCATGAATCGCGTCAAAAGCAGAAAAGCCGGATATTGAACCTGCTGGATCTGGGATTTATTCATGCGAAAAAAGATATCATACTGATCGGCAACCCCGGAACCGGCAAGACTTTTTTATCCAAGTGCTTTGCGTATATCGCTACCCAGAACGGGATAAAAACGCTTTTTACAACCGCCATGGACATGATCAATCAGCTGGTAGCAGCTGAAAATGACCATACAATGCTCAAAAAACTTCAGTTCTATCAATCACAGGATCTTCTGGTCTGTGACGAAATCGGTTACCTTCCGCTGGGCAGACAGGGATCAAATCTGTTTTTCCAGGTCATCAGCGGCCGGCATGGTAAAAGGTCCACCATCATAACGACCAACCTGCCGTTTGCCGGCTGGGGAGACATCTTTGACGGAACGACTGTTGCCACAGCGATTGCCGACCGCCTCGTTTACAACTCTGAGATCCTTATCATGGAGGGAGAAAGCTATCGAAAAAAGTGATCATCAGCACAAACTAAAAATTTAGCCAGGCCTTTGCTCAGGTCTGAACACCCGGCCTTTTGAATCTGGTTTGAACCAGACACGGACAGGTGTGCCCGTCATAAGGGGTGGCTGGTTTTTAACCGGTGATTTTGGCTGGTTTTTATCCCGCTGTTTCCAGTCGTTCACGATTTTTACAAATGGGTCGTAAAAAGAGAAAAGCGGCGTTCAATGTTGGAAATGCCGGAATTTCCCGACATATCGTTTACGCTTTCCTGGCGAAACATTGTATCTATGAAGGACCAGCGGTCCATCCTTGATGAGGTCAAACGTTTAACCTGGGACTTCAATCCCCGGATCTGGCTTGGAATAGAATTGTTAGCAACCTACCCTAAAGTTCGCCCTGGGGAAATGCTAAATGTTAAAGAGGGGCACATCAATTTAAGTGAAAGATGGATTGTTTTCCCGGTACCCAAAGAAAAGAGACCGAAATTCATCCATTTGTTGCCCGAACACGCTGACATGATCAGGGAGATACGAGGGCCCAAAGGACTGCCGGATCTTTATTTTTTTCGGCATGTCAAAAAAATCTCGGGAGTCAAAGCCGGGGTCCGGTTCGGGCAGAAACAATTTCGGAAATGGTGGAATCAGGCATGTAAAAACTTAAAAATTGAAGGGGTGGATCTATACGGCGGGACCAAACATTCAACTGTAACAGCTTTAGGAAAAGTGGTGACCCCTGAACAAATCCAACGAGGTGTCACCGGCCATGTTTCTGATGCATTTAGACGATACATGTTACCAGACGTTAATGAAGCCTTGGAAGCGTCCAGAGCTGTGGAAAAAATCAGAAAAGTTACTGATCCACATGTGATCCACATTTCAGGGGCGTCTGGAAGTGATAAGTAGCTGAAATTACAAGGAAAAAATGGGGTGAGTGACGGGACTTGAACCCGCGGCCACCAGGGCCACAACCTGGTGCTCTACCGACTGAGCTACACCCACCGCAAAAAACTCAATCTATTTATCAGAATCCCAATCTTTTTTCAACTGTTTTTTTATATACCGCATGGACCGAGCCCTGATATTTAAACATTGACCTGACCCGGTTGTTTGACTATTATTTGCGGATACAAAAAACTCGATTGTCAACGAAAAAGGAGCGGCATGAATTCATTGCTCATACTTGTGGTCAGGCTTATTTTGGGACTGGTTTTCGGCATTCTTCTGATCCGGGTGTTCCGGCCGGAATGGGGTCTGGGTTACGGCATTGTCACCGGTCTGATCCTGGTGGCCCTGGCCTATGCCTTGCGGTATTTCAAAACCCCCAAAGCCGGAAAAAAAGGATAAGGTTCAGTGGAAAACATCATTCTCGGTACGGCCGGCCATATCGATCACGGCAAGACCAGCCTGGTCAAGGCCCTGACCGGCATCGAAACCGACCGCCTCAAAGAGGAAAAGCAGCGGGGCATCACCATCGAGCTGGGGTTCGCCTTTCTGGACCTGCCCGGCGGGACCCATATCGGCATCGTGGACATGCCGGGTCATGAAAAATTCGTCAAAAACATGGTGGCCGGATCTTCGGGCATCGATGTGGTCACCATGGTGATTGCCGCGGACGAAGGGGTGATGCCCCAGACCCGGGAGCACATGGAAATCTGCCATCTTATGGGCATCGAGCACGGATTGATCGCTTTGACCAAAACCGATCTGGTGGATGAGGATCTGCTGGAACTGGCCCTGGAAGATATCCATGATTTTGTGGATGGCACGTTTCTGGAAGACCAGCCGGTGATTCCGGTGTCCTCGGCCACGGGCCAGGGCCTGGAAGCGTTTGTGGCGGCCCTGGAAAAGATCTGCCGGCAGCTGCCAAAACGAAAGTTTTCTTCCATTTTCCGGCTGCCGGTGGACCGGGTGTTCAGCATGAAAGGGTTCGGCACGGTGATCACCGGCACCCTGACTTCCGGCCAGATCAAGGTGGGAGAAGAGATCATGGTCTATCCCAAACACATCGTCTCCAGGGTCCGGGGGATTCAGGTTCATTCCAGCAGTGTGAACGAGGCCGGCCCCGGCACCCGCACGGCCATCAATTTCCAGGGGCTGGACAAGGAATCGGTCGACCGGGGCGATATTCTTTCCACCCCGGACACCCTGATCGAAAGCTATATGGTGGATGCGGGATTCCATTATCTGAAATCCAATGCCAAACCTGCCAAAACCCGGACCCGGGTGCGCTTTCATTCCGGTACCAGTGAAATTCTGGGATATATGGTTCTTCTGGACAGGGATGAACTGCTGCCCGGCGAAGATGCGCTGGTGCAGTTCCGGCTGGAATCTCCCGTGTGCTGCATCAAGGATGACCGGTATGTGATCCGGAGCTATTCCCCGGTGAAGACCATCGGCGGCGGGGCTATTCTCAATCCCGTGGCCAGAAAATACCGTCACATGGATACCAGAGTGGTCGAAGGACTGACCGCTATGGCTGATGATGATCCGGAGCAGACCATTTTGTTTTTTCTGTCTTTGAACGGATTCATGGGGTTGAGTTTCAATGACCTGCGGGTCATGACCAACCTGACGGACAAAAAACTGTCCGCCACGCTCCAGAAACTGCTGGCCCAGCAGGCGGTCATCCAGACGGACAAAGAAAAGCAGACATTTGTCAGCGGGGCGTTTTTCGATGAATTCAAACAAAAGGTCGTGGAAAAGATCCGGCAGTATCATGCCGCCAATCCATTGAAAGAAGGCATGCCCACCCAGGAACTCAAATCCAAGTTCCGCTACATCAAGGATCCCAGATTCTTCAACATCCTGTTCACCCGCCTTGAAAAGGAAAATACCGTCACCCAGGATAAAAACCTGGTGAAACTGGCGGATTTTGAAGTGGCCCTGCAGGTGGATCAGCACCAGATCAAGGAGGATATTGTCCGAATCTACCGGTCCGCCGGCCTGACCCCGCCTTTTTTCAGAACTGTTTGCCAGGATCTGGATCTGGACAAAAAAACCGCCAGAGATGTGCTTCAGATGCTGATTGACGAACAACAGATCATCAAAACCAAAGATGACCTGTATTTTGACGCCCGGGCCATGGCACTTCTGGAAGAGGAACTGGTGACGTTCCTGAAGAAAAACGAATCCATCACCACCCCGGAGTTCAAGGACATGACCGGTATTTCCCGCAAATACGTGATTCCGTTGATCGAGTATTTTGACGCCATCCACCTGACTATCCGGGTGGGGGATACGCGGCAGCTGCGCCGAAAATCATGACCCGTTTCCAGGGTCATTCCATCAACCCTTGAATCAGTGCCTCCACAATACTGTCCAGACGGATCATCCCGGATCGGGTCAGCCTGAACCGCAAGGAGCTGAAATTTGATCCATTGTGGTTGAAAAAAGCACCCAGGCCCCGGGCTGCCAGGCGGTCCATCAGTTCCCGGGTCTCCTGATAAAGCCCATTGACACCCACCCCTTTGTCTGTCCGCAGTCCCAGCATGATCTGTTCGATCGTTTCCTGGTCCGGGGTTAGAATTTCATGGCCGGACCAGGGCAGACGTCCGGCTGCCAGGTGATCCAGCCAGGCCCGGATGTCGGCCGTGTTCCAGGCCCGGACCGGACCGGTTTGTCCGGCAACACCCGGCATTGTGCCCGGTCCGGGCTGCCGGCCGGACCCGGGTCTGTCGGGATCAGCCGGCAAATTGGGCAGAAAGGAATGGGCCGACGGCCCGACCCCTAAGTAAGTCCCCCGTTCCCAGTAATGGGTGTTATGAACGGATCGAAATTTTTTTTCCCGGGCAAAACTGGACACCTCATAATGCAGATATCCCGCGTTTTCCAGTGCCCGGGACGTATGGACGAAAAAATCACTGCGCCGGTCCGGATCACAGGGGCTGAACCCCCCTTTTTCGTATTGATCGTAAAAAGGGGTGCCCGGCGCCAGGGTCAGCATATAGCAGGACAGATGGGGCAGCTGTAACCCCACGACCGTGTCCAGATCCGTCTGCCACTTGTTCAGGGTTTCATTTGGCAGCGCATACATGAGATCCATGCCCAGATTGGAAAACCCGGCCCGCTCCGCCCCGGCCAGGGTCTCAAACACCTGTTTTCGGGAATGGATCCGGCACAGAAAGGACAGCTTTGCCGAATCAAAGGACTGGGCACCGATGCTCAGGCGGTTGATTCCCAGCCGTCGGAGATCAGACAGATATCCGGCATCCACGGTCCCCGGATTCACCTCCATGGTGATTTCAGCATCGGTTGTCACGTCAAAAAACCGATACACGGTTTCCAGAATCCTGCCGACCTGGGATACGGACAGCACAGACGGGGTCCCGCCCCCCAGATAAAGGGTGTGCATGGGGGTCTGAATCCTGTCGGATATCGCGTCAGACCACATTTCCATCTCTTTGCAGACCCCGTCCACATACAAAGGAATCAGGGACCGGTCCGTGATCGAAAAAAAATCACAATAGGGACATTTTCTTTTGCAGAACGGCACATGGATATACATGGACCAGTTGTCCGGTCTTCCGGGGGGTTCTTCTGTCATGAGATATCATCCTTGTCCGGCCGGTTGCCGTGCCGGTTTGTCTCATCCGGATTTCATAAAACAGGTGCATGCCAGCTGAGTATTATAGCCGTAAGGATATTGACCGGTCAACTCACGTGTGTTCAATTTGTCAAACCGTGCTTGAAACTTGATCAAAGGATGTGGTAGAAATAACTTTCCAATAAAAATGGGACCAAAGCATAAATATTGAAGACAGGAGTTTGCCATGCCCGGATTTGAGCTGTTCGGTGACAAAGAAAGAAAAGAAGTGACCGATGTATTGTCCACCGGCGTTCTGATGCGTTACGGATTTGACGGGGCCAGAAACGGCCACTACAAAGCCCTGGAATTTGAACGGACCTTGTGTGAGATCACGGGATCGGCCCACAGCCACCTGTGTTCCAGCGGCACGGCCGCCCTGTCCACCGCCATGGCGGCCTGCGGCGTCGGGGCCGGAGACGAGGTCATTGTACCGCCCTTCACTTTTGTGGCCTCGTTCGAGGCCATACTACAGGCCGGCGCCGTCCCGGTGTTCGGGGAGATCGACAACACCCTGTGTTTGAACCCGGACCGGCTTGAAGCGGTAATGACCCCGAAAACAAAGGCGGTGGTTCCGGTCCACATGTGCGGGGCCATGGCCCGCATCGACGAAATCAAAGAGTTCTGTGACCGCAACGGCCTGGTCCTGCTCGAAGATGCCTGCCAGTCCTTGGGGGCCACCTTTCAGGGGAAACCTCTGGGCACCTTCGGCAAGGCGGGATGCTTTTCCTTTGACGCGGTCAAAACCGTGACCTGCGGGGAAGGCGGTGCCGTGATCACCGATGAGAAGGCCGTCTATGATCTCTGCCATCAATACGCGGATCACGGTCATGATCATCTGGGCGGACCGGACCGGGGTGCGGATGGCCATCCTGTTTTGGGCACCAACTACCGCATCTCGGAACTCAATGCCGCTGTCGGGCTGGCCCAGCTCAGAAAGCTGGATCAGATCCTGGAAATCCAGCGCAAACACAAACAGGTGCTCAAGGAAGCCATGGCTGATCTGCCCGGCATCTCGTTCAGGCATCTGCCCGATCCTGCCGGGGATTCCGCCACCTTCCTGAGCTTTATGCTGCCCACCGAAGAAAAAGCCCGGCAGGCGGCCAAAGCACTGGCCCAAAACCAGGTGCCCTGCCCTTACTGGTATGACAACAACTGGCATTATTTCAGAAAATGGGATCATTTGAAAAAAATGATCAGTGCCGCGCCCCTGGCAGCGCAGTTGTGCTCCAACCTGCCCGATTATTCAAAGGTACATTTGCCGGAATCCGATGCGGTCATGAAACGCACCCTGTCCATGCAGATCATGCTGTCCTGGACCGAACAGGAACTGGACCGGCGGGTGACTGCCATTGAAACAGCCCTCAAAAACATCTAACTATCAAAAAAATTTAAGGAACCCCATGTTCAGAAACTTCAAACTGGTGCCCCGGGTCATCTTCGGCCGGGGCTGTTTTGCCCAGCTCGACGAGATCCTCTCGCATCAGCGCAGTGAAAAAGATGACTGGGCCGTGTTTGTCACGGATGATGTGTTTACCGGAACCCCTCTGGCCGCCCGCATCCCGCTGCATGACAATGACATGCTGCTGTACGTGAACGTGGATGACGAGCCCAAAACCGGGTATGTGGACCAGCTCACCCGGCAGGTGAAAGATGCCCGGCCCACCCTGCCCTGCGCCGTTGTGGGCATCGGCGGCGGGTCCACCATGGACCTGGCCAAAGCCGTCTCATTGATGCTCACCAACCCGGGATCTTCCACCCAGTACCAGGGATGGGACCTGATCAAACATCGGGCCGTGTACCATGCGGCCGTGCCCACCCTGTCCGGCACCGGGGCCGAGGTGTCCCGGACGACCGTACTCACCGGACCGGAAAAAAAACTGGGACTCAATTCAGACTATACCGTGTTCGACCAGGTGGTCCTGGACCCGGAACTCACCGCCGGAGTCCCCAAAGACCAGCATTTCTACACCGGCATGGACTGCTATATTCACTGCATCGAATCTTTGGCCGGCACCTATCTGAACGAATTTTCCAAAGCCTATGGGGAAAAATCCCTGGATCTGTGCCGCCAGGTGTTTCTGGAAGACCACCCGGATTCGGCGGACAAGCTGATGATGGCTTCTTTTTTCGGGGGTATGAGCATTGCCTACTCCCAGGTGGGGGCCTGCCACGCCCTGTCCTACGGGTTGTCCTATCTGCTGGGCATCCACCACGGGGTGGGGTGCTGCATCGCCTTTGACGCGCTGGAGGAATACTATCCCGAAGGGGTGACAGAGTTTCGCCGCATGACGGAAAAAACGGGTGTGGACATCCCCAGACAGGTGGTCAAAGGCCTGGATGACACACAGATGGACACCATGATCAATGTGGCGCTGGGATTGGCGCCGCTTTGGGAAAACTGCCTGGGCAAAGACTGGCAGACCATCATGACCAGGGACAAGGTACGGTCCCTGTTCTTGAAAATGTAAGGAATCTGTCCATGCCCATTGCCGTCATTCCTTCCCGGTTCGGTTCCAGCCGGCTTCAGGGAAAACCGCTGATGCCCATTGCCGGCAAACCCATGATCCAGCGGGTGTATGAACAGGCCCGAAAATCCCCGGTGGTGACCGGCGTGTGGGTGGCCACGGATGATGACCGTATTGTCGCGGCTGTGGAAGCGTTCGGCGGCAATGCGGTCATGACGTCCGACACCTGCCGTTCCGGCACCGACCGGGTCGCGGAGACCGCCAACATTCTCAAACTGGATCCCGATGAGATCGTCATCAATATTCAGGGAGACCAGCCCGTGTTTAACCCGAAATCCCTGGACGATCTGATCGCCCCGTTCAACCAGGATTCAGGCGTGGGGATGTCCACACTGGCCTTTAAAATCGTCAATCCCCGGGAGATCACCGATCCCAAGGATGTCAAGGTGGTGTTTGACACCCTTGGCCGTGCCCTGTATTTTTCACGGGCACAGATCCCGTTTCCCAGGGATGCCCAAACCCGGACCGATTATTACAAACACCTGGGGTTTTACGCCTATAAAAAATCGTTTCTGGACCGGTTCGTCACGTTGCCCACAAGCCGGTGTGAAGCCGTGGAGAAGCTGGAGCAGCTGCGGGCACTGGAGCACGGATTTTCCATCCATGTGGCGGTCACGGCATTTGATTCACCGGAAATCGATCTGCCCGAAGACATTCAACGGGTGGAAAAGGCCCTGCGGCAATGCTGAGCCCGTCTCAATTCCATTATAAAATCATTCATACCACCTGTCACACCCAGTGGGGCGGACTGGAAAAACGCATTTTCAACGAAGCGGCATGGATGAGAAACAACGGCCATGACATCATTATCGCAGCCCCCAGGGATACCCCGTTGTTCAGGCAGTCCAGGCAGAACGGATTTCGAACCTATGGGATTGATTTCAAAAAATCACAAATAATGTCCGACTATCGGTTTCTCAGACGGCTTTTTGCCAATGAACAGCCCGACATTGTCAACACACACGGCAATGAAGACTCCCGAATCGCCCTTCTGGCAGCATACCGGACACAAATCGGATGCCGGATTCTCTCCCGGCACATCAGCGCCCATGTCAGAACCTCCTGGTACAACCGGCTGATCTACAAAAAATACGCCACTTATATTTTCACCCCGTCTGATTACACCACCGGTCATCTCAAAGAGGTGTTCAACCTGAATGACAGACAGGTGTTTTCCATGCCCAGCGGCATCATCCCTCCCCCGGCCCTGATGCCCCGAAACCAGGCCAGACACCAAATGATCCGGGAACTGGGGCTTGACCCCGACACCCGTTTCATCGGATTTGTGGGCCGGGTATCCAGAGCCAACGGCGTGGAAACGCTTTTGAAGGCGTTCAACCTGATTGCTCGGGATGTTCCCGGCCTTCACCTGGTTTTTACAGGAGACAGCCGCCCTGAATATTTTCAGTCTCTTGAACAGATGGCACAGGCCATGGGGCTGCCGGAAAGAATCCATTTCACCGGCCCCCGAAAAGATGTATGGCCCTGTTACCGGGCGCTGGATTGCAAAGTTGCCTCCATAGACAAGGACAACAGTCCGTTCGAAGGATTTCCCCGGACCCTTTTAGAGGCGATGTACTGCGAATGTCCGGTCATTGGCGCCATCAGCGGAGACATACCCGATATCATTGAACATGACAGAACCGGCCTGCTGTTCGATCACAACGATGCCACAGCTTTGTCACAGCAGATCCTCCGGACGCTTGAAAATCCTGAAGCTACTGAACAGCGGGTCCGGACCGCCAGGGAAACAGTTGAAAAGCATCATACCATCGATGCCATGGGCCGGAAAATTCTGAAAATATATCAGCTCCATCACCTGGGGCATGGCAATGCCTTTCCCGATGACTGAGACGATGCCCGCAGGCAGTGTATCAGGGCACTGAACATGCCCGGCCGCCGGCCAAAGGCATTGGTCGGATCAAAAAACCAGCTGCGTCAACAGCCGGTACAACTGTTCGTCTGTCATCGCTTCTGATGTTTTATATCTGAATCACGGTTTCAACCAACCGGCGAAACCCGGATTCACTGTCAAGTGACAGGCTGATCCCGACAACCGCCAGATCCTTGGGCCAGACAATTGTTTTTTCCAGCCGGACCCGGTCTTTCTCGGTGGTCACCAGCATATCCGCGTTCAGGGCCAGGGCCCTTTGTTGGATGTGTAAAATATCCGCCCTCTTATACCGGTAATGGTCCGTAAATTCCAGATGATCCAGAATATTTGCCCCAAGTTGCCGGATCGTGCGGTAAAACGCCCGGTTGTCTGCAATGCCGGAAAACAGAACCACAGAAACGCCTTGAAACCTGTCAGGTGCGGTCATTTCTTTGGCATTTTCTTCGATCGGGTCATGCGGCATTTTCTTGAGGGATTCCGCCGGATCGATCCCGGCCAGAAACGGTTGATGCCGGGTGTAAAACACCGGCAGATCCGGCGCGGCAGTAGAAACCCAGTGATTCGTTTTCATGGCGTTTTCCGGACACCTTGTCAGAATCACGGCACCGGCCCGGGCCAGGGCCGGCATTGCCGGTTCCCTGAGGCGGCCTGCCGGCAGAAGCCGGCCGTTTCCCAACGGAGATGCATAATCCATCAAAACCAGATCCAGATCCCTTTTCAACCGCACATGCTGGAACCCGTCATCCAGTACCACCACATCCACCGGCAACCGGTCCAGGGCCAGGCATCCGGCCTGATATCTGTCCTTTCCCACCACCACGGGGAACCGTTTCAGGGCGGCCATCATATACGGCTCATCTCCGGCCTGGCGGGCAGTCAGAAACACACGGGCGCCATCGCCCACAATGGCCGCTTTCTTCTCGAATGTTCCTTTATATCCCCGGCTGATGACCACCGGATGTTTTCCCATTTGAATCAGCAGATCCGCCAGGTACACAGCCATAGGGGTTTTGCCTGTGCCGCCGGCCGTGATATTGCCGATGGAGATCACCGGACAGGGCAGCGTTTTCCGGTGTAAGCGGCCGGATTCGTACCATTTGTTTCTTAATGCGGCGCCGGCCCCGTATCCGAATGACACCGCTTTGAGCAGGGTTTGAAAAGACAGCAAAGGAACGGGGCCCTGCCGTTCGGATGCCTGAATGATTTTTTTTTCAAGCGACTTGAACATTCTCTTTTCCGATCCGAAGCTGTGATAGAACTCCCAGGGTGCGTGTCACAGCCCCGGCATTTTCCTGAAACACGGCAGATGCATGGTGCCCCATATCCGCGGCCCGGTCCGGCCGGGTGAGCAGATCTGTCAGATGACGGGTCAACGATCCGGCATCCGCCACCTGGACAGCCCCTTGCCGGGCCGTCAGCAGGTCTGCCACTTCCGCAAAATCTTCCATATGAGGTCCGAACAGGACGGGTTTTTCAAACATGGCCGGTTCCAGGGGATTATGCCCTCCGAACGGGACCAGAGACCCGCCGATAAAGGCCACGTCACAAACGGCATAGGCTTTTGCCAACACACCAAGGCAATCCAGGAGCATGACGTCTGCGTCTTTGGGCTGGTTCCGGGTGGTGGAAAGCAATACGGGTCTTCCCCCTTTTTTGAAAATCTCATCAGCCACCCGGGTGCACCGGGCCGGATCCCTGGGAGCGAGCAGCAGTTTCAGGCCGGGCACCCGCTTTCGTACCTGCTGAAAAACCTCCCACAACAGGGATTCTTCGCCTGGATGGGTGGATCCGGCGATCCACAGCCGATGGGTCTCCGTTATCTGGAACCATTTTTCAAGGGTGATTTTCTCTGAATGACTCAAACTTTCCAACGGCTGATCAAATTTGATATTTCCGGCCACAGCCAGCCGGGATGCAGGCACCCCCAGGGATTTAAACCGTTCCATATCCCGGCGGGTCTGCACCAGTACGCGGGTCAATCTTGAAAAAAACAGGGACGTTGCCGGGCCCAGCCGGCGGTACCCGTCAAACGCCCGGCGAGACAGCCGGGCATTGACCAGAACCACGGGAATTTTTTTTTGAGCCATGGCATGAAGAAATCCGGGCCACAGGTCGGTTTCCACCAGGCAGACCCATGCCGGATCGATCCGGCGCCGGATCCGGGCCACGGCCCAGGGCAGATCAAACGGGAAATAAGCGAGTTGAGAGACCAGGGGCGATTCTGTCCGGCAAAACAGGGTGCGGGCCGTATCATACCCGGTCCGGGTGGATACCGTGAAAACAATCAAGGTTTTTGGAAAATGCTCATGGACCGCCATGACCAGCGGCAGGGCGGATTTGACCTCCCCCACGGAAAGGGCATGAATCCAGACCGGTTTTCGGGGACCGGTCCGCTGTTTAATCCCGGTACACCACCCCAGGCGCTGGATCAGGTTGGCCCGTCTTTTTTTGGACACCAGCCAGACAAAAGGCAGCAGCGGCAGCGCCAGGATGAAGACGGCCGTAATCAGAATATGATAACACCATATCATGAGGTTCATTCCGTATTGATCAAAAAAACAATGCCGCCGGCCAGAAAAACCGCATTGGCCATCCAGGGCGCCAACAGGGCCGGCAACATCCCGGCATACCCCATGGACATGCAGATGCCGTATACCACCCAGTAAAAAAAGGAAATCACCACCCCCAAACCGACAGCAGCGGGCAGATTTGTTCCGGCAAACGAACGCATTCCGGCAGCGGCACCGGTCAGGGCCATGATGACACAAATGAATGGAAACGCGATCTTGCCGTACATGTCCACCTCGTAAGTGGTGGGATCATATCCTTCATCCCGGATCTTTTCCACGTAGCCCTTGAGTTCGAAAAATCCCATTTCATCGGATTTTTTCACCAATTGTCCCAGGTCTTCGGGCACCACGCCCAGATCGGCCAGCATCATGTCCGACAGGGTCACATCATAGTCATCGGTGTCCGGATTATAGGTCTGTTCCACCACGTCCTCCAGAAGCCACTGATCCAGTTCATATCTACCGGAACGGGCATCGATGCGGGATTTCAGAAAAAATTCATCGTCCAGGGTGGTGGCGCAAACCCCGGCCACGGTTTTCCGGACCGGGTCAAAAAAACGGATATGCACCAGCCGGTTGCCGGACCGGACCCAGAGATCATTCCGGTTCTGGGTCATCTGATTCTGTTTCCGGATATCATACTGACGGATATCATTGGATTTGGCCATGGACAACGGTACCAGGGATTCTCCCAGAACAAACATCACCCCGGCCAGCAGCAGGCTGATTCCCACAGCAGGTTTCACCAGAAAGTACACGGAGATCCCCGATGATTTCACTGCGGTGAGCTCATTGTTCCGGTTCATCAGTCCGAACACGGTGATGGCGGCCAGAAGAATGGCGGCCGGGGTCAACTGTACAAACATGAACGGCAGCTTGAGGACCACATACCATAAGGCATGAAACAGGGAAATGCCGGATTTCAAAAACTTGTCCATGCGCGACAGGTAATCAATGATTACGAACAACGCCATGATCAGAGCCTGGATCACGACGAAAAACTTCAGGAATTCCCTGAGCCAGTATCTATGCAGGCAGGTCATGGCGCATCAGTTTTGTGTACAAATGGTTCACCCGGGCCCAGGCCCTTGCCACCGGTGACGGCATTTTGACCGGGTTTTCATCGGCATTGCGCTTGAGCAGGAACACACCGGCTCCGGCCATGACCAGGTTGGGGATCCACATGCCGAGAACCGGGGGGATACGGCCGGTTTCTCCGGCAGACCACCCGGCAGCCAGAAAAACATAATACACCAGCAGAAAAAACACGCCCAGTCCCAGTCCTGAAGACCGGCCCGTCACCAGTGACTGAACCCCCAGAGGAAACGCCAGCAATCCCAGAAACAAACAGGCAAACGGCACGGAAAATTTTTCATGCAGCACCATTTTCGCCTCGCTCATCTTCTTATCCTCATCGTTGCCGGCACGAATGAAATTCATCAGTTCCCGGATGCCGTGCTCATCCAGATCTTTTTGGATATTTTTGTCCCCACCCTGCTGAATCCGGGCCAGGTCGATATTGATATCATAGTGCCCGAACCGGATATTGGACACCTCTTTTTTTTCGATGTCCACCTGGTTGATCATACCGTTGTAAAGCCGGATCGTATACAGGTTTGTGTCCTGTGAACGAATCAGACGGCCTTCGGGGGCGATTGAGATCCGGGTCATGCCTTTGACGGTCCGGTCTTCAATGAATACATCGGTCAGGTCCCTGGTTTTCAGATCCACATGGGACACATAGATCATGAAATCCTCCAGCCGGGTGTTGAACTGCCGTTCCTCCAGCGCCAGATCCATACTGGAACGGGCCAGTGTCAGGGTCTTTTCCTTGACAGACAGCTTTCCCCAGGGAACGGCGAATACGGTGATGAAAAGAGTCAACACGGTTCCCAGTACACAGAAAATCAGTACCGGGGGAAGCAGCCGGTACAGAGAAAGGCCCGCGCCTTTCACGGCAGTCATTTCATTTTCCACGGACATGCGCACAAATACCAGCAGCACGGCCACCATCACGGACATGGGAATGGTGAATTCCAGAAACCGGGGCAGGGTAAACAAGATCATCAGCAGCACCGTAATCAGATTCGCATTGTAATTGACCACCAGATTCATGATTTCCGGAATCCGGGTCATCAGAAACACAAAGGTCAGAAAACACAGACTGATTCCGAAAGGCGGAAAAAATTCTCTGAAAATGTACCGGTTTATAGTGGTGGGCGCAGGCATATGCACAGTAATTATAAGTTTGGTTTTCCGGTGTCAAGGAAAGATGCAGATTCCGGTTTTCAAACCCGGTTTTTCATGGTATGAACTCGGCCATGAAATGCATTATCATTGCCGGCGGCAGACTCGATACGGCCCGGACCCGGTCCTGGTCGCGTCAGATCCAGACCCTTTTGAAAACAGCGGACTTGATTATCGCCGCAGACAGTGGGGCCGGACACATGAAAAAAACCGGATACCTGCCCCATGTAATTGTCGGGGATCTGGATTCCATCGATCCGGACACGCTAAATTTTTTCCGGAAAAACAGGGTACCGATTCAGTCTTACCCCAGCCGAAAAAACAAAACCGACATGGCACTTTGTGTGGACTACGCACAGGCGCAAGGTGCCACTCACATCACCATGCTGGCCGCCACCGGTACCCGGCTGGATCATACACTGGCCAATATTCTGCTGCTGATACCACTGGCGGATGCGGGCATTTGTGCCAGGATCATGGATGAAAAAAATGAGCTCTGTGTGGTGAAAGACCGGGTAAAACTGGCGGGAACCCCCGGGGATCTGGTCTCTCTGATTCCCTTGACCCCTACGGTCGAGGGGGTCACCCTCAAAGGGATGTCATATCCGCTGGAAAATCATACGCTGGTGATGGGCAACACGCTGGGGATCAGCAATTTTTTTTCAGCATCCTGTGCACAGATTTTTATCCGGTCAGGCACGCTCCTTGTGGTACGATCCATGGATTGAAATAAAAAAAAGGTGTGCGTTAAACCGCACACCTTTTTGGCATTCCATATATGTATGATTAACTGCACGACCCGGAACAGCCGCCACACCCGTCTGCACCTGCGCCGAGATCCATGTTGGAGTTCAGATGAAACCCCATGCCGGTGAAGTCAATCTTGATCCGTTCCGCTTTCTCCATGAAATCCTTGTCCACTAAAAATTTGTGTCCTTTCACGTCAAAGCTGTCATCCGAATTTTTAGGCTCATCCAGAGCCATGGCCAGAGAAGGGCCCCCTCAGCCGCCGGAATTGAGAAAAATTCGGATCGGAGTCGGTTCTTTTCCCTGAAAATAGTTGTCTATCTGCTCTTTTGCAGGATCTGTCAATTCAATCATTGCTAATCTCTCCTTATGGTTTAATGAATTCAGGTTATGCCTGCCTGAATGTTTTTACGTTAATCACCGTGTCCGGGCCTGTCAATGTTCAGCGGTTTTTGTTTCTGCCGTTTTTTTGGAATCCCCTTGCAAATTACAGGGATTTCTGCAAAGAATACCTTGAAAATATTAATTATAACATGCCGGCGGGAATGACGCAATGAAAATACTTGTCACCGGTGGGGCCGGATATATCGGCAGCCACACCTGTGTGGCACTTTTGAACCAGGGCCATGACGTGGTGGTGGTGGACAATCTGTGCAACAGCTCTGAAGCCTCAATAAACCGGGTAAGAGAAATCACCGGCAAACCCCTTGATTTTTTTGAAGTAAACCTGCTGGACAAAGCGGGTCTCACCCGGATTTTTTCCCGGCACCGGCCGGATGCGGTCATCCATTTTGCCGGCCTCAAGGCCGTGGGTGAATCCACAGCCATGCCGCTGACCTATTTTCACAACAATGTCACCGGCACACTGAATCTGCTGTCGGTCATGGTTGAATCCGGCGTAAAAAAAATCATTTTTTCCTCATCCGCCACGGTGTATGGAGACCCTGAGACCCTGCCCATCACCGAGGATTTTCCCCTGTCCGTCACCAACCCTTACGGCCGGACCAAACTGATGATCGAGCAGATCCTTCAGGATCTCTTCGTATCTGATCCAAAATGGCACATCGCCCTGCTCCGGTATTTCAACCCGGTGGGCGCCCATCCCAGCGGCCTGATCGGAGAGGACCCTCTGGGCATACCCAACAATCTGGTGCCTTACATCGCCCGGGTGGCCATTGGGGCCCTTGATTCGGTTCAGGTATTCGGCAATGATTATGACACGCCGGACGGCACCGGGGTCCGGGATTTCATTCATGTATCCGATCTGGCGGAAGGACATGTGAAAACCCTGCCCAGACTGATGGCCGATCCCGGGGTTCTGATCTACAATCTGGGCACCGGCAGAGGATATTCCGTGCTTGAAATGATCCAGGGATTTGAACGGGCCTGCGGCCGGCCCATACCCTATGAAATCGTTTCCCGGCGGCCCGGAGATATCGGGGCCTGCTGGGCGGACCCGGACAAAGCGAGAAAAGAACTGGGATGGCAGGCAGTCCGGTCTTTGGACGACATGTGCGCCGACACCTGGCGATGGCAGCAAAAAAACCCCCATGGATATGACCGGTTATAGCCCCGCCCCGCCGGATTCCGGCCAGGTGGCCATCGGTGCCCGGCTCAGAACCTGTTCCCAAATCGATACGGTGGGATTCCGGCCCAATTTCTTTGACTATACGTTCGACCAGCAGCAGCGACTCTTATCCGCCTCTCGAATTCTCTACCCCACCGCTTTTTACGCCGGCCTGTTCAATGCCATGGGAAAACCCACATTTCCCAGTTTTCACACCTACACTTTTGCCATGGACAAAATCCGGCAGACCGCCATGTTTCAGATGACAGGCATTCCCCACCCCAAAACCCGGATTTTTTACGGCCCCCGTCAGAAACAGGGCATCCTGTCCGAATTTTCCTTTCCGTTTGTCGCCAAGATCCCCCGGGGATCCGCCCGGGGCAACGGTGTCTTCCTCATCCGCAATCCATCGGATCTATCTGCCTATCTGACCCGGAAAGACCCGGCCTATATTCAGGAATACCTGCCCCTGGACCGCGACATCCGGGTGATCGTCATCGGAAAAACCGTGGCCCTGGCCTACTGGCGGATGGCTCCGGCAGGCAGGTTCAAGACCAACATTTCCCAGGGCGGACGAATCTGTTTTGATCCGGTACCGGCAAAAGCCCTGGCACTGGCACTGTCAACCGCCGAAAAATGCGGCTGGGATGATGTGGGCATCGATATTGTGGAATCCCGGGGCCGGTTGCTGGTGCTGGAAGGAAACATGAAATACGGCACCAAAGGATTTCAGAAAGCGGGAATCAATTACAGACAGATGCTGTGTGACAGAATTCTCAGCGGCGAGGTATGACCGGCGGAACCCGGCTACAACAATCCGGCGGCCGCTTCATCCTCCTCCCATTCCGACAGATAGTCGTGAATAGCGGCATACCGGCCATTACCCCGGGGTTTCAACAGCAAATATCCCATGGCATCCAGATGCCTCTCCAGAAGATCAAAAAACGCGGCTGTCAGATGCCGGGCCTCATCGCCCGCATCCTTATGACCGGCCGCCTGTTGCGCAACCATCCGGGTCAGGTGGCCTTCAGGAACGAAAAAATCACACTTCATGAGGTTCCATTCTTCAGGAAACGGCTGTATTTTCCATGGAATCAGATTTTCGGGCCGCAGGGTTTGGGTGTTTTTCGGATTGAACGCCGATCGGACAAGCTTTATTTTTTTCGGAGCCCCCCCCATCAACTCTTCAAGAACATCACGGGCCGTATGCCCGAAAATCCATTCTTCGGGCGCCAGCAGCACCGGGGGATATTCCGCACTGGTCAAGGCAAATTCAAACGGACCGGCATCTTTCCAGAATCGCTTGAAATCCGCTGCATGGGGCAGTATTTTTCTGATGACCTGCATATCTGTTCTTCCTTTACAACCGTCTCCGGCTTATAAACCAGATGACCCTCCGGTTCAAGAAAAACCTGAAAAAATTGCACCTGTCACAAATCTCAACTTGACGGAATCCTGTTTTTCTGTTAACCATTCAACCCTATCATGGTTAACCAGACACCACATATCCGGCAGCTCATCCTGGAGCGGTTGTACACAGAAAAAAAGCGTCCCGTTTCCGGGGTCCGGCTCAGTGAGTTAACCGGCATCTCCCGGGTGGCGATCTGGAAACACATTCACGCCCTGAAAAAAGATGGGCTCCCGATCGAGTCCAGTCCCAAAGGATATTTTCTGTCAGACCATGAAAACCTGATTTTGCCGGCCTGCTTTGACCCGTCCCTGGCCGACCGGATCCATTACTTTCCCCAAGTGACCACCACCATGGACAAGGCGCGTGAACTGGCCCGAAAGGGTGCCCCCCATTTAAGCTGCGTCGTGGCGGAACACCAGACAAAAGGGCGGGGACGGCTCAACCGCAAATGGACGTCTGATCCGGGCGGACTTTGGATCACTCTGATTTTGACTCCGGACGCCCCGCCGGGCCTGGCCTATCTGTATAATTTTGCCGCCTCTCTGAGCCTGTCTTTGACACTGGACGCCCTGTTCGGACTGAATGCCCGGGTCAAGTGGCCCAACGATCTTCTGCTGGAAGGAAAAAAGCTGGCAGGCCTTTTGTCTGAAATCGAAACCCGGGCCGACATGATCCGGTATCTGCTGGTGGGAATCGGAATCAATGTCAACAATGATCCGTCTTCCCCTTCATTTGAGGCCATTTCCATCAGCCAGGCCCTGGGCCGACCGGTATCCAGAAAAGAAATTCTGACACAATTCATTCAGCAGTTCTCGGACCGGATCCGTCATCTGGACACCGCCGGCATCATGGCGGCGTGGAAACAGCGCACCAGCACCATCGGCACCCGGGTCCGGGTGGAAACCCGTCAACAGATCATCGAAGGCCTGGCCGCGGATGTGGATGAGGCCGGCACCCTCTGGGTGAAAGATGCAGACCATCAGATGCATAAAATCATTTACGGAGACTGTTTTCATGCCTGAAACCAATACAGCGGTGTCCCAGACCGACAGTTTGCGGCCCATGGTTCATGCGGCATTGTTCGTGGCCCTGATATCCGTGGGTGCGTTCATCGCCATTCCCATCGGACCGGTCCCCATTGTCCTGCAGAACATGTTCGTCCTTTTGGCCGGCCTGATCCTGGGACCTGTCTGGGGCACGGCCTGTGTGGCGGTGTACCTGCTGGTGGGCATGGCCGGACTTCCGGTGTTTGCCGGCGGCACGTCCGGTATCGGCAAACTGTTCGGCCCCACCGGCGGATATTTGCTGGGATATCTGCCCGCCGTTCTGGTGACCGGGGCGTTGTCCCGGTTTCTGGGAAAAACAGCGTTCCGGGACGTTCTGGCCATGATTGCCGGTTCCGCCGTCCTTTACAGCATCGGGGTGCCGTGGCTGAAACTGGCTTTTTCCCTGTCCTGGGGACAGGCCGTGTCCATGGGGCTGGCGCCGTTTCTTTTGGGGGATGCCGTCAAAATCGCAGGTGCCGTGATCATTGCCAAAAAAATCCGCCCATTGATCAAGGAATGATCCATCATGCCGGATCCGATTCTGGAAATCGACCACCTGTCCCATGAATTTGCCGGGGGTACCGGGATTCATGACATCAATTTTCAGGTTTGTGCCGGAGAATTCATTCTTCTGGCCGGGCCCAACGGATCGGGAAAAACCACGCTGATCCGCCATCTCAATGCGCTGGAACGCCCTTCATCAGGCGTCATACGGCTGCACGGCCGTCCGGTGACAGCAAACCTGATGCTCACCCGGAAAACCATCGGCATGGTATTCCAGGATGCCGACACCCAGATCGTGGGTGATACCGTGGCAGAGGAGGTGGCATTCGGCCTGGAAAACCTGAACACCCCCCGGGCACAAATCCGTGAAAAAGTGGATCAGGCCCTGGCACGCATAAATCTGTCCCATCTGAAAGACCGGAACCCGGCCACCCTGTCCGGTGGTGAAAAACGCCGGCTGGCCATTGCAGGCATCCTGGTCATGGATCCGGAAATCATTGTCCTGGATGAGCCGTTCGCCAACCTGGATTACCCGGCATCCCGGCATCTGGTCGAAACCATCTGCCGGTTGAACCGGGACGGACAGACCATCATCATAGCGACTCACGATGTGGAGGAAGTGATCACCCTGGCCTCCCGACTGCTCATCCTGGATGATCAGGGCCGTCTGGTTCGGGATGGGTGCCCCGCGGATCTGCTGGGATGTCTGGACCGCTTTGGCATCAGAGAACCCTGTTTTTCCCGAATGGGATATACGGTCCCCCCATGGCAGACTTGACCCTGTTTTCCTTCAATGCCGGCACCACCGCCCTGCATGATCTGGATGTCCGGGTCAAGACCGGTCTGGTCTGCATACTGAGCATGACCCTTTTCTTTGCCGGGTTCAGTGCCTGTCTGATCTGTTTTCTGGCGCTGTATCCGCTGATCCGCAGCCAGGGCTTGACAGTATTGCACCTGATAACCCGGCTGAAAGGTTTTCTCCTGCTGCTGATTATCATGGCGGCCACCCGAGCGGTCACTGTGCCGGGAGAACCGGTTTTCTCCATCCTCGACGTTGAGATCACCCGGCAGGGACTGGCCCAGGGAACCCTGGTGGCCGCCCGGTTTTTTCTGGTCATGGTGATCGGCATGCTCTTTGCCGTCACCACGCGGCCGGCTGATCTAAAACGCGCAGCCCAATGGTTTTTGGCTCCGGTTCCCTTTATTCCGGAAAAACGGGTGGGTTTTATGATCAGTCTGTTTCTACGGTTTTTTCCCATGATTCTGGCACAGGCCGGACAGACGGCGGATGCCGTCAACGCCCGGTGTGGCGGTTTTCGAAAAAACCCGGTGCGTCGAATCCGTTTTCTCACGCTGCCTTTGATGAAAAAAACCGTCATGGCCGCAGACCACCTGAGCCTCGCCATGACCGCCCGGTGTTACACGGAAAACCGGACGGATCCCGCATTCGAGCCCGGCGGAAAAGAATGGATTTTCCTGGTCGCCGGTGCCGGTCTCTGCCTGGGGATGATCCTTGTGTCCCGAAAATCATTCTGGATGATCTTTTGGTAATCTGCCAAATTTTGGGTTGATCCGGTCAATAATTTGTTGTAAGGTCTTCGACTACAATAAATTATCATTACTTTTTTTGAATGACCTGATTTAATAATGCGGGCCGCATAAAAGGAGGTATTCCTTATGACACCCACCAGGTCACCCGCTTCCGGGCCAACCGTTTTGGATCTGCGGGGAAGACAGTCTGTCCGGGCGACGTTCAAACTGTCCCAGAAAGCCATCGATGCCATCGGACTGGTGGCGGTTCACATGGGCATCAAGCAGAAATCCCTGTTTGATCATATCATCGAAGACATGGATGCCATGGAAAAACTGGCCCGGTCCATCCGGCTCCCCCAGTTTGAAAAAATCCCCCGCCGTCAGAAAACCTATGTCATGAGCCGCCGGACGGTGGATGCGCTCAGTGAAGTGTCCAAGGCCTTTGATATGCCCCGGGACGCTCTGGTGGAATATGCGGTCCAGAAACTGGAATCTGTGATTCAAAATGAAAAACGCCGCCATGAAGAGCGCAAGAAACTGGTCGCCGATGTGATGGCCCATTTTGAAAAAGGTGAACAGCTGTACCGGTCCGTGACCCGGAACCTGGGCAAAGATGATCCGTTCAGCCGGCATCTGGGCAAAGCGGTTCTGGCGGCCCGGAAAACAACGGAAGATCTCCAGGCATTTTTGAATAAAAGCCGGGTTCTGGAAGATTTTTAATTAAGGAGGTTGCATTGATAGAGATTCAAGACCTGACCAAATACTACAATGATTTCTGTGCGGTGGACCACATCAGCCTGTCGGTCCGACCCGGAGAAATTCTGGGCCTGCTCGGACCCAACGGCGCAGGAAAGACCACCGCGTTGCGGATGCTCACCGGATATTTCAAACCCACATCCGGACATATCTCGGTCAAGGATCTGCACATGCCCGAAGATACCCTGAAAATTAAATCCCTGATGGGATATCTGCCGGAATCCGCCCCATTGTACCATAACATGCTGGTGTATGATTACCTGACCTATGTGGCACAGCTCAAAGGATTGACCGACCCGACCCGGCAACAGGAACAGTTTCACACCCTGGCGGACCTGTGCGGGCTGTCCGGCATCATGCACAAACCCATCGCCACCCTGTCCAAAGGACTTAAACAGCGGGTGGGGCTGGCCCATGCCATGATGACGGATCCGGAAATCCTGATATTGGATGAGCCCACCTCCGGCCTGGACCCCAACCAGATCGCGGAGATACGAAGTATCATCCGACGGATCGGCAGGGAAAAAACCATTGTCTTTTCCACCCATATTCTCAGCGAAGCCGAAGCCACCTGCGACCGCATCGTGATCATCAACAACGGAAAGGTGGTGGCGGACGACACCACGGCCCGGCTCAAGCAGGGTGCGCTTCAGGACAATCTGGTCCGCCTGGCCCTGAAAGGTCCGGACATGAAAACCGCCCGGCAGTTTCTGACGGACATGGATCTGAACCTGTCCGTCAACGCCCTGCCCGTTGACTCGGAAGACCTGGTGCGCTTTGAAATCCAGGGGCCGCCCGATCGGGATGTGCGGCCCGACATCTATCTGAAAATCAGGGAAACCGACTGGGTCCTCATGGAGCTGGCCCAGGAGACCCAGGCCTTAGAACATATTTTCCAGAAACTGACCCGGGAGGACACCTGATCATGTCACAAATCAAAATCATTGCATTAAAAGAGTTCAAGGATTATTTCATATCCCCCATTGCCTATATTGTGATCGCCCTGTTTCTGATCGTAACCGGATGGTTTTTCTTTTCAACCTTTTTTATATACAGCCGGGCGGACCTGCGGGATTTTTTCGCACTTTTGCCCATGGTGTTTTCATTTTTTGTGCCTGCCATCACCATGCGCCTGTTTGCGGAAGAAAAAAATGTGGGGTCCTATGAAACGCTTTTGACCCTGCCGGTATCCTTCAGCCACATCGCTTTGGGGAAATTTCTTGCCGCCACGTTGTTCACCTGCACCATGCTGGTGCCCACGTTGTCTTATCCGGTATTCATCTCCTTTATCGGGGATCTGGACTGGGGCCCGGTGGCCGGGGGATATATCGGGGCCGTCTTTCTGGCCGGTGCCTACTGCGCCATGGGACTGTTCGCATCCGCATTGACCCGCAACCAGATCATCGCATTCATTATCGGATGCGCGCTGTGCTTCACGTTGACCATCATCAACCGGATGCTGTTTTTCATGCCGCCCAAAATTGTGGCATTCATCGAATATATCGGGGCCAATACCCATTTTGCCAATTTTTCCAAAGGGGTCCTGGACACCCGGGACATCATCTATTTTCTGAGCCTGATATCCATTTTTCTCTTTTCCACCCACCTGGTGATGCAGGAAAAAAACTAAGGAGGCGTCATGGGAGTTTTCAAAGAAAATTATATCAAATTTTTGTTATATATGGCCGTCATCGTTCTGGTGAACCTTGCCGGTATGACCCTTTTTTTCAGAGCCGATTTGACAGCCAACAAAATTTTTTCTCTGTCCGATGCCAGTAAAAAAGCGGCGGCCACCCTGTCTGAACCCTTGAGCATCAAGGTCTTTTTTTCCAAAAACCTGCCCGCACCCCACAACAATACAGAACGGTACCTCAAGGATCTGCTGGATGAATACGCAGCCAGGACCGGCCGCCTGTTCAATTACCAGTTCTACAATGTCTCCTCCGAAGAAGGGGATTTGAGCGCCAGGGCTGTGGAGAACCGGGAACTGGCCAAAAGCTACGGCATCTCTCCCATCCAGATCCGGATCATGGAAAATGATGAACTCAAATTTCAGAAAGTATACATGGGCATGGTGCTCATCCATGGGGATCTCATCGAGAAAATCAATGCCGTCACTTCCACGGATGGTCTGGAATACCGGTTGACCACCGCCATCCAGAAACTCAACAACAAGGTCTCGGCCCTGCTGCGCATGGAAGACACCATTGAAGCCAATTTGTATTTATCTTCTTCGCTGGACGACATCGCCCCGCTGATCGGACTCAATGACCTGCCGGAGCTGAAAAAAACCGTGACAAAGGCCATTGACACCATCAATGCCAAAAGCCGGAACATACTGTCGTTCAACCACCAGGACATCACCGACAAACAGACCCTCACCGACATCGGAAATAAATACGACCTGATGGCCCTGTCCTGGCCGGCCATACCGGAAAACAATATCCAGGCCGGCCAGGGGGCGGCCGGACTGGTATTGACCTATCAGGATCAGTCTGCCAGTCTGCCGCTCATCACTGCCGTGGACCTGCCCATCATCGGCACCACCTATCAGATGGCGGATCCGGAAACACTGGAACAGGATATCCTGGACATCATGGAAAAAATGATCGGCATCAACCAGGACATCGGATATCTGGCGGATCACGGCGCCCCGACCCTGGGTCCGGACCGCATGGCCATGATGCAGGGGGGATCCGGCGGCGGTATGCAGGTGTTCAATGACCTGTTGTCCGACCGCTACAACATCCGGCAGATCGCTCTCAAAGACCAGACGATTCCCGACGGTCTCAACTGCCTGATCATTGCCAAGCCCTTGGAACCGTTTTCCGATTATGAGCTGTTCCAGATCGATCAGGCGTTGATGAAAGGCACAAATATCGCATTTTTCAGTGACGCGTTCAATGAAATCATGCCCCGGGGCGGCATGGGCATGCCCCAGTACATCCCTCTGGATACCGGGCTGGAAAAACTGCTGGCCCATTACGGCATCACCATGACACCGGCATATGTCATGGACAAAGCCGCCTACAAACACCAGCCCCGGGAAGGCGGAGAGCAGATGGTCTATTTTGCGCCCATGCTCAAGGAAGAGACCATCAACAATACGCCGTCTTTCATGCACAACATCAAAGGGATCATCGCCATGCAGGCATCTCCTTTGTCTTTGGTGCCGGACAGCACGGCATCCGGCGATGTGACCGCCACCCGGCTCTTGAGCAGTTCAAAAGAATCCTGGCTCATGCAAGGCGATATCAACCTGAATCCCATGTTCATCTCACCGCCTGAATCCGAGGAGGAAATGGACAGTTATGATCTTGCCTGGCTGCTGGAAGGGACCTTTACCAGCTACTTCAAAGACAAACCCATCCCTGAAAAAGAAACCGGGGAGGCCGATATTGAAAAATCCGGTGAGGCCGCAGCCGATGATTCTGAAACAGCAAAATCTTTGGAAACTGATCTAATTGGCGCCGATCGGTTACTCGCGGCAGACCCCCCGGAAGTGATCGCTGAAAACCGGATTCTGGAAACCTCCCGGCCGGCCAAAATATTCGTGCTGGGATGTTCCCAGATGCTGATGGACAACATGCTGGATCCGGAAGGCCGGACCACCAATGCGACATTTATTTTAAACGCCATCGATCATTTGAACGGCAATGATGAGATTGCCGCCATGCGGAGCAAACAGCAGACGCTCAATCCCCTTGCCGACACCTCTCCCATGACCCGGGGTGTGATCAAGACCCTGAACATCGCCGGATTGCCCGTACTGGTCTTTATTTTCGGCCTGATGGTCTGGGCGGCCGGAAACGCCCGGCGGAAAAGAATTGCCAATCAGTTTAAATCGTAAAGGACATGCTGCCATGAAAAAAGAATATCTCATTCTGATACTGATCATTGCGGTCCTGACCGGCTATCTGGTTCTGAACAAAGAGGACCGCCGTCATTATACCCTGCCGGACCCGCCGGCTGTGGATACAAAAAAAATCGACCGTCTGACCGTGGAAAAAACAGATCAGACACTGGATTTCATCCGTACAGAATCCGGGTGGGTGGTGACAAAAGAGTCGTATCCGGCAGACAGCGCCGCGGTTAAGCAAATGCTGACCGTGATATCCGACCTGACCCTGTCTGCGCTGGTATCTGAAAAACAGGATGTCATCCGGTATGAACTCGACGATACCCATCGTCTGGCCGTGACCGCCTTTGAGGGGGAGACCCCGGTTTTGTCGTTTAAAATCGGCAAACCCGCATCCACTTACAATCATACCTTTGTGATGCTGGAAAACGATCCCAACATCTATCAGGCAAACGACAGTTTCCGGTCCCATTTCAACAAATCCCTGGATGAATTCAGAGACCGGCGGGTGCTGACATTCCAGGAAGCCCATATCAAGGCCATCACCATTCAAACCCCTGAAAAAGAGGTGGTCCTTACCGCCCGGGAGCCGGCAGGCGATGATACCCCGGACACAGAACCGGTTTTCAATTACCAGGACGGGACCTCTGCGGACCCGAAAACCGTATCAGACCTGCTGGATTCCCTGTCCGATCTTACCTGTGACCGGTTCTTGCCGGATACAAAAAAAACGGATATGGAATCATCATCCCCGATTCTGACCATCCTTCTTGAAAACGATGCCACCCGGGTACTGAAACTGTTCGAGCAAAACGGGGATGACCCAATGCCGGCCACCTCATCCATGAATGACCATGCTTTTCTCCTGAGAAACCATGTGGCTGAAGATATTACTTCCTATGCCCATGATCTGGCCGGACTCACTCCTGAACAAACAGAGCACCCGGCCACCCCGTGAACCGGATTTTCAAATGGATATATCAACCGTATAAATGGCTGGTGGTCATTCCTTTCATGGTGACCATCACCCTGGTTCTGGGACTGATCTGCATTTTTGTGGGTGCTTTTTTTTCCCAGGATGCCACCAATGCCCTGGCCGTCCTGTGGTCGCGCCTGGCCTGCGGTATTGTTCCCGTCAAGGTGACACTGACCGGCAGAAAGAATTACACGCCGGGACGTTGCTATGTGGTTGTGGCCAACCATTTGTCCATGGTGGACATCCCGGTGATTCACGGGTTTATCGGGCTTCATATCAAATGGGTCATGAAACAGGAGTTAAGAAAAATTCCGGTTTTCGGCATTGCCTGTCATTATCTGGGGTGTATATTCGTTGACCGGTCTCATCATCAGGCAGCCATTGACTCCATCCGAAAAGCCCGAAAACAGATGTCTTCAAAAGCATCTGTTTTGTTTTTTGCCGAAGGTACCCGGAGCCGGGACGGACAGGTGCAACCTTTTAAAAAAGGCGCGTTCGTGTTTGCCAGGGAAACCGGGCTGCCGGTGCTGCCGGTCACCATCAAAAAATCCCGCGAAGTGCTGCCGCCGGACTCCCTGGACCTGATTCCCGGCCCGGTGGAAATTGTGGTGCACCGACCGGTATATATTCTGCCTGGAGATGCCCACGCGCTGGAACATACCATCGAAGCGGTCCGGACCATCATTGCCGCGCCCCTATCCACCTGACCCCTGTCCCACCACATTCACTCCACCTCACTCCACTCCTAAACCCCACTTTTGTGCCCATTGTCATTTTTAACTTTATTTTACTGAAAATAAAATATATTCTTTTTTCATGAACCCACATTTTTTTTACAAACTATCCATTTTTTGCTTGACTTATGTCTGATTTTTCGCAAGATTGTATCAAATCGTGGAGGAAAGTGGATTTATCACCCAAATCAGGGGGAGTAAGCAACTCACATGTTTCGATCAAGCTCCTTTCATACCATCGACCCAAAGGGCAGAATTATCATTCCGGCAAGGTTCCGGGACGCTCTCAAGGCCGATGAGGAAGAATACGGGGTGGTGGTATCCATCAAGGACGGATGTCTGTATGCTTACACCTTCAGTGAATGGAAGCAGCTGGAGAAAAAAATTCTGGCCGCCAAAAGTGCGGCCATGGAAAAGTTCAAACGGTTTTTCCTGGGCAACGCCTGCCCGTTGAAATGTGACAAACAGGACCGAATTTTAATCCCCCCCAGTCTGCGCACCTATGCAGGCATTGAAAAGGACATTGTCCTGGTGGGGGTTTTGGACCGGTTTGAAATCTGGGCCCGGGAGCGGTGGGATCAGGAAAACCTGAAAATGGAGCAGGAACTTGAGAAAAAGGACGTAAGAGAAGAAATCGCATCTTTAGGGCTGTAGCCATGGGATTTGATCACACGAGCGTAATGCCGGCGGAGATCTTAGCGTACCAGAACCTGAAACCCGGAGACATCTGTGTGGACGGCACTCTGGGCGGTGCCGGTCATGCCCGGTCAACCCTGAAGGCGATCCTCCCGGGCGGCCTGCTCATCGGGATCGATCAGGATACAGATGCCATTTCCCACGCCCGGGACATGCTGCAACCGTTCAAACAGCACATCATTCTGGCCCATGACAATTTTTCGAATCTGCCGGCTATTTTAGATCAGCACGCTATCGACCGTGTCAACGCCATTGTGCTGGATCTGGGATTTTCCCTCAATCAGATCACCCGGGCACAGCGCGGATTCAGTTTCAACCGAAATGAACCTTTGGACATGCGGATGGACACCAGACAGAACATGACCGCTGACATCATTGTGAACACTTTTTCCCAGGAGGATCTGGCCGACCTGTTTTTTTCCTTTGGAGAAGAGAAATTTTCCCGCCGGATTGCCAAAGCCATTGTCCGGGAACGGACCACGCACCCATTTAAAACTACCCGGCAATTGACTGAGATTGTTGTGAACGCCATCCCCGGACCACAGGCGGCCGGATCAAAAATTCATCCAGCCACCCGGATTTTTCAGGCGTTGCGCATTGCCGTGAACCGGGAACTGGACCATCTCACCCGGTTCATGGAACAGGTGCCGGATCTGCTGGTCAAAGGCGGACGGGTCTGTATCATCAGTTTTCATTCTCTGGAGGACCGCATTGTCAAACAGCGCCTGAAAACATTTGAAGCCGGCTGCACCTGCCCCAAAACCCTGCCCCGGTGCGTGTGTCACAAAAAACCGGTCATGAGATCTCTTGTAAAAAAACCGGTAACGCCCACACCCGAGGAGATGGCCGCCAACCCCATGGCCCGGAGCGCTAAGCTCAGAGTGGCGGAAAGGCTGTGAAATGAACAATTCCGCATTGAAATGGGTGCTGATCCTCGCTGTTCTGTTCGGAGAACTGCTGCTTCACACCTGGGTCCGCACCGGGGCCACCCAAAGGACCCTGGAAATTTCACTGGCTCAGTCCCGGTTGTCAGATCTTTTGTCCTATCAAAAGGAACTCACCCTGGAACGGGACCGGCTCAAATCAGACAACCGCATCATTGCCATTGGCCGGTCCCAGCTGGACCTGACTGAAGAGGTATTCAACCAGACGATCTTTCTTGGAAAGGAGGCGGATTGATGGGTTCCAGGCCCCCTGATAACATCACCCGCCGGATCCGGTTTGTCCAGATCGTTCTGGTGCTCATTCTGACGGGACTGGGAGTCAAATCCTTTGACATTCAGATTCTCAAGGCGGGAGAATATGCCAAGCGGGCGGAAAACGGGTATTCCCGGCATCTGACCATCAAGGGGGAACGGGGCCGGATTCTGGACCGGCACTGGAACAAACTGGGCGCCACCCTGGACGCCGTGACCGTCACCGCAGACCCGTTACGCATCGAAGCCCCGGTGAAAACCGCCCGGGCACTGGCACCGCTTCTGGAAAAGACCCCGGAAGACCTGATTCAGAAATTTTCCAGAAACAGCCGATACGCCCTGATTGCGGAAAACATCTCTCCGGATATGGCCCGGCAGGTCCGAATGCTGAAACTGCCCGGCATCTATTTCCAGAAAAGTTTTAAACGGTTTTACCCCAACCGGGAACTGGCCGCGCAGATCCTCGGGTTTACCGGAAAAGAAGATATCGGACTGGAAGGACTGGAATTCAAATATAACGATGTTCTTGAAGGCCACTCCGTCACTGTCCGGGTCCGGCATGACGGCACCGGCCGAATCCTGGACATCGACAGAAAAAAACAGGCGGAACTTCGGGGCAACGATATTGTACTGACCATAGACAAGAAGATTCAACTCTTCACTGAAACCGCGCTGGAGGAAACGGTCCGGAAACATCAGGCAAAATCCGGCATGGCCCTGGTCATGCACCCTGCCACTGGTGAACTGCTGGCCATGGCCCATTTCCCCCGGTTCAATCCCAACAATTACAATGAATTCAACCCGGCTCTGTATCGAAACCGGGCGGTCACGGATGCATTCGAACCGGGCTCCACCATGAAGGTATTCACGGCAGCGGCAGCGCTGGAAAATGGAATGACACCGAATTCCATCTTTTTTTGTGAAAACGGCCGCTACCGCATCGGCAGATATACGGTCCGGGATACCCATCCCCATGACTGGCTCTCCATCGACCATATCATTGCCTATTCCAGCAACATCGGTGCGGTTAAAATTGCGGAAACCATGGGCACAAAAGCGTTGCATGGCTATCTGGCCCGGTTTGGTTTCGGAGACAAAACATTGGTGGAATGTCCGGGTGAAATCACGGGAACCTTAATGCCGCCGGAACGATGGACAAGGATCGACACCGGTGCGATCTCCTTTGGCCAGGGTATTTCCGTGTCCGCCATCCAGTTGATTACCGGTATCAGTGCCATCGCCAATAACGGTCTGGTCATGAAACCCATGCTGGTGAAACAGATTGTTTCCAACAACGGGGAGAATCTTCAGGTGTTTCATCCCACCCCGGTGCGCCAGGCAATCACGCCGCAGACGGCGGCCCGGGTCAAGCACATGATGGCTCTGGCGGTCCAGGAAAAAGGGACCGGCACCAAGGCTGCTTTAGCAGGATACGACGTGTGCGGGAAAACCGGGACCGCCCAGAAAGTGACGCCGGGACAAAAAGGGTATGCCAAGAACATCTATACATCGGTATTTGCCGGTTTCGCGCCCCATCAGAATCCCCAGCTGGCCGTGCTGGTGGTGGTGGACGAACCCCGCAACAAATACTACGGCGGAGATGTGGCGGCACCGGCATTCAAATCCATTCTGGCCCAGTCTTTCAACTATCTGAGCATCCCCCCGGCCGACGGCAACATGGTGGCTGCGGTCACGGATAAGGGAGAGGCCTTATGAAACTCTCCGGATTGCTGGGAAACATCGCTCAGGTTCCGTCGCAGACAGATGTAACGATCACCGGTATCCAGACCCGAGCCCAAGACATTCAGCCAGGACAGCTGTTTCTGGCCATCAAGGGATATACGGCCGATGGTCATGACTTTATCCGGACAGCTCTGGACAGAGGGGCTGCTGCCGTGGTGGCCCAGTACAACCCGGAAGACCTGGAACGGGTCATTGTGGTGGACAATTCCCGCCGGGCCGCCGGGATCATTGCGGCCAGGTTCTACGGCGATCCGTCCAAAGACCTGTTTCTGACGGGCGTGACCGGCACCAACGGAAAAACCACCATCACTTATCTGCTGGAACAGATGTTTCTGGCTGACGGCCATCGCTGCGGGGTCATGGGCACCATCAATATCCGGTACGACGGAAGGATAATGGATACCGCCACCACCACACCGGATGCCCTGACAATCCAGAAAACACTGTTTCAGATGAAACAGGCCGGTATCACCCATGTTATCATGGAGGTGTCTTCCCATGGTCTGGATCAGTTCCGGGTGGACGGATGCTGTTTCGATCTGGGGATTTTCACCAACCTGACCCAGGACCACCTGGATTATCACCCGGACATGACCGCCTATTACCAGTGTAAAAAACGGTTTTTCACCGATTTCCTGGCGCCTCCGGCCCGTCAGAAATCCGCTTCAGCCGTCATCAACATCGATGATCCCTGGGGTGCCCGGCTGGCACAAGAACTGGATTTTCCGATCATCCGCGTGAGCGCCGGAAATGTGAAAAACGGCAGTACCCCCGAAGTTGTTGCCCGGGATATCATGGATTCCATCCAGGGAATTGCCGGCCGTCTCTGTCTGGACAAAGACACCATCGCTTTCTCCTCCCCCCTCACCGGACGGTTCAATCTGGAGAACATCCTGTGCGCGGCCGGAGCGGCGCATGGTTCAGGCATCGCTTTGAATCATATTCAACAGGGACTGGCATCATGCACCGGCGTACCCGGCCGCCTGGAAAAAGTGGCCAATGCCATGAACCGGTATCTGTTTGTGGACTACGCCCACACCCCCAACGCCCTGGAATCGGTACTCAAAACCCTGAAACAGCGGGCCACCCGCCGGTTGATCACGGTATTCGGATGCGGGGGGGACCGGGACCACACCAAACGGCCCGTGATGGGAAAAATCGCCTGCCGCTACAGTGATGTGGCCATTGTCACATCAGACAATCCAAGGTCTGAAGACCCGGAGCAGATCATCCGGGATATTCTGGCAGGCATCCGGGAAACCAAAACACCCGTGCAGCCATGGCCTGAAATATCCGACAGTGCCGGAACCCGGAAATATGCGGAATTTACCGGCGTGATCCACCATACGGACCGAAACCGTGCCCTGTCCACGGCCGTCAGAATTTCCCGGCCCGGGGATATCATTCTTGCCGCCGGAAAAGGTCATGAAACCTACCAGATCACCCGGGAAGGCACCCGCCATTTTGATGACAGAGAACAGTTGTCTGCTGCCTGCAATGATATGGCCGGACAATTTATTCCCATTCCCTGGACCCGGAACGATATCACCGCAGCCGTCGGCGTCTCTCCGGTCATGGATACCCTGAGTGCTTCTCAGATGTTCAAAGGTGTCAGTACCGATTCCAGAACCATTCAGTCCGAAGACATTTTTCTGGCTTTGGCCGGAGACACCTTTGACGGCCACCGGTTTGTTCCGGATCTGGCAGAGCGCGGCATTCAGGGCTTTGTGGTGAACGCCGGCACCAGTGTCCGGTTAAAAGAGAAAACAACCAACCCTGTCCAGAAACCGGGCCGGTTGCTATTTGAAGTACCAGATACCCTGACCGCGCTGGGCCTTTTAGGGCATCATCAACGGATGCGGTCCGGCACCAGAGTGCTGGCCATTACCGGGTCCAACGGAAAAACCTCCACCCGTCGAATGGCTCAGACCATTTTTCAGACCACGTTTGAGACGTTGGCCACCCAAAAGAACTTCAACAACGAAATCGGGGTCCCCAAAACCCTGCTGAACTTGTCAGATGCCCATGAATGGGCCGTGGTGGAAATGGGCATGAACCAGCCCGGTGAAATGGCGCGGTTGTCCCGAATCGCGGCCCCGGACATCTGTATTGTCACCAACACCACCGGGGCCCACCTGGAAAGATTGAAAACCGCGGAAAATGTGGCCCGGGAAAAGGCCTGCATCTTCGACCATGCCGGCCGGGGCGGCGTGGCCGTCATTTTCAAGGACGACCCCAGGGCCCATATCCTGACGGACCGGGCAAAGAACACCCCCGGCATCGACCGTATCCTCACATTTGGCAACGACGACTCGGCTGACGTATATGCCACCGATATCCAATCGGAAGGCGGTATGACACGTTTTCTGGGACATATTCAAGGAGAAACGGCCCGTTTTCACCTGCATTCTCCAGCCCGGTTCATGGTGCTCAACGCCCTGGCTTCACTGGCCGCTGCCGCCGCCGCCGGTATCCGCGTTCCGGACATGCAGGCCGGCCTGGCCGCATTCACGCCGGTTTCAGGTCGAATGCAGATCCAGTCATTGCCCGGCGGCATTCATCTGATTAACGACACCTATAACGCCAATCCCGCATCTGTGACACTGGCACTGAAAACCCTGGCCGAACTGGCGGCCGCATCAAAAAATTTTGGAACCGGCCGGACCCTGGCAATCCTGGGAGACATGCTGGAACTGGGCCCCGACAGTGAACAGCACCACCGGCAGGTGGGCAAAACCGCGGCAACACTGGGAATTTCCCGGCTGTACCTGTTCGGCCCCTTGAGCCGCCACACCCTGACAGGGGCCCTGGACGGAGGCATGACCCAGGATGCTTTATTTCATGGCACCAAACAGGAGATTACCGACCAGGTTTCAGCTGAAGTCCGGTCCGGCGACTGGGTCCTGGTAAAAGGGTCCCGGGGCATGGCCATGGAAACCATTATCGAACAGTGGGAAACTGAGATGACAGGCTTTTTGCAGAAAACGGAAAAGGATTGATCCATGTTTTATGAATTTTTATATCCCCTGCATGACCAGTTGTCCTTTCTCAATATCTTCCGGTATATCACTTTCCGGACAATTTACGGCGGATTGACCGCATTTCTGATCTGTTTTTTCCTGGGGCCCCGAGTGATCCAAAAGCTGGCCACCATGCAGATCGGTCAGGTGATCCAGACCGACGGTCCCCAGACCCACCTGGGCAAGCAGGGGACTCCCACCATGGGAGGCATTCTGATTTTGCTTTCCGTGTTTACGGCCACGCTTCTCTGGGGCAACCTGACCAACCACTATATTTTCATTTTACTGCTCACCCTTCTGCTGTTCGGCGCCATCGGGTTTGTGGATGATTTTCTCATGCAGATCAAAAAAAGAAACATGGGGTTCACGGCCAAAGGAAAGTTCATCATCCAGATCGCCTGCGGACTGCTGATCAGCCTGCTCATTTTTCTGAGCCCTGATTTCACCACCACACTGACCGTGCCGTTTTTCAAGGATTTTTCACCGAATCTGGGCATCTGGTACATTCCGTTCGCCTGCCTGGTCATCGTGGGGGCTTCCAACGCCGTGAACCTGACCGACGGGCTGGATGGACTGGCCATCGGTCCGGTGATCGTGGCGTCGGTCACCTACATGTTTTTTGCCTATGTGGCCGGACATATCCAGATTGCCGAATATCTGCATGTCCGCCATATCACATCCGCGGGTGAGATTTCCGTGATCTGCGGTGTGCTGGCAGGTGCGGGCATGGGATTTCTGTGGTTCAACGCCCATCCGGCACAGATATTCATGGGGGACTCCGGGTCCCTGCCTTTAGGGGCAATCCTGGGCGCCATCGCCGTGGTGGTAAAGCAGGAAATTCTGCTGCTCATCGTGGGGGGTCTGTTTGTGATCGAAGCGTTGTCCGTGATCATCCAGGTGGGCTATTTCAAGTTGAGCAAAGGAAAACGGATCTTCCGGATGGCACCCCTGCACCACCATTTTGAACTCAAAGGCTGGCATGAATCCAAGGTCATTGTCCGGTTCTGGATCATTGCCATCACCCTGGCTGTTTTATCTCTGGGCACACTGAAAATAAGGTGACAAAATCATGCACTTACCCCGGACATCCTACATACTGATCTGCGGCCTGGGCCGATCCGGACTGTCCATGGCCCGGTTTCTGGCGGCCAAAGGATTTCAGATCAAAGCCACGGACATAGATGCCGCCAGAAAAGTGCATGAACCGGAACTGCACCATCTGGGGATCGATACCCAGATCGGATATCACGATCCCGAAACCTTTGTCCGGGCAGGCGCCGTGGTGGTAAGTCCGGGCATTCCCCTGACCATGCCGTATCTGATGCAGGCAAAAGCCGCGGGCGTGCCCCTGCTCGGAGACCTGGATATTTTCACCCTTTACAACAAGACCCCGGTGGTGGCGATCACCGGCACCAACGGCAAAACCACGGTCACCACCCTGGTCCGGGACATGCTTGAGGCATCGGGCATATCCACGTTCATGGGCGGCAACATCGGCACGCCCCTGGTGGACTGCCTGATGAACGGATCATCGGCTCAGGTGGTGGTGGCGGAAATCTCCAGTTTCCAGCTGGATCTGGCCCGTCATTTCAAACCCGAGATCGCCGTGCTGCTCAACATTTCTCCGGATCACCTGGACCGGTATGAGGACATGGCAGCCTACTGCCGGTCCAAATGGTCGATTTTCAAAAACCAGACATCGGCCCATACCGCCATTGTCAATGCGGATATGACCGATGACTGTCAAATCCAGCCGCCGCCGGCATCCCGGACACTGAAATTTTCCTGTGATCCCGACACCCGGATTCATCAGGGTGCCAGAATAATACACCAGACCATTTTCCTGAATCTGCCGGAATTGTCAGACGGCCATTCCACACAGATCGACTGCCGGAACCTGGTCAGAATCCCCGGTATCCACAACCTGGAAAATATTGCCGCCGCAGGGTTGGCCGCCTTGTGCGCCGGCGGAAATGTTACAGGACTTTTGCAGGCGGTCGGGGCATTTGAAGGACTGCCCCACCGCTTGACGTTTGTTGCAAAAATCGATGGGGTTCAATTTTACAATGATTCCAAAGCCACCAATACGGATGCGGTGATCCGGGCATTGACCTGTTTCACAAAACCGGTGGTTCTGATTCTGGGGGGCCGGGAAAAAGATACGGATTTCACGCTGCTGCAACCTTCCCTCAAGGCGGTCAAACAGATCATTGCCATGGGTGAAGCGGCTGATCACATTCATGACCTGTTTGCGCGGAACTTTCGGGTAAAACGAGTTCCGGACATGAAAACTGCGGTGACCGAGGCCCATGCGGCAGCACAGCCCGGAGACATAGTCCTGCTGTCTCCGGCCTGTGCCAGTTTTGACATGTTTGAAAATTACGCAGACCGGGGGGATGCCTTTACCTGCCATGTACAGGAACTGGAGATGAAACGCCATGGATAACACCCGGTCTGTGCATCCGATTTTCAAGGAACGGCTTCTGCTGTTTCCGGCATTGATGCTGTGCGGCATCGGCATTATCATGGTGTATTCCGCATCCTCCGCCATTTCCATGCAGACTCACAACACCCTGTTCTATTTTCTGCAGCGGCAGATCATCTTTTTTGGCATCAGTCTGGGCGTGCTGGTCATGGCCGCCTCGTTCCCCCACCGGTTTTACAATAAGCTTGCGTATATCATTCTGCTGGCCGCACTGATCAGTTTGACCGCTGTCCTCATCCCGGGTCTGGGTATCGAGGCAAACGGGGCGCACCGGTGGCTGGATCTGGGCATGATCCGGTTTCAGCCGGCGGAATTTGCCAAACTGGCCCTGATTCTGTTTTTGGGATACAGCCTGGCCAAAAAACAGGCCATGATCACCGATTTTTCTGTGGGATTCATGCCCCATCTCCTGATCTTTGCCCTGTTTGCCGTGCTGATCATTTTTCAGCCCGATTTCGGCACCATCGTGGTGCTGGGGCTGATCTGCTGGGGGATGATGTTTGTGGCAGGGGTCAAAATCTGGCATTTGCTGACCCCGCTGCCCGTAATCATTCCATTGGTTTATTTTCTGGTGTTCAAGGTGGAATACCGGCTTACACGGATTCTGACCTTTCTGGATCCCTGGGCAGACCCCTACGATGCCGGATACCAGATCACCCATTCTCTGAAAGCCTTCGGGTCCGGCGGCCTGTTCGGGCAGGGCATCGGCCTGGGCATGCAGAAGATGCATTATCTGCCCGAGCCCCACACTGATTTTATTTTCTCCATTATCGGCGAAGAGCTGGGTTTGATCGGCGTCCTGGCCATACTGGTTCTGTACGGTATTATTCTGGCCCGGGGCTGCCATATCGCCAGAAATGCCGACTCCGTTTTCGGTGCCATCACCGCTGCCGGTCTCACCCTGTATCTGGGAATCCAGATCATCATCAACACGGGTGTATCATTGAGTGTGTTTCCCACCAAAGGCCTCACCCTGCCTTTCATCAGTTACGGCGGCACGTCTCTGATCATCAACATGGCGGTGATGGGCATTCTGATGAATATCGGTGCGGCCTGTCCCACACCGTCCGGAAAGGAGGGCCGATCATGACCGACCGCTTTCAGGTAATTATCGCCGGCGGAAAAACAGGGGGCCACCTGTTTCCCGGTATTGCCGTTGCCCAGGCCCTTCAGCGCAGAGAGCCAGCGGTCCGGATTCTGTTTGTGGGCACAAACACCCCGTTTGAAACAAAGACATTGAGCGCCTACGGGTTTGATCACACCGCGATCTTTTCCCGGCCCCTCAAAGGCCGGTCCCTGTTTCAGAAACTGACGGGAACAGGGGCCATTCTGGTGTCTCTGATCCAGTCGCTCTGGATTGTATGGCGGTTCAAACCGGATTTCGTTCTCGGTGTGGGGGGGTATTCTTCCTTTGCCGTCGTGCTTGCCGCCTGGATACTCCGGATACCCACCGCCATTCAGGAACAAAACGCATTTCCCGGAATGACCAACCGCATGCTGGCACGATTCAGTACCGTCATTTTTACGGCTTTCGATACCACCCGGGGGTTCAGTGAAAACCCCAAAACACAATTGACCGGGAACCCGGTCCGGGAACAGGGGCCTGTGGTCCAAACCCAGGAAACCGGTGTGGGAAACATCGCTTCAACGGATTTCGTTCTTCTGGTCACCGGCGGCAGCCAGGGGGCATCCAGCATCAACCGGGCCGTGGTGGACATGGCCGCCCGCATGACCGACCTTGAGGACCTGTTCATCCTGTTTCAGACCGGCACCGGACATGACACCGAAGCCAGAGAAACATTGCAGTCTCTGGGGATCCGGGCAAGGGTGCAGCCTTTTTTTCCCGACATGCCCGCACTGATGGAACGCTCGGATCTGGTGATCTGCCGGGCCGGGGCCGGCACATTGTCCGAACTGGCGGTCAAAGGGGTGCCGGCCATCCTGGTTCCCTATCCCCATGCAGCGGATGATCACCAGACACACAACGCAAAATCCGTGGCCGGTCACGGGGCGGCCCTGGTCGTGGCCGACAGGGAATTGTCCGGCAGCGGGCTTTACCGGATGGTCATGGATCTGAAATCAGATCCTATACAGCTGAAACGGATGGCCGAGGCCATGTCAAAGCTGGCCAAACCGGATGCCGCAGATCGGATTGCGGCCCATATTTTACAGGCAAAGGAGTCATGACCCGTGTATCAGACTGATTATCACATCCATTTTGTGGGGATCGGCGGCATCGGCATGAGCGGTATTGCCGAAATGCTCATCAACCTGGGCTATACCGTGTCCGGATCCGACCTGAAACTGTCTTCCATCACCCGGCGGCTGGCGGACAAAGGCGCAACCATCTTCAAGGGACACAGCAAAAAACAGGTGGCCGGCGCCCATGTCCTGGTGACTTCTTCCGCCATTTCCGATGAAAATCCGGAAGTGATTCAGGCAAAGGCCCTGGGGATTCCCATTATTCCCAGGGCAGCCATGCTGGCGGAACTCATGCGCATCAAATATGCCATTGCCGTGTCCGGGGCCCACGGCAAAACCTCCACCACCGCCATGATCGCGCAGATTCTCAACACTGCCGGACTGGATCCCACAGTGATCATCGGCGGGCTGCTCATGGGCCTGGATACCAATGCCCTGCACGGGCAGGGAGAGTTCATTGTGGCGGAAGCCGACGAAAGCGACGGCTCGTTTCTCCAGTACACACCCGCCATCGCCGCAGTGACCAACATCGATCTGGAACATCTGGATTTTTACACCGACATCGAGGACATCAAAAACAACTTCGTTCAATTCATTAATTCCGTGCCGTTTTACGGGGTGGCCATTGTCTGCCTGGACAATGAGCATATCCAGGACATCCTGCCCCGGATCACGGTCCGGCACACGACCTTCGGCCTGTCGGCCCAGGCGGATCTCCAGGCCGGACAGATCCGTTTTGAAAACGGCCGGAGCCGGTTTACCGTCCGCCGTGGAAACCGGGAACTCGGAGAAATTGTTCTCAATCTGGCCGGCCAGCACAATATCCTGAACGCCCTTGCCGGAATCGCCACGGGCCTGGAACTTAAGCTTCCCTTTGAGGGGATCAAGCAGGCCCTGGAAGAAATCAAGGGCGTCCGGCGCCGCCTGGAAATCAAGGGAGAGAAAAAACAGATTCTGGTCATGGATGATTACGGACATCATCCCACAGAAATCACGGCCACATTGAACGCAGTGCGGGAGAGTTTCCCCGGCCGTCGCCTGGTGGTGGTGTTCCAGCCCCATCGGTATACCCGGACCCAGGCGCTGTTCAATGAATTTTCCCGGGCCTTTTACCAGTCGGATGTCCTGATCCTGGTGCCCATTTACGCGGCCAGTGAAATCCCCATTCCCCGGGTGGATTCGAAGCTTCTGTGCCAGGGCATTCAGAATCACGGCCATAAGGATGTGTCTTTTGCCCCGGATTTTACCCAGGCATTGTCCATGGTTACCCACAAACTCAAACCCAATGATCTGGTGCTCACCCTGGGAGCGGGGGATATCCACACCCTGGGTGAACAACTGCTGGAGATTCTGTAAGTTCCCATGAAACCCTACCCCGGCATAAGCAAACTGCTGCAGACCTTTGATCTGGCCACAGACGTCCCCATGGCACCCCATACCCGTCTGAAGGTGGGGGGGCCGGCAGACCTTCTGGCACAACCCGGAACCCGAAAAGACTTGATAGACCTGATCAAGGCCGCCCGCAGCGCGTCCGTGCCCGTTACCATTGTGGGAGGCGGCTGCAACCTGCTGGTGTCGGATCAGGGAGTCCGGGGGCTGGTGGTGGTGACCACGCAGCTGAAATCCGGTGTCCGGGCTGAAACCTGCCCTGACAAAAAGGTTCGTCTTTTCATGGAAGCAGGGGAACGGCTCTCCACGGTATGCAGTCATGCGGTCCGTCATGGCCTGACCGGCCTGGAATTCTGTGCTGGAATCCCGGGCACCATCGGCGGCGCCGTGATCATGAATGCAGGCACCGCCGATCAGGGGATCGGCGGGCGGATTGACAGCCTGGATGTCCTGAACCTGGACACTTTGGACGTTTACACCCTGAAAAAAAGAGACCTGGTCTTTTCCTACCGCCGCCTGAAGCTGAAAAACCATCTGATCCTGGGAGTCACATTGACCCTTTCACCGGGAGAACCATCTCAAATCAGACAGACCTTCAACGACATTCTCACCCGCAAGCAAAATACCCAGCCCATGGATCTGCCCAGTGCCGGCTGTTTTTTCAAAAACCCGGATCCGGATCATCCGGCCGGAAAACTGATCGAAGACGCGGGGCTGAAAGGGAAAACGATCCGGGACGCCCAGGTGTCGCCTGTTCATGCAAACTATATCGTCAATCTCGGTCATGCCACCTGCAAGGATATTCTGACACTGAAACAGCATATTCAACAGCAGGTTTGGGACCGATACAGCATCGTTCTTGAAACCGAAGTCATAACAACAGGAGATGGAATGAAAAATGAATGAGAAAACCTTGCCAAACCGGCACAGGGAACCGGCCGAAGAAACACCGTCCCCGGAAACCGCCACTGAAACATCATTTTTTTCCAGTTTACTGAAACACGTTTTGATCATCTGCGTTTTCAGCCTGTCTGTCGTGTTTGTCCATGATGTTGTCGTGCAAAGTCCGTTTTTCACCATTCGTGAGATTACCATCCAGGGAGAACATCGGGTGAAAAAACAGGAAATCTTTGATCTGGCGGATCTTTCCCGGCCGGTCAATATTTTCCGGGTCAATCTGAAAACCATTGAAAAACAGATTGTCTCCCACCCCTGGATTGCCTCCGCCACAGTCCACCGGTCTTTGTTCTCCAAACTGACGATTGCTGTGGAGGAGCAGCATCCGCTGGCCATCATCCGGATTGAAAATTTTCCCGACATGATCATCAACCGGCAGGGAGTGCCGTTCAAAGCCTATGAACCGGAAAGAGATCTGGATGTCACCCTTCCGGTGATTACCGGTCTGGACCTGACCAGCACTGACAATTTCTACCACTTTGAAGGACCGCTGTTCAACGCAGTGCTGGATCTTCTCCAGAGCCGGTATCAGAAGAACATCATTTCCATCCACGGGGATGACCTCATCGGCATCACCATCCGGGCAACCGGACTGTTCAATTCGTCCCTTGTGCCGGAAACCACGAAGCTGCCCATCTGTCTGGGATTCGACAACTACGACCGCAAACTGGTCAAGGCCCGTCAGATCAGTCAGTACATCCAAGCCAACATTCCCGGAAAAACCATTCGTGCCATGGATCTGTTCGAAATGGACACGGTGTTCGTGACAATCGAAGCGATGACTGCCATGCAAGCCAATATTGAAAAGGGGGTCTGATTTTGCAGGTGAATGAAAAAATAATTGTGGGCCTGGATATCGGAACCACCAAAATCTGTGCCGTGGTGGGAGAGGTCCTGGAAGATGAAATCAATATCATCGGTGTCGGCTCCCATCCGTCCACCGGTCTGCGGAAAGGATCGGTGGTCAATATCGAATCCACAGTGGATTCGATCCAAAAAGCGGTGCAGGAAGCGGAACTCATGGCCGGATGTGACATCTCCTCGGTTTATGTGGGAATTGCCGGCAACCATGTCAAGGGATTCAACAGTCACGGTATCATCGCCATCAAAGGCAGGGAAATCACCCAGAATGACGTGGACCGGGTGGTCGATGCCGCCAAAGCCGTGGCCATTCCGGCGGAACAGGAAATCATCCATGTGATCCCCCAGGAGTTCATCGTGGATGACATGACCTCCATTCAGAACCCCGTGGGCATGACCGCCATCCGTCTGGAAGCCAAGATACATATTGTCACCGGTGCGGTTTCTTCCGCCAGAAATCTGGTCAAATGCTGCAACAAGGCCGGGCTGGAGGTGTGTGATATCGTGCTCTCTTCGCTGGCATCCGGTCAGGCGGTACTGAGCGCCGAAGAAAAGGAACTCGGCTGTCTGGTGGCGGATATCGGCGGCGGCATCACCGATCTGGCCCTGTTCAAGGACAACAATCTCAAATTTATTTATGAGTTGACCGTCGGTGGTCTCAATCTCACCAATGACATCTCCATCGGCTTGAGAACGCCTTTGCCGGAAGCGGAAAAGATCAAACTTGATCACGGTACCTGTATGCCGGAACATATCAAAAACGGTGCCACCATCGAGGTACCGGCCGTTGGCGGCCGTTCCCCCAAACAACTGTCCAGAGGGATCCTGGCGGAAATTCTGGAACCCCGGGTGGAAGAAATTTTTTCTCTTCTCAAAAAAGAGCTGTTTTCCAATGGGCTGGAAAATGCGTTTCCAGCCGGATTTGTCCTCACCGGCGGCAGTGTGGTCATGGACGGCACCACAGAGATTGCGGAATCGGTGTTCAATGTGCCGGTAAGGATCGGAGAACCTGACAAAATCGGAGGCTTGAAAGATATCGTCAAAAACCCGGCCTATGCCACGGGCGTGGGCCTGGTGTTCTTCGGATCCACGGCCACCTGCGACCTGCCTGAAACACAGCCGGCCAAATCCGGTATGGGGCCTGTTATCAAGCGAATGAAGCAATGGTTTAAAGATATTATATAAACGACAACATCTGGGAGGTGGACATGAATTTTTCTTATGTGGAAAACAAGACATCAGCAAAAATCAAGGTAATCGGTGTGGGGGGTGCCGGCGGAAATGCGGTCAACAACATGATCAATGCCAACCTGCAGGGCGTGAAATTCATCGTGGCAAACACCGACGCCCAGGCCCTGGAAACATCCAATGCCGAAGCCAAAATTCAGTTGGGCAAATCCCTGACCGAGGGGCTCGGGGCCGGGGCTGATCCGAATGTCGGCAGAGAGGCGGCCATGGAAAGCATCGATGAAATCCGGCAAGCCCTGGAAGGCAGCCACATGGTGTTCATCACGGCCGGGTTCGGCGGTGGGACCGGCACCGGTGCCGCGCCCGTGATCGCGGAAGTCTGCAAGGAACTGGGTATTCTCACCGTTGCCGTAGCATCCAAACCGTTTTCCTTTGAAGGCAAAAAAAGGGAGCGGCAGGCCCTGGACGGACTGGACAAACTGCACGGCATCACCGACACGGTCATCACCATTCCCAACGACCGGCTGCGGGGTATCGCCCCCAAAGGTGCCAGGATGGTGGATATGTTCATCAAGGCCGATGAAATTCTTCACCATTCCGTCAAGGGCATCACCGACCTGATCATGATGCCCGGTCATGTCAACCTGGACTTTGCCGATGTCAAGACCACCATGCAAAAAGCGGGAAAGGCCCTGATGGGCATTGGCATTGCCTCCGGTGAAAACCGGGCCACGGAAGCGGCGGAAAAAGCCATTTCCCATCCGCTGCTGGAAGACATCTCCATTTCCGGCGCCAAAGGGGTACTCATGAACATCACCTCTTCTTCGGATCTGACTCTGGACGAGATGACCGAGGCCTCAGACAGAATCTACCAGGAAGTGGGCGATGATGCGGAGATCATCTGGGGACAGACCTTTGATGAAACCCTGGGGGATGAAATCCGGATCACGGTCATAGCCACGGGCATCGGTGAAAAGGAAGCGGAACTGGCCCCAAACATGCACCGGTTCGAACCGTCATCCGCCACGGCCATGCAGGAAGGATATAACAGCCAGCCGGCCCGGAATCCGGCAGCCGGTCAGATCCGGACAGCCGCTGCCCAGTATAATGCCGACGGTTCCATTGCCAGAGGCCGCCTGCGGACCCCCACCGAAGAGGAACTGGCCACCTGGAACGAATTCGACAACCCGGTCCGGGTCACCCACAAACGGGTGGTGGGGGGAGACGATATCCCCTCATCCTGGAATGAACCTGCGTTTGACAATGACAACCTGGAAGTACCCACCTTTTTGAGAAGAAAAGCGGACTGATTCCTTGAGGGTGTCTTCCAGACCGGCTTTCCATACTCCCCCGGCTGAAAAAGGGGTCGTTATAAAACAGGGAAAGGGATTGACCCGGGTCGCCCTGGTCTATCCCAACACCTACAAAGCCGGAATGTCCAACCTGGGATTCCAGCGGGTTTACCACCTGATCAATCAGGAACCGGCCACTGCCTGTGAACGGGTATTTCTGCCGGATTCCGTGCAAAAGGATTCTGCGGCGATCAGCTGTGAAAGCCGGCACCCGCTGGGCTGGTTTGACATCATTTTGTTTTCCGTTTCCTTTGAAAACGATTTTCTTCATCTGGTTCAGTTGCTGAAAAAAGCAGACATCCCGCCGCGGTCATCAGAGCGAAACCACCTCCACCCTCTGGTGGCCGCCGGCGGGATCGCCTGTTTCCTCAACCCGGAACCGGTTTCCCCTTTCATGGATTTTTTTCTGCTGGGGGAAGCGGAATGTCTTGTTCCGGATTTTTTTTGCCTGTTTCACCAATACCCGGACCGGGCGGATCTGCTGGCATCTTTGGAAACAGATCTGCCCGGCGCCTATGTGCCGGCCCGGCATCCGCCTTTTTCCGAACAAAAAATACCGGTACGTTTCTTGAAAAACCTTGATCATGTCCGGACCCATACCAGTGTGTTGAGTTCACAGACGGCGTTTCGGGACAAATATCTGGTGGAAATCCTCAAAGGCTGCCCCCATGGGTGCCGGTTCTGCACGGCCGGGTTCATTTACCGCCCTCCCCGCATCTATCCCAAAGAAAATGTCTGCAGATCCATGGACAATGCCAAAGGAAAGACCCGGAAAATCGGGCTGGTGAGTTCCGCCATCCTGGATCATCCGGATATCGCCGACATCTGTGAATATGGCACATCCCAGGGATTTTCCCTGTCGTTTTCCTCTCTGCGGGCCGACAAACTCGATGATGCCATGATCGATCTGCTGAGCCGTTCCCGGGTCAAAACCGCCACCATTGCGCCGGAAGCCGGATCTGAACGCATGCGGCGTGTCATCAACAAGAAAATGACCCGGACCGATATTTTCCAGGCCGTGGAAAAACTGGTGGCAAAAGACATCTTGAACCTGCGGCTTTATTTCATGATCGGCCTGCCGTTTGAAACCGATGCCGATGTCCGGGCCATTGTCGACTTGACCCGGGAAATCAAGGAGCGTTTTTTGACGGTTTCCAGAAAACAAAAACGCATGGGCACCATCACCCTGAGCATCAACGCCTTCATTCCCAAGCCGGCCACCCCGTTTCAATGGGCGTGTCTGACCGATGATGCCACGCTCAAACGCCGCATGGGCATCATCCGGCAGGGCCTGAAACAAACACCCAATGTCATCTTTAACATCCCCTCGCTTAAAACAGCCAAAATCAGTGCACTGCTGTCTTTAGGGGACCGGAACACGGCGGATGTGCTCGAAACGGCAACCGACCATGGATGGGCCTATGCGCTCCGGCATCATGCCGACCATTGCCGGCAGATCATTTACACTCAAAAAAAAGTGCCGGATGTTTCAGAACCCAATAAATCAGATACCACCCACCCCGGATCCACCCTGCCCTGGGATTTTCTGGATTCCGGGATTTCTCAACACTTTCTGGCAAAGGAGTGGCACCATGCCAGGCTTGAAAAACAGTCCCCTGCCTGTCCCATGATCAACTGCCGGGAGTGCCGGATCTGTCGGAAATGACCCGCCAACAAAGGGCACTGGGCCAACTGTCTGCCCGCCGGCACAGGTGGGAAATGCCTCCTGCCCCATCCCGATCAGCGGTACATGGCCTCGATGATATCCTTGAAGGTGTCGTGGACGATCTTGCGTTTGATCTTCATGGTGGGGGCGACCTCTCCATCCTCTTCGTACAGGCGCTTGGGCAGGATGGTGAACTTGCGGATGTTTCCACCCGGGCCAGGGTATGGTTCACAGCCTTCACCTCTTTGTCGACAAGATCGATCACCTCCGGGCTCTGGGTCAGATCCCGGTAGGTTGAAAACTGGATCTTGTGATCCTGGGCATATTTGGCCACATTGTCCTCATCGATCATGATCAGTGCGGTCAAAAATTTTCTGCGGTCTCCCATCACCACGGCATCGTTGATGTAGATGCTGGCCTTGAGCTTGTTTTCAATATACTGGGGTGATGTTCTTGCCCCCGGCCGTGACGATGATATCTTTTTTGCGGTCCGTGATCTTTAAAAACCCGTCTGCATCAATCTCCCCCACATCTCCGGTGAGCAGCCAGCCGTCTTTGATGGTCGGCGTGGTGGCATCCTCTCCTTGTAATACCCTTTGAACACCGCCGGGAGACCGCACCAGGATTTCTCCGTCTTCGGCGATTCGCGATCTCTGTATCCGGCAGTGCCTGGCCCACAGTACCGAACTTGACCCGCCCTTCAGGGGACAGAGTGGCGACCCCGGTGCCTTCGGTCTGGCCATACCCTTCGATCAGGTTCATGCCGATGGACTGGAAAAACCGCAGCACCTCCTGGGAAATGGGGGCGGCCCCGGAATAGGCCACCCGTATCCGCTCAAATCCCAGCCGTTCTTTGAGCTTTCTGAAGACGGCCAGGTCAGCCAGATAAAACAGGCATCGCAGCCCACAGGGCACCGGCGTAAAATTCATGACCAGATCCGCCCGGCGTTCTCCTGATTGTCAGGGCTGTTCTGAAACACGGCCCGCTTGAACCAGTCGGCATCCGCCATCTTGATCATGACATTGGAATAGTATTTCTCCCATATCCGGGGCACGGCATACCCCACGGTGGGGGACACCTCCATCATGTTCTGCATCACGGTATCCGGCTTTTCCACAAAATTGACGGTATAGGCATACCGGATCTGGATGAACACGGTGAACAGCCGCTCGAAAATATGGCACAACGGCAGAAAGGACAACACCTGGTCCGTGTCATATACCGGATTGGTGGCGGCCACGGCATCGGCCATCCAGGTGACGTTGCCGTGGGACAGCATGGCCCCCTTGGGCGGTCCCGTGGTGCCCGATGTGTAGATGAGCACCGCCGATATCTTCCGACTGTCACCGCGTGCCATCCGGTCCAAAAAAAGGTCTGGATGCTGTTTGTGCGCCTGTGCTCCTTTTTCCAGAAAATCTTCAAACGTGATGACCATGGGATCGGAAAACCGGGTAAGACCCCGGGTATCCCACGACAATGACCTGCTGCAGTTTGGGGGTTTGTTCCCGGAATTTGAGCCATTTGTCCAGCTGTTCCTCATTTTCCACAAACAAAAACCGTCGCGTCGGAATGGGTCACCACATAGGCCACCTGCTGCCAGGCATTGGTGGCGTAGATGCCTGCGGACACCCCGCCCACACACTGGATGCCCAGATCGGCCACCACCCATTCCACAGCGTTGTCGCCGATGATACAGGCGGTATCCCCTTTTTCAAACCCCAGGGACACCAGGGCACACCCGATCTTTTCCACCTGGTCGCAAAACTGGTCAAAGGTAATATCGTGCCACAGCCCCAGTCTCTTCGTACGCAAGGCGCTCTTTTCCGGATTTTTTTCCACGGTCCGGGCAAATACCCGGGAACGGTCTGCAACGGTGTCTGGTTCATCGCCATGCCTTTTTTGCGCTTCCACCGCTGATACCCTTTGGCCGATGTTTCGGATTTGATGCCCAGGTAGAACTCCTGTACATCCTTGTCATGTAACAGGTCTTCTGATCTGCCCTTCATGACAAACCGGCCGCTTTCCAGGATCAGGCCGGTGTGGGAAATGGACAGGGCCATGCGGGCGTTCTGTTCCACCAGAAGGATGGTGATGCCCTTCCGGTTGATCTGGCGGATGATGGAAAAAATTTCCTTGACCAGGATAGGGAGAAAGCCCCAGAGAAGGTTCATCCAGAATCAGCAGCCGGGGATTGAGCATCAGTGCCCGGCCGATTGCCAGCATCTGCTGTTCCCCGCCGGACAGGGTCCCGGCCCATTGATGGGTCCGATCCGCCAGCACCGGAAAATAGGCATATACCTGTTCCATATCCCTGCGGATGCCGGACCGGTCGGTGCAGGTATAAGCCCCCATGGCCAGGTGTTCCAGGACCGTGAGTTCATCGAAAATCTCCCGGCCCTCAGGCACATAGCGCAATGCCCCGGCGCACAATCCGATCCGTATCCCATCCCTGGATAGGGGTTGCCGTCATATTCGATTACGCCCTTGTCCGGCTGATCATCGATCAACCCCATGACGGTTTTGAGGATAGTGGATTTTCCGGCCCCGTTGTTGCCCAGGATGGCGGTGACACTGCCCTCTTCCACGGTGAAAGACGCCCCCCGGATGGCATACACCAGACCGTAGTAAGTCTCAATGTTCTTGACTGCCAGCAGATGGGACATCCGGCTCCTCCTCTCCGATATAGGCTTTGCGCACCTCTTTGTTCTCCTGCACCGCTTCGGGCGTGCCCAGGGTGACGGGCCGGCCGAAGTTGATGGCCAGGACCCGGTCGGAAATATCCATGACCAGCTTCATGTCGTGCTCGATGAGCAGGATGGTGATGCCCAGGTCATCCTGGATATCCTTGATCCAGAAGATCATGTCCTGCTTTTCCTCCTGGTTCATGCCGGCACAGGGTTCGTCCAGCAGCAGCAGCCGGGGCTCCAGGGCCAGGGCCCGGGCCAGTTCGATGAGCTTCTGGGTGCCGTAGGGCAGGCCCCCCACGAGCTTGTCCCGCACGTGACTGGCAGCTCGAGGAGGTCGATGATCTCGCTCGACCCTTCCCGGTGGCCGGATCTCTCTTCCGCCCGGCAAAGGAGCGTCTTCCCCACATGAACGCCCCCCGGAACAGCCCGGTGCGCATGTGGATATGCCGTCCCAGCATGAGATTTTCCATGGTGTTCATATGGGAAAACAGCTCGATGTTCTGGAAGGTCCTGGCAATTCCCAGGCGGGCGATGGCGTCCGGTTTTTTTTTCTCAATGGCGGTATTTTCAAACTGGATAGTCCCGCTGTCCGGCTGGTACAGACCGGATATGCAGTTGAACAGGGTGGTTTTGCCGGCCCCGTTGGGACCGATCACGGAAAAGATCTTCCCCTTTGTCCATGGAAAAACTGATATCCTGCAGGGCCTTGATGCCGCCAAAGGAAATGAACAGGTTGGAAATCGGTTAGAAAACTTCCGATTTCATGAACGGGCGTGCCAGGTCCAGCGTGAAAGTCGTTCCGATGCCGGCATTCCGCCGGCATGGAACGGTCGTCGGACTAATCCAGGGTGATCCAGTCGGTGAGACTTTTTGCTTTGCCGCCTTCCAGGCACTGGACCAGAAAGGTCTGACGGGTGCCCTGTCGGGAGTACATGTCATCCGGATCAAAAGGCTTGAAATTGACTTCCGGCCCGATCCCCTTGAATCCGGAAATCTTTTCCATTTCCGCCACAAACTTTTCCCGGGTCAGGTCCGGCCGCATCGTTTCAACGGCCTCGACCATGGGTTCGATGAAAATGATGCCGGCCGCGTAAAACATGCCCCAGCGTTCCTCTTTGGCAGCGAACTGTTCGAACACGTTCTTTTTGTACTGCTGCATCAGGGGATGGTCCGAATCCGGAAGCTCCCCGAATGTGGCACAGATCACGCCTTCCCACAGCCCCTTGGAAATATGGGTCATGAGCGGAAAATCGGAGCAGGTGCTGGTGCTCATGAACTGGAGGGCAAAATTCATGGCCTTGGCTGTTCCCACAATCCGCACGGCATGACTCACCGTGGTCCACAGCAGCACCATGTCTGGCATCTGATTTCCGCAATTTCATCACATGGGGTTTCATGTCGGAGTCACTTGTTTCCACGGGCACCTGGGCCACCAGCTTCCATGCCCGTGGACTTTCAAGCTCCTCGATAGCACCCCGCAGACCGTTCTTGCCGTATTCATCATTCAGATAGGCCACGGCCACCCGTTTTTTGCCCATCTCTTCCACGGCATACCGCACCAGGGCCCGGGCTTCGTTGTAATACAGCGGATATACCGCAAACAGATATTTTTCAGGAGGAGACACCCAGTGCAGGGAGCCGGCTGCCGGCCCCACCCAGGGAATTTTTCTTTCCATGAGGTAATCTTTGACCGCCAGGCCCGGAGACGTACCCACACCCGAAGCCCAGGCAAAAATTCCGGTCCCCTCCTGGAGCTCCTTGACCCCGGCCAGGGTTTTGGCCGGGTTGTACCCGTCATCAAACATATGGTACACGAGTTTGCGGCCATGAATGCCCGCCGGTCGGCATTGATCCATTTGAAATAATCTCCGGTGCCCCGGGCCACGGACCCCCAGGCAGCGGCAGGACCTGTCTGGGGTCCCCACTGACCGATGTGAATCTCCGTGTCCGTCACCCCTTCCTCGGCCCATGCAAATGCGGCAAACACCAGCAGAAACACCATACATCCGAACAACACCATCAAACCTTTTTTCATGACATCCTCCTTGTTGTTGATTGCGGTTATGGGGTCGCAGCTTGCGCGGATCGGCTTATTTGTCCGATCGCCAATCAGCCAGGCCCGACCCCACCCAACCGTCCTTGTTATACTTTTTTCACGTAATGCCGGGCAAACAGGCCGCTGGGCTTGAAACAGAGCACCAGCACAATGATGGCAAAGGCCACCACGGATTTGAATTCAATGGACACATATCCGCCGAACAGGTTTTCGATGATCCCCAGCATGTAGGCAGCCACCACCGCCCCGGGCAGAGAGGTCATACCCCCCATGACCGCGGCGGCAAACCCCTTGAGCATGGGGTCCCACATCATGAATGGATGCATGATAACCGGGGATATCAACAGCCCTGCCGTGGCCCCCACCACCGATGAAATGGCCCAGGTCATCATCATGATCCGGTTGGTGCGGATGCCCACAATCTGTGCCGCTGTGGATTCTGCTGGGTGGCTTTCATGGCCAGACCCAGCCGGGAATATCTGAAAAAGAAAAACAGCAAACCCATGAGCACCAGAGCTGAAACCAGGGTCAGGGCCTCAAGCTTGGCAATGAAAATATCACCGATGATAAAACTGTCATAGGGACCGATGGGAAAGGGCATGGTTTTATGCTCTGCCCCGAATTTCCAGGATACCAGGCCCAGCAGGATCATCTCCAGGCCGATGGTGATGACGATGGTGCCCAGAATGTTGGGATTTTTGGCCCGTCTCAGCACGGCGAACTCCAGAAACGCCCCCAGGAACGCGGCGAACACCAGGGCCAGACAGAACGCCAGCCAGACCGGATAGTTGAATGCAGTGAGCAGCATCATGGTGATAAAAGAGGTTGCCAGAGCCATCTCGCCCTGGGCGAAATTGGGGACCTCGGAGGTCTTGTAGATAATCACCATGGCAAGCCCCATAAGAGCATAGGAACTGCCCACCGCAACCCCGCTGACAACCATCTGAATAAAATCAACCATAGCCAGTTTTCCTTTCACATCACGCTGTCCATCTTCGATACCCGTTCAACCTCAGTACCTGATCATGACACCAGGCATTATCCGGCCCTCTTCCATGATTTTCAAAACGGCCAGGTACGCCAGTACCGTTTGGTTCTCAGCCACACCCCATAAAGCCCCAAGGGTTCAAACAGCATGATAGCCACCATGATGGAACCGAACACGATATACTGGATATTGGACACCCCTGTGATGGAAAACCAGGATTTGGAAAGGGTTTCCAGCCAGTCTCCCAGAAAGGGAATGTCCAGGATATTTCTGAGTTTCAGATCCAGCCAGCACAGCAGGCCGGCCCCCACCACGGGTCCCATCAGGGAGCCCAGGCCCCCCACCACCACCATGGCCAGAAACATGATGGACATCATCAGGGTGAAGATTTCAGGTTCGATGAATCGGAGCACAAAGGCATAAAGACCGCCCCCGATGCCGGCATAAAACGCGGAAACCGCGAAAGCAAGGGTTTTGTAAAAAACAATATTTACCCCCATGGTCTGGGCAGCGATATCCGCATCCCGGATGGCGATGAAGGCCCGGCCCACCCGGGTCTTGATCAGGCTTCGCATGCCCAGCAGCAGCAGCACTGTCAGATGACCGACCAGATAGAAAGAAAATCGCCTGTCCGTGTCAAGATGCCACGGACCGATGACGAGATCCGGTGCATGAAGCCCTCTGCTGCCGCCGAACAATTCAATGCGGCCGATCACCTGGGTGATGGTCAACCCGAATCCCAGTGTGGCGATGGCCAGGTAGGGGCCTTCCAGGCGCAGGGCCGGCAGACCCAGGAGAAACCCGAATCCGGCCGCCACCAGTGCGGCACAGGGCAGTGCCAGCAGAAACGGGAAACCGGCGCTTGGCCATGAGAATCAAAGTGCCATAGGCCCCGATGGCAAAAAAACCGGCATGGCCCAGGCTGATCTGACCGGTATATCCCACCAGCAGGTTCAGGCCGACCGCCACAATGATGTTGATGGCGATATAATTGGCCACATACACGTAATAATTACTGACAACAAAGGGAAACATCAGAAGCGTCGACAATGAGCACGGCCAAGCCAGAAAAAAATCACCGGAGACGTGACAAGCTGAACGTCTTCGTAATAATCACGCTTCATATCCATGGGCACATCTCCCTGAAGGGTAATCCAGCTCTTATTGTAAAATGTGATATTCACAGTCATATGGGTATTATACCTGCTGTGCTGTCAAGACAAAATTTTTATTCGCATCACTGTAAGTTAATTGCTTGACTCAATGATCTTACATGTGGTTTAGCTGTATAAAAAATAACGGAGATTCACAAGACATGAATTACAACAGCACAGACAGAGCCTATTTTTATTTCTGGTATTATTATACGGATCTGCCTGGGCCGTTGTGACAGTTTTCCCATAAAACAACCCAAAGCCGCAGGCAGAGATACCGCCTGCGGCTTTTTTTATTTTTCAGCCCCGGGCGGCACATCTTCTGATCTGTAAAGGAGACCGCCATGAAAAAAACCTTTGACATCCATGTAAAAAAGTTCGAACCCCTCATTTCACCGTCAGACATGAAACAAGCCCTGCCATTGACGGATGCGGCAGTACAAACCGTTGTTTCCGGCAGAAGAGAGATCGTGGACATTCTGTCTGGAAAAGATGACCGGCTGCTGGTCATTGCCGGGCCGTGTTCCATTCATGACCCGGAAGCGGCTCTGGACTTTGCCCATAAACTGAAAACACTGCGCCTGGAAGTGTCTGATAAAATCAATTTGATCATGCGGGTATATTTTGAGAAGCCCCGGACCACGGTGGGATGGAAAGGCCTGATCAACGATCCTTTCCTGGATTCGTCCTACCATGTCAATGCCGGCCTGGAAACCGCCAGACAGCTGCTCATCGATATCAATGATTCCGGTCTGCCTACAGCCACGGAAATCCTGGACCCCATCACCCCTCAGTACATTGCCGGACTGCTGACCTGGGTGGCCGTAGGCGCCCGGACCACGGAATCCCAGACCCACCGGGAAATGGCATCCGGCCTGTCCATGCCCGTGGGGTTCAAAAACAGTACCGACGGCCGTATCACGGCGGCGGTCAATGCCATACAGGCGTCCGGGGCGCCCCAGCATTTTCTGGGTATCGATCCGGACGGCCGCTCCGCCGTGGTTTCCACCACGGGCAACCCTTACTGCCACCTGGTTTTACGGGGCGGCGCCACCCCGAATTACGACCCGGTTTCCGTGGGGCGGGCCCAGGCCGTTCTCAGACAGAAACACCTGCCGGACCGTCTGATCATCGACTGCTCCCATGACAATTCGGGCCAGAAGCACACCGGTCAGGCCTTTGTGTTCAAAAGTGCGCTGGATCAACGCCTTGAAGGCAATTTCGGCATCATGGGACTGATGTTGGAAAGCAATCTGTTCGAAGGCCGCCAGAACTGCCCCGGGGACGGGTGTGCACTTAAATACGGAGTGTCCATCACCGATGAATGCATTTCATGGCAGACCACAGAACAGTTGATCCGGTGCGCCCACAACCGTCTGTAGCCGGATATCTGTTATTCAATCACTGCTGGATGAAGCTTTTGCGCTCTTTGCTGCTGCATCGGGTTTTTTTGAAAAAGAAATCACTATGCCGACAAACAGAGGCGGTCTGTCAAGAGAAAAAATCAGGATTTACAAGTGTTGAGCGGTTTTGTAATATCAGTGGATTGGATTATCTGCGGATTATGGAGTGTGTAAATCATGGGTTTTGACGTCATTGTCTTATTGGGTATCGTTCTTGTGGCATTTGTCCTGTTTATCGGCGGCTGGCTCCGGGTGGACCTGGTGGGGTTGATGGTGCTGTCCGCGCTGGCGTTGACCGGGCTGGTCACCCCTGCCGAAGCAATGGCCGGTTTCAGCAGCCCGGCCGTAGTCACGGTCTGGGCATTGTTCATCCTCACCGCCGGCCTGACCCGCACCGGCATCGCCCATCAGCTGGGCCAGCCGCTGCAGCGGCTGGCCCATGGCAGGGAAATCACGCTCATGATGGTGTTGATGATTTTTGCCAGCCTGCTGTCCGCCCTGATCAACACGGTGACGGTGGCCGCCATTCTGCTTCCCTCCACCATGGAACTGGCCCGGCGCAGCGGGTATCCGCCATCCAGACTGTTGATGCCGCTGTCCTTGGGGTGCCTGCTGGGCGGACCGTTCACCAGCATTTCTACCCCGCCCAATATCCTGGCCACCGATGCGCTGCGCGACCATGGGCTGGTGCCGTTCGCCATTTTCGATTTTACCCCCATCACCGGGGCCGTTGTGGCAACCGGCATCGCGTTTATGGTTCTGATAGGACGGCACATGTTGCCCAGCCGTACCGGGGAGACACAGGCAGGGAAGCACAAAGCCGTTGGGTCCTCCTATCAGCTGGATACCCATGTCTTCACGACCCGCATTCCCGAAGACTCGCCCCTTCAAGGCCGAACCCTCACGGAAAGCCGCCTGGGTTCCGCTCTTTACCTGACGGTACTGGCCATCCGGCGAAAAGGCGTCATGATCCTTGCGCCGGGCCCCGATCAAATTTTGGAACCCAAAGATGTACTGATCGTGCACGGAAGCCCGGATCATCTGCAGCAGATCCATGCCAGCCAGCATTTGCAGATCGAATCGTCCGATCAGTTCCGGGATCTGGTGTCCCATCATCTGTTCACCGCCGAGGCAGTGATTCATGAGGCATCCCCCCTCGCCGGTGTCAGGCTGTTGGACAGCGGGCTGCGCCGGGAACATCGGATTCATGTGGTGGCCCTGTATACAAAGGACCGGAAACCGGTCAAAGACCTTCGCAACCACCGGCTGACCCCTGGCGATTACCTGATATTGCAGGGGGAGAAATCATCCCTGGAAACTTTGTCCAAAAAACAGGTGGTGGCTCAACTAAATTTCAAGGTGTCTGAAAAAACAGACTCATCATTAGATGAACAAATGGAACTGCTGCCGGTGCGGGTCCCGGACGGATCTGTCCTGGCAGGACATGATCTGATCGAAAGCCGGCTGGGAAATGCATTCGGCCTGACCGTGGGCGGCATCGTCCGGGATTCGGACATGATCTGGATGCCCTCTCCCCATGAAACAATCCAGGCAGGGGATCTGCTGCTGCTTCAGGGGTCTTTTCATGACCTGGAGGTCCTGCAGGGGTTGCAGGATCTGGATATCACCGAGCAGTCCCCCCGGCTGTCCGAGGAGCTGGAATCCCAACAGATCGGAGCCACTGAAGTACTGCTCTCACCCCGCACCACCCTTGCCGGAAGAACTCTGGCCAGCCTGATGTTCAGAGAACGATATGGCATCAGCGTGCTGGCGGTCTGGCGCAAAGGCCGGGCGTTTCGCTCCGGGCTTCAGGACCTGCCGCTTCAGTTCGGGGATGCCCTGCTGGTGTATGGCCAGCGCCGGAACCTGGAGGCCCTGGGCCGAGACCCGGATTTTCTGGTACTGGATGAAACAGCGGCCCAGGCACCCCGCCTGGAAAAAGCGAAAATTGCCGTCATTATAATGCTGGCGGTCATTCTCAGCGCCATTTCAGGTCTGGTACCCATTTCCATTGCCGCCATGGCCGGGGCCACATGCATGGTCCTTGCCGGATGTCTGAGCATGGAGGAAGCCTACCGGGCCATTGAATGGAAAGTGGTGTTTCTCATTGCCGCCATGCTGCCCCTGGGTGCTGCCATTGAAAACACCGGGGCCGCCCAGATGGGCGCATCCGCTTTGATCGCGGCCGTAGGGGACATGGGGCCCCGATGGGTGGTGGCCGCCCTGTTCTCCATCACCGTGCTGGGCACCCAGATCATCCCCACAGCCGCCCTGGTGGTGCTCATGGCCCCGGTGGCCCTGAGCGCTTCCGCAACGCTGGGTATTTCCCCGCACCTGCTGATGATGACCGTGGCCATGTCCGCATCGTCCAGTTTTGCCAGCCCGTTGTCCCATCCGGCCCACCTGCTGGTCATGGGTCCGGGCGGATACCGTTTCATGGACTATGTCAAAGTCGGGGTTCCGATCACGCTTCTTTCTCTGGCCGTATGTGTGGCACTGCTGCCGGTGCTGTGGCCGCCATATCCTTAGACAGATACGGCATTATCAGGCTTTGCCAGAAGGAACTTTCTTCATACAGTTCAATGCGGGCTTGACTGGCTGTGGCAGAAATAAAATCCCCGGGCGGATCGACGGCAAACCCCATTTTGAGCCCGGAAAAGGGATGCCGGAACCCTATCCGCCATGCATGGAGCATTTGCCGCCAGCAAGGCTGCGCAGTTTTTCTGTTTCTTCGGAACTGATAAGTCGAATCCCCTAAAAGCGGATACCCCATATCATAAAAATGCACGCGGATTTGATGCGTCCGGCCGGTATACAGGCGAACATACACCAGACAGGCATTTTCGAACCGCTGGATCACCTGCCAGGAAGTTTTTGCCGGCTTACCGGTATCCGGATTGACACACATCCGTTTTCGATGCTTAGGATGGCGGCTGATGGGGCGGATGATCTCCCCGGACCCGGCCAGGTCCGACCCGGAGACCAGGGCCAGATAAATTTTCTCCACCCGGTGATACTTGAATTCCTTTTGCAGAAATGTCAGGCTGTGGCCGGTTCTGGCCGCCAAAAGCAGTCCACTGGTGTCCTTGTCCAGACGGTGAACAATGCCCGGGCGGATCGGATCGTCTCCCACCTGCCGGATATCCGGAAAATAATGAACCAGCCGGTTCACCAGGGTGTTTTCACAACGGCCCGCCCCGGGATGAACCACCAGACCGGGCGGCTTGTTCACCACCACGATATGAGAATCTGCATGGATCACATCCAGAGGGCGCGGATCGGATTTCACCGTTATTTCCACATCCTCCAACAAAATCTTCCCTGTTACCTGATCCCCTTGTTTCGTCCGGTATCCCGGACGTTTTTGCTGCCCGGAAATCCGGAGGTCTCCCCTGCTGATGGCCGTGGCCGCCAAGGATCTTGAACAGTCCGGCACGGACCGGGAGACGACCAGATCCAGACGCTGTCCCGCAAAAGACGAAGAAATAGTAAAATCGATTTTCATACGCATCTAAAAAAAACAAAACCGACGGGAAGAAACGTCCGCCCGTCGGTCTGAAGTTCACGAATGAATTTTAAAATTATTGAAACAGGTTTTCAATTTCCTTGATCATGGACATCTCATCGATGTCCTTTGCCGTGGACAATTCCTGCACCAACAGGTTCTGTGCCGTATCCAAAAGCTTGCGTTCCCCAAATGACAGGTCTTTTTCCAGCTTGAGCTGAAACAGGTCCCGGAACACTTCCGCCACATCATAAATGGAACCGGTCTTGATCTTGTCCATATATTCTCTGTAACGCCGGTTCCAGGTTTGATTGTCGCCGTTCTGTGCTTTTTTTTGCATCACTTTGTAAACCTGGGGAATCTCGTTTTCCGGAATCACCTCCCGCAACCCCACGGATTCGACATTGGATGTCGGGATCATGATCACCATGCCGTTTTCCACAATTTTCATCATGTAAAAATTCATGGTGTCCCCATTGATCTCTTTGCTTTCAATGGACTCGATACAGCCCACGCCATGTGCCGGATAAACAGCCAGATCCCCTTTTACAAATTCTTTTTTGATTGATGTGTACGTTTTAGCCTTTGATTTACCGGATTTTTCACCCATTGGATAACCCACCTCAATATATTTACAATTTGCCTATTCTTTAATGTATTCTCATATTATAACAAGATTGTCAATGAAAAATCCAAAAACAGCGTCTGACGCATTCAGGAGCGGGCATTGACCTGATTCATGGCCCGGACCACCCCGCTGGAAATGATGAGATCACATGCCGCAGCCGCAGCCTGAATCACGTTGTCCAGTCCGGCCTGTTCTTCAGGGGTAAAACTCCCCAGGACATGCCCGGTTACCCGGTTCTGGATGCCCGGATGTCCGACCCCGACCCGCACCCGGATGAAATTTCTGGTGCCAAAGGCCTCCACAATGGACTTGATCCCGTTGTGTCCACCGGTTCCCCGGTCTTGTACGATTTTAAGGGTACCAAACATCAGGTCCATATCATCATGAACCACGATCATGTCGGTGGCAGCAATTTTGAAATAAGCAGTGAGTTGCCGGAGAGGGAATCCGCTCCGGTTCATGTAGGAAAGGGGTTTGACCAGAAACACATCCTGGCCGTGAAGGGTTGTTCGGCTATAGGTTGCGTCAAACCGGGTCTTGTTGAAATCGGTTTTTGCTTTTTCTGCAATGGCCTGAACCACCAAAAAACCGATGTTGTGGCGGGTCCGGGAATAGGTTTCTCCCGGGTTTCCCAGACCCGCTATCAATTTGAAATGCGTGGATGACATAATCCCGCAGCAGGCTATTCAGTGGGTTCAGCCGCAGCGGCGTCATCCTCCGCCGTTTCGGCCATTTCCTCTTCATCCAGAAGCTCGTCTTCTTCCGCGACTTCCTCCTCTTCACCCATATCCGGCGGAACCACTGTGAGCATCGTGAAATTCACTTCATGCGGAATCTGAACGGCTTCGCCCAGATCAATATCTTCCACATGAACCGCATCACCGATGTCCAGAGCGGTGACATCGATTTCTATCTTATCAGGCGTATCCGCCGGTTTACAGATCACTTCCAGCTCCCTGCGGATGATCTGAAGCATACCACCGCCATCTTTAACACCTATGCTCGTCCCCACGATCTCGATTGGGACGGACACCGTTAACTGGGTATCCATATCGATCTGCTGAAAATCCGCATGCAGATATTCAATCCCAAAAGGATCCATCTGCAGTTCCTTGAGCATGACCACCTTGGTCTGGGTGTCATCTCCCTGGATTTTCAAATTCAGAAAAAGACCGGAAACCCCCTGGTCCCGGATGATTTTGTCAAATTCACTGGTGTCCAGACTGACCGACAGGGCGGTCATTTTGGGACCATAAACCACCGCTGGAATCATTTTTTCCCGACGGATTCTTCTGGCGGCACCTTTGCCACGGATCGTTCTCTGCGTGGCGTTCAATTTAATTAGATCCAATGTTTTTTTCCTCCATAGCCGCTGTTCTGACATCACATTCAGTTAAACAGCGCGTTAAAACCATAATAATACGTATCATAAACCGGCTTAAATAAACAAAGAGTTCACCGAATCTCCCCTGTAACTGCGCACAATGGCTTCCCCCACGAGTTTTGCGATGGAAAGGGTTTTGATTTTTTCACATTGCTTCGCTTCAGGGGACAAAGGGATGGTGTCCGTGGCCACCAGCGAATTGAGCGATGACTGGGCAATCCTGTCAATGGCAGGTCCGGACAGCACCGGGTGGGTGCAATAGGCATGAACCTGGCGGGCTCCTTTTTCGCAAATGACACTGGCCGCCTCGGTCAGGGTGCCGGCCGTATCCACCATATCATCGATCACAATCGCAATCTTATCTTTCACATCCCCGATGATGGCCATGGCTTTGGCCTGGTTGGGAGCACTCCGCCGCTTGTCCACGATGGCCAGGCTGCAATGGAGCCGCTTGGCATAGGCCCGGGCCCGCTCAACACCGCCGGCGTCCGGAGAAACCACCACCAGATTTTCAGGGTACCGGGTCTTGATATCATCGATGATAATGGGCGAAGCATACAGATTGTCCACCGGCACACTGAAAAACCCCTGAATCTGACCGGCATGCAGATCCATGGTGATCACCCGGTCCACGCCGGTGTTTTCCAGAAGATCCGCTATCATTTTAGCGGAAATCGGTACCCGGGGCGTCACTTTTTTGTCCTGACGGGCATACCCGAAATAAGGTATCACCGCAGTGATCCGGCTGGCTGATGAGCGCTTGAACGCATCGATCAACAGGAGCAGTTCCACCAGATGATCGTTCACCGGGTCGCAGGTGGACTGAATGACATAAATTTCCTGTTTTCTGACATTTTCATGAATTTCGACCTGAATTTCACCGTCACTGAACCGGTTGACCTTCAGTTTTCCCAAGGGTTTTGCAAGATATTCAGAAATCCGGTCACTCAGCAGCGGGTTTGAATTGCCTGCAAATATGGACAGCCCACTCATAACGATTCTCTTTATTTTAATATTTTTCTTTCACCATTTAAAACTGGCTGGGGCGAGAGGACTCGAACCTCTGAATGCAGGGATCAAAACCCTGTGTCTTACCACTTGACGACGCCCCAGGATGGCTTGTCTGTATCACGTGTTTTGCAACGCGGTCAGAAACACCTGCCTGCTATTTCCGGCCCGGTTTTTACGCAGCCGTTCATATGCCTGCGCAGCACTTTTTTTGTCCATAAAAAGTGAAAAAAACGATCCGCCGCTGCCTGACATGGTCACCGGCTGTTCCATCAACCGCGCCATTTCATTTCTGGCAGTCTCAACTTCCGGATACAGCCTGAAAGTGGCCGCTTCCAGATCGTTGTGCAAATAAGGCCGTACATCAACATTTTGTCCCAAGGACAAAATATTTGAAGCCGATTTTATAGTATATTTCCTTTGTGATGTCAAACGAAAATCATGCGATTGAAACACCCGGGCTGTGGACACCGCAATCCCGGGATCACACAACACCACATATCCGGGGAACAGATCCGGGGCTCGATTCAGTCTTTCTCCCACCCCGGTGGCCAGGGCGGGCCCCCCAAACAAAAAAAACGGCACATCCGCGCCAAGCTGGCGCCCCATATCCCTCAGTTCCATGTCAGAAAACCGGTTTTGACACAACCCGTTCAATACAGACAGCACCGTTGCGGCATTGCTGCTTCCCCCGCCAAGTCCCCCGCCCACAGGAATGTTTTTTTTGATGTCTATGGCGACCCCCGGCACGGGAATGTTTTTTTTTTGATTTTCACAGGACTGGAAAAACAGCGTGGCAGCCCGATGCGCCAGATTGGTTTCATCCTCCGGGACCAGGGGATGATTGCAGGTGACCTCAACCCCGGTGGCCTCGAACGTGAACGTCATCACATCTGCCAGACCGATGTTTGTCATCAGGGAAAACAGGTCATGAAACCCGTCCGGCCGTTTGCCGGTGACATACAGAAACAGGTTGATCTTGGCAAAGGAGGCCAAGGACTTAATCAATCCTTTGCCTCCACATAAGCCATCCGGATTTCACTGAGAAGCGCCCGCATCAGGTTTTCTTCATCCTTGTTCAGATTGCCTTTTGTCTTCTCAGAAAGCATGGCCATCATTTCGATGGTGTACTTGGCCACTGTCATGTCCTTCTGGGTTTTGCCGGTCGATGGATCTTCCACCTTTCCCAGCTGAACCAGACCGGACGAATAAATGGACAGAATAAAACTGGAAAAATCCACTTTGGGCAATGTATTTTTACGAACGGCTTCCTGGTTTGCCTCTGCCGCTTTTTTTGCCGCTTCCATGATAAAACCTTTTTCTTCAGGCATCTGAAGCTCCTCCATTACATTGGTTGTGGGCTGTGTCATCAAGCCGGATAATGATATCTGCCACCGTGGTTTTCTTTCCTGCCTCATGAACGAAAAGCGGATTGACATCCAGTTCCCGGATCACGGGATGATCATCCACCAGGGCCTTCAATGACACGATATTTTTTTCGATCTCTTCAATATCGGACGGGGCTTCCCCGCGCAGCCCCTTGAGAATGGGGTATCCTCTGATACTTTTCACCATTCTTCTGGCCACGTTCCGTCCCATGGGAGACAAACGGAACGCCACATCCTTGTAGACTTCCACAAAAATGCCTCCCAGCCCGAACATCACGGCATGACCGAACACCGCATCATGGGTCACGCCCAAAATCACTTCCTTGCCGGCCGGTGCCATCTGCTGCACCAGCACCCCTTCCAGGTGTGCGTTTGGGTCATATTTCCCCGCGTTTTCCATGATCTGCTCAAATGCCGTCTCAACCGCCTTGTCATTTTCCAGACGGACCTTGACCCCTCCGGCATCGGACTTGTGCAGAATCTGAGGTGACACGATTTTCATCACCACCGGATACCCCAGCTTTCCGGCAATCTGTCTGGCCTCATCCGCTGTTTTCGCCAGTTCCATGGGAAGAATGTTGAAGCCGTAACATTTGAGAATCTCGTTTCCGTCCAGTTCTCCTAAAACATACCGGCCCTGGGAAAGATACTGTTCGATGATTTGGGCGGCCCTATCACGGTCATATTTCAGATTGTAGGGCGGCAGAATTTTTCTGAACAGCCATTTCATTCCTTCCCGCAGAGCGCCCAGTGACCTTGCTGCACTTTCGGGAAACTGATAGACCGGCACTTTGTGTTTCTGGAGCAGTTTGACGCCGTCCGATACATCCACGATGCCCATGAAGGCGCACAGAATCGGCTTGATGGTGCTTTCAGCAATTCGAACAATGGATTCAGCCGTGCCAATGGCATCGGTCATGGACTGGGGCGTCAGAATGATCAACACGGCATCCACCCCCCGATCCGCCAGCACCGTGGCCAGGGTATTTTCATACCGGTCTTTGGCCGCATCCCCGATCACATCCACGGGATTGTGAAAATTGGCGGTTGACGGCAGGTATTTTTTCAGCTCCGTAATGGTTTCTTCTGAAAAGGTGGCCAGTTTCAACCCGGACTGTTCACTCATGTCCGTGGCGATGATACCGGGTCCTCCGGCATTGGTGACAATGGCCACGTGATCGCCGGTGGGGTATTTGTTGCCGGCAAACGCCTGGGCGTAGTCAAACAGCTGGTTCACGCTCTTGCACCGCAAAATCCCGGCCATGGTGAACAGCCCGTCATAGATCACATCCGCACCGGCCAGGGCCCCGGTATGGGAGGCCGCGGCCCGGGCTCCGGCTGCCGAAGATCCGGACTTGATGGCGATCACATGGGTCGGGTTGGTGCCGGACGTCATCTTTCTGACTTCGGTGATGAATTCCTCGGCGCTGCGGCTCAGTTCTTCCATGTAGATCATCACCACATCCGTGTCTGGATCCTTATGATAATACCGCAGCAGATCCAGCTCATCCACATCTGCCTTGTTGCCGATGGAAATGAATTTTGAAAACCCGAACCCCTTGTCAGCGGCATAATCCAGTACCGCCGTGCACAGGGCCCCGCTCTGGGAAATGAACGACACATTGCCCGGTTCCGGCATGCGGGCGGAAAAACTGGCATTCAACGACACTTTGGGAGACGGGTTGATCACCCCCAGGCAGTTGGGGCCCACCAGACGGACACCGGCCTTGTTGCACAGGGCCTTGATCTGTTTTTCAATCTCCGCGCCTTCGCCACCGACTTCCTTGAATCCAGCCGAAACAATGACAATGCCCTTGACCCCTTTGGCGATACATTCCTGAACCGATGCCAGAGCCGCCTTTGGGGGCAGAATGATCATAGCCAGGTCGATGGGATCCGGGATATTGGTGATACTGGTATAACATTTCACGCTGAGGACGGACCTTGCCTTGGGATTCACCGGATAAAGGGTTCCTTTGTACCCGTTCGATAAAATATTGGCGAAAATATCGTGCCCCACTTTTCCCTTCTGGGTGGAGGCACCGACCACAGCAATGGTTTCCGGTGCAAAAATGGCATCCAGTTTATCCACAGATCCCCCTTTTCGTATATTGTTTTCGGCCGGCAGAAGCAAATCCGGGGCCAGGCTTGACTGCATGACCAAGCCTGGCCCCGTGCTTATACGTTTGAATCAAATGAATAATCAGGCCATGCCCAGACTCAGCTTGGCGGATCTCAGGGTATTTTTCATGAGCATGGCAATGGTCATGGGGCCGACCCCGCCGGGAACCGGGGTGATCTTCCCCGCGATTTCCTTGGCTGCATCAAAATCCACATCCCCTTTGAGTATGGCTTTGCCGGTCGTTTCGTTCATGCCTACCCGGTTGACCCCCACATCGATGACCGTGGCGCCGGGTTTGATCCATTCCGGTTTGACCAGATCCGGCACACCGGCGGCCACGATCAGGATATCGGCCCGTTTGCAGTGGGCGGCCAGATCTTTGGTCCGTGTGTGAACGATGGTCACGGTGGCGTTGGCGCCAACGCCTTTCTGGGCCATCATCATGGCAATGGGCTTGCCCACGATATTGGAACGGCCCACCACCACCACTTCGGCGCCTGAGGTTTCCGTGCCGGAGCGGACGATCATCTCCTGGATACCGGCCGGGGTGCAGGGCAGAAACTTCACTTCATCTCCACCGATCATCAGCCGGCCCACGTTCACCGGATGAAACGCATCCACATCCTTGTCCGGGTTGATGGCGTTGAGCACTTTTTTGTCATCGATGTGCTTGGGCAGCGGCAGCTGCACCAGAATCCCGTGGATGTCGGGATCATTGTTGTATTTGTCGATCAGGGCCAGAAGATCCGCTTCGGAAATGTCTTCGGGCTGGTCATCCTGGATCTCATGAAATCCCAGGCTGATGGCGGTTTTCACCTTCAGGGTCACATAACTGATGGATGCCGGGCTGGATCCCACAAGAATCGTCACAAGCCCCGGTACCTTGTTATGGGTTTTTTTCATCTGCTCGACTTCCTCTTTGATCTCCCCGAGGATCGCCTTTCTGATTTCGGTTCCGCTGATAATTTCCGCTGTCATATTTTTTTCTCCTGAATTTTCGATAAATTGCCCTGTAACCGCTCCGGGCCAGTAAGGCGGCCTGGAAAACGATTACAGGGGCGGGTTAGAATATTACTTATAAAACCTCGATTAGAAGACACCTTCGACTTTGCCGGTTTCCACATCCACTTCCACCCGTTTGAATGCGGGGTTGGATCCGGTGCCCGGCATCAGGCTGATGGCGCCGGCCACAGGCACGATAAACCCGGCACCGCCATAGGTGAGGACCTCACGGATGGTCAGGCGCCAGCCTTTGGGCACCCCTTTGAGGGCCGGGTTGTCAGACAGGGACAGATGGGTTTTCACCATGCACATGCCAAGGCCTGCCAGTTCGGGATCGGCCTGGATTCTGGCAAGGGATTTTTCCGCTTCTGCGGAATAATCAACGCCATCCGCGCCGTACACTTCCTTGGCAATGAGTTCGATGCGCTTTTTGATGGGCATATCCAGCTCATACAGAAACTTGAATTCGGTTTTTTCTTCACACGCCTCGATCACGGTTTCGGCAAATTCAATGGCGCCGTCGCCGCCTTGCTCCCAGTGGCGGGACAGGGCCACCCGGGCGCCTTCGGCTTCGCTCAGTTCCCGGACCTTGGCAATTTCCGCATCCGTATCCGTGTAAAAAGCGTTGATGCAGACAACCGGTGAGATCCCGGCTTTTCTGACGTTTCTGATATGGTGGATGAGGTTGTCACATCCTTTGGCCACCCAGTCGACATTTTCCGTGGCATATTCTTCAGGCATGGGTTTGCCCGGTACCGGCACGGGTGCACCGCCATGGCATTTCAGGGCACGGATGGTGGCCACGACCACGGCGCAGTCTGGTTTCAGGCCGGAATACCGGCATTTGAGGTTCCAGAATTTTTCAAACCCGATGTCCGCACCGAATCCGGATTCGGTTACATGGTAATCCGCCAGCTTCAGGCCGACCTTGTCGGCGATGATGGAGCTCTGGCCGATGGCGATGTTGGCAAAGGGACCGGCATGCACAATGACGGGCTGGCCTTCCAGGGTCTGCATCAAAGACGGATTGAGGGCATCCACCATCCATGCGGTCATGGCACCGGCCACCTGCAGGTCTTCCGTGGTTACCGGTTTGCCTTTTTTGGTGTAGGCCACCACGATTTTACCCATTCTTTCACGCATATCTTTCAGGTCATTGGCCAGGGACAGGATGGCCATGACTTCGGATGATACGGCAATGCCGAATTTGGATCTCATCATGAACCCGTCCGCTTTGCCGTTGACCCCGTCGATACCGATGATGATGTTACGCAGGGCCTGGCAGCAGTAATCGATGACCCAGCCCATCTCCACGTTGGTGGGATCGATGTCCAGGCGTTTCATACCGGACAGTCTTTCCAGCTGCTCATCGGTGTAGTTTCTCTCATGCTGCAGCCGTGAGGTCAGGGCCACCATGGCCAGGTTGTGAGCGTTCATAATGGCATTGATGTCACCGGTGAAACCCAGAGAAAACGGGGTCAGCGGAATGCACTGGGCAAGACCGCCGCCGGCAGCCGATCCTTTGATGTTCATGGTGGGGCCGCCGGATGGCTGCCGGATGGCGGCGCACACGTTTTTCCCCAGTTTCCCCAGGCCCTGCACCAGCCCCATGGAAGAGGTGGATTTACCCTCTCCCAGCGGGGTGGGGGAAATGGCGGTCACATCGATGTACTTGCCGTTGGGTTCGTCTTTCAGGCGCGCCATCACTTTTTTGAAATCGATTTTGCCGATGTAATGGCCCTGGGGCAGCAGTTCTTCTTCTGTCAATCCCAGTTTTTCAGCGATTTCATAAATTTTGAGCATGGATTTTTCTGCATCCTGCGCAATTTCCCAGTCCTGGTGTTTGGTTGGATCTAATGCCATGATTCACTCCTTTGTTGAATTGGACTCTGATCGAGTCAATGATAAAATAGTGATATAAAAACAAAGCGTTATGCTTTATGCCCTCTTCGCCTGCAGATTCTGTGTTCCTGTCATCCTAACTAACTATATAAAACAACATAAAAAATCAACAGGTTTTCGCGATATTCCGATCGTTTTTAAAAACCGAGAACCACCTTCCCAAAATCAAGGCAACCCACTCAATCCGGAAACCATCCATCTGGTTGCCTTGCCGCGCTGGAAAGAACCGGGATGAAATCGCATTCTTTGCCGACCTTTTTGCAAAAATACCCGCCACAACAATCGTATAATTTTTTCGGAAAAGCAATATTTTTATAAAAAATTCTTTGTTTTTCACAGGAAAGTACTTCTTAAATGATGAAATACTAATTTTTATAAGATATTTATGTCTGATTTATCCAAATTTCTACAATCAATATTTAATAATTAAATCCAATTCAATCAGATTTGGCCAAACACCCTCTTATTTCAACCTTTTGAAATAAATGAAAATTTTTTCAATACCACCCCAGATCAATAAATTCACTCATCTATTGACAAAGAAGGGCACAAATTATAAATCATATGCTGTTATCAATATTACACATCTTGTAACATGGGGTCTGGTGAATGAAGAGACAATGGAAAAATAACAATCGGTCAAAAAAAATTGTCCCTCACATTTCCGTGCTCCCATTTCACATATCGTCACACTGTTTCAACCTTAATTCCTTCCAACTCATAACCATCTTTAAACTTTAGGAGGTACACGTGGGATTCGAAATAACCAAAGAAACTTATGCCGGCGCCATTAAAAGCATCACCATTGGAAAAGGTGATGGCGCAATGACTGTCGGTGGTCAGACTTGCTATCCTTTTTATCAGTTCGAAGGGGATATGCCCAACAAGCCCGTCATCGCCATGGAAATCTGGGATATGGAACCCGAAGACTGGCCGGAAGCCGCCAAGGCGCCTTTCAAGGATGTCCTGGGGGATCCGGTAGCCTGGGCTAAAAAGTGTGTGGATGAATACAATGCTCAGGCCATTGTGCTTCAACTCAAGAGCACGGATCCCAACGACAAGGATGCCAGTGCGGATGATGCGGCTCAGACCGTCAAAAAAGTCAGCGAAGCCATTGATGTGCCTTTGATTGTCTGGGGCTGTGCCGTCCCTGCCAAGGATTCGGATGTTCTCAAAAAAATCAGTGAGGTGTGTGATGGTCACAACCTGGTTCTGGGGCCTGTGGAGGAAAAAAACCACAAGGCGATCGGTGCCGCAGCCATGGGGTATGGCCATACCATCATTTCCTCTTCTCCCATTGACGTCAACCTGGCCAAACAGGTGAACATCCTGCTGGAAAACCTCGGGGTTTCCCTGGATAAGGTCATTGTGGATCCGACCACAGGTGGTCTGGGCTACGGCCTGGAATATGCATACTCGGTTATGGAACGTCTGACCCAGGCCGCCATGACCCAGGGGGATGACAAACTCCAGAACCCCATGATCAACAACCTGGGCAACGAGGTGTGGAAATGCAAAGAAGCCAAACAGCCGGTTGAAGAGGCACCGGAACTCGGAGATCCGGAACGTCGTGCCATTCTCATGGAAGCGGTGGGCGCGGTTACCTATCTTATGTCCGGGTCAAGCATTCTGATCATGCGGCACCCGGAATCCATCAAACTGGCCAAAGCGTTCATCGAACTGGTATATGACGGTGGATCCGCCATGGATGTCGGTCCCATCACCAAACAGCTGGACGACGTGGAGATCGATTTTGCTGCCATGTCTCCTGAACCGGACCTGACCATTGCAGAAGAAGAGAAGAAAGCCCCGGCCAAAAAAGCGGCTCCCGCGAAAAAGGAAGCCCCCAAACCCGCGGCCGCTGCACCCAAAACGGAAGCCAAACCCGCTCCCAAAGCCGAACCGGCACCGGAAGCCAAGCCTGAGCCGGCAGCGGCAGCGCCGGATCCGGAAGCAGCGGCCAAAGCCAAGGCCGACGCCGAAGCGAAAGCCAAAGCCGATGCGGAAGCCAAAGTCAAGGCGGATGCGGAAGCCAAGGCAAAAGCCGAGGCAGACGCCAAAGCCAAGGCCGAAGCCGATGAAAAAGCGAAAATCGACGCAAAGGAAAAGGCTGAAAAAGACGCGGCCGCCAAACGGGAAGCAGAGGAGCAGGCGATCAGAGAAAAACGGGCAGCTGAAAGAGAAAAGGCGGCGGCAGAAAGATCTGCCGCTCCAAAATCTTCCGTTCCCATGACACCGGCAAAACTTCAGAAAACAGATCTGGAAAAAATTTTAGAAGGCCTCGATAGAGCGCATAGAAGAGGCAAAGTCTAAAGACATCAATGTTGATGTAACATTAACTGATTACCAACTTAACAGGAGGAGGAACCTCTCATGGTAGAAGATAAAAAAGCAAGTGTTGCTAAATCAAAAAAAGAGCCCAAACTGGCTAACCCGAAAGAAGTCTCCATAGACTTGGGTACACAGGAATTGCAGGCCCGTGCGCAAAGTTTAGGGATTGATACGGTTTTTGACAGAGCCTTCAGCATGAAACCCTGTGCGATCGGTATCCAGGGTATTTGCTGTAAAAACTGCTCGATGGGGCCTTGCAGACTTCCATTACCCAAGGGGGGCATTGAAGGCGAAGATACCAGAAAGGGTCTTTGCGGTGCCACACCCAATACCATTGCTGCCAGAAACTTCATCCGGATGATTGCCGGTGGCGCATCTGCACATTCCGACCATGGTCGTTGCGTGGCAGAAGTGTTCATGTCAGCTGCCAGGAAAGAAACAGAAGCTTACAAGATAAAAGACACCCAGAAACTGCTGAGCATCGCCCCCGATCTGGGCGTTGCCACAACCGTTGAGGTCGACGGGGAAACCAAAGACCGGGATCTGGATGAAATTGCCCTTGAAGTAGCTGATGTTGCCATCAGAGAATGGGGCAAACCGGAAGGGGAAATCTTATATTTGAAACGCGCACCCAAAACCCTGTATGACAAATGGAAAAAACAAGGGGTGCTTCCCAGAAACATTGACCGGGAAATTGTTGAAATCATGCACCGGACCCACATGGGGGTTGACCAGGATTACAAGAACCTCATGAAACAGGGAACCCGGGCCGCACTGGCGGATGGCTGGGGCGGTTCCATGCTGGCCACCGATCTCCAGGATGTTCTTTTCGGCACACCCTATCCGCTTCAGTCCGAAGCCAACTTAGGGATTATGAAACAAGATCATGTCAATATTATTGTCCACGGACATGAGCCGATTCTTTCCGAAATCATTGTTGCCGTGGCCCAGTCCGAAGAGATGATCAACTATGCCAAGGAAAAAGGGGCCGCCGGAATCCAGCTGGGCGGTATCTGCTGTACGGCCAATGAAATGCTCCAGAGACACGGTATTCCGACAGCCGCCACATTCCTGCAGCAGGAACTGGCGATCATTACCGGGGCCTGCGATGCCATGGTGGTGGATATTCAGTGTATCATGCAGAACCTGGCCAATGTGGCCAAGTGCTTCCATACCAAACTCATTACCACCCATCCCATTGCAAAAATGGAACAGGACAATGTCATCCATATTGAATTTGATGAACATCATGCCCTGGAAGATGCCAAACGCATTGTAAGACTCGCGATTGATAACTTTGCCAACCGGGGTGCAGATGTCATGATCCCGCCTTATAAAACCCAGCAGATTGCGGGGTTTGGTGTTGAATCCATTCAATATCACCTGGGTGGGAGCTTCCGCGGCACTTATTATACCCTCAATGACAACATCATCAACGGCCGTATTCGTGGTATCGCCGGTGTGGTTGGCTGCAACAACGCCAGAACCAAACACAATGACGGTCATATCCGGGTCGTCAAGGAACTGATCAAAAACGATGTCATCGTTCTGACCACCGGCTGTAATGCGATCGCCTGCGCCATGGAAGGCCTGCTGACGCCTGAATCTGCGGCCGTACACTGTGGACCGGGACTGGCGGAAATCTGTGAAACCGTAGGGATTCCACCGGTCCTTCACTTGGGATCCTGTGTCGATAACTCCCGGATCCTCCTTGCTGCCACCGAAGTGGTCAAGGCCGGTGGACTGGGCAACGATATCTGTGATCTGCCGGCAGCCGGAAGTGCACCGGAATGGATGAGTGAAAAAGCCATTTCCATTGGTCACTATTTTGTTGCATCCGGCGTGTATACCGTATTCGGTGTCACGTTGCCGACCTCCGGGGCACCGGTGTTCCATGACTATATTTCCAAAGAAATGGAAAACATCTATGGCGGCAAATGGGATCTTGAAATAGATCCGGTCAAGCATGCCCAGCTCATGATCGCCCACATTGACAAGAAAAGAAAAGCGTTGGGCATCGACAAGGCCAGAGAGCGCGTATTGATGGATATGGCCGATCGCCAGCAGCTGGAAGCCTGATAAATATCAGAAAAATCAGGATGCATGATACAACAAGATTGAACAAATAATTACAATAAATCCTCAACGAAGGAGGAAAACAAGGATATGTCTAAATTAATCGCATTTGCTGCCATTCAGGGTGGCTACAAAGTGGTCGCACAGGTGGAAGGTGAACTTGAAAGAGCGCTTCAGACCTATGATGCCAGCACAAAAGTGGGATTTCCCAACACCGCGTATTTTCTGCCGGTCATCTATTCACTCACCGGTTTGAAATGTGAAACCCTGGAAGATTTGAAAAAACCCATGGAATTTGCCAGGGGTCTGTTACCTCCCCATATCAAGCTGAGAACCTGGCTGCCTTACTTAGGGCCACTTCTGGATGCCGGCATGGCCGGTATCATTTCCTATGAAGTCAAAGAAGCGCTGCGCTATCTCAATGACCCGGATTTCTATATCGCCCAGGAAGATCCGGACATTGAAAACGGCAAGATCTGGGTAGGCGCGGCGGATGACACCATTTTGCGTAAACGTGGCGTGGAATTTGTGGATGGGTCCGCCCCCGGCTTTGCCGCCATGGTAGGTGCCGCCCCAAATAAAGAAATTGCCAAGATGATTGTGGAAGACTACCAGAAACGGTCCCTGTATATTTTCTGCGCTGCCAACCACAACGGCAAAACCCTGATCCAGCAGTGCCTGGATGCCGGGATGCAGATCGGGTGGAACACCCGTATCGTGCCGTTCGGTCCGGACATTTCCTCGGCCGTGTTCGCCCTGGGGTTTGCCAACAGAGCGGCCATGGCCTTCGGCGGTGTGAAACCCGGTGATTACAAAACCATCCTCAAATACAACAAAGAACGGGTGTTCGCCTTTGTCAACGCCCTGGGGGATGTGGGCACGGAATGGGGCGTGGCCGCAGCCGGCTGCGTCAACTGGGGATTCCCCACCATTGCAGACACGGAAATTCCGGAAATCCTGCCCACGGGTATCTGTACCTACGAGCATGTGGTGGCCCCGGTGGCCCATGAAGACATGGTCCAGAGATCCGTGGAAGTCAGAGGACTCAAGGTCCAGGTGTCTGAAATCGATATTCCCTGTGCCTTCGGCCCTGCCTATGAAGGAGAGCGTGTCAGGGGCGCGGATCTGTATGCCCAGTGCGGCGGCGGCAAGACCCAGTGCACCGAGCTGGTGAAAATGGCCGACATGAACAAGATCGAAGACGGCAAAGTGGAGATTATCGGTCCGGATATTAGCGATGTCAAGGAAGGCGGCACCTTCCCCCTGGGCATTTTTGTCCAGATTGCAGGCAGGGAGTTCCAGGACGATTTCGAACCCATCATGGAGCGTCAGATCCATCATCTGATCAACTATATCCAGGGCATCATGCATATCGGACAAAGGGATATCTCCTGGGTGCGGATCTCCAAGGCCGCCATTGAAAAGGGTTTTTCCCTCAAGGATATCGGTGCGGTGCTCCATGCCAAATTCCACCAGGATTTCGGCAAGATCATGGACAAGGTCCAGGTCACCCTGTACACCAATAAAGAAGATGTGGACAAGATGACCGAAACGGCCAGAGAAAACTACCTGGCCAGGGATGCCCGGGTGGACACCATGCGGGACGAGGATGTGGAGACCTATTACTCCTGCACCCTGTGCCAGTCCTTCGCCCCCAGCCATGTCTGTTCCGTATCCCCGGAAAGAACCGGGCTGTGCGGAGCCTACAACTGGATGGACTGCAAGGCCTCCTATGAAATCAATCCCACCGGCCCCAACCAGCCCATCGAGAAGGGCGAATGCCTGGATCCCAAGCTGGGCCAGTGGAAAGGCGTCAATGAGTTCATATACAAAGCCTCCAGAGGGGCTGTCACCCACTACAACTTCTATTCCCTGGTACATGATCCCATGACCACCTGCGGTTGCTGCGAATGTATCGCGGCCCTGCTGCCGACCTGCAACGGCGTGATGACCGTTGGCCGGGATTATACCGGAGAAACCCCCTGCGGCATGAAGTTCACCACCCTGGCAGGCGTCATGGGCGGCGGGGCTTCTTCTCCGGGGTTTGTGGGCCATTCCAAACACAACATCACCCAGGGTAAATTCATCGTCGGTGACGGCGGGCTGTTGCGGATGGTCTGGATGCCCAAGATGCTCAAAGAAGAGCTCAAGGACAGAATCGTTGCCAGAGGCGAGGAAATGGGTGTGCCGGATCTGTTTGACAAGATCGCCGATGAAACCGTCGGCATAACGGAAGAGGAGATCCTTCCCTTTCTCCAGGAAAAAGGCCATCCGGCTCTGAACATGGATCCCATCGTGGGATAGGAACAAACACAAAAGGCGGAGCAGTATTCCACCAGATATCAATCTGCTCCGCCTTACCATATCGTTGTTTAAACTTTTTAAGGAGATTAACATGGCATTAACCGGTATACAAATATTCAAACTCCTGCCAAAGACCAACTGCAAGGAGTGTGGCGTTCCCACCTGCCTTGCGTTTGCAATGAACCTGGCATCGGGGAAAGCGGAACTGGACGCCTGCCCCTATGTGTCGGATGAAGCCAAGGAACAGCTGGCGGAAGCATCCGCGCCTCCGATTCGGCCCGTGGCACTGGGCAAAGGAGTCCGCAAAACCGCTACCGGCGGTGAAACTGTTCTTTACAGACATGAAAAAACATTTTTCAACCCCGCAGTATTGGCGGCCACCGTGGCATCGGACACGGATCTTTCCGACCTGGATACCAAACTCAAAATTTTCAACGCACTCCAGTATGAACGGGTCGGTCTGAACCTGCGCCCGGAACTGCTGGTGGTCAAGGATGCAGGCAATGGTGCGGATGCGTTTGCCGCCGTTGCCGAAAAAATTGCCAAAGAATCGGAATTCAACCTGGTGCTCATGACCGAAGATGCAGCCGTCATGAAAGCCGGCATTGAAAAAGCCGGGTTCAAACGGCCGCTGCTGTATGCAGCCACGGAAAGCAATGCGGATGAATTCGGTGCGCTGGCCAAGGAAGCGGACCTGCCGCTGGCGGTCAAAGCCGATTCCGTGGAAGCCCTGATGCCGCTGACGGAAAAACTTACCGGCATGGGTTTGAAAGATCTGGTCATCGATTCAGGTGCCCGGGAGATCAAACAGGCCCTGGAAGACCAGGTAGCCATCCGCCGGGCCGCCTTGAAGGCAGCCAACAAAGCACTGGGATTCCCCACCATCGTGTTCCCGTGTGAAATGGCATCCAACCTGGACATGGAGACATTGATCGGCGCCATGTTCGTGGCCAAATACGGCGGCATCGTTGTCATGTCCGATTTTGCCACGGAATCACTTTTCCCGCTGCTGCTGGAACGACTCAATATCTTTACCGATCCCCAGCGGCCCATGACTGTGACCGAAGGCATTTTTGAGATCAACAATCCGGATGAAAATTCACCGGTGCTGGTAACGACCAACTTTGCATTGACCTACTTTATCGTATCCGGTGAAATTGAAGCCAGCAAGGTGCCGGCATGGCTGCTGGTCAAGGATTCCGAAGGCCTGTCCGTGTTGACAGCATGGGCGGCCGGAAAATTCGGCGGTGATGATGTCGGCCTGTTTGTAAAAAAATGCGGTATCATGGACAAGGTCAAAAACCAGGAACTGATCATCCCGGGTTACGCGGCCGCCATTGCCGGGGACGTGGAAGAAGAGCTGCCCGGCTGGACCATTACCGTAGGCCCCAGGGAAGCCGCTCATCTGCCGGCGTTCCTCAAATCAAAAAAATAATAAACAACGCCGGGACTGCGGGTGCATGTCCCGGCGTTTCAGTGTCAATACTAAATCAGTAAAAGGACAAGAACATGGAAAACATGATTCTATTTGGTGAAAGCCTGAATGTCATTTCCCGGGTCATCGGAAAAGAGTTCAAGGAGCCGGATCCTGCCAAGCGCAACCCCGTGCCTATCCAGGAAGAAGCTGTCCGCCAGAAAGAACTGGGCATGGACTACATCGACATCAACCTCGGACCGGCCAAGAAATTCGGCACCGAACTGATGCCCTGGGTGGTCAATGTGGTCCAGGAAGCAGCCCCTGGTATGCCCCTGCTGCTGGACTCCTCCAACATCGATGCCATTGAAGCCGGCCTCAAAGTGTGCAAACCGGCGGATGCCCCCCACATCATCAACTCTATTATGGCCAGACCGGAACGGTACGAAAAAATGGTGCCCATGGCAGCCCAGTATGAAGCAGACTTTGTAGCCCTGCTGTGGGGTCCCGATGGCCTGCCCAGGGATGAAAACGAACGGGCCGCCCTGGCGGTGGAACTGATCTATTTTGCCAATGAAGCCGGTATCCCCAATGAAAAAATCTGGGTGGACGGGATTGTCACCCCGGTCAATATCCAGCAGCAGCAGCTCATGAGCCTGCTTGATTTTCAGATGATGTTGGAGGAAATCGCACCGGGTGTCAAATCCACCTGCGGGTTGTCCAACATCTCCAATGGCCCGCCCGAACATTTACGGCCGATTTTGAACCAGACCTACATGGTCATGCTGTGGAAAAACGGCATGAAAGCAGTCATTTCAGATCCGCTGGACAAACAATTGACCGCCATTGCCAAAGGTCAGCGCCAGGATATTGTGGACCTGATCTGGGGCATGATGGACGGCAATAAGCCCGATATTGCAAGCCTGGACAAAGAAATGGCAGATTATGTCAAAACCTTTAAAGTCATCATGGGTGAAACCCTTTACTCTGATTCATGGCTTGAATTATAGCCGAAATTGTTCAGTTTCATTTCAAAAGCCCCTGTACCGAAATTGTTCAGGGGCTTTCTGATTTTTAAATGACCGTGCCCGGTACCCGTCACAATAAAAGGACACATGAACCCGGAAAATTTCAACAACTGGTTTGAATCCCTGCCTGAAGCGACTGCCGCTTTATTGCAGGCTTTGAATATCAAACCGACCCCATTGATTTCTGCCGGCATTGCTCTGGGACTGATCCTGGTCATTGCCGTGATCACACATCTTGTTCTGCACAAGGGCCTTCAGATATTTCTGGGGCGTAATGCCCAAAAATCTAAAAAAATCTGGCAAAGTGCCGTGTATGAAGGTCCTTTGTTTAAACGGGTGGTGTTTACAGTTCAGGCCATTTTGATTCAGGTCCAGGCCAAACTGTGGCTGGAGCCGGGGACCCTGTCACTGACCGTCATTTCTTTGGTGACCGAACTCTGGATCATTTTGTTCAGTGCATTGGCGCTGTATGCCATGCTGGATGCCCTGCTGGAGATATCCCGACGGAACCGGTCGTTTCGGGAACTGCCTTTGCGGGGTATTTTTCAAAGCATTAAAGTGATCACTGCCATCATGGCGATTTTATTCGGGATATCCGCCATCATCGGCAAATCCCCAGTGATCCTGTTCAGCGGCCTGGGCGCCATGACCGCCATCCTTATGCTGGTGTTCAAGGATCCCATCATGGGGCTTGTGGGGGGGATACAACTGTCCGCCAACCGCATGCTCAGTGTGGGAGACTGGCTGGAGATGCCGAAATACGGGGCGGACGGGGATGTCATCGATATCACATTGACATCGGTCAAAGTCCAGAACTGGGATAAAACCATCACCACCATTCCCACCTATGCATTGATTGCGGATTCTTTCAAAAACTGGCGGGGAATGCAGGAATCCGGGGGCCGGCGGATCAAACGCAGCATCCGCATCGATGTGACCAGTGTACAGTTTCTTTCAGACGCGCAGATTTCTTTTTTCAGGAAAGCCGATTTGCTGACCGACTACATAGATACCCGGCTCAAAGAGATTCAAGCCTGCAATATGTCCCGGTCACAGGATTTGACCTGTCCGATCAACGGCCGGCGTATGACCAATCTGGGAACTTTCAGGGCCTATCTGACGGAATATTTGCGCACCCATCCCAGAATCCGTACCCAAATGACCATGATGGTGCGGCAGCTGGAACCCGACAGCGATGGCATACCGATCCAGATTTATGCCTTTGCCGACACCACCGCCTGGGTGGAATACGAAGGAATTCAAAGCGACATTTTCGATCATGTGCTGGCCGTGGTGCCGCAGTTCGGCCTGCGCCTGCACCAGACCCCCACAGGTCATGACATCCTTGCGGCAGTCAACTCTTTGAAAGGCACCAATGCGTTTTCGACTGAATAATTCAGGGCCGTGGCACTCAACCGGCGCATATCTTTGTTGTTTTCCCCTTTATTTTATAAAATTCACCCTTATATTAATTATTTATAACCCTTTTATAATGGACTGACTGTCATGGAAAATATAAATATTGATGACAACTGGTATTACGTGATTGTTCAGAATCCCGAAACAGGTTCTGAACAATTACTGGGATTCAGTGATGAAAAAACCAGGAAAAAATTTCTCCCGGCTTTCAAGACCAAACAGGATGCCCAGAAATGCTTTCAAATGCTGCCCAAGGATTTGTTCAAAGACAAATACGACATCCACGCCATGATCGAAGAAGATGTGCTGGCAACGGCCGAAAAAGAGGGGCATCAGGTGTTTCTCCTGGATGAAACCGGACAGATTCTCAAACCGTTAAATTAATCATACAGGAGCTTTTTTTCTCATGAGCTTGAAACTGGCATTCGGCGGCAAAGGCGGGGTGGGCAAAACCACCATCACGGCACTCATCGCCCGGACCATTGCCGCACTGGACAAAGACCGGTCCGTCATTGCCATTGACGCGGACCCGGTGGCCAATCTGGCTGCGGCCTTAGGTATCGATGAAACCAGACCCATCACCCCGGTGGCGGAGCTGTCGGATCTGATTGCTGAACGGACCGGCGCCAAACCCGGCACCATGGGCGGATTTTTCACCCTCAACCCCAAAGTGGATGATATTCCGGACCGGTTTTCCCTGGAAAAAGACGGGGTCAAGCTGCTGGTCATGGGCACGGTGCAGCAGGGCGGTTCCGGATGCATCTGTCCGGAAAGCACCATCCTCAAAGCGTTGATGAACCACCTGGTCCTGGCCCGCAACGAAGTGGTGGTCATGGACATGGAAGCCGGGGTGGAGCATCTGGGACGGGCCACTTCCGGATCCGTGGATGCCCTGGTGGTGGTGGTGAACCCGGGCAAGCGCAGCCGGGTGGCCGCGGACCGGATAAGAAAGCTGGGGCAGGACATCGGCATCAAAAACATCATGGTGCTGGGCAACCGCGTGACATCGGAAGCGGACAAGGAGTTGATTCAAAAATCGATGCCCGACTACGAGATTCTGGGGTTTCTGCCGGAGATGGACGAAGTGGTCGCATCGGACCGGAAAGGCACCCGGCCCTTTGATGATCCCGAACAGATCCCTGAACAGGTGATCGCCGTTACCCGGAAGCTGATGGCTTTAGACGTTTCCAGAAAACGGTAGGCCTTTTTTTACGCATATCCGGCCGGATCTGTTTTTTACCCCGGACCCGGTCTCACGCCTCAAGCGCCGCTATGGTGGTGTCCAGCATGCGGTTGGCATAGGCCCATTCATTGTCGAACCAGGCCTGGATTTTGATCAGACGCCGGCCGGACACCCGGGTCTGTGGCAGATCGATCACAGCCGACCGGGGATCATGATTGAAATCACAGGACACCAGCTGTTCGTCACTGACGCCGAGAATACCTGACAGCGCGTTTTCCGATGCACGAACAAGCAGATCGTTCACCTGTTTGGCATCCGTATTCGTGTTCACTGTCACCGTGATATCCATCATGGACACATTCACGGTGGGCACCCGGATGGCCAGGGTTTCAAACCGACCGGCCATATGCGGCAGAATCCGGGCAATGCCTTTTTCCAGGGAAGTGGACACCGGAATGATGGACTGCAGCGCAGACCTTGTCTTGCGCAGATCCTTGTTGTACGCGTCGATCACCGGCTGATCATGCATAGCGGAATGAATGGTGGTGGTGGCCCCGCTTTCGATACCCAGATGGGTGTCCAGCACATGCAGAATGGGAATCAGGCAGTTGGTGGTGCAGGAGGCATTGGAAATTACGGCATGTTCTTTTTTCAGGGTGCTTTGATTCACCCCGAACACAATGGTGGCATCCATCTCATCTTTGCCCGGATGGGAATAGATCACCTTTTTTGCCCCGGACAGCAGGTGAAGTTCGGCAGATTCCCGGTCATTGTAAACCCCGGTGCAGTCCAGCACCACATCCACGCCCAGATCCTTCCAGGGCAAATTGACGATATTTTTCTCCTGAAACAGATGAATGACATCCTTTCCGATGCGCATGCCCTGCCCCGCTTTTTCCACGGGCAGGGGAAACCGGCCATGGGTAGAATCATGCCGGGTCAGATGAAAGATCGTCTCGGCACAGGCGATTTCATTGATGGCCGCCAGATTCAGCATTTGGGAAAATCGGTCGGATTCGTACAAGGCACGGACCACGCACCGGCCGATGCGACCATACCCGTTGATGGCAATCGTATAGATCATAAATTTTTTTCCTGCCTGGCAAACATGTTTGATAATACAGAACGTTCCTATACCACAGCAGGACGGACAAGTTAAGAAAAATAAATGAAAAAAACGGCCGGGGAAAGCGGTTACCCCTTTCCCCGGCCAAGGTTGTGTCGTTATTCATTGAGCTGCTGCCGGATGGCCGCCAGTTCGGATTCCAGCCATTCAGCGCGCTGTTTGAGTTCATCCGGGGATTCCGGTGCCGCCGGAGCAACCGCCCGGCCGCGCATTCCTCTGCCGCCGAAACCGCCCTGAGCCCATCTGCGGCCCCGGCCACGGCCCCGGCCATATCCCGGACCATATCCCTGGTCAAATCCTGTGTCGTACCCGGCATTTCCGGCATTTCCGGTACAAAGCCCTCTGCCCCAACCGGTGATGGGTCCCTGATTTTCGGGGCCTCTTCTGTTGAAACCTGGCATAATATCTCCTCCTTGATTGTTGTGGTTATGATCTGTCGGAATGACCGCACCGGCCACCCCTTCTGCGGCGATGCCGTCCCCGGCCGGACCGGTTTTCATCGATCCGGTAACATCCGCCCGATACCTTGAGATGACATCCCGCCACCAGCGCTTTGGCCAGCTTGAACCGGCCGGCCCGAAGAATCCTTCCCACGGTCTGACGGGACACGTTCATGATCTCTGCAGCCCGGGCCTGATCCAGGCCGTCATAATCGATCAGTCTCACGGCCTCGAACTCCTCGAGGGACAGGATCACTTCCTCGGCCGGCACACCCCCCCGGGGCGAAAACTCGGTCACGCGGGGCATGGCGTCGATGTATCTGGGTCGTTTGGGTCGGGGCACGGCATCCTCCTTTTTGATCATTTGACCATAATATAACCGTGCCGGATTCTTTCGTCAAGAAAAATAATGATCAAATGACCAAAAAGATTTCAGGGGCCGGTCAGGGTTTCCAGAAGATGGTCATAAACAGGCGCCAAAGATTCCCAGGAAAATTGCTGCATATGCGCGGCCAATGCCTTGCGCTCAGCCACGCGGTCATTGGCAGGCTGCAAATGATAGATCAGTTTTTCAAAAAGCTGATGTTCCGTATGAAAAAAAATGGCATCATGACAGGTTTCCGGCATGAGTTCCGGATAAGAAAGCCGGTGGGGCAGCAATGGAAAACACCCGAACCGGACCGCCTCCACCACGGAAATGCCGAAATTTTCCTGAATCGCCGTGGACACCACCACCCGTCCTTGTGCAAGGTAGTTTTCATAGGCCTTTCTTGACGGTTCAAACCCGAACGCAACGATTTCTTTGTCCAGCAATTGCCTGGCCTGATCAAACACATCCGGATACCGGTCATATTGTTCACCCAGCACGGCCAGAGAAAACGAAACCCCGTTTTTTTTGAGCCGCACAAGCACCTTGAAAAACAGTTCCGGCTGTTTGTCATATTCCCATCGATGATTCCAGACAATCAATGGCAGGGCCTGAGTGGCGGGCCCTGCCGGGTTTGATGTCAACGGAAACCGGCACCCGGGATACACCACCCGGGATTTTTCCAGAATCTTGTCCACGATCCCTTTGGGCCGTGGCGCGGGAATCTGTTTGATCAAACGGCGAAGTTCCTTTTCAAATGCGGTCAGATGAAAATTTGAGTTGAACCAGACCTGATCCGCTGCCAGCGCGGAATTCATGTTGATCAGCCCGGCATCCATATCCGGTTTTCGTTGTTTTGCCCGGGAAGACAGCGGATAGGACAGCTGATTTTCATGAAAATACAATACGATCGGCGGACAATCAGATCCGGCCAGCGCCTTGAACTGCGCCACATCCATCATGTCTGTGGCAACCACCCGGTCATACGTGCGCAATTGTTTGATTTTCTGCAGAAAATTCAGGGATGCGGTGCGCATTCGCCATCGCCAGAACCGTGGGGGCAGGGTCAGCAACGTGACTTCATGGCGGGAATGCGCGGCAAATCCGGTGGCAAAATCCTGGTGAGATCCCCCGAAAAACGGCTCCAGAAAAAGTATTTTCATTGTTTTTCCTGTTGTTGTCATCATTTGCGTTCAATGGTTAAGTAACGGTTTTCACCCAAAGGGTCAATATGAATCCCGGCAGAAAATCATTGCCTTGTTCCGGCATTCAGTTATAAACTATGATAAAGTTTTGGTCCGTTCCGGGCACAAATGCCGGGAACCGCCGTTCACTTTAAACAGATCAGACCCGATTGCCGGCCCAAAAACATGACAGATCCAGACATCTTCTATCACACCGATCACTTTTCCATTCTTTTGAATATCAAAGGCACCCCGGAATACACCAAGGTCAGCTATCCGGTTAAATACGGCATGTTTTCCCGCTTAGAGACCCGAAACCAGATTCTGGAGTTCAACCTGAATCATGAAATCACCCATGCCAGATCCAAAACCCGGGACTGGCTCCACCCATCCGAATGGCTCAAACGGACCCGGGGAAACGACTGGATTTATTATTCAAGCGGCGGATATGCCGGGGTGTTCGAGGCAATCGGTGAATATTATCTGCCCAATTTCAGGTATCCCACCAACTCACTTCTGGGGGGAAAACCCTTTGAATTTCCCGTGATCTCGGAGCTGTGTTCCTCCTGGCAGAACACCCTGTCCGACATGCCCGATGCCCTGCCTGACATGCCGGACCCTATTGCCGACTGGCTTGAAAAGACCAGATCCATTCATGAGCCGGATCTGCAAAAAAATGCGGACCGCCTGTTTGACATCAGCGGCGCCAGAGCCACTGTTTTGCCGCCGGATGCCCGGCATTCCGACTACAACCTGATCCCGTTGACCATTGCGGACGGATGCCTTTACAAATGCCGGTTCTGCAAAGTCAAAAACAAAAAACCATTCACGCCCCGGTCCCGGACCGACATCCAGCGACAAATCCAGGAACTCAAACTTCTTTACGGGCCGGACCTGATCAATCACAATGCCCTGTTTTTAGGGGAACACGATGCGTTGAACGCGCCACAGGACCTGATCCTGTTTGCGGCAAAAGAAAGTCATGCGGCATTCGGATTTGCACACAGCTACATGAAACACCCCCGGATATATCTGTTCGGCAGTGTGGATTCTCTGCTCAACGCAGACATGACATTGTTTGACGCACTCAACCGCCTGCCTTTTGACACGCATATCAACATCGGCCTGGAATCCCATGACCCGGCCACCCTGGAACAGATCGGAAAACCCGTCACCGCCGAAAAAGTAAGCCGGGCATTTGACCGCATGTGTGAGATCAACCAGGCCTTTCCAAAAATCGAGATGACCGGCAACTTCATCATGGACGAACACCTGCCCCCCACGCACATCCCGTCCATGCTGGCCCTGGTCAGAGACCGCATTTCCCGCCCGGCGCCCAAAGGCAGTATCTATCTGTCCCCGCTGCAATTCGGAAAACCCTCCCGGGAAGTACTCTATGATTTCTACCGCCTGAAAACCGCCAGCCGCCTGCCCATGTTTCTGTATATCATTCAGCGGCTGTAGCGGGACGTCAGACCATTTACCTCAACAAAGGAGAAACAACATGAACAAGACCGACATTCATCTGAAAATGATGCCCGGTGTCATGGCCGCGTTTGCCGCAGACGCCCTGGCTCTGGGCGTTCACTGGGTGTATGATGTCGCCCAAATCAAAGAACGGTACGGCCGCCTGGACCACATGACCGCCCCGGAAATCGCCCCGTTTCACAAAAACAGACAAAAAGGAGATTTCACCCATTATGGGGACCAGATGCAAGTGCTGCTGGAATCTGTGCATCACTGCAACGGCTTTGATCTGAATGATTTCGCAGCCCGGTGGCAGGCCCTGTTTGACCAGTATGACGGATACCTGGACAAGGCCACCAAAACCACCCTGTCCCATTTTCAGGCAGGCCGGTCACCGGCGGCCGCCGGATCAGACTCCACCGACCTGGGCGGGGCCGCCCGCATGGTCTCCATTGCCCTGTTTCATGCCGACGATGCCGACACATTCATCGATTGCGCCCGACAGCAGACCGCCATGACCCACAACCACCCGCTGGTTCTGGACACCGCCCGCTTCTTTGCCCGGGTTGCTCTTGAAACTGCCAGCGGCGCTGATCCGGTCACTGCCCTCCGGTCTGCGGCAGATCAGCTGCCCTCCGGATCTCCGGTGCCAGATCTTGTGGACAAGGGCCTTGCCAGTATAGACAAACCGACCAGCCAGGCCATTTCCGGATTCGGCCAGGCCTGTGACACAACAGAAGCCCTGCCCGGCACCATCCACCTGATCGCCCGGTACCCGGAAGACCTGGAAACCGCGTTGATCGAAAATATCATGGCCGGCGGCGATTCTTCAGCCAGAGGAATCCTGTGCGGTTTTATTCTGGGCATCCATAACGGCCTGGATGCCGTTCCCCGAAACTGGCTGGAGGAAATGACGGCATTCAACAAAATCAAGACTCTGACCGGCGATATGTGACAGGTCATTTACGACTTATCCGCAAGTGCCGTTCGTAATAAGTGAAAGTCCAGGTTTACACACATCGGCACTTATGAAAATTTTTGTCATTGATATGGGGATTATGTTTGAATATGAAGAGAATCAGTGATAGTTGCAAGAAGGTTGATGTTTTAAAGTCTGGACTTCCAGGAAAGATTATGAAATATAGTTTTGAGTGAATTTTTACAGATACCTTGAGTATCCTTGAGGATTTTAAAGTAGAGTATGGGCAAGAATCTTTTTGAGGTTTTAGTTTTTTAATATGGTCAAATATCATTCAAATATACAGGATAAACAGAACCACACATCAACTTGTTAGGCAACAGGATTATAGATGAGCGAAAAAAACCGACGTATCCTACCGCCTCTGATTCTCTAATTATCGGGTTGGCGCCTTGGTACTTATGCTGTGAATGCATGGACAGCACCTGAGATTTAGTGGCTGGCACTAAACCCAAAAAAAGCGTGATTTAAGTAAAAAAATGAGAAAAAAGCTCGAAACGCCCTCCAATAAAGTGTATAATGAGTTTGATATTAACAAAAACACAAAACTGGAAAGGCGTTTCGAGTGACTAAGAATATCGACAAAAAATTGGCAAAACGCAAGAGAAAAATCAATAAAAAACTAAAAAAAGGAACTGGACCCAGCAACCTCATCCCATGTTCAAAGCATCCAACATTCATTATGACTTTGATGGCCGTCATCAGGGTATTTCCTATGGAGGGATTGGGTTGATCCATCTTCTTGCACAGAAGACTGGTTTGCTCAAAGAAATTGACAATAATCTTGAACTTCTCAAGCGCCATTTGCCCTATCATGAATCGGATCATGTCGCCAACATGGCCTATAACATCCTTGCCGGCGGGACCTGTCTGGAAGATATCGAGCTGTTGAGAAAAAATCCGGCCTGGCTTGATGCACTGGGTGCGCAGATTATACCGGATCCAACTACAGCCGGAGATTTTCTCAGACGGTTCGAGGAACAGGATGTGCTTGAATTTATGTCTGTTAAAAATACCATCCGCCGAAAAATCTGGGAAAAGCAGCCAGCGTCATTCAAAAAGATGGCCATTATCAATGTTGACGGCACCATCAGCGAAACATACGGTCAATGCAAGCAGGGTATGGATATTTCATACAACGGCAAATGGGGATATGCGCCTTTGATCATTTCCCTGGCCGGCACAAGAGAAGTGCTCTATGTGGTCAACCGATCCGGGAATGCCCCTTCTCATCTGGATTCTGCCAAGTGGCTCGACAAAACCCTCGACCTTGTGTCTGATTCGTTTGAAAAGGTTTATATCCGGGGAGATACGGACTTCAGCCTTACCGGCAACTTTGACAAATGGGACGATCGCTGCCGGTTTGTTTTTGGTATGGATGCCAGAAAAAACCTGGTGAAACTGGCCGGTCAGATTCCGGAATCTGAATGGGAACTCTTTGAGAAGGAACCCGGGAAAATAAAGACAAGGCCCCGCAGAAAACCAGAGAATGTAAAGGCCCAGGTGGTCGAAAGACGTGAGTTTAAAAATCTTAAAACCGAATGTGAACATGTCGCTGAATTCGAATACAGGCCGGGGAAGTGCCAAAAGCCCTACAGGATGATCGTACTTCGCAAGACCATTAAAGTGCTGAAAGGGCAATGCCAGCTTTTTGATGATATCAGGTATTTTTTTTACATCACCAATGATGACAAAAAATCTGTGGAACAGCTGATTCAATTTTACCGCAACCGGGCAGACCATGAAAACGATATCGAACAGTTGAAAAACGGTGTGTCTGCATTGAATAATCCGTCTGATTCCCTGATATCCAACTGGGCGTATATGGCCATAGCGTCTCTGTCCTGGGACCTCAAGGCATGGTACGGTTTGCTGCTTCCATACCGGGCATTGGGCAGGAGCATTGTTCGCATGGAATTTAAAAAATTTATCCATACTTTTATCCAGATTCCGTGCCTGATCATAAAATCAGGGAGAAAGATCACGTACAGACTGGTGGGCTATAATGACCAGGTCAAACATATTTTCAACTTGTTGGATCGTATGAGGCATTTTGCATTTCCCTGATACAAAGAGCATGATCGGACAGCTGTCACAAATGGGTTGTGATGGGTGAGTCCAAACCCTGGAAAGACAAGATCAAGGACACTGGAAATGAATACACACCACAATTTGAAATTTTATGGAACCAGGGGAGAGGTTTGCGCTTTTGACAACAGTTGCCAGGTGGAAATTATAACTAAAAATGTTTTGCTAACCTAATATATGAATTTTTCAAAACACGCTTGTTTCGGACTAAGGCGGTTCAGGGTGTCGTTATTGGCTATGAATCCGGCTATGAGTCAGCACCGCGAAAGATCCCAGCGCTGCTGTACTACCCAGTTGTGGAGTTTGCGAGCCAACCTGGTCATACACAGCGCTTTACAAGCAAGGTTGGCGCAGGAGGAGAACTTTACGACGTTGGTGAAAGCATATCTGTTCGCTACGATCCACTTGATCGTCGCTCACCGATCGTAGCTTCCTTCCTTCGGCTTTGGGCCAAGGCAACGCTGTTCGCCCTCGCTGGGCTGCCTTTTGTGCTGCTTGGAGGAGTTCGTTTGTTCATCGCGGTTTCAGCACGATCATGATAGTCGGGATAAACATTAATAGTTTGCTGCCCAACAATACGCGTCACTCGGATGCCCTTTACTCCGCTCCGCTCTGTAAAGGTCACCGGTGCGCTCTGCGTAACACCACATTCCCTGCTCAAGGATGATTATCCACTAGTTGAGTTTTCAGGGCACTGAAAAACAATGGATACCATTTACATACTTGACCTTGGAAAATGCTCTTTGAAATAACCGGGCCGAAAACAAATCTTCAGCCCGGCCATAAATGGGATCACCCATGCAGGTTGTCAATCCAACGCATGGCTTCAGCATCACTGATTTTACCCAGGTACCTTTGAGTGGTTGATAAATTCGAATGGCGCAACAGTACCTTTGACACAATTTCCAGGGGTGTGCCTGAACGTGATGCATACGTGGCAGCATGTCTGCGCAAGTCATGAGGCCTGACATGAATACTGACAAGGTTACCGGCCTTTTTGACAATCAATCTGGCGGCTGCATATGACAGCGGAAAAATTCTGGCATCGGGGTCAATCCCCTTTTCTCGAATATATGTTCGGAGCCGGTCAGCAACTTTTTGAGGCAGAAACACAACTTCAGCCTCTTTGCCGCTTTTGGGATCTCGGATAATGGCTTTACGGTCGTCAATATCCATAGGTTTTAGCTTCAGGACTTCCCCGACCCGCATACCGCTTCGGGCCATAAGTTCCAACATCAACCGGTTCCGTTGATTGCTGGTTCTGAAAATGATCTCATCCACCGCATCTTTTTCAAGGATCTTGAGTTGAGTGGATTTTCCGGCCCTGAAAAGTTTGCGCAATGCGGGATTGTCACATGGATTTGTAATTTTGGGATCAAGGGAATTTTTGACAAAATTGAAAAAAGCAGATATGAGGGTGAAACGGAGTTTTTTGGTGTTCTGGCTGGTGCCATCTGTAGCCGTTGACATGAAATCAAGAATGTCTTCGGATGAGATGACCGAAAGATCTATGTCACCAAAGTGTTTTTGAAAACTGCCAAGGATGAACTCATAATTGCGCAACGTATTTTTTTTTCACGTTCATGCGCTGGTAATTGAAAAAATGGGTGGTGCAATGGTTGATCTTCATGACGGACCTCCTTTGATTGGGTGGTATAAAAATGATTTGACACTGGTACATCAAACCGGTATGTCTCAAGGATACCAAAAATATTGATAAAGATGAAATGGATAGAAAATATTTTCTGTTCGGGCAAGTACACTTGAGCTTGGCACGGTGGCTTAATTTCTTTTCCATTACGAAACGCATCCGGACATTAAAAGGGTATGACATATGGCTGAAAAACCATCCTATGAAGAATTGGAAAGACGGGTTCAGGAACTGGAAACAGACAATACACAGCTTAAAAAAAACTACACGAAAGCCGAGTCATTTTCTGAAGAAAATAATGACGTATATGAGCGAAGGCCTTGTCCATAACAGATACCCGGGCGACTGTCATATTCATCAATCAGCGATTGTCAGAAATGCTTGGATATCTGTCCGAAGAAATCACCGGGAAATGTTGGCTGGATATGGTACCTGTCGAACAGCAGGCCATTGCTCAGGAAGCAGAAGCCAGACGTGCCAATGGACTGACTGACCGGTATGAAATTGTTCTGTGTCGAAAAAACGGTGAGAAATTCCCTGTATTGATAGGTGCCGGACCCCGGTTTGACAAGCAAAGTGGTCAATATATAGGCTCCATGGGTGTAGTGAATGACATTACCGAGCGTAAGCAGACCGAGGAGATTCTGAAAGAGAGCGAGACGGCAGTTCGCAAGAAGCTCAAGGCTATTATGGAACCGCAAAGCGATTTGGGCGAATTAGAGCTCGCAGACATCATTGATGTTCCAGCCGTGCAGTCCTTGATGGAAAAATTTCATCAAATCACCGGCATGCTGAGCGCCATTGTGGACAGCAACGGAAAGGTGCTGGTGGAGGTCGGCTGGCAGGACATTTGTATAAAGTTTCATCGTTGCCATCCAGAGACGCACAAGAATTGTGTTGAGAGCGACCTGTTTCTTTCCAGTGCCAGAGAACCTGGGGGGTTTTCATCATACCGCTGCAAAAACGGTATGTGGGATATGTCTACACCCATTGTTGTATCCGGCTATCATATGGGCAATATCTATTTTGGCCAGTTTATCTATTCAGATGAAAAGCTGGATGTGGAACGATTCCGAAGTCAGGCCCGGCGATATGGCTTTGATGAGGCAGAATACCTCGACGCGCTCAACCGGATTCCGCGATATGACCGAGAAACGGTTGAGGAGGTCATGGCTTTTTATTCCGGGTTAGGGATGATGATCTCCGCTTTAAGTTTCAGCAACGTTAGGCTGTCCAGAACGCTCACTGAGCAAAAACGGGCGGAAAAAGCACTCAAAGAAAAAACGCAATTGCTTCAGAATATTACTGATAATATGTTCGACCTTGTTTCGTTGACTGACATGGAAGGCAATTTCACATTTCTTGGGGCTTCCCATAAAGTACTGAACTATGATCTTGATTCCTTGATCGGAAAAAATGTCTTGGAATTTGTCCACCCGGATGATTTGCCTGAAATATCATCCGTATTTCATGATTTCCTGTTCAAACTTGATGATAACCAAAAAATTGATTACCGATATCGGTGTGCTGACGGTACCTATCTCTGGTTGGAAACAGTTGGACGGTTCATCAGAGACGACAAAGGCAACCCAAAGGAGATCCTCTTCAGTTCAAGGGATATCACCGACCGCAAGCGTATGGAAGAAGCATTGCGCGAAAGAGAGGAAAGATTCCGCCTAATTTTTAACATGGGTGTGAATGCCATGTTTTTGGTAGACGACAATACCACCCAAATTTTGGAGTGCAATAATAAAGCTTCCCAATTATTCGGTTATTCCGTTCAAGAACTGGTAACCATGAAAATGACGGATCTGTCAACGACCCCTGAAGCGACCCGACGGGCGTGTCAAGAAAAGGTATCAAAAAAAGAACGCGTCTACCAGAAAAAAGATGGGAGGTTGATATCAGTAGATATCACCTCCGAACATTTCTATCTTGCCAACAGGGCGGTGCACATTTCAGCCATCCGGGATATCACTGAGAAAAAGCTTGCGGAAGTGGCCCTGCGGGAGAAAACCAAACTTTTGCAAAACATTATTGCCACCACCTCGGACCTTGTTGCCGTGACTGACATGGAAGGTAACTTTACATTCCTCGGTCCTTCCCACAGGTTTCTGGGATACGATCCAGATTTACTTATCGGCAGAAACGTCATGGAACTTGTCCACCCTGATGATTTTCAGGAAACGGCAACCGCTTTTGCTGAGTTCCTTACCAACAGGGAAGATGGCCGAAAGGTCGAATACAGGTATCGCCGGGCAGATGGAGACTATCTCTGGTTTGAGACGGTCGGAAAGTTCATTCTTGATGATGCCGGCAATCCAAAGGAAATCCTTTTCTCATCAAGAGATTTTACGGAACGTAAACAGGTGGAAGAGGCTCTGATAAAGAGTGAGAAGGACCTAAAGCAATCCCAGAGGATTGCCCTTTTGGGCAGTTGGCGATTGGATTTAATTACAAATCAGGTCGAGTGGACGGAGGAACTCTACCGTATGTATGGTTTTGATCCGACCATGCCCCCTCCTCCATATACGGAACATATGAAGCTGTTCACTCCCGAAAGCTGGGAACGCTTATCCACCTCCCTGTCCGAAACCGCTACCACAGGCATGCCGTATGAACTTGAACTGGAGACAGTGAGGGAAGACGGTAGCAATGGCTGGATGTGGGTTCGTGGTGAAGCGGTAAATGATGCAGCAGGCAATATCATCGGTCTTTGGGGCGCGGCCCAGGACATCACCGAGCGCAAGCGGGCTGAAGAAGAACTTCGGGAGAATGAAAACATCCTTAATATTACAGGCCAAATGGCAAAAATTGGTGGTTGGGAATTGTATCCTGAAACAATGAAAGTTACATGGACGGCTGAAACATACCGGATACATGAGGTTTCTAAAAGCATCAAGCCACCTCTCGACGATGCCATTAATTTCTGGCACCCTGAAGATCAGCCCATTTTGAGAAAAGCAATACAGCAGGCGATTGACAACGGAATTCCTTATGATCTGGAATTAAGGTTCATAACCGCAAAAGGCAGAAACCTTTATGCTCGAACAAAATGCAACCCGGTTCTGCGTAATGGTAAAGTCGTCAAATTGCAGGGATTTTTTCATGACATCACCGACCGCAAGCAAGCGGAGAAGGAGCGCGATAAACTCCAATCTCAACTCCTCCAGGCCCAGAAGATGGAATCGGTGGGCCGATTGGCCGGCGGTGTGGCCCATGACTTCAACAACATGCTGGGGGTGATTCTGGGACATTTGGAACTTGCCATGGAAAAGGCTGAACAGAATCATGATCTGTATGATGACCTGAATGAGATTCAAAACGCAGCGAACCGTTCAGTAAAGCTGACCAAGCAACTACTGACTTTTGCCAGAAAAGATATCATCTCTCCCAAAAAGATTGATTTGAACGATACTGTGGAAAGTATGCTCAATATGCTGCGCCGGCTCATTGGAGAAGACATCGACCTGGTATGGCAACCGGCTGCCCATCTGTGGCCAGTGAAAATGGACCCGTCACAGATCGACCAGATCCTTGCCAATCTGTGTGTGAATGCCAGGGATGCCATTTCCGGAGTGGGCAAACTCACCATAGAAACCGGAAGAAAAACATTTGATGAGGAATACTGCAACGAACATCCGGGCTTTATCCCCGGTGATTTTGTGCTGCTGGCAGTCAGTGACAATGGCTGCGGCATGGACAAGGAGACCCTGGAGAATCTGTTCGAGCCGTTTTTCACCACCAAGGAAGTGGGCAAAGGCACCGGCCTGGGGCTTGCGACTATATATGGCATTGTCAAACAGAACAACGGCTTCATCAATGTTTACAGCGAACCCGGTCAGGGTTCCACCTTCAAAATTTATCTGCCCCGGTTGGTTGCCGATGAAGACGCTGACAAGGCCGTTCCTGAGAAAAAAGCAGCTGCCGGAGGGACTGAAACCATTCTGCTGGTGGAAGATGAACCCACCATTCTGAGAATGACCCGGATGATGCTGGAAAGGAAAGGATATTCGGTTTTATCTGCTGCCACACCTGGTGAGGCGATAGACCTGGCCAAAACCCATGCAGATAAAATTCATCTGCTAATGACGGATGTAGTCATGCCGGAAATGAACGGCCGGGACCTGGCTAGGACAAATCACCGCTCTTTATCCTGATATCCGGACTGTTGTTCATGTCCGGATATACATGCCAACGTCATTGCCCATCAAGGGGTGCTGGATGACGGGGTGGCATTTATTCAGAAGCCGTTTTCAATGGCGGACATGACGGCGAAGGTTCGGGAAGTTCTGGATATGGCCCCGGATAAAAATCAAGGTTAATTATCCATACCGGAATTTTCACGAAAGGATTTTTGCAAAGGATAGCAATACAATCCAAAACTTTTACATTCACGGAGGTTCAAGGCTTTGCCAGAATTCAAGACCATTTGCCATACCATTACAACGGATCTCAAGACGGGCCCGGATATCCGGGATATCACCCCGGAACTGCAAGCGTTTGTCGCATCCAGCGGGGTGTCGGCCGGTGTGCTGCACCTGTTTGTCATCGGTTCCACCGGATCTTTGACCACCATCGAGTATGAACCCGGTGTGGTGGCGGATCTCAAGCGGGCCATCACGGCCCTGGCACCGCCGGATCAGGAATATGCCCATGAGCAGGCCTGGCATGACGGCAACGGGCACAGCCATGTTCAGGCCGCGCTCATGGGGCCGTCTCTGAGTGTACCGGTCAGAGACCGAGGGCTTGTCACCGGAACCTGGCAGCAGGTGGTGGTCATCAACCATGACAACGGTCCCCGGAAACGGAAAATCGCACTGACCCTCACCGGCATGACCGTGTGAAAACCCTTTTCAAGGACCGCATTTAATGGTACAAACCGGGCCATGACACTTTTGGGCCCCATATCCCTTCACGGCGGACATTCCGGTGAATTCTGCTGCCATGCTCAAGATTCTCTGGCGGATATCCTTGAAAAATATATTCAAAGGGGATTCAAACAGGTGGGGATCACCGAACATATCCCGCCCGTGCACGCGAAATTTCTGTATCCCGAAGAGATCGAACAGGGTCTGACCATGGATCATCTTTATCAGCGGTTTGCCGCTTATTTCAAAGCCCTGAGGCAGCTGAAAGCGGATATGGCCCACCGGATTCACATCTTTGCCGGCATGGAAACCGAGGCCTTTACCGGATACCTGCCCCATGTCCGGCACCTGGTGGAAGCGTTTTCACCCGATTATATCGTGGGATCCGTGCATCACGTGGCAGACATCTGCTTTGATTATTCTTTAAAAACCTATGAGGCTGCGGCCAGGGCCTGCGGGTCTGTCGATGACCTGTACCTGGCCTATTTCGACCGGCAGTTCGAGATGATCGACGCGGTCCGGCCCTTTGTGGTGGGCCATTTCGACCTGGTCCGGATCCATGATCCCCATTACCGGGAACGGGTGGTGCAGCCAAAAATCGCTGCAAAGATCGACCGGAACCTGGACCTGATCAAAGATTTGAATCTGGTCATGGACCTGAACCTGCGGCCCCTGGCCCGGGGGGAGGCGGAACCCTATCCCACCCGGGCCATTCTGGAAAAGATCCAATCCCGGCAGATTCCCATGGTCCCGGGGGACGACTCCCACGGGGTTGCCCAGGCCGGAAACCACGTGGATGCCGGCATCCGCCTGCTGGAAACGATGGGATTTGAGACCCGATGGCCGGTTCCCCGGCGCCTGGAAATGAAATGAATGCTTCCAATCTTGTCATCGTATTGAAAGAACCCCAGGGCCCCCTCAATGTCGGGGCCGTGTGCCGGGTGATGATGAACTTTGGGTGTTCACGGCTGCGGCTGGTGAACCCCTGCCCGGACTTCAATGCCCTGGATGCCCGAAAAATGGCCCTGGGGGCGATCCATATTCTGGAGCAGGCCGCCATTTTTTCCGACCTTGAAAAGGCGCTGGCAGACATCCATACCACCTTCGGCACCACCCGGCGGTTCGGCAAGTACCGGAAACACTTTCTCACACCGGCCACGGCAGCCCGGACCATCGGCCGGTCCGGAAACGACACCCGGTGCGCCCTGCTCCTGGGCCGGGAAGACACGGGTCTGGAGACCCGGGACCTGGACCTGTGTCAGCAGTTTGTCACCATCCCCACCCATGAAGACTATCCGTCCATGAACCTGAGCCATGCCCTGGCCGTGCTGTTGTACGAAGTCTCCCTTAAATCGGAAATTACGGGGCAATTTTACGATCCCGCCCCCAAAAAACCGGCCTCCGGAAAAGAGATCGAACACCTGTTTTCCCATATGCGCCAAACGCTCCTGGATATCGATTATCTGGACCCCCAGAACCCGGACCACCTGCTGCGCACGTTCCGTCGCCTGTTCGGCGATGCCGGCCTGACCTCCCGGGATGTCCGGATTCTCGAAGGCCTGATGAGCCGGATTGACTGGACGGAAAATCAGCGCCGGCAGGCGGCTGAAAAAAAATCATAGACTGTCCCGTCTGAATCTGATCAATGTCTTTTCCTTGACAAATCAGGTGTCCCATGGCTTAACATGAGCATAAGGACCATTTTAAAAAGGAGACCGTAACCAATGATCAAACGAATACTTGTGGGACTGGGCGGGACCCCGTTTACCGCAGCCGCCACCCAGTGGGCCACTGAACTGGGAGATCTTCACCAGGCCCAGCTCACCGGCGTCACCATCGTCAATACCAAAAAACTGGAAAAGGTGGGGCCGGTGCCTGCCGGGGCAGCCGCCTATGCCCAGCGCATGCGCGAAAACAACGTTCAGGTGACCAAAGAAGGCACGGAAAAGGCCATTGCGCTCTTCAAGGAACATTGCGGCAAACAGCAGGTCGTGTGCCGCCGGATCAAATATGAAGAAGGCGATACCTTTGAGGCCATGATCGATGAAGACCGGTTCAACGATCTGACCATTTTCGGCCTGCGCAGTATTTTTGAATACGGGTTTGTGGAAGATCCGGACAAAGCCATCCTCAAACTGCTGCGCCAGGGGGTCCGGCCCATCCTGGCCGTGGCGGAAAAATACCGGCCCGTCAAAACCGTGGTGATCGCCTTGAGCGGGTCCATGGAATCGGCCAGAGCCACCAGGGATTATCTGCAGTTGAATCCCTGGCCCGGCGCGCAAATCCGGCTGGTCCACTTCACGCACCGCAAACAACCGGAACCGTTTCTGCTGGAAAAAGCCGCAGACTACTGCCAGGCTCACGGATTTGACGTCCAGACCGACCTGATGGACGGGAACCCCAAAACCGATCTGCTGGCCTATGCCCATGAACACACCGCCGACCTCATCGTCATGGGCAACAGTTCCCAGAACATTATCAAACGAAGTCTGCTGGGGGACACGGTTCTGGAAACCATTCATTCAGCCGACATTCCTTTGTTTCTGTCCCAGTAGGCATGCGGCCGGAACTGTCCCAAACCGGCAAGGCCCCGGACTGCTGCAGGGCCGGGCTTTTTTCCAGCCTGCTGCCCCTGGGATTGTTCGTGCTGCTTTGCCTGGCCTGGCCCCGGGTGGTGCAGGGAGATATCTTTGCGGTCCACTGGGACTGGGTTCCCAGCCTGGACCTGGCCCTGGCTTTCCGCCTGGACGGCCTGGGCCTGCTGTTCGGCCTGATCATCACCATGACCGGGTTTTTCGTCACCCTTTATGCATCCACCTACATGGCCGGATACCCGCAACTGGGAAGGTTCTTTGTTTATCTGCACGGGTTCATGCTGGCCATGCTGGGGATTGTTTTGAGCGACAACCTGCTGTTGCTGTTTGTTTTCTGGGAAGCCACCACGATATTATCCTTTCTGCTCATCGGATTCGACCATGACCAGGCCGGGGCCAGAGAAAACGCCCGGCAGGCCCTGCTGGTCACGGGCGGGGGCGGTCTGTTCCTGTTGATGGGGATCCTTTTGCTCAAATCCGCCGGGTTTCCCATGGCCATCAGCCTGCTGGCCACATCCGGGGATCTGGTGCGCGCCCATGCCCTGTATCCGGCCATATTCCTCTGTATCCTGGTGGGGGTCATGACCAAGTCCGGCCAGGTGCCGTTTCATTTCTGGCTCCCCAACGCCATGAGCGCCCCGACGCCCATCAGCGCGTTTCTTCATGCCGCCACCATGGTCAAGGCGGGCATCTTTCTGCTCCTGCGCCTGCACCCGGCCATGGCCGGCACCCCTTTGTGGACCGGCACCCTGGTTTTGATCGGGGGGATCACGGCCCTGTGGGGGGCGATCCAGGCATTGGGTCCCTGCGACCTCAAGCGGGTTCTGGCCTATACCACCCTGATGGCCCTGGGCGTGCTGACCCTGTTTGCCGGGGGTCAGACCGTGCTGTCTCTGACCGCGGCCGCCACGTTTCTGATGGTCCACGCCCTTTACAAGGCCGCGCTGTTTCTGGCCGTGGGCAGTATCGACCACCAGACCGGGACCAGGGATTTGAACCGTCTGGGCGGGCTGGTGAAATGCATGCCCCTCACGGCCCTGGCCGTGACCGGGGCCACCCTTTCCATGGCCGGGTTTCCGCTTTTCTTTGGATTCATCGGCAAGGAGATCATGTATGAAGGGGCCCTGGCCCAGGAGATGTTCCCGGTTTTCGCCACCTTTGCCACCCTGGTGGCCAACGCCCTGATGACAGCCGTGGCCGCCGTCATCCTGATCACCCCCTTTGCCGGGCCCCTGCGGGGAAAACTGTCGCTGGTATGCGAAGTCCCCTGGACCATGCGCCTGGGGCCCGCCGTCATGGGGATTTTGGGAGTGGTGTTCGGCATCATCCCCGAATGGGTGTCCGCCCACCTGATTGAACCGGCCGTGTTCGCCATCCACCCGGACAGAGAAGAGATCCGCCTGGTGTTTTTTCACGGCATCAATCTGCCCCTGTTGCTGAGCATTCTGACCCTGTCTCTGGGCGGGCTCATCTACGGGTTCCGAAGCTTTCTGCGTCAGGGGCTCCTCACGGTCCTGGACCGGCTGTGGTTCACCTTCCCCGGCCTGTATCAGTCCGGCCTGAAAGGATTTCTCACCACGGCCGGCCGGTTCACCGGCATCGTCCAGAACGGCTCGCTGCACACCTATCTGACGGTCATCATCCTGGTCATGATCGCGGCAGTGGGAAGTGTGTGGCTGCCGCATCTTCCGGGCATGGCAAAGAACGTTTCCTTTTCCGGCCCCTGGATTGCCGCCGGGCTGTTCGGGTTTATCCTGATCGCCACGGCGATGGTGGTCACGGCCCGGCACCGGATCCTGGCCATCGGGGGCTTAGGGGGCGTGGGCGCCGGCGTGGCCCTGGTGTTTCTGGTGTTCGGCGCACCGGACATCGCCCTGACCCAGCTGCTGGTGGAAACGTTGACCCTGGTTTTTGTATCCCTGATCCTGCTGCGGCTGCCGCCTCTGGAAAAAGCGAACCCACCCTCCCGGTCCCGGACCCTGAGAAATGCCGGCCTGTCCCTGGGTGCCGGCCTGATCACTGCCACGCTGCTGACAGGCGTTGTGCAAATCCCGCTGGACCGCAGCCTGACCGCATTTTTCGAAGCCAACAGTGTGGCCGCGGCCCATGGCCGCAACATCGTCAATGTAATCCTGGTGGATTTCAGAAGTTTTGACACCCTGGGAGAAATCGCCGTGGTAGTACTGGCCGCCTGGGCCGGGGTCAACCTGATCCGCCGGCGAAAGGAGCGATAATGCAGTCCCTTGTTTTACAGACCGCCACCCGGCTCATGGTGGGACTGATGCTGGTATTTGCCGTTTATGTCCTTTTGCGGGGCCACCACGAACCCGGCGGCGGATTTGCCGCCGCCCTTCTGGCCGGCACGGCCTTTGCCCTGTTTGCCATCACGGAAGGCCCGGACCAGGTGCGCCGTGCCATCCGGATCCGCCCGCTGACCATGGCCATGACCGGGCTGGCCCTGGCCCTGGCTGCCGGACTGCCGGGGCCGGCTGCCGGTGCCCCCTTTCTCACCGGCATCTGGTGGCAGGCGGGTCCCATCGCCATCGGCACCCCCCTGATCTTTGATCTGGGGGTATTTCTGGCGGTCCTGGGCAGCATTTTGTCCATGCTGCTTTGCCTGGAGGAGAACTGATCCATGGAACCGCTGCTGGCCATTATGGTGGGCGTGATGATCGCCGGTGCCCTGTATCTGATGCTGTCGGGCATGCTGGTACGGTTTGTGTTCGGGTTCGTTTTGATGGGCAATGCCGTCAACCTGCTGATTTTCACAGCCGGCCGGCTGTCCGACACGGCCCCGCCCCTGATCCAGCCCGGCCGGACCCTGCCGGCGGAACCCGTGGCCAATGCCCTGCCCCAGGCCCTGATCCTCACGGCCATCGTGATCGGATTCGCCATGACCCTGTTTCTGCTGGTGCTGTTGTACCGGACCTATGACCGGGTTCGGACCCTGGATGCGGACCAGGCGCCGTTTATCTGTGAACTGGACACCGCCCGCGACCCGGACGGTCCGGACAACAGGGACCCGGTATGAATCATCTGCTGATCTTGCCCATTCTGGTGCCCATGGTTTCGGCGGTGCTGTTCCTTTTTTTCAGGAACGACCACCGCCTTGCCCATACCGCGGCCATGGCCGGGGCCCTGGTGCATCTGGTGAGTGCCTGCCTGCTGCTGGCCGGTGTGACAAACCACGGGATAACGGCCCTGTGGGTAGGGGCCTGGCCCGCGCCGGCCGGGATCTGCCTGGTGGCGGACCTGGTGAGCGCGGTCCTGGTGGTCACCACGGCCGTGATCCATTTGGCCGTGATGGTCTATGCCCGCACGGACATAGATGCCCGCCGGGTCCGGGCCGGGTTCCATCCGTTCATGCAGATGCTCACGGCTGCCGTTTGCGGGGCGTTTCTCACCGGGGACCTGTTCAACCTGTATGTGTGGTTCGAGGTGATGCTCATGGCCTCTTTCGGCATCCTGGTGATGGACCACCCGGCCGGCCGGCTCACCAGTGCGGTCAAGTACGTGACCCTGAACATCGTGGCCACCCTGATGCTGCTGACGGGCATCGGTCTGATCTATGGACTGACCGGCACCCTGAACCTGGCGGACCTGCATGAAAAAATCCAGATGGTGGAAAACACGGCCGCCCTCACCAGCACGGCCATGCTTTTGATGACGGCTTTTGGTATCAAGGCGGCCCTGTTTCCGCTGTTCTTCTGGCTGCCGGCCGCCTACCCCACCCTGCCCGCGGGCGTGGCCGCCTTTTTCGGGGGCCTGCTCACCAAGGTGGGGGTCTATGCCCTGATCCGGCTGTTCACCCTGGTGTTTGTCACCCAGCTCCAGATCACTCACACGGTTTTGATGGGTGCGGCCCTGCTGACCATGGTGTCCGGGGTGGTGATGGCCGCCTCCCAGACCGATATCCGCCGGATCCTGTCGTTTCACATCATCAGCCAGGTGGGATACATGGTCCTGGGACTGGCCGTGTTCACCCCCCTGGCCCTGGCCGCGGCCCTGATCTACATGGTGCACAACATCATTGCCAAAGCCACCCTGTTTCTGGTCGGCGGGCTCATCCACCGGGCCGCGGGCTCGTTTCACCTGTCCCGGATCGGCAGCCTGTACAAAACCCACGGCCTGCTGGCCGTCCTGTTTTTCATCCCGGCCTTTGCCCTGGCCGGATTCCCCCCGCTTTCCGGTTTCTGGGCCAAACTGCTGATCATTTACGCCTGCCTGGAAAGCCGGCACTATGGGCCGGCCGCCCTGGCCGCGGCCGTGGGGCTGCTGACCCTGTTTTCCATGGTCAAAATCTGGATGGAAGCATTCTGGAAACCTTGTCCCCGGAACACCCCCTCCCCGGATGAACCCGGCAGGAACGACCCCGTCACAGACCCGTCTGGCACGGACCGGGCAGGTCTGAATGAACCGGCCCCCCGGAACCCGTCCCTTTCCCCCTGGATGGTGGCCCCGGTGATATGCCTGTGCCTGATCACAGTGCTCATGGGCATTTTCATTGAACCCCTGCTGGTCCTGTCTGCCGCCGCCGGGGAACAGCTGATGGACCCCGCCGCCTATGTGCTGGCCGTGAAAGGAGGAAAATAATGCCGCTGCTGCTGCTCAACTTCTTCATTGCCGCCGTGTTCACCCTGCTGCTGGGCAGCACCCGAATCAGTGCATTCGTTGTGGGGTTCATGCTGGGGTATTTCATTTTATGGGTGTCCAGTCCCCTGTATCCGGATACAAGGTATTTCAAAAAACTGCCCAAAACCCTGAACCTGACCGCCTATTTTCTGACTGAGCTGGTGATCTCCAACCTCCGTGTGGCCTGGGATGTCATCACCCCGGGACACATCAGCCAACCAGGCATCATCGGGGTTCCCCTGAAAGCCCGGACCCGCCTGGAGATCTTTCTGGTCTCCAATCTGGTGTCTTTGACCCCGGGCACCCTGAGTGTGGACCTGTCCGAGGACAACAAAATCCTGTATGTCCATGTCATGTTTCTGGAAGATGTGGAACAGACCCGGTGCCAGATCATCCACGGGCTGGAACGGCGGATTCTGGAGGTGACCCGGTGATGGCGGCCCAGGGCGCTTTTCTCCACATGGCCGCACAAGGCGCCATGGCCATTCTTCTGGCCGGTATGGTACTGGTGCTGTGGCGCCTGGTCAAAGGCCCAACGGCTGCGGACCGCGTCATTGCCATGGACCTTATGTCCGTGCTGGTGGTGGCCTTTCTGGTGGTCCTGTCCATCCACACCGGCCAGGCCTCCTACCTGGACGTGGCCATCGCTTTTGCCTGCATCGCTTTTCTGGGCACCATCGCCCTGGCCCGGTTCATCGAACGGGCGGCCCGGCCGGCGGATGAACATTCGACATCCGACAATCCACAGGGACCGGACCGGTCCCGGGGAGGCCCCCATGACTGAATATATCGCCGCGGTTCTCCTGGTCCTGGGCAGCCTTTTCTGCCTGGTGGCGGCCCTGGGCATCCTCCGGCTGCCGGACACCCTCACCCGCATGCATGCCGCCACCAAAGCCGGATCTTTGGGCGCCGGGCTGGTGGTCCTGTCCCATGCCATCTTTTTCCAGGATCCGGGGATTTTTCTGCGGGCCGTCTTTATCATCGCCCTGCTGCTGCTCACCGCTCCCGTGGCAGCCCACCTCATCGCCCGGGCCTCCTACCGCAGCGGGGTTCCCTTGTCGGGCCGTACCAAAATCGATGAACTCAAAAAATCCAAACAATAGCCCGCCTTTCATATACCAGGCATTTCCCTTTGGTATCAGGGCACATATAATCATATTTTTGATTACATATTGACATCTCATCCGGTATGGATTAAGGTTGATAAAATTTTTTGCAATGGTTGCACATGACAACTTCTTGTGCGGCCAAAACCGTAAAAACAAGGACGTTCAGGATGTCACCAACCAGTGTTTTTGTACAGGGTATCATCAGCGTTTTTTTTGGAATGACCCTTCTGTACCTGTCCATAAAGATCACCGCCTTTTTTGTCGACCGGTTTGCCTCAAAAACCAAAGGAGCGGATACAGATGGGAAATAATTTATATTCGTTGTTGAACACAACCGGTTTTGTGCACCTGACACCCGGCATGATCGTGATGTGGATCATCGGGTTGATTCTGATCTTTCTGGCCATCAAAAAACAATATGAACCGCTGCTGCTCCTGCCCATCGGATTCGGTATCCTGCTGGTGAATCTGCCGTTGAGTGGACTGATGGAACCGGAAGTGGGCCTTTTGTGGAAATTCTACCACTACGGGATCCACTGGGAGATTATTCCGCCGCTGATTTTTCTAGGCATCGGTGCATTCACCGATTTCGGCCCCATGCTGGCCAATCCCCGGCTCATTTTTCTGGGGGCCGGTGCCCAGGCCGGGGTGTATATCACTTTTTTCGCTTCCCACGCCATGGGGTACAATATCATGGAGGCCGCCACCATCGGGATGATCGGCGGGGCAGACGGCCCCACCACCATCTTTATCGCATCCAAACTGGCCCCCCAGCTCATGGGGGCCTGTGCCGTGGCCGCCTATTCCTACATGGCCATGGTGCCCATTATCCAGCCGCCCATCATGCGGCTGTTGACCACAAAAGCGGAACGAAAGATCAGAATGGCCAAACCCCGGCCCGTAAGCAAACGGGAAAAGCTGCTGTTCCCCATCATCTCCACCTTTGTGATCATTCTGCTGATTCCGGCATCCGCGCCGCTGATCGCCATGCTCATGCTGGGGAACCTGTTCCGGGAATCCGGGGTGGTGGAACGGTTGAAGGGCGCGGCCCAGAATGAACTGATGAATATCGTGACCATATTTTTGGGACTGCCCATCGGGGCCACCATGCACGCGGACGTTTTTTTGCAGCCCAAGGTGCTGTTTATCTTCATTCTGGGGCTCATCGCCTTTATATTGAGCACGGCCACGGGCATCGTGCTGGCCAAACTGCTGAATCTGGTGTCAAAGGAAAAAATCAATCCGCTGCTGGGGGCCGCCGGTGTGTCCGCCGTGCCCATGTCGGCCCGGGTGGTTCATAAGGTGGGCATCGAGGCAGACAAGAGAAACTATTTGATCATGTACGCCATGGGGCCCAATGTGGCAGGGGTTATCGGCACGGTCATCGCCGCCGGTATCTTCATCACGCTGCTGGCACCCTGATGAACAGAGACCACACCACTGTTTTAACAAACCGCTGTAGTTGAGAAACTGTTAAACAACCCAAAAAGGAGACGTCAAGAAAAATGGCAAATGAAATAACCGCACCCTTACCGGGCAAAATCGTCAGAATGGACTTCGAAGTGGGGACATCCATTGAAGAAGATATGGAAATCATGGCCATTGAAGCCATGAAAATGGAAACCATCGTATATGCCCCCTGTGACGGAAAAATCGAAAAAATCATCAAAAAAGTGGGCGATGAGGTGGAAGAAGGGGATGTAATCGCCACGATGGCATAATTTCCGACACAGACATGTGACCTTTGAAGCCTGCCGGTTTTTTCCGGCAGGCTTCACTATTTTTCAATCATAGCTGAACACCTTGTACACGGTGGATGTCCCCAGAAGCGCATCGATCCGCCCCTCCAGCTCGGCCCGCTCGGCATTGGCCATCCACCATTTCCAGGATTCAAGGGATTTCCAGGTACTGATCACCAGATACTCATGGGGATCTTCCACATTTCTGAGGGTTTCTCCGGAAATATAGCCCGGCTGCCGGTCCGCCATGCCCCGCAGCTCGATGAGCATCTCGGACAAGGTCGGCAGCAGCGCCAGATCCAGGCCGGATGTGAGTTTGGGAACGCGCCGGGTCATCAATACACGGATGGTCATATATCATTCCTCCTTTTAAATCACCAGATTCTGTAATGTCAGCAGAACACCGGCGGTCACGGCGGATCCGATCACGCCGGCCACATTGGGGCCCATGGCATGCATGAGCAGGTGGTTCTGGGGGTCGGCTTCCATGCCCAGTTTCTGGCTGACCCGGGCGGCCATGGGAACGGCGGACACACCGGCGGACCCGATCAGCGGATTGATCTTGGTGGTCAGAAACAGATTCATCAGCTTGACCATGAGGATCCCGGACGCCGTGCCGATGGCAAACGCCACGGACCCCAGGACCAGAATCCCCAGGGTGGACAGGTTCAGGAACTGCCCTGCGGACAGCTGGGCCCCCACCCCCAGGCCCAGAAGGATAGTGACGATATTGATCATTGCGTTCTGGGCGGTCTGGGAAAGCCGTTCCACCACCATGCATTCCCGCATGAGGTTGCCGAACATGAAAAACCCGATCAACGGCGCAGCTGACGGTAAAAGCAGAATACAAAGCCCCAGCACCATGACGGGAAAGATGATTTTTTCCACCTTGCCCACGGGCCGCAGCTGGCTCATGCGGATTTTCCGTTCTTTCCGGGTGGTCAGGGCCCGCATGATGGGCGGCTGGATCATGGGCACCAGGGCCATATAGGAATAGGCGGCCACGGCAATGGGGCCCACCAGGTGCGGTGCCAGCTGGCTGGACAGAAATATGGCCGTGGGACCGTCTGCCCCGCCGATAATCCCGATGGAAGCCGCCTCAAACAGGTTGAAATGAATTCCCGGTACAAAATCAGACAACAACAGGGCCCCGATCAGGGTGATGAAAATACCCACCTGGGCTGCGGCCCCCAGTAAAAGGGTTTTGGGATTGGCAATCAAAGGGCCGAAATCGGTCATGGCCCCCACCCCCATGAAGATCAGGAGTGGAAACACCCCGGTTTTGATGCCGACGGTGTAAATGTAATACAATATCCCGCCCGGATCTGCCATGCCGGCCAGCGGCGTGTTCACCAGAATGGCACCGAATCCGATGGGCACCAGAAGCAGGGGCTCGAATTTTTTGTTTATGGCCAGATACAACAGCAGGATGCCGATGCCGATCATGAGGAGCTGTCTGACCCCGTCAAAAATGCTGCCTGATTCAGGTGCAAGAAAACTGGACAATCCGGTGGACCTGGCAAAGTTGGCCGCCATTTCAAGCATGGGCGGCAGGGTCAGTGCATCACCGGCACCTGCCGGGGAAGGACCGGCTGCCTGGGCCGTCGATACCATCAATATCAGCAGCACCATTGCGCTTACAAGGATCAGAACTGATTTTTTCATGTCCATAATTAATAATCCTTTGGGCTGTGCCGGCTATGCTTCAAGGGTCAGCAGCACCTCACCGGTCTGGACCGTCTGGCCCTTGACCACCGGGATGGATGCAATCTTTCCGCTGACAGGAGATGGTACCGGGGTTTCCATTTTCATGGCCTCCAGAATCAGCAGGGTCTCCCCTTCAGTCACCGTATCCCCCATACCAAACAGGAGCTGGTACACATTGCCCGGCATCGGGGCCTTGACTTCCGTTTTCGGTGTTTCCTTGACCGCAGGCTCAGGTTTCGGGCCATCTGCCGGGGTGATGCCGGTGACATCCCCGGTCTCGTCCTCCACCGTGACTTCATAGGTTTTTCCATCCACGGTGACCTTATAATTCAAACTGACCGGACCCTTAGAGCCTGCCGCAGCTTCTGACGGCCCGGGTGTCTGTGCCTGTGCCTGTACCGGTTCCGGCGCAGTGTCCGTTTCAGGGGCGGAATCCGGTTTTTTCTTCCGGACCTTGACCGGCTGGTACCCCTTGAGAAAATCCAGGCCCGTGTTGCCGCCGGGGGTGGCCAAAGCCCCGATAATGAAAATATTCTCATCGGTCACGGGCAGACCCTCGGCTTCCAGTATTTTTTTGGCTTTGGGAATTCCCGGCTCCAGCAGGTCCAGCGGATCACCGTCAAATTTTTTCAGCCCCAGCTGCTTTTCAGCAATGGATACAATTTCAGGGTCCGGGGGCATTGGGGTTCTGCCGAAATATCCCAGCACCATTTTTCCGTATCCATCCGTGATTTTTTTCCATTTCCCCTGGGTCACATTGGCATAGGCCTGCTGAAAATAAAACTGGGATACCGGGGTGACAGAGGTGCCGAACCCCCCTTTGGCAATGCATTCAGACATGGCCTGGATCACTTTGGGATACAGATGAAGCGTTCCGGTATCCCGCATCATCATGGTATTGGCGGTCAGGGCGCCGCCCGGCATGGGAGACAGAATCACTTCGGAGGACACCTTGAGGGCTTCGGGCGGAAAAAAATAATCCTTGAAACAATCTTCTTGAACCCGGTTGGCTTCCAGAATTTTGGTGACATCGATATCCAGAAAATAATCCGTGCCCTTCAGGGCATGCCACATGGAGATCATATCCGGCTGGCAGGTGCCCCCGGAAAGCGGGGCTCTGGCCAGGCAGACCCCGTCACATCCTGCCTCGATGGCGGCCTTGTACTGGGTCACACCGATGCCGGCGGTCTCATGGGAATGCATCCAGATATCGGTATCTTCGCCCAGCAGCTTTCTGGCCGCACGGACCGTTTCATACACCTTGGTTGGATTGGCGGTGCCGGAGGCGTCCTTGAAGCAGACCGAATCATAGGGCACCCCGGAATCCAGAATCTCCTGGAGCGTCCTGAGATAGAAATCCGGGTCATGGGCGCCGGTACACCCGGGGGGCAGCTCCATCATGGTAACCACCACCTGATGGTGCAGCCCGGCATTTTTGATGCACTGCCCTGAATACACCAGATTGCGCACGTCATTGAGTGCATCGAAATTGCGGATATGGGTCATGCCGTGCTTTTTGAACATCTTTGCGTGCAGGTCGATCATGTCTTTGGGCTGGGCCGACAGGGCCACCACATTGATCCCCCTGGCAAGGGTCTGCAACCGGGCATCCGGTCCGGCCGCCTCCCGGAACCGGTCCATCATGGAAAACGCGGATTCGCCGCAGTACATGAACAGGCTTTGAAACCGGGCGCCGCCGCCGGCCTCCAGGTGTTCTATGCCGGCATCCACGGCTGCTTCCACGGCCGGCAGAAAATCATCGGTCAATGCCCGGGCTCCGAAAACCGACTGGAACCCGTCCCGGAACGATGTGTCCATGATCTGAATTTTTTTCATCGATACCTTCCTTGAGGTTGGTTGGAAACCGCTGTATTCAGCGCCGTGTATGCGCCCGGTGGGCGGCCACCGCCGCACTGATGATGGCGGTCAGTTTCAAGTTGTCACCCGATGAGGATGTTTTTTTTCCGGATCTGGCAGGTTTTTTCGCCATGGCCAGAGACATTTCCTTTTCCGTAAACGGGGCCAGCAGTTTTGAGGAAAAATAGATAAGAAACAGCAGCAGAACCAGAAAGCAAAACACCACCCCCATCCCCAGTATGGTGAGCTTCAGTCCCTGAAAAATCATTGGATCTCCAGACACGCCTTTTTCAAGGTCGTTATTCAAAATTATTCTAATCAGTTACATACCTAAGAAAACCCCTAAAGTAAAGTCCGTAAAACCTATATTTTCCTGTAAGAATTTTTCTGACCCCCCCGTATTGCCGGTCTGATGTCATCTGCCGGGAATAAAATCAGACCTGACATGTCCCATGTGAATCATCCATTAACAGGAAACAGGACATAAGAATTCCTGATGGCCTGCAACACAGCTCTGTATCACCATCAATGACACGAAAACACGATTGTTTTCAAGACAGCCTCAAGCGCCCACCGGCCCTTTGATTCAAGCGTTCATCTCATATCAGGCTTTGTGAAAATTTTATTTCATCCAGGCATGATGATTGCTCAAGGGTTTTTCAAGCCGGGCCTGACCTTCATGCCCGCAAACCTCAACGCAACACATTATATCCAACAAAGGAGCCATGATGCAAAACGTCGACGTACCCGCAGAAACGATGATAATGGATGATGACGAGCCTCCCAGCGGCAGGCTTGCCATAGACACCCTGTACCCGGCCCCTCCGTCCGGAGTGGACCCCATCCATTTGATCCGCCCGGTATTCATTCTTCCGGCCAAAAAAAAATCCGCATTCCCGCGCCACCCGAAACTCAGCCCTGAAACCAGGGCGTTTCAAAAACAGTTTTTTCCCGAATCCACGTCCCGGGACTGGCAGGACTGGCAGTGGCAGGTGCGCCACCGCATCCACACCTATGCGCGGCTCAACCAGATCCTGCCCCTGGAGCCGGACGAATATCTGGCAGACAACTCGGTCCAGCTGCCCCTGAGCATCACCCCTTATTACGCCAGCCTGATCCCCAAAGATGTGCCGGACCATCCATTGCGGCGGTGCGTGGTGCCCACAGCCGGTGAATGGGTCAAACTGCCCTGTGAGTCTGACGATCCGCTGGGCGAAGACCACCAGAGTCCGGTGCCGGGACTGGTGCACCGGTACCCGGACCGGGTTCTGTTTCTACTTACCGATTTCTGTTCCACTTACTGCCGGTACTGCACCCGGTCCCGGGTGGTGGGTCATGGCGGGATCCGCGCCAGCCGGGCAAGGTGGGAAAAGGCCATTGCCTATATTGCCGCCAACCCGTGTGTCCGGGACGTGCTCCTGTCCGGCGGGGACCCGTTGACCCTGAGCGACGACCGGCTGGAATGGGTATTGTCCCGTCTGCGGCAGATTCCCCATGTGGAAATCATCCGTATCGGTACCAAGGTGCCGGCGGTACTGCCCCAGCGCATCACCTTGAAACTGGTCAAGATGCTCAAAAAATATCACCCCCTGTGGATGAGCCTGCATTTTGCCCACCCGGACGAATGCACCCCGGAAACCGCCAGGGCCTGCGCCATGCTGGCAGATGCCGGCATTCCTTTGGGCTCCCAGACCGTGCTGCTCAAAGGAGTCAATGACAATGTCCCGGTCATGACAAACTTGATGCACCGGCTCATGAAAATGCGGGTCCGGCCCTATTACCTGTACCAGTGCGACCCCATTACCGGGTCCGGGCATTTCAGGACCTCTATTGCCCGGGGCCTGGACATCATCAAGGGCATGCGGGGCTTTACCACCGGATATGCCGTGCCCACCTATGTGGTGGATGCCCCTGGCGGCGGCGGCAAGATCCCGCTGATGCCCGACTATGTCAAAGGCCGCACCAGCAGCGATCTGGTGCTGACCAATTATGAGAACCAATCCTTTACCTATCCCGATCCGGTGCCGGTGCTGGGGTGACACAATCACAGGAGACACATAACATGCTGATCGGATTGACCTATGACCTGCGCCAGGATTATCTGGACCAGGGATACACAGAACTGGAAACCGCGGAATTCGACTCCGTGGAAACCATCGAGGCCATTGAACAGGCATTGTGCGACCTGGGGCATACCCCGGTGCGCATCGGCAATGCCCGGCAGCTCATTGAACAGCTGGCGGCAGGCGAACGCTGGGACCTGGTATTCAACATTGCCGAAGGCCTGCACGGCATGGGCAGGGAAGCCCAGGTGCCGGCGATCCTGGACCTGTACCAGATTCCCTATACCTTTTCAGACCCTTTGGTCATGTCTTTGACCCTGCACAAAGCCATGACCAAGCGGGTGATCCGGGATGCCGGGCTTTCCACGGGACGGTTTTTTCTGGCTGCGGCCCCGGAAGATGCGGTCTTTGTCCCCTTTGATCCGCCGTATTTTGTCAAACCCGTGGCCCAGGGCACCGGCATGGGCATCACCACTGATTCCGTTGTCCGGGACAGACAGGACCTGCCCCGGATCTGCCGGGAGCTGATGGACCAGTTCGGCCAGCCTGTGCTCATCGAGCAGTTTCTGTGCGGCCGGGAATTCACCACCGGTCTGGTGGGTACCGGCCCCTTTGCAAAGGTGATGGGTACCATGGAGATCATTGTACTGGCCGACCAGGGAAAGGATATCTACTCCTTTGAAAACAAGGAGGGATGGAAAGGCCGGGTCCAGTACCTGCCGCTGTCGCCAGATGTGGATCCGCTGATCCGGGATGTGGAGGCCCTGGCCCTGGCAGCCTGGCAGGAGCTGGAATGCCGGGACGGGGGCCGTATCGACATCCGGTGTGATGCAGAAGGCATCCCCTGCTTTATCGAGGTGAACCCCCTGGCCGGGCTGCGGCCCCATTATTCCGACCTGCCCATGGTGTGTGAATTTTTTGGGACATCCTATGTCCGACTCATCGACATGATCCTGACCTCCGCCCTGGAACGGGTGCCGGGTTACCTCCAAATGTCCTGTCCGGAACCGGCATGAACCGCACCATTGCCATTGTGCACAATGCCGTGATCGACCCGGCCAAACCGGACGAAGCAGATGTCCTGGTTCAGGTGGCGGCGGTAACCGCTGCCCTGAGCGGCCTGGGGTACCATCCGGTGCCAGTGCCCTGCACCCTTGACCTGACCGCGTTAAAGCAGGGGCTTGAAACGATCCGGCCCCTGGGGGTGTTCAACCTGGTGGAGTCCCTGGAAAACCGGGGCAGCCTGATCCATGTGGTGCCTGCGCTGCTGGATGCCCTGGCTGTCCCCTATACCGGATGCCCGGCACAGGCGGTGTACGCCACCTCCCACAAGGTGATGGCCAAAGAGCGCCTGCACCAGGCCGGGCTGCCCACCCCTGCCTGGATCAATCCCTTTCCCGCGGAGATGCCCTGGCAGAGGGGAATGGACTCAGGGGATGATCCCAACGCCCTGTGGATCATCAAATCGGTTTGGGAACATGGTTCCCTGGGACTGGAGGCGGAAAATCTGGTGACCGGCACAGCAAAGACCGTAAACCGGCTGCTGAAAGAGCGGGCCCCCGCCCTGGGCGGGGCCTGTTTTGCCGAACAGTTCATTTTTGGACGGGAATTCAATCTCTCGCTGCTGGCCGACCGGTCCGGGGTGCAGGTACTGCCGCCGGCGGAGATCCTTTTTCCGGATATCCCGGACAGCCGGCCTGCCATGGTGGGATTCCGGGCCAAATGGGAGGCAGATTCCGAAGAATACCACAACACCCCCCGGCGGTTTGATTTTGCCCCTGCAGATACGCCCCTGTTAGAAGAGCTGAAAACCCTGGCCCGCCGCTGCTGGCACCTGTTCCACCTGGCCGGATATGCCCGGGTGGATTTCCGGGTGGGTCTGGATGGCCGCCCGTTCATCCTGGAGATCAACACCAACCCCTGCCTGTCCCCGGATGCCGGGTTTGCCGCCGCCCTGGACCGGGCGGAAATCTCATATGCCGACGCTGTCCATCAGATGGTGACCACGCAATTATGTTCAGAATAAGACGTATTTTTGATGATGCCATCCCGGTGAACCAGGATGCCCTTCGACAGGTTAAATCCATCCTGAAAAAACGGATCCCCACCGTGTCGGAGCAGGAGGTCATCCACCTGGGAGACAACCTGCGCAACCCGTTCCCCCTGCGGTTCCGGCCCATTTTGTTTGTGGCGGAAAACATGCGGCACAAGGTGCTGGGGTTTGCCATGCTCCTGCATGAACCGGATATCAATTTCTGTTTTCTGGACTGGATCGCCACGGCAAAAGATACCCTGCGGGGCGGGCTGGGCAGTGCCCTGTACGAACGGGTCCGGGCCGAATGCGCAGCCCTGAAGGTCGGCGGGCTGTTCTTTGAGTGCCTGCCCGATACCCCGGGAACGTGTGATCCAGACCAGCTCAAGGACAACATTGCCCGGCTGCGGTTCTATGAGCGGTACGGGGCAAGACCCATTATCGGCACCGGCTATGAAACCCCGCTGAGTCCGGAAGACACCTGCATACCGCACCTGTTGTACGACGATCTGGGAACCGATATTTCCCTGGGCCGCCCCTATGCAAAAAAAGTGGTAAAGGCCATTCTGGAACGTAAATACAAGGACCTGTGCCCGCCTGAGTACGTGGAACAGGTGGTGGCCTCCTTCCGGGACAATCCGGTGAAACTTCGGCCCTTCTGCCATGTGCGGCCCCACAAAACCCGCCGGACCGTCCATGACCAGTTTACAGAAAAAATCATTCTTGTGGTGAACAAGGACCATGAGATCCACCATATCCATGAACGCGGATATGTGGAATCCCCGGTGCGCATCACCCGGATCCTGTCCCATCTGGAAAAAAGCGGCCTGTTTGAAATTCAAGATACCCGGAACTTTCCAGATTCTCATATCCACGGGGTCCATGACGCAGATTTCATCGATTATCTGGCCCGGGCCTGTGAAGAGGTGCCGGCGGACAAATCCCTTTACCCCTATGTGTTTCCCATCAGAAACAAGACCCGGCCCCCCAGAGAATCCACGGTCCTGCCGGGTTATTACTGTATCGACACCTTCACCCCCATCCACCGCAATGCATATCCCGCGGCCCGGGCCGGGGTCAATGCCGTGCTCACGGCAGCGGATGCGCTGCTGGAAGGCCGCCGTGTCGCCTACGCCCTGGTGCGGCCCCCGGGACACCATGCGGAACGCCGGGCCTTCGGCGGATTCTGCTATTTCAACAACGCGGCCATTGCGGCCCGGTATCTGCGGGAACAGGGCCGGGTAGCCATCCTGGACATCGATTACCACCACGGCAACGGGCAGCAGGATATCTTCTATCACCGCTCCGACATCCTTACCGTGTCCATCCACGGCCATCCTGAATTTGCCTATCCCTATTTCACCGGTTTTGACGATGAAACAGGCACAGGCGAAGGCGAAGGATACAACCTCAACCTGCCCCTGGATGAAAGCGTTGACGGCAAAATTTACCGCAGCGCCCTGATGCGGGCCCTGGCAAAGGTCACTGCATTTGATCCTGACTTTCTGGTGGTCTGCCTGGGCCTGGACACGGCCCGAAACGACCCCACCGGCACCTGGTCCCTGACACCCAGAGATTTTTTCCGGAACGGACAGATGATCGGGGCGGCCGGCCTGCCCCTGCTGGTGGTCCAGGAAGGCGGATACAACACCCGGAACTTAGGTGTCAATGCCCGGCACTTTTTCGAGGGCCTGGCCCAGGCCGTGTTCACACCGACCCGGGGCAGAGAAATGTCTTGGGCCGCACCCAAAGGCATGCAGTTCCGGTATGACCCTGTGGCCGATGATGTAGAAAAAATCCGGCGGCTGGTGGCCGAAACCGGGTATTTTAGGGACGATGAGGTGGAAATCGCAGCCCAGCTGGTGGCAGAACGCCTGGAAAAAGGCCCGGCCAGCGGGTATTGTTTTGTCATGGCATCAAAGTCCGGCCGGCTTGCCGGATACGGCTGCTACGGCCCCATCCCCTGTACCCTGGCCGGGTATGACATCTACTGGATTGCAGTCTCCCCGAAATTCCAGGGAAAAGGCCTGGGCCAGGCCCTGCTGGCAAAAATGGAGCAGCTGATCACAGAAGCTAAGGGACACACCATCTATGTGGAAACCGCATCCCAGGCAAAATACGCCCCCACCCGGGCCTTTTACGAGCGCTGCGGATACACGGCAGCCGCCACCCTGCCCGATTTCTACAGCCCCGGCGATGCCAAGGTCATTTACAGCAAATCTTTAGGGAAAAGTGAATTTAACTCCTCAGGAGACGTTTAAAATAATTGAAATTTAACAAGTTATACTTGTGATTTTTCCAAAGCAGCGATTTTTCGGTCCGCCGGCAGCTGTTTGATCCGGTATTCCAGTTTGAAGGCGGCTGATTTTGCAAGATTTTCCCGGACCGCTGCCAGGTTTACCGGCCGCCGGGACCGGGTATATCTGGATGCCTTTCCCTGGTTGTGCTTTTGCAGGCGGGCTTCAAGATCGGTGGTCACACCGCAGTACAAAGAGTTGTCCGCACATTCCAGTATATAGACCGACCAGGCCGTCATCTCAGGATCCCACTGTCAGCAGCTGGAAAAAGTCCGTAGTGCAGGCCGGAGACCGGCATGTCATCGTCTTCTCTCATACCTTGTGGATCACACTGGTCACCACGCCCCAGATTTCGAACGCCATGTCCGGGGTGATTTCAATGGCGGTGTACTGATCGTTTTCCGGCTCGAGCACGGGTCTGCCGGAGCGGATTCTCAACCGTTTGACCGTGAGTTCCCCGTTTACCACGGCAATGACGATTTTCTTGTCCACCGCTTCAAGTGACCGGTCCACAATCAGGATGTCTCCGGGAAAAAGACCGGCATCAACCATGGAATGGCCGCTGACCCTGACGAAAAAAGTGGCGGCCGGATGTTTGATCAGGTGCTGGTTCAGATCCAGGCGGCCTTCGATATAATCATCGGCCGGAGAAGGAAATCCGGCCTCGATGGCCGTCATGTAAAGAGGCAGGCTGACAGGTGTGGACAGCTCCGGGGTATACAATGTGTTCATGATATCCTTTTTTTTGCTGACCCTGACGGGTGGTTTTATTTTTCTGATGGTCATGGATACCTGTCTGAACGTCATCTGTCAAGCAGTTCTGCGGGGGCCCCCGATCTGAAGCAATATCATTTTTTTGAATCTGTAATCTATCTGTAACCCGGATACGGATATTCATTGATGTAAGCTTTGCGCATTCTCCGGCAAATCTCGCCGAAGCGCGAAACAACACGGCATCGTCTGTCAACTTCAGTTCAGAAGGGGGGAGGAATCATGAAAACAACACTATTTTTTTTCGTTGCCGTTGCAGCGATGATTGGTTTTTCCGGGGTCTTTACCTGGGCATCCGACCTGGAGGAAAAAAATTCAGCTCAGGCACCGGGGCACGAAACTGCCATCGAAGATATCTATGTCGATTTGGCAACCATGCACCGGTATATTAAAAATACGGACGGCACCTACAGCCAATATAACCGGAAAGGCGAGTTTTTTCAAATCGTGCCCCCGGACCTGCCGCTTCTCACCACCCGGCCCCATGTCATCGCGATCACAGGAAACTGCTATCTGCTCTATGTGAAAAAACAGATGTCCCCCCAGAACCTTTCCATGACACTCAAACCGGCGAAGGAATCACATCCTGAAGGATGGTTTCTGGAAAAAGCCCTGGTGGATTTAAAATAATTTCACCTGTGTTCAGAGTCAGGATGCCCTGCCGCAAATCGCCCGGCACAGTCCGCTCATTCTTGCAGAAGGTGACATGCCCAGCCTGGCTCTGAAAACAGCTTTGTATTGCCTGTAGACAAACACCGCCTCACCGGGTTTTCCCATTTTGGCATAAATGCGCATCAGGTTTTCATAAAACACCTCTGCCAACGCTTCCACATTCAATGCCTGCCGATAGCAGCGGATCGCCTGGTGCCATCGCCGCTGACGCTCAAACCGTCTGGCGATTTTCTGGATGATATCAACAAACAGGGCATTGAGGCGCTGCCGTTCCACAATGGCCCAGTCCGCCGGATCATCGGGGATAAAAGGCCCCCGGTACAATGCCAGCAGATCCTCCAGAAGCGGCGATATTCGATCATCAGGCCGGGGATCGTTCAGGTATTTTTCAATCAACCGGCAGATATGTTCAAACGCCCAGATATCAGTCCAGATTATCCGTATATTACAGGACAGACTCCCCTCTCGATGAATCAGTCCATCCGGGGTCTTCAACAGATTTCTGAGCCGGTGCAGCGTGGTGGTGAATGCGTTGTGTGCCGCGTCTCCGTCACTGTCGGGCCAGAGTGCGTCCTGAACGGCATAATCGGGAACATGGCGCCCTCCCCTGGCAACGATAAATTTGAGCATGGCCAGGGGCTTGTACTGGGCTTTGCGGGAAAATTTGACCATTTCCTCATTGACCATCACCTTGAATTCCCCCAGACAGTAAAGCGATACCGGCCAGGGCCACTGACGAATCGCCAGGGGGGGATTTTCAGGCATGAGACGATATGTCAGGATCAAAGACCGGACATACTCGGGCTCGATCTCTCTTTTCAGGGCCTGGGCACAAAGGTGCGCCATTTCCTGAGGGTTCCAGGCAAAGCCGAACCGGTAAGACTGCTGCCTGCCCAACCGCATCCCTGCCCGAAGCGATGACGCCGCCTCGGGATCACCGGTGTCGTCATCCATCAAAAAAAAGGCGCGGGTCAGCAGGACCATGAACCGGCACTGTTCAATACCATATTTATCGCACAGCACCAATGACCGGTTCAAGTGATCGCACGCTTCTTGTTTTTCATTGAACAGATCATGCATTTTGGACATCATCAGATGACAGCAGGCAAGCGCCATCTCGCAACCGGTTTGATTGAGTTTTTCAAAACCGGCCAGCGCATGCAGGCGGCAGGCACCCGCTTTCCCGGTCACAAGCGCGAGCCATGCGAAAACAAAATGGTACCACCCCTGCATCCACAGCCCCTGACCGGACACCACAGGGGTGATTTGATCCAGAAAGTTTGCCGCCAGTTCATACCGGCCCGCACCGATGGCGGATGCCGCCCCGTGTACCCGGAAGCTTACAAAAATCAGATTGACTCCGGTTTTCCGTTCCCTGGCCAATCCGTATTTAACCGCCTTCAGCCCCGCATCGAAATCTCCACTGAGCCAGGCGTGGAACGCTTTCAAACTTTGCAGTTCCAGATAAAGCAGCGGCGATATCGTCCCGGGGGTTACCGTGTCAAACCGTTTCAGCAGATGGCCGGCCCCGGACAGATTCCCCTGAAGGATCCGAAGCAGAATCATCGGCAGAAAAATCGGGACTGCATCATGAATATCCTTGACCTGTTGAGATATATGCCATCCTCTGGTGATCCATTTTTGGGCCATATCAGACACCGGATCTCTGAAAATCAGGGATTGAAGGATAGCGCCGATCAGCTTCAACTCGATTTCAGGGTGCGCGGGTTTGCCGAACCGTGTTTCAAATTGAACCGCTTTTTCTAACAACAGGTCTGAATTGTGAAACCCGTTGAACTGATAAAAAATTGTATTCAACACCCCGGACAGCGCCAGAAAGCAGCCATCCGGATCATTTTGGGCATCGAACATGTCCAGCGACTGCACCAGCCGTTCCATGGCGAGTTGCGGTGACACCGGAAGGCGGCACATTCCATCCCAGAAAATCAGATAGGGAGATGCATCAATGATTTTTCGGGGCAGCATGGCGATCATTTGTTCCAGTATCCGGAAGTCACCCCGGGTCCACAGCATGGATGCATGTTGTAATATCAATTGTGCCCCTTTTTCTGGGCAGCCTGCCTGCACAGACAGTCGAACCGCCTGGTCCGGACGATTCTGTTCGAACAGCATGGCCGCTCTTTTTTCCAGTTCAGGAATGCGCATGTCAAACGGCTGTTGACAAAGAAATGCGGCGGCATGCTGCTGTATTTTTCGGCAAGCAAGTGTGAGTGCCGACAGACAGGTTAAAATGATATCTGAACGGCTCAAAATCAGAAAATGATGATATTCCGCCCGCAGTGACATCTCAAACCCATGAGAAAGGTATTTTCTCGCCTGATCCTCTTGTTTCCGCCGTTTTTCAATCAGAAAGAGAACCATGTATGTTTCGGCCACCAGACAGATGCAGCCCTCCTTTTTGAAATATGCGAGGGCATCGTGAATTTCGCTTTCCTCAAACCTGGTTTTCCCCTGATTGAGATCCACCAGACAGGCCACGACTTTGCCGGCATACCATTGTAGCTGAGTATTGGTTTCTTTTGCGGAACAAAGCCGGTCCGCCTGATTCAAGAAATGCATAGCCCTTTCAAAGTCCTGGCTGCGGTACGCGTTCAATCCTAAAAAAAAGGTGGTGGATGCCGTCATCACCTGGTTTTTCATGGAATCGGCCAGGCTGAGCAGCTGATTTCCCACTGATGTCATTTCAGCGTGTCTGTTACAGATCACACAATAAAAAACCCGGTACATCAACACAAAAGGCAGATAATAAATCAATCCATTGTCCTCTACCTGCTGGTGCGCGGAATCCAGCAATTGCCGGGCGGTTGCATGCTCTCCCCGGAACGAGGCCATCATGCTTTTGGCAACCAGATTAAGTACCCGGGATTCAGGCATCACACAATCTTCAGCCAGCTTGTCCAGCATGTCGACATATCTTTGAGCACTGGAAAATTTATTTTGTATGGTCAAATTCACGACCATGTGACACGCCACCGTTATCTGTAACACCTGATTGCCCAGATTCCAGGCAAGGGAAAACGCTTGCTCAAGCGCAGCATTTCCTGTCTGAAGGTTCCCGCGCACCGTATGCCCATACCCGTATTGGGACAGAAGGAACGCTTTTTCAGAAGCACAGACGTCAACCGGCACTGACACCAGCAGCTGATTTGCCTGATCCAGGTAGATTTCCAGAACATCCCAGGCAAGTCCTGCCGCGATCACCGCTTCGAGCATCGCGGACAAAGATCGGACTTCTCCCTTGATGCTGTTTTGTTCCCTGAAAGCGGCCATGACTGTCGGCAGACACTTCAGATTTTCTTTGACGCCGGTGAACCGCCGGGTCATACACAGAAAATACACCAGCCAGGGATGCTGATTCACCCGGTTTTCAGGCAGCGCGTCAAGCCATCGGACCAGATCCGCATTTCTGCCGTTCTCCAGAAGAATCATGCCGATATTTTCTATACAGGCAATGGCTTTGTCATATGCGCGGGCAAGGATATAAAAGTCAACCGCTTTTTTGTAATCACCGGTTTTTTCAAAGAGATCGCCACTGTTCAAATAAATGTCCTGCTTCTGGTTCTGTGTCACCTGAACCTGAAACTTGGATTGCAGAAATTCTTTGAATAAAAGATGATATTGAAATTCCCAGCCTTTTTTTTCATCATACCGGGAATGGACAAACAGATTTTTCCGGTTCAGCTCCAAAAGAAATTCCTGACAGTTCTCGATTTTTAAAACGCTTTCAACCAGTTTGGGCTCGATGATATCAAACACAGAGGACCTGATGAGAAATTCATACATATGGGCCGGCTGGGAACAAAGTACTTCTTCCAAAAAATATTGAAATACCGCGTCCTTGAAACGGGCCGGTATCTGCTTGAACAAATAGGTCTGCCGGTCTTTTACAGGCAGATGATCCAGGTGTTCGGAAATCAGGACAACACCGCCGGCCCATCCTTCGGTCATCTGATGGATTTTTTTCAATGCGTCCGTATTCAAATCAAATGATTTGATTTGATTGAAAAAAAAACAGATTTCATCAAAATTGAACGCCAGGTCTTCATTGTGAAGAATGACTGCTTCCTGAGTGATCCTGAATTTTTGAATCTCCAGCGGCGGGTCTTCCCGGGACAGCAAAATAAAATGAATATGTGCCGGCGCCTGTTCCATAAGCGCCTGGATCAGTATCAAAGAGGAGGCGTCATCATCAAGTCCGTCCAGACCATCCAAAACAATATATAATGGGTCTGAAATGCCATCGAACATGGCATGAACCCATTCGCGATATCGAAGTTGCGGCATCCTGGGTCCCATATCAATGGCCGGATAGGACATCAGTTTTGAAATATCCAGCCGTTCCATACACTGTTTGAAAGAATGCACAAGAACATAAAACAAATGACTTGCTTCGGAATCTTCCGGATCCAGATTGACCCAGGCGGTTTCAGGCAAAATGGTTTGGACACAAGACGCCGCCAGCGTGGATTTACCCTGAGCCGCCTGCCCCTGGATCAGAATCAGGCGCTTGTTTTTGTTTTTTTGGACAAACCGTTGCAACCTTGACCGGTGAACTATTTCTGGCAGCTGGGGCGGAACAATCTTGGAATTGCGGACATGAGTCGCCATTTATGCACCTTTTTGACCGGACCAATCAGATATTTTTTTAAATTCCGTCTGACCTGAGAACCTGCAAGAAGAGAAGCAACTATCTGCAACATTAGGATAGAAACCGCCTGCTTGTCAAGCAAAGAATCTACGCATTCATTGCCTGAATCTTTTTTTCAATGGCGATAATCATGCTGAACAAAGAGCTGAAACCCAGCACCAGCAGCCACTCATACACGCCCATGGGATGGGTGCCGAACACGGTATTGAATACCGGCGCATAGATAAACACCAGTTGAAACACGGTCATCGGTCTTCTGAACCGAAACACTCTCCCCGGTCAGGGTGCTTTCATCGATCCGCAGTCCCCGGGACAGATCGGTTTCAAGGATCCGGGCTGCTGCATCGGCAGTCAAGTGATGCCAGGTGTGCTCATTTTCTTTTTTCATATTTGCATGTCCTCATGGGTTATCCCGGGACATTTAACGAAATAAAACGAGCCGTGTCAAGCCAACAGCGTCGATGAACACCTCCTTGAAACAAGCTCAGAGGATCAAACCATGGGGGTCACACTTTTCCCGCAGCAGGGTCAGTTCGGTCTCGGTCGGCACGGCAATTTCCACGGCCCGGTCGGTCTGGATCTCAAACTCCATATTGTCCAGGATCTGTTCCGGGGTGATACCGGGAAAGCAGCCAAGCAGAATCATCAGTTTGGTGTCCGGATCAAATCCCATCACCCCCATGTCCGTGATCACCTTGTCCGGCCCGCCCGGGGGCAGGCCCGCTTTTTTCCGGCCGTCCGGCCCGTCCAGATACCCGGGGCTGGTCAGATAGTCCAGTTTTTTCTTGAACTTGCGCTTTTCCATCTTCATGAAGATAATGCTGCGGGACACAAACGAGGCCACGTCACAGGCCCCGCCGCTGCCGGAAAACCGCACATCCGGGGTTTCGTATTCCCCGATCACCGTGGAGTTGAGGTTGCCGTAGATATCGATCTGGGCGGCGCCCAGAATGCCCACCACCCGCTGCCCCACAAACGGGTTCTGCATGGTGCAGAACGCATCCATCAATCCGCCGTTGGCAGAGGTATGGTACATGATCCGGGGGTCGGCCACGGCCAGGGGAATATGGGCCAGCTTGGAATCGATGGCCCCGGTTTCAAAAAAGATCACGCTGTCCGGTGCGTTGATGTTCTTGGCGGCCATGGCGGCCAGCATGGAGATGCCGGTGCCGCAGAACACGATGTCTCCGTTGTTGATCTCCCGGGCCGCGCAGATGGTCATCAGCTCTTTCAATGTATAATCCATGATCACAGGCTCCTTATTTCCGGTCCAGGTCTTTGGCATATCCGCAGCTGCGGTCCGCACGAATCGATTCCAGGCGGTGCCGTCCCACATGATCCAGCAGGTCGGCATGGGTCTGATGCGGGTACACCATTTCATTCAAAAACTGTTCAAATGCCGCGTCGTCATGGGCGGCCCGGACGTAGGCATTCATGTACACCGGGTCATAGTCATAATACCGGAAGCAGGCCGTGGGATAGGCCCCGAACGGCACCTGGACCACGGCCGTGGCATGGATGAACGGAATCTGGTTTCTGTCCGGGTCGGTCTTGAGGTACTCTTCGTCCACCAGGTCTTCGCAGGTGATAATCAACACCCGGGAGGCCTTGGCCTGCTCTACATCCGCGAAAGTCAGCCCTTCCATACAGCAGTTGCCCCGGACATCGGCGGTCTGAACATGAATGATGGTGACATCCGGATTGATGGCCGGCACCAGCACCACCTTTTGGGTGTTGCCCCAGGATCCAAAAGGATTGTCCATCACCACCAGTTTTTCATCGGGAATCCGGGGATTTTCTTTTCTGAAGTTTTCTGAAAACCCCCATTTGTTGATAATATCCGTCCCTAAAGAAGAACGGGTGGGCAAAAACGGCACCCCCATGGCCCCGGCCATAAACCGCAGGGTCATCTGGAAATTGGAATAATCCTCCACCATCAGGGTCTGCGCTTCAACCGCTTTTCTGAACCGGATACAGGTGGGCATGAACTTACCGGTCCCGCCATAGGCAATCTCCAGGTGAGACACGCATCCCCCGCCGATCAGTTCGTCCACGCCCTGGCCGTTGGAATGGGCATACACATGCAGATTTTTTTTCCGCTGACGGATGATCTCATGCACAGCAGCCATGGGGTTGCGGTTCAGGGTGAACCCCCCAATGGACAGGTGGCATCCGTTTGTAACATATTTCTCCACGGCTTCCTTGAGCCGCATCACCTTGTTTTCATCTGTTTTCATTTTTTGATCCTGAGTTCAAATTCATTTCACATCCCTGCCCGTCAGACACAGCAGCGTTTCACCAAAATTCAGTAATCTTACCATTATTCTCATGTAAAAATCCATCATTATCCCATCAATGACAGATGTCCACAGGAACATCTGGAAAAACGGGGTTATTTTTCCAGTCATTTCGGTTTCTGTAGCAAATGCAGCCGGATTGAAATATCCGTACTCAGGACCCCATTGATTCTGTTGATCTGTTCGATGAGGGAATGCAGTTCATCCTGGGATTTGGCACTGAACTCTACGTCAAAATCAAACGCCCCTGTCAAGTGGGCAATGTACCAGATCCGATCGATTTTCTGAAGTTCTCTTTTCACTTCATCCGTCTTCTTGATATCTACCTTCAGGCAGATGTTGCCCCTGAAAACAAACCCGAGCTTCTTTTGGTCGACAACCGCCACAATCTGGATGATTTCATCTTCAAGCAGTCGTTTCAACCGTTTTCGGATAGCTGTTTCAGACAGATTCAATTTTTTGGCAATTTCAGTATTTGGCGTTCGGCCATTCTTTTTCAGCATCTGAATGATCTGCGTATCTATCTCATCAACTGGTAGAGTTAAACGAGGGGCCTCCCGATTATTTATATGGGTGAAAAAATTCTTATTCATACAATGTTTTTTCCTATCATGGCTTTTTTTAAAAGACAAGTTCGAACATCATATATTCGATTGTCAACTTAAAAACAATAACAATCGAACCAATAACAAAAAAAAGAGTTGACATTCGAATTAAAAAATATTAATCGGTACGATATAGATTGAAAACAATTCATTGTTCAATGACTAAAATTCATGCGTCAAAAAGGATATTGCCCCGTTTTAACCATAAGGACGAGGGTGATGATTGAAACCAAAAATGGAGGGTTAGCCTAAATGATCGACATAGACGAATATCATCCGGATGACTATAAACTTCGGGATATGGAAGCCGCCAGAAAAGAGGTGGACGGCATCGTGGATATCATCCTCACCCCTACCGAGAAAGTGACCCTGAAACCAGGGCTGAGATACCAAAAAAACGGTGCGTAATTTTCGTGATCACATCAACAAAGGATTTCTGGACTATCGGAAGTCGGTTACTGAAGCCACCGGATTTGCCGTCACAGAATGGACCGGAAAGGGCTCGATCCTGGTGGATGCACTGGACCGGGAATTTTGGATCTGCTGGGCGGATTCGGTCTGTATTCCTATGGTATCCGCCACCCCAAAATCGTGGCAGCTGTAAAATCCCAGCTGGACCGTTCTCCGCAGTACAGCCAGGAAATGCTGGATCCATTAAGGGCCCAGCTTGCGAAAGTACTGGCACTTCTCGACTCCTGGAAAGATCCAATATGGATTTTTTGCCAATTCCGGTACCGAAGCTGTGGAAGGTGCCATGAAACTGGCCAAACTCTATACCGGGAAAAAAGGGTTTATCTCCATGCTCAAAGGATTTCATGGAAAAACCCTGGGATCTTTGTCCTTGATGGGAAAAACATTTCCCGAAAACCCTTGCTGCCACTTCTCGAGGGCGTGCGCCAGGCACCTTTTCGGAATCTCAAAGCCCTTGAACAGGAACTGGCCTCAGCCAGGGCTGTGGGCGATGACATTGCGGCAGTGGTGCTGGAACCGACTCCAGGGTGAAGCCGGTGCCATTGTGCCCCGGACCAGTACCTGCCCGGTGTCCGGGAATTATGCGACCATTACGGTGTTCTGCTCATTGCCGATGAAGTGCAGACCGGATTCGGCCGGACCGGAAAAATTTTCGGCGTGGATCACTGGGATGTAAAACCCGATATTATGTGCTTTGGAAAAGCGCTGGGCGGCGGGGTGGTCCCCATGTCCGCCTTCATGTCCACCCCTGAAATCTGGCAATGCATCGGAGCCAAATCCATTCATACACACCACGACCACTGGTGGCAATCCCCTTGCCTGTGCATCCGCACTTGCCGCCATATCCGTTCTCTTAGACGAAGATTTGGCAGGCCAGGCAAAGAAAAAGGGGGAATACGTACTTGAAAAACTGGGGGAACTACAGGAGAGATATCCGGGGATACTGGCCAACAAACGGGGCTTAGGCCTGCTACTGGGCATGGAGTTTCATACTGACGGGATCGGGTACAAAGTGGCATCCGGCCTGTTCTCAAGGGGTGTCATCACTGCGGGTACGTTGACCAATGCCAAAAACATCCGGTTTGAACCGGCCTTGAACACGCCCTGGGAAATTCTGGATGAAGCCCTGAACCGTATCGAGGATGTGTTTAAATCCATTGAACTTCCCAAAGGCAAGCCCAATGAATACCTGTATACCGGACAGATGCTCCATGTGGACCTGAGCACCCGGGAAGTTACATCCAAAACCATTCCCCAGAAGCTGCGTGATGATTATATCGGTGGGTGGGGACTGGCTGCCAAATACCTGTATGACACCATTGATCCCGGCATCGATCCGCTGTCCAAAGAAAATGCCATTGTCATCATGACCGGCCCTGTCTGCGCACCTGGTGCCGACCTCCGCCAGAACCTGCCTTGTATCCAAGTCTCCCAAAACCGGTACGATTTTTGAGTCCAATATCGGCGGATCCTTCGGACCTGAAGCTCAAATTTGCCGGCTATGACGGCATCATGATCACCGCAGATGCAAAAAACCGGTCTACCTAGAATAAAAACAATATCGTATCTCTGGAAGATGCAGGCCCAGTCATGGGGAAAGGCATTTTTGACACCGAAGTATGGTTGAAGGACCAGGTGGATGCAGAAGCAAAAACATTGTCCATCGGCCCTGCCGGGGAAAACCTCATCGAATTCTCCTGCGTTGGCTCTGAATCCTATCGCCAGATGGGACGGGGCGGTGCCGGGGCCCTGTTTGGTTCCAAGAATCTCAAAGCCATCGCCTGCAAAGGGACCAGCAGCAGTCCAGGTTAACAATCAGTGCCTTTTATGAAAAGGTGATGGAACATACCGCGACAACCTGCTCACCGATGCCAACATGTGGGCAAAATCCAGATGGTACGCCGGTGCTGGTGGATGTGACCAATGAATCGGGTATCCACCCCACCCGGAACTTTGCCAAAGATCAGTAACGGCCGTCTGCAATTGAACACGGACGCCATTGATGATGTAAAAATCGGGGACCAGTTCTGTGCTTCCTGTCCAATGGGATGCGGTAAATTCTACCCCCTCTAACGGAACACAGATTGAAGGTCCTGAATATGAAACCCTGTGCCTCGGGGGATCCAACTGCGAAATCAATGACCTTGAGTCGGTCATGAAATTCAACCGGCTGTGTGATGATTTTGGGCTGGACACCATGTCCACCGGAGCCATCATCGGCCTGGCCATGGACCTGACCGAATCAGGCAAATGCGATCTTGGGGTTACCTTTGGCAACACAGAACAATATCTTGCCCTGATAGAGGAGATTGCCACCCTTTCCACGCCGCGGCAAAACAGATGGCACTGGGTGCAGGAAAACTGGCAGCAAAATACAATGCCCGGACATGGCCGCCCACTCCAAAAACCTGGAACTGCCGGGGTATGACCCCGGGGGAACTACGGAATGGCTCTGGGATATGCCACATCTGAACGGGGGGCCTGCCATTTGAGATCCTACACACCTGTTTGAGGATGAACCGTTTAAAACAAGGGAGATGAGCACTGCCGTTTTGAACAACCAGAATCTGAACGCGGTTAAATTTTCCATGGGATTGTGTGATTTCTGGGGTACCTGTGGATACCGGCATCATGGCAGATTTTCTCACCAAAGGACTGGGAAAAAAGATCGTCGGCCAAAGACCTGGATATGGCGGGGGAACATTATCTGGAACCTGATCCGTCTGTTCAACGTCAAGGCAGGCTTCACTGCATCACAGGATACCGTATCGGAAAAAATTTTGAATCAGACGCTGCAAAACGGCCCCTGGGAAGGCAAAAAATTCGATGCCGATACTTTGCTTGAAATGAAATCATTGCTTTATCGTATGCGTGGCTGGGATGACCAGGACACGCCCACCCCGGAAAAACTCTCGGAACTCAATCTTCTGGATGTCAATTAAAACAAGGAGAGAATCAATGGGAAAAAATACTTTTGGCCATCCCCAACCGGTGTACGGGATGCAACCGGTGCACATATGCCTGTTCAGCGGTCAAGGAAGGGATGTTTATCCCGTCCAGGGCCAGACTGAAAATCAATAATTTCCCCCATGAAGGTTACTCTGTGCCAAGTGTCTGCTTCCAGTGTCCCAATGCTGATTGCATGGCCGCATGCCCGGAAGGGGCGTATCACTGAAAACGACCGGAGCGTCATTGCCATCGATATCAAAAAATGCACTCGCTGCGGCGAATGCGTGCCTGCCTGTCCCTATGGCATGATCGAGCAGTATGAATCCGGCATACCCTTCAAATGCGACCTTTGCGGCGGAACCCCCGCCTGTGTCGGGGAATGTAACTTCGGTGCCCTGGTGTTTAAGGAAACAGATAAAATATCGCGCAAACTTCGCAGCCAGCAGATGAAACAACGGCACACGGAAGGACGGCCTGACCAGAAACGCAGACATCTGGCGGAAAATCTGCTCAATGAAGCTGTCAGGGTGCCGCGAACAACCAATTATATGGGTTAAAATAAAGAACCTGCGAGGCTGGTTTCAGCCTCGCAGATGATGCTTGCTTTTTCTACACATTTCAGCTGATTCACTTTTCAAGCGGTTATCCCGCCGTCAACCGACCAGGCAGCTCCCATCACAAAATCAGATGCACCAGATGCCAGAAAGCAAATAACCGATGCCACCTCTTCCGGACGTCCCAATCTCCCCATCGGATAAGATTCTGTCAAAGCATTCAAATATTTTTTGGGATCACTTCTTGTTTCAAGATCTTTATCAAGCATCGGCGTTGACAATATCTCCGGGGCAGACACAATTGACACGAATTCCAAAAGAAGCCACGTCCAATGCCAAAGCTTTTGTGAAAAGAGTCAGGCCGCCTTTAGAGGCACAATAGGCTGTTGATAATTTATTACCGCGCAGGCCGGCATCGGAAGAAACATTGATAATGGTTCCTGCCTGTTTTTTTGAGAAAAGGGACCGCGTATTTACATATAAAAAAAGCGCCTTTTAAGTTTGTATCAACAATCCAGTCGAACTCTTCTTCAGTGATATTTTCTATGGGATTCGCCATAAAGACACCCGCATTGTTAATCACGATATCAATTTTGCCATATAGTTTAATTGCTGAACCGACAATTTTTTCACACTGATCTGGTTTAGACACATCGGCTTCAAGAGAAATGGATTTTTTGACCGTTATCTTTTTCCAATTTTCTGACCGCTCGTTCCCCTTTGATCTTATCGCGGCCGGTCAAAAGCATCCTGGCACCCCCGGCAAACAGCATTCGGGCAGTTTCAAACCCGATACCGGAACTTCCCCCGGTGATAATCGCCACTTTACCTGAAACATTAAACGGATGTTTAACCAGACATGATTCCAAGGTCATTTTTTCTCCCGGATGTCGGATGTGAAGATTCTATGACAGAATCGTTTTGTAAATTTTTAGCTCATTGAATTCTCACCGTCTTTTGAAAGAAGGAATCGATACTGTGAAGGTCTTCGATCCCTGAAAAGGCCCCATGAAGCCCTTTCAAGAAGGTTCTGCTCAAGGTCAAATGCCGCTGTAATGACAGATTTACTGGATCGGTCGGCCTGGACAATTACCTGTCCTTTGTTATCTGTAATAAACGATGACCCGTAAAATGTAACCTGTGAATTGTCAAATGATTCGGAACCAATCCTGTTTGAGGCAATAACAGGAAGCATATTACAGGCAGAATGGCCCTGCATGCACGTCTGCCCAGTGATTTTTTGAATCATGGGTGGCATCGACAGGTTCAGACCCGATGGCTGTCGGACAGAACAGCAGATCCCGCCCCTTTAAGTGCCGGATGATTCTGGCTGCTCTTCAGGAAACCACTGATCCCAGCAGATCCCGACACCAATTTTTGATTGTTGACTAGACCTTGAAACCTGTATTTCCCGGATTAAAAAGAAAATTTTTCCTCATATCCGGGACCATTGGAATGTGGCATTTGCGGACAATCCCCAGGATACTTCCGTCGCATCAATCACAGCCACCGTAATTAATAAAAAGCATTATTTTTTTGTTCAAAACGGCAGGCAGCACGATCTCGAGTTTTCCAGCAATTTTTGTAAAGTGCTTTACAGCCGGAATTTCTGATCATTGACGTTGAATAATGAACGACGCCTGCTTCTTTGAGAAAATACCGGGTTCAAAGCTCCTGGATAGGTAATTACCGGCGCCCTTTTTTGCGGCAGTTACCACCAGATTTTCAGCGTTGCCATATTTTCCTTGCGATCATCGCTGCACGACATTTGCGTTGCCGCGACAGTCACCTGATTCATTTTTTTCCTTTTGTTTATCTGATGCAACCGTCAGGCAGACAATGGCTGCTGCTGGGTCATACAATGGATATTGCCGCCTCCCAGGAGAATTTCCCTTGTCTGAACACCGATGATTCTATGTTTCGGAAAAATCTTCTGCATGGTTTCAAATGGCATACTCGGTCTTGGAAGTCATCAAACAAAGGCACGACAATCCTGTTGTTGGCCATATAAAAATTGACATACGACCCTGCCAGACGGTCTCCTTCTTTTCTCACCTTTGCGCCCGACACCACATCGAATCCTTTGCTTTCCTCTTTTGATATGAACAAGGGCCCGGGCTGGTGCGACCTTGTGAATGGTCAATTTTCTGCCTTGGCATCTGCTGTTCCAGATATAATGTCATACGCGTGTCTTGAAATCTCATACTGAGGATCGGTTTGATCTTTGGTCCATGTCAGAACGACTTCTCCGGCCGTGCAAAAGCGCACAAATTGTCCACATGCCCATCAGTCTCATCCATGTAAACCCCTTTTTTGATCCAGATAACTTTTGTCACGCCTAAATACTTTTCAAGATTGATTCAATTTTTTTTCTGGATAGATCCGGATTACGGTTCGGATTGAGCAGGCACTCTTCGGTGGTGATCAAGGCGCCCTGACCGTCAACATGGATAGAACCACCTTCAAGGATCAGCGGTGCGCTATACTCCAATATTCGTTCATGGGCCAGAACATTGCTGGCAACCGCCGCATCCTTGTCAAAGGGGCTGAATATGCCCCCCCATGCATTGAACTGCCAGCTTATACCTCTGACATCCCTGTCTTTATTAACTACAAAACTGTGCCCGGTATCCCTGGCCCAGGCATCATCCGATGCCATTTCAATCAGGTTGACCTGACCTGGCAGTTTGTCTTTTGCCAGATCAAACTGCGCTTTTGACACACAGACATTTACCGGCTCAAACTGGAGAATCGACCTGGCAATTTCAACAAATGCCTTTTGGGCAGGTCCTGCCTTAAGGCGGTAAGCATCTCCTGCTCTGGCCAGATCATCCAGCAGGCTTTGTGGGGTTCAAATTCACCTGGCATCCAGTAGCCGTCCTGCACGGGTTGTGTCAAGTTAGGCATCATTACTTTTCCAACGTTCAAGCTGATAGCACAAGGAGTTTTTTCGACAGCGTGTTATCATCCCAGCACGACTTCTGGCAGCGCAGAGTACAATTTCCGGGAATATCATGATCAGTGCAAGGGCCAATGCCTGTATCATGACAAATGGAATAACGGATCTGTAGATATCTCCCATACTTATATCAGGCGGCACCACACCTTTGATCAACATCAGACAGTATCCAAATGGAGGCGTCAGGTAAGCCATCTGCACATATTGATGATATAAAGGACCCCGAACCAGGTTGGTTGAATCCCAGTTCGATGATGACAGGTATGTAGATCGGCATGGAACCAACAGAATTGCCGTATCATCCATAAACATCCCCAAACGAAAAAGGTCAACTGTATCATGATGAAACCCTCACCGGCCCAAGGGAAGCGCGTGTGTTACCGTATGGATGAGTTCCTTGGCCCTGAATGCATCATAAATTTGACCAGAGTGATCGCTCCCATGAAAATCCACATCATGATCGCCGTGAGCCTTGAACTTTCTATCAGTGCATTTCTCAAGACTTCCATGTTAAGTCTTCTTTTGAGAGCAACCGCTATGATGGCACCCATGGCACCGATTGCAGATGATTCTACCGGTGTGGTCAACCCCAGCATAATCGTTCCAATCACCGAAAAAATGATAGCGCCCGGCATGATCAGATGTTTGAGGCTGCGTATCTTTTCCCTTTGTGACGGTCTTTCCTCCTTGGGAATGCTCGGGGCGATATGCGGCTGGATCTTGCATCGTATCGTAATATAGATGATATACATGACAGCCAGCATCAGTCCGGGGATGGCCCCCCCAAGGAAAAGCTTGCCGATGGACTCCTTTGCGATAACGGCATAAAGGATGGCAATGACGCTGGGCGGCACCAGAAATCCCAGTGCCGCACCGGCCTGAATGCACCCGGTTGCCAGCTCTTTTGATATCCCCGCTTGCGCATCAACGGCAGTGCAATTCTTCCCGATGGCCAGGGTGCCGGCCGCTTCAGAACTGTGCAAGTGCGGCAATCACGGTGCAGACACCAACGGTTGCCGATGCCAGCCCCCCCGGTATCGGCGCCAGCCAGTACTGGAAGGTGGTAAAGATCTTCGCGTCATCCCGGAGTAAAACAGCATCATTCCCATGAATACGAACATGAGAAATACTGACCAAAACCGTATAGTTCACTGTACTCACGGCTGCCATATAGGACATCAAAAGGGACTGAGGTCCCCATAACCACATGGAAAACACCATCGTATGGCCCCCAGACCAAAGGCGATTGGAAAACCGGTGAGCAACAAGAGCAGCATACTGCCAAACAACAACAAGGTAATCAATTCAATTCCCATCCCAGTCCCTCCCGGTAATTGCGACATACAGATCACGAATATACTTGGATATTCCTGCAATCAGCAGCAAGGAGATACCGAACGGTATCGCCAGTTTAAAAGGCCACAACACAGGCCGCCAGACTGATCTGGAAGTGCTCTGCCATGGTGTAACTGGTCCACCAGTCATTCCATGCGTAAAACACCATGATGCCGAAATACAAAAAAAACAAGGTGAATGTGATGAGATCTACAATCGCTTTCTGTCTGGTAGTCAGGCGCATGAAAACCAGATCCATTCGCACCTGCTCATCCCTTCAAAAGATACGCACCTGTCAGCATCCACAAGGGACCGAAGAGCCGTGCGACCAGCTCTCTTGCCCACAGGGTCGGGGCCTGGAAGAAATATCTTAACGCCACATCAAGAATTGTGATAACCACAGAAAGAGGATCAACCACTTGACAGACTCCGCTACTACACTGCACAACCGATCCATAAACCCAACCGCCGCTCTGATTTTTTCCATGCGACTCCTGCCTTAATGAAGTTATACCCATCAAGGAAGACGGGGTAGGATCGGTATTCACCCACAAACCCGTCTTCCCTGACACAGGATTTCATCTTGCTTTATTCAAGTCGTCCAAAATCTTTCAACGCTTTCAGAACTATATTCGCAGCTTTTTTACAATAAGGCCCTTTGGATGCGAAATCATTTTGTAACCATTCGAGTGTCGCCCGGAAAACTGCATCAATATCCTCTTCCGGCAAATGAGTGATGGTTACGCCATGTTTTTCCACCATGTCATTCAACGCCTGGGGCTCTTTTTGTGCATAAAGGGATCTCATATACAATGTGTTGGCCTTGACCGCATTCACAAGGATGGCTTGTTGATCAGCAGGCAGCTTGTCCCATGCTCTTTGATTGATAAATAAAACGGGAAATAGGCGACCTACGTCTTGGAAGCAGAAAATACTTTGCCACTTCATGCAGGGACATGTCATACATGGCTTTTGCGCCACCGTATTCAACACCCTGAATCACGTTTCGGGACAAGGCGGTATACAGTTCTTCAGGCCCCACAGAGGTGGGAGGCAGCCCCTGCCAGCTTGTTCAAAATAGTGGCATACGGATCCAGAATATTGATAGACATGCCTTTCATGTCTTTCAGGCTGTTCACCTCCCTGGGGTAAACATGAGCGCACCACAATCATCTGCCTGAAATCCGACACCTTGAATTTAAATCTGTTTTCAAACGCTTCCTTGTATACATCGCCAAGTCCGTACATGTAAATGACGGCCATTTCTTCATCCATGTGCGCCATAGATAAGGGACTGATTCCAGTTCTCCGACAGGGACCGCTCCTTGATGATAATCCGGATGCGTATGACCCATCTCAAGTGTCCCGGCACCCACTGCATTGGGCAGCATGTCCCAGCTCACCAACTCGCCATCTGCAAACACGGAGATCTCAATTTCTCCCGCCCGACATTTCATTAACAATCTTGGCAAAATGTTCAAAAATGATTTTCAGCAGCCCCCCATGAACTGCTGCATTCTCCATTTCTTGCTTCCTGCTGCACTGGCCTGAAAGAAAAAGCCAGGACCATCGACAAACAACGGATCCCACCTTGAACAGTAGTTTCTTGGATTTCTATTTCTCTACTCACCCCTTCGCCTGACTTTAAGGTTGATATAAAAAACGGTTCGCTCAGTCCTACGGTCAGCAATTTACGTGCCATCACCCAATTACCTGCTGTGACCGTTTCAACACCCGTGCTTTGGGCCATCCCGGAATCCCTGAAAACTAATTTTGCATATTATTTTCAAAAAATCTGCCAAAGATGCTTCCTCAATTTCATCTTAAAGTCAACAGATAATCATTCATCATCTGAGATTAATGCGCAATATCGCATATATATGCAAAACTGATAGTCTTCCGGGGATGACAGTTTGTCTCGTCAAGACACCTGGCAGAGGTCTGACATCTACCAAAACCCTTTATTAACCTGTATTTTTTCGAAAACCAATCATCAATGGCATATGTTTTGCAAAATATCGCTCGCATATAGCCTAAAGATCCAGTTCATATCAATCCCTTGCTGGAAAAAACACAACCCAACATATAAATTGGAGAAATAAAATGACTTCCACCAAAACCCAGTATTTCAACGAACTTCGACAGAGCGCCACGTGGCCCAGGGACCGGCCAATTTGACCACAGCGGTGATCGCAAAAGCCAGCGGCGCCACCATGACCGATGTGGACGGTAAAACATTCATCGACTTTGCCGGCGGCATCGGGGTCAACAACGTGGGCCATGCCCATCCCAAGGTGGTCAAAGCCATCAAGGACCAGGCGGACCGGTTCATCCACACCTGTTTTCACGTGGGCATGTATGATTCCTACATCGAGCTGGCAAAAAAACTCAATGATCTGGTGCCGGGCGATTTTGCCAAAAAAACCATGTTTGCCAACTCCGGGGCCGAAGCGGTGGAAAACGCCGTAAAGGTTGCCCGGTACGCCACCAAACGGCCGGCCGTGATCGCGTTTGAAAACGGATTTCACGGCCGCACCCTGATGACCATGTCTTTGACCAGCAAAATCAAGCCGTATAAATATGGTTTCGGCCCGTTTGCCCCGGAAGTGTACCGGCTGCCCTATGCCTACTGCTACCGGTGTCCGGTGGGATGTACCTATCCTTCGTGCAACATTGCCTGTGCCGACATGATCGAGTCGTTTTTCATCACCCATGTGGACCCGGAATCCTGTGCCGCCATCATTGCCGAGCCCATTCAGGGGGAAGGCGGGTTTGTCACCCCGCCGCCGGAATATTTCCCGAAACTGGCGGCCATCGCCAAAAAATACGGCATCCTGCTGATCATGGACGAAGTGCAGGCCGGGGCCGGCCGCACCGGCAAATTTCTGGCCACCGAACACTGGGGCATTGAACCGGACATCGTTACGATGGCCAAAAGCCTGGCCGGCGGCATGCCGTTGAGTGCGGTCACCGGACGTGCGGAACTGATGGATGCGCCCCATCCCGGCGGCCTGGGCGGCACATACAGCGGCAATCCCTTGTCCTGCAAAGCCGCCCTGGCCGTGCTGGAAATCCTGTTTGAAGACAATCTGCTGGAACGGTCCCGGCAGCTGGGCGAGATCCTGCAGCAGCGCTTCTCCGAACTGGCACACCGGCACGAAATCATCGGCGAAGTCCGGGGCAAAGGCCCCATGCTGGCCTTAGAACTGGTCAAAGACCGCAAAACAAAGGAACCGGCCACGGAAGCCGCCAAAAAGCTGACACAACTGTGCTATGACAACGGCCTGGTGATCCTTTCCTGCGGCAATTTCGGCAATGTGATCCGGACCCTGATGCCGTTTGTCATCACCGACGAACAGCTGGAAAAGGGCCTGTCCATCCTGGAAGACGGATTCAAGGCACTGGAGAAATGATCCGGTTAAAGAAGCGGTTAAAGGAGCATGTATGAAAGGATTTTTCAACCAAGTTCTCATCGTTGACGTCACCCGGAAAACCACCCGGGAACAATCTCTGCCCGATGACATTTTAAAGCGATATCTGGGAGGCAAGGGACTTGCCACGCACCTGCTGCTTGAACACAACCCCCCGGGGGTGGACCCTCTGTCCCCGGAAAGCCACCTGATCGTGGGGCTGGGACCTCTGACCGACAGTCCGATTTACGGCAGCTGCCGGTACGGCATCTTCGGCAAATCCCCGCTCACCGGATTTTATGCGGAAAGTTATTCCGGGGGCCGGGCCGCCCCCGCCATCAGCGGGGCCGGATATGATGCCGTGGTGATCCGCGGTGCGGCAGCCGGTCCGGTATGGCTGGAAATCAGTGACACGGGTGTGGTGTTCCATGATGCCAAAGATTTGTGGGGCAAAGACACCTATGACACCGAAGACGCAGTCAAGGCCCTGTGCGGCAAAAAAGATGCCGCCGCCCTGGTCATCGGTCCGGCCGGTGAAAACCGGGTGATGTATGCGGTCATTGAAAATGATTACTGGCGGTCCGCCGGCCGGACCGGCATGGGCGCGGTCATGGGGTCCAAAAACATCAAGGCCCTGGTGTTCCATGGAGAAAAACGCCGGTCCTTCCATGATCCGGATGCCATGAAACAGTACGCAAAAACCATGGCCAAAGACCTGAACCAGCACCCGGCCACCCGCACCTACCGAACCCAGGGCACCCCGGTGATGGTGGACGGGTTGAACAAAGCCGGGGCGTTTCCGGCCCGGTACTGGTCCCGGGGCACCTGTGACCACTATGAAAAAATCAATGCCGCGGCCATGGCCGAAAAACTGGGGGCAAAGCCCCGGTCCTGCAAGACCTGCTTCATGGGATGCGGCAAACTGGTGGAAGTCAGGGAGGGGCGCCATGCCGGACTGAAACTGGAAGGGCCGGAATATGAAACCATCTATGCATTCGGCGGGCTGTGCATGATCGACAGCATCGAGGAGATCACCTGGCTCAACGATATCTGCGACCGCCTGGGGCTGGACACCATCACGGCCGGCAACCTGGCGGCCCTGGCCATTGAAGCGTCTTCGCTGGGAAAAATCAGTGAGACCCTGGCATACGGAGATGCGGATGCCGTGGCCGACCTGCTGGAAAAGATCGCCCGCAGGGAAGGCATCGGGGGTCTTTTGGCCGACGGCATCAAAACCGCGGCCCCGGAAATGGGCATGGCGGATCTGGCCGTCCACGTCAAAGGCATGGAACCGGCCGGGTACGATCCCCGGACCCTGAAAGGCATGGGCCTGGCCTATGCGGTCTCCCCCAGAGGGGCGTGCCATCTGCGCAGCACCTTTTACAAACCTGAGCTGGCCGGGATGATCGATCCGGATCAGATCGAGGGTAAGGCGGAAATGTTCATTGATTTCGAAGACCGGTGTACCCTGTTCGACACCCTGATCCTGTGCCGGTTCTACCGGGATTTCTACCCCTGGGAGGAGCTGGCCGCTCTGATAAAAATGGCCACGGGCATGGACCTGTCCAAAGACGAACTGGCGGCCATGGCATCTCAGGTCACCAATCTGACCCGCCGGTTCAATCTGCAGGAAGGTCTGACCCGGGCGGACGATTTTCTTCCCAAACGGCTGCTCACGGAAAAACTGCCGGACGGCAACGGCATCACCGAACAGGAACTCACCCGGCTCATCGACGACTATTATCGTTTAAGAGGCTGGGATGACAAGGGAATCCCGGCACCGGAAACCGAAGACTAAGACACCCGTCATAAAAAAAAACTACCAGGGGCCTTCCATTAGAAGGCCCTTTCATTTTCCATGGCCGCCGCACCGGATCTGCCCAGGTTGTATTTTTTGAGTTTTCTGGCAATGGTGGACTGATCGATGCCCAAAAGCCCGGCAGCCCTGGCCTGGGTACCGGCATGCGCCAGCGCATGAATCAACACCTTTTTCTCCAGGTCCGCCACCATCTGTGACAGGCTTTGGCCCGGATGCCAGACTGCATCTCCCGGTTTTTCCGGAGGCATGGATTTCCGGATGCTGCCGGGCAGATCCTCATACCTCACCCGGCTGTCTGCAGCCATGACCACCAGCCGCTCACAGATATTGATCAATTCCCTGACATTGCCGGGGAACCGGTAAACGGACAGGGCGTCCACCGCATCTCCGGACAGGCTCATCCGGGATTTTTCATATTTTTGGGCGAACCGGTCCAGATAGTGGGTAATCATGGGCACCAGGCATTCGGACCGCTCTCTTAAAGGCGGAATGGTCAGGGGCACCACATTGAGACGGTAATACAGGTCGCTGCGGAACTGCCTGCCGGCGATCATTTCCTTTAAATCCCGGTTGGTGGCGGCGATGATCCGCACATCCACCTGCCGGCCGCGGTTACTGCCCACCCGGGAGATCACCCCGTCCTCCAGAAATTTCAGCAGCTTCACCTGGGACCCCAGGGGCAGTTCAGCGATCTCGTCCAGAAAAATAATGCCCTTGTCCGCGGTTTCAAACTTGCCGGGCTTGCCTTTGTGACCGGCACCGGTGAACGCCCCTTTATCATATCCGAACAACTCGCTTTCCACCAGCGTATCCGGGATGGCGCCGCAGTTGATCCGGATCATGGGATGCCCGGCCCGGGCGGAGTATTTGTGAATCAGGTCCGCGATCACCCCCTTGCCGGTACCGGATTCGCCCAGGATCAATACCGTGGAATCCACCTGTGCCAGCTTGATGGCCTTTTGAACGATTTTTTTGAAATTGGCGCTCTGTGCGATAAGCTGCCTCGACTCGGCCTCTTCGATCTGCCTGTCCAGAATATCTTGTTTGTATTGTTCGGTCAGGGCCGCGTTTTCCTTGAGCTGTTCCTGGAGCTCAGTGATTTCCGTGATATCCCGCTCGTTGACCACCACCCGGAAAAGATCCCCGTTCTTGTCGAACACCGGGGTCCCGGTCAGAAACAGGTGCCGGCCGATGCGGGTTTTCTGTACCAGGGAGACCTTTTTCCTGGTCTTGAGCACCTCCAGGGTCACGGACCGGTCCACCAGTTTTTTTTCCACCAGCTCCGACATATGTTTGCCCACCACTTTTGCCGCCGTGATCCCGATCATCTTTTCCGACGCCGGATTGATTCTCACCACCACCCCGTTGCCGTCACAGATCCACAACCCGTCATTGGAGCTGTCAATGATGGTGTCCAGCTCGATGGACAGCTGCCGGAACCCCTTCATCCGGTTGGTCATGTTGGTGAGCGCCGTCATGTCCTCGAACACGGCCAGCACCCCGATGGCGGCCTCATCATGACGGATGGGTCCCAGCAGCACGGAATACCGGCTGTCCTTTTTTTCCACCACCAGGCCGGATTCAACGGTTTTGGCGGACAGCACCTGCCGGGCCGAAGCCGTCAAAGACGGCACCGTAGCAGCCAGAAACGCCCCCGGATAAAGATCCAGCCCGTCTCTGGCCAGCCGGTTGGAGATCACAGCCTGAAGCGAATTATCAAATACCGCCACCCCGTTGGGCGTGGCATTGAGCAAGGCACTGCCGAACTCTTTCCAGTTCAGGTCAATGGGTTCCTGCATACAACGTCCCCTTTTTTTCATATCCGGATTCTCAAGACGGCAAATCATTGCACCAAATGCAACAAAAAGTCAAATCCCGGTTTTCTCTTGACATCCTGCGCTTGAACAAAGAACATATCCTGTGAAGTTAACACTGCAATGAATTGATTGATTTTACCACAAAGGGTACCAAGCGCACTTTGTGTACAATATGTCAGCCAATAAACCAGGGAGCTGCACACATGTTTGATTGTCTTTTGACTGATGAACAGAAAAAACTCAAACAGGACGCCCGGGAATTTGTCAAAACCATTCCCAGGCAGATGATCCTGGATATGGATGCAGACAAAATCCGGTTTCCAAAGGAATTTTTGCAGGAAGCCGGCCGCCGGAACCTGATGGGATGCCGGTACCCAAAAAAATGGGGCGGCCGGGGCATGGACTGGGTGTCCACCTGCATGGTGATGGAGGAGATCGGGGTGCTGGGATATATTTTTGCCTGCACCTTCGGGGTGGGGGCTGAACTGGTGTGCGATGCCATTATTCTGCACGGCACGGATGCCCAGAAAGAAAAATATGTCAAACCCCTGCTCAGAGGCGAGATTTTTGCCGCGGAATGCCTGACCGAACCCCGGGGCGGGTCTGATTTTTTCGGCACCACCACCACCGCTGTTGACAAAGGCGATCATTTTATTCTCAACGGCCAGAAGCGGTTCATCGTGGGCGGCGAGGGGGCCGACTATTTTCTGGTGTATGCGAAAACCGACCCGGATGCCGAGCCCCGCAACGGCATCTCCTGCTTTATCGTGGACCGCACCGATGGCGTGGAAACCCGGTATCTTTACGGGCTGATGGGATGCCGGGGCGGCGGGGCTGCCCGCATGGTGTTCAAGGATGTCAAAGTGCCGAAAGAAAACCTGGTGGGAGGCCTGAACCAGGGAGTCAAGGTGTTCAACACCATGATGATCCCCGAGCGCCTGGGCACGGCCGCCATGACCATTGGCGCGGCTGTGCCGGCCGTGGACATCGCCACCGGATACACATCGAAGCGCAAGGCGTTCGGCCGGCCCGTGGCCCAGTTCCAGGGGGTATCGTTTCAGGTGGCGGAAGCCGTGACCCTGCTGGATGCCTCCCGGGCCATGATCTACACCACAGCCCGGGCCGTGGACGCTCAAATTGATGACAAAGAAATCCGGCGCCTGGTGTCCGAGTCCAAAAAATTTGTCACTGAATCGTGCCAGAAGGCCGTGCACAAAGCCATGCAGGTCATGGGCGGCATCGGGTACACCAACATCTATCCGGTGGAGCGGATCTTCCGGGACCTGCGCCTGGCCTCCATCTGGACCGGCACCAACGAGGTCATGGCCATGATCATCGCCAATGAATGGTACAAGGCGTACTGGAAAGACAAACCCGCCGGAAAAATCCGGGACATGGAAGCCGATGCCGCAGAAGCCACGGCAGCCGATGAAAAGATATTCGAATGACCATCCATCCGGCCCGCATACGCCATCTCAACCGCACCCGGATTCAGAAACCGGCCCCAAACGGGGAATATGTGCTGTACTGGATGCAGCAGTCCCAGAGAGCAGCCTTCAACCACGCCCTGGAATTTGCCGTGGACCAGGCCAACCAGCTGGGCCTGCCCCTGGTGACGGGCTTTGGCCTCACCGATGCCTATCCGGACGCCAACCTGCGGCATTACACCTTTATGCTGGAAGGGCTGGCCGAAACCCGCACTGAACTGGCGGACCGGGGCATCCAGCTGGTAATTCAAAAAGGCAATCCACCCGACGTGGCACTGGACCTGGGCAGACAGGCCGCCCTGATCGTATGTGATGCCGGATACCTGCGTCATCAGCGCCAATGGCGGAACCTGGTGGCCCAAAAAGCCCGCTGTCCCGTCTTTCTGGTGGAAACCGATGTGGTGGTACCGGTGGCGGCGGCCACCACCAAAGCGGAATATGCGGCCCGGACCATCCGGCCCAGAATTCACCGGGTCCTGGCGGATTTTCTGATGCCCCTGCCTTCCGAAGACCTCAAAAACCCATCCCTGAATCTTTCATTTGACAGCCTGGATTCAACCAATCCTGAATCTTTGCTCAACACCCTGTCGCTGGATACCTCCGTGCCTCCGGTCACCCGGTTTTTTCCCGGCGGCGCTTCGCAGGCTCAAAAACGGTTCCAGGCATTTGTGGAAACCGGTCTGGAAAATTATGATCAGCACTCCAACCAGCCCCAGACCGATGATATTTCCCACATGAGCCCGTATCTGCATTTCGGCCAGATTTCTCCGCTTTACCTGGCCCTGGCGGTCATGAACGTGGACAAGTCTCTGGCCGATGCCAGGGACGCGTTTATCGAACAGCTGATCATCCGGCGGGAACTGGCGGTCAATTTTGTGTATTACACCCCGAATTACGATGCTTTTGACGTGATTCCGGGGTGGGCCCAAAACACCCTGGCCGACCATGAAGCCGATTCCAGGCAATATATCTATTCCCAAAAAGAACTGGCCGATGCCGCCACCCATGACCCTTACTGGAACGCGGCCATGAGAGAGATGACCTGCACCGGTTTCATGCACAACTACATGCGCATGTACTGGGGCAAGAAAATCCTGGAATGGTCCCCTTCCCCGAAACAGGCGTTCGAGACCACCCTGGCCCTGAACAACCGCTATTTTCTGGACGGCCGGGATCCCAACTCATACACCGGCGTGGCCTGGCTGTACGGGATCCACGACCGGGGCTGGGCCGAACGGTCCATCTTCGGCAAGGTCCGGTACATGGCCGCTTCCGGCCTGGAGCGCAAATGTGACATCCATGCCTATGTTGAGAAGATAGAACAGCGCTGCGCTGTGGTTAAATCCTGAAATTTATATAAAAAACGGGATTGTAATCCAAAAACTCATATGATTTTCTAGATTACCTTGTCATTGTCGATTGTTTCAACTATTTTAGTTCGGACAACCCGGACATTGACCGGCCCTGGGATAATAAAAAAAATCAAGAGGTGGCATTGTGGAAGTCAAAATGGCTGATCTGCCCGGCGTGGGCAAAAAAATTTCTTTTCAGACTGCGGAAGAAAACAAAATTGTGGTCATTGTCCATCATTCCGGCAAGCGGGACCTGTATTTTTTCCAGGACGCGGATGAAGATGAAGCCGATTATTTTCTGACTTTGACATCCGAAGAAACCCGTGAGCTGGGGGCTCAGCTACTGGGGGCCACGTATCAGCCCGTGGATGATGAAAAAATGGAGATATTTCAGAAGCAGCTGGTCATGGAATGGATCAAGCTGACCCCGGAATCCCCGTTCGTGGACAAACCGATTGCAGAATCCCGGATCCGGTCGCACACCGGGGCCTCCATCATTGCGGTGATGCACGGGGACGACATGACCGTGAGTCCGGATATCGATTTTGTACTCACGGCCGGGGACACGGTGATGGCAGCCGGAAAAAGAGACCAGATCCGCCGGTTTGAAGAACTGGCCACCGGAAAAACAGACCAGGGGGACGCATGATGGGGGATTTTCACTTCCCTGTTCTGTTCATAGCCGGGGGCATTTTCATCCTGCTGTTTGTCGTGGGCTTTGTCGGCATGAAGATCCGGATTCCCGGGGTGGTGCTGTATATCCTTTTGGGTATCGGGCTGGGCAGCCATTTTTCCGACAGTCACCTGCTGCATCTGGCCGGTGAGGTGGGAATCGTGCTGCTTTTTTTCATGCTGGGCATGGAGTTTCCGGTGGGCCGCCTGGCCGGTATCGCCAGAAAGGTCGCTCCGGCCGGCACCCTGGACCTGTGTCTTAATTTGTTTCTTACCATGGCGATCTGCCTGATTTTCGGTTTGGACTGGATCACATCCTTTCTGGTGGGCAGCGTAGTGTATGCCACCTCCTCATCCATCACCGCCAAAATCCTGGAAACCTCCAAGCGAATGGCCAATCCGGAAGCGGAATTCATTCTGGGACTGCTGATATTTGAAGACATTGCCGCACCCGTGGCCGTGGCGGTTCTGGTGGGACTCACGGCCGGAGACACCCTGACCGCCATGACCTTCGGGGTGATCATCGGGAAAATCGCTTTTCTCATCATCGGTGCCGTGATCATCGGCCATCTCATCTTCAGCCGTTTGGGCCGGTTTGTGGACCGGTACATGACCCATGACACGTTTGTTCTTCTCGTGGTGGGGATCGCGCTGGCCTATGGCGGCCTGGCATTGATGCTGAATCTGTCCGAGGTGCTCGGGGCGTTTCTGGCCGGCATCATCCTGGCGGAAGTGCAGCGGACCGAAAAAATGGAACATGCCATTCTGCCAATCCGGGACCTGTTTCTGCCCCTGTTCTTTTTTTATTTCGGCACCACCATCACGTTCGGCGACGGTGTTCCCATGGTCCCGCTGCTGCTGGTTCTTCTGACATGGTCCATTGCCGGCAAAATCATCACCGGGTATTACGGTGCCAGGCTGTACGGGCTGTCCAAAAAAGTGTCCCTCCGGGCCGGGCTGTCCTTTACCCCGCGGGGCGAATTTTCCGTGATCATCGCCACCATGGCCGCCGACACCATCCGGGTCCTGAGCGGCGTCTTTATCCTGTCTTCCGCCATGATCGGCATTCTGCTCTTTGAACTGGCCCCGAAAATCACCAATGCCCTTTTTCCTAAAAAAGACATGCCCCAAAAATTCAAGGTGCCGGGCAGCAGCTGACACATCACTGACAACGCTAAAAAAAATTGGGGTTGAGGGGTGTACTGAAACTACCACCCCTCAACCCCGGTAAGATAAAAGCCTGTCAACGGCTATCTCAATACAGATCCGTGATTTCTGAAATACTCCGGACAGGAGAATAAAATCCCTGCCTGATCATTCTGTCAAGATAGATATCAGCCTGGTCAAGGGAAAGCCGGCCGTCTGACACACTGGCCTTCAAAATGCCGATGGTTCCGGTAAATGGTATGTGCAGCTGATGGCATTGTTTTCTTGCGGCACGGTCATCTGTTACCACAATTTTCCGGCTTTTCGCTGGGCCGGTCTGATTTGCCGCCGCAATGCAGGATGCTTCCCCCCGCCCCAGGCAGGCGATCAAACTTGCATACAACCGCCGGTCATTCATTGATAAAGAAACCAGGGAAAATATTTTCCTGTTCAGTAAAGATTCAACCTTTTTCAATACCGGGTATTTTACAAATCCGGCACAGATTTCATCATAAACTTCCCCGGTAATATATGCCTGTCTCCTGTATCTGTGTTCAAGGACGCTTTCAGCATCTGATAAGAAAAAATTGCACAGGGAAACGGTATCAAAGTACCAGCCGTTTTCAGGCATTTTCCATATCACTTTCCTGAAATGAACTGTTTTGCGAAATATCGTGCTCTTCAAGCCAGGCACGGATATCCAGAACATTCATTCCCATTTCCTCAGCCAGCTTTCCCATACTGATATATCCGCCCTGAAAGGCTGCAACCGCCTGCTTCTGGGATTGATTCAAGTCAAGAAGATCAAGCTGATAACAGGATAAAACAGCCCGTCTCACCAGCTCGCCGACGGAGGTTTCTCTCTTTCTGGACAGATGCTTGAGCCCTTTGGCAACTTCCGGTTTTACCTTGATATGCAGGGTTGCGCTTTGCATTTTATACCTTTTTGTGTCAGGAATTTATCGGAAAATTATTTTCTTTCCACGATCAGGGCCATGCCCTGCCCGCCGCCGATACACAGGGTGACCAGGCCGTATCTGACATCGCGTTCCGCCATTTCATACAGCAGCTTGGTCAAAATGGCACCGCCGCTGGCAGACACCGGATGCCCCAGAGCGATGGCACCGCCGTTGACGTTCACGATGTCCATATTCATGTCCAGTTCACGGATGCAGGCCAGAGACTGGGAAGCAAACGCTTCGTTGAGCTCGATCAGACCGATATCATTCATGGTCAGGCCGGCTCTTTCCAATGCCATGCGGGTGGCCGGGATGGGGCCGATGCCCATGAGGGCCGGGTCCACACCGGCGGATGCATAGGACACAATGGAGGCCATGGGTTTGACGCCCAGTTCATCCGCCTTGTCCTTTGCCATGACCAGCAGGGCCGATGCCCCGTCGTTCATGCCGCTGGAGCTGCCGGCCGTAACGGTGCCGCCTTTTCTGAACGCGGGCTGGAGCTTCTGGAGCGATGCCATGGTGGTGCCGAACCTCGGATGCTCGTCCGTGTCAAATATCTTGGGATCGCCTTTGCGCTGGGGAATCTCCACGGGCACGATCTGTTCCTTGAATTTGCCCGCTTTGATGGCTTTTTCCGCCAGCTGCTGACTTCTCAGACCGAACTCATCCTGGTCTTCTCTGGAGACATTGTATTTTTCAGCCACGTTTTCCGCAGTCTCACCCATGGTGTTGCCGCTCAGCGGATCAAACAAAATCAGCTGGTCCTGGAGCTGGCCATGGCCCAGGCGGTATCCCCACCGGGCTTTTTTGAGCATGAACGTGGCATTGCTCATGCTTTCCATGCCGCCGGCCACAATAATGTCCGCATCACCGGATTTGATCACCTGGGCTGCCAGCGTGGTGGCTTTGATACTGCCGGCACACGCCTTGGAAATGGTGAACTGGGGTTTTTCCTGGGGAATGCCGGCTTTCACCGCCACCACCCGGGCTGAGTTGATAGGCAGGTCTCCGGTACGGTAACCCGATGCATAGATCACCTCATCGATCTGATCCCCGCTCAGCCCGGCCCGTTTGATGACCTCTTTGATGGGAATGGGGCCGAAATCAATATCGCTTAACGGAGCCAGAGACCCGCCGAATTTGCCGATTGCCGTTCTACACGCACTTGCGATCACTACTTCTCTCATTGAACCCTCCTGGGAAATTGTTTACATTGTTACACCCTTTTATAGCTTCGATATAGCTGTATTATAAATACACGACCGTGTCAACATAAAATAGAGGGTTAGGAGTTAGGTGTCGGCTTTTGGACTTTAAACTCCAACGTTCGGATTTCGGGCATCTGGCGACAGCTGAGCCCCGGGTGGGGGTGCCTTACTGACGGACTGTCGGAGCCCGGCCAGGGATTCCAGGCCGGCAGTAAGGCACCCCCACCCGGGGCGGTCTGGTCCCGACCCACGTCCCACATCACGAACGGGAATCCAAAATCTCCAACACCTGCCGGCACATATCCGCAGCCCGCTCTTTCAACGCATCCGCCTTTTCCATGGTCTCTTTTTTATAGGTGTCGTCCGTAATCCCCGCCATATTGATGGTCACGTTTTTGTAAGCTCCCCAGATCCCCATCTCCAGGGCCCTGGCCCCCACCTCCACATCGGATTTCGAGGCGATATTACCGTATGTCGCCACCTGCGCCAGCGCATCCCAGGCTGCATCCGCGGTGGTCATCACCGACAGCGGGGTGTCGATGGCTTTTTTCAGCCCCAGCTGAAGCTGTCCGGCACGAAACGCCCGGTCCGCCTCCGTGCCCTTTGGCAGGCCCAGGGCCGCCACATAGTCATTGAACGCACGGGTATCTGCGTCGATCATCGGGATCAGGGCATGGGCCGCCGCGTGCAGGGGCGGAATCAGTTCCCGCATTTTCGCATCCACATCCTCGAATTTTCTCACCCCCAGGGTCAGTTTGGCCACCATGGACCCCAGACCCGCGCCCATGGCCGCAATGGCCGCGGACACCGACCCGCCGCCCGGCGCGGAACTGCGGGATGCCACCTCTTCAATGAACTGCCGGACACTCAGCCCGGTCAACGGTTCCTCCGGTGGTTCGGCAATGATGTATTCGATGATCTTTTCTTTCGGGTTAAACGGGGCCACGGAATTGAGCCCCAGCCGCTCCACGGCCAGGCGCACCTTCTGGTCCTCGTCCAGGACAAACAGATTTTCTTTTTCAATATAATATTCCGCCGCCGCAAGAACGGCCTCCAGCGGCACCACCCCCACAATTTCCGATCCGGTCACCGCCACATTCAGCTGGGCCGCCTCTTTTTTCACCTCTTCAAACAGGATGTGCGGCGGGGTGACCCGGTAATTGTTCAGGTTCACCGTGACCTGGGCCAGGTTGTAGTCATCCACATACCAGCCCATGCCCTTGACCTCTTTGAGCCGGCCGGGTCGATCCTCTCCCCTTCCCGCTTCCCGCAGGTTCAATGCGATGCGGTGGGCCTGGTTGGGCGTGGACAGCAGGTTGACATTATAGGCGATCAGAAAAAACCGGGCACCGGTGACCGTGGCCCCCCACTCGGGAATGAATGTCGCCGGCCCGAAATCGGGTTTCCATTCCGGCTTCACAATCCGGTCCTTGATGGCCTCATACTGGCCTTCCCGGATCTGGGGCAGTTTTCTGCGGTAATCCTGTGCAGCCGAGGCCTCGTACAGATACACGGGAATACCCAGCTCATCCGCAGCCCTTTGCCCGAATTTTTTTGACAGGTCCACACACTCGTCCATGGTCACGTTGGCCACCGGAATGAACGGACACACATCCAACGCCCCCATGCGGTGATGGTCCCCTTTATGGGAGCGCATGTCGATCTTTTCCCGGGCCACTTTTGCCCCGGCCAGGGCCCCTTCCACCACGGCTTCCGGCTCTCCCACAAACGTGTACACCGTCCGGTTGGTGGACCGCCCCGGATCCACATCCAGCAGCGTACACCCGGGCGTATTTCCAATGGCGCCGGCAATGGCGTCAATGGTTTCTTTGTTGCGGCCCTCGGAAAAATTGGGCACGCACTCGACAATCTTTTTCATGATACAGGCTTCCTTTCTCGTTTTTTCACAGTTTTACATATCCATAAATTCTGAGAAATGTACCACAGAGCAGACAGCTTGTATATACAGGTATACATATTTTCTGAGCAGTTTCAAGCCCGTGGCGGTGCCCTGCTGCAGGACTGTCAGAACTTCGTTCTCAGGCCTGCGGCAGGGCACCGCCACGGGCGGGTTATAATTTCACCGACGGAAACCGGGAGGTGTCGGTATGCGGATAGAATTTGGCGCCGGAAAACAGGTTCATGAACCCCTGATTCACGTTCAGCTCGATATAAGTGATGGTTTCCCTGATGGCCATGACCCGGTCGAATGCGTTCGGATCGGTCAATACCTGCTCCGCGCCTTTCAAGGAGGTGTTGCCCAGTACGGTGAACCGGTCTGTGAGAATATCGGGCAGCATGCCGATGGTGATGGCGGAGGTCGGGTTGATAAACGACCCAAAGGTGCCGGCCACGTAAAAGCGTTCCAAATCGGAAAACGACAGCCCGGCGGTCTGGGACACGATGACCTCCAGGATGGTGTACATGGCGGCTTTGGCACTGGTCAACGAGTTCAGGTCCACCTGGGACAGGCGGATGGGCCGGCCGGTGCCGGAATCGGCCCCGGCCACCAGATCAAAGGCGAAAATACCGTCTTCCTCGGTGAGACGATCCCCACAGGCCTCAGGCACCAGTTTTCCCCGGATATCGATGCGGCCGGACATGAACAGGGCCGCGGCCAGATCGATCATCCCGGACCCGCAGATGCCCACGGCCGGTTCGTCATCGATGGTGTGGATGACCAGGTCGCGGGTCTTTGGATCCAGGGTCACCCGGTCGATCACGCCCGGTTTCGCGGTCATGCCCATCTGGCTGACCCCGCTTTCCAGGGCCGGGCCGGCGGCGCCGGCACAGGCCATGAGCCAGTCTTTGTTGCCCAGAACGATTTCCGCGTTGGTGCCCACATCCACCATGATGCAGGGATGTTCCTTCTGATCCAGGTCCGCTGCCAGGATCCCGGCCAGCAGGTCCCCGCCGAAGTAGGACCCGATATTGGGAAACAGAAACATCTGTCCCTGTGGATGAATCGTCAGTCCCAGGTATTCCGCGTTCAGGACGTCCGGCACATTGGTACAGGGGATATAGGGTTCCTGAATGATTCCAAAGGCCGGCAGGCCGGCAAACAGATGGGTCATGGCGGTGTTGCCGGCCCCGGCCATCACAAACACCCGGTCCGGGGTCACCCGGTTTTCGCGGCACAACTGCCCCAGGTGGTCGTTGAGTGCCCGTACCGCCAGCGTCTGAAGTTCTTTGCGGCCCGCCGGGGTTTTTGCATGGTGAATCCGGGTGAGCACGTCCGGCCCGATGTCTGCCTGGGGGTTGTCAAATCCGGTTTCTCCCAGTTTTTCCCCGGTGTCCAGATCCATCAACGAGATCACCATCCGGGTGGTGCCGATGTCCACGGCCGCCCCCAGCACCGGGGCCGACGCTTCAGGATCCAGCAGGTCCACCACCACGAAAGACCGGCGGTCCTTGAACAGCACCGCTTTCGCCCGCCAGTCCCAGGCCCGCAGCCGCTCCGGCAGGTCCGCCATCACCGCCTGCGGAATATGCACAAACCCGGTTTTCAGTTCTTTTTTCAACGCCTGTTCCAGGCGCTGGACATCGGCAGTGTTGTTGCCCAGGGCCGGGGGGGTCATTTCGATGGTACGGACATATCCGGAACCGCTCATTTGCGCAGCCCTTCGAGCTTTGCCTTGACTTTCGGAAAGTAGTTGAGTTCCGTGTGGGGCAGAAACAGGGCCCCCATATAGTGGTCCATATAGGACGGGGTGGAGGCCAGCTCAAAATTGGTCATCATTTTCACCACCTGGGTCACCTGCTGGCGCAAAGAATTGGTCAGGCAGTTGATGCGGCATCCCAGCAGGGACCCGTTGCCCAGGTATGTGACCTTTTCCGGATCGATTTCAGGCAGAAGACCGATGGTGATGGCCGAGGCCAGATCCACATAAGACCCGAACCCGCCGGCCAGGATGATCCGCTCGATGTCGTTCACCTTGAGCCCGATCTCGTCCAGCAGCGTCAGGGCCGCGGAATACATGGCGCCCTTGGCCCGGATCAGGTTGTCCAGGTCCGGTTCGGTAATGGTGATATCCCGCTCGATCTGGGTGTCTTGTTCATACACCAGCACATACTCCCAGATATCGTCGGTCTGCCGGATTCTGGGGGTTTCCCGTTCCTGGTTGAACTTGCCCCGGGAATCGATAAGCCCGGTCTCCAGCAGTCTGGCCGCCAGGGTGATAAGCCCGGACCCGCAGATGCCCCTGGCTTTGACATTGCCCACGGTGATGATCATGGGTTCATAAGTGTCCGGGTTGATGGACACATCCTCGATGGCGCCTTTGGCGGCCCGCATGCCGAACTTGACCCCGCCGCCTTCGAAGGCCGGGCCGGCTGAAGCGGCCGTGCACACCACCCAGTCCTGGTGGCCGATGGCGATCTCCGCATTGGTGCCGATATCCATGTACAGTGTCAGTTCCGAAGACCGGTACATGCCGGATGCCATGATCCCGGAAATAATATCCCCGCCCACATAGGAGGACACGCCCGGATAGACCAGGGCCGTGGTATGTTCTGCCAGGTCCAGGCCGATTTCCGTGCCATGAAACGGCGGATACAGAATGGCTGCCGGCACATACGGATCTCTGCGGATATACGATGGATTGATATTGAGCAGCAGCTGGGTCATGGTGGAGTTTCCGGCCAGGGTGATGGTGGAGACCTCGTGTTTTTCAATACCGGCTTTCTTGATGATCCCCTTGATAATCTTGTTGATGGTTTCCACCACTTTTCTGTGCAGGGTTTCCAGGCCGTCGCCTTTTTCCGCATACATGATCCGGGAGATCACATCCTCGCCATAGCTGATCTGGGCATTGAACTCTCCCTGCTGGGCCAAAACCTCGCCGGACTGCAGGTCCAGGGCCTGGCCGAACACGGTGGTGGTGCCCACATCCACGGCAATGGCGAAATTTCTGTTGGTGGTGTCCCCGGCCTCGATATCGATGATCTCGTTTTTACCGTCCTCTCTCACCGGCCGTAAAATCGTGGCCGTGACCTTGAAATTTTCCTGCCGGATGATGTCCGGCACCCGGCGGATCAGGCTCAGATCCATGGTCAGGCGGTGTTCATCATGGTGAATTCTCAGATAATGCATGATTCTGGCCACATCGGCCTGGTTGTCTTCTTCCATCGCCGGATCCATTTCCAGATAGATCTTTTCCACCGGCGGAATGAACAGGCCGTCCTGTTTGAGGTCTTCCATGTCCACCGTCATGGCCCGGGCCGTATGACGGTCCATGGTCTGATCGAGACGGCTGGTCTCCACTTCCGATTCCACGGGAATGCGCACGCTGATATCCGAGGTCACTTTTGCCAGACAGGCCAGGCGGTATCCTTTTTCCCGGTCCTGATCCGCAAGCTTTTCCGAAATACCGCCGGACACCTCTCCGGATTCGATGAGTACGCGGCATTTACCACACAACCCCTCTCCCCCGCACGAGGCATTGATGTGGACCCCGGCCTCCATGGCGGCCCGGATCAGGCTTTCATTGTCCGGCACAGTGATTTTTATATGATGAGGTAAAAACTCAATGGTATGGGTCATAACGGGGTCCTTTCTTTGATGGTTGTCTGTTCATCCATATGAAACAGCGGCCGCAAAAAAACCGCTGGATGGTCTCAATCGATATTGATTATACCTGCAACCGGATCATTTGCCAAGGAACAAACCCAAAATGGCATTGAATTTTGGGCGGGTTTATGAAATGATGCCGTCATCAGCAATCGGCAATGAACGTCATCAAAAGGGGATACCTATGAAGAGGATGGATGTATCAAAACTTCGGGAAATCTTTGGTGAAGAAAATATCAAGACGGATCCGTCCGATCTGTATGCGTTCGGATCGGATTCCTCGGTTCACCATGCCATGCCCTGGGCGGTTGTCAGACCGGACAACACCGAACAGGTCCAGAAACTGATGGTTTATGCCAACCAGGCCCTGATTCCGGTCATTCCCCGGGGCGGCGGATCGGGCATGTGCGGCCAGACCGTGCCCATCCATGGCGGCATCGTTTTGGACATGAAGCACATGAACCGGATTCTGGAGATCAACCTGCCCGATGTCTACTGCCGGGTGGAGCCCGGCGTGGTGGATGATGATCTGAACCTGGCCCTCAAACCCCACGGCATGTTCTATCCGCCGACCCCGGCATCCTCGCGCATCGCCACCATCGGCGGTGAGATCGCCAACAATGCCTCCGGGGTTCGGTCCGTGAAATACGGGGCCACAAGGGACGCGGTTTTAGGCATGAAAGTGGTGATGCCCACCGGCGAACTGGTGACCCTGGGGGCCCATACCCGGGTGGAAGCCACGGGATATCAGCTGCACAAGCTCATGGTGGGGTCTGAAGGCACCCTGGGCATTGTGGTGGAAGCCACGCTCAATTTTGTGCCCATCCCGGAATACCGGTGCATGGGAATCGCCAATTTCGATCTTCTGGCCGATGCCGGGGCCGCCATCGGGGACATCATGGCATCCGGGGCCATTCCCTCCATGCTGGAGCTGGTGGATTCCGTGGCCATCAAGGCGGTGAACAAGACCATGAACCTGGGCCTCAAGGAGGTGGCCGCCTCCCTGATATTTGAAGCGGACGGCATGGTCAAGGAAGCCGTGGATTATGAGATCAACAAGATGAAAGAGCTGTGCAAAAAACACCGCGGCAGCGATATCACGACCAGCTATGACCCCAAAGAACGGGCAAAAATCTTTATGGGCCGCAAGAAACTGTTCCCGGCCCTGTCCAAGTATGACGACTGCCTGTCCTCCACTTCTCTGGCTGACGACATGGCCGTGCCCTATTCCAAAATGGCGGAAATGGCCGCAAAAATTCACGAAGTGGCGGATAAAAACAACATCATCATGACCGCCTACGGCCACTGCGGATCCGGGTGCATGCACACCAAAATCCTGATGGACACCAAACAGCCGGATCAGTGGGCATCGGCCAGAAAAGCGATCACTGAAATCTATGAATATGTAAGGTCCGTTAACGGGACCACCTCAGCGGAGCATGGCATCGGCCTGTCCAAAGCAGCGTCCTTTAAAGTGGAAAAAGCCGATTCCCTGAAACTGCTCCAGACCATCAAGCTGGCACTGGATCCCAACAATATCCTGAACCCGGGCAAACTGATGCAGGCTCCGGATGACTGGGTCACTGCCACCGGACTGAGATATGCCGTGAACAACTAAAACGAGGATCTGCCCTATGGAAACAAAAAAAGCCACCCGGTTCAAACACCTGCAAAAATGGGAATCCACTCTGTCGGCCTGTATTCGATGCGGCTATTGTTTTGAGCACTGCCCGCTGTTCAAATTCACGGGATGGGAGTCGGATGCCCCCCGGGCCAAAATCATCACCGCCTTCGGGCTGTTGACCGGAGAACTGGAACTTTCTGAAACTTCTGCCGACAAAATGTTCAACTGTTTTTACTGCCGCCGGTGCGAGGCGGCCTGTTCTTCCGGGGTGACCCTGACCGATGTTTTCACGGATGCGAAAAAAGATCTCGTGGAAATGGGGTACACCGGACCCGGCACCACGTCCATCACGGAAACGCATTGTGCCCAGTGCCTTTTGTGTGTCCAGTCCTGTCCCCATGAAGCCCGGTCTCATAGCGAAAACGGCATCGAGACCGACCCGGTGAAATGCCAGAGCTGCGGCATCTGTGTGGAAATATGTCCGGCAGAAGCCGCCAAAATCGTCCACACGTTCGGGACCGGCAAGACCGACCTGATCGACGCTTCCAACCGGTTTCTGGATACCCACACCTCGGCCAAAGCCATCGTGTTCGCCTGCAACTGGTCTTATTATCCGGACCTACAGGCCTCCCGGCTGCCGGAATCGGAAACCCATGACAGGGATTATGAGATCTATGTGAACATGTGTGGGGGCCGGCTGGAACCTGAAACCCTCATGGCCCCGTTCATCAATCATGCCTGGGGCGTGCTGGTGAGCTGCTGCCCGGAAGACGAGTGCCAGCACAAAGACGGCGGCAAACGGGCGAAAAAACAGGTGACCCGCCTCCAGTCGATCCTGAAAAACCTGGATATCGATCCCGAACGTCTCCAGGTGGTGGAGATTCCCAACGGAGACAAAACCCTGTTTCAGGCGGAAATCGATACGTTTATCGAGCGGCTCAATGCCCTGGGTCCCATCACATAAACCGACATTAGAAATAACGACAACAAGGAAAGCCTGACCCCATGAAGATATCTGTTCCCTACGGCAAAGAAGACGTTTTGACCGCAACACTGGATGATACCGTGCCGGTGCGGTTTCTGGAAGCCAATGATGTCACGCTCCCGGACCAGGATCAGGTCATTGCCGAAGCGATCGCTCAGCCGATCAACAGCCCGTCGTTTGAATCGTTTCTGGCGGATGCCGGCCGGGTCCTGGTCATCGTGAACGACGCCACAAGGCCCACCCCCACGGCATCCGTGCTGGACACCATTTTTGCGCCGCTGTCAAAGACCGATTACCGGTTCATCATCGCCACCGGGGTCCACCGGGGACCGACCGAAGAGGAATTTGACCAGATTTTCGGAAAATATTATGCCAGGATCAAAGACCGGATCATTGTGCATGATGCCAAAAAAGAGGAAGACATGGTGTATCTGGGCGATTCCACCAACGGCACCCCCATGTACGTGAACAAAGCCGGGGTGGAAGCGGACAGAATCATCATTATCTCATCGGTGGAACCCCATTATTTTGCCGGTTACACCGGCGGCAGAAAATCGTTTCTCCCGGGAATCGCGGGCTATAAAACCGTGGAAAAAAACCACAAGCTGGCCCTGGTGCCCGAGGCCCGGGCCCTGGCCCTTTCGGGCAATCCGGTCCACGAAGACATGATGGATGCCATCCAGACCGTGAAGCAGGAGATCTTTTCCATCATGACGGTGCTGGACAAGCACCACCGGATATATGCCGCATGCACCGGCCATATCCATGACTCGTTTCACGCAGCCATTGACCGGGCCAACGAGGTGTTCTGCGCGCCTCTGGAAGAAAAGGCCGACATTGTGGTGTCTGTGGTGACATTTCCCCAGGACATCGATCTGTACCAGGCCCAGAAAGGCATTGACAATGCCAAGCTGGCCCTGAAGGAAAACGGCATTTCCATCCTGGTGGCCAAATGCCGGTATGGCATCGGCGGCAAGGCGTTCGCCGATCTTCTGGGGTCCTGCGACACGCCGAAAGCGGCACTGGAAAAAATCGAACAGGGCTATGTCCTTGGGTATCACAAGGCCGCCAAAATGGCGGAAGTCGGGCTGTGGGCCCAGATGTGGGCCGTCACCGACGTGGCGCCCGACGTGATCGCGCCATTGTTCATCACCCCGTTTTCTGACCTGCAGACCGCCCTGGATCAGGCCCTGGCACAAAAGGGGAAAAACGCTTCGGTCCTGTTTCTCATGGACGGCGGCCTGACCGTGCCCATGGTTGAATGACCGGCGATATCACGTAGCAAAGGCAAGTTGATCAATCACGACCGGCCGGTTTCAGAACCGACCGGTCGTGAAATTTTTTGAGTTTGGCCTGAACCGCACCGAATACGGTGTCGGGCGGGAACTGGAAGTTATCATCCACCTGCCCGGCCGATACCCCGGTCAGCACCTCGATACCCTGCTCGATGGTCGCTGCCTGCCAGATATGAAACCGCCCCTGTGCCACCGCTTCCACCACATCTTTTCTGAGCATCAGGTTGTTGACATTGGCCAAAGGAATCATGACGCCCTGATCACCGGTCAGGCCCCGGCCGGTGCAGACATCGAAAAATCCCTCTATTTTTTCATTGACCCCGCCGATGGACTGGATCTGGCCTTTCTGGTTCACGGAGCCGGTGACCGCAATGCCCTGCCGGATCGGATACCCGGACAGGCTGGACAGGACCGCATACAATTCCGTGGATGAGGCACTGTCGCCGTCCACCCCGCTGTAGCTTTGTTCAAACGTAATACTGATGGACACACTCAAGGGATATTCCTGGGCAAACATCCGGCCCAGAAAGCCGTCAATGATCATCATGCCTTTGTCATGGGTTTCGCCGGACAGGTCCGACTCCCGCTCCACATTGATGATACCGGGCTTGCCCATGTAGGATTCCGCCGTAATCCGGGTGGGCCGGCCGAATGCCAGCTCTCCGATCTGATACACGGCCAGGGCATTGACCTGTCCCACCACCGACCCGGTCAGATCGATGAGAATGGAATGGTCATCAAATCGTTCCTGGACTTTTTCCTCATACAGATTGTGCCGGAACCGGAACGCATTCAATGCACGAATCACATGGTCACCGGTTACGGCCGGGGCCTGTTCTTTGCCGGCCCAGAAGTCGGCTTCCTTGAGCAGGTCCATGATCCGGCCGAACCGCAAAGACAGCTTGTGCTGATTTTCCGCCAGCCGGCTGCCGTATCCCACCACTTCGGTCACACCGCAGGGGGTGAACGGCAGCAGCTTTTCGGTCTGGCAGGCTTTGGCAATATACCGGGCGTAATCTTTCAGGGTCTTTGGGCTGACATCCACCTCATGATCGAAATCCGCCCGGACCTTGAAAATCTTGTTGAATTTGGAATCTGCGCCCTGCAGCACCCGGAAAATCTCATACCCGCCCACCAGAACCACTTTCACATCCAGGTCGATGGGATCCGGACGCAAAGATGCCATGGCCGGTCCGGTCTGGTTCGGCGGGTCCTGAATATACAGTTTTTTGTTCTGCAGTGTGGTTTTCAGGGTCTCCCAGAGCTCCGGATGGCGGAGCACCGCATCGATTTCCAGCATCAGGAATCCTTTGTCCGCCCGCAGGAGCGATCCTGCCTGAACCATGGTGAAATCCGCGGCAGTCATTCCCTGGACCGCTGTTTTCTCGATTTTACCAAACAGGTTCTGAAAGCTGGGAACCGCCTCAAAAATGACCGGTGCCCCCTGTTCTCCCCGCCGGTCCACCAGCACGTTCACCTGATACCGTTTTTCCAGAAATTTGGCCATGTCCACGGTTTTGGATTCCTGTTCCGCATCCGGATCCAGGGATTGGAGCAGCAGGGGCAGATGATTGGTCAGATCTTTTTTTGCCGCTTCCAGAAATTTTTGGGCCTGGGGCCATTCATGGAAATCCGCAAACAAGGATTCCATCTCTTCGGAAAACAGGTTGCCGGCGGTTTCGGTCACCAGTTCCTGATACCCTTCCTGCATTTTCCGGGTCTCTTTCTGAATCCGGGTCACGGCCTCTTTCATTTGCTGCTGCACCCGGGCCAGTTCCTTTTCCATGGCCGCCCGGACCGCGGGATCTAGTTTGTCAAAGGCTTCCTCTGAAATGGGTTCGCCGTCTTTGAGCGGGATCGCCTGAAACCCTTCCGCACCCGTGACAATGGTAATGTCTTTTTTTTCAGCCTCTGCCGCCACCTCAGACATAATCCGGTCCTGGACTGCGTCCACGGATTCTTTGATCCGCGTCTGCTTCTCCAGAAACGGTTTTTCTTCAAATACCCGGGGGAGTCTGGCTTTCAGGGTTTCAATGAACCGGGACATCTTGCCGGAAAAAAACACGGCCGACCCCGTGGGCAGCCGCATGATTTTGGGACGGTACGGATCATCAAAATTGTTGACCAGGCACACATCTTCGGGTGCCTCCCTTGTTTTGGCGACCCCTGTCAGGATATCCCTTGTGATGCTGGTTCGTCCGGTGCCTTCAAACCCGGTGATAAAAATATGATATCCCGGGCCTTTCATGTTCAGCCCGAAATGGATGGCTTCCACGGCCCGGCGCTGCCCGATCACCTCATCGAGCGGCACCAGGTCTTTGGTGGTATTAAAATCAAAGGGATCATCCGTGCATTGCCTGGATAGATCGGCTGCGTTGACACGGTATTTTTCAATCATGGAATCAACCTTTTGTTCATGGAACGGCAGGAAAAAGCACAAAAAGGGGCAGCGCCGAACGCTGGACCCCTTAGTTTCTTGGTAGCGGGGGAAGGATTTGAACCAACGACCTTCGGGTTATGAGCCCGACGAGCTACCAGACTGCTCCACCCCGCATCAATTTTTGTAATATAGATCAATTCTTTTGTGCCGTCAAGGATTATAATTTTTTTCATGACCGATCGCCCGGGCATGGATCTGCTGGAAACGGTCGATATCACCATTCATGGGGTCAACAGCCGGCCCAGCATGGCTTTGAGTTCATCATAATTTCGGGTCACCGGGATATCGGGAAACTCCGTGACCACCGTTTCCGGGGGCTTGAAGAAAAAGCCCTGATCCGCCGCCTGGATCATACCGATATCATTATATGAATCCCCGAATGCGATCACATGAAAATTCAATTTCTGAAACGCCTGCACCGCTTTCTGCTTCTGATTGTCGATCCGCAGGTTGTAGTTTGTGATATTGCCCTGGTCATCAATGGTCAGGCTGTGACACAGCAGCGCGGGAAAGCCCAGTTTGGCCATCAGGGGTCTGGCAAACTCTTCGAACGTGTCAGACAAAACGATGATCTGGGCACGCGATCGTATCCAGTCCAGTGTCTCTTTCGCTCCGGGCAGCGGGTCCAGGGTGGCGATGACCTCCTGGATATCCTGGATCCTGAGATGGTTTTCCTTTAAAATCGCCAGACGACGGGTCATCAGCACGTCATAATCACTGATATCCCGGGTGGTCAGCTTCAACTCCTCGATACCGGTTTTCTGCGCCACGTTAATCCAGATTTCCGGCAAAAACACCCCTTCCAGATCCGCTACGATCATTTTCATTGCGCCACCTCATTTTCAATGCGGATGACCATGGGCTGTTTCACCACACAGTCGGTGGCGGTGATCCGGCTCAAGGCTCGCTGGATCCACGCCTCCTTGGCAATATGGGTGATCATGACCACGGGCACGGTCCCGTTGGCGTTTCGCCCGTGCTGATGCACGGAGTTGATGCTGATTTTGTTCTCCCCGAGAATGCCGGAAATCCGGGACAGAACACCGGGATGGTCCTGGGCTTCGAACCGCAGGTAATACCGTGTCATCAACTCGTTCATGGACAGAATGGGAATGTGACGGATATTTCCTTCCGGATATCCCAGGAGGGGAACCCGGCCGGTGGTGTTGCTGATGATATTTCTGGCAATGTCGGCAATGTCGCTGAGCACGGCCGATGCCGTGGGCATCATTCCGGCCCCGTGACCGTAGAGCATGGTTTTGCCGGTGGCATCCGCATCAATGGCAATGGCGTTCATGGAATGATCCACATGGGACAATGGGTTGGTGTTGTCGATCATGGTGGGATGCACCCTGGCTTCCACATGATCTTTGTGACGCTTGCCGATGGCCAGCAGCTTGATGGTGTATCCAAAAGACCGGGCAAATTCAATGTCCATGGGCGTGATCTCCCGGATTCCCTCCACATGGATATCGGACAGATTGATCTCCATGCCGTGGGCCAGTGCATTGAGAATCGCCAGTTTGTGGGCCGTATCATGACCGTCGATATCCAGGGAGGGTTCCGCTTCGGCAAACCCCAGCTCCTGGGCTTTTTTCAACGCCTCTTCAAACGTGCACCCGTCTTTTGATATCCGGGACAGGATATAGTTGCAGGTGCCGTTCAAAATCGCTGACATCGATTTGATATCATTGGCCACCAAAGACTCTCTGAGGGTCTTGATAATCGGCATGCACCCGCCGCAGCTGGCTTCAAACGCCAGGTCCACCCGATTTTTCCGGGCTGTTTCCATCAATTCATTGCCGCAGGCGGCCAGCAGGGCCTTGTTGGCCGTCACCACATGCTTTCCATTCCGCAGGGCGGTCTGAATGAACTCTTTGGCCGTGGACCGCCCGCCGATCAGTTCCACCACCACATCGATTTTTGGATCCGTCAATACGGTTTCGGCATCCGGCACCAGGGGCACGGCCTTCAAATCGATACCGCGATCGGTTGTAGTATCGATATCTGCAATGGTTTTCAAGTTCAGTTGGGCCCCGATCCGGGATTCCAGCAGGTGTTTTTTTTGGATCAGCAGGTCGGCGACCCCTGTCCCCACCACCCCAAGCCCGAGGATACCCACGCGGATTGTTTTCATATCTGTTTTTCTCCGAAAATTAATTCGTTTATTCAATTCAGTATATTGAGTTTTGTTAGATACAATATAACCGCAGTCATGTCAAAAAGCTTTTGACTTTTACCGCCCGGCTGTTTATTATTTTAGGGTTTTATTAGCAGTCAACCGTCCAGACAAGGTGAGTTTCATGAATGATTCTTTAACGTATGCAGATGCCGGAGTTGATATCGATAAGGCCAATGAGCTGGTGGACCGGATCAAGGACATTGCCAGATCCACCCCCAGATCGGGTGTCATGGGAGAAATCGGCGGTTTTGGCGGGCTGTTTTCCCTCAATATATCCCACATGGCCAATCCGGTCCTGGTCAGCTCTACGGACGGGGTGGGGACCAAACTGAAAATCGCTTTCCAGATGGACCGGCATGACACCATCGGTATCGATCTGGTGGCCATGTGCGTCAACGACATTATTGTTCAAGGCGCCAAGCCGTTGTTTTTCCTGGATTACCTGGCCATGGGCCGGCTGGACAACACCGTGGCGGAACAGATCATCACAGGGATCGCCCATGGCTGCACCGAGGCCGGATGTGCCCTGATCGGCGGAGAAACCGCTGAAATGCCCGGTATTTATCAACCCGGGGAATATGATCTCTCCGGATTTGCCGTGGGCATTGTCGACAACGACAAAATCATCGACGGGTCCTATATCCGGCACGGACACCAGCTCATCGGTCTGGCTTCCAACGGCATTCATTCCAATGGATTTTCCCTGGTCAGAAAGATTTTCTTTGATCACTGCAAATATGACGTGAACACACAGATACCGGAACTGGGAACCACCCTGGGCGAGGAACTGTTACGGCCCACCACCATCTATGTGTCCAGTATTCTCAATCTGATGCGCGACCTGCCCGTCCACGGGCTGGCGCATATCACCGGCGGCGGCATCGATGAAAACATCATCCGTGTGATTCCCGACGCCTGCAAAATTCTGATCCGCAAAGATGCCTGGGAAAGACCCGTTATCTTCGATCTGCTCCAGAAGCTGGGACATGTGAGCGACACGGAAATGCAGCGCACCTTCAACAACGGCATCGGCATGATCATGGTCCTGCCTGAAAAATCGGCCCAGGATATGATGGACCGTCTGACCGCCATGAACGAACCCGCCTATTTCATCGGTGAAGTCGCCGACAGAAAGGACAACGAAAAGCAGGTCCAGTGGATCTGATCATGTATGTACGTTCTGGGTATTGAATCCTCGTGTGATGAAACCGCGGCCGCCGTGGTGGCAGGTGCCGACCGGATCCTGTCCTCTGTGATCGCATCCCAGGTGGCGGCGCACAAACCTTACGGGGGGGTGGTGCCGGAACTGGCCTCCCGCATGCATGTCGAGGCCATCGTCCCGGTGGTGACAGAAGCGATTCAGGAAGCCGGCATCGCCGTCGATGATATTCAGGGCGTTGCCGCCACTCAGGGGCCGGGTCTTGTGGGGGCGCTGCTGGTGGGATTTTCCTTTGCCAAAGCCTTTGCCTGGGCCCGGAACCTGCCCCTGGCCGGGGTCAACCACCTGGAAGCCCATATTCATTCTCTGCGCTTGTGCCGGCCGGCTCCCGAGTTTCCGTTCATCGCCCTGGTGGTCTCGGGCGGGCATACCAATATTTATCATGTGCTGTCGGACAACCGGTTCGAACTGATGGGCCAGACCCGGGATGATGCCGCCGGCGAAGCCTTTGACAAAGTCGCCAAGACCCTGGGCCTGGGATATCCCGGCGGGCCGGTGATCGAGGCCATGGCAAAAAACAGTGACCCCGGCGGCATCACGTTTCCCAGATCCCTGCTGGAAAAAGGCAGTTTCGACTTCAGCTTTTCCGGGCTTAAATCCGCCGTGGCAAGGTATGTTCACGACCATCCGCTGCAAAACGATCAAGACAGGGCCCGGGTGGCGGCCGCGTTTCAGGCGGCGGTGATTGATGTGGTGTGCGAAAAACTGCTGGCCGCGGCCCGGTTCCGGGACTGCCGGCAGATCGGTATTTCCGGCGGTGTTTCCGCCAATCAGACCCTGGTGACGGCCCTGACCCGCCGGGCCGCCCGACAACAGATCCGGGTGATTGCCCCGCCATTGTCCCTGTGCGGGGACAATGCCGCCATGGTGGCGGCCAGAGGCGCGGTCATGATCCGGGACGGCCAGACCTGCGGGCTGGAGGATGACGTGTTTTCCAGGGCCTTGAATTTATCGGCCTGACCGCAGCGTTTCCCCCGACTCAAATGCTGTCAGGCTGGTGCCATCCCAGGTACATCTTCTTGTACCGGTAAATTCTTTCCAGAGACACCCGCCCCCTGTCCCCCGCCTTTTGATCCGTTTCCAGCCGCCGGGCCAGGGCATTGAATGCCGTTTCGATATTGGGGCCCTGGTGACACACCAGGGCCAGGTCAATTCCGGCTGCCAGTATCCGGCCCATACAGGTGTCCATGTCATGGTCTATGGCCTTCATGTCCAGATCATCGGTCAGCACCAGGCCGTTGAATCCCAGGTCCTGCCGGATCATATCCCGGGCGATGGTCACGGACAGGCTGGCCTGCCACCGGGGGTCCAGTTGTGTGCACAGGATATGGGACACCATGATGCCGGACACATCTGCGCGCACCGCCGCTTCAAACGGGAGCAGATCTTCGGCCTGAAGCTCGGCCGGTGCGGCATCCAGGACCGGCAGCAGATGGTGGGAATCCAGCCGGGTGCGGCCGATACCGGGAAAATGCTTGGCCACGGCCATGACACCGCACGATTGCAGGGTCTGAATCACGGAGACACCCAGGTCTGCCACGGTTTGGGCTTCCCCTGGAAACGCCCGGGTTTTCATGATGGAATCCGTGTGATCCGACACCACATCCACCACCGGTGCCAGGTTCATGTTAATCCCCACGGCCTGTAGTTCCCGGGCCGTAATCCGGGCAAACCGTTTTGCCTCTTCCCGATTCCGGATAAAAGGATTGCCGTCAAACTGCGTGAACGGTTCGGGCAGCCGGGACACCACCCCGCCTTCCTGGTCCACGGCAATGAACAGCGGGGGCTGACCCAAGGACGCGGCAAACGACTGGGCATCGGCGCACAGCTGTGCCACCTGCTCCGGGGAAACGATATTCTGACGAAACAAAATGATCCCGCCGGCCTGGAACCGGTGGATGATCGTTTCCAGTTCCGTATTGAACCGGGTGCCGTCAAATCCCAGCATCAGCCGCTGGCCGGCCAGATGCCGGACCGCTTTATCCACCCAGCTTTTCTCCGGCCTGCCTGAGTTGCCCGGTCACCTTTTCAGACAAATCCCCGGCCTGTTTCAAATGGGCGGCAATCTCCTCCAGACCTGCCTGTTCCGCTTTTTCGGCCCAGGAATAATAATTGTCTTTGTGACTGTCATTGTGATCCACCCAATGGGACAACAGCACGCCGATCTTTTCTTTTGTGGACATCTCCGGCTGGTTGCCATGGGTCTGCCCGTGATCGTGTGAATGTCCGTGAGAATGGTCATGATCCTGAGAGTGGTCATGACCGTGGGGATGTGAATGATCATGCGCGTGTGTATGGGTATGTTCGTGACTGTGACTCATAAGTTGACTCCATTTAAGAAATTATCCAGAACCTCCGGTTCCGGTGTATGCCCGCTGACAGGACGCCAGCTGCTGAACGCACTGATTTCAATGCCGTTATAAATAATGGATACCGGACGGTCCGCCGACACCACCACCACGATGATGCCTGAATTGGCTGCGGAAAAACGCAATGCGGAATTGTATCGGGCGCCCCGGGCCATTTTCTCCCAGTCAATGGTTTTGCCGTCCAGAAGACAGGCAAACCCATGGATGCTGCTGTCTGAAGTCAGGTGAACCGCACCGTCGATTTTCAGCAGCGAGCAGGCCAGTTCGAAATTCCGGGATTCCATGAGGCTCAGCGGCGGATCCAGCACATGGCCGGACAGCCGCATGGGCGGATCATTGAGGTCGATCACCAGGGTACACCCATGGCGGCTGCGGCCGGCACTGTGCACCAGACGGGAAATCACGTGAAAAAGAACCGTGGCGGCAACGGTTTCCACATCCGTATCCAGAAGCAGTTCTTCGAGCTCCACCAGCCTGGCCTCCCGGGTGATGGAATGAAAACTGCCGTCAAAAAAAGAAGCGATCCGGGTATCCTTGATATCCAGAAACCCGTAATCCCCTTTGAAATCGACTGCAATCGCATCATCGGGAACCGGACCATCCGTAATCCCGATAATGGTTTTTCCATCAGACACCAGTTTCCGGTCGGAATCTTCCACCGCCACCAGCAGCTTGCGCACATGTTTGATGTCAAACAGCTGAGGCCGCTGATGTTTCTGTATCCGGGTGATGAATTCGATTTTTCCCACCTGATCGGAATCACAGAAAAACAATGCCCCCCTGGGCCAGACCCCTTCTTCCTTGGTTTTGGAAAGATCCAGTACATTGTTCAGGATCGCAGGCACCTGAAGCCGGCTGTCATGGGTCAAATTCCGGTCCCGCGCATCCACGATATGGTCGGCAATGGCCTGAAGTGCGTAATTCTTGAGCACGTATTCCGATGAATTGACCGGTGCACTGCGGCCGTTGTAATCATGCATCAGAAGTGTGGCTGCCTGTTCCAGCCATCGCTGGGTCGGATAAATGGAACACAGATCCGGATGGTGTTCCGTAAACCAGGCCTGATAAAAAAATTCACTGCAGCCGCATCCGTAGGAAATCAGGCCGGAAAGGGCCAGATCATTTTCAGGGACCTGATGTCCCCGGGGTTGACCGTGGATTGCAGTGTTGATCCGGGACCGCCACCCGTTTTCTTTGGAGCTGAACATGGTGTGAACCTTGACCCCGTGTCCCCTGAGCAGGTCCTGGGGATCCATGACCATCAGGGGATCGTCCGGATCCGGTGCAAAAACCAGTGCCACCCGGCTGGGATGAGAGAATTTGGACAATCCCTCGGTCACCCCGTTCATGATGTTTGCCACACACAATTTTCGATACAGCGACTGATCCATTCCGTTCCTGCTTCATTTGTGCGAATCCATCCCTTTTGATACCCATGTTTTCCTGAATTTAGCAAGTTTTTTTCCTTGTTTTCCTTCAGGGTATTGTAAAATAATTCCGGGATTGTTATTGAAACAAAAAAAAACAACCCGGAGGTCACATGCGTCTATTCACTTTTCTTTTTATCAGCCTGAGCCTAATTTTGAGCGGGGTGTCCGGATATACCCAGTCCCGTACCGGTTATGTCACCGATATGCTGGTTCTCACCTTCAGACAGGGACCGGGCCCTTCATACGAGGTGTTGAAAACACTGGAAAGCAACACCCGGCTGACCATTCTGGATGAAAAAGGCAATTATTACAAAGTACGGCTGTCTTCCGGAGACACCGGCTGGGTGGACAGGCAGTTTGTCACCTTTGAAACACCCAAAGCCCAAATCATCGAAACCATGAAAGAGGAATATACCGCCCTGGAAAAACAGTTCAACACTTTGTCAGACGGCCATAAACAACTCAAAGACAAGATGGCCGCCATGTCTGAGAACACCGAAGATCTTTTTCAGGTTCTGCAGAAAAACAAGGACCTGGAAAACGAGAACACGCAACTGTCTCTTCAGGTCGAACAACTGGAAAAAAAATCTGCAACCCTGTTCAAAACCGGCATGATCAAATGGTTTCTGGCCGGCTTCGGGGTGATTTTGTTCGGCTGGATCCTGGGTCAGACCGTTTCAGGCAGAACCCGCCGAAAGAACTCCCTGTTTGGTTAATTCCGACAAGACCCCGGTTTTTCCGACGGGAAAATTTTACTTTTTTTGAAAGGAGCCGACCTTGGCCGACCAAAGCATGTATGCAAAAAAAATCTGGCTGAATGCCTATGAACCGACGATTCAGGATACCATCGATTTTAAAGACATCCCGGTACCGCAATTTCTCAAGGAATCGGCCGCCCGGTTTCCGGACCACCCGGCCCTGATTTTTCAGGGTTACAGCGTGAGTTTCAGGGAACTGGACGAGATGGTCGGAAAATTTGCTGCCGCGCTCAAGGACTTCGGCATCAAAAAAGGGGACAGTGTCGCCATTCTTCTGCCCAATGTAATCCCCTGTGTCGTGGCCTATTACGCCATTCTGAGAATCGGCGGAATCGTTGTGTTCAACAATCCGCTGTACTCGGACCCTGAACTGGAACACCAGTTCACGGACTCGGGATCCAAATTTCTCATCACCCTGGATCTGCTGGTCGAACGCATGGTGAAACTGCGGGAAAAAACCGGGATCAAAACCATTGTGTACACGTCCATCGGCGATTTTCTGCCGTTTGTCAAACGCCTGCTGTTTCCGCTGGTGGCCAAGAAAAAAGGCCTGGCCGCAGAGGTATCTCCGGCACCGGATCTTTTTGCGTTCAAGGATATCATGTCCAAATACAGTCCGGACAACACCCAGGCTGAGCTGACCATGGATGATGTGGCCATGTATCAGTACACCGGCGGCACCACCGGCGTTTCCAAGGGCGTCATGCTCACCCATGGAAACATCTCCTTTCAGATTCAACAGATCGAGGCCTGGTTTCCAGAATTTGACAAAGGGGCTGAAATCATGCTCGGGGCCCTGCCCTTCTTTCATGTCTTCGGCATGTCCGTATCCATGAACCTGGCCATACGCCTGGCCTGGACCAATGTGCTGGTACCCAAACCCCAGGCCGAACCTTTACTGGAAGCCATTAGCAAATTCAAGGTCACGTTCGCACCGCTGGTTCCCACCATGTATATCGGCATACTGGATCACCCGGATCTGGAACACATGGATCTGACCAGCATCAAAGGCTGCTTTTCCGGAAGCGCCCCCCTGCCCCTGGAAGTGATCAACAAGTTCGAAAACAAAACCGGTTCCATTATTGTGGAAGGGTTCGGTCTCACGGAATCGTCTCCGGTGACCCATGTGAATCCTTTCCGGGGCCAGCGGAAAGCCGGCAGCATCGGGGTTCCGCTGCCGGATACGGAATGCCGGATCGTGGATCTGGAAGACAGTACCAAAGAGATGCCCGCAGGGGAAGCCGGGGAACTGCTCATCCGGGGACCCCAGATCATGAAAGGATATCTGAACAAACCCGAAGAAACGGCCAAAACCCTGACCAAAGACGGATTTCTGTGCACCGGTGATGTGGCGAAAATGGATGAAGACGGCTATTTCTTCATCGTGGACCGCATCAAGGACATGATCATCTCGGGCGGGTTCAATGTCTATCCCAGGGACATCGATGAAGTGCTGTATGAACACCCCAAAATTCTGGAAGCCTGTGCCGTGGGCATCCCGCATCCCAAGCGCGGGGAATCCATCAAAGCGTTCGTGGTGCTCAAGCAGGGCCAGGCCATGACCGAAAAAGAGGTGATCGATTACTGTGCCGAACGCCTGGCCAGATACAAGCTGCCGGTGGCCGTGGAATTTAAAGAAGAACTCCCCAAATCCAATGTGGGCAAAATTCTGCGCAAGGATTTACGCAAACAGCAGGAATAATATGACTGAAACTTGACGATCCCCGTTTTATCTATAAAGAATCTGTGTTATAATTGTCTGGTTTTTTTCATTATTCAACCAAACAATTTAAGGGAATCCACACACCATGGAAATCAATCATTATGAATTTGAATACGGTGAATACGGCAACACCACCGGCGTGACCATCAACCTCCGGGGATTCGACATTCTGCGGTTCAACAACATCAGCAAAGGCACGGCATTCTCTATTGAAGAAAGGGTCCGCCTCAAGCTGAGCGGATACCTTCCTTTCCGGGTCAAAACCCTGGAGGAACAGGTGCACAACAGCCTGGACATCATTGCAAAAAAAGAGACCGATATCGAAAAATTCATCTATGTCAGAAGTCTTTACGACCGGAATGTGGTCCTGGCCCATGCCGTGATCGCCAGCGATGTCACCCAGTTTCTGCCCATCATCTACACCCCCACCGTGGGTCTGGCCTGCCAGCAGTATTCCAGCATGTTCCGCCGGGCCAACGGCATCCATCTGTTTCCCGACAATATCGACTATGCGGAATACATTCTGGCCAACTATACGGACAAGGATATCCGGGTCGCCGTGGTCACGGACAACCAGGGTATCCTGGGTTTAGGGGACCAGGGGGCCGGCGGCATTCCCATCTGTCTGGGCAAACTGATGCTGTATACCCAGGGCGCGGGCATCGCTCCCTGGCACTGCCTGCCCATTTCCCTGGATGTGGGAACCAACAACCAGGCGTTGCTGGATGATCCCGGATATCTTGGATGGCGCAGCAAACGGCTGAAAGGGGAGGACTATGACCTGTTTATTGAAAAATTCGTCACGGCTTTTAAAAAAGTGTTCCCCAAAGCCCTGTGCCAGTGGGAGGATTTTTCCAAGCAGACCGCTTTTTCCGTGCGGGACAAATATCTGAACCAGGTGATTTCTTTTAATGATGATATTCAGGGCACCGGTTCCATTACCCTGGCCGGCATTCTGGCTGCCATGAAAACCAAAAATGCATCACTCACCGACCAGGTGTTTCTGGTGAACGGCGCCGGTGCCGGGGGCGTGGGCGTTGCCGAACAGATCTGGACCGAACTGAAAGAACAGGGCATGGATGAAACAGCGGCCAGAAAACGGATTTTCACCATGGATTCCAGGGGTGTGGTGACCACGGACCGGGAGCTGGAAAGCTACAAGCACAAATTCGCCCAAGATCCGGCCGGAATGCCCTGGCTGAAATCACCGTCTGACAACACCATGAAAAATGTCATTCTTCATGAAAAAGTCACGGTGCTCATCGGCACATCCGGCCAGCCCGGCTGCTTTGATCAACCCATTGTGGACGCGATGATGCAGAACTCCGACCGACCGGTCATCCTGCCGTTGAGCAACCCCACCACCAATACGGAAGCAGCGCCTGCGGATCTGTACCGGTGGAGCGACGGAAAAGCTCTGGTGGCAACGGGATCTCCGTTTGCCCCGGTGACCCACGGCAATAAACAATACCGCATCGGTCAGATGAACAACGCCTTTGTGTTCCCGGGAATCGGTCTGGGAATCATTGCTTCGGGCGCCACCCGGGTGCTGCCGGTCTTTTTCTCCGCAGCCGCCCATGCCGTGGCCGAATTCATCTCGGATCAGGACCTGGCAGACGGGATTCTGTGCCCGCCCCTGGATCAGTTGCGGGAAGTGTCCATTGCCGTGGCCAAACAGGTGGGGGCCGAAGCCATCAATGCCGGCGTGAACGAAAAGGGATGCGCATTTTCCCGGTTCAGGCACAACAATGATCCGGAGAGACTCAACACCCTGATCGACAACATGGTCTGGAATCCGGTCTATTTCTGACGTGATGTACGGGTGGACCGGACACATTGCACTCATCGATCTGACCCGGCACCGGATTAGCACCCTGTCGCTGTCCCCAAAAACCTGTGCCGGACACATCGGCGGCAGGGGCTTAGGGGGTCTGTTTGTCCGGCCGGCCGCCCGTCTGGCCTGGGATCATGAGGACATGCCGGTCTGCCTGTTCACCGGTCCTTTGACCGCCACCATCGCCCCGACCTCCGGGCGCTGCCACATGATGTCGATCTCTCCGTTGACCGGACTGGTGGGGGATGCGTCCATGGGCGGCAAAATCGGGGTACAGCTCAAACGGGCCGGCTGGGACGGCGTGGTCATCACCGGGAAAAGCGGCACGCCGGTGGGCATCGAAATCCAGGACGATTGCATTACCCTGGTTTCTGCAACCCATTTATGGGGGATGCCCACGGACACGCTGTATGATACACTGACCCCGGGAAAAGCCGGTCTGGCCTGTATCGGGCCGGCCGGAGAAAACGGGGTCCGGTTCGCGGCCGTGATCACGGACCGGTACCATGCCGCCGGCCGCACCGGTTTGGGCTTGAGCCTGGGTGTCAAAAAGGTCAAATATATCCGGGTGTCCGGCACCGGTGGCACCCGGGTCAAATATCCGGACCGGCTCAAACAGGCCCGGGCCGACATTATCCGGCTCACGGCAGCTTCGCCCGCGCTCATGGGCCGGTTCGGCATTTCCCGCCTGGGCACGGGCGCCCTGTACGATCTGATGGACAACCGAAGCATGATGCCCACGCACAATTTCACTGCCACCCGGTTTGCCGCCGCTTCCCGCCTGAATGCCCATGCCTATGCCACCACTTATCTGCCCAGACGGCACGGCTGCAAAGGGTGCCACATCCTGTGCAAAAAAATCGCCACGCAATCCGATCCCGGGGCCCCGGTTCCAGAATTTGAAGCCATGTCCCATTTCACGGCCCTGATCGGGCTTGATGACATCCAGGCGGTGACCGCGGCCAACCAGCTGTGCAACCGCCTGGGCATGGACACTATTTCCGCGGCATCCACCCTGGCCTGTTACCGGGAAATAACCAGACAGAATTTCACCCCGCAATCCCTGCTGGCCCTTCTGAAGGATACGGCACTGGACCGGGGAGACGGCCGGGACCTGAAACACGGGGCGGCCCGGTATGCCCGATTTATGGGACATCCGGAAACCGCCATGACGGTCAAGGGTCTGGAACTGCCGGCCTATGACCCGCGAGGGGCGTATGGCATGGCGCTGGGCTATGCCGTGGCGACCCGGGGCGGGTGCCATCTGCGGGCCTATCCCATTTCCCATGAAATTTTGCGCAAACCCGTGGCCACGGACCGGTTCTCTTTTTCCGGAAAAGCCAGGATCATCAAAATCGCCGAAGATCTCAATGCAGTGGTGGATTCCCTGACCGCCTGCAAATTCACTTTTTTTGCCGCCGGTTTAGAAGAGTATGCCAGGGCGGTCCATGCCGTCACCGGAAATGCGGTCACGGCCCGGGACCTTCTGGCTGCGGGCGAAAAAATCATTTACAATGAACGCATCATCAACAGTCTGAACGGAGCTGATGCCCGGCACGATACCCTGCCGGACCGGTTTTTCGACCAGCCCGGTACCGGGTGTGACCGGTTTATTGTCCCGCCCATCGACCGGACCGCGTTTCTGTCGGCCAGATCCGCGTATTACGCGGTGCGGGAACTCACCGAAGACGGCCTGCCCAAACAAGACACTGCGGAACGACTGGGGATTGACCGCCATGGATGATCTGCTGAAAAAATACAGCGACAAACTCGTTCATGCCGGTCTGGCAGCGGCCGATGGGCCGAACACCCCGTTGATCGGGGGATGGGACCGGTCATTGACATGGAACCGGCCGGCGCCTGAAATCCCGGTTTTAACTCACGTTTTCCATCATTTGAACATCAATTCCCTGGCATATCTCAGGCCCTGCCCGCCCCATGACCGGATCATCGGATTTCTGGCCGGCCGGGCACTGAACGCATCGGGCCGGATCACGCCTGAAGATTGTGAGACACGGACGTTTCTTCACGACCTGCCCGTGGTGGATGTGTTTGACGCCCAGGCCATTGTTCAGGCGCTTTCCCAAAGAAAAACCGTGGTCATTCAGACCCGGAACGCTGACGGGACATCTTCGGACCCCGCCATCATTGCACCGGGCACAATCACCCCGGAACAGGGGTTTGTTCATATCAGTTCCGTATGTTTTGCCTGTTTTGTAAAGTTTTTTTCCGATTATCTGTCCCTGCTGAAAACCAATCAGATTGATCCAGAGATGGATGCGGTGTATCAACAGGTTCTGCCTTTTTTAAAAGAGCCCGGGGCCGGCGGCACCGCTCACGCATCCTTTCTGATGCCGGGCCCTTTCTTTTCTGAGGCCCGGGTGACCGCCGCCATGTCCCAGGCCGGAAAGCAGGTGGTGACAGACAGGCTGGTGGATTCCTATTTCGGCAATGTTTCCTGTTGCCTGGACGACATCCTGTATATCAGTCAGACCGGCGCGGCCTTAGATGAACTGGAAGGATGCATTGACCCGGTGCCCCTGGACGGTTCCACCTCCGCGGGCATGACCGCCTCCAGCGAACTGTCCGCCCACATGGAGATCATTGCCCGTACCGGATGCCGGGCCATTCTCCACGGACACCCCCGGTTCAGCGTGATCCTGTCCATGGACTGCGATCCGGACCAGAAAGCCGCCTGCGCATTCAACACCCGATGCCATACCCATTGTCCGGTTCCCCGGCATATCGGTGACATTCCGATCATTGCCGGTGAGGTGGGTACCGGACCCTTCGGGCTTTGCCATACCCTGCCGTTGGCATGTGAAACGTCCGACACCGTGATTGTCTATGGTCATGGGGTGTTTGCCACCGGTGACATCGACTTTGTCCGGGCGTTTTTTCATATGACCGAGGTTGAAAATTTCTGTAAACGCCATTATCTTGATCTAGTAGTGCAGTTGACGAAACGCCGAAAAGGAAACGATGGCTCATGATCGACCCCAAAAAAATATCCGGGCCCCTGACAACAAAAGCCACCCAGATTATTCTGGAATGCATCTCCGACGGCGTGTTCACCATTGACTACAACTGGGAAATCACCTCGTTCAACCGGGCCGCCGAAAAGATTACGGGCATCAGCCGGAAAGATGCCATCGGCAGGCATTGCTGGGATGTGTTCCGGTCCAACATGTGCGAGGCCGAGTGCGCCTTGAAAAAAACCATGGAAGAAGGCAAACCCTATGTGTCCACTTCCGCGTATATCATCGATTCGAACCAGAAGAAAATCCCCATCTCCGTGTCCACTTCTCTGCTCATCGACAAAAACGGCGACGTTCTGGGCGGCGTGGAAATCTTCAGGGATCTTTCCCTGGTGGAAGAGTTGCGAAAGCAGCTGACCGCCAGCTTTCATGTGGAGGACATTGTCAGCAACAGCAATGCCATGAAAAAAATTTTCAACATCCTGCCCCAGATCTCCCAGTCCGACGCCACCGTGCTCATTGAAGGAGAAACCGGGACGGGCAAAGAGCTGATGGCCAGAGCCATTCACAACATGGGTCCCAGAAAGGGCAAACCGTTTATGGCCATCAACTGCGGGGCCCTGCCCGACACATTGCTGGAATCTGAACTGTTCGGATACAAAAAAGGGGCGTTCACCCATGCGGTCAAGGACAAGCCCGGCAAATTCGCGCTGGCAAAAGGCGGTACGGTATTTCTGGATGAAATCGGGGACACCAGCCAGGCGTTTCAGGTCAGCCTGCTCAGGGTGCTTCAGGAACATGAGTACATCCCTCTGGGCGGTGTGGAAAAAGAACAGACCGATGTCCGGATCATCGCGGCCACCAATCGAAATCTGTCCGAATTGATGGAAACCGAGCAGTTCCGGCAGGACCTGTATTACCGGGTCAACGTGGTCAGGCTGTTTCTCCCCCCATTGAGGCAGCGCATGGAGGATGTGCCGCTGCTGGTGGAACGGTTCGTCTCAAAACTGAACCTGCGACAGGGCAAACACCTCCAGGGAATCGACCAGGCCGTACTGACCATTCTCATGTCTCACACGTTTCCCGGCAACATCCGGGAACTGGAAAATATCATCGAACATGCTTTTGTGCTGTGCCAGGAAGGGACCATCACCTGCGAACATCTGCCTGCGTTTCTATCCCGGAAACAGGCATCCACACAACAACCCGTGGATGATCCGGTGAAAGCGGCACAGATCAACATGATTTCGGAAGCGCTTGCCAGAAACAACTACAACCGAAACGCCGCCGCCAAAGATCTGGGTATTCATAAGAGTACGTTGTTCCGGCAGATCAAGAAACTGGGCATCAAATTATAATTGCAACCCTTTCCCTCTATAAAGTCCTGTTTTTGCGACTCCGATCGTTGCGGGCATCTGCATACTTTCCTTCGAAAACAGGCCGACCATCACGCACAATCCAACCTTTTGAAGCAGCGCCGTTTTTTTCCGGTTCCCGGACATTCAGATAAATTGCGGCACAACCCTTGCATTGATCTTGTGTCAGGCTTGAAACAGAACACCAACCCGGTATGTGGAGGCATTCTTGTGAAACTGGCTGTTACCGTCTGGGGAAACCGGATATCTCCGGTGTTTGACGCGGCCAGCACCCTGCTGGTGGCGGAAATCACAAACAAAAAAATTTCCGGTCAATATTATACCGCTTTTGACCCGGAATCCCCGGTTGACCTGATTCATACGCTGAAAGAACACCATGTGACCACCCTGGTATGTGGTGCCATTTCAAAAACGCCTGCCAGCCTGATTCTGGAACAGCACATTCATCTCATCCCTTTTGTCACGGGCAATGTCCGTCACTTTCTGGACAGCTTCGCCCTGGATCAGACCGTGGGGAAAAAGCACAGAATGCCGGGATTCAAGCCGTCCCGTGTGAATGTGTATTGACATGACCCTCAAAAAATTATTACAACCCGTAAACGGCACTTAGACTGGAACCGGCAAATCGACCGGTCTGCCGAACTGTTTGACACCCGGAGATGACCCTTTCAAGGAGATTTCCGACCATGGCATATGATGCCGGTACGGTACTTTTCGCTTTTTCCCTCACGCTGATGGCCGGCCTGTCTACAGGCATCGGCAGTGCCCTGGCGTTTTTCGCCAAAACCACGAACACCCGTTTTCTAACGGCATCTCTGGGATTTTCCGCAGGTGTCATGATCTATGTCTCGTTAGTGGAAATCTTTGTCAAAGCCAGAGACGCCCTGGAAGCAACCCTGGGTCCTTTTCAGGGATATCTGATAACCACCCTGGCCTTTTTCGGCGGTATCGTGCTCATCGCAGTCATTGACCTTCTGGTTCCCGATTTTGAAAACCCCCATGAAATCAGGGATGTGGAGGATATTCCAAACCGGGATCTCACAATAAACAAAAAAAACCTGCACCGCATGGGCATTTTTTCAGCCCTTGCCATCGCCATCCACAACTTTCCTGAAGGCATTGCCACCTTTGTGGGGGCGCTGGCAGACCCGGCTTTGGGCATGAGCATCGCCGTCGCTGTGGCCATTCACAATATTCCGGAAGGGATCGCCGTCTCCGTCCCGATTTTTTATGCCACGGGGAGCCGCAAAAAAGCCTTTGGCCTGTCGTTTCTGTCCGGTCTGGCCGAACCGGCAGGGGCGGTGATCGGGTATTTTCTGGTATTGCGCTATTTTACCGATACCCTGTTCGGAGTGATGTTTGCCGCAGTGGCCGGCATCATGGTTTTCATATCTCTGGATGAACTGCTGCCCACAGCGGAAAAATACGGGGAACACCACATTGCCATGTACGGGGTCGTGGCCGGCATGGCAGTGATGGCCGCCAGCCTGGTATTGTTTGCATGAATTTTTCAGGAGACTTATGACCGACACCACCACACCGGATTTGCTGCTGCAGAAAATCGAAACGCTTGAAGAACGGCTGGCTGAACAGGAATCGCTCTGGGAAAAGGACCGGGTCGCCGCTGAATACCACCGCCGGTTTCTTCAATTCATCCCCTATCCGGTGCTGATACGCGACACCCAGGGCCTGATCTCTTATGTGAATCCGGCATTCACCCAGACATTCGGCTGGACCCCGGAAGAACTCAAAGGAACCGGTGGCAGACAATATATTCCGGCACACCTGCAATCGGAACTTGCCAGAAAAATCAAGGCCCTGCCCCCGAACAGAAATGTGCTCAAGCTGACCACCAAACGGCTGACCAAAACCGGACAGGTCCTGGATGTGGTCGTCCGGGTAGGCATCGACCGGGATGAAGACCTCAAGCCGGCCGGAATGGTGATGGTGTTTAGGGATATCACAAAAGAAAAACGCATCGACCGGAACCAGGCCGCCATCAACCGCATCAGCCAGGCCCTGCCCCAATACCCCGAGCTTCCCCGGCTGCTGGAATATATCAGCAATGAGATCAAAGAACTGCTGGGAACCCAGGGGGCCAATGTCATGCTGCTGGATGACAAAGGAGAGGAGTTCCATGTCCTGAGCATCGCCCATGATGACCCCACCACCCGGGAACGGGTCAGAAAAACCCGGTTTCCCGTGGATGAACTGCTGTCCGGAGACGTGGTCAAAAGCGGCAAACCATTGATCATGAATTATCTTCCTGAAGAAAGCCATGACACATTCAAACGCCGGGATGAAAAAATCGGATATCGCATCAAAAATGTCATGGTCGTGCCGTTACAGTCCAACACCCGGATCATCGGGGTCATCTCGGCGGACAACAAAAAAGAAGGTACATTCGACCAGACCGACCTGAGTATTTTAGGCACCATTGCCGCCACCGTGGCCCTGTCCATTGAAAACGCCCGGGTATCTGAAGAACTGAAAAAAGCCAATGCAGAACTCAAAAGCCTGAACGCCGCAAAGGACAAAATGATCAGCCACCTGTCCCATGAACTCAGAACCCCGGTGGCGGTGCTGCTCAGTTCCATTAAAGTTTTGTCCAGAAAACTCACGGAACTGCCCGAAGATACCTGGCGCCCCACCCTGGACCGTATGCAGCGGAATCTGAAACGGCTGATCGATATTGAAGACCAGGTATATGATATTCTGGAAAAAAAATCGTTTCACCACACACCGGTTTTCGGTCTGATATTTGATGAATGCGCGGATATGCTCGAATCGCTGATCGCCGAAGAAACCGGAGAAGCCGGGGTGGTTCAGAAAGTCAAAGACACCCTGGACAACATTTATTCAACGCCGGAGCAGCAGGCCGTTGATGTCCGCCTGGACCGGTTTGTAGATCGCCGGGTTCAGGCCCTGCGGCCCATGTTCAGCCACCGGCATGTGAATTTGACCACCCGGCTGGAACCGGTGCCGTCCATCCGCATTCCTCACGACCCGCTGCAGAAGGTGGTGGACGGTTTGATCCGCAATGCCGTGGAAAACACGCCTGACGGTTGTGACATCCAGGTACAGGTCCATGAAACCGGCCGCAAAGTGGCACTGGTGGTGCATGATCAGGGCATCGGTTTGACAAAGGAAGCCCAGAAACGCATTTTCGAGGGGTTTTTCACCACCCAGGAAACCCTTGAGTATTCTTCCAAACAGCCGTTCGATTTCAATGCCGGGGGAAAAGGGGCGGATCTGCTCCGCATGAAAATCTTTTCCGAACGCTACAAATTCAAGATCTCCATGAGCTCGACCCGGTGCAGCCGCCTGCCTGAAATATCCGACACCTGCCCGGGCAACAAAGAAGGCTGCCGGGAAAAACCCGGGCCGGCCTGTGACGGCAGCACCCGGGTGTCCGTTTTGTTTTCACTGCCCCCGACCGATGTATAGAGGCCTTTCACATGTTATCAGATATTGTCAAAAAGCGCTTTCAGATCCATACCCGGGAAATCCGGATGACCACCTTTCCCCACGAAAACAGCCAGGTCATCGTGGCAGGAGAACTCATCGATACCCGGTATATAAAAATATTCGACATTACCGGCAAGGTTCTGGAACCCGGCACCATCCACCATATCCGCCTGTTCTGCCAAATCGCCCCGGACCCGTTGCGCATCATTGAAGCGGAAGCGGACATGCCCGTCATTCCCATGGAAGACTGCCGCACCACCCTGGACCGGGTGCCCCTTTTGGCCGGACTGGAGATCAAACCCGGGTTCACGCGCAGCGTGAGTGAAATCATGGGCGGCACCAAAGGCTGCACCCATCTGGCCACCCTGACCAAAGCCATGGCCCAGGAGGTGGTCCACGGGTGGCTGACCGAAAAACGCAGGGAGCCGGCACCCTTGCCCGACAGCATCGAAGATATCAAGGAAAAAGGATTTCTGGTGGATTCATGCCGGATGTGGAAAAAAGACGGCCCCAAGATCCAGGCCCTGGTCCAGGCCATACACAAGGTAAGGAGATAAAATTACTGACGGATGGCCAGGCGTTTTTCAAAAAACGAGATGGTCCGGGACAAAGAAAAGGTCAGGAGAAAATACAGCAATGTAATGGTGATCCAGATCTCAAAGGTCAGAAATGTGGCCGCCATGAGCTCCAGCCCCTGGAAGGTCAGCTCCTGGACCGAGATGACCGAGACAATGGCGGAATCCTTGATGGTGGAGATGAACTGGCCGGCCAAAGGAAACGCGGTGCGCCGGAACGCCTGGGGCAGCACCACCAGCCGAAAGGTCTGGGCCTGGGACAGTCCCATGGACCAGGCCGCTTCCCACTGACCTTTTGAGACCCCATTGATGCCGCCCCTCACTATCTCCGAGATATAGGCCCCTTCATAAATGGCCAATGCGCAGGCAGCGGAAACAAACGCATTGATCTGCCCGGCCCCGGCCAGAAAAAAAGAGACCCCGCGGGCCGCGGGATCCGGCAGGCGCCGGACCCATTGATCCAGCCCCAGGGCATCCAGGAACTGGGAGGACACAAAATAATAAAACAGGATCACCAGGACCAGGGAGGGGATATTTCTGATCGTCTCCACATAAAATCGACTGACCATGCGCCCGAAAAAACCGCCCTTTGCCCCCATGATCCCGGAAAAGGTCCCCAGAATAAACCCCAGGACCATGGACCAGATACTCAGCTTCAGGGTGACGCCGAATCCTTTGAGCAGCATGTTGGCTGAAAACCGGCCGGTCTCGGGATCTCTGAACATAAAATAGCCGGGAATGGCCTGCCATTCCCATTGATACTCCAGGACCTGGGTCATGCGCACAAAAAAGAGAACGACCCCGGCAGCCGCCGCCAGAAGAACGGCCAGGTCCACCAGGGTCAATCGTATGGCAGGTTTACTTGACAAGATCTTCCCATTCTGTGGATTCAAACCAGTACGCTTTTTTCTCCTTTAAAAAACCGCTGGCATGCATGTTGACAATCCAGTTGTTGAAATAATTGAGGGCATCCGGATCTCCTTTGCGGATAGCAAAGCCAATGGGTTCTTTGGTAAAATTTTCTTTCAGAGGGACAAACAGCTTGTCCGGATATTTCAGGGCATGGAACACCGGCATGGGCGCAGACGATACCACGGCGTGGACCCGTCCCAGGTTCAGTTCCTGCAGGGCCTGACTTTCGTTTTCAAACAGTCGCAAATTTGCATGGGGGAAAAACTTTCTGGCGGCCTGTTCCGCGGTGGTACCCATACGGACGGCGATATTCACATCCTTGTTATTGAAATCATCCAGTGTTGAAAACCCTTCCGCCTTTTTCCGGTGGGCCACCATGGACATACCGGAATAGTCATATGGCATGGTAAAGTTCACCTTGAGGTTCCGCTCCGGGGTAATGCCCATGCCGCCGATGATCACATCAAACTTGCCGGTCATCAACGCCGGAATGATACCGGACCAGGCCGTGGGCACAAATTCCACTTCCACGCCCATGTCTTTGGCCAGCTGCCGGGCCACATCGATTTCAAATCCGACGAGTTTTCCGTGCTTGTCTTTCATGGCCCAGGGCACAAACGTGGACATGCCCACCCGGATGACTTTATCCCGCTGAATTTTTTCAACAACGCTTTCCTTTGCCAGCTGATTTCCCAGCTCTCCGGCCGAAACCGGGGAGAAGAACGGTACCAGCAGTGTCAAGCCCATGATACAGGTGATGAATAGTTTTTTCATTTTCTCTCCTTTCTAAAGATTTGATGTTAATGCACAAAGCGTATCCGATTTTCGATCTGCCGGATAATGAATGACAACGTGGCGGTGATGCTCAGATAACATAGTGCCACCACAAACCAGATTTCAAAAGTCAAAAATGTCTCAGACACGATTTTCTGTCCCTGCATGGTCAGATCATAAATGGAAATGGTGCTGACCAGGGCCGAATCCTTGATCAGGGACACGCTCTGCCCTGCCAGCATGGGCAGGGTCTGGCGAAGCATCTGGGGAATGATGACCTTCAGGTAGATCACGGACACCGGCAGACCGATGCTCTGGGCCGCCTCCCATTGCCCCCTGGGGATATTGACAATACCCGACCGGATGATCTCCGAAGAATAGGCCCCTTCGAACAGGCTCAGGGCAATCACCGCAGAACTGAAGGCAGACAGATCCAGCACCGGAGAGATCACAAAATAGATCACAAAGATCTGAATCAGCAGCGGGGTGTTGCGGATGGTCTCCACGTAGCACCAGGCCAGCCCCCGCAGAGACACATACGGAGACAATCTTGCAAAGGCGGACACCAGCCCGATGATCAGAGACAGCACCAGGGAAATGCCGGAAATCTTCAGCGTGACCCACACCCCCTGCAGCAGGACCCCGGGCACGAACCGTCCCTGCTCAAAGAAAAAAAAATACTGGGCCACCCGGTACCACTGCCAGTTGTATGACAGATTCCGGTAACCGGCTATCCCCACCAGAACAAGCACCAGGAAAAAAACACCTGCCGCGATCATATGTTGTCTGTGTCTCATTTATCTTTACTCCACCAGAACTACAAGCAAATACAGTACCACAAAAACTGAAAATCCGCCACTTTCAATCCGGCAGGGCAACGAAGCGGGATTGACCCGCACAGAAGGAAATCCGGCCTTGTGTTCCGGTGAACTTTTTATTAAACTCCGGTTTAAACATAAAGCAAACCTCGAAGGCAAAGGAACCGTTTCCTGACATGCGCATTAGCTGGCGCTGCGGTCCTGATATTGCTTGCGGTTTTACTGCGGCTGTTTTTTTTACCACGAAGAACACGGAGGGCACGAAGAAAAGAATGGAATTTTCAGATATTGATCGGTTTCTGCATGATTTTGCGGATGTTGTCAACACGGATTCCGCTTCCGGAAATACGGCCGGCATCCTGACCGTGGCCCGGTTTTTTGAAGAACGGCTTTTGCGCCTTGGAATGAATTGTGAGATCCTGATGCCGGGAAACGGGCAGGTGCCCTGTCTCAAGGCAACGATCGGCGCCCCGCCCTATGACGTGATGTGTTTAGGCCACATGGACACGGTGTTTCCCAAAGGGGAGGCGGCCAAACGGCCCTTTGCCCTTCATGACGACCGGGCCTGGGGACCCGGCGTCTGTGACATGAAAGGCGGTTTGCTGGTGGCCCTGCACGCACTGGAAACCCTGAAAAAAACCGGGGACCTGGATACCATGTCCATCTGTGTACTGTTCAACGGGGATGAAGAGACCGGATCGGCACAGTCCCGCCCCCTGATTCTGGAGACAGCGGGTCAATGCCGCCATGTCCTGGTGTTCGAGCCCTGCCGGCCGGAGTATCGTCTGGTGAGTCAGAGAAAGGGCGGGGGATGGTTTCGCATCGAGGTCACGGGCAGAGAAGCCCATGCCGGGGCCGACCCCCACAAGGGTGTCAACGCGGTGGTGGAACTGGCCCGCCTGGTTCCTTTGATCCAGAATCTCAATGACGAAAACACCGGCACATCCACCCAGGTGACCGTGTTCCATGGCGGAGACAAAGTCAATATCATTCCTTCCCTTGCCACGGCGTCTGTGGATGTCCGGATTTTAGACCCCGGAGAAAAACCGCGGGTGGAATCCTTTTTTGCCGGCCTGCCTCGAAAACGGCTGTGTCAAGACGCCCAGATCCGGATCACCGGTGACATCGACCGCCCCCCCATGGCTGCCACAAAAGAAAGCCTGGCCCTTGAAGGGCTGATCACCCGCCAGGCAAAAGAACTGGGCATCGACATGAAAGCCATCACCACCGGGGGGTGTTCCGACGGCAATTTCACGGCCTCGGCCGGCGTTCCCACCATTGACGGGCTGGGCCTGGTGGGCGCCAACTCTCACAGACCGGATGAATACGTCGAGCTGGCCAGCATTCCGGTCATGGTCAGCCTGATCAGCCGGGTCTGCCGGACACTGACGCGGCAAAACCGGTGATCAGGTTATTCGAACAATGAAATGGCATCCACCCGGAACGGGCTGCACTGAATGGCCACACTCTGTTTTTTCACCCAGATCCGGACCATGCTCACGGACTCACCGTCGATGTTGGTCATGCTGGCCAGCTCTTCGGCAAACCCGATATCCTTGATCTTGAATTCATAGTAAAAGGTATTGCCCGTGAACGGATCCACAATCAAAATGATCTTCTCAGGATCCCAGGGATGTTTTCTGGGGGAACCGGAAAACGGCACATGGTTTTTCTTGTCCATGTCCTCGGATTTCCGGTAGGTCTGAATCTCGAATTTTTCAATGGTATCCAAGGTGTTCACATTCATGACTCTTCTCCTGTCAACGAAACCAATCAAACTTTCATTGGGTGGTCATTCATTCTGTGATGCCATGCGGGCGACAATGTCCGCCACTTTCTCACCATTGGGTGTGGTGGCATCCGGGTTGACCTTTACCAGTTCCTTCCAGGCGGCCATGGCGCCTTCCAGGTCATTCATCTCCGCCATCAGCACCACGCCTTTGTTGAACAGAGCGGTTTCAAATCCGGGAGAGACCGCTACCGCCTGATCAAAGGCTTGAACCGCTTTTTCCGGATCCCCGCTGCGGCGGTACATCACCCCCATATCGGTGATCACGGCCGGATTGTCCGGTTCGATGGCCAAAGATCGCTGATACGCCTGGATCGCTTTGTCAAATTGTTGGGTATCAAAGAACAGATGACCCAGTTGAGCCCAGACGTCAGGATCTTTCGGGTTCTGATCCAGAAAATCTTCCAGTTCCGCGATTCTGGCATCCACATCCGGGTCTTTGCCGGCAGGTCTGGCCGGCTTTCCATCGGCGGCCGGCGCTTGAACGGCACGATCATGACCGTCAGGCGATCCGTCCGCCAGTTTAAATGAGGTATAGGCGGCCCCGGCAATGAAACCGACCGTCAGGGAAATCAGAATGGTCATGTAAAATGCCTGACGCGAAAAAGCACCGCTTTTTTCCGGCTTTTCTGTTTTCATGTATATGCTCTCCGTAGAATAAAATCCAGCCGTTCAGTCAAATAAAAATTGTTCATAATTTAAATCACCCCGCATAAAAGTCAAGCCGGCCTTTCTATTTGCATTTCATGCAACCCTTCCTGAAAAAGTCACATCCGCATTCATTGTGCTCTTGACATATCAATTATAAAATTGTTATCTACATCTGGCAAACTATAACAACAAGGAGTCTGACACATGTTAAAGATTGCCGTTGTCGGGTGCGAATCATACACTGAAAGATAAACCATATAAATCATTTGACCGGATGATTGATAAAGAAAGGAACTATTCATGGCAGAAGCGGTGATAAAACTGGGCAAAAAAAAGGCCCGAAGTTTGTTTATTGACAAGGTCAAGGAAATTCTGCCGGAAGGCGGAAACCTGAACGCCTGCCTGACCTGCGGCGCCTGTTCATCAGGGTGCCCGGCCACAGGCTTGAGAGATATGGACCCGCGCAAATTTCTGCGCATGGCCGCCCTGGGTATGGACGAGGAAATTGCCGCCTCCGACTGGCCCTGGATGTGCACCATGTGCCAGCGGTGCATCTATGTCTGCCCCATGAAAATCGACATACCCCAGCTGGTTTTCAACGCCCGGGCCCTGCGGCCCAGGGAAGAACGCCCCAAAGGGATCCTGGGTTCCTGCGACATGGCATTGAAAAACGACACCACCTCTGCCATGGGCACCACGGAAGAGGACTTCGAGTTCGTGGTCGAGGATGTGCTCGAAGAATACCGGGAAGCCCAGCCGGAATTTGCCGAAATGGAGGCACCCATTGACAAGCAAGGCGCGGAATTCTTTCTGAACCAGAATTCCCGGGAGCCGGTGACCGAACCTGACGAACTGGTCCCCCTGTGGAAGATCCTGCACCTGGCCGGTGTGGACTGGACCTACGGCAGCAAAGGATGGGCCGGGGAAAATTACTGCATGTTCCTGGCGGACGACGATGGATGGAAGCATATTACCGAAATGAGTGTCAAACAGGCCAACAAGCTGGGGTGCAAAACGTTTCTCAACACCGAGTGAGGGCACGTCACTTTCTCAGTCCGGGCCGGACTGAAAAAATTCAACCTGGAACACAAGTTTGAAGTAAAAAATATTTATGAGTATTATGCCAAGTGGATCCGCGAAGGCAAACTCAAGGTCAATTCCGACTGGAACAAGGATTTGGGCATCAAATTCACGGTGCAGGACCCCTGCCAGATCGTTCGCAAAAGTTATGGGGATCCCATTGCCGAAGACCTGCGGTTTGTGGTCAAATCCGTGGTGGGCGAAGAAAACTTCATCGACATGCAGCCCAACCGCTCCAACAACTACTGCTGCGGCGGCGGCGGCGGATTCCTCCAGTCCGGGTTCAAGGATGAACGCCTGCAATACGGCAAAATCAAAGATGACCAGATAAAAGCCACGGGTGCAGACTACTGCATTGCCGGGTGCCACAACTGTCACGCCCAGATCCATGAACTGAGTGAACATTATGGCGGCAATTACCCCGTGGTTCACATGTGGACCCTGATCTGCCTGTCACTGGGCATTTTGGGCCCCAATGAACGGGAATATCTGGGTGATGATTTAAAAGAAGTCAACGTATTTCATCCGGAAACCGCCATGTAACATCAATTCAATAATCTCGTATTCCCGGGGCCGGCTGCACCGGTTTGACGTCTCCCTGGTTTCGGATCTGCCCGACGATCAGGTCCGGGACCTGGGGTTCACCCCGGTGACCGATATCCAGGCCTGGATCACGGCATTGACCGGCAAAGGGTATGTGATCCCTTTCGGAGAAAACATTCTCCCCCGGGTCACCCCACGGTCTTTTTTCAGGAGCGGGCATCATGGATGAACAGATCATATCCCGGAATCTCAAAACCCTGCGCATCCGCAAAAAACTCACCCTGGAAGAACTGGCCCGCCGCACCGGCCTGACCAAAGGGTATCTGTCCAAGGTGGAGCGCTCCAAAAAAGCCCCGCCCTACTCCACCCTCACCCGCATTGCCGGGGCCCTGGATGTGTCGGTCACCGCCATCCTGTCCCAGACCGTGGCCCCGCCCGAAGATGTCCGCCTGTTTGTGTCCAAATCCTTTGACCGCAACCTCATCGAAGAGACCCCCCAGTTCGCCGGATATGACTACGAGGTCCTGGCCGGCGGCAAACCCGGCAAAAACATGGAACCCTTCATCATCCACGCCCCGTTCGAGATCCACAAAATGTATTCCCACGAAGGGGAAGAGTGCATGTACATCCTGGACGGGCACCTGGAATTCATCTACGGAGAACAGACCCTGATCCTGGAACCCGGCGACAATGTGTACTTTGACTCCAACGTCCCCCACGCCGGCAAAAGCCTGGGGGAAAAAAAAGCCCGGCTTTTGGTGGTCATCTACTTTTACAAGCGAAACCAGGTGTAAATGCCCACAATTCTCCGCCCCGACCGGTTTCCATCAGGATTGTTGCCAATTCGATCCTGTCACCCGGGTCGACATCATTACGCATGATCGTCGCTGTCTGAGCTCCTGCTTCCATAGACGTTGTCCTGCGGCGGCTGCCCTCTGCGTTCTCTGGAAAGGGTGCAGCGGCTGTAATGCGGCTTCGAACGACGGTTCAGGGAAATCAGTACCCGGGTCACGGTCTTGCTGATGATGCCCGTCCCGGCCTGGTGGGTGATCTCTTCCAGTGCGGTCCGGTTGTCGTAGGACACGGGGCGATAGGGACGCGGTGATATCAGGGCATCGTATATGTCGCTGACCATGATGATATCGATCATCAGGTTGTCTATGGGATTTCCCAACGGATAGCCACTGCCGTCCTTGCGCTCATGGTGGTCTCTGGCCACCCGGGCCGCCAGGATCTCGTGTTCACGGAAAAAATAGGTCAGCAGTACGTATCCGGCCAGGGCGTGATGCCGCAGGTGGACAATCTCGGAGGGCGTCAACGCCGTTTTTTTAGTAAGAATGGCCGGCGGCACGCACAACTTGCCGATATCATGAATGGGACCGGCCATGACCTCCTGCAGCAGGGCCGCCCGGTCATCGATCAGTTCCCGGGCGATAAGGATGGAAAGAGCGAAAACCATAAGCATATGGCGATAGGTGTAAAAATCCAGTTGACGGAAATGATAGAGCGACATCAGCACCGGCTCAGGCAGGACCACATCGCCGGCGATATCAAAAAGGGCCTGCTGACGATCGGCCCCGTGAAAAATCACATCATAGGGAGGCTCTGCTAAAAAATCCAACATATCGGCCTTCACCTGGTAATAGCTCAGCAGGTTACAGGCAGGAAAGGCCGTCTTGTGTTCGCCGGCAAGCGTTTGCATGACCGGCAGAGTCAAGCGGGTACCGGCGGCCAGTAACTCCCTGCCGGTGAGATCGGTTACCGAATGGGTGAGACGATATTCCGGCATGGCATCCTCCTTTTGTGCTGCTGCACCCATGGTATCGGCGCTTGCTTTCTAGAAAACAACGCTTCAAAAACGCCTGAAGTCCTTAATATGATTTTTCCACTGATGCCTGCACAACCAGGTACACAGGTATCAGTGGAGGTCCACTTTAGTCAAGAAAAAAATGACGATAGAAAACTTTGAAAGGGAGCAATCCGGACTAAAGCGCCAGACAGGAATGGACAAGAACAAGCAGGCAGATGATCTGCACCCCCTGATTCGCCCTGATCCCCAGGCGCCAGGGAGGCAGAAGAAAGGCCGTGAAAAAGCCGGCCAGGGCATAGAAAAATGAAAAAAAGGTCCCATTGCCCGGGTGCCATCCGGGGATCAGGCAGACAAGGTAGACATAGACGGCAAGGGCCAGGGCCACCGCCTTGAGTCTTCTTGGACCTCGGATGATGGCGACAGCCACGGCCGGCTGCACCAGAAAAAATGCCAGGGGCCCAAACCACGACACCCCCTCTCCCCGGTACCAGGAAAGATCAAAGGCCGGCACTGAACTGAGCGGGGAGAACAGGGGCGCCACCGCCCAAAAATAGATTTTTTCCAGAAAACCCAGCAGACTCGAAGATGCGGCCGGGCCGGCTTCCACCAGATCCAGGAAAAAAGGGGCATCCAGGCTGGATATCACATACCCCAGAAAGTTGGCCGCAGCTCCGGCCAAACCCTCACTGTTTTTTTCAACACCGCCGAACACTGCGGGGATGCCCGTCCAGAAACGCGAAAAAACCAGAACTGATATGAAAGAGACAACCAGTGTTTTCCAGTGATGCCTTACCGCTGTTATCGGTGAAAACCCGTGTCTTCGAACCATCAACAGACAAAAAAGCGCTGCCAGCACCATGGAAAAAACAAACGCCCCGTTGCCATGGGAAAACAGAAAGCCCAGGCAGGAGACAGCCAGGCAGAAATCCAGGGGCCCCGGCGTTTCAATCAGCCGGTAGACCAGCAAAAGAAAGAAAAGGGCCACCGCTGCCGGTATGATGTCAAAACCCGGGGTCACCCCGTGAAAGACAAACCACGGCATGGAAGCCACCACAGCGGTCACGGTAAAAGAGATGGGAACCCATGCGTATCTTCGGCTCAGGGCATAGGTTGAAAAAAGCAGGGATGTATAGGCGAAAAAACCGGGAAGACCGGCGCCCAGGCCTGAACCAACCCGCAGAAAATGGCCGGTCCCGGCGGCCTGGGAAAGGGTGTCAAAGGCCTTGAGGTGGTGGGGGTGCGGAACAAAGAAAAGGGCTTTGGCACCCATGTAACCCCAGCACAGGGCAAAAAGCATCAGCATCACCGGATGGCGCCCTGGCAAAAAACTTTTCAGGTCCCCGAGGACCCTTTTCGCCCCGTTGCGGTATTTCCAGACAAGAAAAAGGGCGCCGATCCCCCCGGCCTCGGATAAAAGCCGGATCCCGGGCAGCGGCAGGGCCAGGGCCGCATACTGAAAAAGAGAAAACAGCAGCAGTGTGGTGACCAGGGCCGCTGCAGCCGCCTCGGCCATGGTGCGGCGCCGGCGCCTGAAAAAAAGAAGCAGCCCGGCCGGATAGAGGATGAACTCAACCAGGCTGACAGCGGTGAACAGCGCGTGATCACCCATTGGGCTTGTTTTTTACGTTGTTGCTGTCCATCTTCCCGGCCTGTTCAGCCACCAGGGCATCCCTGATTTCGGCCATGAAATCGCGCATCTCTGTCGCCAGGGTGACACACTCATCACAATAGACTTTTTTCAACAGCTTGTCATGGGCCTGGATCTGGTGATGGAGCCAGGGGCCATAGGGGGTTCCCTTGCAGAACTTTTTGCCTGTATACCAGGCAATGGGGCAGCCGATGCAGGCCAGCATGTAGTAGATTCGGCACGGCGGGCAGTCCACCACCCCGGAGTCGCTGCGCTTGCCGGCAATGATTTTCTCCCATTTCACTATGGAAGCCTCCATGATTTTGACTTTGTTCAGCATAAATGCGACATCTCCTTCCAAAATGCCCTGTGGACATGGCAGCAGCGGTGAATCACAGGACTTGTTTTCTTTTTATCGGCCGATGCCGCAACCACCGGGTAATTTACTTCTGTGGCTCCGGAAAGGACCCTCAACATCGTCTCCACGCTTTGTGCAAGGGCTTTGATATGGTATCCGCCTTCAAGGACAAACAAAAGCCTGGCACGGTTTTCCCCGGCAATGTCCATGAGCGATGCGGTAATGGGACCAAACCCTTTGGAGCTCACCTTCATTCTCCCCAGAGGATCTGATCGGTGAATATCAAAGCCGGCTGAGACAAGGATGAGATCCGGTTTGAATTCCCTGGCGACCGGTTTCAGGATCTTCATGAAAATCGCTGTGAATTCCGCCTCCCCATATCCCTTGGAAAGGGGGATGTTGATGGAATAACCCTCCCCGCTGCCTGAGCCTGTTTCCGTAAACAGCCCGGTGCCCGGAAACAGGGGGTACTGATGGGTTGAAAAAAAAAGCACCGTGGGATCTCTTTCAAAAATATGGTAGGTCCCGTTTCCATGATGAACATCAAAATCCACGATAAGAACCCGTGGCAGGCCCAGGACCTTTCTGGCATACATGGCACCCACGGCCACGTTGTTGAAGATGCAGTACCCCATGGCACGTCCCTGTTCCGCATGGTGGCCCGGGGGCCGGACAAAGACGGCCCCGTTTTCGATGGTCCCGGCAACCATCTCTTTGATGGCGGTTATCACGGCACCGCAGGCCAGCAGGGCCGTTTGAAATGTCTTTGGCGAGGCAATGGTGTCAGGGGTCAAAAAGGTCTGCGCTTTGAACTGTGTGGCCGCCACCTGTTCAAGGTAACGGGGCGTGTGGACCAGGAGGATCTCTTCGGTTGTGGCGGGTACCGGCGTGATGACCGTCAGGCCCAGATCGGTTTTCAGCCCGGAGACCAGATCGATGAGCATCGCAAGCCTTTCCGGTGATTCCGGATGACCCGGGGATGTGTCATGATCCAGAAACCGCTGGTCAATGACAACGCCGGTGGATTTTTTCACCCTGCCGGTCCGGTTCTCTTTTGTTTCCGGAATGACAAGCACATGGCAGGGCGCTTGCCTGATAAGGGTTTCCGTTGTCGACCCCGTTAAAAGTTTGCCCAGCAAAGTGCGGGGCCTTACCCCGGTCACCATGAGATCACACTGGTTTGCCAGAGCAAACCCGATGACCTTTTCATTGGGATCTCCTTCCAGCACGGTCACCGCTATCCTTCCCGGCTGCTTGTGTCTCTCACGGGAAAGGGCTGCCAGTATCTGTTCCTGGGTGTGCTGTTCATACTTTGCCTGCATGGCGCAATAACTGTCCGGGTATTCACTGGTTTCGGCATCTGCCGGCGAAACGGCGCAGTGGACAACATCGAGATCCGCATCCAGCTGCGCTGCAAACCAGGCCGCCTCTTTTGCCGGAAAACAGGAAGGAAAATCGCAGGCAGCAACGATTTTTCTGATGTCAGGTCCTTTTTCCCCGGTTTCAGTATTTTCCCGGCATCGCAACACAAGAAACGGCTGTTTACTGTTTCTTGCCATCCGTTCGACCACACTGCCCACAAACGCCCGTTTAAACCCTGAAAACCCGTGACTTGCGGCAATCACCAGGTCTGCCCTGTTTTCCTTGACCGCCCCGGCAAGTGCCGCAGCCGGCTCACCCTGCACAATACAGGATCTCCAGGGAATGCCGGTTTTCTCCATGAGGTGTGTGATGAAGAGATCTGCCCGGCAGAGGTCCTGATTCCTGGAGAAGGAAGCGACTCCGTCCAGCCGCTCCCTGGGGGGCGGCACCGCATGGAAGATGACAAGGGATGCCCGGCATTTTTCCGCCAGTGCCCTGCCCCAGGAGATCACATGGGGCGAATAGTCTGACAGATCGATGGCGCAGAGTATTGTCCGGATTCTCGTGTCCATAACACCCGCCTGCCTTTTTTGGGAAAAGAATCGTAAAAGAGAAAAGGCTGTTATTTCAATCTATCATGATCTTGCTAAAATGCAACACCAATTCTATCTTGATCCGGGAACAGATTACAGATAACCAAACAGTTGAGAAACGGCCTGGTTGACGTTGTTTTGATCCGTTTCCGACAAATGGCCGATCTTTCTGAGGATAAACCGGCTGTCGAGGGTAAATAATTTCATCCGAACGACAGACGGGGCTGTCAGGCCGGATTGCCTTTTATCTGTAATCAGGCAGTCCAATGGCCAGGGGTCGTTTTTCCGGCTGGTGATCATTGCCAGCACAGCGTGTTCGATTTTCCTGTTGAAACATTCGTTCTGGGACAACACCAGCGCCGGCCTGCGTTTTCTTTGCGCTGAGTCGGTAAACGGAAACGGGACAACCACGACATCAAACCGGTTATAACTCACTATACGCTTCCTCATCGTTCTGGGATTCCCATTCATTCAGGGTGGGAATCAGCGCTTTACTGAACTCGATATCGATGGGCCTGGCTTTTCGAATCTTGATCATGTCATCTTCAATTTCAAAAGCGATCACATCGCCTGCATCGAGCCCAAGCTTTTCTCTTACTGTTTTTGGCACGGTGGCCTGATATTTTTTGGTGAGTTTGCTGGTAACTGTCTGCATTGTGACCTCCTGCTGAATCGATGTATTACGGTAATACTATCATGCTATGCAGTGCATTACAACCGGTTCCTAGATGAAACCTGGATGATAATCTGAGGACATCACCTTTCTTATTCTGATCAGGACACCAGCGACAATATCTGATTTGACGTCACCGTCCCACAACATCAATACAATGCTTGAACGCTCCGGATATGGGACCGGTGCCAGAGCCCACAAGGGAGCCTCACCGATCCCCTGGAGAAGCCTGTGATTGATGCCCCCCATGCTTGCGCAGAAAAGATGCCGCACAAATGCACAGTTCCGGTTTCTTCCTGAACATAAATCAGGGGGAGCGATTTTATGATGCCATGTGGTTACCTGACAGCAGATCAGCTGTGACAGGGTGGTGGCGGCGGCAGAATCAGTTGAAAAAACATCGGTAAAATCCTGTTGGTTGATTGATCAAACAAATTTACATAACAGTATCCCTGGCATTGTAAATCAATTTCAGGATCAGGCTCTGAAAAAAATCCGTTTTTTTCCAAACCTTGATTTTTTGATCAACATCAGACATATTGCCACCATATAAAATTAAGTGGAAACAATATGTCATGCGTGCCGATGAAAAAAAATCCTGAAAAAATATTCCGTGGCATGGCTGTTATTCAGATTAAACAAGGAGGTTCACATGACAACGATATTGGAAAAGGATGAGGCGCATAGTCTTATTGATCGTATGCCAGCTGACGCTACTTGGGATGATTTAATGCGGGAAATATACGTTCGGGAGACGATTAAGCGCGGTCTGGCAGACAGCATTGCGGGCCGGACCAAGGATGTGAAAGAAGTCCGCGCTAAATATGGTTTGACGGAATGAGGGTCCATTGGACAGATACGGCGGAAAAACATTTAGATGCCATTTACGCTTATATTGCACTTGACTCGCTGGAGTACGCAAAGCGTATGGTGGATCGAATAACCGGAAGATCTCAACAGATAGCAGATTTCCCGTTTTCTGGACGAAAAGTGCCTGAATATGATTTGGAACAGATTCGCGAAGTCATAGAAGGCCCCTACCGCATAATTTACCACATAAAACCAGATCAAATCGACATTGTAGCATTGATCCACGGGGCAAGGGATGTATTGTGAATTCAAAAACGTCCGAACTCGCCGAACAATAATAAAGCCGAAGCCCTCTGATGTTGCAAAAAAGTCCAGACGATCCGGGGGACTCCGAGGGTGAATGATCAGCTGCCCCGGCAGGTTTTCCCGCTCCGGTATCCAAGCACCCACTGTAACAATACCTGTAAAAAAAAGAGCACCGCCAGAACATGAAATCCGGTAAAGCCCCGGGCCGGTGTGAAGCCTTTTTCCTGGATCAGAAAACCGTAAAGCACGGTCAGGGAAATGCCGTATCCGAACCCATAAAGAATGATGCCGGAAAACATGGCAGCGTCCCGGGATACAGCATGGATAAAAGGGCCGGTGCCAGGGCCCACAAAGGGGCCACCTCACTGATCCCCCGAAGCAAGCGCCCAAAAAGACCATCCTCGGGTATGTGAAAAACAAAACTTGTTTTTTTCTTCGAAATCAGACATATCGTCACCATATAAAATTAAGTGAAAACAATACGTCTTGAGTGCCAATTTGAAAACGGCTTTACCCCATAAGAAATGTCTGTTATGTTATCAATCAAGAACAAAAATGCTATATGAAAGATATGAAGAAACATGGAAAACAATGTTAAAAAACCTACCGTTTACATTGAATCTTCCTTTATAAGCTATCTGGTTTCCCGACCAAGCAGGGATGTCGTAATCGCTGGCCGCCAGGCGATTTCCCACGATTGGTGGGAAAATCATCGGTATCGGTTTGATCTTCGAATTTCTGCCCTTGTTGAGGAAGAAATCAGCAGAGGTGATCCTTCGGCTGCTCAACAACGATTAGCATTGGTCCAAGAAATACCCGGTCTTATCATTTCTGATAAAGCGGTTGATTTAGCCAGGTTATTAATGACACAGGGAGTTGTACCGAAAGGCAGCGAGGAAGATGCGCTGCATATCAGTTTAGCCGCAGCACAAGGAGTAGACTATCTCTTAACGTGGAATTTCAAACATATCAATAACGCTGAAATGAAGTCTGAAGTATCTCGTATCGTTGAATCTTGCGGCTTTGAGTGCCCACAAATCTGTTCACCCGAAGAATTAGGGGGGAATGCCAATGATTAAAGATCCAATAGTTGACGAAGTCCGCAGGCTTCGTCGGGAGCATGCAAAAGAGCATGATAATGATTTAGATCGAATTGTTGAATCACTTCGAAAGCGTGAGCGTGATTCAAAACGCAGGCTCTTGAATCCGGGACCTTCACCAAAACTGAAAAAAACGGGAAGCTGACCCTTCTTTGACTTCCCGCTCCGGGCAAAAGCTGATGCCCTCTGGTGTTGCAAAAAAGGCCAGACGATCCGGGGGACTCCGAGGACGAATGTTCAGCGTCCGACCGGCAAAAAAAAGGCCCGCAAATAAAGGACATCCGATTGCCTCGAATTTATGACAACGCTGATTATCTGGTCCATTCAATCAACCATTATATCATCGACAAATTCTGATACCGGACGGGTTCCGGTAACCAGCAGATGTTCTCTTGCCCGGGTGCATGCCACGTAAAGAAGGTGGCGCTCGGTGTTGTACACGTCGTCCAGGTCGGCATCATCTCCCACGGCTTCAATTCTGTGCAGTGAAGGGATGACATCCTCATCGCAGGCCATGACGGCAACGGCCTTGAATTCCAGCCCTTTGGCAAGGTGCATGGTACTGATGGAAACGTGCCCGCTCTTGAGTTGAATCCTGTCATCCAGCACCGTATATGGCAGCCCGGCTGATTCAACAGCAGCCACTGCCCGTGGTATTTCTGTCTGTGAGCGGACAAAAACACCCGTCTCAGAGGGCACGATTCCCTGGTTGTGACATTGTATGAGCCATGCTGCCACGGCCCCAACCTCTTCTTTGTGATCCGGGTATTCTGCAATTTTTGGGGAAGGGCCGTTGAAAACAGAGATGGTGTGGTTTCTTTTTTCCCGGTTGCCGTCCACATCGGCAATCACAGGATCGAGCAGCAAATCCGCCTGCTTTCGGATCTGGTGAGAGGTGCGGTAGTTGATCCGCAGTGTGCTGGAACGTCCCAGGATATTAACGCCAAGGGCTTTCCAGGAAAAAGGCTGCTGGAAAATGCGCTGGCCCAGGTCCCCGGCAAAAAAAAGCCCGTTTTCCCGGCCGCCTCCGATGGCGGCAAGAAACCCGAGCTGGGCAACGCTGATATCCTGGGCCTCATCAACAACGATACAGTCAAATGGAGGACGGTCACTCTGCTGCATCTTTTGGGCAACCTGGCTGAACATTTCAGATATGGTGATCAGCTGGTGTTTTTGCATCATCGACCGGACGTTTGCAAAAATTTCCCAAAGCATCTGCCGCTTTTGTTCGGGCAAACGGGTTTTCCTTCCCAGCCGGCGGACATCCCGATACGCCTCCCAGGTTGTCAGCTGCCATGCATCCACCACATCCTGCCACTCACTGAGCAGAAACTGCCGGGAAAACGCATGATCTGTTATGCGCTGACCAGCCTCCTCAATGAATGCCTGCAGCTGTTCTTTGGAAACAAGATTTTCTTTCAGACCCTGGGCCTCATACAACCGTCTGCCAATGGTATTCATATCCGCCACTTCCAGACGTTCTGCCAGGCGGGGCATGTGACTTATCAAAAGCCTGAGCTTTATTTGCAGGGCATTGGCGAGCGGTCTGGAAAAGGTGGTGAGCAGAATCCGGGCATCCGGGTGGGACCGGGCAAGATGAACGGCACGGTGCAGGGCCACAACGGTTTTGCCTGTACCGGCAGACCCGGACACCCGTGCCGGGCCGCTGAAATCTTTTTGTACCAGGTCCTGCTGATCAGGATGGAGAAAAATCGTCCATTTTTCCCAGGGCGCTTCCAAGGCACGTTCCAGCTCCTCCCTGTTGGTCATCAAACGAAAACGGCGGCCGGCATCAGGATGATCAAATGGATTCACGATATCCGGTGACACATGCACCGACACTGCCGGTGTACCGCCGGTGGCAATTTCCAGCAACGCCTCTGCCGCCTCGGAAGGAAGATGGTCTGCCAGCTCCAGCAGCGTATCTTCATTCACTTTATGTACATCATCGAGCCACTCTTCGGGTATGCCGTAACTGAGCAGTTTTTCGTCACTTTCGTCTGCAAACAGCAATGGTTTGTCCGGTTCAGCCCGGTCCTCAACATACACCGGAACAATGATCTCCTTTACCTTTTCCCGCAATTCAATAATCTGGGCTGCGCCGGTTTTCGGGTGGACTTCAAGTTTGCGTTTTTCTGCCCAGGCATATGCCTTGTCATGATGATCCACATAACATAAGAGCATGTTTGCATCGGTTTTGTGAACAATAATGCGGATATCATTGTTCACGCGCACAGACCAGAAATTCGGGTCTTTGACATGATCCAGCCTGTGAAAATGCAGCCCGGGACCGGCTGGATTCATTTGAAGATCAAAGGCAGAGGTCTTGATCATTTTCTGTTCCTGGAGGGTCATCTTTGCCAGGCTGCCGGTAAAGGTATCTGCAATACGAAAATTCATTGAACGGTTCCAATGCTGACAGGTGTTTTGATTTTATTATGCCCTAAACATGATACACTTTCATCACCTCATCCCCCAGATGATTGATCACCTTGACGGCAATCCGTCCCGACTTCGGACGGTCAAAGGGACGGGAGACATCGCTGTTCAGGCTGTCCCAGGCCTTTTTGTTGATTTCCGCCTTAAGGGTGGTCTTCAATGCCTTGTATGGATCATTGGCCCCGAGAAAATAGGCGTGGCGCACAAAAAAGCTCTCCTCATTGTAATCCGTGTCAATGAACCAGCAGGCAATACCGTCGGCATTGTCGCTTTTGACCTCACCGGTATTGGGATGAAACACATCCACGCCGTTGATCTTGACCTGTATCTGATTGTCCCTGGTTTCCAGAATATCGATATCCGGCTCCCCGAAAATGACAAACAGATTGCCCTTGCCCGTGTTTTTCAAATCATCGGCCATGTGCAGGTCGGCGTTCATCCGGGCCTTGAGCACTGGAATGCGGCCGAGTTCATCAAAATCCGAAGCATGGGCATCATAGTTGAAGGCGCAGGTAATGAGCACATCAAACCCGCCATCACCGGCCTCACGGGCCGCAGCCACCAGATCGGGCCGGGAAACCGTGCCGAATTCGGGGCCGATGAAGATGGCGGCCCGCCGCTCGGTGCCCTGCCCCTCCGAACCTTCCAGGTAACGGCCTTCCGCACAGATGTACCTGCCCGGCCAGGGAATCATCGAAGAAAAAATGATTCTGTCGTCCTTGCGGGCCTGCTGGACACCGGCGGTCTTGAGGTTGTCCAGGATCACCCGGGCAAAATCCTGGTTCTCTTCTTCTTGTACTGTTTTGAGCGGATCGATCAGTTCATCGTCTGCATCCACCCCCAGCACCCGATGGGGAGAAAGGGATTCCACAGTAAAAGGACCGGCCACCCGCACCTTTTTTTTGTCCTCATAGGGCTTGTCGTAAAGGTATTCAAAATCCGCTTTGGCAGCAATGGAGGCATCGATCTCCTTTTGCCGGGCAATGCGCAGGTCCCACCATTTTTTATGCAGGGTAACGGCCCTGGCCGGCCAGTCTTTTTCCGCCTCCCGGGGGATTTCCCATTCCTGCCACTTTTGCTTGAGTGCGGTGTTAAGCTGCTCCCGCAGCGGCTCCAGCTTCTCCTGGAACTGATCCCATATCACGTCGATTTCAGCGTTGTTGGCAATGGATTTCAGGGTGATATGGGGCACCCGCTCATAGACAAACCCCTGGCGGATATTGCCAAAGGCCGGGGCTTCAGATGGGGGCGTGCGGGTCAGTTCCGCTTCTTTTTCCTGCCCCTCTTTGCTGTCGGCCAGCATGTAATAGGGATAACGGGCACCCATGATGCGGGCACGTGCCAGTGCCAAAGCAACCCGGGAAGTGTCGATGGTGATCCAGCGGCGGCCCCATTGTTCGGCGACATAGGCGGTGGTCCCGGAACCGCAGGTGGGGTCGAGGACGAGGTCGCCAGGATCAGTGGACATCAGGATGCAGCGTTGGATTACTTTGCATGTCAGTTTGAACAACATAAATTTTATTCTCTGCAAAGTCCAGTCTAAACGTCGTCCAACAGTTCATTATAGTATCTTTAACAGCAAATGAATTATCGTCAGCGATACATTAATCGAATCCGATTCAGTTTTATTATTTGCTTCATGACGTGCATCCTTAGGATCTTTGACCGTCCAATGTCTTCTGGAATTGAATGTTATGCCCTGAAACGTAAATGGTGCATTGGTAGTTCACCGTGCCAAGAAGATTATCGGATATAATGTGCCAATTGCAAATATTGATCAAATCTTTCATAATAGCTATTATCTGAGAAGTCCTCTATCTCTGGTCCAAATCTTATAAGTATCAAACTTGCCCAATATCTTCAACTCTTAGAAAGTTGTACTAATATTTCTGTTAAATTTCGTATTTTTCCGATACATCAAAACATAAGTCATGATCATTCGAAAGATATCTTGCTGCTGAGTCCGCTTGTTTTTACAAAAGCAATTGTGGACAATGAAATTATCATCTCCAAACACCTCATCCATCAATGCCCGCACCCGATGCACATTCTCATCCCCGATCTGCACAAAAATTGATCCGGAATCAGTCAGCAGATCCCGCGCCACGGTCAGCCGGTCCCGCAGATAGGTCAGATAGGAATGAATCCCGTCCCGCCAGGTATCCCGGAACGCCTTGACCTGTTCCGGCTCCCGGGTGATATGCTGGGTATTACCATCCTTCACATCCCGGCTGGTGGTGGACCACTGGAAGTTGGAGTTGAACTTGATGCCGTATGGCGGATCCAGATAGATGCACTGCACCTTGCCCCGCAGCCCTTCCCGCTCGGCCAAAGAAGCCATGACCTGCAGGGAATCACCCAGGATCATGCGGTTCTGCCACTTGCCCTCATGCTGGTAAAACTCGGTTCTGGCCGCCTCCCTGGCAGGCCGTTGAAGTCGGAGAACAGATCCATCTGCTGGGCCGGGTCATGGGCCTTGGTTTTTTCGCTCTGGCGGCGCAGGTCATCCACCAGTATCTTGGGATGCACTTTTTCCTGGATATAGAGGGGCGGGGCCTGCACCACCAGATCCGACCAGTCCTGTTCATCCTTGCCCCGCCAGACCAGCTGCGGGTCCAGATCCCGGTTGCGCCGCTCATACGCCACCCGCAGAGGTGTCAGTTCATCATCCCGCATCACGGACTGAAATTCGGCGGTGGGGATATTTTTGCGGCTTGCCTCATCATGGGTGATGGTGGCAACGCTTTTGGACGTTGTTGTTTTCTTTTTTGCCATACCTGTGCCTTAGTTTTGCTGTCCTTTGAGGGTGGAAATGATCATTTTATCAAATTCCTTTTCAAACTTTGCCTTGAACTGATCCTGGATTTCATACACCTGGGTGAATTCGGCAAAAGCCCAGCGGCCGAATGTTTTCAGATTGTTGACGCCGGGTATCCAATAGGTTTCCATGGTCATTTTTTTATCCTTTGCATCTTCTCTGCGACGTCCCTTGATCTCGACAACCACCTGCAGGGGATCTTCATGACCGTCATCCACATGAACGATAAAGTCGGGGATGTAGATCCGGGTTTCGGAGCCATACCGGTAGGGGACTTCCAGGCCGAGGTTATGGTTTTTCACATAGGCCCTGACCTTGGGATGGGCTTCTGCCACCCGGCAGAATTCCGCCTCCCAGTCACTGTCAAGAATGATCCAGTTAATGTGGCAATGGTCTGAACTGGTTTCCCAGCGCAGCTTTTTGGAGGTGTTGAAATTGACATGGCTGGTGGACCCGACCGGGTTGTATGGATCGAGCATGGCCTTGATGGGGGTTGTTCCGGCATGGGACAGGGTGATGGCGGCGGTGATCCGCTCGCAGGCCATGTCCGCCAGTTCCTGGTAGATAAGCTGGGCCTCATAGGTGTTGCCCTGGCACTCCAGATGATTATCCAGCCACTGTCTGGTGATGCGCTTGAGCTGGCCGAACAGGTGCAGTTTCGGCTCTTCTCCGGTGTCACGCCACTTGGTATAGAGCAGGCGTTTGGTCAGTTCCAGGACCAGGGTTGAGTGGCGCATGTCTTCCAGGTGCTTGAGCGTCAGTTCCACCCCTTTGCCGATGATGCCCTGGTTTTGGGTGATGGACGGGCCGACCAGATCCGGGGTGAGGACCAGGGTCGAGTCATCGGTAAACCGGGCGGTGAGTTTTTCTTCGGGCAGCTCCACCCGGTATCCCTGCACCCGGGGAAATCGTATTTCCAGATGATCTCTGTCCGGTTTGACCGCCTTGACCTGGATGGTCTCCCGGGGCGGCTGGGGAGGTGCCACCACCGGCTTGGCAGTGAAATCAAAGGGGATGCCCAGAATATCCGCATACTCCACATTGAACAGGCCCTGCTCATTCAGGTCATAGGACTGCCGGCGCAGGGCCCGGCCAATGACCTGTTCACAGAGCAGCTGGGTGCCGAACGCCCGGATACCCAGGATATGGGTGACCGTGTTGGCATCCCATCCTTCGGTCAGCATGGACACGGAAACCACACAGCGGATAGACTCGCCCAGCTTCCCTTTCTGGCCCACGGTGTTCATCACTTCCCGGAGCAGGTCCTGGTTGGTGATGTTTTCCGCTTTCTGGTGTTCCCCCCGTTCCCGCATCTCATAACGGAAACGTTCTATCGCTTTGGCATTCATCTCCAGAAATTGTTTGTCCAGGGTTTCACCGGATTCGAGCTGTTCACTGTCAATGAGCAGGGTCCGGGGCCGGGCCAGCTGGTTGCCGTATTCATCATAATTTCGAAACAGCTCCAGCCGCCCCGGCACAAATGTTTCCTGCCCATCTTCACTTTCAAAATAAAACCCGGAAATAAAATCATACACCAGTTTGGAGGTGGATGTATTGTTGCATACGAAAATAAAGCAGGGGGGAATGGTAAGGCCGCTTTTCTCCCAGAGTTGAAAGGTTTCTTCATAATGACCGTACAGCACATCCATGGCGGTCTGCAGGCGGGCCGGCAGACTGCGGGGATCCAGGTTTTTTGCCTTGCCGCGGCCTTTTTTGGGAATGGCTTTTCGAATATGCTCCCACAGGTTGCGGAACATGGGCATTTCATTGCCGGGAATATTTTCAGCCACCGGCACTCTCGGCAGCTTGACAATGCCGCACTCAATGGCATCCATCAAACCAAAGTCACTCATGGCCCAGGGAAACAGGGTGCCTTCGGCATAGCCTGAGCCACTGAGGAAAAAGGGCGTTGCTGAAAGGTCCATGACCCGGTTGATGCCGACATGACGGCCCACGGTTTCCAGCCCGGTGATCCACAGGCGGGCCGCTTCATTGTTTTTCTGGGCTTCTTTTTTGTCATCCCCTTTCAGGCCGGCAAGGTCAACTTCGCCAGGCTTTTCCCGGTAACAGTGATGGGCTTCATCGTTGATCACCATGACATTTTTCATACCCATCAGTTCCGGCATGACCCGCTGCAGCATCTGGCCTTCTGTTTCAAGGGTGTTGAGTTCCTCTCCCCGTCCCTGGAGAAGAGAGCGGTTCCCTTTGGCCAGTTTGATGCGCTCCCGCAGTTTGAAGGCATGGTAGTTGGTGATGACAATTTTGGCCCGCTCAAGGTCTGCGCGCATGTCAGCGGGAACCAGTTCCCGGTTGCCGTAATAGCTGTCAATATCGTTGGGCTGCAAAACCCTCAGCCGGTCCCGGATGGTGATGCCGGGAGTGACAATCAGAAATCCCCGGGTGAACTTTTTGCTTGCCCGGCGGCGGACAGCATTAATGGTCTGCCAGGCAATGAGCATGGCCATGACCGTGGTTTTCCCCGCCCCTGTGGCCAGCTTCAAAGCCAGCCGCATCAGTTCCGGGTTTGCATCATTATTGGCATTGTCCAGGTGATCAAGAAAAAAACGCCCGCCTTTGCCGGATTGCGGTGCCACCTCTGTCAGCCAGATGGCCACTTCCACCGCCTCCACCTGGCAGAAAAACGGCCGGATGCCGCTGAACTTATAATGCCGCCAGTGCTGCAGCAGCCGGGCAGTCTCCGGGGTGACTTTCCAGTCATTGGGGCTGGGCAGTTCCCGCCAGGCATCAACCGTTTCCCGCAACAGGTTGATAATCGGCGTGGGGTCATACTGCTGTCCGCCTCTGGTGTGCTCGTGGCTGGCAAACAGGTCTAAATCAACAGCCTTCCCCTTGTTTTTTTTAGGCTTGGGGATGGGCGTCAGGAACTCTGCCTTCCGGCGTTTATGGACAATTTTTTGTGTCGGCTGCCCCTGCCCGTCAAGTTCCCAGTGCCTGGCAGGATAGACATACGGAGAGTTCAGAACGGGTTGTTCAAAAAAAAGGTTGGCTGGAGCCATATATGTTTCCTTACATTACACCGAAAAGCGCTTTGCTTTTGGCATTAAGCAGCTTCTATGACAGCTGAACAATCGTCGGCAGCTTAGATGAACATTTCAGGGCATCCTCCGAAGATCAGATTTTCCCAAACACATGGTTGAAGATTCATATCGGTACCCGCAAATAGAATTCAATCATTTGTCAGCATAACTCAAAACCTATTGTTTCTTATCTGTAAAATCGCGGAAAATCAACCTGTGATCAACCGTTGTGAAATCTTTTTCATTTTTTTTGCAAGCTGTCCGGTATATTCAGCCTGGTCAAAGCCACCAGTTTGCTGCACAAATGCCCGATTCACCAGAAACCCATAAGATTGTTGAGCTTTTACAGAATTCATGATAGTGCATGTATGACTGAGCACGGAATGATTCGTTCCGCACTGATTGGACTGGATTTTGACAAATGGAAATCACTTTTGATTGATCCTGTAGGGAGGGATGAAAAATGAAGGTGAAATATTTTTCCGACACAGATACAGCGATCATAGAATTCACAGACAAGGCAGTCCATGAGACAAAAGAAATCAGTTTTCAGATTTTTGGATTTTGGTCGGATAACATCCAAAATCACATGATGCTAAAAGTGAACAAGCGCGTTCATTTTTGTTCGACACTAAAAAGAAAATATATGCCAGTTGAAATTAAACTCAATGAATTGCCAGCCGGTTCTTCTGAGAAATCAGGGCGTGGTGGTGATATGATTCCAGTCTCTCAGAAAGGTTTTTATTCATCAGAAGATGGGGAATTGCTGATAAAAAGACTTGAAGGATGGCCAGATTATTTTCTCAAACTGGTGCCTTCCCAAACGCCTTTGAAGCCATCTTATATTGATTCATTGCTGGTTATCATCTTAAAAGATAAAATAGCAAAGATTTATATTAAATGATGCTCAAGTGATTGCTGAAATGAGAGTGAAAGGTGAGTGTGAGAAAGGGAGAACAATAACTGCTAATCGCATTCTCGATATTGGAAAGATGAAATTTGAAAATGCAACAGTACGCGAGGGATGCGGGGTTTATATTTGTTTTTTCTTGTTGGTTGGCGACAGAGCTTATATTATGATCTTGAACCATTACATCAAAATGAAAATCGAGACTACGATATAGAAGAAACTTTGGGGAGTTGTTATGCATACTTATTGTTTCGGAGACCAATTTAAAATAGATGACAACACTCGGGACACGATTTTATCACAAAAATGACGCGTTTCATATTTGGATGACAACTTTATTAAAAAAATGATCTCCCATGCCAGAGAAGGATGGGAAATAGATGAGTTATTACCCAAATCATGATAACACCGTTTGCTTGTTAGAAAATTTCATTTAGCAGCAGCTTATCGGCACATTTTGAAGATCATAAAGATATTATAGACAAAGCAATAGAAAGGTACCTGGAAGGTGATTATATAAGTTGTACTTCTATCCTTTTTCAAAGATAGAAGGGTTGTTGAGGTCTTTCCACAAAAACGAAGGCTATAAATCGAAGCCTAATTCTAAAAATCTCACTAAAACAGTAATTTCACATCATCAAAAAACGCAGAATTTATCAATCTCTGTTGTTGCCGGATAAGTTTCAGGATTATTTGGAAAATATTTATTTTGCAAATTTTTCGCCCGGCTCGAAACCGGATGTAGGTCGACACTCAGTTGCTCATGGTGAAGCAAGAAAAGATGACTTAGATATTGAAGTCCAGCACAATCGGTATACTTGTTTTATCCAGTTGTCTTTGTTTATGAAGGTTTGAATATGGAAATGTCGAATACATTCACAGAGACAAGAAGAGGTGCGGCGTTAGCAAGATAAGCTGGGTGGGCCGCTGGTGATACAGGTCGTTAATTAAAAAAGAGAAACAGATGCTCTATAATATCAAATTCGGACACTTCTATTACAAAACAAGTGCGTTGAACAAATCCATCTTTTTTATACAACTCTGGAAAAAAAACTCATTCCAACATTCGATACGATAGACGAAGAAGTGGGAGATGAAAATATTAATGAAGTGTGGGAGAAACTCTGCAGCACAGCATATTCTCCTGACATTGATCCCGCTGATTTGGCAGATGCCGCGAGAAGATAAAGGAATGAGGTTATTTCTTTATGCTTTAGGGATAAACAAAGCTTACTTAATATTGGCTGCGGGGATGTACCATCTCTTTGAACAACAAATAATTTTTCTTAAGGGAAGAAAATCTTTCATCCTTCTGAACAAAATATTACAAAGCTATTTCAAATAGAAAATTTAAAAAAAGGCTTCTTAATAACAATATTAATATTGAGAATTTTTCATCGTGGAAAACAATAACGGAACTGAAGTGGTTGGCAAATTCAATAAAGCATGCAGAGGGCTCCTAAGCAAAATAACTACACAAACTGAGACCAAAGTTGTTTATCACCTCAATTAGAGAATTCAATGAATCTCTTTGGAGGGTATGTTCCTTCAAATATCTATATGCCTTTATCAGGTGAAGACCTCTATGTGACCCAATTGGATCTTGAAAAGTATAAAACTATCTGCGAACTTTTTGGGCTGAATTTATTGAAAAATGCAATAAGGAGCAGACACCTTGAACCTTAACATTTTGCGGAAGAGGATTTACAGAAATGACAAATCTCTCAGCTAAATCCTCGGCCACATATCAGTTCTGTATTTTATATGAACAATAAGGAATACCAAGACAATGTTGCACTGGGATGGGAATTCAAGGGTTTAAGGGATTCAGCAATACAGCTCCCCTTGAAAAAAGGCCTCAACGTCTTAATTGGGGAAAATGCAGTGGGCAAAAGCGGTATTAGATGCTATTCATTCTTGTTTTTACTGAGAGATGAATGTGGTGGAAGTGGGGTGGTTGACTCATTTCACAAACCTTGCGTGGAGATGCGGGAGATCCGATGAATCATTTCGAATCCGGGCAAACATGCTCGACCTCAGTGAAGAAGAACGGGTTTCCTTTTTCCATGGACCGAAGGAGATAATACTGCCAGCCTCACTTTAGATGTAGATAACAGAAAGAGATAAGGCATTGAAATCCTGCAACGGGATCTCTATGGGGAGGCGCATCCAGAACAGCATTTTTGAGTGGGAGTTGCTCGATTGAATTAACTGCATCTATCTGCCGCCCTTGCGTGATGCGGAAGCCAAGTTGCGTGAAGGAAAAGGTTCCAGGCTCGCAACCTAGGATCTCCGATGACAGGCATTGAAAGAGGCCAAAGAATCCGGTGTGCCTCATGAATTGGAAAGTGAGTGAATGATTTCAGATTATGACCTGGCAAAAGACGGCCCAATCTCTGATGCTCAAGGACTTATAAGGGCTCGGTTAAAGACGTCCTCGGATCGGTATTTGGTCAAGATGCACTAATTCAATTTCCGAAACAAGTTTTAACCGTATTGTGGAAAGCTTACGGCTTCTCTTTATCCGGTATTGGATTCCGGTATGGATAAGATTTGTTTCAGGATCTTTGGGCAAAATAGTCTGGTTACAACAATCTCATCTACATGGCAACTGTCCTTGCTGAACTGACAGCGGAAGAAAAAGGACAAAAAGACAACTTGCGCATCCTTCTAATTGGAGTTATTGAACTCGCCTGCATCCACAGTTCAGATTCGTTTTTTAAAATTTCTTGAAAAAAAAGCAAAAGAAACAGGCATCCAGGTCGTCGTTACGACGCATTCACCAGTTCTCGCATCGTCTGTATCATCAGACACAACGGTGCATTTAGCACGTCACTCCTTCTCGAAAAATCAAAGCCACTCCGCTTGCGGATTGCGGATTGAGCCGAAGAGAGCGAAGATTTTGTTTCCCGGTGGCTTGACACTCACCGAATCCAACCCTCCTGTTTGCAAAAGGTGTAATCATGGTAGAAGGAATTGCAGAAGCCTTGTTGCTTCCCGAGCTGGCGAAGCGTGTACTTTTTGAGGACAACATACACTGCCAAACCGGAAGATAATCTTCCATTGACTCTAACCGAATGCGGGGTATCTGGTAATTAACTTGAACGGAATCTACTTCGATCATTTCATGCAGATTTTCTGTGATTGCACGAATGAAAAAGCTTGACTCATTGCCATTCAAATGCGCAGGGCTTACAGATAATGATCCAGAGAAAACAGAGAAACCGACGAAGGCCAACCCTGCCTGTTGGCAGGAGTAATGCATCGAAATTGACTAACAAAACCATGCCGTCACCGAACTGTCGATTGTCCACTAACCTCAAGACCTTCGAATATGATCTGGCAATGGAAGGCGGTAACCTGAGTGTAATGACTCCGGTACTTTCTTGAAATGCTTGATACGAATGGGAATGTCCGTAAGGAATACGAATGCCATAACGCAACAAATTGGTCAGATCCAGATATGATCGATGATGAAAAAAAAAGACGTTGCATATGACCTTACTGAACAGAATAGAGAAGGGCGAATTTGCTCAACAGCTGGCTATGAAATTAAGCAAGCCATCCGAATCCTTTGCTGTTCCAGAGTATATATTCAAGAAAGCTGTCTTATGGGCTGTGGGAGGGAATGATGGCAACCCGTGAAGATTGTTTTCATGCCATTGCGGCTAATGTCTGCAATAAGCCAGAACACCTGAATGCTGAAGATTGTTTTTCGCAAACAACAAATTCTTTATGCCGTAATCACAAAAAATGTTGACTCTACGAAAAAACGTTGGAACAATTAGAGTATGTCAGGCAGTCCATCACGGAAAACACCTTTCTTTGTGCCTGCCCGGGAAGCGGAAAACTGAAGTGGTTGGCCTAAAGCAGGCCATGAAATCAAGTCATGGCCCCATGAAAGCAAAGGGATTGCAGTGCTGACTTTCACCAACAATGCGGCAGACGAAATTAGAGAACGGATCAAACAGTTTGCTGGTATCAGTGGTACTGCATATCCACATTTTGTGGGTACAATTGACAGTTGGCTTCACGGATATATCGCAAACCCATTTGTTCATTTATTGACTGGCTTTCCTGGGAAAAATGGTGATAGAAGCCTGCGAGTTATTGAAACAGGATATCAATCTGACTGGCTAAATTCCTTTGCGGCTCCAACAAAATACCCTTCTGCGAATGGTAGGTTCACACCAATATACGCAAATAACTACTATATAGATGCAGAAACGAACCTGTTTTACATACGACCACTGGGAGGAACGCGATGGATTACGCATACCACACTCTATGATTCACCACAATTTACAAAATTCAGACGTGACAAGCCTTGGTTAACAAAACAAAAATTTTACGACGGTTTCAAGGAAACCAAATTGAAGTTCTGGAAGGCTGGATTTTGTACGTATCAGGATATTGAATCTTTGACATATTGGATTCTCAATGACTCTGACAGCGATGTGGTAACCTTACTGACCAAACGCTTTCCATTGATAATCGTCGATGAGTGCCAGGATTTATCTTGGATACAGATTAGAGTGCTGGGGTTGATACAGCAAAACGGTTCAGCCCTGCATTTTATTGGAGATTTGAATCAAGGCATCTACTCATTCAAGAAAGTTTTTCCTCAGAAGGTTAAAGATTTCGCAGAAGAAAAGGGATTCACACAATTCCCACTTAGTAAGAATTTCAGGAGTCTTCGAACCAATTGTCGACTTATGTGGAAAACTCTGTAATCATGGAGCCATAGCTGCGGCGCTCTATGGATGGAACCATACGACCAAGTTGTGTTCTGTTCATTTATTCGCCAGGTCGTCTAACGATTTGCCTCAACAATTCTCACATTATTTGGCAATAAACGGGTTGGATATAAACAATTCTGCGATTCTTGCACGTGGTAAAACATTCGATCGGAAAGACTACGGCCTGGGATTAATGAAGCCCGTCTTGAGAAAGCGATATTACCCACCCAGGCAATCCTGCTCTGGAATACTGGAGAATGGGATCGTCAAAAAACAGCATTACAAAATATGGGAAAATATATCGCAATAACATATTTCTCTGGAAACTACTATGGATTCTAAAAATCAGTATTGTCCGACAGATGTCACCTCAAAAATTCAATGGCGCGTTTTTCTTGCAACCGTGTTAAAATTATGTGGTAATATTTCAGGCTTGGTGGATTTGAATATGCTCTGGTCACAATGGTCAAAAGCATTCAATAAACATTTTCCAAATATTATTTCTGAAACAGCAGAAAAATACGAAATCAAGCTTGGCCAAGCAAAATTAAAATATCGGTGTCCTCGTGGCAAAACCTCTTTATTGTTGATGGATTATATGCCGGGAAATTTTGGAAGGCAAGAGACGTCAGGCATTCGGATTACAACAATACACCAGTCAAAAGGTGAGACTCATGATGCCACTCTTCTCGTTTCATCTCCCGCTAAACGGGGAAGTAAAGGAGGCCACTGGAGCGAACTGCGCTTGATGTAACTGTTGATGATGGTGAACATGCAAGGTTTGCTTACGTTGCAAGCTCACGCCCCAAACGTCTACTTGCTTGGGCAATCCCGGAAACGAATAAAGAAGAAATTTCAAAACTTCAGGAACTAGGCTTTTGAGATTCGTCAGTTTTCACCATCGACCCCACTGCTATGTAATAATGGAGGATAACAATGATTGTTAAAACAAGATAAATATCAAAAAGGATAATTCAGCCCACTTAAAAAATAATAGCGCAGCTGGTTGGCAGCATCATTTGGAAATGACAAGATTCAAATATGAACAATACACCCGAAAAAACAGCTCGTGACAACATCGACACCCAGCTTGAGTGCTCCGGCTGGTGGTTCTGGATAATGCAACCATCAACTGGGGCCGGTGAGCCGGGGACTTGCCGTTTGGGAATATCAGACCGATGTGGGGCCTGTGGATTATGTCCAGTTTGTGGGCCGACAAAGCCCGGTCCCCGGTTCCAGATGGCCACCGGAAACGGCAAAACATTCACCGCCATTCCCCGCAAAAGACTGGCGTAAAAAACCGGCATTACACCGGATGGATTTGAAAAATGAAAATCAAGGAACTTCAGGCCCAGATCTCACTTGGTGAAGACAGCACCCGTCAGTTCAAGGCGGATGTGCGCAACGCAGCAGCCCTGGCTTCCGAGATGGCTGCGTTTGCCAATTCCGAGGGCGGAACGATCTTCCTGGGTGTGGCTGATGACGGCGGCACACCTGGGCTTGACAAGGCAGATGTGGCCCGGATCAATCAGCTCATCAGCAATGCCGCCAGTCACCTTGTCAAAAGCCCGCTGACGGTGCGGACCGAAAATATCGGCCTTGAGAACGGCCGCATCGTGATCGTGCTGACCGTGCCAAAGGGGCTTGATAAGCCCTACTTTGACAAGAACGGCGTGATCTGGCTGAAGACCGGTGCGGACAAGCGGCGGGTGAATTCCAAGGAGGAGCTGCGCCGACTGTTCCAGATAACCGGCCAGTTCCATGCGGATGAACTGCCGACCCGGGCCGGGATCGACAAGCTGGATAAGCTGCGGTTCCGGGATTTTCTGCGGGATGTTTACCAGCAGGCATATCCGGATGATCCGGAAGAATTGACGCGCCTGCTTCAGAACATGAACCTGGCCACGGATGACGGCGTGCTGAACCTGGCCGGATTGCTGCTGTTTGCCGAAAGGCCCGAACTCATCAAGCCGCAGTTCGTGGTCAAGGCGATCCGCTATCCCGGCAATCAGATTCATGCAACCGATTATGTGGACACGGAGGACTTTGCAGGGCCGCTGCCGAAAATCTTTGATGATGCCCTGGCCTTTGTGATGCGCAACCTGCACAAGGTCCAGGCAGGACGGGGTGTGAACGCCCCGGGCCGGCCGGAAATCCCGGAAAGCGTGTTCGAGGAGCTGCTGGTCAATGCCCTGGTGCACCGGGATTATCTGGTGAGCGCGCCGGTCCGGTTGTTTGTCTATGACAACCGCATCGAGATCATCAGTCCGGGGCATCTGCCTGACAACCTGACCGTGGAGAAGATCCGGACGGGGAACGCCAACATCCGGAACCCGATCCTGGTTTCCTATGTGGCCAAGGGGCTGCTGCCCTACCACGGGCTGGGCTCCGGGATCAAACGCGCCCTGGGGGCATGGCCGCAAATCGATTTTGCCGACGACCGGGACGGGTGTCTGTTCACGGCAACGGTTCACCGAAAACCTTTGGAGAAAAGGACGTCGTGGTCATAAACGCATCATTGGAAGGAATTCAACAGGGAGGATTTATTATGAAATACAGAGTACTTATTGAACAGGACGAAGACGGTGTATTTGTTGCGGAGGTTCCGTCATTGCCTGGATGCATTTCACAAGGCAAAACAAGGGCGGAGGCGCTCAAAAACATACAAGAAGCCATAGAGGTTTATCTGGAAAGCTTGAAAGCACACGATGAGCCCGTTCCTCCATCAATTAACGAAGAAATTGTAGAGGTTGCCGTATGACAGGTCTTCCACGGATCTCGGGCCGGGAAGTTGTCGCCGTTCTTGTCAAGATTGGCTATGAAAAAGACCGTCAGAAGGGCAGCCACATAGTTCTCAGACAAACGGCCCATCCCCATCGCCGCCTGGTGGTTCCTGACCATAAAGAAATTGCAAAGGGGACAATTCGTGCAATTATCAAACAGGCTGGGTTAACTGTTGAAGAGTTCATTGGACTGGTATAAACGAACAACACAGCAGGCCATCGACTCCCTCGGAGCCTTGAAAAAAGGAACATCACAATGACAACTGTTGAAATCAACGCCGGCATCTGCGGCTTCACCACAATGGTTCATGCAGAAAAAACAAATGGGTATAACGCCATGTTCAGACTGGAAAGCCAGTGCCCCAACTGGCAGAAAGTCAATGATCTTTTGGGCGGTCAGGAGATGGATCTGATGACGGAACTGTTTAAAAACAGACAGACCGGGGAATTTCATTCCATCTTGCTGGAAACGTTTTTAAAGACCATTCCCCACATTTCCTGTCCGGTCATATCCGGGATCTTCAAGGCCCTGGAAGTGAGTGCCGGACTGGCGCTGCCCAAAGACGCGGCCATCTGTTTCAGAGAATAAACACGCCATGGACCTGAACACTTTTGAATGCATTCAATGCCATGCCTGCTGAGTCTTTTGCCCACTGCGGTCCAGCTTTTTTACATTTTTCCCCATGTGGCCGGCAAAGGGTTTGCCGGCATGGATCTGGGCATGTTGACCCCGCTTCTGGTGGTTGTCTACAATTGGGTCTGGGGGGTTGTGACCGGCCTTACTATCCGGTTTTCCCGCTGATGGAGCAATGATGCTGTCCACCCCGGTGGTCTTGGAGGCCGATTATTCTGACGGTCCGTTCACAGGCCGTCATTATCGACAAATTATTTTTAGCATGGTATTAATATAAATAAATTTAAAGCAAAGTGCTAATCATAAAAAAGGGGGAATTATGGGCAAACAAACAATTTTAATCGTTGATGACGAGCCTGATTATGTGACAATGCTGAAACTAACCCTTCAAGATGAAGGATATATAGTTGAGGTTGCCTACAATGGGGTCGAGGCAATTCAGAAAGTAAAGAAAAATCCGCCGGATGCCATTGTTCTGGACATCATGATGCCGGAAAAAGATGGCTTCCAGGTATGTTCCGAGCTTAAAAACGATGATCAGTATGCAGATATTCCAATTATTGTACTCACTGCGGTTTCAGACCATGTCAGCACAACACAGTATTCCCATTCGCAGGCGATGGATATGGAGGCAGATGATATTCTGTTCAAACCGGCATCCTTCGAGGATATCCTGGAAAGTATCCGATCACTGTTGGCGTAAAGTGACTTATTGAGTTTGTCCGGTTTGCGCATTGCAGGGTAAAATTACCGTAAACAAGGTGCCATGGCCGGGCTCACTTTCTACATGAATACTGCCTTTCAAAGAGTCAACAAGTGATTTGACGATCGTAAGCCCCAGGCCGGTACCATTGATGAAACGGGTGTTATCATCTTTAACCCGGTAGAATTTTTCAAAAAGTCTGGGCAGATGTTTCTGTTCAATGCCAAATCCGTTGTCTTTTATTTCCACCCGGATATTCTCATCTTTGCTATCCATTTTTATGGATATCTTGCCCCCGTCCGGGGTATATTTTATGGCATTTGTGATCAGATTACCAAAAATGCTTTCAAGTGCTGTGGGGTCGCAGATCAATGGGGGCGTTTTTTTATCCGGCAGCGTCAACTCAATGGACTGGTTCTTCTTTTTGGCCTGGACTTCCTGAAATTCGACAATTCTTTTTATAATATCTTCCACCCGCACTTTGACCGGCTCCAGGCATTCACTACCGGCTTCAATCCTTGAAACATCAAGAAGATCACCGATAAGAGAGATCAGGTTTTTGGTTTTCTCCCTGGCACGGCAAAGCAGATACTGGTTGTTTTCAGATTTCCCTGATTTTTCTGAATCACTTGCCTTGATAACCATGCCAAGTTGATCATGAATGACAGACAGAGGGGATCGAAGCTCATGTGACACCTGGGCCACAAACTCGGATTTCAACCGGTCAAATATTTTCAAATCCGTAATATCAGAGAGCGTCACCACCGCCCCTATGCATTTGGCATCCTCGTTTAAAACCGGCCGGCCCTCGGCAAGGATAAACCGCTCTTTGGATAAAGCAAGTTCGTAAGAAGCCATATCCTCATCCGCCTTGTAATGGCCTCTGGAGATTTCCATTATATAATCGCACAAGCCTTTATCCTCGATGCACATCGCGATCTTTTTACCCACACACGTATCCTGGCCCAGGTCGAGATATTTTTGCGCCACAGGGTTGATCAAAACAATCTGACCCTGAATATTGGTCACCATAAGGCCATGGGGCAAAGATTCTAGAATCGTACGGATCCGGCTTTGTTCTGTTTCAAGGTCAATTAGATTTTTCTGCTGTTCCAGTTTAAGGGCGTTTGCCTCCAGCGTAAGGTGCAGGGTTTCAGATGCCCTTTTAATGACAATTCTCAGTTCATCCGGTGTAAACGGTTTTGAGATAAAATCATATGCGCCTTTTTTCATGGCTTCAATGGCGGCTTCAACGGTGCTGAATCCTGTAAGCATTATAACCAGAACAGATTGATACTGTTCTTTGATCTCTGCCAGGACTTCAAACCCATCCATGCCGGGCATTTTAATATCGCAGAGGACAATGCAGATATCTTCGTTTTCAAGAATCTGTAACCCGTCTTGTCCATTTTCTGCACACAGCACATCATACCCCATCCGGGAAAGAATCCGTTCACACCCATCCCGTATATCCATTTCATCATCAATTACCAATATTTTGGGAATCGTTTCTTTATCTTCCATGACCTGGTCCTTCCATATCCGGTGGTGACAATAGCAATTCAATGACAAATGCCGTGCCTGAACCCATTGTGCTCTCAGCATAAATCTTTCCGCCATGGTCCTCAACTATCCTGTAGGCCAGACTCAATCCCAGGCCGGTTCCTTTACCCTGGTCCTTGGTGGTGAAGAACGGATCAAAGATTTTTAAAAGCATTTCATCCGGTATTCCAGGCCCTGTGTCTGTAATTTCAACAAAAACCTTGTCTTTTTTCGGTGAAACCCAGCAGGATAAAGTTAACTTGCCTGTTCCATCCATGGCATCGGCAGCATTTAAAATGATATTCATAAACACATGCTTTATCTTTTGAACGTCAACCGGGACAAGGGGAATGGGTTCATCAAAATCCTTTTCAATGGTAATATTTTGAAACAATGCCTGGTCTTCAACAAGAGAAAGGGTTTGTGACAATATCAACTTGATATCCTGGGGGTGTATTTCATTGTCTGTCTTTCTTGCGAATGTCAGTAATTCTTTTACGATAGATCTGCATCTTTTTGCATCTTCAAGAATTCGTTCAAGATCTTTTACAGCCCCTTCGGGCAGCGTGTACTCTTCCATAACCAATTGTGTAAAAAGGGTGATGCCACCCAAAGGATTGTTTAACTGGTGGGCAACCCCTGCAGCCAATTCTCCAATGGAAGACATTTTTTCCGCCTGGAGTAACTGGACGCTTGTCCGCTCAAGTTCCGCCTCAATTTCCAGGGTTTCCCTTAAATCATGAAAAAAGCCCAATGTGGCCACCTCTTTGTCACCATCATAGACAATTGCGGCATTCAGGCTTATGGGTATTTTTTCGCCGGTTTTTTTTTGAATCTCCACCCGGAAGGATCGTAAGGTTCCCTTTTCACCATACGCATCGCTTCTGAGCATTTTCATGATATTCTTTGCGCCGTCATCGGGATAGATTTTTCGAATATCGAGTTTGCCGATAACCTCACCAGCTTCATATCCTGAAATGTCACATGCCGCGTCATTGAAAATCAGAATCTTGCCGGTCATATCCGAGGCAATGATGCCATCCACGGCACTTTTAATCAAATTGTTTAAAAAAGAATTGGACTGCTGAAGTCTTTTTTCCATCTTTTCCAACTCTGTCCGCATATGCTGTTTATCCTTTTTACACCTTTGGTCGGGGAAGGACGTTTGCTCTTTCGGCAATTTCAGGCACCTTATGTTCCCATTCAATGGCCATTAGATGCACGCCTGCCACACCTTTCATCTCTTTGAACTCCTCTATCTGTTCACAGGCGATCTTAATTCCCTCATCGGCAACCTGCTTTCTGTTAACTCCCTGGAGGCGCTTGATAAGTTCATCGGGTACTTCCATGCCCGGAACCTTGGCTTTCATATATTTGGCCATACCAATATTTTTCAGAGGTGTCACGCCGGCAAGGATATACACTTTTTCCGACAATCCCATGTCATTGGCCTGTTTGATCCATTCCCTCATTTTTTTCATATTGTATACACATTGGGTCTGGATAAAATCAGCACCGGCAGCCACTTTTTTGGCCAGGCGGTGGACACGCCATTCAAAGGGTTCAGCAAAGGGATTGGCGGCGGCGCCAATGAACATTTTTGGCGGCACATCAATATCCGCTCCCCCTAAAAACCTGCCCTCATCCCTCATTTTTTTGACCATTGCAATCAGCTGCATGGAATCAATATCAAATACACCTTTGGCATTGGGATGATCTCCAAACAGCTGATGATCCCCTGAAATACACAAAATATTTTTCAGCCCCAGCGCATATGCGCCCAACACATCCGCCTGCATGGCCAGACGGTTTCTATCCCGGCATACCATCTGGTAGATGGGTTCAATTCCTTCATTCATAACAACTATCGCCGTGGCCCAGCAGGACATTCGAACCATGGCTCTCTGGTTGTCTGTAATATTGACCGCATCAACCATACCCTTGAGCGGGGCTGCTTTTTCTTTGATGATATCAATATTTGCCCCCCGCGGCGGCCCAAGCTCACCCGTGAAAGCAAAATGTCCTGCCCGCAATATCTTCTCAAAATTACCTGCTGACTTCATATCGTTGTTTTCCATCCTGGTGAATCCTTTTTGCACTTTCTTTTATTCTCTATCATATTGCGGATAAACGCCCTGGCTGCGGCAGATCCTTCTTGCCAAAGCCAGCATATCAGGTATGTCTATACCAATAGGGCAATAACACCTGTTGCAAAGCACACACCGTTCCCATACAAGATCCCGCATCTCACCCAGATCCAGTTTATCAACATTTCCTTTTTTCTTGTATAAAACACCCACTGAATTTAAAAACTTATATGACGGCATGTATTTAGGGTCTTTATTATGTCCCATAAACAAAAAACAACTTTCCGCACAAAGAGAGCAATGGGCACACGCCTTTAAAGACAATTTCATTTTTGCCTTTTTTTCGTCTAATATTGCCCGTATTTCATTACTGTTAACACCCGCTGTATTTTTTTTTCTGAACATTTTCGTTCTCCGGTCCCTGCAACGTTACCAGTTTTTACTGGCATTGCCGAAACTATACTCGCCCGCAACATTAAAACGGACCATAATCATGTAAATCATATGAATAAATTTTGTAAACGGCACAGCCATCAGCATGAGTTCGCCAGATAAAATATGCAAAGAGATCAAGAGTTTATAATTGGAAAACACCTGGTGATATGCAAGATATCCAGTGACAAAGGGGGCGGCTGCAAGGCTTAGAAACAAATAATCCGCATAGCTTGTAATAATTTTCACCCGGTCAAGAAAAAGCCTTCGAAATAAAAAAATCAAGGTGCAGAAAATAACAACCCCGGTTAAAAAATCAGACACATTTTCCGGTAAAGAAACCATGCTGACACCAAAGGCATTATCCAGCAATATATTGTGACCCAGCACAAATACAGGCACACCGATAAGAAGGACATGGAAAATGGTTGTAACAACCGTCATGAAAGGATTAACCCCTGCAATGGAAAGCGTTAACCATACCCTCCAGTCCTTTTTGTTCGCATCTTTTTTATCCGGACCCTTTTTAAACCAGCCCTTTTTGAACCAGCCCGTCTTACCCCGGTCCATCGGTAAATGACTGGCCGTTGGACTATAAATAAAATGACCCGGTCCGGGTGTCAGTTTTTTTATCGGCTGTTCTTTGAGCAAGGACATGAACCGCAGAACCTGAAACACCACACCACAGAAAAATATGATAAAAGCGATCCACACCATGGGGCCTCTTATAAAATCATACACAAATGTCCAGGAAAAAATATGTGATAATGCCATCATTATGTTACCTCTATCCCAGGGCGATATACCTTCTCTCATAGGGTTCCTGGATAATGGTCCGGGGGGATTGGTTCTGCCATTCCATGGGTGGATACACTTTTAAAATATCATCCAGACGATCCTGGGCTTTCAGCCGTTTGTAGATATCAAGCCAGGCACAGGGAATTTCATTACTGATTTCACATTTGTCTTCATTGGTCCCGCCGCAGGGTCCGTTGAAAAGCCCCTTGGCGCATCTTGTCACAGGGCAAATACCACCCGTATACCCCAAAACGCAATGACCGCAGGCACGGCATTTTTCTTCGTACATGCCCAGATCCTTGTCAACACCAATTGACACCGTATCCACAACCGGATGTACAGGTATCTTTGAAAACCGCTCGGCCATGAGCTGCACACCGGCACCACACGCCATGGAAACAATGCAGTCATATGCAAGTACTTTGTTGTCAAGCTCCTGTAAAAAGGAGTCATTGCATTGGCGCTCCACCGTATACCCGTCAATCTGCTTCTGGATTCCCGCTTTTTTTAAATGAACCGTAAGCTCTGCGTTTAATGCATTCACTTCCTTTTGCCCCCCCACAAGGCAAACTGAAACGCATCCGCCACAGCCCACATTTAAAATTTTTTCATACCGGTCAATGGCATCAAGAATCTCCTGAACGGGCTTTATTTTTGCTTTGATCACTTCTTGCCTCCACGTTTTGTAGTATCATCTAATCCGAACAGGGCACTCACCTATTTATCAAGAATATGGCATTCTCCGCAAAGGGTTGGCCCGGTAGGTTCAGACGTCAGACTGTAATTGTTATGGCACCCCATACATTGATAATGAAAGGCCTGTGTCTTGTCGATTTTAGACTGGGAATCATGACACGAAGCACACAAAATATCTGGATTACCCTCTTCAAGATCGGCATAATCAAGAATATTTTCTCCATTTTCCATCACATGATGGCAATCCAGACAGTCAAAGTCCAACATATGAAGCTCATGGTCAAATAATACAGGGCCACGATTTTTTCCCCCGCTAAACTCAAGTTCTACATCATAAGCATACACACCCGACACAAAAACAACACAGGCAAGTGCTGCGACAATTTTTTTCATAGACGTTCATCTTCATTCAGTGTTATTAAAAAAATATGACTTTAGAATTTTTTGCACCTTAATGCAACATTCGAGCAGCCCAAATGCACGGCCTGATTCTCCAGCCTCACAGTCGAAACCTGGCATGCTTATGGCAAATATCCAGTCCTGAAATTAATCCTTGTAAGAACATCAAATCGGTGTATAATACACTGTTTTTCTGACCCATCCGGTCCTGTGCCCTTCCAATAGACATAAAAATACAGGCTTTACACAACTGCGCCGGCAAAGAATTGGAAACCGGTGTGACTGCATAGATATCAAGGAATACCATGCCTCAAAAAAATTTACCCGTGACCGGGTTCGAACAAATGAATCTGAACCCGGTTGTGTTTTCCGCTTTGAAAGATCTGGGATATGACACACCCACCCCCATCCAGTCCCGGACCATTCCCTGTCTGATCCAGGGAAAGGATGTCGTGGCACAGGCCCGGACAGGCACGGGAAAAACCGCTGCCTTTGCCCTGCCCGTGCTGTCCCGCATCGATTTGACAAACAAAAAGCCCCAGGTGCTGGTGCTGACCCCCACAAGGGAACTGGCCATTCAGGTGGCAGAGGCATTTAAAGGGTACGGCAGGAACATGCCGGGACTGAACGTGCTGCCGGTCTACGGCGGGCAAAGCTACGGGGTTCAGCTCAACCAGCTCAAACGGGGCGTCCATGTGGTGGTGGGCACCCCCGGCCGACTCATGGACCATATGAAAAAAAAGACGGTGTCTTTTTCAGATCTCTTCTGCCTGATTCTGGATGAGGCTGACGAAATGCTGAATATGGGATTTATCGAAGATGTGGAATGGATTCTGGACAAAACACCCCGGGACCGCCAGTCAGCGCTTTTCTCCGCCACCATGCCCGGACCGGTGCAGAAGATCGCCCGAAAATACCTGAACGCCCCCGAGCAGGTCATCCTCCCCCAGGACACACCGGACTCGGGTGACATTCACCAGCAATACTGCATGATCGATCAACGAAAAAAAACCGGCACATTGATCCGGATCCTTGAGTCGATCCATTATGACGGCGTGATTGTCTTTACCAAAACCCGGGCCGCGACCCTTGAAGTGGCAGAAGCCCTCCAGGCCGGCGGATTCAAGGCAGAGGCCCTGAACGGGGACATGGCCCAGAATGCCAGAGAACAGACCGTGAACCGTCTGAAAAAAGGGCACATCGATATCCTGGCGGCCACAGACGTGGCGGCCAGGGGACTGGATGTGGACCGGATTTCCCATGTGGTGAACTTCGATATGCCCTCCCGGGTGGCGCCCTACATTCACAGGATCGGCCGGACCGGCCGCGCCGGCCGGACCGGCGAAGCCATTCTTCTGTTGAACCGAAATGAAAAATGGATGCTCAAAGCCATTGAAAAACAGACCGGCACGAAGATCACGGAAATGGTCATGCCGTCCGGGGCGGACATCAACAAAAAAAGAACCGCCACGTTTTACAACCGCATTTCCCGGGTTTTGGCAGCAGAAAATGCAGATACAGACGTTTTTGAGACCCTGATCAACGAATATGCCCAACAGGAAGATGTGCCTGTGGCAAAAGTGGCCGCAGCCCTGGCAAAAATGGGCCATGGCGACACACCGTTTTTTCTGAAGGAGGCCCCGGCGCCTCAAAAGCGATCCCGAAAAGCTGTCGGAAAAGCGTCTGAAAAACCGGGTCGCCCTGAAAAGGTATCGCCTGAAAAACCGGCGCTCCCCGGAAAACAAGGGCTGGCAAAACCGGAAGAACCCCATCCGTTACCGCCTGAAAAAGGGATGGAGCGATACAGGATTGAGGTGGGTACCAGCCATGGCCTGCGGCCCAAAGATATTGTGGGCGCCATCTCAAATGAAGCCGGCCTTGACAGCCGGCATATCGGGCAGATCAAGATTGAACCGGAATGTTCTTTTGTGGATCTGCCCTTTGGCATGCCCGGCAACACCTTTCAGCTGTTGAAAAGAACCTGGGTCAGATCCCGCCGCATGGCCATTTCAAGATGCGCCTGAATCCGTAAAGACCGGTGTCTTCGCCCGGAAAACACCAGCCAGGCCTTTTGAAAATTTAGTGGCATGACAAAAAAATCGATGATATGATCCGGGGAATCTCTCCGGAAACATGAGATGATTTGTTTCTTCAATCATCGGCAGAGGCAATCAGAGCCAGCCAAATCGCTCACCTACAGTGTAAGGGAGGATAAACAAATGATCACCCTGAACGTCAACGGCAAAAAAAGATCGGTTGATGCTGACCCTGGCACGCCCCTGCTGTGGGTCCTGAGGGACAACCTGGGATTGACCAGTGTCAAATATACCTGCGGGATTTCCGAGTGCGGCATGTGTACGGTGCTCATTGACGGAGAGGCCCGGCGGTCCTGTATTGTGTATCTGGATGAGGTCCTTGAAAGCGAGATTACCACCATCGAGGGCCTGCCGGAGGATCACCCGGTAAAGGTGGCGTGGATTGAAAAGCAGGTCCCCCAGTGCGGATACTGCCAGCCGGGGATCATGCTCCAGGCCGCTGATTTTTTGTCCAGGGAGCCGAATCCCACCGACGTTCAGATCAATGCGGCCATGGACAATGTCATCTGCCGGTGCGGTTCCCATCCGCGAATTAAAGAAGCGATGCATCTGGCTGCCCGACTGGCGGCAAAACAGGGAGGATAAGACGATGGAGACTACCATGACACGCAGATCATTTTTACAAAAGAGCAGCCTGGTACTTGCCATGGGGGCGCTTTCCGGCAGCCTGAGGATGTTCAATGTGTCTGCCGTCCAGGCAGCGGCAGATCCCGCTTTCAAGCCCCATGCCTTTCTTGAGATCGCACCGGACAATACCATCACCGTCTGGGTGGGCCAGACCAATCTGGGCCAGGGCACCCATACCGGCATTCCCATGGTGATTGCCGATGAACTGGATGCGGCCTGGGAAACGATCCGGGTCAAACCGGCCCCTGCGGCAGACCCGTTTAAGGATCCGGTCTGGCATATGCAGGTGACCGGCGGCAGCACCAGCATCCGTCACCGGTGGGACCTGCTGCGCACGGTCGGGGCGGCAGCCCGGCAGATGCTCATGGAGGCGGCTGCCCAAAAGTGGAAAATTTCCGTGCAAAAATGCACCACAAAAGACGGCAGGGTCATTCACCCTGAAGGAAAAACCCTGCGGTACGGGCAGCTTACCCTGGCTGCAGCAACACTTGCAGTGCCGGAAAAACCGAAGCTGAAAACCCCTGGTGACTACCATATTATCGGGACCCCGCGGCAGCGGCTGGATATCCCGGACAAGGTCATGGGCAGGACCGTATTCGGCATGGATTTTACCGTGCCCGGCATGTGCACGGCAGTGGTGGCCCGGCCGCCCCGTTACGGCGCGTCCCCTGACTCCTATGACGAACAGGCAGCCATGGCCGTCAAAGGGGTACTCACGGTGGTGCCCCTTGAAAACCGGGTTGCGGTGTGTGCCGAAACCGCCTATGCGGCCATGACCGGAAGAGATCTGCTCAAAATCAAATGGTCCAAAGGATCCATGCCCGAACTGAATGACGCATTTATCGATACTGTATTTCAGGATCATCTGGAAAAAGAGGGCTCGGCCGCCAAAAGCACCGGAGATGTCCAGGCAGCAATGGCACAGGCATCCCAGACACTGACCCAGCAATATAAACTGCATTACATCTCCCACGCCCAGGTGGAACCCATCAACTGCACCGCGCATGTGGAAAAGGACCGCTGCCGGATCTGGGCACCGACCCAGGGGCCGACCCTGGCCCAGATGACGGCATCCAGACTCACCGGCCTGCCCCCTGAAAAGGTGCGTGTCGAGATTCTGCCCGCCGGCGGCGGATTCGGCCTGCGCGGGGAACCTGATCCGGTAACCGATGCGGTTTTGCTGTCAAAAGACCTGGACCGGCCGGTAAAAGTGGTCTATACCCGGGAGGATGATTTCAGCAATGACTATTTCCGCCCGGCAAACCAGTCCCGGATTACAGCAGGCCTGGACAGGGACGGACGGATCACCGCCTGGTCCCACCAGGTGGCGGCCCAATCCATCATGATGCGCATCATGCCCCGGCACGTCCAGAACGGTATTGACCCGGATGCTGTATCCGGCACCGTGGATATGCCCTATGACATCCCCAGCCATCATGTGACATACGCCATGGTGGACCTGCCGATCCAGGTGGGATGGTGGCGGTCCGTGGGGTATTCCATCAATGCGTTTATTGTAGAATCCTTCATGGATGAACTGGCCCATGCAGCCGGCAAAGACCCCCTCCAGTTCCGGCTGGATCACATGGAAAAAGGCTCCAGGGCATACAATATTCTGTCCATGGCAGCGGATAAAGGCGGCTGGCACAGCCCGGTGCCCGAGGGAAGGGCCAGAGGGATTGCCGTGACCGCATGTTTTGAATCCTTTGCCGCCCACATGGCAGAAGTGTCGGTGGACAAGAAGGGCGGCATCACGGTGCACAAGATGGTCTGTGCCATTGACTGCGGCACGGCTGTCTTCCCGGATGCCATCCGGGCCCAGGCGGAAGCCGGGGTTGTCATGGGCCTGAGCGTGGCCTTTCATGAAAAGATCCGTTTTGCCGACGGCGGGGTGAAAACATCCAACTACAGCGATTACCGAGTCCTTTCCATGTCTGAAGTCCCGGAAATCGAGGTGCATATCGCCCAAAACAATCTCAAGGCGGGCGGTATCGGTGAACCGGTGTTTCCGTCAGTGGCACCTGCCGTGGCAAATGCCGTTTTCAGGGCAACCGGCGTGCGCCTCAGGGAACTGCCGTTTCAAACCGATCTGCTGGCAAGCTGATCATAAGATTCTCCAATGGTTGTGGAAGGTGACTTTGCCGGGAGATCAGGCAGCTCATCCGAGAGAAAAATGTCTACCAAGAGCCTGAATATGTCTGACACGCTGTTTGCAACCCTGATCGAAAAAATCAAAAACACAGGCGAAAACCCCCACATTCATGTGCCGGATGACTGGATGCAGGGCCGCACGGTTTATGGTGGACTGATCGCCGCCCTGGCCCTGCGGTCAATGCGCGAGCATGCGCCCCTGCACCCACTTTCACCCGCCATTTTGACTACCGGTGGGCAATGGGTGATTTTCCATTTTCCGGAAAAGGCGGTCAGGAGATCGGCGGCTGGATCAATGATTTTTTTTCTTGCCATAACTTCCTCCAACCTGATATAGGTACAACATGTTGTATCTATACTTGGTTGTACCTATATCAGGTTGGAGATATATTTCAAATTTTAGAGAATTTCTGGACAGAAGATATATTGCTTGATGACCAGGAATGTTGCCAAAATTTAGTATCGATTCATCTGCAAAAAAACTGTTATAGACAGGAGGCTTTATATTAAATTGATCAACCAACAATAATTTTTTAAAAGGAGAAAACTATGAGATTTTCAAGAATCACGATCACTGCCTTAGCTTTTGTACTGTTTTTTTCTTTCTCTGCCCATGCCGAGAAAGTGAGCTGGAAGCTTGCAATGACATGGGGCCCGACACTCTCCCCTTTTACCGACGCCGTTGAAGGCATGGCTGAACTGGTGAATGAGATGAGCGGCGGCGAATTTGTTATACGTATTGATGCAGCAAACAAGCACAAAGCACCTTTCGGGGTTCTTGACATGGTTAAACTCGGACAGTACGACATGGCCCACTCGGCATCATACTACTGGAAAGGGAAAGATATAGCACTTCTTACTTTTACGACAATGCCTTTCGGAATGACTGCCCCTGAGCAGTATGCATGGTTCTACCATGGCGGCGGAATGGCGCTTATGCAGGAGGCATATGCTCCTCACAACGTCTACTCTTTTCCGGGCGGAAACACTGGAAACCAGATGGGCGGATGGTTCAGAAAAGAGATAAACTCACTCGACGACCTTAAAGGCCTTAAGATGAGAATTCCCGGATTTGCCGGTGAGGTTCTCTCTGAGCTCGGGCTTGCTGTAACAAACATTCCTCCGGGCGAGCTTTACACATCACTTGAAAGAGGAACAATAGACGCTCTTGAGTGGGTTGGTCCGGGAATGGACATTAAGATGGGATTTCATAAAATTGCACCATACTACTACACAGGCTGGCACGAGCCCGCCACCGAGCTTCAGTTTATTGTTAACAAAAAGGAATACGATAAGCTTTCAGATAAAAACAGGGCCATTCTTAACAATGCGATGAAGCTCGCATCCTATAACATGTATATCCAAAATTATCATATGAGTGCGGATGCCTGGTCTAAGATCAGCACCGAATATCCCCATATAAAGATAATGACTTTTCCCGATACGGTTATTGCCGCAATGAAGGCATCAAACGAAAAACTTCTTGAAGAAAAGTCAAAGGACAGCCCGATGCTTAAAAAGATCCTTGCATCTCAGCATGCGTATCTTGAAAAAGCAAGAGAGTGGACAAAGATGTCTGACTATTATTATCTTCAGGACAATATAGAAGAATAAGATCACAGTCCTCTGATATAATACAAAAACATGAAAGGGTTAGGCCGGCTGCCGCAACGCAGGCTTAACCCTTTTAAATGTCAAATACTTCCAGAGGAAATTCTTTATGCTGAATAAACTGGAAATCATGTTCAATCGGTTTGCCGATATTCTGGGCTATATAACCGCATCCCTCATGATACTTATGATGTTAAACGTTGTTTATGATGTGATAATGCGCTACTTTTTCAGAACGGGAAACATCGCTTTTCAAGAGATGGAGTGGCATCTTTTCAGCGTTGTTTTCCTTGTGGGTATTGCCTATGCGCTGAAAGAGGACGGTCATGTGAGGGTGGATGTTGTTTATGACAATCTGAGCCACCGTAAAAAGGCTGTAATTAACATTGCAGGCTCGGTTGTTTTTCTTATACCGTTCTCCCTGCTTATTGCAACGCAGTCCGTTCCGTTTGTTATGGAGGCCTATAACACAGGCGAAATAAGCGGAGATCCGGGCGGGCTTACACACCGCTGGATAATCAAATCATTCATTCCTGTATCTTTCGTGCTTTTAATAATAACAACAGCCGGATTTATTATTAAGAACATAAATCTTTACAGAGGGGAAAAAAAATATCTCTCAGATGATACGGAGGTGGGCAGATGATCGGGATTGTAATGTTCTTTGTTGCGCTTTTCCTTCTTTTGTTCGGCTTTCCTGTGGCGTTCACATTCGGGGCGGTTTCAGTCATATTCGGCATGCTTGCAGGTTTTTTAAGTGTTCCGTTCGACGGCGATCTGACATATTGGCTTTCCGAAGGCTTCAGCGAAGGAAAATTCATGTTCGCATTCATGCCGCACCGCATATGGTCCATTATGACCAACACAATACTCATGGCCATTCCGCTCTTCATATACATGGGCATAGTTCTGCAGAAAACCAAACTTGCAGAAAAACTTCTGGAATCAATGGGCTTTCTTTTCGGCGAAGTGCGTGGCGGGCTTGCAATAAGCACTGTCCTTGTGGGGGCGCTGCTGGCGGCATCAACCGGTGTTGTGGGTGCAAGTGTTGTTGCGATGGGCGTTATCTCACTGCCTGTTATGATAAAATACAACTACAAGAACGAGCTTTCCACGGGCGCTATCTGTGCTGCAGGAACACTGGGGCAGATAATTCCACCATCTATCGTTCTTATTATTCTCGGAGATGTTTTTCAGGTTCCTGTGGGCGACCTTTTCAAGGCTGCAGTGTGGCCTGGCCTTTACCTTGTCGGGGCTTACATAGTATACATTGTATTATATGCTTTCTTCAAAAAAAATGCAGCACCGCCCGTTACCATAGAAAACGCTTCGGAAACGAAAAAAAAGCAGATACTGAATGCACTCATAGCCATTATTCCTCCGCTTGTACTTATAGTTCTTGTGCTGGGCTCAATTTTCGGAGGCGTTGCAACACCCACCGAATCCGCCGCAGTGGGAGGCATTGGAGCGATACTATTGTCTGTTATATACAGGGAATTCACTTTCAAACTGATCTTTGACAGTGCTCTGGAAACAGTTAAGATAACAGCAATGGTCTTCGGAATTCTCATAGGCGCAACTGCTTTTTCCATGGTTTTCACCTACACCGGAGGCGATATTATCGTTGAAGAGTTCATGCTTGGGCTACCCGGTGAAAAATGGGGATTTCTTATTCTTTCAATGGCAGCCATTCTTGTTTTAGGTTTCTTCATCGACTTTATTGAGATATCCTACATTATAGTACCGATACTTGTTCCCATCGCAGAAAATATCGGAATAAATCCGATCTGGTTCGCCATTTTAATAGCAATGAACCTGCAAACATCATTCATGACCCCGCCGTTCGGTTTCAGCCTTTTCTATCTTAAAGGGGTTGCTCCGCCGGAGGTTAAAACATGGCAGATATACAAAGGGGTGGTTCCGTTCATAATCATTCAGGCTTTAATACTTATTCTTATTGTGGTTTTTCCGGAATTTTTCGGTCTTTCCAAAACATATTAAGCGTAACAGTAACAAGACTCCATGAAAATCATCAGTTTTTATATGAAAACCATCAGCCATAAGTACTCAGTCATCAGCTAAGAGCGGATAGCTTTCATTTTTTGTTGTTCCCGCCAGGACATGGGTGTTATTGAAAACCTGGCTGAAAAACCGGTCGTCAGATCATTTATATTGACATTTTCTACAAATTCCGTGTGGGGAGGGCAAAGCGCGGTGCAGCCAGATACGCCGCCCCATGTTAAACCGGCCCATTCCGTAGGCATGTGCCGCAGAAGCCGCATTAAGGCCCTCTATTCTTTCTCTTGCATAAAAAACATGTTTTGCGTCCTGGGGGGTAGCTGATGGGATAAAACATCCCTTTTTCTTCTTTTTGTCTAAAAACCCCTCTGCGACAAGTTTCGCCAACGCATGCCTGACGGGTGTTCTGCCCTGAATCCCTCGTGAAAAATAACTGTGGCACATAATATTGATGTTTACCAGCCCCATAATCCCAAGTCGATAGAAAAAGAGTGGCGATTTTTTGACAAACTTGTATTATTGAAACTGGCCAATAATCTGCTCTGGGGAATGGCAGGTTATGCCGGGAGATAAGACAGCTCATCTCAGAGAAAAGATTTCTACCAGGAGCCTGAATATGTCTGACACACTGTTTGCAACCCTGATGGAAAAAATCGAAAGCCCAGGGGAAAAGATTCATCTTCATGTGCCGGATGACTGGATGCAGGGCCGCACGATTTACGGGGGACTGGTCGCTGCACTGGCACTGAAGTCAATGCGTGCGCATGTTTCCCGGAAACGGAAAATCCGCAGTCTTTTTATTTCTTTTATCGGTCCGCTGGATGCCAAACCGGTCACTATCCAAACCCAGCCACGGCGCTCAGGCAGGTCTGTTACCACGGTTGAATCCAGGATCATTCAGGACGATACCCTATGCGGTACGGCAATGGGGTGTTTTGGTGCGGACCGTGACTCACAGATCCGGATACCGCCCGTTAAGCGCCCCAAAGATGCAGGATCCTTCCAGGGCGTTTGAACTGCCCTACATCGAAGGTCTGACACCCGCCTTCACCCGCCATTTTGACTACCGCTGGGCAATCGGTGAATTTCCATTTTCCGGAAAAGGCGGCCAGGAGATGGGCGGGTGGATCAATTTTCGTGAAGAAACGACCTGTCTTACCGAAGAGTGGCTGGTTGCTCTGGCGGATGCCTGGCCGACCCCGGTACTCTCTCAACTCAAAGAACCGGCCGCAGCCAGCACCATGACGTGGTCACTGCAATTCGTTCACCTGGACCGTATAACCTGCTCCGAGAACCAGTGGTGGGCATATCACTGCACCGTTGACAGCGCCGAAAAGGGCTATGTTCACGAACGCAGCACCATATGGGACCCGGAAGGACACCTGGCCGCCTTCAGTCTTCAGACAAACACGGTATTTGCTTAAAATGCCCCTGTCTTTTTTAATTGATCTCTCAATCATCGGCGGCGGCCTGACTGGAACCGCCATGCTGTGGCAGTGTATACGGCAGGCACAGATGGCGGCCGACAAAAATCCCGGGCTGCCATCCCGGATCCGCATCCGGATTTTCGAAAAACAAGCGGCGTTCGGTCCGGGGTTTCCCCACAATATCGACAATGTTCTGCCATTCCACATCACCAATATGTGCGCCTCAGACATGGGCATCTTTGCCGAAAACCCTGAGGATTTCCAGTCGTGGGCCGTCAAAAACCGGGCCTTTCTGATCAACCGTTTCAACTGGTTTGGGCGGTTCCTCGACCAGCAGGAAGCTTTCCCGGCTGTCTGTGATCATTATCCCCGCGCGATCATGGGTGAATACCTGAAAACAAGATTTTTTCAGGCGGTAGCACTGGCCCGGCAAATGGGAATGACTGTGGAACGTTACTCCGGCACAGAGGTCTTTGACATACAACCTGATTCGGAAAATTTTTGCCTTTCCTGTCAAACCCCTGCCACAGGGGAACGTAAAATCATAAGGGCGGCCCAGGTCCTGATCGCCACCGGTCACTGGCAGAAACAAAGCCGGGATCCCTTTTTCTTCCCATCTCCCTGGCCGGCGCAAACGCTTCGACAACGCATCCCCATGGGTGCAAAGGTCGGCATCATCGGCACCAGCCTCAGTGCCATCGAAACCTTGCTGACATTGACCTCAGAGGACCGGTTCAGCCGGTCTGAAACCGGCGAGCTGATGTATCAGCCTCCTGAAAACACCCGGACATTCTGCCTTTTTTCACGAAAAGGACTGCTGCCCAAAGTCAGGGGCAGGACCGGATCATACCGGAATCGTTTTTTTTGCTCCGACAGTCTGGAAAAAATTCTGGCTGACAAGACCCGGACCCATCCATGGAAAACCGTTTTTGATCTCCTGGATTCCGAGCTGAAAAGTGCATACGGCCGTCCATTCAACTGGGATGAAATCATCACCCCCTCAGGGACACCCGAAATCGTGCTGGCGCAATCCATCAAAGATGCCATTGAAGGCGACACACAAAAGGGAGATGTGCGCTGGCAGACGGTGCTGTTCCAGGGGCTGGGCATGGTAAAACAGATCTACCTTGGCCTGACACCCAGGCAGCGCAAGCTGTTTGAAGAGCCAGTATGCCTCTGCATTTTTCACCCATGCCGCGACCCAGCCCATTATCAATGCAGAAAAACTGCTGGCATTGATTAAAGCCGGCATTGTAAGAATAATACGGCTTGGATCCGCATACCGTTTATTGAAAGATGGTCCACAAGGCCGGTATGTTTTTGTGTACAAAGATCCGGAAGGTCATCCAAAAAAGGACGTCTGTTCATATCTGGTGGATGCCCGGGGCCAGGACAAATCAATTTTCACGGACCCTTCTTTTCTGACAACATCCATGGTTGCCCGGGGCATTGTTTTAACGGAGGAATCCCAGCCGGCCGACACACGCAGGGATAGTGACGGCGCTTCCGAACCCGGTTACCCCAGCACCGGCAGCATATGGATCAATCCGGACACCCATCAGGTCATGCAGCGCCGTTTCGATGGACAGGTAAGGCCTGCAGCCTCTCTTTATGCCGTCGGTGCCATGGTTAGGGGACAGATCATCGATGCCAGTATGGCCAAAAGCATTGTCAGATCGGTTTCAAAGGCCGCCGCACACCTGTTTGAAACAGCCGTTTAAAGCAGTTTCGTGCCCAGCGGCACGGACCTGTCCGGCACACAAAGCGCCACCTCACCATCGGCAGTGTGGAACCCGGTCACCAGACATTCCGACATCAACGGGCCGATCTGCTTTTTTGGAAAATTCACCACCGCCACCACCAGCTTGCCCACCAGTTGCTCCGGCTTATAGAGGTGCGTGATCTGGGCACTCGACTTTCTGATCCCGATCTCATCACCGAAATCCACCTGCAACACATAGGCCGGCTTTCGCGCCTCTCGAAACACCTCCGCGCTCATCACACGCCCGACACGTAATTCCACTTTTGTAAAGTCATCCCACGAAATGGTTTGCATGATTTTTTCCTATTACAGCCAGCAGAAAACTTCTGCATCAGCAGCCTATTGTGATCCCAGGAAAAATTGCCGCTCAAAGCTGAACACAAACTGTCATAACACCTTTTACAGGGTGATTCAACGGTAATCCCTACATGGATGGCTACCCTGATAAGACCAGTCATCTGCAATGGTCCCGCCCTTCCATGGTGTTTTATATTCCAAACCTTCAAGGAATATGATATTTTATCAATTTTAAATTGCACCAACGTGAAAAAGGCATATGTTGACACACATGGACACTTCAGATATCAAAATCGGCATGGGCACGGATGTGCATGGATTTGCTCCGGGACGGGACCTGATCCTGGGCGGGGTGCTCATCGACCATGACATGGGCCTGGCCGGGCATTCAGATGCAGATGTGCTGATCCATGCAGTGTGCGACGCCATCCTGGGTGCGGCCGGGCTGGGGGATATCGGGGACCTGTTTCCGGACACCGATCCGAAATACAAGGGCATCGATTCCCGGATCCTGCTGGCAGCCTGTGCCCGGAAGCTTGAACAGGCCGGTTACAGGATCATCAACCTGGACTGCACCGTGTTTGCCCAGGTCCCGAAGCTGGGACCCAAAAAACAGGAAATGGCAGCCAGCATGGCTGAATCCCTGGAGGTGCCGACAGGGTGTGTGAACGTGAAAGCCACCACAACCGAGCACCTGGGATTTATCGGCAGAAAAGAGGGCATTGCAGCCCAGGCCATTGTATTGATTGCCTTCAGCAGCAACCCAAACAGCAGGGAAACATGATATGCACTTGAAAATCTACAACACCCTTACCGGCAAAAAAGAACCCTTTGTCCCCATTGAAAAAGACACGGTCAAGATGTACGTGTGCGGCCCAACGGTATACGACACCAGCCATATCGGCCATGCCAGGTCTGTGGTGGTGTTTGACATGATCTTCCGGTGGCTGACCCGCATCGGGTATGCGGTCACCTATGTGCGCAACTTCACGGATGTGGATGACAAGATCATCAAAAAATCCAATGAAACCGGGGAGGCGTGCGCCGCCATCACGGAAAAATATATCGATGAATTCCACAACGAAATGGATGCCCTGAACGTACTGCGGCCCACCATGGCGCCCAAGGCCACCGAGCATATCGACCACATCATCGAATTCGTGGAAAAACTCATTGAAAAAGGCAAGGCCTATGCCGTGGATGACGGGAACGTGTATTTCTCCATTGACGCGTTTGAAAACTACGGCCGGCTGTCCGGCAGAAATCCCGAAGACATGCGGGCCGGTGCCCGGATCGCGGTGGACGAGAAAAAGAAAAACCCCCTGGATTTCACGCTGTGGAAACCGGCCAAACCCGGTGAACCATACTGGGAAAGTCCCTGGGGCAACGGCCGGCCCGGCTGGCATATCGAGTGCTCGGCCATGAGCCATGAGTACCTGGGCGAAGGGTTTGATATCCATGGTGGAGGCAAAGACCTGATCTTTCCCCACCATGAAAACGAGATCGCCCAGAGCGAAGCCCTGTTCGGCACCCAGTTCGTCAAATACTGGATCCACAATGGATTTGTGGACATCAACAACGAGAAAATGTCCAAATCACTGGGCAACTTCACCATGATCAAGGATGTGCTGCAACGGTATTCGCCCGAGGTGATCCGCATGTTTCTGTTGTCCAACCACTACCGCAGTCCCATCGATTACAGCGAACAGTCCATGTACGAGGTGAGCATGGGACTGGACCGGATCTACGGATTTCTGGAGCGGCTGGAGAACCTGGGCATACAGCCCAAAGACACCGGGCACAGCGGGAACGGCGCTCTGTGGCAGGCGTTCAGCGATGCCATGAACGATGATTTCAACTCGGCCAAAGCCCTGGCGGCCGTGTTTGAAACCGTCAAAAAAGGCAACAAGATGCTGGATCAGGCCCCGGAAGAGCCGGATGAATCCCTGGCAGCCGAACTGACCCAGATTCGAAACGACATGGCCGATATTGCCCGCATTCTGGGAATCTTTCTGGAAACTCCGTCCGCCTGGTTTGCCGCAAAAAAAGACAAAGGCATGGCAGACACGGCTGTGGATCCGGCAACCGTGGAGGCCCTGATCGCGGAGCGGGCCCAGGCGAGAAAAGACAAAAACTTTGCCCGGGCCGACGAGATCCGGGATCAGCTCCAGGAGATGAATATCATCCTGAAAGACGGGGCTGAAGGGACGACCTGGCGGTTCTCATAGATCCTGCTTCAGCTCAAAAAACGGGCTGCAGGCCGGTAACTCAGTTTCCCTGCCGTGACATAGGCGGTCAGGGCATGTTCCAGCCCCGGGTCAATGGGCGGTTTTTCATAAGACGCCAGCCGGGAGCCCAGGATCTCGTATGCCTGATCCTCCACCCGCCTGGCCCCGCTGCTGTGCCATCTTGTATAATCCTTGCGGTTGAACAGCCTGGAGGCGGACAGGTTCCTGAATTTCTGGAACGTGGACGGATGGGTCAGGTACTGGCCCCCGATGCCCACCTGGTTCACCAGGTCCACGTCAATGGTGTCGCCGGGCGGGATCACCGGGGTCAGGATATTTCTGACCATGCGGCAGATTTCCTCGTCCAGCAGCCATTTTTCATATCCCAAAGAGATATAGGCCCCCATCTGGCCGCAGGCATGGTAGATGAAATGAGCCCCGTTGCGCACCACCGTGGAAAGCATGAGCGTGCCTTCGGCCATTGCCTGGGCATCGGGCAGGTGGGCGTCGGTGAGGCTGCCCCCGGCCCGGCAGGGCAGGCTGTAGAACCCGGCCATCTGGGCCGTGGCACTGGCGATCTTCACAGCTTCTGACGTACCCACGGCCGATACCATGGTGCGCATGTCTATGGGCGCGGAGGAAGATCCGTACAGGACCGGAGCGCCCGGATTCACCAGCTGGGTGAGCACCACACCGGCGAGAATTTCCGCGTTTTCCAGGGCCAGCAGTTCCGGCAAAGACACCGGCCCGCTGATACCGGCCAGGATCATGTTGGAGATCACCACGGGCTGTCGCCAGCCCGCCATTTGAAGAATCACATCCCCTTCTTCTTTGGAAAACCGCAACGGCGACAGAGAATTGGCCACCGCCACCATCACCGGCATATCCAGCATCTTTTCCCGGCCCCCGAAAATGATGGCCGCCATCTCCAGGGTATGTGCCGCTTCCCGGCCGCTGCCCGAAGACCCGAAAATCGGCTTGTCGCACAGGGTCATGTAGGCCAGCATCATGTCCAGGTTGGCGGTTTCACCGGGCAGATCCGTGGGCTGGACCATGAGATACCCGCCCATGTCCACCTGATCCGAGGTCTGGACCAGCTTGCAGCAGGCCTTGAAATCTTCATATGTGGCCGGACGCCGGGTGCCGTCGGTGCCGGCGATATTGGCGGCGCCGCCCGTGGGAACGAACACGAACCCGTCCGGACCGCCGATGGTCACATTGTTCGCCGGATTTCTGGCATGCACCGTGAACGTCGGCACCGTGGTGGCCAGAGCGTTGTAGATATCGGTTTCCTCAAAATAGACCCGGGTCCCGTCGGTTTTGAATCCCCGGGATTTGAACAGCCCCGCGATACGCGCATGGTTGAAGTCAATGCCGGTGCGGCGCAGAATATTCATGGATGCGTCGTGAATTCGGGTCAGGTCGTCAAAAGAGAGCCGCTGCATCCGGTCGATCATGATCTGCCTCCCAACCGTTGTCTTTTGTGTTTCAAATTATCGTTTTTTTTGTGTCACTTTGGCCCAGGTGTCCCGCAGGGTCACGGCGCGGTTGAACACCGGCACGGATGACGTTCTGTCCTTTGCATCCAGGCAGAAATACCCGAGCCGCTCGAACTGAAACACCTGTTCGGGACGGGCATCAGCCAGGCCTTTTTCCAGCCTGCACGCCTGCAGGGTTTCCAGGGATGCGGGATTCAGGTTCTGTGTAAAATCCCGGCCCCCTTTTTCCGGGTCTTCATCCATGAACAACCGGTCATAAAGCCTCACCTGAGCGGTCAGGCAGTTGCCGGCATCCACCCAGTGAATCGTGCCTTTCACCTTTCTGCCGTCCGGCGCGTTGCCGCCTCTGGTTTCCGGATCATAGGTGCAGATCAGGGCGGTGACATGTCCGTTTTCATCCTTGACCACCTCTTTGCAGGTCACCAGATACGCACTGCGCAGACGCACTTCTCTGCCCGGTGCCAGGCGGAAGAATTTCTTGGGGGGATCTTCCATGAAATCATCCTGCTCCACATAGATTTCCCTTGAAAAGGTGATGTCCCTTGTGCCCATCTCCGGCTTCTGGGGATGGACCATGGATGTCAGGGTCTCGCTCTTGTCTGCCGGGTAATTCTCGATAATCATCTTGAGGGGCCGCAGCACCCCCATGGCCCGGGGGGCGGTGTCATTGAGATCGTCTCTGAGGCAGGATTCGAGCAGACCGATATCGATGCGGCTTTCCTTTTTAGACACGCCGATGATATCGCAGAATTTTCTGATGGCGGCAGGTGTGTAACCGCGGCGCCGCATCCCCTCCAGGGTGGGCAGCCGGGGATCGTCCCAGCCGGCCACATGGCCCTGGTCCACCAAAAGCTGAAGCTTGCGCTTGGACAGCACGGTAAAATTGATGTTCATGCGGGCGAATTCAATCTGCTGGGGATGGCAGGGCACGCACAGATTGTCCAGAAACCAGTCGTACAGGGGACGGTGATCCTCGAACTCCAGGCTGCACAACGAATGGGTGATGCCTTCCAGGGCATCGGATATGCAGTGGGTGAAATCATACATGGGGTAGATGCACCATTTGTCCCCGGTTCTGGGATGGGGTGCGTTTTTGATGCGAAAGATCACCGGGTCCCGCAGGTTGATGTTGGGGGAAGCCATGTCGATTCTGGCCCGCAGGGTATGTTCCCCTTCTTCAAACTCGCCGTTTTTCATGCGCCGGAACAGGTCCAGGTTCTCTGCCACGGACCGGTCCCGGAACGGGCTGTCTTTGCCGGGTTCGGTCAAAGTCCCCCGGTAGGCGCGGATCTCTTCGGCCGGCAGGCTGCACACGTAGGCCAGCCCCTTTTCTATGAGTTCTTCGGCACAGGTATATAACTGATCAAAATAATCCGAGGCAAACAGGGCCTTGCCGTAATCAAACCCCAGCCAGTGGACCGTGGATTCGATGGAATCGATATAGATCTGCTTTTCTTTGGCCGGGTTGGAATCATCAAACCGCAGATTGCAGCGGCCGGAAAATTTTCTGGCCATATTGAAATTCAGGCAGATGGATTTGGCATGGCCGATGTGCAGGTACCCGTTGGGTTCCGGCGGAAACCGGGTGGCCACCCGGCCGTCGTTTTTGCTGTCTGCCACATCCTGCCGGATAATGGTCTCTATGAAATGCCCCTTGCTGATCGTCTCTTCCATGAATCCCTCATTTTTCTGTTATGGCAATACAATGCAAACTTTGAACATTACCATATTCCAAATCGGGTTGAAAGAGATAAATTTTCAGGCCCGGACGTTCACGGCCGGGCCCGATAAAAAGGGATTTACGGCCGGGGGAGGACACCGGCACGTTCTGCGATTTCCGGGACTTTGTGCTCCCATTCGATGGCCATGAGATGAACCCCGGCCACCCCTTGCATTTCCTTGAACTCCTCGATCTGCTCCAGCGCGATTTTAATGCCCTCTTCAGCCTGGTCCCGCTTGTCCACACCCTTGAGGCGCTTGATGAGCGTTTCGGGAATGTCCATGCCCGGCACATATTTGGACATGAAGTTGGCCATGCCCGCATTTTTCATGGGCGTGACCCCGGCCAGAATGTAGCAGCGTTCATGAAGTCCCTTGTCCACCACCTGTTTCATGAACTCCCGGAACTTGTCCATGTTGAAGATGCACTGGGTCTGGATGAAATCCGCGCCGGCCGCGATCTTGGTGGCCAGGCGATGAACCCGGAACTCAAAGGGATCGGCAAACGGGTTGCAGGCCGCGCCGATGAACATCTTCGGCGCGACGTCGATTTCTTCGCCATTCAAAAATGTCCCCTCGTCCCGCATCTTTTTCACCATGGCGATGAGCTGCATGGAATCGATGTCATGGACATTCTTGGCTTCCGGATGATTGCCGAAACTCTGATGATCTCCGGACAGGCACAGCATATTTCGCACGCCCAGGGCATAGGCTCCCAGGATGTCGGACATCATGGCCAGGCGGTTTCGGTCCCGGCACACCATCTGAAAATTGGGCTCCAGGCCTTCGGAAACCATCAGAGCGGACCCGGCCAAAGAAGACATGCGCACCACTGCGGTCTGGTTGTCGGTCATGTTGACACAGTCCACGTTGCCCTTTAAATATGCAAATTTTTCTTTGAGATGTTGTGCATTGGCGCCTTTGGGCGGGCCGCATTCTCCGGTGAATGCAAAATGACCTTCTGTCAGGACTTTTTCCAGATTGCTGCCTGATTTGGTTGCTGTCATGGCATCTGTCTCCTTTTATATGTTTCCCTTGACCAGTTCTTCTCTGATACTGCGCCGGGGACCGCCGTCTCTTGCCGTGCGCCAGTCCTTGAACGGTTTGACCGCCAGCAGGTCTTCGAGGTGGCCGGTTTCCAGTTTCTTTTTCACAATCGCATCCCAGATGCATGCCGTGTCCTTGTGCACCTCGCAGATGCCGTTGGAAGACCCGCCGCAGGGGCCATGGAGCAGGCTTTTGGCACACCTGGCAATGGGGCACAGCCCGCCGAACAGATGGATGCCGCAGGCGCCGCAACCGGCACAGCGCTCCTCCCACACCCCGTGCTGGACCGCGCCGCCGAAAAAGGTGGTGTTCACGGCCGGGAAAAATACCTGGTCCGGGTACATTTCCGACAGAAACTGGGGTCCTACCCCGCAGGCCATGGATACCACGGCATCGTACTTCGCCACATCATCCGCCAGCTGGGCCACATATTCATTGTCACACTGGCGCTCCAGGGCGTGGTGATTCACTGTCACGGGGCGGCCTTCCTTTTTCCGGGCGATCCTCAGGGAAGCGGCCAGGATCTCGGCCTCTTTGAGCCCGCCCACATTGCATACGGTCACGCACCCTTTGCATCCGAGGATGAGGATCTTTTCCTTGTCTGCCACCATCCCCAGTATTTCATCCAGAGACTTGCGATCTGCAACTATCATTTTTTTACCCTCCCTTTTCGGGGTCTGGGGTCAGGCCTTGCGTTTTTGCACGTTTCTTTTTGAAAGAAACGTCAAAACGCAAGGCCTGACCCCAGGCTTGGTTAACGGACCGGGGTGGGGCCCAGGTCTCTGATCTGCTGCACCATGTCGTTTGCGATCTCGGCGAACCTTGCGCCCTGGGCCGAGGACAGGTTGTACATGGCCACCCGTTCCGGTTCGATGCCCAGTTCGGTGAGCACTTTTTTCACGTATGCCACCTTGCGTCTTGCCTTGTAGTTGCCTTCCAGGTAGTGGCACTCCCCTTCCAGGCATCCGGCCACGTACACCCCGTCGGCCCCGTCCTCCAAGGTGGAAAGCAGGTGGATGATATCCACCCGGCCGGTGCACGGCACCTGGATGATCTTGATGTTGGCCGGATAGGACAGCCTCATGGAACCTGCCAGGTCCCCTGCGGCGTACGCTCAGTACTGGCAGCAGAATGCAACGATTCTGGGTTCAGACGCCGGGCTGTCAATGTCTCGGGTTTGCTCATCTGGTTTCATGATGCCGCCTCCTCGGTCTCCAGGGTTTCTTCAAACAGGGCATGGGTCTTGGCAGTGATCTGCCGGTCGGTGAAATGGTTCAAGGTGATGGCCTTGCCCGGGCATTCCGCCACGCAGGCCCCGCAGCCGTGGCATTCCGACGCCTCGATCTGCGCATATCCCTCTTCATGGATAAACGGGATCCCGTAAGGACAGGTGCGCACGCAGGTCAGGCACACCGCGCACTTTTCCTTTTCCACCATGGCCACGATCCCGCCCACCATGAGGGCATCTCTGGAAAGAATGGTCATGGCCCGGGCCACGGCGGCCCTTGCCTGAGCGATACTTTCCTCCAGAGGCTTGGGATAATGAGCCAGTCCGGCCACGAACAGGCCGTCCGAGGCAAAATCCACGGGCCGCAGCTTGGCATGGGCCTCCACCAGGAACCCGTCGCTGTTCACCGGGACCTTGAACGTTTCATACAGTTTTTTGTTGTCCGCCGGCACCACGCCCGAGGCCAGCACCACCAGGTCCGGGGAAAGGGTCACGGGCATCTGGAGCACCGGGTCAAAGACCGTGAGAACCAGACCCCCTGTGCCGTTGTGGGCCCGGCTCAACTCGGGCATGCGCGCCAGGTCGTACCGGATGAACAGCACCCCCCGTTCCCGGGCTTCCCGGTACAGGTCCTCCCGGAATCCGTAGGACCGGATATCCCGGTAGATCACAAACACGCGCTTGCGGGGATCCATCTTCTTGAGAGTGATGGCGGACTTGAGGCTGTGGGTGCAGCACAACCGTGAACAATAGGGATGCGCCTCGTTACGGGAGCCCACGCACTGGATGAACGCAAAGGAGCGGCCCTTGAGAATGCGGGCATCGTTCTCCCGGAACGCCGCGTCCATGTCCAGGTGGGTGAGCACGTCCGGGTGATCGCCGTACAGGTATTCATGGGGTCGGTATTCCATGCCGCCGGTGGCGATGACCGCGGCCCCGTGTTCAATGGTGCGTTCCTGTCCGGCAGCCGGATTGTCCGGACCGCTGCCGGACACCACGGTGGTGGTGAAATGACCCATGGATCCGGTGGTCCGGACCACCCGGGTATCCAGGTGCACGGTGACGGCCGGGTGGGCCAGCACTTTTTCAGCCAAATTTGACAGAAAGGCGGCCACGGGCTCGCCCTGCCAGGTGGAGTTCAGGTGCCGGGCGATCCCGCCCAGGGTATCGGTCTTTTCCACCAGATGGACATCCACGCCCTGGGCTGCCGCAGTCAGGGCCGCTTCCATACCGGCCACCCCGCCCCCCACCACCAGGAGGGTTTTTTTGATGGGCAGGCTCACCTGGTGCAGGGGTTCCACAAACGCGGCTTTGGCCACGGCCATGCGCACCAGATCCTTGGCCTTTTTCGTGGCTTTGTCCGGTTCGTTCATGTGGACCCAGGTGTTCTGGTCCCGGATATTGGCCATCTCGAACAGATACTTGTTGAGCCCGGCATCCCGGATGGTCTCCTGGAACAACGGTTCATGGGTTCTGGGAGAGCAGGACGCCACCACCACCCGGTTGATGCCGTTTTCAATGATCACCTGCTTCATATGATCCTGGGCATCCTGGGAGCAGGTGAACAGGTTGTCTTCCACATGCACCACAAAGGGCAGGGTTCTGGCGTAATCCCGGACTGCGGGCACATCCGCCACTCCGCCGATGTTGATGCCGCAGTTGCAGACAAACACCCCGATCCGGGGGGCGACCCCGGCCACATCGATTTCCGGGGGCAGCTCCCGGGTGCGGGTGAGGGTCCACCGGTCTTCGGCCATGGTCATGGCGGCGGTGGCGGCCGCAGCCGAGGCTTCCATGACCGACGAGGGGATGTCCTTGGGTTCCTGAAAGGTGCCGCACACATAGATGCCCGGTCTGGATGCGGCCACCGGGGACAGATCGGTGGTGGCCGCAAACCCGTGGGCGTTGAGCTCGATGCCCATTTTTTCCGCCAGGGCTGCCGCCTCCCGGTTGGGCGCCAGGCCGATGGACAGCACCACCATGTCGAATATCTCTTCGGCCAGGTTCCCGGCCTCAGTGGCGTACACCAGCCGGTACCGGTCCCCGGGCTCCGGAAACACCGAATGGATCCGGGATCTGACGTACCGCACCCCGGCATCGTCTTCGGCCCGCATCTGGTATTTGTCAAACTCCTTGCCATGGGTGCGCATGTCCATATAGAAAATGGCGCAGTCCAGGCGCTCGCCGGCATGCTCTTTGGCAATCACCGCCTGTTTGGTGGCATACATGCAGCATACTCCGGAACAGTAGGCATGGTCTCCCTTGTTGATGTCCCGGGAGCCCACACACTGGAGCCAGGCGATCTTTTTGGGCTCCTTTTCATCGGACGGCCGCACCAGATGGCCGCTGTAGGGACCGGACGCGGACAGGATCCGCTCGAACTCCAGGGAGGTCATGACATTGGGACTGTGGCCGTAGCAGTAGGTGATCATCTGTTTGGGTTCGAACGGAGTGAATCCCGGGGCCAGGATGATGGCCTTGACCTGCACTTTTCGGGTGTCAGGCGTCATGAAATGGTCCACGGCATCGGCCAGGCAGGCATCCACGCACTGCATGCACTCGGAGCAGTACCCGCAGTTCAGGCACCTGGCCGCTTCCTTCTGCCCGTCTTCCACCCCGTACCCCAGTTCCACCTCGTCAAAGTTGTTGACCCGGTTTTCCGGGGCCAGTTCCGGCATTCGGTAGCGGTTTTCAGGCGGCATATCCGGATCCACAGGCCGGTAGACCGGGTCTTCTATCACGGATACATCCCGGCCTTCGGCCATGTCTCTGCCGGAAAAATACCGGAAGATGGATTCCGCCGCCGCCATGCCCGCAGCCACCGCGCCGATGGCCACCCCGGGACCGGTCTGCACGTCCCCGCCGGCAAACACACCGGGCCGGTCCGTTGCCAGGGTCACCGGGTCCACCTCCGTGGTGTTCCACCGGGTGATCTTCACCTCCGCCAGATCTTCGATCACGGAAATATCGGGCTGCTGGCCGATGGCACAGATGAGCTGGTCGATATCGATGTCGTACTCACTGCCGGGCACAGGCACGGGCCGGCGCCGGCCCGAAGAGTCCGGCTCCCCCAGTTCCATCCGGATCACCCGAAGGCCCGCCACCCGGCCCTCTTTTTCCAGAACCTTCTGCGGAGCCGCCAGATAGGTGATGACCACGCCTTCGTCCTCGGCGGCACAGATCTCTTCTTCCCAGGCCGGCATCTCTTTGCGGGTTCTTCTGTAGATAATGGTGACATTCTTTGCCCCCATTCGGACCGCGGACCTTGCCACGTCAATGGCCACGTTGCCGCCGCCGATGATACCCACCTGTTTTCCCACTTGTGTTTTGCCGGTGAGGTTGAGCTCCCTTAGAAAGTCCACCCCCTGGCGCACACCGGCGAGATCTTCGCCGGGGATGTCCAGAGACAGCCCTTTGTGGGCGCCCAGGGCCAGAAACACGGCATCGAATCCTTCGGCCTTCAGGCTGTCCACGGTAAAATCGTGTCCCAGGCGCTGGTTGCAGTGAATCAACACGCCTAAGTTGGTGATCACTTCGATGTCTTTGTCCAGCACGGCAGGCGGCAGCCGGTGGTCCGGGATCCCCACCCGCAGCATGCCGCCCGGTTTGGGCAGGGCTTCGAAAATCACGGCATCCACCCCTTTTTTCGCCAGATGAAATCCGCAGGACAGCCCGGCCGGGCCGGATCCGATGATGGCCACTTTCTTTCCGATCCCGGGATCACAGGGAATCTCGATCTGCCTGGGATCGAACTGATCCGCTGCCAGACGCTTGAGATCCCGGATGGCCACCGGGGCCTCCACCTGACAGCGGCGGCAGGCATCCTCGCATTCATGGGGGCAGACCCGGCCCAGGACCCCCGGCAGGGGCAGCTGTTCCATGATGATCTCCAAAGCCTGCCGGTACTTGCCCTGCTTGACCATCTGCACATATCCCTGAACATTGAGTCCGGCCGGACAGGTGAGGCGGCAGGGGGCGGTGTCGGTCTTTTCAATGGCCCAGGCCGACGGCATGGCCTGGGGATAAAGCTTGAATGCAGCCTTGCGGTCTTGCAGGTTCTCGTCGAACCGGTTGGGCAGATCCACCGGACACACCTTGCCGCATTCGCCGCAGGCGGTGCATTTTTCCAGGTCGATGTACCGGGGATGCTGCGTCAGGGTCACCGTGAAATCGCCGGCCTCCCCGTCCACGGATTCAATGTCGCTTGTGGTCAGCAGTTCCACATTCAGGTGCCGTCCGGCCTCCACCAGTTTGGGGGAGATGATGCACATGGAACAGTCATTGGTGGGAAAGGTCTTGTCCAGCTGGGCCATGGTGCCGCCGATGGCCGTGTTTTTGTCCACCAGATATACCAGGTGCCCGGAATCGGCCAGATCCAGGGCGGCCTGGATGCCGGCGATACCGGCACCGACCACCATTACCGATCCTTTTTCCATTTCGGTCATCTCTTGCCTCCTTGCATTTAGTCCCACTTGGGGTCTATAATCCCACTTCGGCCAGATCCGGCCCCAGATAGGCGCGTTCAGTGTCCGCCAAAACCCCCAGTGCCAGGCAGATGATGGTCCACAAATGGACCACGTGATAACTGCCGCCGTAATGGTCACCGATATCCTCGATCTGACCGTGGCAGTTGTGACAGGGGGCGATGACGTAATCCGCGCCTGTTTCCATGATCTGGTCGAACTTGATTTTGCCGTAAGCCCGGCGCTGGTCAGGGAACCCGGCCTGCAGTGCCCCGCCCCCGCCGCCGCAGCAGAAATTATTCATGCGGCTGGGCACGGTGTCGATGAAGTTCTCTTCGCCCACCACGGTTTTCACCACAAACCGCAGGTCATCCACGATTTTGTTGGACCCGCTTTTGCGTGCGATGTTGCAGGGATCCTGCACCGTGAATTTCGCACCGATATCCTTGTTCCAGTCGGCATTGACCTTGAGTTTGCCTTCCCGGATCCACCGGGCATACAGTTCGATGATGGTGATAAGTTCGAAGTTGTGGGGAATGTTGTATTTGCGCAATCCCTCCAGGATTGCAAAATAGGAGTGACCTCACTCGGTATTGACCACCAGAGGGCTTTTCAGGTTGTTGTCCACATGCAGGACAAACTCCTCGATGATGTAGCGCCACCCCTCGTCATCGGCCAGAAACATGCAGTAGTTTTCGCCGGCCCACATCACCGACGGATAGGTCCAGTCCGCTCCCACCAGGTGCAGGATCTTCCACAAGGGTCCCATCTCCTCGGGTTCGGTCACCGGCTCTCTGGAATTCTGGTTGAGGACCATCTGCGCGCCCACCCGGTCCACGGTTACTTCCAGGTCTTCAAATCCGGGATGGTCTTCCCGGATCTCCTCTGCCACATCCAGGACCGTGAATTTAAAATCCTCTTTGGCCGCGCCCATGGCCGATCCCGTACGGATATGCTGGTCACAGGACCCCAGGATGCCTTTGGGCCGCTTTTCCCGGGCCATCTTTGCCCGGATGTTGTAGATAAGTTTTGGAATATTGATGTTCATGGGGCATGCCAGCTGGCACCGGCCGCACATGGAGCACACCCATTTCCAGTCCGAATTCATGATCTGTTCATCCATGCCGAAATTGAGCATGCGGATCAGTTTTCTGGGATCCATGCCGAACTGCTCGGACGCGGGACAACCGCCCGTGCAGGTGCCGCAGGTCAGGCACAAATCAAAGTTTGCATCCGGCACCTTGTCCAGTACCGCTTCCTTGAGTTCACCATCAAGGGTGTCGATCTTGATTGCCTCTGCCATGGTGCGTCCCCCCTGTATTCGGTTGGTGGCTTATGTCATCGGATCATGCATCACCTGAGTTTGGCCGCGTTCAGGTACCGGGCCAGTTTGTCCTCTCCGCCGATGGTCACGATGTGCACGCCCTGGCAGATATCTTTCAAACTGTTGACCGTGTCCGCAAACAGCTCGATGCTGGCCTTTGTTCTGTCCGGTGCATCGAGCAGCTTCTGGATCACCCATTCAGGCACCAGGCCGGACTTGAAATGGCGGTTCAGAAACTTGCCCATGCCCGCGGTACGAAGGATCATCACCTCGGCGATCACCGGCACCCGGAAAGGTGCCACCTGCTTCATGAACTTTTCAAACTGGTCCACGTCAAATATCGGGGTGGTGAGAAAATAACCGGCCCCCACATTGAGCATGTCCTCCATCTCCTCCATGCCTCTTTTGGGCATCTGCTTTCCCCAGGGGGTTTCCACGCCGGATCCCAGGGTGAATTCCAGATTCCTGCCCAGTTCATTTCCTTCGATGGTGACCCCCTGACGCAGGTGATCCAGCACTGATCCGAGTTTGCCCGAATCCACATGAAAGAACATGGTTTCCTGAAGGCTGTCCCCGGAGATGCGGTAGTCTTCGGTGAACACCAGCAGGTTGTCCACCCCGACATCGTGGGCAGCGGTCAGGTCCTTCTGAAGCTGATACCGGTTCTTGTCCCGGGTGGTGGTCTGATAGATGGCGTTGAACCGGCTCTTCAGCAGCAGATCACAGGTCTGGATACTGTCGCCCACCACGCCTTCGAGTTCCACATCAGACACGGACACGCCGTCCACCCTGCCCCGGACTTTGCTCAGGCTCTGCACCAGGACTTCGGGTTCGTCATCGCCAAGAGGTGCCTGAACTTCAGAGGTCACAACAAATCTCTTTTTTTCCAAAGATTCTTTTAAATTCATGATCTGCCTCCTTCGTTATTTGAGTCCAAGCAGTTTTGCGACTTCTTCCTTGAGCTGGTGCAAAGGCAAGGGCTTGGAAAAACAGACATCCGCACCATTTTTCTTCATCCGGGCGAATTTCTCATCGTCCAGATATGCCGACAGCACAATGATTTTTGTGTGTCTTGTCTCCTCATTGTCCTTGATTTTCCTGCAGACCTCATATCCTTTGATATCGGGCATCATGATATCCAGGATCAGCAGATCCGGCTTGAAATGGTTGACCTGAAGTCCCGCCTCAAACCCGTCGGACGCCGAGATCACCTCATAGTCGAACTCGTCCTCTTCTAAGGCCTGGACAATGGATTCCACAATGATCATGTCGTCATCCACCACCAGGATCTTTTTCCGGGCAGTGCCCTCTTTTTCTTCCGGGATGGGGATTCCCTGGTTGCGCATAAAGATTTCCAGGTCGGATTGCTTGATGCGGCGATGTCCGCCCACGGTCCGGTATGCCTTGATATGACCGGCTTCCACCCAGTTGATAATGGTTTTAGACGATACATTGCAGTACTTGCTGGCCGTGAATACAGTCAATGTGTCTTCCATAATGCCTCCTTTGCATTCATGGTTTATAGTTTTTACCTTTATTATAAATAATATGTCATGTCAAGAAAAAAATAATACATAAAATAAATAAAATAACTATACTGAAATTTTGCATGGATATGGCGCTGATTCTTTGCTGTTCCACTTTTTTTCAGATGGCCGGCAGTTTGATGGTGAACCGGGTCCACTCGCCGTATTGAGATTCTACGATAATGTCGCCGTCATGGTCCTTGACGAATCCGTAACAGACCGAAAGCCCGAGGCCTACGCCTTTGATGCTGTCGGTCTTGGTGGTGAAAAAGGAATCAAACACCTTTTCCAGGTGCTCGGATTTGATCCCCGTGCCGGTATCTTCCACGATGATATGGACCATGTTGCCGTTGGGCCGGGTGGTGAGGGTCAGGGTGCCGCCGTCGGGCATGGCATACATGGCGTTGGAAAACAGGTTGATGAACACCTGGCGCAGCTGGTCCCGGGAGGCCGTGATCCGGCCCGGATCCGGGGTCAGGTCCAGTTTGACCTTGATGGAATTTTCCCGGAATCGCTTGTCGTAGAGCACCATGAGCTCCTCGATCACGGTGTTGATGTCCAGTTCGGCCCGGGCCGCCTCGTCCGGCCTGGAAAAAGAGAGCATCTTTTTGAGCATGTCCGCCAGACGGACGGTTTCGGACAGCGACATGTCCAGCAGCCGGCGCCGCTTGTTGGAAGGCGGAATCTCGGTTTTCAGCAGCTCAAGCGTGTTCATGATACCGAACAGCGGGTTGTTTAATTCATGGGCGACCTGGGAGGTGAGCCGGCCCATGGCGGCCAGCTTTTCCGACTGGAGCAGGTGCTGGCGGGCTTCGGACAGTTGGCGTTCGGTTTTCAGCCGTTCGGTCAGATCCACGAACAGGGCCACGGTAGCGGTTTCCTTCCCCTTTTCGTCATAAATAAACGATGCGGACAGGTTGCCTTCCACCCGGACCCCGTCCCGGCGCTCAAACGTCAGTGGAAAAGAATTCAGTCGACCCACACCGCCGTATTCAGTATCCCGCATCATCCGGGTCACTTCCGCCGCCACCTCCCGGGAGTAGATCTGCTGGACTTTCATGCGGTCGATCACCTCGTCAGCAGCCAGCCCGAACAGGGTTTCCGCCCCCCGGTTCCACAACATGATCTGTCCGGTCATGTCCATGGCCATGATGGCATTGGGAGAACAGGAAATGATGTTGTCCAGAAAATCAAGGGTCTCACGGATTTTATTCTCACTTTTCTTTCGCTCGGTGACATCCACCACAATGCCTTCGTATCCCAGTACCTCGTCATCGGTGCCGTACCGGACATGGGAGGTGAGCAGGATATCGATGACATGGCCGTCCCGGCGCCGCCACTGGAGGTCGTAATCCACCACCCGCCCTTTTTTCTCGATAATCCGCTGATATTTTTCCCGGTCCGCCGGCTTCAGATACACATCATGGGCCAGGTCCAGAGACAGAAACTCTTCTTTGTCCTGATATCCCAGAATCTTGAGCAGTGCCGGATTCACATCCAGAAACCGTCCCTGCTTGCTGGAAATGAATACCCCGCACCCCGCATGGGTAAACAGGCGCTGATAACTTTCTTTGGATGATTTGAGCCGGGCCGCCTGTTCCTTTCGCCGGGTGATGTCCCGATAAATGGACAGCTTGGACCGGGTACCGTCCCGGTTGGTCACGGGAATTTCAGACAGGGCAAACGTTTTTTTCACCGATTCCAAAAAAACTTCGGAATGACGGGTCTCGCTGTTTTCAAATATCTCCCGGTAATTGCACCATTCACATGGGGTATCCCGGCCCAGCAGAACCTTATGGCATTTTTTCCCCATCCCTTCCCCGAACAGGTCTGTCATGAAACGGTTCATGTATTCTACCGTAAACTCTTCGTTCACGATGTAAATGCCGTCTTCGAACGCATCCAACGCATCCAGCAGCCGCGGGGAGTGGTCACTCATACCGGGTCTCCTTTTTTTTGAAGGATTTCGAATATATTTTTACAGTATCCCCCGGAACCTCTTTTGTCAATATCGACACTGTCAAGATATCCATGATATACTTTCTAACAAATACTTTCTAAAAATCAGCAGGAGGCACAGCACCCCTTGAAAACCGAAAAAGAGATCAAAAAAAGACTGGCGGAACTGGAACTATTGATTAAGGACACCAAGGCCCGGCTGCCGGCCCACTCGGTCAAACCACCGGTGATGATGGATCTTCTGACGTATGAAGATGAATACGACGACCTGATGAAGCAACTGGCTGACCTGAACAATGGTTAAAGAAAAAGTACACGGATTCATGAACCGGCTAAGAGGAAATTGCCTGCAACTTTTTATACGCATCGATCAACGGCTTGTATTCTTCATACGCGCTTTTGGCCCACCAGAGCTGTTCTTCGGACGGCCGCCCCTTGATCTGTCCCGGGGCGCCGAACACCAGGGAATAATCCGGAATGATTTTGCCGGCCCCCACCAGGGCGGCTGCGCCGATCAGACAGTAATCACCGATGCAGGCTTCATGGAGCAGGGTGGCGTTCATGCCGATGAGCACATAATTGCCGATGGACCGGCAGTTGAGCACGGCCCCGTGTCCGATGACCACCCGGTCACCGATGAACACATTTCCGTCTCTGCCATTGGGGGCGCCGGCATGGATGACACAGTTGTCCTCCACAATGGTCTTTTGTCCGATGGTGATTTTTCCTAAATCCGCCCGGATGACGGCGCCGGGCCACACACTGGATTCTTCGCCGATGTCGATATCTCCGATCAGCACCGCGGTGTCGTCCACATAAGCGGACTGAGCGATGCGGGGGGTTTTGCCTTTAAAAGACCGTATCATGTTTTTTTCTCCTTGTTGAAAGCGATTTGTCCGTGTTTGTGTTCCCGGACCAGAGCATCGTACTCCCCGGGTGTATCCACATCTTTGAGAATGCCGGGATCATCCACGTCCAGGCAGTACATCCGGTGTCTGAATTTTTCAAAAAGGATCCTGGCGCCGGCATCTCCGGCCGGTTGTGTGAGCCGGTCAAACAACGAGGATGCCACCAGCACGGGATTGCCCCGCTGTCCTTTGTAACAGGGGGCCACAATCCAATGACTTGTGGCCTGAAATTCAGATACCAGGCGGTGGATGGTTTGAACCGTGACCAGGGGCTGGTCTCCGAGAAGAAACAGAACCCCGTCCATGTCCGGCGGCAGGGCCTTGAGTCCGGCGGCCACGGAAAAAGACTGGCCTTTGTGCCAGTCCAAATTATCGATCACCTGAATGCCGGTCCTGTTCGGGCGGGCCTGGTTCGGGCGGGCCTGTTCCAGGCGGGTCAGGTCCAGGGCATGGCGAATCTGTCCGGCTTTAAATCCCAGGACCAGAACGACACAATCAAGCCCGGCACTCTGGACAGTGTCCATCACCCGGCCCAGCAGGGTGGTGCGGCCAAAGGGCAGCAGCTGTTTGGCTTTTCCCATACGTGACCCGCATCCGGCCGCCAGGATGATGCCGGCGACTTTTTTGTTCCGGGGAGCGGCGCTGTCTGAAGTCACAGAATCACTACCTCCTTGACCGGCTCCGGATCAGACAGGCTGGCGATCACCACCCGGCCGGGCCATGGGGCCTGCCGGTCCGAAAAAAAAGAATGGGCATGAAGATGGGGCCGGTTTTGCGGGTGCTGCCGGGCCAGGCGGGTTTCAATATCCTTGCGATGATTTTTCAGCCGGGCCGCCACCCTATGGCCGGCCGCTGTCCGCGCAGGATCATCCGCCTTGTTGAGCCAGACCACGACAGCCGGATCGGATCCGGCCAAAGTCCAGGCTTTCCGGATCTCCTGCACACAGGAAACCGCCATGGCATCGATGTCTATCCGGCTGCCGGGTGCCAGACCGGTATTGGCGCAAAATATGGCGGGCCGGTGCACATGGGTATCATCCACCGGGGTGTTCAGCGCGTCCAGGCCGGTGACATGGACAATGGCCGTGGTGGTGGACGGCATCACAGGTTCATGGATGTCACTGGCCTTGATGGGCATCTGACGGGCCCCGTCCGCTTCCACAATGATCGAGTCAAACAATCCGGCATGCCGGATCTCATCGATCGTGGCGGCGGCAAACCCCTTGAGTTTGCCGGTCTCCGGCATATGGCGGGTGCCGGCAGAAATATGACCATGATCTTTTAAAGCCGTCCGGGCCCGGGCCACCAACGCCGGTACTGTTTCTGTCACCAGGGTGACCGGAGACTGATTTCTGGAAGGAAAGAACAGGTGGGTGGTGGTGGTGGTCAGAACGGTATGACCCAGGACGGCCAGTTCCCGGGCCAGACCAAACATCAGGCTGGTTTTGCCGCCGGCGCCGATAAGGCTGATCACGCCAGAGCCGGCGGGCAGTCCCAGGCTGTCATGAATGGAAAATGCCATGGTTCACCCTTGGCGCAAGCAACCGGTCATTTCTGCTGTTTTCGCAGTTCCGTGACCGGGATGCCGCCGATCCCCCAGTTGTCCGTGTCCACTTCCTCGATGGTCACAAAGGTGGTGGCAGGGTTTTTTCCCAGCACCTCTTTGAGCAGCCGGGTGACGCCGTCGATGAGCTGCGCTTTCTGTTCTTTTGTGGCCCCTTCTCTGGTAATCTTGATATTCACGTAAGGCATATCCACCCCCTTTGTCTTTACACGGTTTGTCTGCCTAAGCACACCGTTTCCTGCAACCCCTTGTTTGATAAGGGTTACAACACCCCGTCCAGCTCATGTTTCAACGAGCGGTTCATCAGGCGCTGTATGGTTTGTTCCAACGGGTAATTTTCAAACAGGACATAGTACACTTCATTGCAGATGGGCAAATCCACGCCCAGTTTTCGGGACAGGTTGTACACGGACCGGGTGGTTTTCACCCCTTCGGCCACCATGCGCATTTCAGAAATAATATCATCGAGTTTTTTGCCCTGGCCGATCTGGACCCCCACCGTGTAATTCCGGCTCAACGCCCCGGTGCAGGTGAGCAGCAGGTCCCCGACCCCGGCCAGGCCGGACAGGGTGAGCGGATCCGCCCCCAGGCGGGTGCCCAGGCGGTTCATTTCCGTCAGTCCCCGGGTGATCAGGGCGGCCCGGGGGTTCAGCCCCATGTTCATGCCGTCGCAAATGCCTGCGGCAATGGCCAGCACATTTTTCATGGCCCCGCCGATCTGGGTGCCGATGGGATCATGGTTGATATACACCCGGAACGTGGGACAGGCAAACACGGACTGGACAAACCGGGCCACCTGGTCGTTCACGGATGCGGCCGCCACCACCGTGGGAATTTTCGCCGCCACCTCCTTGGCAAAGCTGGGACCGGACAGCACCGCCAGATTTTCCGGGGGCAGAAAATCCAGAATTTCAGACAGAATGCCGGTCATGGTCAGATGGGTCTTGTTTTCGATCCCCTTGGATGCACTGACCAGCACGGCATCTCTGGAAACAAACGGTTTCATCTGTGTGGCCACGGACCGCATGCAGTGCGAGGGAACGACCAACAGTATCAGGTCTTTGTCCTTGACCACGGTTTCAATGTCGTTGGTGGGCCGGATGGTATCAGGCAGCTGAAAACCCGGCAGAAACACCCGGTTTTCCCGCAGGGTTTCTATCTGTTCCTTCACCTCGGGCTCGAACACCCAGAAATCGATGTCAAACCCTTTTTCCGCCAGCAGCTTGGCCAGCGCGGTTCCCCAGGCACCGGCCCCCACCACCCCGATCCGTATCGATTGTATGTCATCTATCTGATTCATGCATCTTTCCTGACGATCTCAGACCTGAAAAAAAGCCCGTATGTTTTAACTTTTAAAAACGCCAATATACAGCAACCGCCTGCAACATTCAATGCCCGTTTTCAGTTATAAAACACCGGAAGGGCTGTCTGGGTTTCGAGAAAAACATCGATATCATCGAGCAGGTCCGGCCGGCAGGCATCAAACAAAGGCGAGGATATCTCACGGTTGTAACGGGTTTTCAGCAGCACTATCCGGGAGAGCGTCTCTTCCTGGAACATAAAGATGATCGCATTATGGTTCCGGTATCGGGCGATCCACACCTCAGCGGCATCCAGTTCCGGGGACTGGACAAAATGCCGCCGGCTCACCAGGGAACTTTCAGAATCCGGGTTGCACGAAACCAGGGTCCGGATGGCGGGCACCCGGTTGATCTCCGCCAGGACCCGGGGCTTTGAGGCATTGATCTTAAAATTCCGGTACCCATCTGTGGTATAGGAATAGATCCCTGCCGGAGAAATTGCCAGCACTTCCACCAGTATCACAATCACCAGCATGCCCAGCCCCAAAGCAATCTGAAGGGTGCGCTGCCGGTGATTGCCGATCCATTGCGCCAGTCTTTTTGCCGACAAACCGCTAAAGGGCCAGACCACCTTTGACATCCGCCAGCACTTTATCGTCAAACAACTGCTGAACCAGTGTCAGTGCAAATTCCAGGGCCGTGCCCGCACCCTTGCTGGTCATACAGTGTCCATCCACGACCACATTCTTGTTCTGGACGTTTCCGCCCTCAATCCGGTCGGCAAACGCCGGATGACAGGTCACGGCCCCGGGCGTGACCAGACCCAGTGGATGCAGTACCACCGCCGGAGACGCGCAGATGGCCCCGTACAGTTTGTTCTGTGCGGCCTGTTTTTTGAGCAGGTCTGCCAGATCCTTTGAATTTTTCAGATTGTCCGCCCCTGGAATCCCCCCGGGCAGCACAATCAGATCAAAAGACTGGTCCAGGCACTCTTTGATCAACATGTCCGCCTTGAATTCAATGCCCCGGGCCGCTTTGACGGTCAGATCGTCCACGGACGCCACAATCACCCGGGCCCCGGCCCGCCGCAGCACGTCAATGATGGTAATGGCTTCCATCTCCTCGATTCCCTGTGCTACCGGCACCAATACTGTCTTTTCCATAACGAAACCTCCTTTGAATCATGCCCGGCCACGCTCAGGCGTGTCCTGTTTTCCACGACCCGGCAACCGGTTTGTATACAGGGATGCGGTGCCCCGCACCACCTTGATGATATGGTTTCTTGTCGATTCAATTATCACGTGTAGACAGGCCTGACAAGGTAAAACACCCTGACCGATTTTTTGTCTTGCATTGACCTTGCCGCCCCATCTCTGATATAGTATGCACCTGTGAACAATCAGAGAAAAAAAGCCATGAAAACACAAACCAACAGAGATCTGTTTGATTTTGAAATCGGATACCTGACCCGCAGTCCCTGCATCACCTGCGAGAACAGAAGGGATCTGCCCGGGTGCCATGATGGCTGTCCGATTCTGGATATCATACAGACGACCCTGGCCCGGGGCATCTCGTCCCAATCTTCCCGATATGACAGTTGAGCCGGCCGATCCCGCGGTTTTTTTTCAATCTTCCAACGCACTTGTCAGACAATTTTTAACCCCTGCCCTGTTTGAGCGCCTGTCCTGCCTGCAAACCGCTTCCGGGTTCACCCTGGCCCGGGCCATCCGGTCCGGACAGCAGAACCCGGATTCCAGCATCGGCATCTATGCCGGGGATGCCGAATCCTATTGCCTGTTCAAAGAAATCTTTGATCCAGTGATCAGGGCGTATCATGAACTTTCCGGTGTGATCCGCCATGTGTCGGATCTTAAGAAAGCGGCACATCAGGGTTCCGGCACTATGGGTCGCCCCGAAACAGCACTTGCGGACCTGCCGGATCTGGATCCGGCCCACCGATATATTCTTTCTTCCCGGATCCGTGTGGCCCGAAGCCTGGCTGAGTTTGCCTTTACCCCGAACATCAGCGCCAAAGACAGGCAGCATGCGGCCCATCAGATCCAACAGGCCCTTGCCACCCTGCCCGCCCCGCTGCAGGGCCAATATTATGCCATGGATCGACTGACGTCTGAACAGATCATCACACAGGCGGCAGCCGGAAAAGCGTTTCCCCCCGGGGACCGGTTTCAGGCGGCCGCCGGCATCATCCGGGGGTTTCCAGAAGCCCGGGCGGTGTATGCCGGCCATGACACCCAGTTTTCTGTCTGGGTCCATGAAGAGGATCATCTGCGCATCATCTGTCTGGAGAACACAGGGTCGTTGTCATCTGTTTTCAACCGGCTGGTTCTGGCCCTGGGCCATCTGACCCGGACACTTGCGTTTGCCTGGGATCCCTGTCTGGGATTTCTCAACGCATGTCCCAGCAATATCGGCACGGCCATGCGTGCCGGGGTGCATATCCGGCTGCCGAACCTGGAACAGCGGCCTGCTCTGCTCAGGCAGCTGGTCCGTGACCACGGGCTTCAGATCCGGGGCACGGCCGGGGAAAAAACCGCGGTATCCGGCGCAGTGTTCGACATCAGCAACAAAAAAAGGCTGGGTATCGGTGAAATCCAGCTGATCCGGTCCCTTCACACCGGCATCGCCACCATCATTGAAACGGAAAAAAACCTGTCGCCGCCCGGTCCAGAATGCCCAAAACCATGAAGACGAACAAAGACAGGTTGATCACGGCAAACCCGGCCGCTTTCGGCCGGCCCCGGCAACGCAGCTGCAGGCATGCCATGCCCGCCGGCAGGGCCATGGCCATGGCCCCCAGACCCATGGACACTGTCGCCGAGGCAACGCCGCCATGGATGAGAAACAAAAGCATGGCCAGGCTGTAAAGACTGACCCAGATCAGCACCTGCACCTGAAGCTCGGTGTGTGTCCACCACCCGGCCAGGCATGGAAACACAGAATGGGGATGCGGCCTGAAACATGAACCGTCTTCCTTGAACCGCCGGCCGTCCATGGGTGTCCGGGTGTTTTTCGGCACCCGGCTGTCTTTGATCTTTGTGCCTGCCCTGAGCGCCAGAAAATGAGGCACCTGCCAGAGACCCAGTACCACCATCACCAACAGCAGATCCTGGCCGGTGCCCTTGGATGCCCAGGAAGGCACCATGCTCCACCCGATGGCCGGGGGCAGCATGCCGCAGGCCACTCCGGGCCAGACCGCCAGACACGATTTTTTCTTCAACGGGGTGTACAGCCCGTTGTAGCATCCCAGGGCCAGCAGGCCCAGAAGGCCGGGCAACGGGGTGTCCGGATACCTGAACAATATGGCCAGGCCGGCACTGGTCAGGACCAGGGCCAGCACCGCCGCCGTGCTGACCCGAATTTTTTTTTGGGGAAGACACCGGTGTTGGGTTCTGGCAAACCAGCAGTCATGGTCCCGGTCCTGGATATTGTTGAGCACGGCGGCACCGGCGGCCAAAAGCCACACCCCGCCCCCGGCCGCCATGGTATATCTGGTGAACAGGGCCGAGGCGATCACCTGCCCGAACACAGCGGACAGTGCGATGAAAAAAGTCAGATGAAGCTTGGTGATTTCTGAAAAAATGCGGAGCTGGTCCATCAAAACAGCCGGCGTCATATTCATTGATGATCCGGGGCTGCTACCACCCGTCATCGGCCACCCATTCATCAAATTCCTCCCGGGACACCACCTGCACCACACCGGTCATGTCCGCATGCCCCACCCCGCAGAATTCCGTGCACTGGAGAAAATATTCCCCCTGTTTTTCCGGCAGAAACCAGGCATGGGTGGTCAACCCTTTCACCGCATCCACCTTGACCCGAAACGCCGGGATATACAGGCTGTGAATCACATCCGCCGAGGTGATGGTGAGTTTCACCGGCGTGTTCACCGGCACCTTGAGTTCGTTTTCGGTTTCCTTGCCTGTGGGATAGATAAAGATCCAGGAAAAGGACTGGGCGATCACCTCCACTTCCAGCGCGCCCTCCGGGACAGTGCGCAGCCCGGAGTAAGCCTGCCACCCGGACACGAACATGGCCAGGGCAATGAGGGTGGGGATGAATATCCAGGCGGTTTCCAGCTTCCAGTTTCCCCGGATGTCGGCAGGTACGGGATGCCGCGATCTTTTGTACCGGATCACGAAATAGATCATCACCAGGGTGATGGCAAATAAAAACACAAAGGAAAATCCGATGATAAAATAAAAAGACCGGTCCACCAGGGTCACAGGGTTGATGATGTCAGTCATGGTTGTTCCTCATCTGAATGCCACGTCCCAGAAGGTGAATCCGATCATGACGGCCAGAAAAAACACCGTGGCCAGAAACGACCACCGCAGGGCCGGACCTTCATACCTCATGTGCATGAACACCAGCAGCACCAGGGACGCTTTGACAGAGGCGATGGCCAAAGCGATCCAGACATTGATCCATCCCAGATCGATACCGGCGGCGCCCACGGTCACACCGGTCATGACCAGGAGTCCTGCCAGGGCCAGGGCCAGGGTTTTGTATTCAAATGTATGGGACTCTGAAGCCATGATATCCTCCGCGGTCAGACCACCAGGTAAAACAAGGGAAAAATGAATATCCAGATCAGGTCCACCAGGTGCCAGTAGAGGCCGGAATTTTCCAGCAGCGTATCTGTTTGCGCCGTGATTTTCCCTTGATAGGCCATCACCAGGCAGACCGCCAGCAGGCTCATGCCGATCACGATATGCAGGCCGTGAAGCCCGGTGATCACATAGTACAACCCGAAAAACAGGTTCAGTCCCCCGGGGCTGTCCATCAGTTGTTCCGATCCAGGATAGATCCCCTGTTCAAATTTGTGCCCCCATTCCACATATTTGTTCACCAGAAACACCGCCCCGCAGGCCAGTGCCCCCCACAGGCCGGCCAGAACGATGCGGGAGTGGCCTTTGCGCACCGCAGTGATGCCGGCGGCCACAAAAAAGCTGGACACCAGCAGAATCACGGTGTTCACCACCCCGAACATCCGGTCCAGCATGGCGGCCCCGTCGATGAAATCAGGGGTGTACCCGGTAAAATATACGGCATACAGCACAAACAACCCGCCGAACAGGATGATCTCCGTGTACAGAAACAGCCACATGCCCATTTTCTTGCCGGAAGGATCCAACGGTGCCATGGGTCAGGTTCCCCTGGATTTATTCAAAGCGCCGGCCACCACCCCGGAAAAGTCATAGGGATAGTCCAAAACATCCGGATCTTTCACAAAATTGTGCACCGGCGGGGGAGAAGGTACGGTCCATTCCAGGGTCACCCCGCCCCAGGGATCCGGATCGGCCGCTTCTGCCCGTCTGAACGACAAAAGCAGATTGGCCGCCATCAACCCGATGCCCAGGATCATGAACAAGGCCCCGAACCCGGCGAAAAAATTGCCGGCCGCATACTGGGGCAGGTAATCGTAATACCGCCGGGGCATGCCCTGAAGCCCCAGCACAAACATGGGCACATAATGAAGCATGAACCCGGCGGTGACCAGAATGGCCGCAGCATACGCTTTTTTGAAATCATACATCTTCCCGAACATCTTGGGCCACCAGTAATGCAGGGCTGCAAAAAAGGCGAATCCGGTGCCCCCGAACATGGTGAAATGAAAATGGGCCACCACAAAATGGGTGTCATGGACATGAATGTTGGCACCGGCCGCCCCCAGTACCAGACCGGTGAGCCCGCCCACGGAAAACAGGTAGATAAAGCACAGGGACAAGAACAGGGGCGGGGTCATCTCAATGGCCCCCTTGTAAAGGGTGGCCACCCATGAAAACACCTTGATGGCCGAAGGGATGGCCACCACAAAGGTGAGCAGGGAGAACACGAACACGGCCGTGTCGCTCATGCCGCTGGTATACATGTGGTGGGCCCACACCAGGGACCCGGCAATGGCGATGGCCAGAGACGAGGCCACGATAGCCTTGTACCCGAAGATCGATTTTCTGGCAAACACCGGAATGATCTCTGAAATCACCCCCATGCCCGGCAGGATCATGATGTACACGGCCGGATGGGAATAGATCCAGAACAGGTGCTGGTAAAGGATGGGATCTCCGCCCCGGGCCGGGTCAAACAGCCCCACATTGAAAAAGCGCTCCACCATCACCAGCACCAGGGTGATGGCGATCACCGGTGTGGCCAGCAGCTGGACCCAGGAGGTGGCGTACAGGCTCCAGGTGAACAGAGGCATCTGGAACCATCCCATGGCTTTTGCCCGCATCTTGTGGATGGTGGTGATGAAATTGAGCCCGGTGAGCATGGAGGAAAACCCCAGGATGAACGCGGCAAACACGGCCGTGGACACATTGGTATTGGTGGAAATGGAAAACGGCACGTAAAAGGTCCACCCGGTATCGGGAAACCCGTCGGAAAACAACGAAACAATGGCGGTCACACTGCCGGCCATGTAAAGGTACCAGGACAGCAGGTTGAGTTTGGGGAAATACACGTCATCGGTTCCGATGTGGATGGGCAGGAAAAAATTGCCGAACACCGCGGGCAGGGCCGGTATGATGAACAGAAAAATCATGATCACGCCATGAAGGGTGAAAGCGGAATTGTACAGATCCGGGGGCATAAAGGTTTCGCCTTCAAACATGAGCTCCAGCCGGATCATCCCCCCGATAAGCACCGCCACCAGAAACCAGAAAAAGATGGCACACAGATACATCAGGCCGATACGCTTGTGGTCCAGGGTGATCAGCCAGGACAGCATACCGGTGAACCTGGCCGGTACCGGGGTGTCATAAAATGATTTCACAGCTTCCATATCGCCTCACTAAACCGGAATCACCGGTCGTACAGTCAAAACAACACGTGTTCAAAGGTCTTTGGGAGGGTGTCTGCCCTGTTTTCTTTTTTTTGCCGGCCGGAGCAGAAACACCAGGAATCCGGCCAGCAGGATCAGAATGGCCGTACCGGTGATCCGGAACATCCGGAACACATAGGTTTTGTTTTCCGGATCATAGTCAAAGCAGAAAGACAGAACCCGGTTCTTGATGGACACCCCGGGTTCGCCTTTCTGGGCCTCGGTCAGAGCCATGCCCAGGTCAAAGGGCAGAAATCCCGGACCGTAAAGGTACCGAATGATCTTTCCGTCCGACGCCAGCACCACCATGGCATTGGGATGAACATAAAAATGGGGCTGTTTCTTGACAAAATAATATCCCAGTGAATCTGTGACCCGCCGGATATTTTCGGCATCCCCGGTGAGATAGACCCAGTTTTCCAGCGGGAATTCCCGCTGGATCAGGTTGGTATAATTTTTTTTGGCTGCCAGGGCATGGGAAGGCGTTTCATCATCGGAAAAACTCAAGGTGATGACATTGAAATCCACTCCGGGCTGCAGATCCACCTGGTTCAGGGCCTTTGCCAGGTCCGCCTGGAGAAAACTGCACACCGACGGGCACAGAAACCAGATGGGCAGCAGCACCACCGGTCGGCCAAACAGATCCCCCAGTGCCACGGGCTGTCCCCGGCTGTCCAGAAACCGGGCATCCAGGTCCACATATCGGCCCGGCCGTTCATCCACCCGTACCTGGTCTGCCAGGGCACCGGTGGGGTCGTTTTCATCTGCCATGACCATGGCGGCGTGATCATGGTGCGGGTCGGCCTGGGGCCCCGGGGCGTCGCCGGCCGGCGCATGGGCCGGATCATGGGTGGAATGATCCATGTCTGCGGCCCGGACAGGGGCCGTCATCCCCCCATACAGCACCAGAAACAACGCCACAAACAATACCCGGGCCCGTTTTGAGCCGTACCAGCCCCACATTTGCCGGCCGGATATGTCAGTCCGCCGGATCATGCCTATTTGACCTTGACCAACTCACCCGTGGAAAAATCGATATCATACACGGCCCGGTATTGATGGCTGAGGCCCAAAGAATCCCGGGAGCCGTAGGCCACCATGACCCGTGTCTTGCCGCCGGTGTTGATGGGCTTGTCCCATTGTTCCGGTGCTTCCACGGACCGGGTAAAGGAGATGGTGGTCACGCCGTCCTTTTCTTTGCCTTCCGGGTTTATCACGTGGTTTTCTCCCCCCAGCTTCTCATCCGTAGAGTGACCCCGTTTTCTGTCGGCATAATGGTCCTCGATCCGGACTTTGCCGTTTTTGACCGCGCCGATAATGATATCCGCACCGCTCATGGCATCTTCCGGATCGATGCCGATAGACACCCATCCCTCGGTTTCAGCGGACAGTTCCATATGAATCTGATCTTCTTCCAGGGTCCAGGCGACCGTGACCTCTCCGGCTTCCACCCGGTGAGCATAGTCGGAGGCACAGATTGCCCCGGGCAGCAGCATGGCAGCCCCAAATACCATCAATGTCATGAGTCCGGTTTTTCGTATCATTGTCAACTCCTTGTTTTGTCTTGATTGATTATTTTTTTACAGATTCATGGTTGGGCCGCTGTCAACGGCATTGCCCCCACAAAAGCCGGGGGATTCATGAACCTTATGGTTTTTGAACCTTATGGTTTTATCCGTACATCAGTTCCCCACCGGAATACCCCAGTCCCACGGCAACCAGCGCCATCAACAGATAAAAACCGGTACGTCTGTCCAGTCCGCGGTTTTCCGGATCGTCCTTGAGGACGGTGATGAGCAGCAGAACGGTCAGCACCGCTGCCAGAATCATCTTCAGAACAATTAAAAATTCCCAGTTTCCGCCATACCGGTGCTGCCAGTCCAGGTAACCGGTGAGCATGGTGGGCCCCACACCGATCAGGGCCAAAATCACGCAATGATACCCGGTTATGGCCAGTTTCTTCAACCGCGGCAGAAAAGAAGCCAGCCGGAATATCACTGCACCGATGACCATACCCATGGGAATATGCGTAAACGCAGGATGAACCGGGTGGGTAAAACCGATTTTACCCAGAAATTCAAAAACAATCTCAGTCATGGAATCACCTTTTCACTTTAATTCTTTTTCAATAAAAGTAACCAGCTTCTTGATCATTGCAATAACGATATATTTTCTTTACAATATTTCCTTAGATATCACAACCGATTACTGATATTCCGGTAATTGCCGGGAACATCCGTGGCCGGGCTCCGGCCCGGTGATCCCGGGCATCACCCAAAAAGAGAGGAGATCATGGATATTAAAATCACCTATTGTTCCGTCTGAAACTATCAGCCCCGGGCTGCCGGTCTGGCAGCCGACATTGAAACCGAACTCAACATCACCCCAAAACTGGTACCGGGAAGCAGCGGCATATATGACATCACGGCCGACAACAGAATCGTTTTTTCCAAACACCGGGCCAAACGCTTTCCTGAAAACAAGGAAATTATAGAACAGATCCGGCAGCTTTTGGCATAAGCCCATAAAAAAACCGGCAGGCCATAACTGAAAAAGGCTGCCCCCGGAGAGGCAGCCTTTTTCAGAAAAGGAAAAAAAGATGAAAAAACTAATTGGCGATTAGTTGGAAATATCTTGTTGCAACTCATGTGCCAGACACTTCTTGTTTTTTAAAAAAAACCGGTTGGATCGATGATCATGCCTGTTTGCAGCCATTTTCATCAGATCGAAACAGTTGGGTCCCCGGGAAAACCCATCCATGCCACAAAAATTTCTTCAAACGGGTTCAACATTTTGAACTTTTCGAGATGTCCCGGACATTTTTCCAGGGGTATCCAAATGACAACCTTCTGAAATAAAAAGAAAAAAATCTTCTGAGACACCCATTCAAAAAAATAAACCCCTGGCGGACATCCTTTGTGAACAGTCATGCGCGGCTACTTTTTTACTGTTTTCTGTTTAGGGGCCGGCTTGCTTTCGGTTTTGCCGGTCCCGGTGCCTTCACCGGATTTTTCCGAAGATTTTTTCGGTTTGGCAGGTGTCTGTTTTTTGGGATTCACCCCCCGCAGGATAGGCATCACCGTCTCCCTGTTTTCGGCCAGAAGCAGGGAAATTCGTTCCATCTGTTCTTCTGACAACTTCACATCCGAACCTTCAAGGAATTCAAACAAATTGTCGGCAATATCAAGCATCTTGTCATAGGCGTCGGCTTCCTTTTTTGTCGCAAATGTCATTTTTTCCTCTCCGTTCCTGACAACAATGTATTTGACAATGACTGCCATACCCTCTCCTTTTATCGAAAAAACACATCCATAATAACACCCATGGCCTGAGAGGCCACAACAAATGATGAAAGTGTCTCAGCTTAAAACTTAACACTTAAAACTTAACACTTTCATATAAACCAGGGCCTGGAAATGATTTCCCCAGGCCCTGGTCACCGCTGAATCCGAAAGTCTGTCGGTCGGCCTACACTTCAGGTCTCGGATAGAGACCGCTTCGTTCGACAATTTCCGGCACTTTTTCTTCCCATTCAATGGCCATGATATGAAACCCCGCGACGCCGGGCAGTTCCTTAAGTTCCTGAATATGCTCCACGCAGATACTGATGCCTTCTTCCGCCTGTTTCTTTTTTTCCACACCCGACAGCCGGTCAATGATTTCATCGGGCACATCCATGCCCGGCACCTTGTTTTTCATGTATTTGGCCATACCCACCGACTTCATGGGGGTCATACCGGCCATGATAAAGGTCTTTTCCGTCAGGCCCCGGTCCACCGCCCGTCGCATCCACTCCTTGAACTTGTCCATATTATAGATGCACTGGGTCTGGATGAATTCCGCACCACAGGCGATTTTCTTGGCCAGGCGCGGCACCCGGATCTCGAACGGATCAGCAAACGGGTTGGCCGCGGCCCCCACAAACATCCGGGGCGGCCGCTTGATATCGTCTCCGCCCAGAAACTTGCCTTCATCCCGCATATACCGGACGGTCTGCACCAGCTGCATGGAATCCAGATCATGCACATTCTGACCCTGGGCGCAGTCACCAAAACTCTGATGATCGCCGGACAGGCACAGCATGTTGGGAATATCAAAGGACGCAGCCCCCAGGATATCACTTTGCAGGGCCACCCGGTTTCTGTCCCTTGTCACCATCTGCAGGACCGGTTCGATGCCCAGCAGCTTCAGGTGAACACAGGCGGCCAGAGAAGACATACGGGTCATGGCGGTCTGGTTGTCCGTGACATTCACCGCATCCACATGATCTTTGATCAGCAGCCCTTTTTTCTTGATACCCTCCGGGTCACTGCCTCTGGGCGGTCCGCACTCGGATGTCACTCCCAGATGTCCGGCCTTTAACACGCGCTCCAGTCTGCTGTCGCTCACATATTCACTCATATCTTCACATCCTCCCTGGTTACGGTTCTGGGGCCGCCGGCCCGGTCAGTGGACCAGTCTTTTACCGGAGCGACTTTTTCGTAATCTTCCATTTTACCCAGGGCTTTCAACCGGTCGATGATCAGCTGCCAGGCACAGTCCGTGTCCTTGGAAATTTCGCACTTGCCGTTGGTGGCCCCGCCGCAGGGGCCGTTGAGCACCCGTTTGGCACACCGGGACACCGGACAGATACCGCCGGTGCGGGCCAGCACACACGCCCCGCAGGCCTGACATCTTTCCGTCCACAGCCCCCGGTCCTCGTTGGCACCCAGGCAGACCGTATTGACCCCGGGCAGCACCGGTGTGGTCATGTATTTTTCCGCGGCAAACTGGACCCCCACGCCGCAGGCCAGGGAGATGACGGCATCATACTGGTCGATCACATCCCTTATTTCCTCCAGATATTCATGGTCGCACTGACGCTCCAGGGTCCGTTCATCAATGGTTTTTTCCCGGTCCTGGGCCATGAAATTCATCCGAAGCACCGATGCCAGCACCTCCACTTCCTTTTTACCCCCGGCCTCGCAGACCGTCACGCACTCGTTACATCCCAGCACCAGGATGCGGTCATAGGCCTCGACTTCCTGGATAATTTCTTCAATGGGTTTTTTCTCTGCTATTATCATGCTCACCTCATGCTTAGGCGGTTAAAATCGTTCTCAATCAGGCAGCATCAGCCTTTTTTGCCATGCGTTGTCTTGCCAGTCTGACGGGACTGGGCCCCATTTTCTTGATCAGATTGACCATTTCCGTGGAATACTGGGCAAACAGCGGCCCTTCTCCGGAAGACAGATTGTACATCTTCACCCGGTCTCCGCCAATCCCGATCTTCTCCAGGACTTTGGCGGCCTGCTCCACCCGTTTTCTCGCTCTGAAATTGCCTTCGTTGAAATGGCAGTCTCCTTCCATGCATCCGACCACATACACCCCGTCCACCCCTTTTTCAAAGGCGCGCAAAATGTGAATGATATCGACTTTTCCACTGCATGGCACACGGATAATTCTAAAATTTGTGGGAATTTTCAGCCTCATGGAACCTGCCAGGTCCGCAGCGGAATACCCTCAGTAATTACAGCAGAACGCCAGAATGACCGGTTCAAATTCTTTTGTCATATCATACCTCCTCCAGCAGGGATTCCACCTTGCTGAGCAATGAGTCATCTTCATACCAGTTGAGCTTGATGGCTTTGGCCGGACATTCCGATGCGCACACCCCGCATCCCTGGCACAGGGCCGGATCGATATAGGAAACACCCATCTCATTGATCACCGGCACATGATAGGGACAGGACCGGACACAGACCAGACAGGACGCACAGTGATCCTGATCCACTTCCGCGGTCACCGCAGACAGGGTCAAAAATTCCTGAGACAGGTAGGTGGTGGCCCGGGATGCCGCTGCCATGGCCTGGGCCACGGTTTCGGTGATCAGCTTGGGACCGTGGGCCGTGCCGCAGATGAACACGCCTTCCGTGCCGGCATCCACCGGTCTGAGTTTGACATGGGCTTCCATGAAAAATCCTTCCGGATTGCGCTGGGCCTTCATGATATGGGACAACTCTTTGGTGTCCGCGGCAACGACCCCGGCAGACAGGGCGACCAGGTCCGCTTCCGCCTCGATGTACTGTCCCAGCACATGATCGATGAACGTGACGGTAAGGCCGCCGTCCGCCGATTTTTCCACCTTTGGCGGATCATCTTTGCTGAACCGGGAAAAAATCACCCCCATATTCCTTGCTTTGGTGTAATATTCCTCCAGCATGGCATAGGTTCTCATATCCCGGTACAGAACAAACACATCCGTATCCGGACTTTGTTCCTTGATGGCAATGGCGTTTTTCACCGCATTCTGGCAGCAGATCCGTGAGCAGTTGGGATTGGTCTCGTTTCTGGATCCCACGCACTGAATCATGATCACCCGGTCCGGGTGCCCCAGACTGTTCTGTTCCAGCATGTCCGCCAGCTCCAGCTGGGTCACCACGGCATCGCTGTCGTTGTAAAGGTATTCCGTGGGCTGATATTCGGTGGCACCGGTGGCGATGATCATCACCCCATGGTCGATCTTTTTCTGTTTCATGGACGGCCCCACCAGCACCTCGGTCTTGAAATTGCCTTTGTAGCCCCCGAACTCCACCACCAAAGCCTGTTTGAGCACCTCGATCTGTTCGTGGGTTTCCACCGACTCCTTCAGGTCCCTGACAAAGGCCTGGATGTCATCGCCTTCGATGGTATGATGCAGCCGCCGTCCCAGACCCCCCAGGGATTCTTCCTTTTCCAGCAGGGTCACATGGAACCCCTGGTCTGCCAGTCCTTTGGCTGCGGTCATCCCGGCGATACCACCGCCGACGACCAGGGCCTTGTCAATGATGGTGATCTTTTTATCATGCAGCGGTCCCAGGGTACTGACCCGGGCCACGGCCATACGGATCAGGTCCTTGGCCTTGGCCGTGGCCTTTTCCGGTTCTTGAAAATGCATCCAGGAATCCTGGTTCCGGATATTGGCCATTTCAAACAGGTATTTGTTCAGACCGGCTTCCTCCAGCGTATCCATGAAAATCCCCTCATGGGTCTTGGGGGTACACGAGGCCACCACCACCCGGTTGAGCTTGTGTTCATCGATGAGTTCCTTGATGGACACCTGGGTGTCCTGGGAACAGGTGAACAGATTTTCTCCGGTATACACCACATTGGGCAGATTCGCCGCATAGGCAGACACATCATCCACGTCGATCACCCCGGCAATGTTGATGCCGCATTTGCACACAAACACCCCCACCCGGGGGTCTTCACCCAGCACATCCCGTTCCGCGGGCAATGTCAGGGTTCTGGTCAAAGAATGCCGCGCCGGTGAGAGGTTCCGGCCGGCGGCACAGGCCGCGCCCGAAGCTTCGGTCACCGAAGAAGGAATATCCTTGGGTCCCTGAAACGTACCGGACACATATACCCCGGGCCGGCTGGTCTCCAGCGGATTGAACGTGGCGGTTTTTACAAAGTTGTACGGATTGAGTGCCACGCCGATGCGTTTTGCCAGTTCCGCACTTTCTTTGGGGATGGTCAGGCCCACGGACAGGATCACCATGTCAAACACTTCTTCGTGGAGCTTGCCCTGTTCATCCGCGTATTTCAAAATCAGACTGTCGGTACCCGGCTCTTCGATCACGGAATGGATCCGGGATCTCACAAACCGGACCCCGTCCTGTTCCGCCGCTCTGAGATAATATTTTTCATAATCCTTGCCGAATGTCCGCATGTCCATATTGAATATGGCGGCATCCAGCTCTTTTTCCGAATGCTCCTTGGCGATCATGGCATCCTTGATGGCATACATGCAGCACACCGAAGAACAGTATCCGTTGCCGCACCGGTTGGTATCTCTGGAGCCGATGCACTGGAGCCAGGCGATCTTTTCCGGTTCCTTCCCGTCGGAAGGCCGCACCAGGTGTCCCATGGTGGGACCGCCGGCCGACAGAATCCGTTCAAATTCCAGAGAGGTCATCACATTCTGAGACCGCCGGTACATATAGGTATCATCCAGGTCGGTGGGATCATATGTCTCCGCGCCGGTGGTCATGATCACCGAGCCCACCCGGACATCCCTGACACTGGCTACCTGGTCGTGCTCCACAGCTTCGGCCAGGCAGACCTCCACGCACTGATAGCATTCGGAACAGATCCCGCAGGACAGGCACCGGGCCGCTTCCTGATCGATGAGTTCTTTGGCCAGGGGCTGGGTGACTTCCATGAAATTACCTTCCCGCTGGGCCACCGGCAGTTTTTCCGGCTGCATCCTCGGAATATTGGGCACATCCGTGATTTCCGGTTTGTCATAGTCCCAGGATTTTTCCCTGCCTTCGGCAATGTCCAGACCATTGATGAACCGGTGGATGCTTTCCGCAGCCGTTTTACCGGAGGCCACCGCATCCACCACGGATTTGGGGCCGTAAAACGCGTCTCCGCCGGCAAACACCCAGTCAATGGGCGTCTGCAAGGTGACCGGGTCCGCCTCATACCCGCCGGGCGGGGTCAGTGCAATGCCCTGATCTTTGGCAAATTCGGTTTCCCCTGTCTGGCCGATGGCCACAATCACATGGTCCACCTCATAAGAGGTGAGCTGGCAGTCATCATACTGCGGATTGAACCGCCCGTTTTCGTCAAACACCGAGGTGCATTCCTGAAAAGAAACGTCTGTCACCCGTCCCTCATCGTTGCCGTAAAACCGCAACGGCCCCTTGCTGTTCACGATATTGACCTTTTCTTCTATAGCCTCTTCGATCTCATACTCCCAGGCCGGCATTTCATCGCGCTTTTCCAGACATACCATGGTGACATCTTCGGCTCCCAGACGCCGCGCGGTCAGCGCCACATCCACCGCCACATTGCCGCCGCCGATGATAATGGTTTTCCCGGTCAGCGTTTTTGCTTTGCCCAGGGCGGCATCTCTGAGAAATGTCGTGCCCTTGAGAATGCCTTTCAAATCTTCGCCCTTCACGCCCAGGGCCCGCGACCCATGAAGACCCGTGGCCATGAATACCGCTGAGTAACCCTCTTTTTTCAGGCTTTCCAGTGTGATATCCTTACCGAATTCCACGCCGGTCTTGATCGTCACTCCTAAGGCCTCGATCACGGCGATCTCTTTTTCCAGTTCCGCTTTCGGAAGCCGGTATTCCGGTATCCCCACGGTCATCATCCCGCCCTTGACCGGCAGTTTTTCGTATACGGTGACCTGATACCCTTCCTGAGCCAGGTAATAGGCCGCCGTCAGGCCGGCCGGACCCGAGCCGACAACAGCGATTTTTTCTTCCCGTTTCTCCTTGATGTCCGGCACCCACGGCGATGCCTGTTCAAAGTCCAGGTCCGCCAGAAACCGGTGCAGATACTGGATGGCCAGGGGCTGATCCGCATCGCCTCTGGTACACACCGATTCACAGGGATGATGACATACCCGGCCGCAGGAGCCGGGAAACGGGTGTTCCTGCTTGAACAGGCGCAGCGCCTCGGCATATTTGCCCTGCTGCATCAGGGCGATAAATCCCTGAATGGACACATGGGCCGGGCAGGTGGCTTTACAGGGAGCCATCGACCGTTTGGAGATGCCGAATGCCCCGGGAATGGCCTGTTCATACTGTTTGAAAATGGCCTTGCGATTGTTCAGGCCCTGGTTATGCTCACTGGATACATCGACGGGGCAGACTTTGGTACATTCGCCGCAGGACGTACACTTGGAAATATTTACATATCGCGGATTTTCCCTGATCCTGGCCGTGAAATTCCCCTGCTCTCCCTCCAGTTCCAGAAGTTCGGTATTCGTCAATAGTTCAATGTTCAGATGCCGGCCGACCTCGACCAGTTTGGGTGAAATCACTCACATGGTGCAGTCGTTGGTCGGAAATGTCTTGTCCAGCCGGGCCATCATGCCGCCGATGGCATATGATTTTTCAACCAGATAGACATAATAGCCGGAATTGGCCAGATCAATGGCGGACTGCATTCCCGCAATCCCGCCACCGAGAACCATGACAGATCCGACAAGGTCACTGCTCGGTGTCACCTTTTGCGTCATCACAAACCTCCTACCTTATTAATTTCGCCTCGTTCGTTCAGTTATCTTTCCCCGACCTTAAGTAAAAAAAAGGATATTCTTTGTCAACAATTATTTATTTTGCGAACTCTAATTGCCGGGCGCAAATCCACACCAGAACCAGGACCGGCAGCCCCATCAGAAAGGTGATTAAAAAGAACGCGGGATATCCCGCCGCATCCACCATGGTGCCGGAATATCCGCCGAACAGCTTGGGCACCAGGGTCATCAGGGAGCTGAATATCGCATATTGAACCGCGGTGAAACGGATGCTGGTCAGACTGGACAAAAAAGCGACAAACGCGGCGGACGCCAGCCCGGCCGCCAGATTGTCCGCGGCGATCACCACATACAAAAGAATCAGGTTGTGACCGTGAAATGCCAGAATCATGAACAGCAGATTGGTGGCGGCAGCCAGCAGAGCCCCCAGAAACAGAATGCGGATCACCCCGTACCGGATGGAAAGAATGCCTCCGGCAAAGCCCCCGGCAATGGTCATGAACAGACCGAAGGTTTTCACCACACTGGCGATCTGCGATTTTGTGAATCCCAGGTCCTGGTAAAACACATTGGAAATCACCCCCAATACGATATCGGAAATCCGATACAGTCCGACAATTGCCAGTATCAACCAGGCAAGCGACAACCGGTACCGGTTGAAAAAATCCAGTATCGGCGCCACATAGCTGTCCGTCACCATTTTGGGGTTGACCATCCGGAAGAACAGTCCCAGCCGGCCCACCAGAACCGCCGTGAGAATGCCCGCCCCCAGGCGGACGCATTCCACAACAAACCCGCCCAGAGTCGGGTTTTTCAACCACTGTCCCAGCTGGATTCTGATATCCTGAAGAAAAATTCCCGAGCCGTAGAACACCAGCACAAACGCAGCGGCAGCCAGGCTGAACAGGGCCAGACCGGCCAGGTGGGTTTTTGAGTCATAGGCATCCGCCGGGTTGTAATCCGAGGCGGGTTCATCGATCACCAGGGCCGTGATCATTCCCACCGCCATCATCCCCGCCATGATCAGATAGGTGGCCTGCCAGGCTTCAAACCGGTACCCACCTTTGGTGGATCCGAACCCTTCCGCCAGAACCAGGGCCCCGGCCCCGGCCACAAGCATGCCCACCCGGTATCCGCCGATATAGGCCGAGGCCATCATGGCCTGCAGATCCACAGACGCGGATTCGATCCGATAGGCATCGATGACGATATCCTGGGTGGCGGAAGAAAATCCCAGCATCACCGCGGCCAGGGCCATGACGGTCAATGGATGATGTCCGGAAGCCGGATCCGTAAATGCCATCCACACGATCGCTCCGGCGATGCCCATCTGGGCGGCCAGAATCCAGCTTCTGCGGCGGCCCAGTTTCCGGGTCAGCCAGGGGATGGGCATCTGGTCCACCAGAGGCGCCCAGACAAACTTGAAAGAATACCCCAAAGCGGCCCAGGAGAAAAATGTCACCGCCGACCGTTCGACCCCGGCTTCCCTGAGCCACAGGGACAGAGAGGAAAAAATCAGTAAAATAGGCAATCCTGCGGAAAAACCGAAAAAAATCATGGTGATCACCCGGGGATGGCAGAATGCCTGGACCGCTGCCGGCCGCTTTTTTGGGGGGCGCTTTTCTTTCTGGCTTGAGTATGCCGTATCAGAGGACGATTTCAAAGTCGCAGGCCACACCAAAGCACCGGATATTGCTGTTTTGGGATGAAAAAAACCGGTTGCCGTCTTTTACAAGGGCATCCATTTCCGGATCCGTGCGGTCCTGATTCAGGTGGATGAGCCCCAGCTGCCCGACGCCGGCTTTCAATGCCAGATCCAGCACATGGGGCACGGCGGAGTGCCCCCAGCCCCTGCGGTGCCGATATTCATCTTCGGTATATTCCGCATCGTGAAAAAGCAGGTCCGCATGCCGGACAAACTGTTGATAGGCATCCTTCCCAAGGCTCTGGGGGTGATCAAACCCCAGTTCGTTATCTGTGAGAAACACAAAGGTGCGGCCGTTTTCCTTGAACCGGTATCCAAGACTGCCTTCAGAATGGCTGGTGAGAATGGAGTCGATCTGCAGGGAACCGATGTTGAAACAATCGTTGAGTCCTGAATCAAACTGAATGTCCGCTTTCAGTTCCGCAAGCCGGACCGGAAAAAAAGGGGGCGACATCACCTGCTCAAAAATATCTTTCGAGGTCATTTTGCCGAACGCTCTGTTCTGGATAATCAGCTGATTTTTGCTGTGAAGCAGCGGCCTGAAAAATGGAAATCCCAGGACATGATCCCAGTGGCCATGGGTGATCAGCAGATAATATCGGGTGATTTTTTTTTCAAGAAGACAATTGCCCAGCCGCCGAATACCGGTGCCGGCATCGACAATCACGGTTTCTCCGGATCCGGCAGTGATCTGAAGGCAGGTGGTATCCCCGCCATAGGTGACATATTGCGGGCCCGACACTGCTATGGATCCCCTGGAACCCCAGCATCTAACAATCATGGTTCTCCTGCGTCATTTCCGTGGGTCACCCTGTCCCTGGCAATTCTCAACATGATCCATACCATCGTATGAATCCATCAATAAATCAATCTTTTTTTTCCCGGCAACCGTTGACAACCCCTGTGTTTTTGCCTAATGAAAGGAGCTGACAGACCATTTTGATTTAATTGAAAAAAAATACTTAGAAAAGGGAGCTCAATCCTATGGCACAACTGATCGCTGACCGCAGAGATGTTGATTTTGTCCTCCATGAACAGATCGGACAGGTGGATCATGACACCTTTGCCGAATTCAATAAGAAAACCGTTGACCTGATTGTTTCCGAAGCCCGAAACCTGGCCATCAAGGAGATATTGCCCACCTTCAAGCAAGGAGATGAACAGGGCTGCACCCTGGAAAACGGACAGGTCACCGTGCCTGAATCCTTTAAACGGGCCTGGCGGCTTTTTTGTGAAGGCGAATGGCTGGCCATGTGCGATGATCCGGAAGTGGGGGGCCAGGGCATGCCCAGAACCGTGGGCACCGCGGCCCTGGAATACATGGTCGGGGCCAATTCCGCTTTCATGCTCTATTACGGCATGACCCACGGGGCCGCCAAACTGGTGGAGGCCTTCGGGGATGAGACCCAGAAACGGCTGTACCAGAAAAAAATGTTTGCAGGCGTTTGGGGCGGCACCATGCTGCTTACCGAGCCCGAAGCCGGATCTGACGTCGGGGCCTTGACCACCACGGCGGAAAAAAATCCGGACGGCACCTATACCATCAAAGGGGCCAAGATTTTCATCTCCGCCGGGGAGCATGACCTGTGCGACAACATCATCCACCCGGTGCTGGCCCGGATTCCGGGGGCACCGGCAGGCACAAAAGGCATCTCTTTGTTTCTGGTTCCCAAATATCTGGTGAACGATGACGGCACCTTAGGGGATTTCAACAACGTGGTCTGTACCGGCCTGGAAAAGAAAATGGGGATTCACGGCAATGCCACGGCATCCTTGTCTCTGGGAGACAAAGGGCCGTGCATCGGCACGCTGCTGGGAGAAGAAAACAGAGGCATGCCCGCCATGTTCCGGATGATGAACGAGGCCCGCGCCTTTGTGGGGCTTCAGGGATTTGCCGTGGCATCGGCCGCTTACATGTATGCCCTGGACTATGCCAGAACAAGGATCCAGGGCCGGCACCTGACCGCGGGCAAAGACCCGGACGCCAAAAATGTGCCCATCATCCAGCATCCGGATGTCAAGCGGCAGCTGCTCAACATGAAGGCGTATACCGAGGGCATGCGGTCGCTGCACTACTATTATGCCTGGTGCAATGACGTGGTCCACACCACGGACAATGAAGCGCTCAAAGCCGATACCGCGGCCCTGGTGGAGGTGCTCACCCCCATTGTCAAAGGGTATGTCACGGACAAGGCCCTGGAGGTCTGCTCCCACGGGATCCAGATATACGGGGGATACGGCTATGTCAGTGAATATCCGGTGGAACAGCTCATGCGGGATTCCCGGATCTTCATGATCTATGAAGGCACCAACGGGATCCAGGCCATGGACCTTCTGGGCAGAAAACTGTCCATGAACAAGGGAAAGGCGTTTGAATACTTTATCGACTGCATGAAACAGACCATCGACCAGTTCAAAGACACAGAAGGGGTCCAGGAGCTGTGCACGAGAGTCTCCCATGCCGTGTCCCGCCTGGAAGCACTGGCAAAGGACATCGGGGCACGGTCCCGGTCGGAACGGGTATTGAATGCCTATGCCTTTGCCCACCCGTTCCTGGAAGTGACCGGGGATGTCACGTTCGCCTGGATGCTGTTGTGGCGGGCCGGCATCGCCGCCCCCAAACTGGCCAAAAAAGCCGGCACCCTGGACAGAAAATCGGTGGCGGAAAACGCGGTAAAAAACAAGGATGCCGCATTTTATGCCGGCCAGATGGAAACCGCCCGGTTTTTTATTCATACCCTGTTGCCGGCCACATATGGTAAGATGGATGCGATCCTGGACGGGGATGCTTGCGTGGAACATATCCAGGATCCGTTTTTTGGATCCAAGTAACAGGAGGATGTCATGTTTGAATATGTCAAGAAAAGTCTGCTCACCGGTGTGGGCATGGCCCTGCGCTCCAGGGCCGAAATCAAGGAACTGGCGGAAGAGCTGGCCAAATCCACCCAGATGAGCCAGACGGAAGCCAAAGATTTTCTGGAAGAATGTCAGCATCGATACGAAGACGCCCGGGTGAAACTGGACCAGCGCATGGAACAGACCGTGGAAAAGATTCTCAAACGCCTGGAACTGCCCACCCGGTCGGATATCGAGGCGCTGAATACAAGAATCGACGATCTGGTGAAAAAAATAGAAACCAGAGAGTGATCCAGACGGTTCATGCTCAGTATTAAAAAAATAGGTACGGTGGGAAAGCGCTACCGGAACCTGATCCGGTACCAGCAGATCATCGGCATCATCCTCAGGTATGGGTTCGACAACATCCTGGGTGCCTTGAATATTGACCGGTACATTGAATCGGGTCTGAAACTGATTCCGTTTTACCGGCCCCACGAACGGGTGGAAAAACTGTCCCGGAATCAGCGGATCCGCATGGCACTGGAGGAACTGGGTCCGACATTTGTCAAAATGGGTCAGGTGCTGTCTTCCCGGCCGGACCTGATCCCCATAGACCTGATCACCGAACTGGCCAAACTCCAGGATGAGATTCCGGCGTTTGGATTTGATCAGGTCAATGAAACCGTTGCAGCTGAATTTGGAAAACCCCTGCATGAGGTGTTCCAGTTCATGGAAGAACAGCCGTTTGCCTGTGCATCCATCGGCCAGGTGCACCGGGCATCGGTCAACGGTGACGACCGGCTGGCGGTCAAAATCCAGCGCCCGGGCATCAGAAAGACGATTGAGGCGGATCTGGAGATCATCCATCACCTGGCCGGTATCATGGAAAGAAACATCGAGGAAGTGGCGTTTTACCGGCCGGTACGGATTGTGGAGGAATTTGCCAGAACCATGGAAAAGGAACTGGACTACACCATCGAGGCTGCCAATATGGAGCGGATGGCCGGCCAGTTCCGCCACGACAAAACCGTGCATATTCCCAAAGTCTATTCAGCTGAGTCCTCTGAACGGGTGTTGACCATGGAATTCATCGATGGCATCAAGGCCAGTGACATCGATGCCATTGACCGGGCCGGTCTCGACCGGAAACTGATCACCCGGCGGGGGGCGGATTTCATCATGAAACAGGTGTTTGAATATGGGTTTTTCCATGCCGACCCCCACCCGGGAAACATCTTCATTCTGAAAAACAACCGGATCTGTCCGGTGGATTTCGGCATGACCGGTTTTCTGGACCGGACCACCCGGGAGCTGTTTGTGGACATCATTCATGCGGTTGCCACCGGCAATGCCCGGCTGGCGGCCCGGCTGCTGTGTGAATTGTGCGACCATGAAACCCTGCCCGACATGATTCAGCTGGAAAAAGAGGTATCTTTGTTTGTTTCGGTTCATCTGACCAAATCTCTCAAAGAGATCAGAACCAGCAAAATGGTGAACCAGCTGATCGGCCTCTGCGTGGACCACGGTCTGCGGATCCCGCCGGACCTGTTTCTGATGATGAAGGCGTTTGTCGCCATCGAGGATGTGGCCAGGAAACTGGACCCGGATTTCAATATACTGGGCCATGCCGTGCCTTATGTCAAAACCGCCAAGTACATGAAGTTCTCTCCGTCTAAAGTCGCCCGGGAGCTTATGGATATTGCCAGAGAATCCTACAAGCTGATTCAGCAGCTGCCTGCCGATACCCTGGAAATACTGCACCTGGTCCGCCGGGGAAAAATGAAGGTCATCATTGACATTCAGGGTCTGGACAAATTCATTGTACATCAGGATCAGACCAGCAACCGGATCTCTTTTTCCATCATTATCGCGGCCCTGATCCTGGGGTCCGCCATTGTGGTCAACACCGAGGTGCCGCCCATGCTGTTCGGCGTATCGGTGATCGGGATCGCCGGGTTTCTGGCTGCAGCGGTCATGGGAATCTGGCTTCTGGTGGCGATCGTCAGAAGCGGCCGCCTGTAACCCATTTGGATCATGTGCCGCCCGGCAGCTTAAGTCAACCTTTTAACCGTCAAGGAAACATTGCCATGAAAATCACAGATCCCCAGGTCATTCAAACCGGGGAAAAAAAACTGATCGATGCCGTGCAACAACATCTGGATCTGGAGACGGTCAAAACCATTCTCATGGATCGCATGGCCGAAACCTTATTTGAATCCAAAGGCGGACAGATCGTGGTCCATGACAACCAGATCGCCTTTCGCCTGAATTTTGAGCTCAAATTAAACGGCAGCCTTCTGTTTGACCGGCAGGGCAATTATATCGATGATCCTTCGGGATCCTCGACTTTATTGAACCCGGAAACAGTGGAAAATGAAACAAACCGCCTGTCTGACGCTTTGGAAAATGATCTGACAGATCAGGATGATGACCAGAATGCACAATATTCGGATCTGCTGGACGATGATGAAGAAAGTGAGCGCGCCCAAAATTTTTCAGCCGACGATACCGGTGTCCCGGATCCCGATGATGCCCTGGACGATGATATCAATGATATTTTGCAGGAAAGCCGTGAATTCTGGAACCAGAAAAAAGGGTCCTGAAAAAAGAACGCCCGTCAGCCGGAAAAGACTTCCGGCTGACGGGCTGTTTCATGAGCGGACATCATCGTGGGACTCAAACTAATACCGGTAAAGATCGGATTTAAAAGGCCCGTTCACAGGGACCCCAAGATAATCCGCCTGTTCCTGTGTCAGCCGGGTCAATTTCACGGACAGGTTTTTCAGATGCAGCCGGGCCACTTCTTCATCCAGTTCCTTGGGCAGGGTGTACACTTTTTTCTCCAGTTTTTCAGACGCCAGTTTGATCTGGGCCATGGTCTGGTTGGAAAAACTGTTGCTCATGACAAAACTGGGGTGGCCGGTGGCGCATCCCAGGTTCACCAGCCGGCCTTCAGCCAGAACGATCACGGAACGTCCGGATTCCAGGACCCACTTGTCCACCTGGGGTTTGATTCTGATGCGTTCGGCCCTGGGATTGTCTGTCAGATATGACATGTCAATTTCATTGTCAAAATGCCCGATGTTGCAGATAATGGCCTCATCTTTCATCTGAGCGATGTGTTCGCCCTTGATGACATGATAGTTGCCGGTGGCGGTCACAAACACATCCCCCCGTGTGGCGGCATCTTCCATGGTCACCACTTCAAATCCTTCCATGGCGGCCTGCAATGCGCAGATGGGATCGATTTCCGTGACCAGAACAATGGCGCCGTATCCTTTCATGGAATCGGCACACCCCTTGCCCACGTCTCCATAACCGGCAATCACCACGGTTTTACCGGCCAGCATCACATCCGTGGCCCGCTTGATGCCGTCGGCCAATGATTCCCGGCACCCGTAAAGGTTGTCGAATTTGGATTTGGTCACCGAGTCATTGACATTGATGGCCGGAAACAGCAGTTCGTTTTTAGCGGCCAGATGATACAGGCGATGGACACCGGTGGTGGTTTCCTCGGATACCCCGCGGATGGATTCAGCAATCCGGGACCACTTTTCCGGATCCCGGTCATAAGACACTTTCAGCCGGTCCATGAGACAGCGCTCATCCTTGCTGTGGGTGGGCTGTTCCAGTATCGAGGGATTTTTTTCCACTTTCACGCCCTGATGCACAAACAAGGTGGCGTCCCCACCGTCATCCACAATCAGGTCCGGACCGGAACCGTCCGGCCAGAGCAGGGCCTGTTCCGTACACCACCAGAACTCCTCCAGGGTTTCGCCTTTCCATGCGAACACGGCGGCGGTTCCTTTTTGGGCAATGGCGGCGGCGGCATGGTCCTGGGTGGAAAAAATATTGCAGGATGCCCACCGGATATCCGCCCCGAGTTCATACAGGGTGTCGATGAGCATGGCGGTCTGGATGGTCATGTGAAGACTGCCCATAATTTTCAGGCCCTTGAACGGTTTCTGGGGGCCGTATTTTTCCCGGATGGCCATCAGGCCCGGCATCTCTTTTTCCGACATTTGCATGTCCAGAATGCCTTCTTCGGCCAGATTGATGTCCTTGACCTTGTATTTCAAAGACAGATCAAGGTCGATATAGGATGGGGATTTGGCTTGCTGTAACATATGTTGAACACTCCTTAGGTATTGCTTAAAGTTTGCTACATATATTTGTTGTGTTTTGCAGATAATACGATTGCATGAACCTGATTTCCCGGATCCGGAAGGATGCCCCTGACTATCATCAGATCCCGCCAGTTCCCGGATCTGGTCGGCTTTATCGGTTCTTTCCCAGTAAAAATCCGGATCATTGCGGCCGAAATGTCCGTAAGCCGCTGTTTTCCGGTAAATGGGACGTAACAGATCCAGGGTGTCGATAATGGCGGCCGGTTTTAAATCAAACACCTGTTTGACAATGTCCACGGCTTTTGATTCAGAAATTTTTCCGGTGCCCTTGAAATCCACCATCAGTGAGACCGGTTCCGCCACACCGATGGCATAGGCCACCTGGATTTCGCATTTGTCGGCAACACCGGATGCCACCAGGTTTTTGGCCACATACCGCCCCATGTAGGAGGCGCTTCGGTCCACTTTGGAAGGGTCTTTTCCTGAAAAACATCCCCCTCCGTGACGGCCCTGGCCCCCATACGTATCCACGATGATTTTCCGTCCGGTGAGCCCGCAGTCTCCCATGGGTCCGCCGATCACGAACCGGCCCGTGGGATTGACAAAAAACCGGGTATCCCCGTCCATCATCTCCCCGGGGATGATTTTCCGGATCACTTCCCTGATCACGGCATCTTTCAACTCTTCATAAGTCACGTCATTGTTATGCTGGGTGGAGACCACCACGGCATCCACCCGCCGGGGCCTGCCGTTTTTATATTCAATGGTTACCTGGGATTTGCCGTCGGGTCTCAGAAAATCCAGTGCCCCGTTTTTCCGGACCTGGGTCAGCCGTTTGGTCAGTTTGTGGGCAAACAAAATGGGCATGGGCATGAGCGCTTCGGTTTCATTGGTGGCAAAACCGAACATGATTCCCTGGTCTCCGGCGCCCTGTTCGGTATACAGGCCGGCCCCTTCATCCACACCCTGGGCGATATCGGCCGACTGGTGATCGATACTGGTAATCACAGAGCAGGTTTTCCAGTCAAATCCCATGGTGGAAGAGTTGTACCCGATTTCCCGGACCGTACTTCGAACCACTTCGGGAATATCCACGTAGCAGTCCGTGGTAATTTCGCCGGCCACCATGGCAAGACCGGTGGTCACCAGGGTTTCACAGGCCACCCGGCATTTCTTGTCTTCGGCCATGATGGCATCCAGAATACCATCGGATATGGCATCGGCCACTTTATCGGGATGACCCTCGGTGACGGATTCAGATGTAAACAGATAGGATTTGTTTTCTGACATGTTTCGCTCCTCGTATTGATTAAAAATTTTTGTTTTCTGGGCAATCTGGGACAAACGGTGTTCTGTGTCAATTTATACTTATAATCTCACTTAAAACTGTGTACCCCAACTGATCTCATTTGTCAATACTTATCCAGAAATATATCAATATATGTTCATATTTTGCTACAAGCATAAAAACCGCTTGAATTCCTGTCCGCAATTTTTTATGCTCTGTTCAACCGTTTATTTTTTCTAATATCAGAGGAGAAAAAAATATGACCCCCCAGACATGCAAAAACCGCATCACCGGGATCGGTTCCGCTTTGGTGGATATCCTGATCAATGAAACCGATGATTTCTTAAGAAAACTAAATAAAAAAAAGGGGGGCATGACCCTGGTGGACTCGGACGATATCAAAGCCATTCTGGCCAAAACCGACAACCCCCCTGCCGTTGTGCCGGGAGGGGCCGCCTGCAACACCATCATCGGTGTGGGCCGCCTGGGAGGCGCTGCCCGGTTCATCGGCCGGCGGGGAGACGACAACTTCGGTACCCTGTTTGAGGATGCGCTGCGGTCCGCCCATGTGGCGCCGGAACTCACCGTGTCCAGTTCTCCCACCGGCAGCGTGATTTCCGTGATCACGCCGGATGCGCAGCGCTCCATGTTCACATATCTGGGCGCTTCCACGGAAATGGCACCGCACCGGATCACCCCGGCCCTGTTCGCGGATACAGCCATCACCATGATCGAAGGATACCTGCTGTTCAATCCCGAACTGATGATGGCGGCCGTCCATGCGGCCAAAAAAGCCGGGTCCATGATCGCCCTGGATCTGGCCAGCTTTGAAGTGGTCAATGCCTGCCGGGAAATTCTGGAGGATCTGATCATAGATCACGTGGACATCCTGATCGCCAATGAAGATGAGGCCGGCGCCTTTACCGGATACTCGGACGAAAAAAACGCGCTTCAGGCATTATCCGCCCATGTCACCTGCGGGGTGCTCAAACTGGGAAAACGCGGCAGCGTGGTTTGCTTCAACGGCCGCACCACCCGGATCTCGGCCATGTCCGGCAAAGAAGCCAAAGACACCACCGGTGCCGGCGACCTGTGGGCCGCCGGGTTTCTTTTCGGCATTGCCAACGGGTTTTCCGTTGAAAAAAGCGGGGAACTGGCATCTGCCTGCGGCTATGAAGTATGCCAGGTGATCGGTGCCCAGATTCCCGAAACCGGATGGGAACGGATCCGGGCACTGATATACTAGCCCAGGGATGGATCAGGCTTTGTCAAACACCTTCTTGTACACATCTTTATAGGTTTTCACAAAAGAAAAATCCAGACCCTCCTTGATGTGGCCGGGCAATTTTTCAAATTCACTGCTGACCCCTTCGGGTAAAATAATCTCCGCGATCCCGGACCGCCGGGCCGCAATGATTTTTTCCTTGATCCCCCCCACCGGCAGCACTTTGCCGGTCAAAGTGATCTCCCCGGTCATGGCCAGGGGCCGGGGGATTTCCTGACCTCTGGCCAGAGAAACCAGGGCCGTGGTAATGGTGATGCCGGCACTGGGACCATCCTTGGGCGTGGCCCCTTCGGGCACATGCAGATGGATAAAGGCCTCATCAAAAAATTCCGGGTCGATTCGAAACAGTTTGGGGTTGGCCCGCACATAGGACAGGGCAATGGAGGCGGACTCCTGCATCACATCTCCCAGTTTTCCGGTCAGTTTGATGCCCGATCCCCTGTTGTGCACCTTGACTGCCTCGATGGGCAGGATCACCCCGCCCAAAGCGGTCCAGGCCAGGCCCGTGGCAATGCCCACCCCGTGCATCTGCTTTTCTTTTCTGAACACCGGCGGCCCCAGGTATTGCTCCAGGGATTTGATGGTGACCCGGATCCGTTTTTTCTTTTCCTTGAGAATGGTGACAATGCTCTTGCGAATGATCTTGTTGAGCTGCTTTTCCAGGCCCCTGACCCCGGCTTCCCTGGCATAGCCTTCGATCAGATGCCGGATGGTGGGATCGGTGATGGTGATGGTGGAAGCCGCCACCTTGTTGCGTTTGAGCAGTTTGGGCCACAGATGTTTTCTGGCGATCTCGATCTTTTCTTTGGTAATATACCCGGACAGGCTGATGCGGTCCATGCGGTCCAGCAGGGGCCCCGGAATGGTATCCATGGTGTTGGCCGTACAGATGAACAGCACCTTGGACAGATCCATGCGCAGATCCAGGTAATGGTCTAAAAATTCGGCATTCTGTTCCGGATCCAGCACCTCCAGCAGGGCCGATGCCGGATCGCCCTGATAGGAAACCCCGATCTTGTCCACCTCATCGAGCATGATCACGGGGTTGGCGGTCTGCGTATCTTTCAGGGCCTGGACCATCTTTCCGGGCATGGCCCCCACATAAGTTCTGCGGTGGCCTTTGATCTCGGCCTCATCCCGCATGCCCCCCAGGCTGAACCGAAAGAACTTTCTGCCCAGCGCCTCGGCAATGGACTTGCCGATGGAGGTCTTGCCCACCCCCGGCGGTCCCACAAACAAAATGATGGAACCGGATACATCTTTTTTATACACCCCGGCGGCAAAAAATTCGATGATCCGCTCCTTGACATCGGACAGCCCGGCATGATCCCGGTCCAGAACTTTTTCCGCCCGATAGATGTCCACGTTGTCTTCGGAATACACGCCCCAGGGAAACGAAGTGATCCAGTCCAGGTAATTTCTTGTCACCCCGTATTCCGAGGATCCTGTTTCCAGCACCGAGAGTTTTTCGATCTCCTCGTCAAACCGCTTGACCACGTGTTTTGGTGGATTGAGTTCGGCAAACCGCTCCTTGAACCGGTCCACATCCGAGGTCTTGTCATCCTTCTGAATCCCCAGCTCCTTCTGGATCGCCTTGAGCTGTTCCTTGAGAAAAAACTTGCGCTTGTTGTCATCCACCTGGGTGTTGATATCCTTTCGGATCTGGGTCTGCAGCTTGGCGATCTCGATCTCTTTTTGCAGCAGCATGAGCACGCGTTTCATCCGCTCGATCACGGATTCGGTTTCCAGGATCTCCTGAAGCACATCTCCGGACGCCGTGGTAATGCCGGCGGCAAAATCGGTCAAAGGGGACGGCTGATCCGGGCTGAACCGGCCCAGGTATTGTTTAAGCTCTTCGGAATACAAGGGATTTAAAGACAGCAGCTGCTTGATGGAACTGATGATGGAAATGGCATATGCCTTGAGTTTGTCCTCATCTTCCTCCAGGGGCTTGAAATATTCCACCTGGACCACAAACGGCGGCTTGTCCGACAAAAATTTCTTGATTTTGAACCGTTCCAGACCCTGGGCAATGAACTGGATATTGCCTTCCACCTCCACCATGTTTAAAATCCGGACCACGCACCCCACTTCTGGAAAATCTTCTTTATACACATACTTGCCCGTGACTTCGGACAGATAGCTCAAGCCCAGCAGATGATGGGAATCATTGACCGCCTTGACCAGGGTCGGTTCCCACCGCTGTTTGTTCACCACCAGCGGCTGCACCTGGGCCGGCAGATGGGGCCTGCCGGTAATGGGCACCAGATACAGAATGTCCGGTTTGTGGCTCTGCCGGATCAATTCACCGCCGGTCGTCTGTTTGTTTTCGGTATTTTCAGTTTCTTCACCATCCCCATTGACGATCTCAGGGGTAATCGGTCTGTTGTCATCGGTCATGAATCACCTCGGTTGTGCAGTTGTATTTATGTCATCAATAGATCATACTATAATTATATTTTTCCCCATGACAACCCAAAAAGGGGCAAGTCGGGTTTTCTTTCAAATGCTTGATTTTTTTTCCCCGCCGGTTTATACAGCAGTGACTCATGACCATATCCAGCCCCCATATATTCCATGCCCGGGTCTATTATGAAGACACCGACCATTCCGGCGTGGTCTACCATGCCAATTATCTGAAATACTTTGAACGGGCCAGAGAAGACATCATCGGCATAGACACGTTGTCCGACATGTGGCATCACCATGAAACCGGGTTTGCGGTGTACAAGGCAGATCTGCGGTATCAGGACGGCGCGGTATTTGGTGATCTTCTGGAAATCAGAACCCGGTGGGAAAGACAGGGAGAGTATCGACTGGTTTTTTTTCACGAAGCATGGCGCCCCGAAGGAAAACGGCCGGCTGTCACGTGTACGCTGGACCTGGTGTGCCTGGGCCCGGGAAAAAAATTGCTGCCCATTCCGGATCTGCCTCCCCGTAATTGACATTTTCGTCTTCTATTTTTCGGCAACACCTGTCAAAATTTTTAACAATCCCCTCTTTTTAGATTGACAAGTATTTTCTATTTTCATATGCTTATAATTTATGCTTATATGTTATTTAATTGTTTGGCCATCATAACGACCCGTACAGATTAGATTGTTTTTAAACGCATCAAGGAGGTGCCCGTGAAAAACAAACACACGTTGCCGTGTGCGCAACCCAACCCCTCAGGAATTTCCAGGCGGAACTTTCTGAAAACCCTGACAGGGACCGCCGCTGGTATCGGTATTTCCCAGGTGTTCAACCCGGCCCTGCTCCAGGCCCTGGAAAAGGGACTGGAACGGCATCCGGTTCTGTGGATCCAGGGACAGGCATGCACCGGATGTTCCGTATCCCTGCTCAACAGTGTGGATCCAAGTATTGCCGATGTTCTGCTCAAAGTAATCAGCCTTCAGTTTCACCCCACGGTCAGTGAGTGTGAAGGGGAAATGGCCATGAAGCACGTGTATGAGGTGGCCAATGAATACAAAGGCCGCTTCTCTCTGGCCATTGAAGGATCCATTCCGGTGGCGGCGGACGGTAAGTACTGTATTCTGGGTGAAATCGGCCACAAGGAAATCACCATGATGGACATGGTTCAGGAACTCGCTCCCATGGCCGGCTCTGTTTTGGCCATCGGCACCTGTGCCACGTTCGGCGGTATTCCGGCGGCCAGGGGAAATGTCACCGGCGCCACCAGTGTCAGAGACTTTTTCGAATCAAAAAACATCACCACACCGGTCGTGAATATTCCGGGGTGCCCGCCCCATCCGGACTGGATCGTGGGATCCATCGTTCACCTGCTCAATGTGGGCATACCCGACCTGGATTACGATGGCCGGCCCACCCTGTTCTTTGGTGAAAATATTCACGACAACTGCCCGCATCTTGATGATTATGATGCCGCCTTCATGGCTGCCACCTTGTCGGATCCCAATGGATGCCGCATGGATGTCGGTTGCAAAGGCCCGGACACGTATGCAGACTGCTACAAGCGCAGATGGAACTCCGGCCTGAACTGGTGCGTGGACAATTCCGTGTGCATCGGCTGTGTGGAAGCCGGTTTTCCGGATGCGTTCTCACCTTTCTATGAACCCGCCTATTAAAAAGCATATGACAATTTCAAGGAGGTCTATTTATGGCAGGCTGTCAACCGCAAGCCGAACCGGCTCAGTCCGGTAAAAAAATAAAAATCGCCATCGACCCGATAACCCGGATCGAAGGCCATCTAAAAGCAGAAGTGGAAGTCGCCGGCGGAAAAGTGGTGGATGCCCACATCACCGGCGGCATGTACCGGGGATTTGAACAGATCCTGATCGGCAGAGATCCCAGGGACGCCACCCAGATCACCCAGCGGATCTGCGGGGTGTGCCCCACGGCCCATGCCACGGCATCGGCTTTGGCCTTGGATGACGCGTTCGGCGTGGAACTCACCGATAACGGGCGGATCGCCAGAAACCTGATTCTGGGCGCCAACTTTCTGCAGTCCCATGTACTTCATTTTTATCACCTGGCGGCCCTGGATTACTGCAACGGCCCGGACACGGCCCCGTTCATCCCCCGGTATGCCAACAATGACATGCGGCTGCCCAAAGAGATCAATGATGTGGCCGTGGGTCAGTACCTGGAAGCCCTGGAAATCCGGAAAATCTGCCACGAAATGGTGGCGCTGCTAGGCGGAAAGATGCCCCATGTCCAGGGAATCGTTGTGGGGGGTTCCACGGAAATCCCCACCCGGGAAGCGTTGGATGCCTACGCCGTCCGCTTCAAGAAAGTCAAACAGTTCATCCTGGAAAAATACGTACCCCTCGTGTACCTGCTGGCCGGCCCCTACGGCGATCTTCTCAAAACGGGTGTGGGACACAAAAACCTGGTATCCTGGGGTGTATTCCCCCTGGACAACAAAGGCAACACCCTGCTCAAACCCGGGGTTTACACGGATGGAAAAGATTATGCCGTGGATCCGGCCATGATCAAGGAACATGTGAAATACTCGTGGTTCGAAGATTCCACCACCGGGCTCAATCCCAGGGAAGGCAAGACTTTGCCCAACCCGACCAAGCCCGGGGCTTACAGTTTCATCAAATCCCCGCGCTACAACGGTAAACCCCATGAAGGGGGCCCGTTGGCCAGAATGTGGGCCACCAATCCGGAACTGTCCGCCACCGGCCGGAAAAACCTGGGTGTGACCCGGCTCAGAGATATCGGGGATGCCTGTTTCTCCATTCTGGGCCGCCATGTGGCCAGGGCCGAGGAAACCGCGCTGGTGGCCATGGCCGTGGAAGAATGGCTCTCCCAGGCCGAGCCCGGCAAAGAGACCTTTGTGCCGACGCCGATTCCGGATTCCGCGGAAGGGCTGGGCATGACCGAAGCCCCCAGAGGGGCCCTGCTCCACTACATCGACATCAAAGACCGGAAAATCGCCAACTATCAGGTCACGTCCGCCACCATCTGGAACGCCAACCCCAGAGATGACATGGGCGTCAGAGGTCCCATCGAACAAGCCCTGATCGGTGTGCCGGTGCCGGATGTCCAAAACCCGGTGAATGTCGGACGGCTCATACGATCGTTCGACCCCTGACTGGGCTGCGCCGTCCACGTGCTGGACGTAGAAACCGGTCGGACCGTCAAAGTCGACGTCCCCCTCTAAAGGACCGGGGTCAGGCCTTGCCTTTTTGACGTTTCGGGCAAACCCGAAACGTCAAAAAGGCAAGGCCTGACCCCATACTATGAAAAAGCTGCTGGTATTGGGTGTGGGAAACACCCTGATGAAAGATGACGGCATCGGTGTGCATGCGGTGTATGAGCTGCTCAAGGAGAAAGACTCATGGGCGCAGGTGGATTTCATCGATGGCGGCACCTTTACCCAGGACATTTTTTATCTGTTCGAGGAGTACGAAAATATTCTGGTTCTGGATATTGTCCGGGCCGGACACCCGCCGGGCACCATTTTCCACCTGGAGGAAGAAGATCTGCGCAAAGATGAAAAACAGATGCTGTCTCTGCATGACATCGATCTGCTGGATTCTCTTTCCATGGCCCAGATGCGGGGCCACCGCCCCTATCTGCGGGTGATCGGCATACAGCCGGATACCATCAACTGGGGAACGACCCTCACAGCGCCCCTGGCCCGGGCCCTGCCCTCTTTCCTGGAAACCGCCAGAAAACATATCACAGACATTCTGGAAACCCGATAACCGCCAGCGTCACCCGGGCAGGGGAACCGTTTCGATTTGCTGCCAGGGATTGCCCCGGTGATCGGCTTTCAGCAGATCCGGGGCAGCTGCTCTCCGGTGAGCATATCCACCAGGCGCCGGCCCCCGATGGCGGTCTGCAAAAACACCTTTTCCGGATGCTGATCCGTCACCTCGCCGATAATGGCGGCATCCCTGCCATACGCATCGGCCCGGATGATGTCCAGTACCTGCACCGCATGCGGTTCCGGCACAATGGCAATGAGTTTCCCCTCGTTGGCAATGTACAGCGGATCAAATCCCAGCAGTTCACACACCCCGTTGACCTCTTTTTTCACGGGCAGATCTTTTTCAAACACGGTCATCCCCACCCGGGACTGGGCCGCGATCTCATTAAGGGTCGTGCCCACCCCGCCTCTGGTGGGATCCCGCAGCACATGAACCTCACATTTGGATGACAGAACCGCTTTGACCATATGGTTCAACGGCGCGGAATCGGTGTTCAGATCGCCCTCAAAGGTCAGTCCTTCCCGGGCGGTGAGAATGGCGATGCCGTGATCGGCCATGGTGCCGCTCAAAATGATTTTATCCCCGGGCCGGGCCCGGCTGCCGGACACATCCACGCCCTCAAACAGCATGCCAACCCCCGATGTATTGATGAACAGTTTGTCCGCCTTGCCCCGGGGCACCACCTTGGTATCTCCGGTGACGATCTTTACCCCGGCCCGGGCAGCGGCACCGGCCATGGTTTGCAGGACCGTCTGAAGGTCCTTTAAGGGCAGTCCTTCTTCAATGATCAGGCCCACACTGATATACAAGGGATCAGCCCCGCACATGGCAATGTCGTTCACCGTGCCGTTCACGGCCAGATCTCCGATATTGCCGCCGCTGAAAAAAATCGGATCCACCACATAGGAATCCGTGGAAAACGCCATCCGTCCGGCCGGCACCGAATACACGGCCCCGTCATCCTGCCGGGCCAGTGCGTCATTGTGAAACAAGGGAAGAATCATTTTTGAAAACATGGCATGGGAGGCCCTGCCTCCGGCACCATGGTCCAGTAACACCGTATCATCGGGGGTCATTGCTTTGCTCCTGTTCATCCATAATTGTAATAGGCGGCACAGGCCCCTTCACTGGACACCATGCACGGCCCCACCGGTGTCATGGGCGTACAGGTTTTCTTGTACAAAGGACAGGCCACCGGTGTTTTCAACCCCATGAGGATCTCTCCGCAGGCACACCCGCTGGGTTCATCCACATCCGCAAGATTCAGATCAAACCTCAGACCGGCGTCAAACGACTGGAATTCCGGTTTCAGGGCCATGCCGCTGTTTTCAATCCTGCCGATGCCCCGCCAGGCGGCATCACACACCTCAAACACCTGATGCATCACCTGTTTGGCCTTGGGATTGCCCGATTCCCTGACCGCCCGGGGATAGGCATTTTCCAGGGCCGGGACCCCTTTCCGGTTCTGACGGACCAGGCTCAAAATGGCGTGCAGGATATCGATGGGCTCGAACCCGGTGATCACCGACGGGACCCGGTAAGTCTCAAACACACCACGATAAGCATCCACGCCCGTGATCACCGACACGTGCCCCGGCAGAATAAATCCGTCTATGGATATCTTATCGGTGGTCATCAGGGCGGCCAAGGCCGGCGGGGTCAGTTTGTTGGCCGAATAAATACAAAAATTGTCCACCCCCTGGTCCTTTGCCATGAGCACGGCCGCCGCAATGGTGGGAATGGTGGTTTCAAATCCCACCGCACAGAACACCACCTGTTTTTGCGGGTTCTGTGTTGCAATGGTCACGGCATCGAACACGGAATACACCATGCGCACATCCGCACCCGCCCCTTTTTGCCGGGCCAGGGTCGTGCCCGACCCCGGCACCTGCATCAGGTCCCCGAAGGTGGTCACAATCACGTCCGGCTGCCGGGACAGGGCCACAAACGCGTCAATATCGGTTTGCGCGGTCACACAGACCGGACACCCCGGCCCGGACAGCAGCGTCAGCGCATCGGGCAGCACATTCCGGATCCCGTGACGGAAAATGGCCATGGTATGGGTGCCGCACACTTCCATGATCCGCAAGGGGTCTTTGCATTCCTGATGAATCGCCGTCACCAGCTGTCCGGCCAGAGACGGATCCCTGAATTCTTTCATATATGTCAGTCCCATGACATGGTCTCCTGTGCCGGGGTGTCATTTGTTTTCAAAAGATCCCGGCCGTGTTTCAATTTTGCGGCGGCCACCGCCGCCTGACCCAGAGCGATCCCCCCGTCTCCGGCTGGCACGTACGCATGGGTGTAGACAAAAAGATGGTTTTTCTTCAAACACGCCGCCATTTCCCGAAATATCAGATCATTGTTGAACACGCCGCCGGACAGCACCACTTTGTCCAGACCGTGGGCCGCGGCAATGTGCCGGGCGGTCCTGGAAAATCCATGGACCAGGGTCTGATGGAACCGGGCACTGATGCGTGCCGCCGGCACCTGTGCCTGGATATCGGCCACCATCTCCCGTATGCCGGGAATCATGTCGATGACCCATTCGACCCCGTTTTGACCCGGTGTCAGGGAAATCACGTCACAGGAATACGGTGTCAGGGAGCGCTTGAAATCATTGGTTCCCAGAGCTTCCAGCTCCATGGCCGCCTGACTGTCAAACGAAATCTCATGCCGGATACACAGCAGCGAAGACACGGCATCACACAACCGGCCGCAGCTGGAGGTCTGCGGGGTGTTCACCTGTTTTTGAATCATCCGGCAGATGAAATCCAGCTGACAAGGGTCCATCTCCTTGATAAAGGGCAGATCCAGCTCCACAAACGACCGGCCGAACGCCGCATGCAACACCGCCGCCGCCATGCGCCAGGGTTGCCGCACGGCCTGGTCCCCGCCCGGCATGGGAAGGTATCTCAAATGGGCTTTGCGCACAAAGGCATCCCTTTCGGCAATCAGGATTTCTCCGCCCCAGATGCGGCCGTCGGTGCCGTATCCGGTGCCGTCCAGTACCACGGCCACCACCGGTTCGTCCAGATCGTTCTCCACCATGCAGGACACGGCATGGGCGTGGTGGTGCTGCACCCCCACCCGGGGCATGGTGTCTGGAAAGCGGCTCTGGGCATATTGCGTGCTCATATACCCCGGATGCAGGTCATGGGCCACGATCTCCGGCGCGATATCCAGAATGGTCTTGAAATGGTCCAGGGTCCGGACATAAAAGTCAAAGGTCTCCTGATTGTCCAGATCCCCGATGTGCTGACTGACAAACGCCTGGTTTTTCCGGGTCAGGCAGAGGGTGTTTTTCATGCCCGCCCCGCACCCGAGAACACACGGCAGATCGCTGGACAGCGGGATCGGCAGCGGGGCATACCCTCTGGACCGCCGGATAAACCGGGGCTTTTCCGCCTGAATCCGGACAATGGAATCATCGGCCCGGAAATAGATATCTCTGTTGTGCAGCAGAAAATAATCCGCAATATGGGAAAACGCATCCAGCGCATCCTGGTTGTCGATGGACAACGGCTCACCGGGCCGGTTGCCCGATGTCATCACCAGCACCGACGGTCCCGCCTCCAGCAGCAGAAAATGCAGCGGGGTATAGGGCAGCATCACCCCCAGGCAGGGGTTCAGCGGCGCCAGGGACGGCGACAGTCCGGCCGCATCTTGTGCCTTTTTTTTTCTCAACAAAACAATGGGGCGGTTGAACGAGGACAGCAGGGCCTGTTCCTCCGGCGACACCTGCACATAATCGTGCACCGCAGATACGGATCCGGCCATCACCGCCAATGGTTTGTGGGGCCGGTGCTTGCGCCGGCGCAGCCGCTGCACCGCGGCATCGTTGGCCGCATCCACGGCCAGGTGAAATCCGCCCAGCCCCTTGACCGCCACGACATGGCCCTGCGCCAGCAAACCTCCCGCCGTCTCGACGGCCGTGTCAGGCCCGGCGATTTTTCGGCCCCGGCGGTCCGTCAACACCACCTGGGGGCCGCAGACCGGGCAGGCATTGGGCTGGGCATGGAACCGCCGGTCCGCTGGATCGTCATACTCGGCCTGACAGGCCGGGCACATGACAAAGTGTTTCATGGCGGTTTGGGGCCGGTCATAGGGCACATCCTCGATGATGGTGAATCTGGGGCCGCAGTTGGTGCAGTTGATGAACGGATACCGGAACCGGCGGTCCTGGGGATCATACAGTTCTTTGAGGCAGTCTTTGCACACACTCACATCCGGAGAAATCAATGTGGCACGGCAAACCCCGGCGCGGCTGGCAATGATCTGAAAATCGGTCACCCCCCTGACCGGCATCGGGGTCTTTTTCACCGCATCCACCCGGGCCAGCAGCGGAGAACGAGCGGTGATATCTTCCACAAACCGGGCCAGGTCCCGGGGATCGCCTTCCACTAAGGCCTGTACCCCGGACGCCGTATTGGAAACTTCTCCGGCGATCCTATGCCGGGCGGCCAGGGAAAACAGAAACGGCCTGAATCCCACCCCCTGGACGACCCCGCTGATATCAAGCTGACTGGCAATATACTCGGGTTCAGGCATCATCCGCCGCCAGCATCTGGCGCATGTCTTCCAGGGTCTGCAGGGCCGCGGATTCATCCAGTTTGCTGATGGCAAACCCGGCATGAACGATCACATACTCCCCGATTTTTGGATCATCCAGCAGCGCGAGACTGGTTTCCCGGATCACGCCGTCCACGGATACACGGGCCAGGTCGCCCCGGATTTCAATTATTTTTGAAGGTATGGCCAAACACATGCGATACACACTTCCTTTATTGATTCATTTGCATTTTTTCGTATTAATATACCGCCAAACCGGCCGGGTGGGCAATACTTATTTCATTTCCGGCAGCCCGGCCCCTGGATGCTTTATGGTTGCACCGCCTTGCGCATTGATTTATAATCGGGTCCCATGCACCAGGCAACGCAAATAATAACGGCTGTGGCTGCGTCGGAAAACGCAGAGATCTTCGATTTGGACGGATACGGCGCGGTGGGGTTTTCCAAAGATCAGCCCGTGCTGCTGACCCGGGCCCAGACCGTTGCCATGCCCCATGGCAGCGAGCTGATGATGCTGCCGGACCGGGCCCCGATCGTATACAACCTGGTTGAAGACCGGCTTGAAACTTTGACAAGGAACCCGTTTGCCCCGGATGAAAAGATCTTTGCCGTGGCCGTGTTCAATTCCCCCGGATACGTGAACCGCCTTTTCTGTGCGTATGATGCGTCGGATGATCCCGGAACCCTGCCCCTTTTTTCATACGGGGCGGTCGGGTTCAGCAGAAACCGGTTCCGGTCGGCCGCGCTTCAGGTGGATACCGAACCCCGTCAGGACCTTCGGCAGATGCCCCGAAACCAGGTGATCAAAGGGGTGACGCAGATGCAGAAAAAATATCCGGACAACCGGCTGATGCGGCACCTGGAAACCTGTGCCCTGCAGTATGGATGCCCGGCCGGGAAAAACTTTTTTCTCAACCGGTATGAGGCACCGCTGCCCACCTCCCGGGTGTGCAACGCCGACTGTCTGGGATGCATCTCCTTGCAGGCCGGCACCGGACTGCACGCCTGCCAGGACCGGATCGCGTTCACGCCCACGGCCGAAGAGATCGCCCAGGTCGGCCTGGAACATATCCGGCAGGTGCCAAAGGCGGTAGTGAGTTTCGGCCAGGGATGTGAAGGCGAACCCTTGACCGCGCACAAAGTCATCGTGCCGGCCGTCCGGATGATCCGGGAGAACACAGACCAGGGGACCATCAACCTGAACACCAATGCCAGCCTGCCAAAACAGGTGAACGCCCTGTGTGATGCCGGGCTGGACAGCATGCGGGTGTCCATGAATTCCGTGCGCAAAGACACCTATACCGCCTATTTCAGGCCCAAATCCTATCAGTGGGAAGATGTATTGACAAGTATCGATACCGCCAGGGCTCACAACCGGTTTGTGTCCATCAACTACCTGAACTGTCCGGGGTTCACGGATTCTGAAAAAGAGGCGGCCGCCCTGTTTAATTTCATCCGGACCCACGACATCAACATGATCCAGTGGCGCAACCTCAATTATGACCCCCGGCACTATGTGGCGGCCATGGAATCAGCCGAACCCGGCGGACCGCCCATGGGCATGGCCCCATTGATCGACGCGCTGAAAAAAGCCTTTCCCCGGCTGATCCACGGGTATTTCAACCCCCCGAAGGAGCAGTTTTGAGACAGGTCACCCTCATCGATCAGACCATCCGGGAAGGCATGCAGTTCCAGGGGGTGATGTTTTCGTGTGAACAGCGCCTGAAAATCCTTGAATTTCAGGAAGCCCTGGGCGTGGATATCTGCCAGGCCGGATACCCGTCCGCCCATCCCAAAGAAGCCGCCATGGTCAAAGCCCTGGCCGATCATGCAGGGCAGCGCGGTTTCAACATCCGGGTGGCGGCCCTGGGGCGGGCGTTTCTGCCGGATGCAAAGATCCTGGTGGACACCGGTATCACAGACGTTCATTTTCATCTGCACCTGCCGCCGGACACCGCGTTGCAGGCACTGGAAAACATTTTTTCACAACTGATCCCGGTCATCGACTTTGTCCGAAACGCCCGGCCGGATGCAATCATCAGCCTGGCCATGCTGGACATGGGAAAAACACCCATAAATCAACTGGAACAAGGCATCCGGTTCCTGAGCCGAAACCGCCTGGTGGATATACTTTCACTGCCCGACACCTCGGGCATCATGGCCCCCAACCAGGTGATGGACCGTATCGGGCATGCCGCGGCCCTGGCCAAAGACATGGCAATTTCCATCCACTGCCACAACGATCTGGGCATGGCATCGGCCAATTCCGTCATGGGGATCCTGGCCGGGGCCCGGATGCTGGAGGTCTCGGTTTCCGGCATCGGGGAACGCAACGGTATCGGGGATCTGTATCTCACTTCCCGGATTTTGGCTGATCAGGGCATTGAAACCGGGTTCTTTCATGAGCGTATCGAACAGGTCCGGGAATATTACAGGTATGTGGACGACATTGTCAGAGAACAGACCGGACAGGGCCTGATCCACGCGGCCACACCCGTGTTCGGACAGGCCGCGCACACCCATGTGGCCGGCACCCATGCCCAACACCTCTACGGTGCCGGCACCACCCCGGATTTTCACCTGAACCTGCTGTGCGGCAACCATCTGGTCAAAAAATATCTCACCCATCACCACATCGGGTTTCATCCGGATCATTTGCCGGCCATCACCGCGGCCGTCAAAGAGATGAGCATTCAGAAAAACCGGCGGCTCACGCCTGCGGAAGTCCGGGAAATCGTTTGTTTTTCAGATTAAATCCATTTTTTGACAAAAAACAATTTGCAAAAAAAAACCCAATTTGTTTTAATTACGGTTTAGCTGTTTTTATCTCAACAAGGGCGGCCTATAAATAATGACGATGGATTTTACAGATATTGTAATCGTGGCGGGCAATTACGGCAGCGGCAAGACCGAAACCGCGGTCAACCTGGCTGCGGCCTGCAGAAAAACCGGCAAATCCGTGGCGATTGCCGATCTGGACCTGGTCAATCCCTATTTCAGGACCAGAGAAGCCATAATCCCTCTGGAAGCCATGGGGGTCAAGGTGGTGCTGCCGGACCGCCAATACCTGCATGCGGATCTGCCCATCCTGGCCCCGGCCGTGGCGGACATTCTCCGGAACCCGGCGGATGTCACCATTCTGGATGCCGGAGGCGATGATGTGGGTGTCACGGTGCTGGCATCTCTGGCAGCGGTGCTCAAAGACCGGAAGATCCGAATGCTTCAGGTGATCAACGCGTTCCGGCCGTTTACCGGCGATGTGGCCGGATGCCTGAAAATCCAGAAGCAAATCGAAGCCAGCGGCAAAATCAAGATCACCGGCCTGGTGTCCAATGCCAATCTGATGGACGAGACATCGGCGGCCCATGTCTACCAGGGCTATGACCTGGTCCAACAGGTGTCGGCCCAGACCGGGCTGCCGGTGGAATTCATCACCGCCACCCCCCAAATCCAGTCACAACTGGACCCGGACCGGATCGCCTGCCCCATCCTGACCATCGACCGACACCTAACACCCCCATGGAAACACCCCAACATTCACTTAAAACTTAACACTTAAAACTTAACACTTAAAACCCAACAAAGGAGTCACATTCATGGCATTTCAACACATCATTGACGACGAGCGCTGCAAAGGCTGCGGTCTGTGTGTCAATTTCTGTCCGAAAAATGTTCTGGAAATCACCGACAAGGTGAATGCCAAAGGACATTTTCCCGTACATCAGGCCCGGCCGGAAGACTGTATCAAATGCAGCATCTGCTGCATCATGTGCCCGGATGTGGCCATCACGATTGTTGAAACCCAGGACGCCTGAACAAAGGAAAAAAATAATGGCAAAAGTATTGATGAAAGGAAACGAGGCCATCGGCGAGGCTGCCATCCGGGCGGGCTGTAAGAATTATTTTGCATATCCCATCACCCCTCAGTCCGAGGTGGCGGAATATCTGTCCAAACGGCTGCCCGAAGAAGGCGGCGTGTTTCTTCAGGGAGAAAGTGAAGTGGCGGTCGGCTATATGATTTTCGGCGCCGCCGGTGCCGGCGAGCGGGTCATGACCACCTCGTCCTCGCCGGGCATCAGCCTGATGAGCGAGGCCCTGTCCTATATCACAGCGGCCCAGTGCCCGGCGGTATTTGTGAATATCATGCGGGGCGGCCCGGGACTGGGGGGAATTCTGCCGTCCCAGGGCGATTATTTTCAGGCGGTCAAGGGCGGGGGCCACGGCGACTACCACCTGCTGGTCATGGCGCCGGACGGGGTCCAGGAAGCCGTGGAAATGACCATGCAGGCGTTCACCCTGGCGGAAAAATACCGGAACCCGGTCATGATCTTAGGCGACGGGCTGATCGGACAGATGATGGAACCGGTGGAGTTTCCCGACGATCTGAAAACCGAACCCACCAACAAAGATGACTGGGCCACCAACGGCATGGCGCATCGGAAAAGCAAGAAACGCAACCTGGTGAAATCTTTGTTTCTGGATCCTGCGGCACTCAACAACAACAACCTGGTTCTCAAAGCCAAATACGAACAGATGAAAAAAGAGGAAGTGCAGTATGAACTCTACAATGCCGACACCGATTACCAGGTGTTGATCACTTCCTACGGCACCATGAGCCGGGTATGCCGCACCGCCATCGACCTGCTCAAAGAACAAGGCATCGAGGTGGCCATGCTGCGGCCCAAAACCCTGTTTCCGTTTCCCGAAAAACAGGTGTTTGACGCGGCCGGCAAAGACAGCTGCAAAGCGGTCATCAGCATCGAAATGAGCATGGGCCAGATGGTGGAGGACGTGGAGCGCTGTGTCAAAGGCCGCCGGCCGGTGGAATTCTACGGTGAGTGCGGCGGAGAGATTCCGTCACCGGAAAAAATAATCGAAATCATCAAAGGACTGTTATAGGAGACCTTCATGGGAAAATCATTTTCACAACCAGCGGCCCTCTCCACCACCCACACCCATTACTGCCCCGGATGCACCCACGGGATTGTTCACCGGCTGGTGGCCGAAGCCATCGATGACCTGGGCATCCGGGAAAAAACGGTCGGCATCGCCCCGGTGGGATGTGCGGTGCTGGCATACAACTATTTTAACTGCGATTTTCAGGAAGCGGCCCACGGCCGGGCCCCGGCCATGGCCACGGGCATCAAGCGGGTGCGGCCCGACCTGATGGTGTTCACCTATCAGGGGGATGGCGATCTGGCTTCCATCGGCATGGGGGAAATCATCCATGCAGCCAACCGCGGGGAAAAATTCACCACCATTTTCATCAACAATGCCATTTACGGCATGACCGGCGGCCAGATGGCGCCGACCACCATGCCGGGACAGCGGGCCACCACCGCGCCCATGGGCCGGGACACCGCTGAGACCGGCATGCCGATCCGCATGGCCAACCTGCTCGGAGAACTGGTCACCCCGGGATATATCACCCGGCAGGCCGTGCTCAAACCGCAGCAGGTCAACAAGGCCAAAAAAGCCATCCGGCAGGCGTTTCAATATCAGCTGGAAAACCGGTGCTTCAGTTTTGTCGAAGTTGTTTCCACCTGCCCCACCAACTGGGGCATGACACCCGTGGATGCGCTCAAATGGGCCGAGGATACGCTGCTGCCCTATTATGAGCTGGGAGATTACAAGGTCCCGGAATAAAAACCCATCCATTTCATTACCCTAATACGTTTGGAGAAACCCATGCAGACAGAAATAAAATTTGCGGGATTCGGTGGCCAGGGCATCCTGCTCAGTGCGAAACTGCTGGCGTATGCCGCCATGAAACAGGGATCGTTTGTGGCCTGGATCCCGTCATACGGCCCGGAGATGCGCGGCGGTACCGCCTATTGCACCGTGGTGATCAGCGACCGGCTCATTGGATCGCCCATCATCAAAAATCCCACCCACCTGGTGGCCATGAACCGGCCGTCCCTGGAAAAATTCGAACAGGACGTCAAACCGGGCGGCATCATCTTCATCAACTCCTCCCTGATTCCGGTACAAAGTCAGCGGACCGACGTCACCCAGCTGGTGGTCCCGGTCAATGACATCGCCATTGAAGCCGGATCGGTCCGGGCCGCCAATATCGTTGCATTGAGCGCGTTTGCCGCCAAAAGCAAGCTGGTGGACCTGGCACTGCTCAAGGAATGTGTCAAAGAAGAATTTGCCGCCAAACCCAAAATCATCCCGTTGAACATGGATGCGTTTGACCGGGGGTGAAAATCGCGCAGACGGCATAACCGTGTTTCATCCGCCGGGGGTGTCGCTTTGGTGACGGCCCCGGCACAACCGACCATGAAAGAGAGGGACCGCCATGATCCGAATTGAAATTTCCCTGTTTCTGAAAAATGTACCCGGCGAGCTGGCAAGGCTCACCGACCTGTTTGGCCAGGCCGGCATCAACATCGACGCCATCACCATCCAGGATGCGTCCGCCTATGTCCAGAACCTGTTCGAGGCCCGGGGAAAATCTTTGAAACGGCTGGCATCGTCGGCCAGTTACAGTTCCATGCGCAAGGATTCCGCCGACTTCGCCCTGGTCCGGATGCTCACGGACAACCCGGATGCCTCCGTCACCCTGCTCAAGGAAAACGACTATCTGTTCGACACCAAGGAAGTGGTGGCGCTGGATATCACCAACCAGCCGGGTGAATTTGCCAAAATCGCCAAAAAGTTCGGCGAAGAACAGATCAACATCAATTATGTCTACGGGTCCGTGTCTGATGCGGACGGAAAATGCCTGTTCGTGTTCTGCCCCGAAGACGTGGCCTCCGCCGCCTCCTTTTTCTAAATGCGCCGGGTCAGGCCTTGCCTTTTTGACGTTTCTGCGAAGCTCAAGAAACGTCAAAAAGGCAAGGCCTGACCCCGGTTTTCAGGGTTTTCGTTTGTCTTTGAGGATGTTATTGGAGATCACGATGCGCTGAATTTCCGAGGTGCCTTCGTAAATGGTGAAGACCCGGGCGTCGCGGTAGAGGCGCTCCACCACATAATCCTTGGTGAATCCGTATCCGCCGTGCATCTGGATGGCCCGGGCCGTGACTTGATTGACCATTTCCGAGGCAAACAGTTTGGCCATGGAGGCTTCTTTGGTGTAGGGTTCCTTCCGGTCCTTCATGGAGGCCGCCGACAGCATCAGCTGCCGGGCCGCCTCGATCTGGGTCGCCATATCCGCGACCTGAAACCGGATGGCCTGGTGCTTGGTGATGGGCACCCCGAACTGTTTTCTTTTGGACGCATAGGACACGGCCGCATCAAACGCGGCCTGGGCCACGCCCACGGACTGGGCCGCAATCCCGATACGCCCGCTGTCCAGACCGGACATGGCAATTTTGAATCCATCCCCTGTTTTCCCCAGCATCAGGGATGCCGGCACCCGGCAGTCCTCGAAAATCAAGTCCGTGGTATCCGAGGCCCGCAGCCCCATTTTGTCTTCATTATGTCCCACGATCAGGCCTTTGGTGCCCTTGGGAACAATGAAACAGGAAATCCCTTTGTGGCCGGCCTCCGGGTCGGTTTTGGCCGTCACCAGCACCACTTTGGCATGTTTGCCGGACGTGATGAACCGCTTGGTGCCGTTGATAATATAATGATCGTTGTCTTTGACGGCAAGGGTGGCCTGGGACACGGGATCGGACCCGGCATCCGGCTCGGTGAGTCCGAATGCGCCGATCATTTCCCCGGACGCCAGGGGAACCAGGAACTGCTGTTTCTGTTCTTTTGTGCCGAAATTGTTGAGACTTTCACACACAATGGAATTCTGCACAGACATCACCACGGAGGTGGATGCGCAGGAATAGGCGATTTCAGACAACGCCAGCACATAGGACACGGTATCGGCTGATTCTCCGCCGTATTCCTCGGGAACCATCATGCCCATGAGCCCGAGTTCCCCCATCTGCCGGAAATTTTCCGCCGGAAACTCCTTGGTTTTATCCCGTTCCGCCGCCGTGGCGGCAATCACTTTTCTGGAAAATTCCCGGACCATGTTCCGGATCATTTTCTGTTCATCGGTCAATTTAAAGAGCATCGCATGCCTCCTCCATTGTCAGGGAACGTAAACCACCACGATCAGGGTTGCATTCATTTGTCCGGGATTGCGCAGGTCATGCTTGACCCCGGAATTGAAATGCAGGGAATCACCGGCGGACAGCACATTGACATGCTCTCCCACCTGGACCTCCACCTGCCCTTCCAGCACATGGACGAACTCTTCTCCTTCGTGCTGGAATCCAACCCCTTCATGACGGGTTCCGGCTTCCACCACAATGCGAAACGCTTTTAAATGCTGATTTTCCATTCCCGGCGTCAGTGGGGTATAGGCATATTGATCCGTGCGCTTGGTATAGGCCTGGGCCCGTTTTTCCACGGCTTCTTCCGGATCTTTGAGCAGAAAATCGGAATCCAGCTGCAACACCCTGGACATCTGAAGAAGGGTTCCCACAGACGGACGCTTGTCACCGCTTTCAATCTGTTTGATCACTTCCTTTGCCAGGCCGGTCTCATTGGCCATGGTATCGAGGGTGACCTTTCTGTCCAGCCGGGCCCGTTTGATCCGTTTTCCCACGGGCGCGCTTTTTTTTGTCCTGGCCATGTCACCTCCTAATCTACGGGTTCGATCCAGTTTTCCGTATCTTTTGTCTTTCCATACTGGATGGATGTCAATGCATCATAAAACTTCATGGCGACCGGGCCGGGATTGCCGTCACCGATGTGAATCACCTTGTCCCCGTAACAGATTTCCCCCACCGGCGAGATCACGGCTGCCGTGCCGGATCCGAACACTTCCTTCAAACGGCCTGTGTCGTGGGCCTCAAACACCTCATCGATACTGATTTTCCGTTCCGACACAGGCATATGCCATTTTTTTGCCAGATCGATCACTGAAAACCGTGTGATGCCGGGCAGAATGCTGCCGGTGAGATTGGGGGTCACCAGTTCATCATCAATGACAAAAAAGATGTTCATGGCCCCCACTTCTTCGATATATTTTCTTTTTAGGGCATCCAGCCACAGCACCTGGGCGTATCCCTGTTTTTTGGCAATTTCTCCGGCATTGAGGCTGGCCGCGTAATTGCCGGCGGTCTTGAACTCGCCGACCCCGCCGGGAACCGCCCTGACATGATCTTTGGACACCCAGATCTTGACCGGAGCCAGTCCTCCGGCATAATACGCCCCCACGGCAGACAAAATAATGAAAAATTTAAAGGTGAATGAGGATCTCACCCCCAGAAACGGATCCGTGGCAATGATAAACGGCCGGATATACAACGAGGTGCCCAGGGTTTCGGGAATCCAGTCCTTTTCCAGTATGAGCAGCTGCTTGAGTGCGTCCATGACGAAATCGGTGTCCAGTTCCGGGACGCACAGCCCCCGGGCCGACCGGTTCAGGCGTTCAAAATTGTCCCTGGCCCGGAACAGCTGGATTTTTTTATCCGGGGTCTTATACGCCTTGAGCCCTTCGAATATGGCCTGGCCATAATGAAACACCATGGCCGCCGGTGACAAAGACACCGGTGCAAACGGTTCGATACGCGGATCATGCCATCCTTTGTCCACGGAATATTCCATGACAAACATATGATCCGTGAAAACGGTACCAAATCCCAGGTCTTCATCCTTTGGCCGGGTACCGGGTTGTCCCACCCGGGTGACTGCAATTTCCATCTTTTTCCTCCTGATTCATGACACAAACAATGTCTAATCAAAAAATTTAAATATTTTGTTATAAGACCGTTTCACCGTTGCTTTGTCAAGCATATTTTATTTTATGCTGGTCAAGCGATGCATTGAGTATTATGATGGGAAATATTTGTTGAATCCAACCGAATCATGAAGGAGGCCCGTCATGAGTGAAAAAAAATTCAAACAGATCTGCACCTGTGAAAAGTGCGGCAATGAAGCGGAAATGATTGTTACCTGCCAATGGGTTGAAGTGGAAGCGGCACAGGAAAAAAAGAAAGCAGAAAACACCCCTGTCAAAGTGAAAGGGACCGGCACCTGCTCGTCCTGCGGCAATGAAGCAGACACCTGGGTGGACCTGTAGGTCGGCCCCATGGACGATCGCCAAATTCTGGAAAACAAGCGTATTCTGGTGGTGGACGATGAACCCGATGTCCTGGAAACCATGGAAGAGCTCCTGCACATGTGCCGGGTGGACACGGCCGGATCGTTTGACACCGCCGTGAAACACCTGGACACCCATACGTATGATGCCGCCGTCCTGGATATCATGGGTGTCCGGGGGTATGAGATTCTGGAGATCACCCGCCGCATGAATCTGCCCACCCTGATGCTCACCGCCCATGCCCTGACACCGGAAAATCTGGAAACCGCCCTGGAAAAGGGAGCGGATGCCTATATCCCCAAGGAAAAACTGGTGGACATCTCCGTGTTTCTGGCGGATGTATTGACGGCCAGAAAACAGGGCCGGCAGGCCAATGCCCGGTGGTTCACTTTTGTCAAACCCGTGTTTGACAAACTGTTCGGGCCGGAATGGCAGAAAAAAACAAAAATCGATGTTTGAATCGCTCAATCAATGGGAATGGACACCTTGAATTCCGCGCCATGTCCTGCATCCGACTTTAGCGCCATGTCCCCGCCCATGTCCCTGAGAAGCACCATCACACCGGCCAGGCCCAGACCGTGGCTTTGAATGGCATCTTCGATAGACCCCCCGGTGGTGAAATAGGTTTCAAATATCCGCTGGTGATCGGCCCGGGGGATGCCCCGGCCGTCATCTTTCACCCACAGGGTCAGACGGCTGTTTTCGATGCTTCCACGAATATCCACCCGGGCGGTCCGGTGTTTGAATGCGTTGGTCACCAGGTTTCTCAGGATCTGTCTGACTTTGGCCGCATCCAGGCACACACCGGCTTCCCAGGTCGCTTTCCGGAAATCAAGGGTTACCCCGGCATCGGCGATCACTTCCTGAAGTTCGGCACAGGTGGTCACTTTTCTGACCCTGTCCGCCACGTTGGGATCCGCCAGATCAAACACCTCCACCAGAACGCCCACAACCAGAGACGCCACGGTAAACTGTGAACAGATCATGACCCCTTCCCTGGAACGCCCCAGTTCCAGGACATCGTTCACCAGCCGCTGGGTGGCCAGTGTATTGCGCACAATCCGATTGAGCACCTTGATCTGCTTTTCCGTCAACGGACCATACGCATCCTGCCGTTCCAGAAGGGATCGGGCTCCGGCATTGATGACGGATATCGGCACTTTGAGATCATGGATAAGAATCTCGGTTTTGATGTTGGAATCAGGTATCTTGTTCATCCCCTCTTAAAATCCTTGCAATTTGATTCAATGATTTTATATAGTGGCAACATCGCATTACCCGATTGTTATACGAAGATACGTGAATCTTGTAAAGACCTTTGGAGTTTTTATGGCGGACCGTGATGCTGAGATCGCTGAACTCGAAAAAAAGATTCAGGCACTGGAAGCGGAAAACCAGCTGCTGGGCAATATCATACACAAAGCCCCCATCCCCATTTTCGTGGTGGACCGCCATCACAAAATCAGCCATTTCAACCAGGCCCTGGAAGACTTGAGCGGATACACCGCCAAAGACATGATCGGAACCGACTGGCAGTGGAAAGCGTTTTACGCACAAAAACGGCCGGTCATGGCGGATCTGATCATCGACAACGCACCCGATGACCAGATCCTTTCCCTGTACGGGCCCAAATACAAGAAAGCGCTGACCAGCAAACCGATGTTTTCGGCCACCGATTTTTTCCCGGACCTGCCCCCGGCCGGAAAATGGTTGTTCTTTACCGCGGCCGCCGTGTTCGACGACAGCGGCACCATTGCCGGAGCGGTTGAAACCCTCCAGGACGTGACTGCTGAGAAAGCCAGAGAACAAGAGGTGTTTGATCTTTACCAGACCTATCACCAGGTACTGGAATTCATTCCATACCCCATTATCCTTTACGATAAAAACGGTCATGTCACCTATGTGAATCCCGCATTTACAAACGTGTTCGGCTGGCCCCTCAGCGAAATCAAAGGCCGGATCCTGGACTTTGTGCCCGAAGACCTGAAAGAGGAAACCAGCCGGATGCTGGACCGGTTCAGGGAGAACCAGCGAATCTCGCGCTACGAAACCCAGCGGTTCACCAAAGACGGCCGGATGCGGGATGTCGTGATCTGGGCCGCTTCCTATACCTGGTCCAAAGAGCGGTCCGGTGAACATTTCGTGATCCTCAGAGATATCACCGAAGAAAAACGCCTGGCCGCCAACAACCGGACCATCATGCGCATCAGTGCGGCCCTGCCCGAATATCCGGAACTCGAAGACCTCATGGACTATATCACCCGGGAAATCAAGGGGCTGCTGAACACCGAAGGGGCGGTGGTGCTGCTGTATGACGAAATCAAAAACGACCTGTTTTTTCTCGGGGCCGCCTATGACGACTCGCATACGGAACAGCGGGCCAGAAAAATCCGGTTCGCCCTGGATCAAGTGCTGGCCGGCAAGGTGCTGAAAACCGGAAGACCGGCCCTGGACAACAACGCGGACCGGTCGGAAAACCCCTATCCGGAGCGGGACCGCAAAATGGGATACAAGACAAAAAACATTCTGTGTGTTCCCATCCGGAGCGACAGCCGCATCACCGGTATTTTATGCGCGATCAACAAGAAACAGAACCCGTTTGACGACAATGACATGGAACTGATGACCATGATCGCCAGTACCGTGGGCATCTCCATTGAAAACGCCCGGTTCGCCAAGGCCCTTAAAGACGCCTACCTGGATGTGGCATCCATGAACCGGGCCAAGGACAAAGCCATCAACCACCTGTCCCATGAATTGAAAACCCCGGTGGCCGTACTCACCGGTTCCCTGCAGATTCTCAAGAAAAAATTGTCGGAACTGCCTCAGATCAAGACCGAATCCACCCTGGAGCGGATCCAGCGCAATCTGAACCGCATCGTGCAGATCCAGGAGGAAACCGCCGATATCATGGACAAAAAGGTCTATGGGGCCAGGGATCTGCTCCAGGTCATGCTCCAGACCTGCAAAGATGAACTGGCCACGTTGATCGAGCAGCACCTGGATGAAGAAGATCCCATGGAAGTGGTCACGGCGGTCATTGAAAAAGAGTTCAGCTCCCCGGCGTTGAACAACCGGGATATCGATCTGAACCGGGCGTTCGAAGACCTGTTTGAATCTTTGAAACCCGCATTTTCCTTCAGAGACCTGGACATCACCGTGAATCTGCAAGACAATCTGCCGAAAATCCGCCTGCCCAGGGATGTATTTGAAAAATCTCTGACCGGATTGATTCGAAACAGTATCGAAAACACCCCGGACCATGGCCGCATCGACATCTCCACCCGGCAGAAACAAGACAGTATCGTGTTTACGGTCCATGATTTCGGCGTGGGCATTGAAACCGAAGACCAGAAACGCATTTTTGAAGGATTTTTCTCTGTCCAGAAAACCGCGGACTATTCCACCAAAACCCCGTATGATTTCAATGCCGGCGGCAAAGGCGTGGATTTGCTGCGCATCAAGCTGTTTGCCGACCGTCTGGGATTTTCCATACACATGGAATCCCGGCGCTGCCGTTTTCTGCAGGAGAACCCGGGCGAGAGCTGTCCGGGAAACATTGGTCAATGCCGGTTCTGCAACGAGATGTCCGACTGCCTGAATTCCGGGCATTCGATATTTTCAATCAGTTTTCCATGCGAGAAAAAAATATGAAAAAACACTTTGACAAACCGGAATCAATTGCATTACAACTAAAGTTGTAGCGAGACTGAGCGCTCGTTCTTCTTTGAGCCCGGATATTTGAAACGAATGTTGAACCGGTACCATACTGACAAGCATATTTGATTTGGCAAACTCTTTTTCCAGGGGGGGGGATTCATGGACCAGCTGCACCAGTTAAGCTTTTTCGACATTTATGAAAAAAACGCCCGGCTTTTGAATGAAAAACCCGCGATCCTCTGGCGTCAACAGGAAATCAGCTTTGCCAAACTGTATGAACAGACCCTGGGCCTGGCTGCCGGGCTCTGCTCGCTGCCTGCCGGAACGCGGGTGGCGGTCCTGTGCCGAAACCATCCGGTTTTTTTCCATCTTTTCGGGGCCGCATCCGCCCTGAACCTGACGCTGGTATTGATCAACCGGCGCCTGTCCGACAGCGAAATCCAGCATATCATCGAAGACACGACCCCTCAGATGATCCTCTGCGACCATGACATGGCATCCCGGGCATCTTTGCTGGTATCCCGGTGTCCGTTTGTGGATCAGCTTCTGGTGGTGGACGGTCCGGATGAAACCCTTTCATCGTGGTACCGGGACCCTCAAGCGTTTACCCCGGTTTTGTGCCGGAATACCGACCCCTTTGTGATCATTCATACGGCTGCAGTTCAGGGAAAGCCCAGGGGGGCGGTGTTGAGCCAGGAAAACATCATGCTTGCCAACCTGCAGCTGATTCACTATTACCATCTGAACCCCTCGTCCTGTGTGGCGGATATCCTGCCGCTGTTCCACATCATGGGCGTGAATCTGGGCCTGGCCGTCCTTCAGGCCGGCGGGAAAAACGCCATACTGGAAAAATTCGACCCCGTTGACACCCTCACCCTTGTTCAAGACCTGAAAGTGACACATCTGGGGTCCTTTCCTCCCATACTGACCCTTCTTTTAGACGCCATTGACACCGGCACCTATGATTTGAAAAGCCTTGAACTCGCTGCCGGACTGGATGCACCCGACACGGTCAAACGGTGGGAATCCACCACCGGCACCCCCTTCTGGACCATGTACGGCCAGACCGAGACGTCCGGCCTGATCACGTTTTCTCCGTATTTTGAACGCGCCGGTTCCGCGGGTGCGGTCTCACCACTGGTGGATATCCGGATTACAGATGATTTTGACCGGTTTTTGCCTGCCGGAGAAACCGGTGAAATCCTTGTCAGAGGCCCGCTGGTGTTCCAGGGATACTGGAACGCTTCGGAACTGAATGCGCACACGTTCCGGAACGGCTGGCATCACACCGGCGATCTGGGCATGATCGATCCGGATGGTTTTCTGTTTTTCAAGGGGAGAAAAGCGGAAAAAGAACTGATCAAACCCGGGGGTGAAAACGTGTTCCCGGCAGAGGTGGAGCAGGCGATCATGCAGCATGACGCCGTCAAAGAAGTGTGTGTGTTCGGCGTGCCGGATCCCAAATTCGGCGAAGGCATCAAAGCCGTATGCAGCCTGCACCCGGACAAGACCGTGACCGCGGATGAGTTGATCCGGTTCACCGGGTCCCTAATCGCGGGCTACAAAAAGCCCCGGCATGTAAAATTCATTCCGGATCTCCCCAAAACAAAGGACGGCACCATCGACCGCAAAAAAATAAAACAGCAGTTCACATAACCCCCCATAACCCAGGAGACCAAAACAAAAAAAGCCCATTAACCTAAAACTTAACACTTAAAACTTAAAACTTTCATATAACCCCCAAAGCATTTGGATTCCTCATGGCGCAATTAACAATTTCAGACGTGACGCTTAATTTCGGCGGGCTCAAAGCCCTGTCCAATGTGGACATGGCCTTCGAACCGGGGCTGATCACCTCCATCATCGGACCCAACGGGGCGGGCAAAACCAGCATGCTCAACTGCATCTCCGGATTTTACCACCCCACCAAAGGAGAAATCCTGTACAAGGACAAAGACTTGACCCATGCATCCCCCCATCAGGTGTCCACCATGGGCATCGCCCGGGCCTTCCAGAACCTGGAGCTGTTCTCCGGGCTGTCGGTACTGGACAACCTGCTGCTGGCCCGGCACCAGAACCTGACCTATTCGTTTCTCCAGGCCACCATTTTTTATGGAAAAGCCTCCCGGATCGAAGCGGAAAACAGGGCCGCCGTGGAAGATGTCATTGATTTCATGGAACTGGAGCCGGTACGCAAGCACACGGTAGGGAGTCTGAGCTACGGGTTTCAAAAAAAAGTGGAAGTGGCCCGGGCTTTGACCATGGATCCGGAGATTCTGCTGCTGGACGAACCCATGGCCGGCATGAACATCCAGGAAAAAGAAGATATTGTCCGGTTTGTCATGGATATCCAGAAAGAGCGCAATATCACCGTGGTGCTGGTGGAACATGATCTCGGGGTGGTCATGGATATTTCCGACCGGATCTATGTGCTGGATTTCGGAGAGGTCATCGGATCCGGCACCCCGGACGAGGTCGCCAACAATCCCAAAGTCATTGAAGCCTATATCGGGGAGGACTGATCATCATGAGCAACAATGAACACCTGCTGAAATTCTCCATCCCCCAATTGCTGCGGTGGCGGGTGGCTGAATCCCCCAAACGCACGGCCCTGCGGGAAAAAGATTACGGCATCTGGAATGCCTACACCTGGGAAGAATATTATGCTTATGTGAGAAAAACCGGCATGGGATTGCGGGCCATCGGCCTGGGCAAGGGAGACACCATTGCCATTATCTCGGACAATATTCCGGAACTGCTGTTTATGGCCATCGGGGGCCATGCCATCGGCGCCATCTCGGCCGGCATCTACCAGACCACCATGCCCGCTGAAATCGCCCAGATCATCCAGTACCTGAAAATCTCCGTGGTATTCTGCGACAACCAGGAACAGGTGGACAAGGTCCTGGAGGTGCGGGACCAGATCCCCCATGTCAAAAAGGTCATTTTTGAAGACGACAGGGGGATGCGTGATTATATGTCCGACGACTGGTTCATCAACATCCGGGACCTGTTTGAGATGGGGGATGCGGCCCATGCCAAAGACCCGGACCTGTTCGAATCCCTGGTGGACCAGGGCAAACCCGACGATGTCTGCCATCTGTGCCTGACATCGGGCACCACCGGGCTGCCCAAAGGCACCATGATGACCCATAAGAACTATATCAACATGGGGGTGAGAATCACCCAGGTGGACCCGCTGGAAGAAACCGATGAATATGTCTCTTTTCTGCCCTTTGCCTGGATCGGGGAGCAGATGAACTCTTTCGGTGTGGCCATGGCAACAGGCATTACCATCAATTTTCCGGAATCCGTTGAAACCGCCATGTCGGACCTCAAGGAGATCGGCCCCCATTTCATGTTCGGGGCCCCCAGGATCTATGAAGGCATCCGGTCGGAAATCTGGCTGAAGATCGACCAGTCCTACTGGTTCAACAAACTGATGTACAACTATTTCATCAAAGGGGGCATTACGGCGGCAGGATACCGCATGACCGGCAAATCCATGCCGGCGATGCTCCGGTTCAAGGCATGGCTGGGAAAACAGTTCATCTTCCGGCCACTGGTGAACCAGATCGGGCTGCTGCGGCTGCGGCGGGCCTATACCGGCGGGGCCGCCCTGGGACCCGAACTGTTCACCTTTTACCAGGCCATCGGGGTCAACCTCAAACAGATTTACGGCCAGACCGAAATCACCGGCATTGCATACATGCACAGAGACGGGGATATCCGGCCGGAAACCGTGGGCAAGCCATTGCCCGGCACAGAGTGCAAAATTGCCGATGACGGGGAAATCCTGTCCAGATCCCCCTCGGTATCACCCGGATACTTTGAACTGCCGGAAAAAACCAAAGAACTGCTGGAAGGCGGATGGCTGCATTCCGGAGATGCCGGATTCATAGATGAAAACGGGCACCTGGTGGTCATTGACCGGGTATCTGATGTGATGCACAACAACAAGGGAGAGATGTTCTCGCCCATGTTTCTGGAAAACGCCCTCAAATTCAGTCCCTATATAAAGGAAGCCGTGATTTTCGGCAACCAGAAGGATTTTGTGGCGGCTCTCATCAACATCGACCCCATTGTGATGGGAAAATGGGCCGAAGACAAAGGATTGTCCTTTTCCACCTACATGGATCTGTCCAAGAAAAAAGAGGTGGCGGACCTGATCATGGAACAGGTGATCGATGTCAATTCCAGAGCGGAAAAAGAACATTTCAAAATCAAGCGGTTTGCTCTGCTCTATAAACTGCTGGATATGGATGACGGCGAGTTGACCAAAACCGGAAAGATCCGCCGCAAATTCGTGCAGGAGCGGTATCAGAACCTGTATGAGGCGTTGTATGATGAAACTGTTGACACAAAAGAGGTCGAAGCATCCTTCCAGTACCAGGACGGGCAGTCGACCCTGGTGAAAACCCGGATCGCATTTTACACGGTGAAAGGAGTCTGATGAGTTATTTTTTTCAAATTGTGGTCAGCGGCATCGTGGTGGGTTCCATCTATGCCCTGGCAGCCCTGGGACTGGTACTGGTCTACAAATCCAGCCGGGTGGCCAATTTTGCCCACGGACAGATCATTGCCGCGGGTGCGTTTATCACCTTTTTCCTCACAGTCCGGCTGGGGGTACCCATCTTTTTCTCCTTTTTGGCCTCCATGCTCATCACCTTTTTTCTGGCCATGAGTGTGGAAAGAATCTTTTTGCGACGGCTCATCGGGGAACCCATCATCTCGGTCATCATGGTCACCATCGGGCTGGCCTCCATTTTTGACGGCCTGATATACCTGACCCCCTTCGGGTCTGAGAACTTTTCATTTCCCGACTTTCTGCCCACTGAATCCATCGTAGTGGGCGGGGTGTCCATCTCCTGGACCCAGCTGGTGGGGGTGATCATCACCTTTGTTCTCATCGGGTGCTTTTCCTGGTTTTTTAAAAAATCCACGGTGGGGATCTCCATGCGGGCCGTGTCGGACGACCAGTTCGGCGCCATGTCCGTGGGCATCTCCGTGCCCCGGGTGTTCGCACTGGCCTGGGCCACTGCCGGACTGTCCGCAGCGGCTGCCGGGTGTATCATCGGCAATGTCACGGGGTTGAATTTTGAAACCCTTCATGCCTTCGGCATCGTGGTGTTTCCCGTGGTCATCCTGGGGGGCCTGGATTCCATTTTAGGGGCCGTGGTGGCCGGCATCATCATGGGACTGATCCAGCAGTTTGCCTCCGGTTATCTGGACGGTAATTTCGGGCTCAACGGCACCGGCGATGTGATGCCCTATATTATTTTGTTGATCATCCTTCTTTTCAAACCCCATGGATTGTTCGGTGTCCATGAAATTGAGCGGGTGTAACCTATGTCACAGAATCGGTGGTTAGCGACGGGAAATTTTTTCACCTCCTACAAACAAGAGCAGAGAACCTTTTTCACCCACCTGGACCGGACCATATTCACCTGTTTTCTGGTCATTTTGTTCGGGTGGCCCCTGTTGTTTGAAATCAGCAACAAGTACATGCTCGTACTGGACAACATCCTGATCGCCATCGTGGCGGTCATGGGACTGAACCTTTTGCTGGGATTTGCCGGGCTGATCTCCATCGGTCATGCCGCGTTCGTGGGCATCGGGGCCTATACCGTGGCATCCGTGTGTCAGGTCATCGGGGAAAACCATGTCATCGTCACCCATTTCTGGCCGGTGCTCATTGTGTGTGCCGGCATCATGGGGGCTGTTTTCGGTGCGTTCGTGGGCCTGCCGGCTCTGCGGCTCAAGCATCTGTACCTGGCCATTGCCACCCTGTCGTTTCAGATGATCTTTGAATGGTTCATCCAGTTCATGCGCTTTTTCAACCAGGGCCAGACCATCTATGTGGGACGGGCCCACTGGCTCACCGGCCAGGTGGGCAGAAGCGACCATTACCTGTTCTGGTACTATATCATCCTGACCATTGTGGTGATCCTGGGGTTCGGGATCAGAAACCTGCTGAAAACCAAATACGGCCGATGCCTGGTGGCGGTCAGGGACAACGACCGGGCCGCCGACGCCATGGGCATGAACCCGGGACTCACCAAGGTGTATGCCTTTGCCCTGGCCGGATTCTTTGCCGGTGTGGCCGGGGCGTTGCATGCCTATCTCTACCGGGGGGTGGGGTTTGACTCCTTTACTCTGCATCACTCGGTGGCCTATCTGGCCATGGCCATTGTGGGAGGGCTTGGCACGCTGAACGGCATCTTCTGGGGTCCGGTGGCCATCAAATACCTGGATCTGCAGGTGGAGCAGTTCTCGGAATTGGCGGGGCACTACCTGACCTATGCCCCGAACGTGGCCACCGCATTGAAGCCCCTGAGCTTTGGTCTGGTCATCGTGCTGTTTCTGATGTATGAACCCAGGGGCATTGCCAACTGGTGGCGCATCGTCAAATCCTATACCAAGCTGTGGCCGTTCCGCTACTGACAGACGCGTCGACAGCCGCTGCCAGCTATTGGAATCAATGTATGATACAGGTAACAATAACCCGCAACCACAAAGGAGGCACGTAGTCATGCAAAGCAAAACCACCTTAATTTTCAACGTATTTTTGGTTATTGTGTTCGTATTTGCATTCACCCTGCCGGCAAGTGCCGGCAAAACATACAAACTGGGGATGTCTCTGGCCATCACCGGCCCCACATCCGATGCGGGGAACCCGTATGCCAAGGGCGCTGAAGACTGGTTCAAATTTGTCAATGAAACCGACTATCTGGGAGACGGTGACAAGATCGACTGCCCCATCCGGGACGACCAGTACAAAAATGACGTCACCAAGCGGTTTTTTGAAGAATTTCTGGATGACGGCATTTTGATTTTCCTCAGCTATGCCACCGGCGGCAACCTGGCATTGAAACGGGATTTTGAAGAAGTCCAGATTCCGGTGATTCCGGCCTCCTATCATGAAGGCCTGATCGTGGATGCCAACTATACCTTCATGCCTGTGGCCACCTATTCGGAAAACGCCGTGGGACTGGGCGAGTATGTGATGGAAAACCATAAAGGGGACGATACCCCCCAGGTCGCTTTTTTCATCCATCCCTCCGCATTCGGCAGGGGGCCGCTGGAAGACACCCGGAAAGCCATTGCCGAAGGACTGAACATCGAGATCGTCGAAGTGGTGGAACATGGCACAGATCTGGACAACACGGCCATGCTCCAGCGTCTTGTGAGCAAAGGGGTCCAGTATGTGATCTGTCACACGGTGCAGACCCCGGTGGCCACCATGCTCACCGATGCCCAGCGCTTAGGGGTCACGGCCGGCTCTTTTGGTGAAAAAGGCAAGCTCACCTTTCTGGGTGCCCACTATACCGGGGGCTCCGACCTGATCGCTCTGGCCGGCACCGCCACAGAAGGATACCTGTGGGCCGATTCTTATAACATGACCTCGGAAAACAATGAAGGGGCCAAAAAACAGCTGGAACTGGCTGCAAGGTACGGCCGTGATGAAAAAGCCGCCAACTCCCACAATTACGGTGCCGGTGTTCTGGCAGCCCAGATTGCCACCGAAGCCATCAAAATGGCAAAAGAGGCTGGTCTGAAAGTCACCCGGGCAAATCTGTATGAGATGATGCAAAAGATGAATTATGATTCCTTTGTGGCAGCCGGACCGGTCACCTACTCAGAGACCGAACGGATCGGCGTGGATGTCCAGAACATCTATGTGGCCCAGGACGGCGTGTTCAAAAAAATTCAGTCTTTTGAATCCAAGTACATACAGAAAGTCCGGGCCGGCCGGTAGCCGTTTTCAGGTTGCCCTGGAAAACAGCCTGTATGATTGAGAAATCACCGTCTTGAAACGGTAAATTCACCCTGCCGGAAGATCATCACCGTTTCCGGCAGGGTCAACCCCAAGCCAGAGAAATTACCTATGGAAAACAATCTGCTGGAAGTCAACAACATTGAAGTGGTGTACAACGATATCATCCAGGTGCTGCGGGGTGTCAGCCTGTATGTGCCCGAAGGCAGCATTGTGGCTTTGCTGGGCACCAACGGCGCCGGCAAGACCACCACTCTGCGGGCCATCTCCGGGCTGCTGAAACCCGAAAACGGGGCGATCCGGGAGGGGCGTATCACGTTTGACGGCACCGACACCACCCACATGCTGGGGACCGAAGTCGTCAAATTCGGGGCGGTGATGGTGCCCGAAGGCCGCCGGGTGTTCAAGCACCTGACCGTGGGCGAGAACATCATTGTGGGTTCCATCACCCGCAAGGACGGGGCCGCGGCCATCAAAAAAGACAATGAACTGATGTACAAACACTTTCCCCGGCTGACCAATGTCACCAACCGGATGGCCGGTTACAGCTCCGGCGGAGAACAGCAGATGATCGCCATCGCCCGTGCCCTGATGGCCGCTCCCAAGATGCTGATGCTGGACGAACCCTCCCTGGGACTGGCGCCGCTGCTGGTCAAAGAGATCTTTGAAAACATCCAGCGAATCAACCAGGAGCTGAAAACCACCATTTTAGTGGTGGAACAGAATGCCAAGGTGGCGCTGGCGGTTTCCGACTATGCCTATATCATGGAATCCGGCAAAATCGTTCTGGAAGGCCCGTCCAAAGAGCTGCAGAAAAACCCGGATGTCAAGGAATTTTACATGGGTATCACCAAAGGGGGTGGACGCAAATCCTTCAAAGATGTAAAATCCTATAAACGGCGCAAACGCTGGATGTAGACCTTAACAGTTAGGAGCTCAACATGAAAATTCTGGTGGGATATGACGGTGGAGAAGAAGGACGGCTGGCACTTTCCCTGGCCCGGGATACCGCAGTTTTCCACAATGCGTTTGTCCATGTGATCACTTCCATGGAAGGCGGGAGTTCGGAAAAACAGGCCGATATCCAGAGGGCGGAAAAAAACCTGAATTTTGCCGAAAGCCTTCTGGCGCACGCCAATATCGAATGTGACTGCCAGCAGAGCGTCCGGGGCATGTCCGCCGGAGAAGACCTGGTGAAATTCGCCGAAGAAAACGATATCAACCACATTTTTCTGGGAATCCGGAAAAAATCCCGGGCACAGAAAGCCATCCTCGGATCCACGGCCCGGTATGTGATTCTCAAGGCCCCCTGCCCGGTCACGACCGTCAAGTTCGATCTGGACACCATATCCAGCCAGGACCTGATCAAAGACCGCCGTATCCTGGTGGTGGATGATGAGCCCGATATCCTGGAAACCATTGAAGAACTCATGGACATGTGCCTTCTGGATACCGCGGAATCCTTTGAGACCGCCAGAAAAAAACTGGATGAGTCTGCTTATGATCTGGCGATCCTGGACATCATGGGCGTCAGAGGCTATGACATCCTGGCACTGGCCAGAGAAAAGGACCTGCCCGCCCTGATGCTCACGGCCCATGCCCTGACCCCGGAAAACCTGAAGGAATCCATCAAAAAAGGCGCGGATGCCTATATCCCCAAAGATGAGCTGGTCAATCTGCCGACCCATGTGGCGGATGTCCTCCGGAACCGGATCCAGGGGAACCAGGGCTATGGGGCCTGGTTTTCCAAACTCAAACCGTTTTTCGACAAATCCTTTGGATCCGGATGGCAGGAAAAAGACAGAAGCTTCTGGAATTCGTTCAATGACAAATACGGCAGGTAATTACCCAATTGTCCATCAATATTCATAAAAGCCCTTACCGGTCTTTCGACCCAGCCAGCCCACTTCCACATATTTTCTGAGCAGCGGGCAGGGCCGGTACTTGGAATCTTTGAACCCGTCGTACAGGGTGTCCATGATGGCCAGGCAGGTGTCCAGACCAATCAGATCGGCCAGGGCCAAAGGGCCCATGGGGTGGTTCATGCCCAGCCGCATCACCGTATCGATATCTTCGGCTGTCCCCACGCCCTGATACAGACAGAACACGGCTTCATTGATCATGGGCATTAAAACCCGGTTGGCAATGAACCCGGGATAGTCACTGGCCCGGGCCGGGGTTTTGCCGAATTTTTCAGACAGCTTCCAGGTGAGGTCAAAGGTCTCATCCGAGGTGGCAATGCTCCGGATCACCTCCACCAGTTTCATCACCGGCACCGGGTTCATGAAATGCATGCCGATGACCTTGTCCGGCCGCGATGTCTGGGCCGCAATCCGGCCGATGGGAATGGACGAGGTGTTGGTGGACAGAATCACATGATCCGGACAGATTCTGTCCAGATCCCTGAAAATATTGAATTTCAGGTCTTCGCGCTCCACGGCCGCTTCCACGACAAAATCCGCTTTTGCCATGTCGTTCAGATCCGTGGTGGTGGTGATCCGTTCCAGAATGGCGGACTTGTCCGCTTCATCGATCTTTTCTTTTTTGACCATCCGGTCCAGGTTTTTGGTGATGGCGGCCATCCCCTTGTCGCAGAATTCCGGCTTGATATCACTCATGATCACTGACAGGCCCGCGGCGGCAGCCACCTGGGCGATGCCGTTGCCCATCTGACCGGCACCAATTACACCAAAGGTCTTTATATCCATTTTTTCCTCCTGTTTGATTGCGTTTGTTTTACTGATGGATCACCGGCGGACCACCAGGGCCACCGCTTCCCCACCTCCCAGACACAGAGACGCCAGCCCCTGATGCACATCACGCTTTTGCATTTCATACAGCAGCGTGGTCAGCACCCTTGCACCGGACGCACCGATGGGATGCCCTAAAGCAACAGACCCGCCATTGACGTTGACTTTTGCAGGATCCAGTTCCAGCACCTTGTTGATGGCGGTCGACGTTCCGGAAAACGCCTCGTTGATCTCGAACAGATCGATATCGCCAATACTGATCCCTTCTTTTTTCAACACCTTGGGAATCGCATAAATCGGTGCCATCAGCACGTATTTCATGTCAATCCCGTAAGAGGCCTGGGCACCGATCTGTGCCAGGATGGGGCATCCCAGTTCCTTTGCCTTTTTCTCACTCATGACCACCACGGCGGATGCGCCGTCGGAAATGATGGACGCATTGCCGGCCGTGCCCACCCCGTCTTTTTTGAACGCGGGTTTCATTTTGGACATCAGGTCGTACGAGGTTTTCTGGGGACATTCATCCGTGTCAAACAGTTTGGGTTCTCCCTTTCGCTGCGGCACACTCACCGGCAGGATCTCGTCTTTGAACCGGCCCGATGCCACGGCCTCGCCGGCCCGGCGGTAGGACTCGGCCGCATACCGGTCCTGATCTTCCCTGGACACCTCCCAGCGTTCTGAACACAATTCATTGGACATGCCCATGTGAAAATCATTGACAATGTCCCACAGCCCGTCATGAATCATGTGGTCCTCGATGCGGCCCGGCCCCATGCGGTGCCCCCACCTGGCCTTGTCCATGTAATACGGGGCCATGCTCATGGTCTCCATGCCGCCGGCCACCACCACATCGGCATCATTGCACTGGATGGCCTGGGCCGCCAGCATCACCGCCTTGAGCGATGATCCGCACACCTTGTTCACGGTTATGGATTCCACTTCCCAGGGCAGACCGGCCTTGACCGCGGCCTGCCTGGCCGGGTTCTGGCCGTAGCCGCAGGGCAGCACCATGCCCATGATGCATTCATTGACCCGGGATGATTCAATACCGGCCCGGGTGACGGCTTCCTTGATCACCATACCTCCCAGATCGGTGGCGCCTATGGTGCTCAGCGTCCCGCCGAAACTGCCCAGAGGGGTTCGGACGGCACTGACGATGACAGGGTTTTGCATGGGTTGTTCTCCTTGGTTAAGTTTTAGGTTTTAAGTGTTAAGTTTTAAGTGTTAGGTAATGGGTAACGGTTTGTATTTTCATCATTTGTTGTGGGTTTTCAGGTTATGAGTGGTGTTCGCTATATTGCAGCTGGAATGTATCAGCTGTCTGTGTCCATTGCAAGTGTTTTTAGCCCAAACGAGAACTGGTCCGGCGTTTTTCGGCAAAGAGCCTGTGCCGGCGAACGGCTGGTCAACAGACCCGTGTCCGGGGGGTTGTGCGGATCTCACCCGTCTGCATCGGTTGACAGGGAGTAAGACATGCTGCGCTGAACGGCAAAAACTGCGGGCAGGTATGTCCTCAAACAGTTTGCCGTTTTTATCGCTTCGCATGTCCAACTCCCTGTAACAACCGCCACAGAATGGGATTCGACCCGCACACCCCCCCGAACACTGGAAGATGATGGCAGCGGGAATGGCATCTCTCTGCACAGCCGAGCCTCTGGCGGGGGTGCCTTGCTGACGGACTGTCGGAGCCACCCCGGGGATTCCAGGCCGGCAGCAAGGCACCCCCGCCAGGGGCGGCACTTTGCCGACATTTGACATGGAAACCCCATTGTAACTGTTTGCAGCCGGTTTAAGCAGGCGACTACATATTCCGGCGGTACTTGCCTCCCACTTCATACAGAGCGCCTGTGATGGTTCCCAGGGAACAGACCTTGACGGTCTCCATGAGTTGCGCAAACATGTTGCCGCCATTCAGGGCAGTCTCCTGCAGTCGCGTCAGTGCGGTCTCCTGCGAATCCCGGTGGGTCTTCTTGAACGCATCCAGCCGTTCCAGCTGGGCGTTCTTCTGTTCTTCGGTCGACCGGGACAACTCCAGATGATTGGCCATGTACGCATAGTCCGCATCCGGGTCTTCAAAGGTGTTGATGCCGACCAGCGGCAGTTTGCCCGAATGCTTGAGATGCTCGTAATACATGGACTCTTCCTGGATTTTGCCCCGCTGGTATCCGGTTTCCATGGCGCCAAGCACCCCGCCCCGCTCGGTGATACGCTCAAATTCCTTCAGCACGGCCTCTTCCACCAGATCCGTGAGTTCATCCAGGATAAACGACCCCTGGAGCGGGTTCTCGTTTTTGGCCAGGCCCCATTCTCTGTTGATGATCAGCTGAATGGCCAAAGCCCGGCGCACCGATTCCGCGGACGGGGTGGTGATGGCCTCGTCAAACGCATTGGTGTGAAGCGAGTTGCAGTTGTCGTAAACCGCGCACAGGGCCTGGAGGGTGGTCCGGATGTCGTTGAACTGGATATCCTGGGCGTGCAGGGACCGGCCCGAGGTCTGGATATGGTATTTGAGTTTCTGGGACTTGTCATTGCCTTTGTATTTATAGCGCATGGCAACCGCCCAGATGCGGCGGGCCACCCGGCCGATGACCGTGTATTCCGGATCCATGCCGTTGGAAAAGAAAAACGACAGCGAGGGTGCGAACTCATCGATATCCATGCCCCGGGACAGGTAATATTCCACATAGGTGAACCCGTTGGCCAGGGTCAGGGCCAGCTGGGTGATGGGGTTGGCCCCGGCTTCGGCAATGTGGTATCCGGAAATGGACACGGAATAAAAATTTTTCACCTGATGATCGATGAAATACTGCTGGATATCCCCCATCATTTTCAGGGCGAACTCAATGGAAAAAATGCAGGTGTTCTGGCCCTGGTCTTCCTTGAGAATGTCGGCCTGGACGGTGCCCCGCACCGAGGAAAGCGCGAACGCCCTGAGTTCGGCCGCCTCTTTTTCATCGGGTTTGCGGCCGTTTTCTTTCTCGAATTTGTCCATCTGCTGATGGATGGCCGTGTTCAGAAACATGGCCAGCATCATGGGGGCCGGGCCGTTGATGGTCATGGACACCGACGTGTTGGGAGCGCACAGGTCAAATCCGTCATACAGCAGCTTGACATCTTCGAGCGTACAGATGCTCACCCCGGAGGTGCCGATCTTGCCGTAGATGTCGGGCCGCCGGTCCGGATCAAACCCGTACAGGGTGACCGAATCAAACGCCGTGGAAAGCCGTTTGGCCGGATATGTGGAAGACAGCAGCTTGAACCGGCGGTTGGTGTCTCCAGGTCCGCCCTCACCGGCAAACATCCGGGTGGGGTCCTCATCCGCCCGCTTCAACGGAAACACCCCGGCGGTATAGGGAAACCGGCCGGCAAAATTCTCCTTGCGCATCCACTGGTACCGGTCCCCGGGATCGGAATACCTTGGCCGTGCGATCCTGGGAATTCTGGAATGTGACAAAGATTTTGTGTACAGGGGCACCCTGAACTCTTTATCCCGAACCTGGTAGATGAATTCATCTTTTTCATAGGCCTGCGCGCTGGTCTCATACTGATCGATCAGATCATCGGTGTCCGGTTCCACCTGCTGCCGGGCCGCTTCCAGGGCCTGTTTCAGTCCGGCCAGGGCCTGGTCCATATCTTGAGTTTGAATCTCCAGGTCTGCCAGCGCCGAGGACAGGTGCCAGCACCGGCGGACCGCATCGGCCTGGTCCTGCGTGGCCTGGTGGTACTGCCGCACCGTGTCCGCAATCTCCGCCAGATACCGGGTGCGCTCGCCCGGAATGATAATGGTTTTGGACGAGGACTCTTTGACATCGGCCCGGGGAATGGATGACGCAAAGGCGGTCCCTTTGGCCTGGTTGATCTGATCCAGCAGGGTGTGATAAAAAGCGGTGAGACCGTCATCATTGAACTTGGAGGCGATGGTGCCGTAAACCGGCATCTGTTTCGGGTCCCTGTCCCAGGCCTTGCGGTTGCGCTGTACCTGTTTTCTCACGTCCCGGATGGCATCTTCCGATCCTTTTTTCTCGTATTTGTTCACCACCACGATATCCGCATAATCCAGCATATCGATCTTTTCCAGCTGGGACGGAGCACCGAACTCCGCGGTCATCACATACACGGACACGTCCACCAGATCCACCACCCGGGAATCGCCCTGGCCGATGCCGGCCGTTTCCACCAGGATCATGTCAAATCCGGCCGCCTTGACCACTTCCACGGCGTAAGGAAGGGCTTCCGGCAGTTCGGTCTGGGACCGCCTTGTGGCCAGGGACCGCATATAGACCCGGTCGCTGTCAATGGCATTCATGCGGATCCGGTCCCCCAGCAGGGCACCCCCGGTCTTGCGGCGGGAAGGATCACAGGAGATAATGCCGATGGTCACCTCGGGCAGATCCCGCAGAATCCGGATGATCAGCTCGTCGGTGAGAGAGGATTTACCGGCCCCGCCGGTGCCGGTCAGGCCGATGACCGGAATGTTTTTCGACCCGGCCGCCGGGGTCAGACGGGCCATGATCTGTGTCAGCCGGTCCGGGTCATTCGCACCGGCCTCCTGGATTGCGGAGATGAACCGGGCGATGGTGAGTTTGTTGTCCACGTTCAGCCGGTCGAATTCCAGGTGATCGAAATCCACACCCGGCCCGTCCATTTTGCGCATCATGTCGTTGATCATCCCCTGGAGTCCCATCTTTGCCCCGTCTTCGGGCGAGTAGATCCGGGTGATGCCGTAAGTGTGCAGTTCCGCCATTTCCTTGGGGATGATCACCCCGCCGCCGCCGCCGAAGATCTTGACATGGGCGGCCCCGTGCTCATCGAGCAGGTCTTTCATGTACTTGAAATATTCCATGTGCCCGCCCTGGTAACTGGAAACGGCAATGCCCTGGGCATCTTCCTCGATGGCGGCATCCACCACCTCCTTGACCGACCGGTTGTGGCCGATGTGGATGACTTCGGCGCCCGTGTCCTGGAGAATCCGTCTCATGATATTGATGGCGGCGTCATGGCCGTCGAACAGAGAGGTGGCGGTAACGATTTTAATAGTGTTTTTAGGGGTATACGGCTGAGTTTCCTGAGTCATGACGGCTCCTTTAAAAATATGAGACCGAGAATGAAATCGGTCTGGATGGCGATATACTGGTCAATGGTGAACTGCTTTTGCAGATGCCAGCGGCGGAATGCCCACATCTGTCCCAATACCGAAATGTTATGTCCCACAAGATTGACAATGCCGGCACCCAGAACCGGAAAGCTGTTTTTACCCGACATCCGGTTCAAGGTGGTAATAAAAATATCCGTGATATTCAATTCATTGGTCAACACCCGTTCCTGCCATTTTTTGGGCAGAAACTGGGTCACCTGGTACATGAGCAGAATATGATCGGCCATGTTGTCACACACTTTGAAATAGTGACGGATCACCCGGGCCAGGATTTCCCTGTCCCCGGTGGTGCCTGTCAGGGCCTCTTCCACCGCCTTCTGCACCTCTTCATGGATGGTTTTGCACACCAGGTACAACAGATCTTCCTTGGAGCTGACATATTCATACAGGGAGCCGATGGAAAACCCTGCGGCCCCGGCAATCATCCGGGTGGTGGTTTTATGGTACCCGTGGTCGATAAACAGGGAGACCGTGGCATCGATAATATGCCGCCGCCGTTCTTTGACCAGCTCCGGATTCTTGATCTGGGTGGGCACCTCGGGATCGGTTATCCGCGGTTTCTTTTTCCTGTCCTTTACCACAACTGCACCTCTCCTTAATTGATTTCCAGAGCATTTTTGAAAACCAAGGCCTGACGGCCGCCCGGCAACGCCTGATATGAACGAGCGCTCAATCAAACTTTTTTTACATGAATCCATCCGGTTGTCAAGAAAAACATTGAACAACCGCCCGCACCGGTATTTGGTCTTTTTTTTATGACCCGGTTGCGTTAAGATGACACATTTTAAACGATTATCGTTCAGAAAGGAGGTTTTATGGAACTCAAAACTTTGGCCATCGACAACCCGGAATCGTTGAATTTCATTTTAGGCCATGCCCATTTCATCAAAACCGTGGAAGATATTCATGAGGCCATTGTCTGTACCGTCCCCAACGCCCGGTTCGGGGTGGCATTCTGTGAAGCATCCATGGAATGCCTGGTCCGGTTCAGCGGCACGGACGAGGGATTGATCCAGCTGGCAACCAGCAATGCCAATGCATTGTCAGCCGGTCATACGTTCATCATTTTCATGCGGGACATGTTTCCCATCAACATTCTCAAGACCATCCAGAACGTTCCCGAGGTGGTCGGCATCCATTGCGCCACTGCCAATCCCGTGGAAGTCATACTGGCACAAACCGCTCAGGGCCGGGGAATTCTGGGCGTAATTGACGGATTTTCCGCCAAAGGCATTGAAACCGACGCAGATATTGAAAAACGCAAAGGCTTTCTGCGCATGATCGGGTACAAGCAATAACAGACAAAAAAATACTGCCAGACGGGGTCGAAAAGTGAAAACACCTTGCGACCCCTTTTCAAAATGACTGAATCACTTGGTGATGAACACCGGGCATTCCGCCTTGTTGAGCACCTGATGGGCCACACTGCCTAAAAACAGCCCGGCCAGATCCGAGACCCCCCGGGACCCCATGACGATGAGGTCCATTTTCTCGATCCGGGCCACTTCCGAAATATGGGTCCCCGGGGTTCCTTCCAGAATCCGTGTTTCATAAGACACCCCGGCTTTTTCAAGCATCTCTTCAAAGGGTTTGAGCAGGTCTTCCGATGATTTCATGATTTCATCGATGGCCTGCTGAAAATAGGGTTCCGACAACACCACGGGAAATCGGGCATGGCAGTGCAGCAAAAGAATTTTGGAGTCGAACTTTTTGGCCAGATCAATGGCATACCGGGTGGAATTAATCGAATGGGAAGACCCGTCCACCGGGTTCAATATTTTTTTAAATTCCATCACAAACCTCCTTTTTTCAGGTTTTAGATTCACGGTCAGAATGCGAATGCCTTGATTTGCATATTCCCCTTCATTGTAGGACACCCGGCCGATAAAAAAAAGCAAAAAAACATTGACAATTCATTTTCTATAAATGTAGTATCCGAATAAAATAGACTGAGCGCTCGATCAGTTTTTTCCTTTCATGTTGTCGGGCCTCGATGATGACACCGGTTGCAGGATAAAAGACGCATGCCAAATAACTCACAAAAACAAGGAGGCGCAGGGTGGATTTTGACCTTACCAAAGAGCAGGAGATGATTCGTAAGGAAGTCAGAAAGTTTGCCCAGAAAGAGATCGCCCCGATCGCGGGGGAACTGGATGAAAACGAGGAGTTCTCCGAAGATCTGACCCGGAAAATGGGAGACATCGGTCTTTTCGGGATGTTTGTTTCAGAAAGCTATGAGGGTCAGGCAATGGATTATATCTCGTATATCATTGCCGTGGAAGAAATTGCGCGCATCGACGGTTCCCAGGCCGCCACCATTGCGGCGGCCAACTCTCTGGGCATCGGCCCCATCTATTATTTCGGCACGGAAGAACAAAAGAAAAAATATCTGCCCAAACTGTGCGCCGGAGAAGGTCTCTGGGGATTTGGACTCACTGAACCCACGGCCGGATCCGATGCCGGAGGCAGCAAAACCACGGCCGTGCTGGAAGGGGACGAATGGGTGATCAACGGCTCCAAAATTTTCATCACCAATGCGGCCTGCGACATGACCATGGGTGTGACGGTCCAGGCCGTGACCGGGACAAGGGACAACGGCAAGCCGGAATATTCCTGCATCATCGTGGAAAAAGGCACCCCGGGATTCAAGGCGGTGGCCATGCACAAAAAAATGATGTGGCGGTCCTCCAACACGGCGGAACTGTATTTTGACGATGTGCGGGTGCCCAAAGAAAACATCCTGGGCAACAAAGGAGACGGATTCCACCAGATGCTGTCCACCCTGGACGGGGGCCGGCTGTCCATCGGTGCCATGGGACTGGGCGGGGCCCAGGGGGCCTATGACCTGGCGCTGAAATATGCAAAGGAAAGAGAGCAGTTCGGCCAGCCCATCTCCAAATTCCAGGCCGTGGCTTTCAAGCTGGCGGACTGCGCCATGGAGATCGAATGTGCCAGAAACCTGCTGTACAAAGCCTGCTGGCTCAAATCCCATCACAGGCCGTTTGAAAAAGAGGCGGCCATGGGCAAGCTCTACTGTTCCGAGGTCATGAGCCGGGTGGTGGACCATGCCGTGCAGATCCACGGGGGCTACGGCCTGATGAAAGAATACAATGTGGAACGGTTTTACCGGGATCAGAAACTGCTGGAAATCGGTGAAGGCACTTCCGAGGTTCAGCGCCTTGTCATCTCGAGATATATCGGCTGCTAAGCCGGAATGGAGCGTCTGTCATGACTGAAACACAAGACCTGCTTATCCGGGAGGAACAAAACCAGGCCGCCATTCTCACGTTGAACCGGCCGGCCGTGATGAACTGTCTGAACTTTGACCTCTTGTATGCCCTCAGAGATGAAATCGAGGCCCTGCAGTTTTCCGACACGATCCGGTGCGTCATCATCACCGGTGCCGGGGAAAAGGCGTTCTGCGCCGGGGCGGATCTCAAGGAACGTGCCTCATTGACCCAGGACCAGGTCAAACAGTTCATCGTCACCATCCGAAACCTGCTCACCGCCATCCAGCACCTGAAGATGCCCGTGATCTCGGCCGTGAACGGCATCGCTTTAGGCGGAGGCACGGAAATCGCCCTGGCATCGGACATCCGCATTGCATCCGACACTGCGGTCATGGGGCTCACCGAAACCCGGCTGGCCATCATTCCCGGCGGCGGCGGCACCCAGCGCCTGCCCCGGATCATCGGGGTGGCCAAGGCCAAGGAACTGATCTTCACCGGCCGCCGGGTGGATGCCAAAGAAGCCCTGGACATCGGCCTGGTAAACGCAACCGTCCCGCCGGAAAAACTCAAGGACACCTGCCTGGACATGGCCGCCATGATCGCCGAGACCGGCCCCATTGCCGTGGAAATGGCCAAATACGCCATTGACAAAGGTATCGAGACGGATCTTGCCACGGGACTGGCCATCGAGTCCAATGCCTACCGGGTCACCATCCCCACCGAGGACCGCATCGAAGGGTTGACCGCGTTCCGGGAAAAACGCAAACCTGTATACAAAGGAAGATAACCCCATGACCGATAACAAACCCTTCTGGGAAGCCCGGGAAAAAGAACTGGAAACCATGCGGGAAAAAGCGGCCTGGCCCGGCGGGCAAAAGGCCGTGGACAACCTGGCCAAACGCGGCAAACGCCCGGTGCGGGAATTGATCACCGATCTCATCGATGCGGATACCCCGTTTTTCGAACTGTCCATGCTGGCCGGGTTCGGCATGGGATACCCCGGCGTGGAAGATGTGCCGTGCGCCGGGATTGTCACGGGCATCGGAAAAATCCACGGCAACTGGACCATGATCATGGCCAGTGATTCCCGGGTCAAGGCCGGCACCTATTTTCCCATCACCTTGAAAAAACACATGCGGGCCCAGGCCATTGCCGAAAAATGCGGGCTCAACTGCGTGTACATCGCCGACTCCGGCGGGGTGTTTCTGCCCATGCAGGCGGATGTGTTTCCCGATGACCAGCATTTCGGGTCCATTTTCTACAACATGGCCCGCATGTCCGCCATGGGCCTGCGCCAGGTCACGTTGAGCACGGGCGGCAACACCGCCGGCGGGGCCTATATCGTGTTCATGGCCTGCGAGTCCATCATGATCGACAAGCAGTCCTTTTCCTTTTTAGGGGGCCCGCCCCTGGTGAAAATGGCCACCGGCGAGGAGATCTCCGCCGAAGACCTGGGCGGCGCCAAAGTCCACACCCAGGTTTCAGGCGGGGCCGACCATATGTGTGCCGACCAGACACGGGCCATTGCCAAGGTCCGGGAACTGCTGTCGTTGACCCGGCCCCAGGATTTGCACCTGCACCGGTATGACGCCAAAGAACCGAAAACCGACGCGTTTGCCGTGTACGATGTGCTGCCATCCTCCCCCCACCAGGGCATCAAGGGGCATGCCTTTCTCGAAGCCATTGCCGACGATTCTGAATTCATCGAAGTGAAAAAGAATTTCGCTCCGGGAAGGGGCACCAACATCCTCACCGGCAAGATCCGCATCAAGGGACTGCCGGTCGGGGTGATCTGCTCCAACGGGGCCGGGATCATCTTTCACGAGGCCGCCAAAAAAGTGACGGAATGGGTGGTGAGGTGTTCCTACGAGAAAATCCCGCTGCTGTTCATCCAGAGCGCACCGGGGTATATGGTGGGATCGGAATCCGAGCACGCGGGCATCGGCAAGTACGGGGCCGACATGGTGCGGGCCGTGTCCTGCGCCCAGGTGCCCCGGATTCAGCTGGTGATCGGTCCGGACAACGGGGCCGCCAACTACGGCATGTGCGGGCGGGCCTACCGCCCCAACTTCCTGTTTTCCACCATGCGGGCCCGCACGGCGGTCATGAGCGGCAAGAGCGCGGGCGGGGTCCTGTTGAGCATCGAGCAGGCCAAACGCAAGGCCTTGGACAGTCCCATGACGCCCGACGAAATCACTGCGTTCCAGCAGAAAATGATCGACAAATATGAAGGCGAGGCCCACCCGTTTTTCTGTGCGGCCCGCCTGTTCAACGACCGGGTCCTCAAGTTCCACGAGATCCGTGACTGGCTGTCCATGGCTTTGGAGGTCAGCCTGATCAAACCGGTTCCCGATCCCTCTTTCGGCAATTTCCGGTTTTAAAGGAATATGGACGCACCAATGTTACACTGTTATTATTTTACCGTTTTTACGGTTGCCTATCAGGGCCGCCATACGATAAATTCCTAATTAAAGGAGACGACCCATGACAGAATATGATTACTGGAAAATTTTTCCGAGAATGCCCAAAAAAGTCACCATCGGCGACATCACGGTCAGAGACGGATTCCAGCACCTGGAAAAATTCATCTCCACCCCGGCCAAGATCACCTACCTGGAAGAACTGATTTTTGCCGGCTGCCGCAACATCGAGGTCACCAACCTGGGCAATCCCAGAAACATGCCCCAGTTTGCCGATGCCGAAGAACTGCTGGCACATCTGAAATCCGACAAGTTCGTATCCCGGGCCGCGAAAAAAGGCATTGACATGAAAGATGTGACCCTGACCGCCATCACCATCCGGGAACCGTCCGTGGACCGGGCCATCGAGCTCAAAAAACGCGGGGTCGGCCCGGACCGGGTGTTGATGATGGTGTCCACGGAAGAGCAGCACCATTTTGCCAATTCCGGCACTACGCTGCCCAACTACTGGAAAGAAGCGGAACGCTGTATCCAGAAATGCCGGGATGCCGGCATCAAGATGTGCGGCACCGTGTCCACCATCTGGGGGTCTCCCATCGGCGGGGCCACCAAACTGGAAGATGCCGTCAAGTTCACCAGACACTGGCTGGATATCGGGGCCTCGGACATCGAGCATGCCGACCACGACGGCTCGGCTTCCGCCCCGGAGGTGTATCGGTATTTTTCCATGATTTTAGATGAGATCCCGGACACCTCTTTGCACATCGCCCATTTCCATGAAACCAAACGGGTGGCATCGGCGTCCACCCTGGCCGCTCTCCAGGCCGGCATCTGCCATTTCGAGTGCACTTTGGGGGGACTGGGGGGCCAACCGGCCAACTTTCTGGATGACCGGCCCATCAAGGGCACGGGCGATTATTATTATGACGATCCCCGGTATGTGGGCCTGGTCTGCCTGGAAGATACCCTTGTACAAATCGATGAAATGGGTATAGAACATGGATATGATGTGGACCGGATCCTGTGGCTGGGCAGACAGCTGGAAAGAACCGTGGGCCACCGCCTGCGCAGCGAAGCCATCATCAACGGCCGGACTTTGACCGAAGGCCATATGGAATACGCCCGGCCCGGTCTGGCAAAACTCAAGGAAAAACTGGGAGAGGCCCCGGATCAGAACTTTCCGGAATAACGTCTTAGACAAAGGAGATGGAATGGAAAAGGAAGACAAAGTTCCCCATATCAATGTGGACTATTTTGAGGATCTTACCGGAGATATTGAAGACGATGATGCCCGGTCCGTGGATGAAGTCGGCAAACGGATCCGTCAGCTCAGAGAGGAACGCGGCATCTCTCTTCAGGATCTGTCCGATCTCACCGGATTTGAAGTAAGCCGGCTGGAAGACATCGAAGCCGGCAGCCAGAAACCCCAGCTGGGCATGGTGATGAAGCTTTCCAAGGCCCTGGACGCAGCTGTGGGCCGGCTGGTTTCCGGCATGGGTACCAAAATGTATTCCATTACAAGGAAAAACGAACGCAAACCCGTGGCGCGCTCCGCTTCCAAAACCAGCAAAAAAAGCGTGTATTCCTATATGAGCCTGGCCCCGGAAGTCCAGGGCCGGCATATGGAGGCGTTGATCGTACAGCTGGAAAAGGCCGAGGAAAAAGAGATCTCCGTTCACAACGGTGAAGAGTTCATCTATGTGCTGGACGGGGTGGCCAACCTGACCATTGCCAAGGAATCTTACGATCTGGAACCGGGGGATTCCGCCTATTATCTGTCCACCACCCCGCACTATCTGACCGCAAAAACCCAAAAGGCCACCATTCTGGCGGTCCTTTATGAATAAGCAGGAACAAGGAGGTGCCACCCATGCCCAAAAAACTGTGGGAGCCGTCTGAAGAACGGATCAAATCCACCAACATGTACCGGTTCATGACCCGGGTCAACGAGAAGTTTGACAAACACTTCACTGAATATGGCGAACTGTGGGAATGGTCCGTGGAAAACCTGGCGGATTTCTGGGCTCAAGCCTGGGATTTTCTGGATATCAAGGTATCGGCGCCCTATGAAACGGTGATCCGGGACAAGGATAAAATGCCCGGAGCGAAATTCTTTGCGGGCAGCAAACTCAATTTTGCCGAAAACCTGCTCCGGTTCAGGGATGACCGGACCGCGCTGGTGTTCAAAGGCGAGGATTCGGTGCGCCGGACCCTGACCTACAACCAGCTGTACACCGAGGTGGCCCAGACCGCGGCGGCCCTCAAGGCCCAGGGGGTTCAGCCCGGGGACCGGGTGGTGGGGTTCGTGCCCAACATGCCCGAAAGCATCATTGCCATGCTGGCCGCCACCAGCCTGGGGGCGGTGTGGTCTTCCTGCTCGCCTGACTTCGGCATCAAAGGGGTTTTGGACCGGTTCGGCCAGACCCGGCCCAAGGTGCTGTTCACGGCGGACGGGTATTTTTTCAAAGGCAAGCCGCTGTCTTCCATCGAACGCATCGCAGGGATCGTGGCGGAACTGCCCTCCATTGAGAAAATCGTGGTGGTGCCTTACATCAGCGACACCCCGGATATCGGTTCTTTGCCCAATGCCGTGCATTACAAGGATTTCAAGGATACGTCCGCCACAGAAATTGATTTTATGCAGATGAATTTCGATGATCCGCTTTACATCATGTACTCGTCGGGTACCACAGGGCTTCCCAAGTGCATGGTCCAGAGCATCGGCGGGGTCCTGCTGCATCAGAAAAAGGAGCTGGTGCTTCACACGGACCTGAAAAAAGAGGACACCATTTTCTATTTCACCACCTGCGGTTGGATGATGTGGAACTGGCTCACCGCCGGCCTGTCCGTGGGCGCCACCCTGGTGCTCTATGACGGCAATCCCTTTCATCCGGGACCGGATGCACTGTGGCAAATGGCCCAGGATGAAAAAATCACGGTGTTCGGCACCAGTGCCGGGTATATCGAGGCCCTGAAAAACGCCGGGGTCAAACCCAAAGAACAGTTTGACCTGACCCCGCTCAAATCGGTGCTGTCCACCGGATCTCCTTTGTCGGACGAAAACTTTGAATTCGTTTACGACCATATCAAGTCCGACCTTCAACTGGCCTCCATCTCCGGCGGATCAGATCTGAACGGCTGCTTTGCCTTAGGCAATCCCATGGGACCGGTGTATACCGGAGAGCTCCAGTGCAGGGGCCTGGGCATGGCCGTGTATGCGTATGACGATACCGGACAGCCCGTGGTGGATCAGCAGGCCGAGCTGGTATGCACGGCCCCGTTTCCTTCCATGCCCATCTATTTCTGGGGAGACGAAGACGGATCCAAATATCATTCCGCGTATTTCGACCAGTTCCCGGGGATCTGGACCCACGGGGATTTCATCAAGGTCACGCCCCGAGGCGGGGTGATCATGTTCGGCCGGTCCGACGCCACATTGAATCCCGGCGGGGTGCGCATCGGCACCGCCGAAATCTACCGGCGCCTGGATGCCATGCCGGAGCTGGAAGATTCCGTGGTGGTGGGCCAGTCCTGGAACAACGATGTCCGGGTCATCCTGTTCGTGAAGCTGGCCCCGGGATATGATCTTACCGGGGATCTGGAAGCAAAGATCCGGGCCGACATCCGGGCCAATGCCTCGCCCCGGCATGTACCGGCCAAGATCATTGCCTGTCCGGACGTGCCATATACCCTGAACATGAAAAAAGTGGAACTGGCCGTCAAAAAAGTGATCGAAGGCAAGGAAGTCAAAAACAAGGATGCCCTCAAAAATCCGGAAGCCCTGGATTTCTTTGACGGCCTGCCGGAACTTCAATCCTGAAACAGTTACCTGCGGGCGGTATGGATACAATCAGCCACACCGCCCGTTTTTTTTCGAAAGTGTTTGCCATGGAATCCAGTGTCCGCAACCATTACCATGCCCCGAACCTGATGGAAAAAATCGATGCCGGACTGACCGCTGCCGGAAAAAACCCGCAACAGCTCGAGATACGTGATCTGGCCCCGGTGGATCAGCTTCACACCGGCGGCATCCGGGGGACGCAGGCACTGCTGGAAAAACTGGACATCCCCGCACATTTTCATGTCCTGGATGCCGGATGCGGCCTGGGCGGGGCATCCAGGCTGATGGCAGACACCTTCGGGTGCCGGGTGACCGGCATCGACCTGTCCCCGGATTACATCGAAGCGGCCCGGGTGCTGACCCGCCGCACCGGCCTTGAGGACCGCGTGCAGTTCGAGACCGGCTCGATCCTGGCGCTGCCGGACACCATCGGCCCGTTTGACGTCATCTTGTGCCAGCACATCCTGATGAATATTTCAGACAAACCGACCGCGGTCGGGCAGTTTGCCCGGCACCTTTTGCCCGGCGGCACGGTGGTGCTGCATGAAATTGTCACCGGCAGCCATTCAGCCCTGTCCCTGCCCGTGCCCTGGGCCGCCTCGTCCGACATCTCGTTTCTGGAACCCTGGGAAACGCTGCTGACCGGTTTTACGGACAACGGATTCACTTTGGAAACCTTCTTCGATGCCACTGCCATCGGGGGCCGGTACTGGCTAAAAGCCAGAGAATTCGCCCTGAAAAATCAAAAAAACGCCGGTTCTCCCCGGCCGCTGGGCCCGCATCTGGTGTTTGGCGATATTGCGGCCCGGTTTCCCTTTACCATGTCACAGAACTTTGAATCCCGTGCCATCCGCCTGATCGAAGCGGTATTGAGACACGATGGATCTTTTACCCGCTAAAATTGAGTTTCACATAATAGATGCCGCTGTTCAGGCTTGATTCCATGGGCAACCCCGATTTTTCAAACACCTTGATCATGGGCTGATTGTCCGCGAGCACCTGGGCGCTGATCCCTTTGAACCCCAGTTCCTTTGCCTGTTCGATCAGGCGGGACAAAAGATACGATCCCACCCCGATCCCCTGGAACCGTTCGTCGATGAGAAACGCCACCTCACCGCAATAGGTGCGTTCTTCTCTGACCATCCGGGCTTCGGCAATGATCTTCTGATTGCCGTTTTCCTCATACAGCCCCACAATGGAAAACTCCTTGTGATAGTCCAGGTTCACATAGGCCTGCATCTTGTCGTGGTCCATGGTTTTGACCGAATAAAAGAACCGGTAGAAAATCATCTCTTTGGAACACCGGTAGAAAAACCGGCGCATCATCTCTTCATCCGACGGTTTCATGGCCCTGAACCGGATGGAAACGCCCCCTTTGAACCGTTTGGTCTCTTCGATATGGGATGGATACAGGTGCACCGATTCCGGCAGAAAAATCTGATTGGCATAAATGAGCCGGCGGTCTTTTGCCTGGGTGATCAGGTTCTGCCGGTCATCGGGATGGGCGATGTCGATCAAGGCCTGGGCCCGCTCTCTCAGGGACCGCCACTTCAAATTGGCCACCCCGTATTCCGTGACAATCATGTGCACCGACTCCCGCAGCCGCAGCTGATTTCCGTATTTCTGGAGACTGAGCAGAATATTGGGTTTGCCGTTTTCATCTCTGCTGGGCAGGCCGATGATGGTGGTCCCGTCCGTGGAGGCTTCCGCACCCCTGAAAAAATCGATGGCCTCTCCAGGGCCGGTGATCACAGCCCCCTGGAGCGGAAAGGCCACACTGCCGAGCAGATCCACTTTCCGGCCCTGATACAGGGCCACAAACTGGGGATTGTTGGCAATCAACCGGGAGTTGCACACCCAGTCGATCCCCTGGAATTCCACCAAAGGGTTCCTGTGCAGCCAGCAATGCAGTTCACCGGTCCCCAGGGCATAGGAAACCAGGGATTTTCCCCGGAACGGCGATTTACGGGAGTTGGTGACCGCGCCGGATTTCACCAGCTCGGCCAGGGCGTCGGTAAAAAAAAGAGAATGAATCCCCAGGTCCTTTTTCCGGGTCAGATGCGGCACCAGTGCCTCGAACAGCGGGCCGAATGAAAAACTCAAACAATCCCCGTCCTTGATCACGGACGCCACATTGGCGGCCACCTGGTCGATGGTCAAGGTCACGTCCGGCAGATCATACACCACCGGCTCCCCTTTGGACCGCACCAGCAGGTCAAATTCATCGATGGACACAAAGGTATCCCCATATGTGTAGGGCATGGCCGTATTGATCTCCCCCACGACCACAGAGGCCCGCTCGATGGCTTCTCTGGCCACATCCACGGCAACCCCCAGGCTGCAGTACCCGTTGTCGTCCGGCGGTGTGATCTGTATCAGGGCCACGTCGATATCCAGTTTGCCGGATTTGATGACCCGGGGGATCTCGGAATAAAATGCCGGAATCAGGTCCACCTGGCCGGAGGTGATGGTATCCCAGGCCACGTATCCGGAAAAAAATGTCTTGAGCCGGTGATTGGGCGCATTGAGCCGGTCCAGAGACAAAAAGGTGTCCCCCAGCACCGCCAGCTGCACCAGTTCGAGATCCCTGATATTGTGGCTGTCCACATCCAGCAGGGTCTTGATCAGGGTCCTGGGGGCAGCCGGTCCGGTGCCGATAAAAATCGTCATTCCGGGTTTGATATGATTCAACACATTTCTGGGAGATATCAGCCGATCTTCCCAGGTGGAATGATTTGCGTCCGCCATAACCGCTCCTTGTCGGGGTGATGCATTGTTAACAGTTTTTGACCTGAGTCTGTTCATATCAACTTATTCAAAGACAGGCAAGCACAAGTCCACTGCCGGCCGGGCACAATCAGAAAAACGCGGATCTTCATGCATAAAATACCGGTTTACCCTTGAAATTACCGGCCTGCCATTATATATGACACCCAAAAAATATGAGCGTATGGTTAGATGGTGATCCAATGCGTTACATGAGGAAAGGGGTAATTTGCAGTTCCTGGGAATTTTGATCCACACCCTGGGTGGTCTGGGGATGTTCATTCTGGGCATGAAGATGATGACCGAAGGGCTCCAGGCCACGGCCGGGCAAAGAATCCGGCGGATTCTGGAGGCCATGTCTTCCAACCGGGTCATGGGGTGCGCCACCGGTGCGGGCGTCGCCGCGCTCATCCAATCCTCCTCCGCCACCACCGTGATGCTCATCGGATTTGCCACCGCCGGCATCATGACCTTGCAGCAGGCGGTCGGCGTGGTCATCGGCGCCAATATCGGCACCACCATCACCGGTCAGATGATCGCATTCAAACTGACCGAAGCCGCCCTTCCGGCCATTGCCATCGGTGTGGGCCTCAAATATTTTTCCAAAAAAAGAAAATTCCGGTTTATCGGGGACATCGTTTTAGGGTTCGGCCTGTTGTTTTTCGGCATGATGGTGATGAAGGACGGCCTGTCTCCCATCAAATCCGATCCCCAGTTTGTGGCGTTTTTCACCCTGTTCAACACGGAAAGCATCGGCGGACTGCTTTTGTGCGTGTTTATGGGAGCGGCCCTGACCGTGGCGGTGCAGTCTTCCTCGGCCACGGTGGGACTGACCATGACCCTGGCCGGTTCCGGGCTTCTGGACTATTCCACGGCCTTAGGCCTGGTGCTCGGAGAAAACATCGGCACCACCATCACGGCCCAGCTGGCCACCCTGGGATCCAACAATGTGGAAGCCCACCGCACCGCCAATGCCCATACGATTTTCAATACAGCAGGGGTGGTCATCGTGCTGCTGACCTTTCCCTGGTTTTCCAGCATTGTGGAACTGCTCACGCTCAAGATGGGGGCGGGCCCGGTCACCCACACCGTCAACGGAGAATTTGTCAACGTGGCCCGGTATATCGCCAATGGACACACGTTTTTCAATGTCATCAATGCCGCTATTTTCCTGATCTTTTTACCCCGGCTGGTGCAGCTCACTATCTGGATCTCCCCGAAACCCCGGAAAAGCAAAGACCGGTATGGTCTGCCGGAATTCGATTCCGGTTTTATCGATTCCCCCATCGGGGCCCTGGCCCTGGTCAAGGGAGAGATTATCCGGATCACCGAATTTGCTCACATGAATCTGAAAAAACTGTCCTTCTGCCTGAAAACCCGGGATGATGACATTTTAGGGGAACGGGAACCGGTGGAGGAATTTCTGGATGACAGCCAGAAGGTCATCATCTCTTACCTGACCACCATCTACCAGGGGGATGTGAACGAGCCTGAAGCCAAGGAAATCTCTGAAATGATGCGGATCACCAACAATATCGAACGGCTGGGTGATTCCATGGAAAACGTGTCAAAAATCCTGGAAAAAATTTATGACAACCGCATCGAGTTCAGCGACCAGGCCAGAAAAGATCTGACCGACATCTCCGACAAAGTGATTGAATTTATGGGCCTGATTGTTGATGAAATGCGGGAAAAATCCGAAGGGTTCTACCAGAAAGCCCTGGCCTGCGAAGACATGATCGACCAGATGAGAGAACAGATGCGGTACCACCACATCGAGCGGCTCCGGGGTGGAGAATGCTCGGTGGATGCCGGTGTCCTGTTCATCGCCCTGGTATCCAACTATGAAAAAATGGGCGATTACTGCTACAATATCGCCACCGGTGTGAACCGGATCATCTGACCGCCCCGATGGGCATGGGCATGGATGGTTTCCGCTTCTGCCGTGGCCCGGAACAGTTTGGCCAGCTGGGGCAGGCCGTCCACGTCCGCTTTTTTGGCAAACGCCATTTTCTAAAAAAAGCGATTGATAGTATCTTTTCTATTGTTACCGGGGTGTGTTGGCATACCTGAAAATGTAACACCAGTTCAACATTTCATGATTACCGGTTTTTCCACTCCACGGACGTCTTATCAAGAAATGCTTTGATACCGTTCTGGGCATCCTCTGACGTGTTGTTCATGACGATCGTATGCTTGGCATAGTGCAGGGCTTGAACATCGGTCATATCTGCCTGAGCATAAAGCCCCTGCTTACCGATAGCCAGGGCAAAACTACTGGCCTGAGATATTTCTTCGGCCAGTTTCATTGCTTCAGTATCCAGGTCTTCCAAAGCAACCACCCGGTTGATTAAACCCAGTTCCTTTGCTTCGGTTGCAGGAAAATCTCGGCCCGTCAACAGCATTTCCATGGACGCTTTCCTGCCGATGGCCCGGGTAATTGCCACCATGGGGGTTGTACAAAACAAACCGATCTTCACCCCTGGCGTTGAAAATCTGGCATTCTCCGCAGCGACGATCAGGTCACACCAGGCAGCCAGTTGACAGCCTGCGGCAGTGGCAATCCCCTGGACCTCACAGATGACCGGCTGGGGAATTTCATGGAGCATCATCATCATCCGGGTACACTGGTCAAAGATAAGCTTATATTCTCTGGTTCCCTGATCAACCATTTCAGATAGATCATGACCCGCGCAGAAATGCTTCCCGCTGGCTTTTAAAACCAACACCTTGATCGAATCGTCACTGGCAATTTTTTCCAGAACACGGATCATTTCCTGAATTTTTTGGAGAGAAAGCGCATTGATTTTTTCAGGCGTGTTCAATGTCAATATGCCAATCGCATTTGTCTGAGAAAAGATAATTTCTTTGTAATCCATTTAACATGTTCCTTATTTTAAGTTTTGATTAAGAACGATCCAGTGCGCCGTGACCGTTCAATAAAGATGCTATGCCTGTGTCACTTTATATTGCCGGATCTGCTTTCCTGATTCAAATCGTTTCTGTTCTTTCATTTTCATCCCAGGTCCATGTCACTTATGCAAACATAGGGCCAATGTTTTATTTTGCCGTTAAAATTGTCGGCATGAGACAATCTATCATTGACAAAATCAGAATCTTTGTGAAAAAGTGAGAACGATGGCGGTCTTGTAAAAAGGGAATCGGAGGGCATTCAAATTGAGTAAATTTTTATTACCGATTACCGTGTTTTTTTTATGTCTCTCAATGACAGCATGCAGTCATCCATTTTATTCAAAGCCTTCAAAAAAGCTTATCGTGTCTGATGAAAAAAAAAGACACCTGTCAAACAAAGAAACCGTTAAAGGCAGATTATACTTACAACACGATAAATGGAAAGGTGTCAAATATAAAATGGGCGGGCTAAGTAAAAAGGGTGTTGACTGCTCAGGCTTTGTCTATTTAACCTATCTGGAATTATTCGGCGTACAGCTGCCTCGTTCCACCGGTTCACAATCTCAGATCGGCAAGAAAATTCAAACAGACAATCTCCGTTCGGGTGATCTGGTTTTTTTTAAAACCGGTTGGAAGGGCATGCATGTAGGCATTTACCTGGAAAACAATTCATTTTTGCATGCATCTACGAAAAAAGGGGTTATGATTTCCCGATTAGATAATCCCTATTGGAAATCAAGATACTGGCAGACAAAAAGGGTTGGTTTTTAACCAGTCAAACGCTGTTGACATCACAATAACGTCACCGTAACACCTGGCGGCGCAAGTTACTTGACCCGGTCAACACGCAATCAGCTGGAGAGACTTCGGATCACCCTGCCGAACCGGTGGGCCACAAGCGTATCCATGATCATCTGGGTCAGGTGATACACAATGGCCGGGATCAGGGCCATGGGATAGGCGGCGGCAAAATAACCGGCCCAGACCAGGTAGGACACGGTCAGGGTTTTCTGGGAGGTGTGAATGGTGAACGCGGCGATTGACGGCAGATCCAGGCCGATGGCTCTGGCCAGGTACTGGTTGAAAACCAGCATGAACACATGCAGGCCGATCATGAACCCCAGCACCAGGAACAGTACCGGCCCCACATTCAGGATACTGTGTGCGGAACTGGCCAGGGCATTGAGGATGATCAACAGCACGATGCATTGATTGAAAATGGAGATCTTTGCCCTGTGGGGCAGCAGCAGGTGTTTCAACCGGGGGCGCAGCACCTGGCCGATCAGGGTGGGCAACAGCACCTTGAGGATCAATCCCGCCAGCATCTGGAGAATGGGCAGGTCAATGACGGCATTGTCCATCGCCAAAATCAGGTTGAGCATGAACGGTATGGTGAGAATGGCGGCGAAATTGCCCAGCACGCAGATGAACAGGCTCAAGGGCACGTTGCCCCCGGCCATGGCGGTCATGACCGTGCCCGAGGCCACCGTGACCGGGGCCGCCCCGATAATCAACGCGCCCATGACAAAATCCGGCCAGGCCTCTAAAAAAAACCGTGCCGCATAAAACGCGGCGGCCGGAAAAAAGATCAAAGAAGACACCAGGGCCGCCACCAGCACTTTGACATCCTTGAGCTGTTTCAGCACGCTGGATGTTTCCAGGGACAGGCCCGTGAGCAAAAATGCCAGAAAAATGCCGACATTCAAAACATTGTAGTGTTTGATCACGGTTCCGATTTCCGGCAGGGTAAACGCCAGTGCGGCCATCAGGGCCATGCCGATAAAGAACCAGTATTTTCTGATCATATCCGGAAGCTAGAGCAGGCCCGCGTAAAAATCATTGCCTTTGTCATCCACGATGATAAAGGCGGGGAAATTTTCCACGGTGATCATGTACACCGCTTCCATGCCCAGTTCCTCGTATTCCTTCAGTTCCACCTTTTTGATGAAATCTTTGCCCAGACGGGCCGCAGGCCCTCCCGGAGATCCCAGATAAAATCCGCCGTACTGTTGACAGCTGTCGGTCACCTGCCGGCTTCGGTTGCCCTTGGCCAGCATGATCATGGAGGCTCCCTCTTTCTGAAACACCGGCACATAGGGGTCCATGCGGCCGGCCGTGGTGGGGCCGAAGGCGCCTGAGGCCTCCCCTTCCGGGGTTTTGGCCGGACCGGCATAGTAGATGATGTGGTTTTTGATATACTCGGGCAGGCCCTCGCCCTTTTCATACCGTTCCATGAACTTGGCATGGGCGATGTCTCTGGCCACGATGATCTTTCCGGTAAGCGACAAGCGTGTGGCCACCGGGTATTGAGACAGCTGGGCCAGAATTTCCGTCATGGGGCGGTTGAGGTCCACTGCCACGGCCGGGGCCATTTCCAATTCACCTGCCGGCAGGAACCGGGCCGGATTTTCCTCCAGCTGTTCCAGAAAAACACCCTCTCTGGTGATCTTGCCCTTGATCTGCCGGTCCGCAGAGCAGGACACCCCGATGCCGATGGGACACGATGCCCCGTGCCGTGGCATGCGGATCACCCGGACATCCAGGGCGAAATGTCTGCCCCCGAACTGAGCGCCCAGGCCCAGGCTCTGCGCCCGTGCCAGCACTTTTTCCTCCAGATCGACATCCCGGAACGCGTGCCCGGTGTCACTGCCTTTGACCGGCAGGGCATCCAGATACCGGGCCGAGGCCAGTTTCACCGCCTTGAGATTGGTTTCCGCCGACGTGCCGCCGATGACAAACGCGATATGGTACGGCGGGCAGGCCGCCGTGCCCAGGGCTTTCATCTTTTCGGTCATGAAATCCAGCAGGGATTTTTCGGAATTAAGCACGGCCTTGGTCATCTGAAACAATGCGGTCTTGTTGGCGGATCCCCCGCCCTTGGCCATGAACAGGAACCGGTATTCATCCCCCTGAACGGCAGCGATGTCCACCTGGGCCGGCAGGTTGGTTTTGGTGTTGGCTTCCTGGTACATGGTCAACGGCGCGTTCTGGGAATAGCGCAGGTAATTTTGTGTATACGCCTCAAACACCCCTTTGGACAGCTCTTCTTCATCATCCGACCAGGTCCACACCTGCTGCCCTTTTTTGGCCATGATAATGGCCGTGCCCGTGTCCTGGCACATGGGATACACTTTTTCAGCCGATATCACGGCATTTTTCAGCAGCTCCAGGGCCACATACCGGTCATTGTCGGAACTGTCCGGATCCGCCATCACCGCCTGCAGCTGCTCGAGGTGACCGGCCCGGTACAGGTGGGCCACATCCTTGAACGCGGTCCGGGCCAACAGCGACAGTGCCCGGGGTTCCACCAGGAGCATGTCTTTGCCCTCGAACTCCTTGACCCGGACAAACTCTCTGGTCAACAGGCGGTACCCGGTGGTATCCTCGCTCAGGGGGAACAGCGGATCATATTTGAATTCAACCATTTATATCACCTTGTTCTGATAGATTATTTGATCAACGCCATTTTGCGCCGCAGGTACGCGATCTGGGTCTGGTGAGGCAAATCCTTGGGGCAGTAGTCTTCACATCCCAGAAGCGTCATGCACCCGAACACCCCGTCATCATTGCCGATGATTTCGTAAAACTCTTCATCGGTCCGCTTGTCTCTGGGATCTAAGGCAAACCGGGCCAGATGCATGAATCCCACGGCGGACAGGAAATCGGGCCGCATCCGTTTGGTGGCACAGGCGGACACGCAGGCCCCGCATTCCACGCACCGCTCCAGTTCATAGATCTCATCCGCCACATCCGGGTCCATGCGCTCTTCGAGTTCGTCATAATTGACATTGTCTGCTTCCCTGTCGTGAATCCAGGATTCAATCCGCTCGCTCATGGCCCGCATGAACTTGCCGGTGTTCACGGACAGGTCTCCGATGAGTTCAAATCCGGGCAACGGCAGCAGCGTGATCTCTCCGTCGGCAAACTTGGCGGTCAGGGTCCGGCAGGCCAGGTCCGGCTGTCCATTGATCACCATGGCGCAGGACCCGCAGATGCCTGCCCGGCACACAAAGTCGAACTGCAGGGACGGATCCTGGGTTTCCCTGATCTCGTTCAACGCAATGAATATGGTCATGCCCGGTGCCTCGGTCACCTCATAGGTCACCATCCGGGGCTTGTCCCCTTTTTTCTGCGGGTTGTAGCGGAATATCTGAAATTTCAACACTCTTGCCTGATCGTCCATTATTTATACCCCCTGCCGATACGCTCGTTTTTGCCTTTGAATTTTTCCGGAATGGGTGTGGGGTTCAGCAGCTGATGAAGCGCGAACCGGTCCGCCTTGGGATTGGCTTTTTTGATCTCCTCGATTTCCGCCACCCGTTTTTCCGTGTCAGGATGATGTATGGTGTTGTCCACGCCGTATCCCCGGGATCCGGGCGGCATCTCCATTTTCATGACATCCAGGTCTTCATAGGAGACCTCGGGCAGGTCCGCACTCTCATCCGGCCAGGTGGTCAGGGTCCGCTTGAGCCAGTCTCGGTCGTTTCGTTCCAGATAATCCTCTCTGGCATGGGCGCCGCGGCTTTCGGTTCGGAGCATGGCGCCATAGGCCACGCACAGGGCCAGCTTGATCATCTTGGGCACCCGGATGGCTTCCACGAGTTCGGGATTGGACGACGAGATCCGGTTGCGCAGGGCAATACTTCGGGCCCGCTGGTTGAGCACCTGCAATTCCTCCACCGCCTGTTCCAGATGCGGCCCGTTGCGGAAAATGCCCACCTTGTCCATCATGATCTGCTGCATCTCCGCCTTGAGTTCAAACGGATTTTCTCCATACTCTCTGACCAGCAGATCCGCGATTTTCTTTTCTTCTCTTTTTACAAAATGCTCGATTGTGGATGTAGACACATTCAGGGAACTTTTTTCACAATAGTCGGCCACAAATTCCCCCACGATCATGCCGGCCACCACGGTTTCGGCCACGGAATTTCCCCCTAAGCGGTTGAATCCGTGCATGTCCCAGCACGCGGCTTCACCGGCGGAAAACAGCCCCTTGAGGGTGGGACTCTCGCCCGTGGCACCGGTTTTCACCCCGCCCATGGAATAGTGCTGGGTGGGCCGCACCGGAATATATTCCTTGACCGGATCGATGCCCAGAAAGTACTCGCAGATCTCCTTGACTTCCCGCAGATTTTTCTCGATATGTTTTCTGCCCAAAAGCGTGATGTCCAGCCACAGGTGATCCCCATAGGGAGAGGGCACGCCCTTGCCTTTTCTCATATGCTCGGTCATTCGCCGGGACACCACATCCCGGGAGGCCAGTTCTTTTTTATCGGGCTCATAATCGGGCATGAACCGGTATCCGTCCTTGTCCAGCAGCAGGCCCCCGTCGCCTCTGCACCCTTCGGTGGTCAGAATACCCACCGGCACGATGGCCGTGGGATGAAACTGCACTGCTTCCATGTTCCCCAGGGTGGCCACGCCGGTTTCCAGGGCAATGGCCGTGCCGATACCTTCTGAGATCACGGCATTGGTGGACACGGCATACAGCCGGCCGTATCCGCCGGTGGCAATGGTGGTGGCTTTGGCCACATACGCGATGAGCTCCCCGGTGATCAGGTCCCGGACAATGGCGCCGTAACAGATCCCGTCCTCATGGATCAAAGCCACGGCCTCTTTTCGTTCATGCACGGGAATACCCAGTTCAATGGCTTTGTTGTCCATGGCATAGAGCATGGTATGGCCGGTGCCGTCCGAGGTGAAGCAGGTGCGCCATTTCTTGGTGCCCCCGAAATCCCGGGCCGTGATCAGGCCCTGGGCTTCGTGACTTTCCGTGATGGTGACCTTTTCGCCGTTGATGATCACCTCCCGGTCCCCGCCCCTGACCCGGGACCAGGGAACGCCCCAGGCCGCCAGCTGGCGGATCGCCTTGGGCGCGGTGTTGACAAACATTCTGGCCACATCCTGGTCGCATCCCCAGTCGCTGCCTTTGACCGTGTCTCCAAAATGCACATCTTCATCATCCCCATCGCCCTTGACACAGGCGCCCAGACTGGCCTGCATGCCGCCCTGGGCCGCTGCGGAATGGGATCGTTTGGCAGGGATCAACGAGAGGACAATGGTGTCAATCCCCCGCTGCATGGCGGCAATGGCAACCCTGAGCCCTGCCAGGCCGCCGCCGATGACAAGTGAATCCGTATATATAACTTTCATTGAGAAATCCTTATGGTTTATTGAGTTTCTGTGGCAGGCATCGTGGTGTCATGAGCACCCGCATCTGTGGCTGTTTCCGGAGAATGACCGTCATCATCATGACCCTGTGTCTGCGCCCCTGGTGCGGTTTCTTGCTGCTCAGCCGGCTCATCCGCCGGTGCGGCTGCCTCATCACCATCCTGTTCCGGCGCCACTGCGGTTTCCGCCTCAAGGGCCGCGCTTTGGGCCTCTTCGGCCGGCGCTGCATGGGATTTCTGATAGGCAGTGCCCGGATAGGGTTCACCGGCATTGCTCCGGTTCTGGAAACCGATGATGATGAACATGGCCAGGGCCAGAAACCCGACGGCCAGAAAGAAAATGGTCAGGCGGTTTTTCACCTTTTTGAGCTTCTTGCGGGAAGTTCTGGCATCCGTACCCGTGAACCATCCCCATTTCATGCACAGCCGGTACAGACCGATGCTGGCATGCAGTTCCACGCAGATGAGCAGGATCAAATACAGAAACCAGTAATTCCCGGATACCACCCGGTGGGCGGAAAGGAACGGATCGATGCTGCCGGGGTTCACCAGCATGGTATACAGGTGCACCGACCCGGCAAAGAACATGATAAATCCGGTCACCGCCTGGACATACCACAGGTTGGTGTCGGTATGTTTCATCATCTGCATCTGATCTCTCATGATCCGGTGCTGACGCCAGGAACTGGGAAACTTGCGCATCCCTAACAGCGCATGGACGATAAACAGGGTGAACACCCCGGATACCGCAAAAAACACGGCAATGGGATACCCGTGCCCGGTATCGGACAGAAACGCCAGTTCCATGGTCTTGGCCACAAAATCGAACGCATCCTTGCCCAGGATGATACTGCCCACCAGAAGCATGTGCACCCACATGAACAGCCCCAGGATCAGGCCGGTGCCGCTCTGGGCCAGATCCAGCCGGGCCGGCAGCCGGCTGCTTCTTGGTTTGTTTTCCTCAATAATATAACTTTCCAATGGTAACCTCCTTTAAAATATCTCTTTGCAGATCCGGCCGATACGCCCCAGATTTTCACACACATGGATGCCGTTTTCCTTGAACGCCTTGATTTTGGCCTCTCCGGTCCCGCTGGACCCGGAGATGATGGCGCCGGCATGTCCCATGCGCCGGCCCGGGGGGGCGGTGAGCCCTGCGATGAATCCCACCACCGGTTTGGTGACTTGGGCCTGGATATAGGCGGCCGCCTCTTCTTCGGCGCTGCCCCCGATCTCTCCGACCATGACCATGCCGTGGGTCTCAGGATCCGCTTCGAACGCAGACAGCACATCGATGAAATTGGTGCCGTTCACCGGATCCCCGCCGATGCCGATGCAGGTGGACTGGCCCAGCCCCTCTTTGGTGAGCTGGTCCACCACCTCATAGGTCAGGGTGCCGGACCGGGATACCACGCCCACATGGCCTTTTTTATGAATCATGCCCGGCATGATCCCGATCTTGCACTCTTCGGGCGTGATGATGCCCGGGCAGTTGGGACCGATGAGCCGGCAGGATCTGGTGCTCAAAAATTGTTTCACTTTGACCATGTCCATAATGGGAATGCCCTCGGTAATGGCCACGATCAGCGACACCCCGGCATCGGCCGCCTCCATGACGGCATCGGCCCCGAAGGGCGGGGGCACGAAAATCAGTGACGCATCCGCCCCGGTTTCTTTGACCGCTGTCGCCACGGTATTGAATACCGGGATCCCGTCCATTTTCTGTCCGCCTTTGCCCGGGGTGACCCCGGCCACGATCCGGGTCCCGTATGCCAGACACTGTCTGGTATGAAAACTGCCTTCATTGCCGGTAATTCCCTGCACCAGCACCTTTGTGTTCTTGTTGACAAATATACTCACAACCTTAGTTCTCCTTTAGTTCACTGCTGCTGCGATTTTCTGGGCCGCATCGGCCAGATCAGATGCACTGGTCAGGTTCAGGTCACTGTCCGCCAGAATCTGCCGGCCCTCTGCCACGTTGGTGCCTTCCATGCGCACCACCACCGGCACGGTGACGCCGGTTTTTTTGGCGGCCTCCACCACGCCTTTTGCAAACACGTCACACCTGAGAATTCCGCCGAAGATATTGATGAGCACGGCCTTGACCTTCGGGTCGGCCAGAATGATACGGAATGCATTTTCCACCTGCTCGGCGGACGCCCCGCCCCCCACATCCATGAAATTGGCCGGAGAGGCCCCGGCATTCTTGATGATATCCATGGTGGCCATGGCCAGGCCGGCGCCGTTGACGATATTGCCAACATTGCCGTCCAGGTTGATGTAATTGAGATTATATGTCGAGGCCTCCACCTCCATGGGATCTTCCTCGTCCAGATCCCGCAGTGCCAGCAGGTCCTTGTGCCGGAACAGGGCATTGGAATCGAAATCCACCTTGGCATCCAGGGCCATGACCTGGTCGTCGGCGGTCAGGATCAAAGGATTGATCTCCACCAGGGAACAGTCATTGGCCACAAAAAATCGGTACAGATTGGATAGAAGGGAGGAAAACCCTTTCATGGCCGCTTTCGGCAGTTCCAGGTCGAATCCCACCTGGCGCAGCTGATATCCCTGGATCCCCATGAGCGGGTCCACATGGACCTTGATGATCCGTTCCGGGGTTTTGGCCGCCACTTCCTCGATATCCATGCCGCCGTCCCGGCTGGCCATGATCACCACCGTGGCCGTGGCCCGGTCCATGAGCAGGCTTAAGTAAAGCTCCTTTTCAATCTTCTGGCCCGCTTCGATGAACAGTTTTTTCACGATCCGGCCTTCGGGTCCGGTCTGATGCGTCTTCAGGGTCATGCCCAGCATCTGTCCGGCCAGGGCCTCCACTTCTTCTGCGGAATGGGCCAGTTTGACGCCCCCGCCTTTTCCCCGGCCGCCGGCATGAATCTGGGCCTTGACCACCACGGGATAACCGCCCAGTTCCCCGGCCGCCGTCACGGCTTCCGACACGGTAAAGGCGGGCCGCCCGTCCGGCACCGGCACCTGATATTGTGCAAACAACTGCTTTGCCTGATATTCGTGTATCTTCATCTACCTCTTTCCTTTTTCGTGGAAAGCTGGGTCAGGCCTTGCATTATTGACTTTTAAATTAAAAGTCAATAATGCAAGGCCTGACCCCAGATCCCCCATTATAAATACGACAGCAGGGTCCGGGCCGCGGCGGTCGGAGAGATCTCTCCTTTGGCCACCTGACCGGACACTTTCGGAATCTGCGCGTTGATTTTCCGGTTGTCTTTGAACATCTGTTTCAACCCGTCTTCCACCAGGGTCCACATCCATTCCAGGGCCTGGCTTTTTCGGCGCTGGTCAAATTCTCCTGATGCCTTGAAAATCTTTCTGTGCGTCAGGACCGTTTCCCATACCGGCACGGTGCCGTTTTCGGTCACGGACGAACAGGTCATCACCGGGGTCTGCCAGGCGGCAGAGGCGGGCAGGATCAGGTGCATGGCGTTTTCCAGGTCTTTTTTGGCCCGGGCGACCCGGTCCTGATTGTCCCCGTCCGCCTTGTTGATGGCAATGCCGTCCGCCAGCTCCAGGACGCCTTTTTTGATACCCTGCAACTCATCTCCGGCCCCGGCGATCATGAGCACCAGGAAAAAATCCACCATGGCGGCCACGGCCGTCTCCGACTGGCCCACCCCCACGGTTTCCACCAGGATCACATCAAACCCGGCCGCCTCGCACACCAGCATGCTCTCCCGGGTTTTGGCCGCCACGCCCCCCAGGGTCTCTCCAGCCGGGGAGGGCCGGATAAAGGCGTTGGCATGGGAGGACAGCTGCTCCATCCGGGTCTTGTCCCCCAGAATCGACCCGCCGCTGCGTTTGCTGGAAGGGTCCACGGCCAGCACGGCCACCTGGTGGCCGGCACCGGCCAGATAGACCCCTAAATTTTCGATGAACGTACTTTTGCCCACACCGGGGACGCCCGTGACCCCCAGCCGGATGCTGTTGCCGGCCATCGGCAGGATCTGCTCCATGATCTTTGCCGCCATCTCCTGATGGGCCGGCACCCGGCTTTCGATCAGGGTCATGGTTTTGGCGATCATGCGCCGGTTTCTGTCCCTGATTCCCTGAATCAGTTTTTCCAGATCCATATCCGGCATGGATTACGCCCCCAGGATGTTCAGAATCTGATTGGCGGAATCGGTCACCACGGTGCCGGGTCCAAAAATACCGGCGGCGCCGGCGGTTTTCAGAAACACATAATCACCGGGCGGGATAATGCCCCCCACCACCACCTTTATATCTTCGGCATCCTGTTTTTTGAGTTCCTCGATTACCCGGGGCACCAGGGTTTTGTGACCGGCAGCCAGGCTGGACACACCCACCACATGAACATCGTTTTCCACGGCCATCTTGGCGGCTTCTTCCGGGGTCTGGAACATGGGGCCCAGGTCCACGTCAAATCCGAAATCCGCATACGCCGTGGCAATCACCTTGACCCCCCGGTCATGGCCGTCCTGCCCCATCTTGGAAAGCAGGATCCGGGGACGTCTGCCGGTCTTTTTCTCGAAATCCGCGGTGCGCTTGCGCAGCGATGCCAGAATCTCGGGATCCGCGTTCTGGGCATACACCCCGGAAATACACTGGGTGGTGGCCACGAACCGGGTGAACACCGTTTCCATGGCATCGGAGATCTCCCCCACCGTGGCCCTGGCCCGGACCGCGGGCAGGCAGGCGGCCAGCAGGTTGCCCCCGGTTTCACAGGCCCGGGTGATCTCGTCCAGGGCTTTTTTCACAGCCGTATTGTCCCGGGTTTTCCGGGTCTGGTCCAGGCGGGCCACCTGTTCGTTGCGAACCTCTTCAGACACCTCTCTGACCTGGATCGGGGTTTCATCTTCCACCCGGTATTTGTTGACGCCAACGATCACATCCTTGCCCTGGTCGATACGGGCCTGACGCTTTGCCGCCACCTCTTCGATGCGCATCTTGGGCATGCCGGATTCGATGGCTTTGGCCATGCCGCCCAGATCTTCGATCTCTTTTAAAATCCGTCTGACCTCGTCGATGATGTTCTGGGTCAGTGTTTCCACATAATAGGACCCGCCCAGGGGATCCACCACGTCGCAGATATGGGTTTCCTCCTGCACGAGGATCTGGGTGTTGCGGGAAATTCTGGCCGACAGCTCCGTGGGCAGGCCCACAGCCTCGTCAAACGAATTGGTGTGCAGGCTCTGGGTGCCTCCCAGCACTGCGGACAGGCACTCCAGGGTGGTGCGGACAACATTGTTGTAAGGATCCTGCTGGGTCAGGCTCCAGCCCGATGTCTGGCAGTGGGTGCGCAGCATCTTGGATTTGGGGTTTTTGGGATTGAACTGACTCATCAGCTCGGCCCACAGAAACCTTGCCGCCCGGAGCATGGCGATATCCATGAAAAAATTCATGCCGATGCCGAAGAAAAAGGACAGCCGGGGGGCGAACTTGTCGATATCCAGGCCCGTGGCCAGGGCCGCCTTGACATATTCCAGGCCGTCGGCCAGGGTAAAGGCGGTCTGGAGCACGGAATCGGCCCCGGCTTCCATGATGTGGTACCCGGAGATGCTGATGGTGTTGAATTTGGGCATGTGATCCGAACAGAACCCGATGATGTCCGAAATGATCCGCATGGACGGTTCCGGCGGATAGATGTAGGTGTTGCGGGTCAGGTATTCCTTGAGAATGTCATTCTGGATGGTGCCCATGAGCTGTTCATGTTTGACTCCCTGCTCTTCAGCGGCCACGATATACCCGGCCAGGATGGGCAGGACCGCCCCGTTCATGGTCATGGACACCGACATCTGGTCCAGGGGAATCTGGTCGAACAGGATTTTCATGTCCTCCACCGAATCGATGGCCACCCCGGCCTTGCCCACATCGCCTGTCACCCGGGGATGATCTGAGTCATATCCCCGGTGGGTGGCCAGGTCAAAGGCCACGGACAGCCCTTTCTGACCGGCGGCCAGGTTCTTGCGGTAGAACTCGTTGGATTCTTTGGCCGTGGAAAACCCGGCATACTGGCGGATGGTCCATGGCCTGCCCGCATACATGGTGGCCTTGGGTCCCCGGACAAAGGGGTCGAACCCGGGCAGGGTGCCGGCACATGCCAGATCTCTGGTGTCCAGATCGGTGTACAATGGTTTGATGTCGATCCCTTCCGGTGTTTTTTTGGTCAGAGACGACAGCGGTTTTCCCCGCAGTTCTTTTTCGGCCAGCGCTTCCCATTTTTTGATATCAGACGGTTGAGACATGGTTATCCTCCAAATTTGTCTGTCACGGTTTATATGAAAGTTTTAAGTTTTAAGTTTTAAGTTAAGACACTTTCATTATTTGTTGTGGGCTCTCAGGCCATGGGTTTTATTTCAGGGGTTAAGCTTCCCCTCTTTTACCGTTCACACAATTCCACCAGTACCCCGGCCGTGGCCTTGGGGTGCAGAAAAGCGATCTTTGCGCCGCCCGCTCCTTTTCTGGGGGTTTGATCGATCAGCTGAATGCCTTTTTCCTTGAGTTCCGCCAGGGCTTCTTCGATATTTTCGACCTGAAACGCCACATGCTGAATGCCTTCGCCTTTTTTCTCGATGTATTTGGCAATGGGCCCGTCCGGGGCCGTGGATTCCAGCAGTTCCACCTCGCTTTCCCCCACCGGCAGAAACGCGGTGGTCACTTTCTGTTCCGCCACGGTTTCCGTGCCCTCTAAAGAGAGGCCCAGGCCGTCCGTCCAGAAATTTTTACGGCCGTCAATGCTGTTCACCGCAATCCCCAGATGATCGATTTTCAGTATTTTCATCTTGTTTTCCCCCTTTGCATACCTTGTTTGTCACATTGCTCATAACCCTTATCTATAGTGGGATCACCCGATGAAAGTCAACCTTAATTGATAATAATAGAATACTAATTAAAATCAGGGCCTTCTGCGGGCCGCTCCCGTCGGGATACCTTGCTGCCGGCCTGGAATCCCTGGGGAGGGCTCAGACAGTCCGTCAGCAAGGCACCCCGACGGGAGCTCGGCTGTGCCGGATGAACGGTCACACAATGATCGCCACAGACATCTGATACTCAGCCCCCAACATCTGACACCCACATAAATTGACATCCGGGCAGGGAACCATTATTCTCTGAATCTGAAACAAATCGACACCATCCACCCGGAACCATGGAATTTGACACATAATGACCCCGTCAGATCTGGCCCAATACCTGACCACGCCGCTGAGCATCGGCAACAAGACCATTGACGGCCGCATGGTCCTGGCTCCCATGGCGGGACTCGGACATGTGGCGTTCCGGGAGCTTGTGGCGGAACTGGGGGGATTCGGACTGCTGTTCACGGGCATGTGCTCGGCCAAAGCGGTTCCCCATGAAAACCCGGCCGTCTCCATGGTGTTTCGCTGGCGCGACCGGGAACTTCCCTGCACGGTCTGCCAGATTTTTGGTGCGGACCCGGAAGTGATGGCCCGGGCCGCTCAGCGCATCGAGCGGGAAGGATTTTTCGGGGTGGACCTCAATTTCGGGTGTTCCGTGGCTGCCATCTGTAAAAAAGGCTGCGGGGCCGCACTGTTGAAAACCCCGGACCACGCGGCCCGGATTGTGGGGGCCGTCAGACAGGCGGTGGACATGCCTTTATTTGTCAAATTCCGCACCGGGTGGTCCGATGATCCGTGGTTTGCAACAGACATGGCACAGCGGTTTGAAGACGCCGGGGCCGATGCCCTGACTTTTCACCCCCGGGTAGCCCCGGACCGCCGCAACCGGCCACCCAAATGGGATTTCATTACACAGGTGCAAAACGCCGTGACCATCCCTGTGTTCGGCAACGGCAACCTTTTCACCAGAGAAAACGGCATCCGGATGCTGACCCAAACCGGATGTCAGGGCCTGTCACTGGGCCGCATGGCTGTGGCCAGACCGTGGATCTTTGCCCAGTGGTGCCTGGAAAAAAAATTCAACGAAACGATCTATCACACCACGGCCCGGCGCCTGCTCGAACTGCTCAGCCGTCACTATCCATCCCCTTTTAACCTGAAGCTGTTCAAGAAATTCGCCCCCTACTTCTGCGCCAACTTCAAGTTTTCTTTGTTTCTGCTCAAACAGTTGAACCAGGCAAAAACCATGGCAGAGATGGAACAGGCGGTGGATCGGTTGTTCATCCCCTGCCCGGAGACCCTGTCGGTTCCCAATCTGAACCTGTTTGTCTGAACCGGGGCTTTTTTCGGCACCAGGCCGGCCGGGATCATCCCTGAAACCCGGACGCTTTTTCAGGTGCGCCATCGCTTTGAGGGATGCTTACAGGCCCAGGATGCTCAGCCCCTCTTCCAGTTCAAAATAGGGCTTGATCTCGTACTGGTACCCCGGCACACCGAAATAGATGGCCAGGCTTTCGCCGATGGCCTGCAATCCTTCCGCCAGGCGACTGTTATCCAGTTCGTAATAGGTCAGAGAGTGCATGCCGGTCCGCCTGCTGGCGGAAATGTAAGGGCCTTTTTTGGTGATGAAATCCGGCAGAGGGGGGGCGGTCAGATACCGTTTGGCGATTTCCTTCGTGCTTTCAGGGGGATAGGTGACGTTGGAAACAATGATCATGATGACACTCCTTTCATTCCTTGTTACTGACAAAAAATTCTTCAATGATATTTTCAGATTTCAGCTGATTGCCATAGGCCGCCGCTGACTGACGGTCTTCAAATTCCGACACATGGATCAGATACCAGGTTTTTCCTCCGCCGGTGGTCGTTTTTATCCGGGCATCCACGCCCTGCTGTGACAACTGAGTCACATAATCTCTGGCATGGGTGTCGGTCAAATAGGCAGCCACCTGAATGGTGAAGGGTTTGGGCACACTCTGTTCAATGACGATTTCGGTTTCCACCACCGGCTCAGGGGTTTTGAGATAAAAAACCGTCTGATAGATGAAAACCGCCATGCCAATGCATGCCACCCCCATGATACCGGCTTTCAGATAAAACCGCCACCGAATCTGCCCGGGAATGCCGGTTTGGACCCGGTCCATGAAAAAAACCACCGACTGCCGTGCCGCAGCCATACCCTGCCGGACATTCACCATGGCGCGCCGGATCGTTTCCGACATCCCGGTGACCGGCTTCTGAGTCCCGGCGCTTTTTTCAGACGCCGCCTTAAGTTGCCGCCGCTTTTGAACGGGTTCTCCGGAAAAAGGCGCCATGGTTTCCGGGTGACCGCCTGTCAGACGTTGGATATCCTGCTGAAACGCAGGTTTCAAATCAGGATTGTCCATCACCTGCGCAAAGACCTGTCTGGCGGTGAAATCCATTCGCCGGGCATCCAGAAAAATCCGTGCCAGCAGCGGCAGCACCTCAACATTGCCGTGATGGGTATGGGCCAGACGGGTCAGCAGGGCCTGATCCTGTATGGTCACGCTTTTGTCTGTGTGAAGCTGTTTGAGCCACAGGGCCGCCAATGCGTCATCATAAGGGTCGGATGCCAGGCATACCCGGACCGCCTGGTTGAAAGGCCCGTTTTTTCGGTCGAATGTCAGGGCAAACCGGGCCAGGGACCGGGTGATCAGCAGCATCAGTTTTTTGGATCGAACCGGAGACAGCAAAAAAGAATCATAGATCCGGACCGCCTGAAGATATTTTTTTTCCGCCCGGGTGGGAATACCGGCCTGTTCCCATGCCTGGGCCTCATGGATCCGTTTTTGAATCATCCGGATACCGGTCAAATGCATCAGAACACTGAAGCCCGCGTAACAGATCACTGACAGGCAGAAAAAGAACCCCATCATGCCCGGACCGGTCCGCAACCCGCTGAACCAGGGCAGAAAATAGAAACCGGCCGGCACCGAAACCAGAAGCGTCAGCCAGAGCCGGACACTGATATTTCTCATGACCCGGATCACCGAACCGTTTCTCCGCAAAGTGTCTGCCCTTTTTTGACCGCCACAGTGATTCCGGCGCTGGAATTTCGGGCATCGATCCGGCACCCGGTTTCCGGGTCGATGCTTTCAAACCGGATCTCTTCAGGCACGGGAAAATTTCTTTCCGGTTCATCCGCTGTTGCCTGACGCATAAATTGTGCCCAGATCGGGGCCGCTCCCCGGCCTCCGGTAATTCCAACCCCGTTTTTATCCGCCAGGCGGGCCTGCCGGTCATACCCGATCCATACCGAGGTGCACAACGTCGGTGTGAATCCGGTAAACCAGGCATCCATGAAATTGTTGGAGGTGCCGGTCTTTCCGGCACAGGGCCGGGTGAACCCGTGTTCCCGGACCCTTCGGCCGGAACCGGTATCCACCACCGCCTTCATCATGTCCACCACCTGATAGGCCGTTCCCGGATCCAGAACCGGTTCTGCCTGAACAATGTGTTCGAACAGGACCCGGCCATAAGCATCCTCCACCCGCCAGAACAGGAACGGATCATGGCGGTTCCCCAGATCGGCGAACACGGAAAATGCGGCAGCCATTTCCAGAGGCGTGACCCCGGCCGTGCCCAGGGCGATGGAAAACACATCCTGCAACGGGCTGGTGATCCCGCATTTTCTGGCAGTGTCAATGACAGCACCCGGTCCGGTGAGTTGAACCAGCTGGGCCGCAATGGTATTTACCGACCGGGTCATGGCGGTTTTCAACACCATGTTTCCCTGGAAACCGCGTTCAAAATTCTTTGGCTGCCAGTCCGGGGCCCCGGGTACCGGGATACGCACCGGCCGGTCGGTCATCCGGGTGCCCGGATGCAGTCCCCGGGTGTCAAATGCCGTGTAATAGACAAAGGGTTTGAATCCACTGCCGGCCTGACGGCGGGCATTCGTGGCCCGGTTGAACTCGCTTTCAAAGTAATCGCGCCCCCCCACCATGGCACGCACCGCGCCGGTGGCCGGCTCGACAGCCACCAGGGCCCCCTGGGGCCGGGGAGCATTTTCATCGGAAATGCCCATCTCCTGATCCAGCCGTTCAAGGCCCTGCCTCAAGGACGTCTTTGCCAGTTCCTGAAGCCGGGATTCCAGGGTGGCATAGACCCGAATGCCACCCCTGTATACCACGTTCTCGCCATAGGCATCGATGAGAGACTTGATCAGGGCATCCAGAAAATAGCTCCCGCTCCGGGCGTCTCTTTTCTCCCGGTTCAGCGCCGGTATGTCCGCCGCCGCCAATGCCGTTTCATCCTCGGAGATATACCCGGTGTCCTTCATTCGCTGCAGCACCACCTGTCTTCGTTTCAACGCCCGGTCCATATGATAGAACGGGTTGTAGGCGGACGGGGATTTGGGCAGTCCCGCCAGAAGGGCCGCCTCAGACAGGGTCAACTCCCGGGCTGATTTGCCGAAAAACGTGTCCGCCGCTTTTTCAACCCCCTGGGCCCCGGCCCCGAAATGGATCTGATTGATATAGACTTCCAGAATCTCGGCCTTGGAATGGGTGGCTTCGATCTGAAAGGATACCAGCAGCTCCTTGAATTTTCTGGAAAACGACTGTTCAAAAGAGAAAAACAGATTTTTGGCCAGCTGCTGGGTGATGGTGGATGCGCCTTCCACCCGGCCGGGTTCAAACAGCGTCACATACAGGGCTTTGAGTGTCCGGAGCTTGTTGATGCCGTGGTGCTGAAAAAACAGATGGTCTTCGGTGGCCACAATGGCATTGATGAAATCCGGCGACACCCGGGACAGGGGAACGCTTTCCCGCTCCCCCAGATGCATCACCACCTGGCCGGAGGCATTGTACACGCGGCTTTGAGGCGTTTCTATAATCCGACTCAGATCCTGCGGCAGTTTCGGCAGGCTCGGACGCCGTATGCAGCACCAGGAGGGTGACGGCAAAAATCCCCGTGGAAACCAGAATGAGCCCGGCAAAAAACCCCCATCGCAACACCGCCCATATGCCGTCCCATCCCTTCATGAATGGGCCCCCTTGAGAACCAGTCCCAACTGCCATACAGCCCATTCCCTGGCGTTGACGAACAGGACCCGGACCTGGTTCTGATGTCGAAATTCAAATCCCAGGCGGATGAATCCGTTTTCCGCTTCGTTCCAGATCCCCACCCGGGAAATGATCCCTTCCTGGTCCAGCAGCAGGTCGGTGTCGGGCAACAGATCCGGAATCATTTCGGCGGGCAGCTTGAACACCGCACCAAAAAAACGGTCCACCGGATATATCCGGCCGGAAAACTCATCAAATGTTTCCAGGGTTCCCGGTTCCAGATAGTGTTTTTCCGCAATGGCGGTCAAGGTGTCCCGGGTCAGTTCAATCTGGTGAATCACCCGGTTTCCGGTATCGATAAAATAGATTTTCATGCCGGTTTTCATGCCTTCACAGAAAATCCGGTCCGTGACATCACCGTTGAGCAGCCAGATGAGACGGGCCGGATCCAGAATCTGCCGGGCATGGGTCAACGGCAGGGTTCGATACAGGTCTTTGAAATGGGTTTTGTCCAGTGTCACCCATTCTCCGGGCAACAGGCGCCGGGAGATCCCGGCAAAGGAATCGGTGCGGTCAGCGAACGCTTTGGTATCGATCTTCCGATCGATCAGCCGGCTCACGGTTTCATGGGCGGTCATGGTATCTCTGCCCAGTTCCCACACAGCTCCCTTTTCGGGCCGGACATGATTGATGGATGCCAGAAATCCGCCGACAAGCCGTTCCCCCCAGTCAAACCGGAACTCGGAGAATATCAGCACCGCCGACAGGATCAACACGGTGACATTCAGAAAACAAACCGCCCGTTTCAGCCGTTCCCGGCATCCGGCAGGGTCATAAAGAATTCTGACCGTGTCTGCCAGTGGGATACGGACCTGCTTGTCCATCAGAGAAATAGTGTCCGTCTGAAACTGATCAACCTGCTGCATTTTCATGACGCGTCCTTTGCCGTTGCCGATCAGGTTTCAGTAAAATCCGTGGGCGGTTTGTTGAGAAACGGCCGGAACAAACTTTTGTTGTTGGCCTTGCTGTAAGCTTCATCCGGACTGATCCAGCCTTTTTTGTAAAGTCCCATGATGGCATCGTCGAGCAGCTGCATGCCGTATTGTTTGCCCGTTTGAATCATGGACGGAATCTGGTGGGTTTTGGACTCCCGGATCAGGTTTCTCACCGCCGGGGTCGCCACCAGGATTTCCAGGGCCGCACACCGTCCTTTTTTATCGATGCGTTTGAACAGGACCTGGGCTATTACAGCCCGGAGCCCGTCGGACAGGGTGGCGCGGATCTGGGCCTGTTCCGAAAAAGGGAACACTTCAATAACACGGTCGACGGTTTTGGCGGCACTGGACGTATGCAGGGTTCCAAAGACCAGGTGACCGGTGGAAGCCGCTTCAATGGCCAGAGAGATGGTTTCCAGGTCCCGCAGCTCCCCCACCAGGATGATGTCCGGATCCTCACGCAGCGCGCCTCTCAAGGCCGTGGAAAAGGTTCTTGTATGCGTGCCCACCTCCCGGTGGTTCACGATACAGTTTTGGCTTTTATGAACAAATTCGATCGGATCTTCCACTGTAATGATATGATCTTTTCTGTTTCGGTTGGCCTGATCGATAATCGCGGCCAGAGTGGTGGATTTACCGGATCCGGTGGGCCCGGTGACCAGCACCAGTCCCCTGGGGAGATCCGCCAGTCTGGAAATCACGGAAGGAAGACCCAGCTGCTCTGCTGTGGGAATATTGGCGGGTATTTCACGAAATACCGCGGAAATCCCATTTTTCTGCATGAAATAATTGACCCGGTAACGGGCCGTCCCGGGGATTTCATACCCGAAATCCACATCTCCGGTCTCTTCAAATTCCTTGATTTTTTCCTGGGAAGTGATTTCATAGAGCATGGCCCGCAGTTTGTCCGATGTCAGGCGCTCATACCTGATCCGCTCGATATCTCCATTGAACCGCAGGGCCGGCTGCTGTCCGGATGACAGATGCAGGTCGGACGCGCCCTGATCATGCATCAGCTTGAAAAACGCATCTATTTGAACCATCCGGGCCCCTTTTTGATAATTGTGTGTTCAATCGCGTCGAAAATCATGCGCGGTTGATGAATTTGAGTGTGGCGTCCGTCTCGTCCGCGGCCTTGTTTTCCTTTGTGCTCATTTCCAGCAGTTTGGCATGGGATTCGATGACCGCGCCGATCTGCATTTCCAGTTGAATCCGCTGCCGCTTCAACTCCATGATATCGCTGTGGAGCTGAGAAAGCCGCTTGTGGGACCGGTTCAACATCTTTTCCGCCTCCACCTGTGCATTGGCGATAATGACCTGGGCTGATTTTTTGGCATTGTCCTTCATCTGTTCCACAATGTTCTGGGATTGGATCATGGCGTTTTTCATGGCATCTTCGCGTTTCCGGTATCCCTGATTCTCCAGATCCAGCCGTTTTTTTTCTTCCATCAGTTTTTCAATGATCCGGTCCATGGACTCCAGATGGACTGCCACCTCTTCCAGAAATCCATCCACTTCCTGAACATCAAATCCCCTGAAACGGGTTTTAAACTCCTTCTGCCTGACCACCAGAGACGTGATACCCATACCCAATCCTTTCCATCTGAAAGTTGATCGTTACATCATCATGGAACGCGCCATGCCACGAAGTGTGTTCACCACAAATGCCTGAAGAAACATGATCGCCATCAGCACAACAATCGGTGAAATGTCGATACCGCCGAAATTGACCGGCAGCCGTTTTCTGATCTGATACAGCACCGGCTCCGTGGCGGTGTTGATAAATCGGACAATGGGGTTGTAGGGATCCGGGTTTACCCAGGACAACACCGCACCGGCAATGATGATCCACATATAGATCGTCAATCCGAAATCCAGCACCAAGGCCACCGCTTCAAACAAATTGGCCAATACAAGCATTCACATACCCTTTCATATCATGGTTTTTTTGAAAACTGTTATCAGGCAATCAAATAAAAATCAAGTTTTTTTGCCGGGTTAGCGGTACCGGGCCCCGGGTTGGATCGTCATCGGCCGTGTGACATGCGTTATGGGCTTGAATGTCTTTTGACGGTATGATAAATATATATATTTTAACAATTTAGTAGAATGACTGAAGGGAGTCGATCTGATGGTCACCGTCGGAATCCGCCCCCTCCCGGGTATTTATACCGGTTAAAATTATTTAAGTCCAAGGAGTTAACAAATGGGTCCCGTACAATTGAATGAAATCAAAGCTGTTTCCTATGAACGGTCTGAGGTGGTAAAGGGATATACTGACCGGTCCCTTCACATCGATCTCACCGGCAATGACATCCGCGTCGATCCCATCGATGCGGCCGTGAAAGACAGATTCACCGGCGGCAAAGGCTATGATCTGTGGTTCATGTGGCAGGCTGTCAAAGGCACCACAAAGTGGAATGATCCGGAAAATGCCCTGTGCATCTCGGCCGGTCCCTTAGGGGGAACCCCCGGGTATCCCGGCGGCGGAAAAAGCATTGTCACCACCATCTCCCCCTTGACGGGCGCCCCCATCGATTCCAATGTGGGGGGGTATTTCGGCCCGTACAAGAAATTTTCCGGATTTGACGTGATCACTTTGACCGGCAAGGCGGATCAGGATGTCGTGATCCTGATCGACGGCATCGACAGCCGGATCAAAATTTTCAGCGCAGCAGATCTGCCCGACAACGCCTATGAGCTGTCCGATGCACTGACCCGGTATTTTGACGAGAAAAAACCGGTGAACATCTCGGTGGTAACCGCAGGACCGGGGGCTGAAAACACGTATTTCGGATGTCTGAATTTCTCCTGGTATGATGCCGGCCGTGTACCATTAGAGGGTTCCGCCCTTATATCCAAGATCAATAAGGCCCTGCCCTATACATTGAAAAATATTACCACCGGCATCAACATCTGGTGAATCTGTTACAGTGATAATCCTGGAATCTATATTATTACAACCATTAATATCCGTATATAAATATCTTATAACATGATTCCCTATACCAGCAACACTCAGGATCGAAGCTATTACCTGATACAACCCCCGTACCTTGGAAAGTTCCACGGATCGGAAAAGCGGAAGGCATTAAATCCCTTACCGGCTCATTAAGGACATACTGAAAAATCACTTCCTGCATCAACGTTCGGGCTTGGGTTTACGGTGATTAAAAATAGCAGCTACCCAGTACAACCATAAGCATTAGAAACAGAATATGTTATTGTATAAGAACCAGGACCTACACTTGAAGGACTAAAATTATTACCACTAACCCCAATCCCAGAAAAGCTTCCTCCTGTTGGAACTACCCTACTCAGCTAGATCTATACCAGTTTCAGATTCGCATACTACCTGAAGAGTCGACACCAGCATCAACTACGGCTCCACTACTTACGATTACGGCTTCAGTATCTGTATTCGTGCAACCAGTTTGGATCGGTGTTGGGATCAGGTTACATCGAATGTTCCGCTTCCTGATCGAGCAACATCAAAATTATCACCATTCACATAGTCTCCAGACCAGCTTCCCCCGATTGGTCTAGCATTATCCCCCAATGTTACCAACGGACTTCCCGAACAAACAAAAATATCCGAACCTGCAGATACAACAGGTAATTCATTAACAGTTACGGTTTTACTGTCAATTGAATTACATCCATTAACATCAATAACAGTGTAGGTTAGAACATGTTCTCCAATACCGGCAACTACAGGATCAAATGTTGTCCCATTAATCCCATTTCCAGACCAAGTTCCCCCTGACACAGTTTCAGTTCCTGATACATCAATTGTTCCCTGATCAATGCATACTTCAATATTAGAACCTACGCTTACAGGATCTGGTTCTATTACATTAATAACCCTAAAATCTGAATTGCTACAATTAGTTGAAGGGTATCTATAATTATAAGTAATTTGATGTGATCCTATGCCGGCAGATGATGGATTAAAATTTAGACCATTAACACCATTACCAGAAAACGTACCCCCTACCACATTAACATCCTGACTTAAGTCATAATTACCTTCATTCGAACATAAAATAATATCATTACCAGAATTTACAGCTGGAATATCCTGAACTGTAATTGTTCTTGATGCACTGGCACTACAACCGTCCCCACTTGTATAATCATAAGTAATTGTATGTACCCCTACCCCTGCTGTACCAGGATCAAAGAAGTTTCCGCTTACACCATCACCATTCCAAAGACCACCACTTTTTGAAGCTCCTGTTAGTAAAAACGCAGGTACATTAACACATGTAACCAAGTCCTGTCCAGCAGAAATATTATCTACATCATTAACAGTAATACTTTTAGTATCACTTGTGGTACAACTTCCATCAAAATAGCTATAAGTTACTTCAAATATTCCTGTGCCTGTAACACTTGGATCAAATGTTGAACCTGTTACACCAGGACCACTCCAGCTCCCACCACTGGGTGACTCACCTGATAAAGCAAAACTTCCATCTTGCAAACATACCTCTACATTTATACCAGCCGAAACCTGTGGCCCTTCCAATACTTCAATAAATTTATTAGCAATACTTGTACATCCATTGGCATTTGTATATTCATATGTTATTTGATGTGATCCTATGCCGGCAGAAGAAGGATTAAAGTTATTTCCAGAAACACCTGTACCAGACCAATTACCGCCTGTAATACTTGCGCCCAAATCAGTTATTTAAATTATATATGCTACCATTACGGCAAAGTTGCATATTGCTACCAATATTAAGTGGAGTGATATTATTAACCGTAATAGTCTTAGTATCCGAGTTACTGCATCCATTTGAATTAGTGTAAGAATATGCTAAAGTATGAGAACCCACACCGGCAGTAGTCGGAATAAATTGACTGCCGGAAACTCCAGTACCAGACCAACTTCCACCGAATGGAGAACCATTTAAGTTTATATTACCCTCATTAATACATATCGATTCATTGTTACCGGCATTTACACTAGGCCTGCTATAAATCCTAAGCAACTTTGAATCCGAATTAGTACAGCCATTTGCATTAGTAAAGGTATAGGTTACAGTATCATTTCCACTTCCGATACTCGTATCAAACTTACCTGCCGCTTGATCTCATTGTACCGGACCATGACCCAGCCACCTTTAGGCTCGATTACCGTTAAATCCCGTAATCCTGTATTTTCACAAAATTCCTCTTCGCCACGCACAATTTTACAGTAGTGATATCATCAATTGTAATATTTTTTGCGTCTGAATTAGTACAGCCATTTGAGTTAGTATAGGTGTATGTTACACTCTGTGTTCCGACTCCTGCAGAAGATACATTAAATGTCGATCCTGAAACATTACTACCAGACCAAGAACCACCACTTGGTGAAGCTCCGCTTAATGCAATTGAACCATCATTAATACATGCAGATTGATTGTTTCCAGCACTAACAGAAGGTTGAGCATTAACCGTAACAATACTGTTACTAGTTGCTGTACAACCAGATCCATTTGTATAACTATAAGTCAATGTATAATTTCCATCACCTATAGAAGTATCAAAATCACCTGATGCAGTTACACCGCTACCTGACCAAGTTCCACCGGTAGGTGAACCACTTACAGATTTGACACCGTCATTTTCACAAAATGAATAATTACTTGAACTGACCGTTGGAGCAGATTCAACAACAATGGTCTTAGTATCTGAGTTAGAACAACCATTACCATCGGTAATGGTATACGTAACGACATGATTGCCTACACTTGCAGAATTTGTATTAAACACACCACTTGTACTTATATAAGGTCCACTCCAGCTACCACCCGAAGGTATTCCCGATATCGTTTTATTACCTGTATCCTCACAATAGGCAACATTTCCACCAGCATTTACAGATGGTGGTGTTCTAAATGAACCAATTGAAGAATATGTACCATCTATGGGATAATCATAAGTCCAATTTGAAGACAAGTTATCCCATTCTGCTGACGTAAAATTCCAGACTATACGTGCATTAACATTACCGGCACTAACACCACTCCTATTAATTCTATAAGTATCACCACTTAAGCTTTGTGATGTTCTTGTAGCAGTATATCCATTCTCAAACTCAATACTCCATGCACCACCAGCATCATATGCTCCGTTAGTAATCCCGCCAACAGTGAAATCAGTTCCTGCAGGCGATATACACTCAGTACCCATATTCGGAAAAGGAGCTATTCGTGGATCTACAATCGTCAAATAATAGTCAACCTCATCCCTAACCTGAGTTTGCTTTACAGTCGATCCCTCCTGACATGACCAAATCAAATCACCTGTGAAAACGTCCGGAACTTCTGTCCAGCCTCCGTCTATACATTCCAATGATTCGAAATTTCCTATCTTAAATCTTCTTGATTTATAACTCGTTCCGAAAAAGCTACCAAGACCTACAGAGGACCAATCAATAGTTAATATTCTATAATTACCAACAGTTGACCATGTAATGCCACTATAGCCACTTAAGACCGTGGAAGTAAAATAACCAAGGTCACCATTAGGCAATAAAACACCAGGTGCATCGGTACCATTTTGTCTAAGAAAATAAATGGTTGAGGTACCTCCCGTAGTTCTCCTAACAAATTTGATTTCACTTCGTTGTTGCCACTTAAATGGCTTTGCATATTGGACGCACTATACTGTACAGTTTGAGCATTTCCTACAAATGAAAAAAAGCCAATGAATAAAAATATATATAATCTAAAATGCATATCTAATTCCGGTTAAAAATTGGTATCTAAATTTTCCATAATCCTCTTTTATGTAATATCTGGCATTTCCTATCATAAGGATTCCAAAGTTTCTTAAGGCGGCAATCTCAATTTCAACACCTCCCATAAAACCATAATTTAAACTAAATCTTTCTTCGCTTATAGTATTTTGATTGAACTCATTCCTAAAATCTTCAACAAATAAGAATTCCGCCTTGAGTAGATAAATTAAATCTTCCTTGACCAACTGTATAAGCTAAATAAGATGCCGATTCCGTCTATATAAACAGCATGATAATTAATATCAGACACTGTTGCGTTATTATATGTCACATCAAAAACACCACTGATTTGTTGAGTAAAATTTTTTGCAAATCCAGCCGTTCCCAATATTCCCACCTCAGTAAATCCAAGACCAATATGTACACTAGAACCACCTTTTAAATTTCCATATTGACCGTATGAAAAATGCACAGATAGAATTATAAAAATCCTATTAAAATTGAATAAGTAATGCCTTTTACCATATTTTATTACATATAAGTTGTCCCAAGGCTTTTTTTTAAATAATGATTATTTATCAGATTTTCAGCCTTGTAAATAAATTTTAAGAAGGCAAAATTGCAAAATATTTGCACTATTCACCAAAATATCAGTAAATTATTACATTAATTTTTAATATTGATACCACATCTTTTTCCATATATTAAAAGTGAATAAATATTGATACCATTATATGCAAATTTTAAATATTTAGATTAATTTTTAGAGTATAAAAATTCTAGGAAAGATACTGATCATTTCATAAGAGAGGATATCCTCGCTATACCCATTCCAATTCCGTCCAACACACATCCTTCCCCTGGCGGGATTTCCATTGCTATCGAGTTTAGTTTGATAATTATTCACTTTTAATAGAGTTTTTTCCAAAGCTTATGAAGCCCCGCAATTTCGGCTCATGTTTTTTAAGCCGTAAATTTCGCGTTCCTTAAATTTTCGGCTTAAAAACACATCCTACGCTTAGAAAATATAAAAGCTAAACACAGGGCAAATTAAGGCTTCATTTTAACTTTGCCCACAAAAAAAAGCTTTGTACGGAAATTAAGGAAGCCTTATTTGGCTTTTATATTTTCCCCATTGGTGCATTTAATGAAAGTGTTTCAGCTGTTCCAACGGTTTTTGTTCACGGTGTATGCCTTCAGCAGGAATCGTTAAAACGAAGCCGAATAACATTGTAAGGTTTTGGTTGAAATATACCACCGATCACTAGCGCATTTTAATTTGCCACGTTTTTGCAGGGGACGATATCAAACTGTTTAAGATTTTTACTATCTAAATGTTTCACGTGGAACGTTATATTTATATTAAAAAACATTAAAAAAAAGTAAAAAAAACGTTAATAAAGTTTGCGTTTAACAAAATATTTTGTACCTTTATTATATAATAAAACATTAACAAAAACTAAAAATTATGTATTTCAAGAACTCAAAAAACACAGCAAGTTTCATCGGTCATTTAGGGAGCGATGTAAAAACACAAGAATTTGAAGGCGGTAACAAAGTTTCAAGATTTGAAATTGGACAACCACTAAAAGTATTTGGAGAAAACAAAACAGAGGAAACAATTGGATTCCTTTGGAAATATGGGGAGATCATCCTGTTTTAGAATATTTGAAAAAAGGAAAACAGGTTTCAGTTGATGCTCATTACTCCGCATCTAAAAAAGGCGAAGGCGATGAAGCTAAATATTACCACAGCTTTAAAGTAGAAAATATAATCTTATTAGGTGGCGCAAAAAACGATCAATAGTATAAGGGGGGATTGCGCCCCCCCTTATTAATTTAATTTAATTCAATATCTCATTATCAAACTAAATCATACAAATATAATGGAATCTAAAGTTAAATACACAGCAAATCCCCGAAGAAAACTAAGCTATAGTTTTAAAGTCGCAAGAGAGAACAGAATAAAAATAAGTTCTCCAATGGATGCATTCAACGCACTTAAACAGTGCTATGATCCTGATACTATTCAATTGCGTGAATCCTCTAAAATTTTACTTATGAATCGGGCTAACCAAATTCTAGGGGTTTACAGCCTTTCAGAGGGAGGGGCTACCAGTACTGTAGTAGATATTAAAATGATTGTTAGGAGCCACGCTTTCCAATGCTCACGGCGTTATTTTTATCCATAACCACCCAAGCGGTAACCCTTTGCCCTCAGAGCCTGACAAAGGAATTACAAGAAAGGCTAAAGCGGCTTTACAATATATGGATGTAGTCCTTTTGACAATATCATTATAACCAGTGAAGAATATACTTCATTTGCTGATGAAGGGTTAATATAACCCTTCATTTTTCCCATCTAAATAATTTTTAACTCTAGACATTCAATACAATGAAATCCAATTATAACGAGAAGCAAGAAAGAAGAAAAGAACGTTTTGAGCAGTTAAGCGAGAAAGCAAAACAAGAAGCTAAAAACGCATGGAAACAAAGCAATTATGTCAGCCAGCGTAATTCCACCAGGGCAACCAATTTTTAGATCACCACAGCGGAAAGAGACACCGCAGACACTTGGAAAAAATTCATAATAAATGGATCAGTCTGTACAGCTGAACAATAAAGCCGAATACTACGAACAAAAGGCAAAAGCTATAGAAAATAATACCGCTATTTCTTCCGATGATCCCGAAGCCGTGCAAAAGCTTGAAGATAAAATTAAAAGAGCAAAAGACATTCACGCTTTTATGAAAGGGGCTAACAAAATTCTGAAATCAAAAAAATTAACCGATGCGCAGAAAATGCAAAAATTAGTTAATGAATGGGATATGAAAGAAGAAAATGCAAAGCTGGCAATAGAGCCGAATTACAGGGGCGCAGTTGGCTTTCCGTCTTATAGCCTGACCAATAACAATGCTAATATAAAAAGGCTTGAGAGTCGATTAAATGAGCTTAAAACAGCCGAACAGGAAGAGAGCAAAAGCCTTTTTAAAAATGAAGAATTAGAAGTTTTTGATAATGTAGAAGAAAACCGTTTTCAACTTTTCTTTGATGGCAAGCCAGATTTTGAAGTTCGCAAGCTGGTAAAGTCTCACGGCTTTAACTGGTCGCCCTCTAATATGGCATGGCAGAGGAAAAGAACGAGAAACGCACGTTTTGCCCTCGACCAGTTATTAACAGATTTTAAAAAATAAAAATCGCCCCCTAACGGGGGCATTACACGAGATATTATGAAACCCACGGAAGATCAGTTTACAACATATCAAAAGCTTTTTGATCATTTTAACGAGAGGCTTTTTAATAATAAATTAGGCGGTGTAATTCTTAATTGACGTAAGATAATACACATGGTTTTTTCGCTCCTGAAAGGTGGGAAAATAAAGTCAAGGTTAGAAGCCATGAAATTTCCTTGAATCCGCAAACGCTAGAACGTGAGCCGATAGAGGTTTTGGCAACATTAGTTCATGAAATGGTGCATCTATGGCAACAGGATTTCGGAAACCCTAGCCGGACAACTTACCATAATAAGCAATGGTCGAAGAAAATGGAGGAAATCGGTTTAATGCCTTCCAATACAGGAGAGCCAGGGGGAAAAAAGATCGGGCAATCTATGACACATTATATAATCGATGGAGGTAGATTTCAAAAGGCTTATGAAGAATTACCAGATGATTTAACTTTGCCCTTCATTGCTCGAGAGTTTTATATAAATAAAACCAATACCGAGGAAGGAGAAGAAGAAGAAGGAGAAGAGGAAAAAAAGCCTAAAAAATCAAAGTATAAATATACTTGCCCCAGCTGTAGTTCCAACGCCTGGGGAAAAGATGGGCTTAACTTGGAATGTATGGATTGTAAAACACAAATGATAAAAGAAGAATAAAATGGATAATAAAGATTTGGAAACACTAATGAAAAAGGATTTTTCAATAATAATAAACGATTTTAGAAAAATTACAAAGGGATTCCCCAGACTAGCCAAAATTACAGGCTTAGAGCAATTTTATAAAGAAATGGGATTTACACACGCCCCAAGATGTACAGAAGGGTGAAAAACCCTAATGTTTGGACGTTAGAGGAATTGAAAAAAGCAGTTCAAATCTTCCAGAAATTCAATATAGGAATAACCAAAACTTCTAAAAAAACTATGTACCCCTAGAATATTCACGGTTACCAAAAAGTCAGATTTTGAAGTAGCAATCAATAATCCTGAAAATCTAGCTATTGTAGGTTTAATTAATGACCCTGAATATGACGATATATGTTTGCCAATTTATGCTACTATTTCCCGAATATTCATGAACAAGTGTTCTAAAAGAGGTAGACCAAGATCTTTATGGTTATGGGATGAAGGCAGTGCCTTAAAATTCAATAAATTTCATAGAGTTTTGGCTACATTAAGAACATTTAATGTAAATATTATTTGGGGATTACAGGATAAAGTCCAAGGTGAGTTATTATATTCTTTGCCCCAGCTAAAAGCGATTCTTACGAATCTTGGATTAACATTTATGGGAAAGGCAAATGATCCTGATACTGGTCAATATTATAGCAAAATGTTTGAAACTAAAGATGTAAAGGAAAAGTCCTTTACAGAAGGTAGGGGGAGAAGTACAACTACTTCAATACGAGAAAAAGCAAAATATAAGCCTATTGAGTTTAGACGTTTAAAGCAAGGTCAATTTTTCATGATTGATACTTCGGGCAAGGATAAAAAATTTCGATTCAAGCTAGTGCCTTTATAAAATGAGCCTATCTACAGTAAATTCCTATACAAAGCAAGTGGATCTATACCAGCGTTTTTCAAAAGGTAGATGATATGATCGAGGAAATGGCAAATCAAGCACAAGATTATATTGTTTCATTAGCACAATCCCAGAATAACAAAGACTTATAGGTATTTGCAATAATTGTATTGTATCATATAATTAATTATTACCGTAATTCATTACATAAGGCTTTTATTCCTGTTTTATAACGATTTTGGTATCAAAAATATTTGTTCAGAAAATTAACCCCTCTAAATAGGTATCAATCAGTAAAATAATAAACTATATTTTTGTGTTATTCGCAAAACCTTTGTTTTTTTGTCAAAACTTAATAATTATAATATGAAAAAACTTACATCCACTTTAGCCTTAATGGCTTTGACACTTTTACCCTCAATCGCATTTGCACAATTCGATAATGTTGAAACAACTGCTAGTGATTTTGAGCAAACAATAAGAAGGATAGCTCCTTTTGTTTTTTGTAATTACCTTAATAGGTGGCGCACTCTTTAATATCGGTAAGGTATGGGGGAGACAGGGACTGGAAAGCTTTTTTTACTTCTATTGGAATTTTTGTGTTAGCCGTATCCATAATATTGGGGCTTGTTACCTGGTTATCTGGTTTATCTATCTAATGAAAAAATTTAAGATAGAAAGTGACATAGAAAAGATGCCGAATATCTTAGGATTGAAGGCGTCTTTTTTTTTCATTTTTGTTGCGGGATTATTAATCACGGCAATTCCATTAGTAAAAGTATTCAGTCTAACATCTACAATTTTAGCATTGGTCTTTAATGCAGGTTTATATTTTTACCTCTTTTGGAGAAGTGGGCAATTTTCTCAAAACAAAAATAGTGATGATAAAATGCCGGAATACATAGACAATAACCCTTGATCCATTATGAATATTCATAATACCCCACCTTTTATTACAGCTGACGACAATATGGCTATATCCAGAAATGGTGACGTAATTTTCTGTTATCAATTAATACTCCTGAAAAATATTCATTGTCTGAAACCGCCTATGATGATATCGGCAGTACCTTTGTTAAAGCTTTTAAGTCTTTTGATAGAGATACAGTATTGCATAAAATGGATACATTTTATAAGCAGAAGTATAATTCAAAAACCTTCCAGAAGAATCTTATCTGCAAAAAACCTTTAAAAAACACCATTCAAAAAAAATAGAGCAAGTCCATAAATCATACTTTTTCACCTGGTCATTGAGACGATCTGGTGTTACGGGATAAATTTGTAAATCCTTTTAAAAGTATTGCAAATGAAAAGCAGATACTTGATAAAATAATAGAAAGTGATTTCCCTGATTTGGTAGATAAAGTAGTTACTTATGTTAATTCGAAGAAAAAAATCCATGCGACCCCTCTCAATATATCACATATTTGAGGGGGTTATCCGCGTATCCTACTTTAATGGGCTTCTGCAGGGAGTTCATACAGATGTGGAAACATTCTGATGAAGGGGACTATCAAGTAGGCAATCAGACATACCGATATTTATACGATTAATTCGCTAGACGCAGCTTCCACAGGAACTGTACAGTTTGGCAATAGAGCCGCGCTTATCTGACGAAAGCACAACTTTTTATCAAGGGTTTACCGAACCCTTTGGACTGGATATCCAATTTGATCACGAGTTGTTAATCAAATCATTTCCGTTCCTGAACATGAAAGGCTGTTAAACGTGATCGAAAAGAAACAATCAGAATTTTACTCTGCCAGAGGCTTTGGACTTAATGAACAACCTGCTGAAAATATTAAAATATTTTTCAAGAATCATTACAACAAAATAAAAGTAGTAAACTGGTTAAATGCCACTTTAACGTTATTTTTATTCACTGATAACGAAAAGGAAAGAAAAAACACAAACAACACTTTACGAGCCTTATTTACTCGAGAATGATATTACACCTTTTAGCCCTTCCGGAAACGCTGCCAAAGGTCTATTTATCGATTCCTTTTTTGCTTTTTCTGCAAGGATGCCATCACGATTTACCTTACTTGTGAACTGAATTTAGCTTGTAGTTTTTTGATGCCGACAACTACGCCTACAGATGATGAAGGAAGGATTATACTTTAACAGTAGACTTTCCCAATGCTGCCGCTCAAGAAGAGATGTATGGGACCGGAAATAAGGGTGAATATTCAAAGCGCGTAAACTTTTTATTCATTGCGGCTACTGGACAAGGAAAATCGGTTGTTTTAAACCATATGGCCTATCAGTTTATAGATCAAGGTTATAAGCTATGTATTAACGATCTGGGCAAGAGCTTTCAAAACTTATATAGAATGTATCAGTCTTCGATCTGCCATGCTAGAATTTATTCCCGGAAAGCCGTTAGGGATAAATCCATTTGAATTAAACGGAAAATCAGAACCAAACAGTGAAGATCTTTTGTATCTAAATCAATTGATTAATTTATTTCATTTTAAAGGTACGGTAAACTATGACCAAATACCACAAGGTCATAATGTTACAATCAGGAAAATTCTAGATGCGTATTATAAAAACGTAGAGGAACTTTCCATGGGTACATTCTATAAGTTTTTTGAATTTATACATAAAGAAAAAAAGTATGAGGATTTGGGGATTGACCCTTCAATATACGATCCTCTTAAATCAATGGGAGAGGTAATTTATTCACTTTCAGAATTTGGAGATAAAGAAGGCACATATTCCTTTTTGTTTGAAAAACCTTAAAGATGATAGAAAGCTTTTCAGAATTGATCCCTCAACTGATTTTGCATATTTTGAGTTCGATAGGGCCGGTGATAATGCTTTGTTACAAGCCATTTTACAACAATATAGCTACCAAGCAACCAAAGAGGTAATCTGGGAGAATAAAGAGGTTAGAGGCATTCAAATATATGATGAGTATGCAAAACAAATAAAGAACCCTGAAATAGCTGCCAGTTCAGAGTATTTGGCACAGGCAATTAGAAAGCAAAACGGGGCTTGTGGTTTTGTCATTAGATAGGTAAATCAGTTACCTAAAAATGATACTATTGGAAGTATTCTAGATAATACTAGTATATACTGCCAACGGAGAAAAACCATAATGATACTGCAGACAGGTTGGGACTTCCTAAACATCATAGGTTTATGTTGGATTCAATTAGTTCGGATTTTACGGGTAAATATCCTTACTCACAACTCTTTATGCTCAGGGGAAAGGAAAGCCGATGTCATCAATATTCAATTACCGGAAGAACATTTAATTACCTTTCAAACTGAAGGTAAGTTGTATGACCGAATGCAGAAATTATATGAAGAACATCAAAATATGAGTAAAGTAGTAGAAAAAATGAAAAAATAAATGATATGAGAAAATTAACCTTAATTACGATCTTAACAATTTTTTCCTTTCAATCTAAAGGACAAATTGATGCAATTACTGACGTAATTGGAACTGCAACCGGTGGGGCAACAAACTTAGTACATGACCCGGCAAATAGTGTAAAATTAGCCGAAGGTCTAGAACAAGCTCGAAAGACCTATGAAGTTATTAAAAAAGAAAAAGGAACTAATAGAGGATGCTAAAAAACTTCTGGATAAAGTTTCCACTTCTCTTAGACAGGTTAAATATGTGGACGAGATAATTACCATTCAAGATGAAATCTATCGAAGTGACAAAGAAATATAGAAATCGCTGCAAGCGCCTGGGTATACAGATCGCCATCTCGTGGTATTGATGAAGCCATGGATCAATACGCTTAATTGCCCTCGAATCGTTCCCTGAATTATTGAACCATCTTAACAGGAGATGACCTTTTAAAGATGAATACTGCAGACAGGCTAGAAGCTCTGAGGGAAATTAAAAAAGAAGCCATAGACTACAAAGCCACAGCACTTTTATCTGCGGAGGCGAATGGCTATCTGTGTCAACTAATCATGATGAGATATATAGAAGAAATGTACCGGTCGGCGGAAATTGACCTATTTGAATAATGGTGTCATTTACAACTACAGATTTTATTCAAGATATATTTGACCGTATCTGGGGAAATGCGGAGGTATCGTTTGTAATGATTGCTTTTAAAAGCATTGCAATTTCTTTTGTGATAATTAGATACGTTTTCGTAATCTTCAAAGACCAAGTAGGCAAAAAGGAAATTGAATTAATTGGCCACAATTAAAATAACACTACCTATTTCTTTTTACAATATTTTATATTATGCATTTATAGTAGTGCTAATAGCAACATATGATAAGCTAATTTATTTTATGGACACCATATTGGGAATGTTTATAGCAAACTATGATATGCTACAAAACCAACCAGTAACCAGAGAAATACATGGCGATACAACAAGCATCAGATGCCTCAATGTCTGGATTGGCCATGAAGACAAATGGCTCTGGAATTTATTATGGTACTAACAACGCCTACTGTATTTGTATTATTAAAATTGATTGAAGCAATAGCCTGGTTACTGGATGCAATTATTTACGGATATTTTTTGGGTTTAAGGTTTTTTGCAATCCTAATATTAAAATTTACAGGTCCGGCAGCTATTGCCTTATCGCTACTTCCTAAGTTTGGACATGTATTCGGTAAATGGGTTGCACTTTATGCCAGGTGGTGGTTATTGATCATACCGTTTGCTTTTCGCTGGATATTGTTACGAAACGGATTTATGGAAGCTTATGACGAGATAATGTTTGATGAATATGGAAAGAAACCTCACAGGGTTCTTTTATCAACTAAAATGGCGGTGAACGATGTTGCCATTCCTACACAAATACCGTTACTAGTATTGGTGACCTTATTGAAATTAGCGAGGTATATATATCTTAGGTAAGAAAATATATGAAAGAACTTATCTTACTGTAAACGAAAACGAAAATGACTAAAAAATAAGCACGTTCAACAGGTATATTTTGATTTTATTGCGAGACAAAGGCAAAAAGTGGAAATCGGACGATGAGCCGTAACCATGTGTTGCATTAATAGATTACTGCTACTAGCCTTGGCTTAGTTGCATTTATCTATTATGATGCTACCTACTCAGTCAGTATGCAACAGACCAACGAGGGGAACGTTTCTTCTTTAAAAAAGGTAAAAGAATTAGAGCAAATACCAGAAGAGGCAAAATTCATATACAGTGCCTACTCAATACTTATTATACCTATACTTATACTAACGTCAATGAAAAAAAGGAACTGGGCTTGTGGCTATTAGACGATAAGGATGCAATTAAATTAGAGAAAAAATGGAAACCATGGGTAAACCAAGTTTTATCAAAAAATTTGATTCAGGAAGTCTATACCTCAAATGCTCAAGGAGTAGAAGAATATACAAAATACTTTATCGATAATTTTAAAATCCGAAAGCTAACAAATGAAATTTTCCAAATAGAGGCTTCTGCCATGATGAGAGTGATAAATGATAATTACTATAATTTATACACGATACATATTAAATCCAAAATGAGAAGGGTGGATAGAAGTTTTCCAAAGAACCCTCATGGATTTATGCTCTATGATTTCCAAGATGTATTAAAGGAACAAGAAAGTAATATTAAAATATCTGACTAATGAACTCCGAAAATTTACATAAAATTTATATTGTAGTTGCTATGTTAGCATTACTAACAATAGGAATAATCTGGACTGTATCTAATTTTTCAAAAGAAAAAGAATCTTCACAATCAAGCAATGATTTTAATTCCTTACCTGAAATTCCACAAGATCAGGAAAATGATTTTACTACAAAAACTGACCAAATTGAAGCAGAAAAGCGTAAACAGAGACAGAAGGAATTAAGGGAAGCGCGGCGAAATGAAAATCAATCTTAATATTTTTGATGTAGATATCATCCGAGAGATGAAACAAAAGCTCAAACAGCGGAAACGCTAAGTGTTCCAAGAAGGACCAATAGCAATTTAGAAGTGCCGTCAAAAAAACCTATCAATTCCACACCTAAAAAGACTATCAATAAGAGATGTATCTAAAAAGAGCACAGAATTGCGGCAGTAGAAAAAAAACCAACAAAGACTCAGCCAATAGATTCGGATTTAATCTTAGTCATCTAGGTCTTTTTCATCAAATAACAATCAATTCAGATCCTGCTCAAAATGATACTCAAATCAATGAGAAACAAACTGAAACAAAATTCAATATCCCTGCAGTAATTCAGGATGAAATAACAATTACACAGGGTTCTCCGGTGACGATCCGCATTACAAAAGACATAGAAATTAATGGTAAAATAATTCCAAAAAATACTTTTTTACAACCGATTGCTCAATTTACTAGAAAATCGGATTATTTAACTATGCCAATTAAATTTAAGGACGGAACCTATCTTAATAAAACAAGTTGCTTATGATGGTACTGATGAAATGCTAGGAATATACAGTAAAGAATTACTCGAAAAATCGGCAGCAGAACAAACATCGCTTTGACGATGGATTACGCGAAGTAGCTAACGAAGTAGACGATGGTTTAATTAGAGGCGCTATCTAAATCATTTGGTAATAATAAAGTAAGAGAAAATTCAATAACTATAAGAAGTAACCACCCAATAATAATAAAACCAATACTATGAAAAAACTAACGTTAATTCTTGTTATACTAAGTTTTTCCATTTATATCATTTTCTCAAAGAGTTAGTGATTCCATACAAATAAGCTATTTATATCATGTTTCTATATTATCTTTTGATAATGAAATCAGAAGGTGAACCAAAATTTGGATCAGGAGGCGATATTAAGTGAGAAGCTAGATCCTAGAACCTTAATGATCAAAGTTGATGGACAAACACTGCAACAATTAGGTAAAAGTTCTATACCTTCAATACCAATATGCTTATTAAAACTAAAAAAGGTATTTATAATTTTATTCTTTCCTATTCAAAGGATTTAGAAAACACTTTCCGTATCTCCAAAAGATTATGAGCCTATTCGTCCTTTATTCAAATAAACCTGTGATACTGAAACAAAAGCAACATCAGGAAGACAGTTTAAAAAAACTGGCAAAACGAGATACTTTATTTGCCAAATTATTAGATGCAAGCAAGAATTTGTAAGTATCGGTGTTAAAAACAATAAAATGAAAATGACAATGCTGATCCCTAATATATGGGTAACCGATAGTTTAATTTTCATGAAAATCTCATTGATCAATTCTGCAAGCATACCTTATGATATCGAATATTTACGATTCGTAATTACTACCGGAAGATTTAAACTTAAAAATTCATCTGAATATACAGACGAAGTAAAACCTTATTATCGCATAGATCATATTGAAGATTATCAAGTACAAACTGATGAAGAATATCAATTTATTGTTGCATTTGATAAATTCACACTTAGTAAGGACAAATATTAACATACAAAATTGAAAAGAGGATAACGGAGGCCGACAGATGATAACCAGTATAAAAAGGGACGTGATATTACAAGCTGAAAAACTATAAAAAACTTACAATTGGAAGAGCAAAAAGAACATCTTAAAAAGTTATTATTTATTACTCCAGAAGAGTTTGAGGAACACAAAAGACCAATTGAAGAACTTCAAAATCATTTGGATCAATATATATCATTGCATAGAATAACAAAGAAAGAAATTTGTACTATATGTGATATAACTATTTGGCAATACTATAGAAGAATGAAAAATCCAAAGCAATGGGAACTAAATAATCTCGTCAAAATTGTAGAATTAGCAAATTCCAAATAATGCCATATTTCAAAATTTCTACTCCACCGGCTCATGCCAATAAAAATACAGCATCATGTGCAGACCTGATTGAGTATTTAGAAAAAGAAAATGTTGGTAAAGACTTAGAAGATCAGGAACATTTTTTTTCCCATGATCAGGATATAATATTTTCAGATGAAGCTCAAAATAAAATTGATAATAATGTAAAAGGCTTAAAGAAAAATGAAACAAAGTTTTACGAACTTTCATTATCCTTTTCACAAAAAGAATTAGAACATCTCTCAAATATTGCAAAAAATCCAACAGAAGAACGTGAACTTATACAGAAACACGTTAGAGATGTGATGGACAATTATGCGAATCATTTTAATAGAACACTAGGTGACAGGCAACTTAACGGAAATGACCTGGTTTATTTTGCCAAAATTGAAAAACAACGCAGATACCATCCACAAACTAAAAACCCGGAATTAAAAAAAATATATAAACAAAACTACCAGACAAAAGCCAAAATTAGAATTGCTAAACAAAACGGAAAAAAAAGCTTACAATCCGATCTGGAAAAACAATTAATTAAAAATAAGGACGGAAGAATTATAGAACCTGGACAGCTAAAGGACGGTAATAATACTCACGTCCACATCATCGTAGCAGAAAAGATAAAAGCCAGTCCATAAGTCTTTCACCTTTAGCAAATTCTAGAGGGTCGAAAAATAAACTAAATGGAAAAGAAGTTAAAATAGGCTTTAACAGGGATACATTCGCAGAAAAGGTTGAGCAGTCTTTTGATAAACAATTTAGCTATGAAAGAGACTTTGCCAGTACCTACAGAAATTTGCAACAAGCTAAGTCTATGAATATACCTATTAGCAAATTCAAGCAATTTGCTAGATCACCTGAACAGTCATTACAAATTTATGCGACAAAAATAGTCAAAGAACTATAATGAATAGCCGTACTTAAAAAACCCAAAACACCACAACCATCTAAAATTAAAAATCAAAGCGAATAAACTAAAAAATTTAGCTACTAAAAAGAACATGCAAAAAGCGAACTGATATTCAGTAAAGTCAGGTGCAATACGGCAGTTGGTGCGACAGCTCCACCAATGGGTTTAATTTTAAGTGCTTTGCAAATAGTGGCTAAGAATGCAAAACAAAAATCACAAGAATTAGTAAAAGATAGTAATGACCATGAGAGATAATTCACAAAATAGAATATTGTCACACAAGACGATTGAAGAAAAAACGGAAGTTAAGCATATTATAACTTTCGAAAATGATATTATGCCTTATGACGATGAAATATTAAATCATTCGTTCATTAAGGAATTAATAAAAGACAAATTACATTTCCTCAAACCAAGTAAAGACTTAAAAACTATAAGACTTTCAGTTTTTAACCAGGAACAAAACACCATTTAAAACAAAATGGATTTTTTGAGTTTTCTTAGCCCTTAAGAAAATTATTCTTTTAAAATGATAAATTGAATTGTACCATACATGTTTTCTTAAAGGCCATAAGAACTTTAAATCTATAAATGAAAATGGTCACCAGCTACAAACTGGTGACCTACCAAAACCTCCAATGGACTGGCTAGTCCTGTGAAGATATATTAAAATTAATAATTTGAATTGGATTTTTACTTATTGAACCCAAAAACTTAAACAAATATCTTGGATGTATTAGAGATATTGACTTAATTTACAACATCTTACCAAGTCAATTACTTTGTAAGGTTTTGGTTGAAATAGAGCCGATGGGATGAGTCCTGCTCGGCTTGTTTTTATTTCTACTCACATTCATTAAGAACTTTTATAGTATAAGCTATAGAAGTTATACAGACCATTTCCACTTTTCTTTGCTGATACTTGAAACTGACCAGTACCTGAAATAGAGGGATCGAACAGAGTTCCTGTTAAGTCCACTGATTCAGATGTTATTGTTACCCCTACTGTTGTATTTAGATAAGTTTGAATATCTATTGGTGTATATATTCATAATTGAGGTATTGGAGTTGCCCAATATAGTTCCGGATTTTGTCTAACTGTTATTTGTTTTTCAATATCAGTATACACGAAACTTAATACTACGTTTGTATATCTTTCCCTTATTACATGATTGCCACTTCCTAAAGTACTGCCCCTTACCTTTTCGGTAAACTCTATAAAAGGCCCAGTGCCGTTTATTTGATAAAAAGTTCTCTTACTAAATGATTGATAATAAGTAACCGGTGGATCAAATTCAAAAGGGGCTACATTATATTGAGAATTTTGGCAAATTGAAAGCGGAATAATTGGGATCAAAGACGGATCTAATTTATTATATGCCCGAATGGTCTTACTGTCCGATTCATTGCTACTATTGGTTAACGTTGCCACATAGTCTCGAAAAGGTTCGATGAAGGGCTGATAACCACATGCATCCCATAAACTCCCATTTAAACAGCCACCATCAACAGACCACGTTCCTTCGTTGGTCGATGCCCCGTCAAACAAGTCAATTGGCTCGTTACCTACAATAAAAGTAACATCAAAGCCTGCATCGATTTGTGCATATCCAAAATTCACACCGGTAGTAATGGTTGCAACTATTAAAATCAACTTACATAATATTTTCATACTTTAAAGTTATTGATTCATTTCCAATTTTGGAAATAGTTTAATAATCGACTAAATATTGATATGAATTTACAAAAGCCTTCTTAAAAAATGATCGTTTAATGGTGCAATAAACTTTTTTTGCCTTTCCTATTGTTTGCTATCTCATAAACCCGTATCATTATTCATTATCACAAAGCACCGTTTATTGAAACATTATGAAAATAGGATATGCTAGAGTTTCGACACAAGATCAGAAGCTTGAAATGCAGATTAGCGAGTTAGCAAAATATGGATGTGAAAAGGTATTTGAGGAAAAAGAAAAGTGCCACGAAAGAACGTCCAATATTAAATCAAATGATTAGCCACCATTCGGAAAGGTGATGTTGTTATTGTGTGGAGATTGGACAGGCTTGGAAGGTCGTTGAGACATTTAGTCAATACGGTAGGTATGTTCAAGGAAATGGGCGTTGAGTTCATTAGTATTAATGACAACATCGATACTACTACCAGTCAGGGAAGGTTAATGTTCAACCTATTTGCATCCTTCGCTGAATTTGAAAGGGAGTTGATCAGTGAGAGAACTAAGGCAGGACTTGAAGTTGCTAAAGCCAGGGGAAGAAAGGGAGGAAGAAAACCAGGACTTTCTCAAAAAAACAAAGTAAAGGCTTGGGCTGCATTGAAGAGAAAGCGTGACGGTCAGGATCCAGCCGAAATTCAAAAGGTAGTTGGTCTTCCTAGAGCCACATATTATCGATATATAGAATGGGCTGAAAAGGATGAAAAAGAGGTTAAAAATAAATCTCATAAAAGGGTTAAATAATTTGATTTATGGGAATTTATATATACATTTGAATAAATAGTAATTAATAATAGACTAAAAATATAAAGTATATGAAAGTATCAATTAAAAAATTAACTCAAGAAGATAAAATTGTGATTGTCCTAACTTGTCTAAATGTACAGGTTGATTCCTCAAATAAACATATTCTTGAAAAGCATCTAATAGATTATGCACATCATACATTATTTTCAGGTCAATCAATTAATGTTTATAGATCAGTAGAAAATGATACAGCATCAATCACTGCAATTAAGGCGCTTAATTCTTTTGACGAAGAAACGATTAGTTTATCATAAATAACTAATAATATGACCGTTTATACATCATATACAGTTCCCTTAAAAGTTCATTTAATGTATTATGCCGATAGGAATTATGGAGCTATGCATTTTGAATTACCTAAAGGAAATGTGACTTATAGCGTTGACCAAATTAAGGACAATAATACAATCACTGCACGTGTCATTGTTGATTACGGTGCTGATCTCTTAAGCAAAAAAACCTATGAGTTTGATATAAATAGCAATGTAAAGGCGAGTGGTAAGCAAGTTCGTTTGGCATGGAAAATACTGGAACCAAAAGGGAGAGAAAGAATTTAAGGATTTTATAGTTAATTGGACAAGGGAAAAGAAGGTGTTGTCCTATTTACTTTATTTTAAAGCTTTTAAAAAAGGTGTTACACACGCTTCGAAAGATGGTCTAAGGACGGCTTGCGGTAGAGAAATCAATGAAGAAGATTGGTTTGGTGGTAATGAGAGTGTTGGTTTAAATTTTAGAAAGGTAGAGTGTAAAATATGTTTGAAAACCTTTAATCTTTAAAGTATATCACTATATTAATAATACAATGAATTTAAAAGCTAATAAGAAAGAAGCAAAAGATTATGTCCTCAAAAAGATGAAAGAATACGAGGATAAATTAAATGATTCTAAAGTAGAAGCTTCAGGTATTGAATCTTTGGTCAGGCAAATTAAAAATTGTGGGATAGGTAATATTACTAAAGAAGATATTCAAATGTCGGTCGAATATGGATGTGAACAATATTTTGAAAAATTAACACCTGGAGAGTTAATCTTTTTCGATGGAGAGGAAGGAATACCTTTGAAAATGGATCTTTTTTATAAGCTTGCTTATGAATTCCAAAAAGATTTTAAAGAGAGAGCTGAACACTTTGATAAAATGGTCATATATCAATTATATAAAGAGTTATATGAGAAGAATGGAGCTAAATAGATTAGTATATAAAAGAATTATTAAACCCTAATTAAAAATTAAATATTATGAGTTGGATAAATGTAAAAGAAAGAGTCCCCGATAAAAATGGTAAATATCTAGTTAGTTTTCAGTTTATTTCCGAAGATAAACCGACAAAAACGCAAAGTGAATTAATGATTAGTGAATTCAATATTGATGATGGTTTTAAAGATTGTTTAGCTCCAACACATTGGATGCCTTTACCGAAGAAACCGAAAGATGCCAATAACCATAATTTGATATTATAGTATCACTAAACGCTCAATAAAATGACTAAGAAAGAAGATAAAAGCAGCTTACCAAAATGGTATAAAATACTATCATCAATTTTGATTCTGATAGCAACAATAGGGATGGTGTCATTTAAGATTTTAGATGGAAAGACAATTATTATCTCTGCCTTGTGGGGAGCAACTGTTCTTGTAGGTGGTGTAATTTTAATGACTATTTTATCATTTGTAATTATACCTGAGAAAGATTCTCAATAAACGCTCAATATATTAATTATGGATGAATTTTTAAAATTAGCTAGCTATGTGTTTTATTTCTTTTCAATAATTGCCTTGTTTTTATTAATAAGAAGAGCAATAGTTATTGATAAGAAAACAGGTGTTTCAGGTGGTAAACTTACAATAGTGATGATTGTATGTTTGGTTATAGGTTTAGCTTGTGCTAATAGTAATTTGGTTTTTTCCCTTTTGTAAAATCTCAATAAACGCTGAAAAAATATGAGCATAAACCATGATCCGCTTGATGAACGTAATCCTGATGAACAATGGGTTGCAGAATATTCACCTTCACAAAATTGTCATAATATTGAAAAGGTATTCTAACTACGAGTGAATAAAGATTGGCTGACCCTAAAAGTTTGTAATTCACATAGGGAAGCACATGACTGTATTGAAGAACATAAAAAGCTTGACATATCTAATGGCATCAGGTAAATGAATAAATTTTTCAAAAAAATACTCGGTAAATTATGTCAAAAACTAAGCTGATTTTAACAAAAGCCTTAAAACTGGACCAATGCATAAAAGAGTATGATGCAGGGAAGTACAAGGAAGAGAATTTAAGAAAGTTTGAGGCTGTTTGGGGCGCACACTTAGCTTCGCATTTCCTTTTAAAATATAATGATGCAGAAAGCCTTATTTGGGCTTTAATATGATGATAATTTAAAGCTTTTCATAGAAAAATTTTAAATTAACTTGTAACAATAAAAGACTATATTAAATAATTTATTAAATACTTAAACCTTTAAATTAAAAACCAATGAAAAATTTATTTTTACTAAGTCTAACATTAATAATTATATCCTGCAATAACAATGAGGATGTAGATTTGCCTAACTATACACTTGATGTTCCTGAAACTTACAGAAATTAATTGGAACATGGAAAATGGATTCTGCTATGTATGAGTTTGAAGATACTAACTGGAACTTAACTTCTAATGAACTGTGTGAATTAAGACCTAATCAAGCAAGCCAACAACAAAGTTGGTTCTTTTATCAAGATTTAACAGTCTATTATGATAATGAAGAAAAGATAAATCGCTTTGAACATATACGTTGTGGAATGGAACAATCAGGAGTAATTGAGCGCAATGTAGATGACCCTACTAAATTCGAAGGTTTATGGGATGATCATTATACATGGGGATACAAGGTTCAAATTTTAAACGTTTCAGAGAACAGGCTAACGTTAGGATTTGATGATGAACTTTGGACCGTATTTTATTCTAAAGAATAGTTATCTAATTTATATAAGTACTTTATTCAAAATATTATAATAAAACTCTATCATATGTCAAAAAGAGTTAAAGCTAATACATTACAGCAACGTCTCGGATTTATGGATGACGATCTGAAAAAGACATCTCATGATGACATCATTAAATGGGTACATGATAATGCAGACCATTTATTTGAAAAACTTATATACCAAAAGGAGTATTCAGAAGATGAAATTCAATACATAAAAGAAAAGACTACCAACGTATTGCTTAATACTTATCATAAACCAAAAGATAAAATAATAAGGCATAACCAACTAGGTAAAATTCCCGAATATTCAAAGTTAACTACTGACGATATTAAATTTAGTGATCAGATACCTAAAAAAAGCAAAGTAGAAGTTGTAAATCACACAATGGGAGTATATGATTAGAAGTGAAGCTGAAAAATCCTATACTGGTTATAAACCCCATGCCAAAGATATAGGTTTTGTTGATCTAAGGATTGATCTTAAAATTCCTAAACTAGGAATCGAAGGGGTACAAATAGATCGGGAAAGATCAGAGACACCGAACTACAATAGGCGCATATTTCAATGATGGGATATTTGTTATAGCTTGTCCAGATGATTCAGAAAAAGAATTAATTGAAAACCAAGGATATTTATTTTTAAAATATTCATAAAATAAGTATTTAAATAACAATGGAAGATATATTACAATATGTTGAGGCAGATCATACCAAGCTTAATCAGCAGGTAAAATTTCCAAAAAAGAAAAGCTGGTGGAAGGTAATAGATAAATCTAATGGGAATCAAGAAACTCCCATAACTTTATTAAAAGGTCAAAATACTATAAGAGTTAATCCTACTTATAAATTATTACAAAAGCCTTTTGATAATATGTAATTATCATTGAACTAATTTATTACTTTACAAACATGAAAACTTTCAATCTATCAATCTTTATTTTTCTAGTAGTATTCTCTAGTAGAGCACAGGATATTTTTTTTGCCCCTTCTGCTTTGGATGGTCAAATTATTCAATATGATGAATTTGTATTGAGCTATAACGAAGAACACGAACAACCAAACTGGGTTGCATATATTTTAACTGAAAGTGAAATATATTTAGAATCCAGAGACAGACCTTATAGATTCAATGAAGATCATAATGTTATTTCAGGATCTGCAGTACATGATGATTATACCAATACTGGATTTGACAGGGGACATTTATCAAGAGCTATGTATAATAAGATTAGTGAAAAAGCTTATTTGGAATCCTTTTTTATGTCTAATGTATCACCACAATATGGAATAAATTTTAACAGATCAGGAGGCGACTGGTACAATTTAGAAGAGCTTGAAATATCATTTACCAAGAAATTAAATGAATTATATTGTGTGACTGGTCCTATCTTTAAAGACAATTTAGGATCTATTGGATCAACTACCACAATTACAGTTCCGGATATTTCTATAAAGTCTTTTTAACACCTGATAAAACGAAAGCAATTGCCTTTATATTAAGGCACGATCAGGATGATGTAAACTCTCTATGGGATGCTGCAGTAACAGTTGATTCATTGGAGTCAATTACGGGTATTGATTTTTGGTCATTTATAGAGGATCGAAAGGAATATGCCATTGAAAGGCAATTAAACCTGCAGTTTTGGAAAGACATTACGGACTAAACTTATAATCCTTTACTATCTATTAATTTTAATAGCATTTAAAAATACCACTGTAAAATCATGAGACTTACTATCATTATTTTTTTTCTTTTAACAGCCTTTAATTTAAAGGCTCAAAATTCAAATGAAAACCATATCTATGAATATGCGACAATAAACCTTAAATTGAATTATGCCGGTAATAGGATTATATATCAGACCAAAGCAAGTGATTTAGATAAATATTCCGGTGCTTTCTATGGACGGAAAACAAAGCATACTATATAAAACTATTAAGTTACCAGAAGGAGAAATAACCGACCAATCTAAATTTAAACACTTACACGAAGTTTTAAATTTTATGGCCGAATACGGATGGCGTTTAGTTGATTCACAAATGATTGATAACAGAGGATAAGACTTAGGGAAGTAATGAAACCCTTTTAATACAAGTCAATATCAGCAGATATTAATTTTCGAGCGTACCAAAACAGGAAAATGATGTTTACATAAAAAAGGGCAACAGCCCTTTTATTCCCTATTCTACTTTAAAATCTGGTATTAAATACTTCTTCCGACCAGGCTCCATCATTATCCTGAACCCTTACAGCAATATCATAGATACCATCTTCTGGAAAAATTATATCTCGATAGTCTTGGCTTTGAGTATAATCAATCACTTCCCCAATACCGTAAATTCATATCTCGCAATACCTCCGCCAAAATGAGCGTCCCTGATCAAATGATTCATCTGCTTCAATCCTATAATGGTAAATTGTTTATTCTCACTTCTTTCGCCACTTTGAAGACAGCAACAGGATTCGAATTATCAAAGGCTGTTAATTCGACATTAACAAAACTTTTATCTCCGAAATTATCCTTGACTTGCACTTTAAAAGAATGAAATCCAAGATTGTTTGGTATATATTGAAATTCAATAACCTGTCCACTGAGAATCCAATTCAAATCTATTCCTGATAGTATTTCCGCATTGCACTACAATTCCAGAACCAACGTTTTGTTCAAATAAAACATCAGCAATATTATTGTTTTCATCAAAAACATTGAGAGATATGGGGTAGCTTCCCTGTGAGTTTTTTAAGGACATTTTTATAGAATCTGAAATAGCAGTTTCAGAATCAGATAAAAAATTAATTGAAGGCCACTTCATTCAAACTTTCTAAATAGGACATAGTACCCTGCTCACAAGATACATTTATAATTATACATACAATCAATAAAAACCTTTTCATTTATCATTATTTTAGACCTTATACACGTATTACTATTTTGTAATTCTAGATAATAAATACCTGAATTTTGTTCGTTTAATTTAATCTCAAATTTATTAAGACCAGTTTTTAATTGCCTTGACATAAGCATTCTTGATTTGCCTTCAAGACTATAAAGATAAATATAATTGATCCGGCATTATTTATTAAAGCCTTAATAACCAAAGATTCATTATTACCAACAGGGTTTGGATACTGTTGCCTAGAATTTTATCCTCATATTCCCCATTTCTAAGCGCTTCTTTTGCTTCCCTGATAAAATGATACCTTCATCAACACTATTTGCCTCAGACCTTACTATAACCATATCATTTTCAGTCATTGTTATTGTACAGCCATTGGCACTAACCATCTGTAACGATACATTAAAAGTATCGGCTTCATAGTAATAATGATATGGGTTCTTTCGTGTTGAATATAAACCATCACCAAAATCCCATCTATATGATTCTACATTGACTGCTTCACGTGCAAAAAACTGAACTGGAATCCCAAAATTTATATCGCTGTCGCTTACTTCCATTTCAGCTGATGGTGATTCTGTTAGAATTTGAACATATTCACTATTGATCGAATAACAGCCAAAAGCATTTCGAACCTTGGCATAAATTCTCTCTTCATCTTGTACCTCATAATTTATTTCATTACCTGAATCGAAAGGCTCTAGATCCTCAGGGGAATAAAACCAGTCAACAGTTACGTTATTATCTTCTGCACCAGACCGCAGCTGAGATTTAACCAAAATCCTCTGATACAGGCGTTTACTGTTGAATTTACTAATTCGGGTTTATCAGGTAAGCCAACAACGGTAATCCTCCTGATTCCAGCAATATCACATTCACTATTATTATCAGAATAATAAAGTTCATGTACACCAATTTCAGCTAATTCAGGATAAAAGGCATTACTAACAACTCCAGTCCCCGACCAAATTCCAGTCAATTCACCTGACCTGGATAAATCCATAGCACTTTCATTAACACATAGAATAGTATCTTTACCTACTTCAACATCTGCCATTTTCTAATACAGTGATTTTCAAAATATCAGTTGAAACACAGTTCTTGCTAAAATTGTATACATATTCTATTTCATAACTACCCGGGCCTACACTTTGAGGATTAAAAACGTTATTGGCAACACCTCTACCTACATATAGCTCCCCCAGCCTGGTGTTCCCTCGAAGACTTGAGTCATAAGTACCAACATTTGAACAAACAGTAAAATCATTACCTGTACATTAATCGGGTAATCTCTTCCTGACATTAATTACTCTAAAAGCATCGCTAGTACATCCGAATGCATTTGTATAGGTATAAGTTACCACATGAGAACCAACACCGGCAGAATCAGGATAAAATGTTGTCCCATAAACACCATTACCGTCAAAAGAACCACCAACTATATCAACATCCCGAATCAAATCATAACTATTACTAACCAAACACATATCTAAAGACCCACCAATGTTTACAGCTTGAGGTTCATTTACTACTATATTTCTAAAACTGAAAATACTGCATCCGTTAAAACGATAGGTATAAGTAATTACATGAGTACCAGGACCAGCCTCAGCAGGGTTAAAAATATTACCAGTAGCACCATTCCTGAAAACTTACCACCCCTAATATTAAAAACACTCCTCGATCAAATCGATCGGATTGTCATTTTAACATACAGAAGAATCCTCTCCTATTGTCAATGTAGGCTCAGGTAATACATTAACAGAAATGCTATCTATACTAAAACAACTGTTATCATCAATAGACTCATAAGTCAAAATATGTGAGCCTACCCCAGCACTAAGAGGATCAAATTGGTTTGCTATAACACCACTACCCGACCAAGTACCTTCATCCGGAGTAACTGCAACAAGGTTGATAGGATCTGCATTGATACATAAATCAAAATTACTGCCAGCATCAATTGCAGCAGGTGATTCCACACTAATAGTTTTTATATCTGATCCTATACAACCACTTCCATCATCATAAAAATAAGTCAATTCATAACTTCCCTCACCTACAAACGAAGGACTAAAAGTGGTACTATCCACTCCCTGGCCCGTCCAAATTCCACCTAATGGAAAACCTTGATTCGATAGATCAATTAATCCGTTATCAACACAGACCGTTAAATCTGATCCAGCAGACACATCATTGGTCTCAGTTACAACTACAGTTCTTGAATCTGAATCAGAACAACCAAATTCATTAACAATAGTGTATTTTAATACATGACTTCCAACACCAGCCAATGAAGGTCTAAATGTATTACCTGAAATTCCGGGGCCACTCCAATTCTTTCCACTGGTATACTAACATCACCAGACAGATCGTAATTATTTGCATTTACACAAATATCAAAATTATCACCTGCATCAACCATCAGAGCTGACCTAACCTGAATGGTTTTAGTAGCTTGCGAAATACAGCCATTTCCATCATCGTAAGTATAAGTCAATTGATGTGTTCCAATACCTGCCAAAGAAGGATTAAAATAACTTCCTTCCAATCCATTGCCAGACCATATGCCACCTTGAATACTAGCGTTAACATCAAGATCAATCGGACTACTATTAACGCATAGAATTTCGTTTGTCCCCACAGTGATTGATTCAGGTTCAACAACTTTAATGGTTTTATTATCTGAAACCTGACAACCATTTCCAGTAATAATAGTATAAGTAATTTCATAGCTTCCAACCCCTACATTTGAAGGATCAAATTCAAATCCATTAACAGAGGTTCCAGACCATGTACCACCTGAAATTGATACCGATCCATTTAAATTTAAAGGAGGCGCAGTATTACAAATAGTCGCTGGTGGACCTGCATCCAATATAGGTAAATCTATAACTTCAATAGCTTTAGTCTCACTGACACTACAACTATTAATATCAGTATAAGTATAGGTAACATTGTGGACACCTACCCCAGCATCCAACGGATCAAAAATACTACCCGATAAACCATTTCCACTCCATGATCCACCTGTTTTATCAACATCACGATTTAAATCGAAAGGAACTTCATTTAAACATACTTGAAGATCTAATCCAATATTTAAAGTAGGATTATTCTTTACTGTATAAACTTTACTGGCATTTGAAATACAACCTAGACCATTATCATAAGTATAGGTAAGAACATGGGTTCCTGTACCTGCAAAATCAGGATCGAATATATTATTACTAACACCAGTCCCAGACCATGTTCCACCACCTTTACTAACAATATTATCCAGATCAATAAGACCACTATTGACACAGACTATTTCATTATTACCTACATTGATCGTTTCAGGTTGAACTATTTCAACAGCTCTACTATCAGTTTCTTTACAACCATTAACATTAGTTACTGTATAAGTAATCGTATAAGTTCCTAAAGCCAGTTGTGCAGGATCAATATAACTACCTGTAATACCAGGACCAGACCAAACACCACCACTAGGAAAAGCAGTAGAAGATAAATTTAAAGCTCCTGCAGTAGAACAGATTTCCAAGTCACCACCAGCATTAACAGTTGGGAGATCATATACAGTGACCATTTTAATATCCTCAGCAACGCAACTGAAAGCATCTGTATAAGTATATATTAATTGATGATTACCAACACCGGCAGAAACCGGATTAAAATTATTTCCATTTATACCATTGCCAGACCATGTACCTCCGGACTTATTCGCTACTCCGGATAAATCATATACATTGTCATTAAGACAAAAAGATAGATCCGGACCAGCGTCAACAGAAATATCATTACGAACCGTAATGCTCAGTTTATCATTTGCAATACAATTATTACCGTGGTTATATGTATAATTAATAGTGTGTGTTCCTATACCGGCAGTTGAAGTATTAAAAAAATTACCGTCCACCCCAACACCAGACCAAATACCGCCAGTAATTGAGGCGTTTTCATCCAAATCTATTAAACCCCTAGAAATACATGTTACAATATTATCACCTGCATCAATGGCATCTGGCTCAATAACATTAATTATCCTTGATTCACTAACGGTACAACCATTGTTATCAACAACAGTATAAGTCAAATTATGCGATCCAATTCCAGCTAATGCAGGATCAAAATTAGTTCCAACAATTCCGCTACCCGTAAAATCACCACCGGTAGGAAATGCGTTATTATACATATTAAATGATGGAGCAGTTACGCAAACTTCAATATCGGAACCAACATATACACTTTGTGGTCGAATTACGTTGATAACTTTGGAATCTGTGGCAGAACAACCATATTGGGATATATAATTATAAGTAACTGTATAATTGCCAATGCCTGCTGATGAAGGGTTAAAACTGCTTTCATTTACGCCTGTACCTGACCAACTCCCGCCTAACTTACTTACACCATTATTAAGATCAACTAAACCTTCATTTAAACAAACATCTATATCCGGACCGGCATCTACATTCTCATTGTCCAAAATAGTTATGACTTTTTGATCTGAACTTGTACATCCATTTCCTTGTACAATAGTATATGTTACAACATGTGTTCCAATTCCTGCAATATCAGGATCAAAAACATCAAATGAAACACCATTTAAGAGTACGTTACAAACAGGCCGGCCGGGGGGGAACCGGCACCGTTCTGGCGGACAAGAAAGTCAAGGCCGTGGTGGCAAGGTTCGGAACCATTTCCATGAAGACCAACCAGCCGGCCGATCTGGAAGCCCTGAAAACCGTGACCAAAACCCATGCCAAAGAGATCAATACACTGGACGGCAAGCAGAACCGCATGTCTTTGGTGGGCACCACCCATCTGGTTCCCATCATGAACGACCATGACTGCCTGCCCACCCACAACTTCAAGTTCGGTTCCCACCCCGAAGCAGCCGTGATCGGGGAAGACGTGTATGAACATATCTTTGACAAAGGGTTTGACGGATGCTGGCGGGGATGTGCCGTGGCCTGTTCCCACGGGGTCAAGGATTTCTCTCCGTTCACCGGCCCCTTCAAAGGGACAAGGGTGTTCGTGGACGGTCCGGAATATGAAACCGTGGCCGGATGCGGCTCCAACCTGGGCATTTTCGATGCCCACACCATTCTGGAGATCAACTTCTACTGCGACGCGTATGGTCTGGACACCATTTCCGTGGGCACGTCCATCGGATTTGTCATGGAATGTTTTGAAAACGGCCTGATCACCCCGGAACATACCGGCGGCCTGGAACTTTACTTCGGCAACCGGTTCGGCGCCCTGGAACTGATCCATCAGATGGCCAAAGGCGAAGGTTTCGGTGCCATCGTGGGCAAAGGCATCCGTCAGATGAAACAGATCTTTGCCGACAAGTTCAAGGCCGACCCCGGTTTCATGCAGGATATCGGCATGGAATCCAAAGGCCTGGAATTTTCCGAATACATCACCAAGGAAAGCCTTGCCCAGCAGGGCGGATACGGTCTGGCCCTCAAAGGTCCCCAGCACGATGAAGCCTGGCTGATTTTTCTGGACATGGTCCACAATTTCATGCCCACCTTTGAAAACAAGGCCGAAGCCCTGCACTGGTTTCCCATGTTCAGAACCTGGTTTTCTCTGTGCGGCCTGTGCAAGCTGCCCTGGAACGACATTGTGCCGGAAGACAACAAGGACACCAACGAACCGGCCAAGGTGATGAAACATGTGCAGTGGTATGCGGATTTCTTTTCCGCCATCACCGGCAAAAAAACCACGCCCGATGATCTGATCGCCATGAGCGAGGCCGTGTACAATTTTCAGCGCGTTTTCAACCTCAAAATGGGCACCGGCACGAGAGAACACGACACCCTTCCCTACCGGGCCATGGGGCCGGTGACCGTGGAGGAATACGAAAGCCGGCAGGAGCGGTATGACAAACAGCTGACCGACACTTACGGCATGGACATTTCCGGCATGGATTCCGCAGCCCGGGTCGCGGCGCTGAGAAAGGAACGCGAATCCCAGTATGAACAGCTCAAGGATGCGGTCTATGACCGCCGGGGATGGACGAAAAACGGCATTCCCACAAAGGAAACGGTGCAGCGGCTTGGCATCGATTTTCCGGAAGTGCTGGAAGTGCTGGCGGCAAACGGGGTTCAGTAGGATCCAGCAAACCCCAATGATCCAGGTGAATGACCAGCCAGTTGAATGGAAACCGGACATGACCATTGCGGACCTGCTGAAGCAGATGCCCGATGTGCGGTTCTGTTCGGTGGTCCGTGTCAACGGCAAGCTGATTTCCAGCCCCCGGTTCGATGTCACCCGGATTCCGGACAACGCGGTCATTCACCTGCTGCCTCTGGTGGCAGGTGGATGACCCGCCTGTTTCACCGGCATTTGCCGCACAGAGAACCGGTACCTGTTGTTCAGTTTATGACGCATAGAACCTGTTTTTTTAACCCTCTACACAGAGCCCACTATTGAAATTATTTATCGATTTTCTCAACCGACTGTTCAAAAAACCATTCGCCCCGGCCCCGTCTCAGGTCCCTGACAACCTGAGTGCGCCGAAACAAAAACGGCAACCCCGACAGCCGGAAGCCTCTGTTCCCAGAACGGAACCGTCTGAAAAAAACAAAGCTCCCCGACCCAAAAACCGCACCGGCAGCATGGTTCCAGACCCCAAAAAACCGGGCTCAAAACCGTCGTGGTCCCCGGATCAATTTCAAGTGCCTCCCATGGAAGGAAAAACCCGGTTCCATGATCTGGACCTGCCGGAACCGCTCATGCACGCCATAGCCGATCTGGGATTTGAATACTGCACCGATATCCAGGCGGACCTGCTGCCCCATACCCTGGCGGGCAAGGATGCTACGGCCAAGGCCCAGACCGGTACCGGTAAAACCGCTGCGTTTATTATCTGCCTGATCAGGGCGTTTACCCAAAATCCTGTCAAGAACAAACCCGGGGTTCCCAGGGCCTTGATTCTGGCGCCCACCCGGGAACTGGTCCATCAGATCGAAAAAGATTTCCAGGGACTGGCCAGATATTCGAAATTCACGATTGTTTCCGTATTCGGAGGGACCGGCTACGCCAGACAGCAGCAAATGCTTCAGGACCGGCCGGTGGATGTGATTGCGGCCACTCCGGGACGGCTTCTGGATTTTATCCGGCAGAAAATCATTGACCTTTCCAAGGTGGAAATCGTTGTGATCGACGAGGCCGACCGAATGCTGGACATGGGGTTCATTCCGGATGTCAGGCGTCTGGTTTACATGACCCCGCATAAAAACAAGCGCCAGACCCTTTTCTTTTCCGCCACCCTGACCGACGAAGTGCTGCGTCTGGCGGATTCATGGACCACGGAAAACCGGGTTCAGATCGAGATCGACCCGGAACAGACGGCTGCGGACAGTATCCGTCAGATTGTTTACCTGACCACGGAAGACAAAAAATTTCAGCATGTCTATAATCTGCTGGCCTCAGAAAATATCCAGCGGGTTCTGATCTTTGTGAACCGGAAGGATACCGCAACGTTTCTGAGCAACAAGCTCGGCCGCTACGGCCAGAGAAGCAAAGTGCTGTCCGGAGATGTGTCCCAGAACAACCGGTTCAAGGTACTGGAGCAGTTCAAAAAAGGGACCATCCGGATTCTGGTGGCCACGGATGTGGCGGCCCGGGGCCTGCATGTGGAAAACATCAGCCACGTGGTCAACTATGACATGCCTTTTGAACCCGAGCATTATATTCACCGGATCGGCAGAACCGGACGGGCCGGTGCCACCGGCACCTCCATCTCCTTTGCCGATGAGATGAGTTCGTTTCAGATTCCTCAGATCGAGGCGGTGCTGGGCCACAGCCTCCAGTGTGAATACCCTTCCGAAATTCTGGAAAAACCGTTGCCCAAACCCGCTCCGGCAAAAGAAAGCAGTGTGGGGCCGGCCAAAGTCAAATCCAGACGGAGACGACGCGCCAGACCGCCCGGGAAATACAACAAAAAACGCACTCCGGGTTCAGGTTGACACGGTCCCGGCATTCGGTGTAAAACCGGTTACCTGTTAAAATGACACCTTAGGGGAAGGAGAGGGAAAAATGTTTGGCCTTGGAATGCCTGAAATCCTGTTGATTCTGGCCATCGCTCTGATCGTTATCGGGCCTCAGAAACTGCCTGAACTGGCAAAAACCCTGGGCCGGGCCATGGGAGAATTCAAGCGGTCGGCCCAGGATCTCAAACGCAGTATCGATATGGACACCACCCTGCAGGATGTCAAATCGTCCACCACGGACCTGAAAGATACGATCAAAGACACCAGGCACAAAAAAAACGATAAAAAAGACAGCACTGAAACAGATACCACCGAAGAATCCGAAGAAACGGATACAGCTTCAGACATGAATGCCCCTTCTTCACCTGAAAACACCACTGCCGACCCGGATACCGACAAAGAAGACAAAAACGGATGAGCTTCATGGAAACCGATGCCAAAAGCCCGTTTACCGAACACCTGGGAGAGTTGAGAGACCGGCTGGTCCGATCCTTTATCGCCGTGGGTGTCGGATTTGCTGTATCGTATGCGTTCAAGGAGAGACTGTTTCAGATTCTCACAGCCCCGCTGGTGACAGCCATGGAGGCAGACGGCAACGCGAAAATGATTTTCACCGGTCTGCCTGAAGCCTTTTTCACATATCTGAAAGTATCCCTTCTGGCCGGTATCATTCTGGCGACACCGGTATTGTTCTATCAGTTCTGGATGTTTGTTTCTCCCGGGCTTTACCGGACCGAAAAAAAATATATGCTGCCGGTGGTGATCCTGTCTGTCTTTTTTTTCGTCATCGGGTCCTCGTTCGGATATTTCATCGTTTTTCCCTATGGATTTCAGTTTTTTCTGGGATTTGCCACAGACACCATCCAGGCCATGCCTTCCATGAAGGAATATCTGTCTTTTTCATCCAAGATGCTCCTGGCCTTTGGATTCGTGTTTGAACTGCCCCTGGTTCTCACCTTTATGGCCCGAATGGGGCTGGTGACCGTGCCGTTTCTGAAAAAAAACCGAAAATATGCCCTGCTGCTGTTTTTTGTGGGTGCGGCCCTGATCACCCCGCCGGATGTCATCACGCAGGTGATGATGGCCCTGCCGTTGATGGTGCTCTATGAAATCAGCATTCTGGGCGCCCGGATTTTCGGCAGAAAACCCCTTGGGGATACGGATGAAACCATGGATGAAGATGAAACAGACGACGATGCAGCAACGCAAACCGACAACAAAAAGCCGTGACACACTGCGGAATTTTTATTGACTTTGTCAAAGGCTTGTGTCTAAAATTTGTGACAGTTTTAAAATCGACCGATGCCTGGAACGGCATTGGAAACAATAAATTGAAACCCAAAGGAGAAAAGCGTGTTATGAAAAGAAAACTGATCTTGCTTTTACTGGTTGCCGGTATGGCTGCAATTTTTGCCGCTACTGCGCTCCAGGCCGGTACTGAAGTGGAAGACACTTTTGAAATCACAACCCCCGGATATGACGACGCCAATCGCAAAAAAGGCCCACCTCAGTACAAACCGGTGACCTTTACCCACAAGAAACACATTGAAGACTACGACATCTCGTGTGGTGAATGTCATCATGACGACACCGGCACCCCCATAGCGGACCTCAAAATGGGCGATGACGTGCAACCCTGCTATGAATGCCACAATATTTTTGAAAAAGACAAAGACAACCGAAACGACATCATGGTCCATGAAAATGCCATGCACGGCAACTGCCGGGAATGTCACAAGCAGGTCAACATCGATGCCGGCGATCCCAAAGGCCGTAAAGGTCCGGCACCGACCTCCTGCAATGACTGCCATGAAAAAGTCTGATCATCGGGCTGACGAAAAAAAGAACCCACGCAACAGATAAAAAGGAAAAGGCGGCTTTTTCGTTGAAAAGGCCGCCTTTCTCATATTCAAAACTTACCGATTAATTACCTGATACGGCTAAGGTATCAGCAGCCGGTTGTCGATCAACCGGGTTTTTCCCAGCCATACCGCCATGGCCATGAGGGTTTTTTCCTGAATCACAGTTATCTCTTCGAGGGTATCTGGGTCACACACAGACAGATAATCCACGCGCATGTCTTCGGGCCCTGCCGCCAGAATATCGAGTGCCCGGGCCCGAATTTTTCCGGCGTCCGTCTCTCCCTGTTTCACTGATTTTTCAGCCGCCTCCAGGCAGCGGTGAAGCAGCAGCGCATGGGGGCGCTGCGTTTCGCTCAGATACTTGTTTCTGGAACTCATGGCCAGCCCGTCCGGCTCCCGGACAATGGGTACCCCCACAATATCGATATCCAGATTCAGATCCTTCACCAGGCGCCGGATCACGGTCAGCTGCTGAAAATCCTTTTCCCCGAACACCGCAGTATGCGGCCGGACAATGTTGAACAGCTTGGTCACCACGGTGGCCACGCCTTTGAAAAAATCGGGCCGGGAAAGCCCGCACAGGTGAAAGGGCAACCTTTCCAGCGTCACATAGGTCTCATATCCCGGAGGATACATCTGATCGTCAGACGGGGTAAAGATCGCAGAAGCGCCGATGTCCCGGCATTTTTCCAGATCCTTTTCCAGGGCCCGTGGATAAGTGGAAAAATCTTCGTTCGGACCGAACTGGGCCGGGTTCACAAAAATAGACACCACCAGATGGTCGGCGCATTCTCTGGCTTTTGTCATCAAGGCCAGATGCCCGGCATGCAGAAATCCCATGGTGGGAACAAAGGCAATGGATTGATCTTTTTTCCGTATCGCTTCTGAAAACCGGGTCATCTCGGATATGGACGCAATCATTTTCATGGATGAGTCACCTCGCTTTGTAGGCCCTGGCCCTGGCCAGATTTACCAGGGAAGGGGCCCAGGACACCGATCCCAGGGCATGAATATGGGTATAGGTGCCAAAGGTATTGTATTTATGGAATCCATCTTTTTTATCCACAATCCCTTTTCCCCGTTCCATGGCAAACGCCATGTCCGGTTCCTGGTATTCGATCTTCAAAATTTTTGAATACCGGAATTCATGGCCTTTGAGCATTTCTCCAACAGAAAAAAAAGGATTTTTATTCACCACTTTCACCCGGGTGTATCCATGGCCCTGAGGTTTGAGAGACAGGCCGAACCAGATGGGTAAAATGCCTGACATTGCATATTCCCGGCCGCCGAGACAGATGCTTTGACCCAGAAAAATCAACCCGCCGCATTCTGCATAAATGGGCAGTCCATCACAGGCCTGCCGTTTCAAATGGTCTCTGAACGATCGATTTTCCGTCAGCTGGGGGGCATGGGTTTCGGGGAACCCCCCTCCCATATACAACGCATCCACCCGGGGCAGGTGTTCCTGTTTCAACGGGCTGATAAACTCAATGTGTGCGCCCAGTTTTTGCAGGGCTTCCAGATTGTCTGGATAGTAAAACTGAAATGCGGAGTCTTTGATCACACCGATCGTCACCTTTTGATCGCTGTGTTTGACAGGTACGGATGTAGAGATGGGTCGTGAAACAGCCGTATTTTGTGTGTGAGTGATGCCGGCAGATCGACAGTCCCGCACCACTGCATCATACAGGCGGTCCAGATCGATATGCGCATTGGCCATATCACAGACAGCATCCAGCGCCTGAACGGAAGAACGATGTTCCGCTGATGTCACCAATCCCATGTGACGTTCCGGAAAATCGTCGGAATGAAGTTTGGGAATCGCCCCGAACACCGGAATTTTGCAGAACTGTTCAATATTGGCGGACACTTTTCCCAGGTGCCGCTTTCCCGCCACCTGGTTCAGGATCACACCGATAATTCTGGTTTTTGGATCAAACTGCTGACAGCCCATTACCAGCGCCGCCATGGTCCGGGTGCTTTTGGTACAGTCCAGCACCAGCAGCACCGGCAGTTTCAGCAGCTTGGCCAGCTCTGCTGTGGATGTGGAGCCATCCGTATCGATACCGTCATATAATCCCCGGTTGCCTTCCACCAGGGCCATATCTGAATATTGAGAATGCGTCTGAAAGGAATCCCGGACCACATCCGGCGTACAGAGAAATGTGTCCAGGTTGTAGCAGGGGCGGCCGGCTGCCAGGGAAAGCCAGCCGGCGTCGATGTAATCAGGGCCTTTTTTAAAAGGCGAAACCCTGATCTGCTTGCGGTTCCATGCCGCGGCGATCCCCAAACTGATGATGGTCTTGCCCGAACCACCCCTGAGCCCTGCCACCACCACGCCCGGGACGCTGTTACTGCTTGCGTGCATGGGTTTGAATCTTTATATCTTATATATGGTTAATTTTCACCTTCGGAAGAGTGCTGGATGCCCCCGCCTTTAATGCCATACATGGTGGTAGAACCGGATGACCAGTATTCAAGAACCCCGTCTTCCACCATTTTATTGACGACTTTTTTGATCATTCTGGGTTTGTCATCCGGGAAAATTTTGTAAAAATCCTTGAGATAGAATTTGGATTTTGTTTTGGCTTTTTTGTTCAACCATTCCATCACTGCCTCTGTTGCAGCTTCTTTGTTGTCAAGAAGATCACTCATTGTCTTCACTCCCTTGAATTAAAATGGATGAGCCGGGGCAACCTTTCGGAAAGCCCCGGCTTTTCATCATATGTAGCAGGATCTGTTCAAAAACCAACGGCCATTAGAATTTGAACTGTGCAGACTGACGCCAGCTCATGTATGCCTGCTGACGGAAATCATCGATCAGGTGGTGGGTAAATTCCAGCTCACACACCTCAAAGAATTTTTCCCATCCGATTCTGTCGGCCCAGTCACCCAGACGTTCATACTTGTTGGCGCCTTTTGCATAGGCCTCCACCATTCTCTGGATGGCATCGGTCATGGTCGGCCATCTGGGCATTTCATTGGGCAGAAAAGCCACAACCACCTTGGAGAACTTGGGATCGGAAATCCGGTTGGATACCTTGCCGCCGGCCATCAGAACAATACCATCCCCTTCGGTATCAGCCAGGGGCATGGACGGGCACATGGTGTAGCAGTTACCACAGTACATGCACCGTTCGTTCTTGACGTCAACTGATTTGATTTCTTTGCCGTTGTCCAGTTGCACTTTGGCGGGTTTGATGGCTGCGGTGGGACATGCTGCAACAGCCAATGGAATTTCGCAGACCTTGTCCAGATATTCATGGTCCAGCATGGGCGGTTTTCTGTGATATCCCAGGATGGCGATATCAGAGCAGTGAACCGCACCGCACATGTTCAGGCAGCAGGCCATGGAAACCCGCAGCTGTGCCGGCAGTCTCATGTCCTGAAAATCGTCGAACAGCACGTCCATGGCAGCCTTGACCGTACCGGATGCATCCGTGGCCGGGGTATGGCAGTGGATCCAGCCCTGGGTATGGATAATATTGGTTACACCTGCACCGGTGCCGCCGATGGGGAATTTGAAGGAGCCACCGGCAAATTTCCTGCCGGCCAGATCATTTTTCAGAGGCTCCAGCTTGTCTTTGGAGTCCACCATGAACTCCACGTTGTTTCTGGTGGTAAACCTTACATATCCGTCACAATGTTTGTCTGCAATGTCACAGATTTCATTGATCAGGCTGGTGGACATCAGGCGGGCCCCGCCCACTCTTACCGTGTAAACTTCATCTCCTGAGTCTCCCACATGCACGAGTACGCCGGGCTCAAGGATTTCATGGTGAGACCATTTGCCCTTGTTTTTGGCGATCACAGGAGGATAAAATTCGTTATAGTCTCTGGGACCGATGTCGGTAATCCGGTTTTCCATCGGTTTTTCTGGGTTATAACCAGACGAAATAAATGCCATTATTATTCTCCCTTTCTATCTCAGATGGTGTTTTCTGTATTCTTCCACATCACGTTCCCAGCCGCCCGGTACTTCATCTTCTTTCCAGAAAATGTAGGGGTTGGTTCTGGGGTAGGCCACGTGCTGGGGCATGGGATCGATACCGGTGACTTCCAGCAGTTTCTGGAAACCCTGGCGCATGATCAACTCACCCAGACGTTCCCGGTTCTTGCCTTCTTCCATCCACCAGTCCCAGATGTTTTCAATGATGTCCGTAATTGCTTCATAATCATTGTCAGGATTGACTTCAATAAACGGAACCAGCAGAGACCCCATCTGGGCGCCGTCCAGGATCGGGGCTTTGGCCCCGCAAAGAATGGAACAGCCGGTTTCTTTACCAATTTTCAAAGCTCTTGGCATGACATTGATGCAGTGCATGCACCTTGTGCAGTTGGCATTGTCGATGAACAGTTTCTTGTTTTCAAATTTCATGCATTTTGTGGGGCAAAGACCCAGCACTTCTTTTTCAAGGTCAAACGGACCCCAGTCTTTGCTGCCTTTGTGGGCACCGGCATTGGCAGGATAAGCCGGATCGTTTTCCACGTATTTGTTTACCGCATCCTGATCGATGCGGATGTCGTCTTTCCAGGTACCGATAAAGGACATGTCAGACCGTGCGATGGAGGCCACACAGCAGTTGGGGCAGCCGTCCAGTTTGAACTTGAACTTGTAGGGAAACGCCGGTCTGTGAAGCTCATCCTGGAATTCATTGGTGAGAAAATACACCAGGGCATTGGTGTCATAACAGGAATATTCACACCGGGACTGTCCCAGACAATCTGACGGGGTTCTCAGGTTGGAGCCGGAGCCGCCCAGATCCTGGTTCATGTCATGGGTCATGGTCCAGAAAATTTCTTCCAGCTGTTTGGTGGTGGTTCCCAGAAGGATGATATCTCCGGTGGAGCCGTGCATATTGGTAACGCCGGAGCCTCTGAAATCCCACAGATCACACAGTTCTCTCAGATAATTGGTGGAATAGTATTTTCCTGCAGGCTGGTTCACCCGCATGGTGTGGAATGCTTCGACACCGGGGAACATTCCGGGCTGGTCGCAGTACCTGCCGATCACCCCGCCGCCATAACCGAAAACACCGACGATACCACCGTGTTTCCAGTGGGTTCTGCCGTGTTTGTAAGAAAGTTCCACTACCCCGAGAAGATCGTCTACCACATCCACCGGAATCTGGAACTCGATGCCTTCCTCATTCTTTGCCCTTTTTTCCGCCTGAGCTTTCAGGTCAGAGACAAAGCTTGGCCAGGGGCCCGTTTCCAGCTGGTCCAGTAAAGGAGTTTCATGCTTAGCCATTTACTTACCTCCGTTAAAAGTTAAATTACATTCAACAATGAAAAGATTTTCCAAACTTTTCATTCAATAATCTGAAAAAAATAAAATTCGATATCATTCCAAACCCTTAGTCAACAAGCGGCATCCTTTTAGTATTTCAAAAGATAACTTCGCCAAAAATATCATTAGGTGATATAGAATTTCTGTTACCACATGTCAATAAAAAAACCCGATATCCCTGTTTTTCAATTTGGGACCGGAACCCGGAATCACATTCGGGCCAGTATCCGAACAATTTTTTGACAGTGAGACTCCATGTGATTCCTGGCCAATTGCGCTTCAACCGCATTGAAATGCCGTTCTTCCAGCAGATGTGCCATGATGTCATGCAGCTGGTTTTGGCCGAATCCTTTTATAAATTCCAGAAACCGGGCCGGCAGTTCGTGAGAAACCTCTGCCCGGGGTCTCTGGGCTGAACGGTCTGCCAAAGAATGACACATGCCTTTCACAGTGGCATCCAGCACCATATCCGGCAGCCACACAAAGGGGCCGGTGCCGTCCAGCCGGTCCAGGCGCATGCACAGGGTCAGATTCAGAAAATAAAACAGCAGGCAGAACAGCCGGTTGACCTCCCTATCGGACGTTTCAGAGGGCATTTCAGTCAGCAGCCCCATTCCCCGGACCGTTATCAGCCGCACCTCACCCCGGGTGTTGGTCACAAAATCCCCGGCCGCATGGTGCCAGGGAAAAATCTCGTGCCCGGTATCAATCTCATAATAGGCGGTCAGTACATAGGCGATGTTTTCATAAATTTTGACCGCATCATGCCACGGGACCGGTTCATGGGTCCCGTCATCCTTCCAGATGGCCACCCGGTCGCCCCGGACCGTCCGTGTGACGTGAAATTCATGAAACCCGTCAAACCACTGACCCAGAAAAAATTTAACCTCTCCTTTTTTTGTGACAACGCTGCCGACACCGAACACCCGGGGAATAAAGCAGGGAACCACCTGACCGGCCAGACGCGCCAACAGTCGAAACTCGGTTTCGATCAGCGTGAATCCCGGATCTCTCACCGCCCCGTTGAGTACGAGCATCACAAAATCAGAGTCGGCAGCGACGGTGATCTTCAAAAGATGATAAAACGCCCCGTGCTTCTCCAGACAGACGGCCATGGTATGAATCGGTCTGCGGTGTCCGGCCAGACGGCTTACGGCCTGAGACACCACCCGACCCTGCTCTTGGAGCAGAAAGGCGCGTGCCGCTTCCAGGTATTCTCCCACCGTCCATTCCGGCGCGGATTCATCACTGCCGGTCTTTCCGGACAAAGGCATCTGCCACAGCCGGCAACCGGGAAGCACCGGCTCAAACTCCCCGGGAACATGAAAGGTTATTTTTGGATCAAAGGTCATCCCTGACGGTGGGCCGCCAGCTCTTCCAAAAGATCCGGGGCCACGTCATAACCCTGTTCACGGGCTTTGTCACAATGGATAATGGCTTTTTGATAATCCCCCAGTTCCAGGTATCCCACAGCCAGATTGTTGTGGGCAATGGGAAATTCCGGCTGAATCCGAACCGCCTCCAGGTTGGCCTGGATGCCTTCTTCATACAGCCCTTTCATGTAATAGGCAGTGCTTAAGGTGGCATAGGCCTGGACAAAATACTTGTTGTGGATGATGGCCTTTTTCAGATGTTTGAGGGCCTTGTCGACTTTTTCCTCATCTTCCTTGGGATCCTTGCCGTCCACCAGCTGAAGCAGAACAAACGCCATGTTGGCATACCCTTCGGCAAACCCGGCCCGGGCTTTGGTGGCCCGCTGGTTGAACCGGAAACAGCCTTCCAGATCGCCCCGCTGAAGGCAGATGCCTCCCAGCTGGACATAGGCCTCGGCCAGGGTGGGGCTGTTATCGATGGCATCGTGAAACGCTTTTTCCGCTTCCATATATTCCTGTTTTCCCAGCAACGCCACCCCCAGATTGTAATGGGTGGTCCCGCATTCGGCATTCTGGGTCAACTGGTATCTGAGTCTGGCGATATGTTCATCCGCATTTTGGGGCAGATCCCCCCTTTTCTGCATGTCGGACATGGATTACTCCTTACACATTTGGGTGCATCATTTAAATCTTGTTTTCCGGCTCAAATTTTTTATAATAGATGATTTAGCACAGGAGTCAAGAAATTTGAAAAACCCTTTGCCGCCATTTTTTCTCTTGCACCGGAACCTCTCCTGTGGTAGCACCTGTTGTTTTGTTTTACCATGACGTCATCAAATTTTTCAGGAGTCCTTTGCTATGGAAAACGGATGTTTTACCGCATTGATCACCCCGTTCACCGACACCGGGGAACTGGATCAGAACGGCCTGAAGCAGCTCATCGAGTTTCAGATTCAAAACCATATCACCGGCATACTGGTGACCGGCACCACCGGGGAGAGCCCGACACTCAAATGGGAGGAACACAACCATGTCATCGCCCTGGCTGCCGGACAGGTCAAGGCCCGGTGCCGGGTCATTGCGGGCACGGGCAGCAACAACACGGATGAAGCCGTGGCAGCAGGCGGCCATGCCGCCGGACAGGGTGTGGATGCGCTGCTCATGGTGGATCCTTATTACAACGGGCCCTCTTCCCTGGAAATCCGCAGGGAATATTATGAAGCAGTGGCAACAAAATACCCGGACATGGAAATCATTCCCTATATCATCCCCGGACGGACCGGGGCCCAGATGCTGCCCCCGGATCTGGCCCTGCTGGCACAGTCCTGCCCCAATGTCCGGTCCGTCAAAGAAGCCACCGGCAATCTGGACAACATGAAACTTACCCGCAACTACTGCGGTCCGGATTTCCAGATTTTTTCCGGCGATGATGCCCTGGTATTTGATATCATGACAGACCCGGATATTCGGGCCTGCGGTGCCATCTCCGTGATGTCCAATATCGTGCCCGGCTTCATGACCCGGCTGGTGTCCGCCGTCAATCAGGGGGATCTGGATGAGGCCCGCAGACTCCAGGACATGCTCAAACCGCTTCTGGACCTGGTAGTGGTCACCACCACGGAAGAAACACCGTTCGGGCCGGTTGTCTGCCGGGCCAGAAATCCGCTCCCCCTGAAAGCCATGATGCAGCTGCTGGGCATGCCTTCCGGTCCCTGCCGTCAACCCCTGGGCAGAATGACCCGCCAGGGACTGGACAGAATCGTGACCACCCTGCAGACGCTTCTCTCAGGCCATCCGGAACTGTTTGCGCCCATCTCCGACTTTTTCGACATTGATATCCACGAACGGCTCCACAACCCGGCTCACCTGGAAGGATTGTGGTATGACTATGAGAAATAGAAAAACGGATACCAGACCATCATGCAACAACATAAGAAGACCATGAAAATAAACAACACCCCTGTATCGACCGGTACCGACACACCCGGCACGGTAATCAGGGAAATCGAACTGGAAAACGGACAGACCCTGGTGATTTCGGATCTGTCCAGGAAAATCAGTGCCGATGCCTATGTGGTGATCATGCAGGCAGCCATGGAGATCGAGGTGTCACCGGAACTGTTCGACAACGGCTCACTGTCCGGCCTGACCATCGATGATATCCGGGACACCCTGGGAGAAAAGGTGGTCTATGAATACCGCCTGGAGCGCAATTTTATTTTTAACCATGAAAAAGACGGAGTCCTGGAAGCCCTGGTGGACACGTTCATGAAAAACATGGGCCGGTATATCTCCCATCCCAAATTTGCCCCGAAACTGGTGCTGAAGCAATACAAAGACCGTAAATAACGCGCTCAATAGTGTTCTTTCAAAATTAATAAAAATCTGCAGAAAACTCATGCAGCGGATAATTCTATCCCGTCTCGATGCAAGTAAGTGGCCAGAAGATATGGATTTGCCGGGATTACGACTTCATCCGTTGAAAGGAGAACGCCAAAGTTTCCGGGCAGTTGATGCCTCGGGCAACTGGCGCGTTTTCTTCCGGTTTGAAAACGGCAACGCCGTTGATGTTGATTACGATGATTACCACTAAGGAGAAAAAAATGGTTATGCATAACCCACCACACCCCGGCGAAGTGATTAAGGAGCTCTGCATCGAACCGTTAGGATTAACGGTGACTGAAGCAGCCAAGGGACTTGGAGTTTCCAGAAAAACTCTGTCCGCCCTGTTGAATGGTCGATTCGGAATTTCCCCCGAAATGGCAATCCGGCTATCAAAAGCCTTTGGTGGGAGCCCGGAAAGCTGGTTGATCCAGCAAAGCCAGTATGACCTTTGGCAGGTCATGCAAAAGGAAGGTGAAATCAAGGTCAAGGCGTTTGCTTGATGACCACTGGATTTGAAAACCAGCATTGATGAGTCCATTTATGGCCGGGTGATGATTTGTTTTTGGCCCGGTTATTTCAAAGAGCATTTTCCAAGGTCAAGTATGTAAATGGTATCCATTGTTTTTCAGAGCCCTGAAAACTCAACTAGTGGATAATCTGTGCAACTCATGAGAACAATATCGTACCGACTATTTCAAATTTGGATACTGATTGACAATCAACGCTCAATGCGTACCATCACCCGACGTCTGCCCCACCTTAGAGCGTCCTTGTGTGAATCAAAATAGAGATCGAGCCTTTCCGGGCCTTTGATGGCACCACCGCGATCACTTACTACCCCCCATCCATATCCGGGAATCTTCATGCGGGTGCCAAAAGGATAATATCTGGTATCGGCGGCAATAGTTCCATCTTCGGGTAACCAGAGCCAGGGTAGCGCCACACGGTGGGGAATCTTCCAGGGATGGGTAACAGTATCCACTGACAAGAGACCATCATAGCTTTCCTGCGGGTTCTTGCCGCTGGCTGTCTTACCGGTATATTCCTTGCCTTTATTCTTGCCCTTGGTAATATAGCGATCCCAAAAATTGAGTTTCAATACTGCCCAACTGCCTCGATGCCATTCACAACACTTTTTACAGCCGCAGTAAGCGGTGGTCTCCATCATTCGCACCTCATGCTGAGCACAACTGGAGGAAAGCCCCAGCAGGAAGACAAGAGCACAAAGTGTCAGAAAAAAATCGAAAAGCCTGCGGCGAATGATATCACCTCACAACATATAAATTCGTAGTAAGATAAATATATAGCCGATAATCATCGGAAGGACAAGAGGGTGATTGTGTCGCTCCGGGCAAGCTGCAATCCGCCTTCATCCATTAGCACAACAAAGGCAGAAACACCTCAAGGGTTCTGCCCGTATCACAACGAGAGATCTCCCTGGGCCTTGAGACCTGTGAACCTATGCTGCCGCATGACCTCATAACTTAAAATGGCAACGGCATTGGCCAGGTTCAAGGATCTTGAACAAGCGGATATGGGCACCCTTACGCAGGTGTCTTTGTTTTCCAGGAGTAAGTGTTCAGGCAGGCCCACGGATTCTTTTCCAAAGATCAGATAGACCGTATTTGAATAAGGTAAGCGGTCGCACCGCACCCTGGCTTTTTTTGAAAGAAATACTTTCTGGCCCTGGGGATTCTGGGCAAGGAACTGTCCATAATCTTTGTATGACTTGACGTTGAGGTCTTTCCAATAATCAAGGCCGGCACGTTTTAAATACTTATCCTCAATGGAGAATCCTAAGGGCTCGATCAGGTGCAGCGATGACCCCATGGCATTGCAGATCCTGCCGATATTCCCGGTATTCTGGGGTATTTCAGGTTCCAACAGGACAATGTTCAATTCAACCATGCATTCATCCCTTTTTGACACTCAGGTGCATGAGACGGTCCCGGAGCTTCTCCTCGGTCCTGGCAAATTCAGTGTGAAACTCTTTGTTCTCACCGTCGCTGAATCCGGCAAAATCCATGAGATCAAGGTCCTTTATCAGATTTAGAAGATTCAAAATATGGTTTTGGGCCATGGTTCTGCAGAAGTCTGAATCACGGTCTTTCACTTTTTGGACCAATGCGGGATTGGATTCCAGGTAACCTATATGTGAATACTGCTTATTGAGCAAAAGAAAAAAAAGCTGGAACAATCCATCCACCCGATGGGTTTTAATCAGAGAGGGGCTGTGAAAAAATGAAAAGGCCTTGTCCACACTTACCTCTGCGGTATTCAGATATTGGACGCGTTCAAACCAGTTCAGGGTATAGGTTTGATAATCCTTTTTCTGCCAGGACTCTTTTTTCCACAGATGGGTCTTTACCACTTTATTTAAGCCGTCCAGGCAGTCCTCGGTATTTTCATAATCATAGGATCCCAGCAGCGCCCCGGACTGGAAGATATCAGCGCCTGGCTTATACGCCTGCTCACTGATTTCCGCACTGATGATCCGGTCCTCTTCCCCCGGTCTAATAAAGATCATTTTACATGAGGGTTTCCCCTTTTCAATGCGCAGGGTCTCCACTGCCGAATTCGGGGGAACAATGGCATCGGCGATTGCCTGGGGAAAAAAGGCCGCATAAACCGCCGGACTGACATCCACCTTTTCCAGCACCATTTTAAACAGGCCAAGATCCCGGTCCTCCATCCCCCTCACCGGAATGATCTTACCTTTTTCCAGATCCGGCAGAAAAAGGTCCAGAACCTTGTCAAGCCCGGCCTGCCAGTGGGCGCTCCTGGGGTCTTTTCCTTCGTCTATCCATTTTTTGACTTTGGGGGACACAGCAACCATATCTTTTTTTCCTTTTCCGGGTTTAGGTAGATCCTTAAGCCTGGTATCAAACCAGAAAAAAGGCGGGATGTCACTCTAAAAATTGTGCTGATGATGCCCACCTTCCAGCAGGAACATGTCCGGCCTCATGATCTGCGAAGGCATGGCTGCCACATATGCATCGCGGTCCGGCTATTTCAAAGAGCGTGGAGCAAAATGAATGATGATATCGGTATACTTGATTTTTCAGAGTCGTGAATACTCACCTGTCGGGATAATAAACCTTGACCAGGCTCTTATACTCACAATATTTTTTCGGGTCGGGAAAACTCATGCAGTGGATAATCTATACTTGGGCAGCACCAATTATAAATAAGGCAGGGGACTACAACCATTTGATGTGCAGTGGTCGCTTTTGTGCCATCAGCCATATACCGTCCCGGCCTGATACCAACTGCCCTTTATCCGGGTTGATGATCACTTTTGAATCGGATGTCTGCATGGCAAAGGTCAGGTAATTGTATTTTTCTTTCAGCCAGGTGTGCAGTTCCCACCAGTTCATGACATTGCCGGTCTGCGGTACCAGGACATAATAGATCTCGTCCCGGGTATCATTTCTCAAAAGCACCTGAAGCGGCAGGTGGACCTTGTCCTGCATGGCCTGAACCATCATTTCAGCGGTCATCTGCATGATGGTCTGAAATTCTCCCTGAACACTGGAAAATGTGTCCAGAGACTGGGAGTTCAGACAGCGCACCGTGATTTCACAGACGTCATTCTTCAGCTTCAGGGCGTTTATCAGGGCAAAAAGGCTTTGTTCATCATTCCCGGTATGTATGATGATCCGGTCGGCTTTGTTAATATTGGCTTTGGTAAGTGTGGCAGCCGCATCCGGCCGTCCTTTGACAAAAAACGTATTTTCCGTTTCCGGGAAAGGATGGCGGTCCCTGTCTGCCACAATAACCAATGTCTGCCTGAGATAGGTTTCATCCCGTTGAATTTCTTCGATCAACTGCCCGGTTTCATCGGTAATGCCGACAATGATAATATGGTGGGACCCATCAAATTTTTTTTCACCGTGCATTTTTTTGTCTCTCCTTTCAATCAGTGAAGACGCAACATGGGTGATGAATGCAGCACCAATCCCGATCCCCATGAACATCGGCAGAATAACCGCAACAATTTTTCCCGGGTTGGACACAGGAAACAGATCCCCGTAACCAACGGTGGTGCTTGTTACAATACTCCACCACAATGCCTGGTCGAACCTTGTCAATGCTGAATCAGCAGGTTCCACGATCTTGATCAGCAGACTCGATGCGATCAGCAGTGTCAGGTAGGCAAACACCAAAGTGGCACCTTTTCTTTTGATACCCGTGCGGATGATTAGTCTGATAAAATGGATCAATGACTGCTCCTTTTAAGGAAGGTGGTTATATTTGGATATGACAGGGTATATCAGAAATGGTTTTTTTCAATAATTCCGCGGCCTCCATTTCATTGGGCTATCTCACCCTGATTCGTTGGTTGTCAAAGCAGGGAAAATACTTTATACACTCCTGAAACCTTGTGATGATCAAAAGGATCTGACGTGCGCAAATCTACAAAACGCATCATCTACTACGTTAACATATCTGTGATCGCCGCTCTGGTGGCGTATCAGCTGTACCTTAATTTTTCTGAACCCAAAATCAGCTCTTTGCATGCGGATCAAGTTCAACGAATACAGGAGGCACTCGACGGTCGGGATGACTTTGAATTTGCTGTTGTTGGTAACGTCAATAATTCGGTCAGTATATTTCAGGACGAAATCATTCCGGTGATCAATGCCGGCAAAGCTGACTTTACCATTTCAGCAGGTAACGCCGTCAGTGCCGGTGCGGCCGAGAACTACCTGTCTGTGTACAGTATTTTTTCCCATCTGACTCACCCATGGCTGCTCACTTACGGCGACAATGAAGACAGTGACCTGGGTCGGTTCAGATTTTATGAACAGTATGGACCGCACTTTTATTCGTTTACTGCGGCCAACGCCCATTTCATATTTCTTGACAGTACTGACAACACAGGCTACGACTGGCAACTGGATTGGCTGGCACATGAATTGTCGAATTCTCTGGCCAAGCACCACTTCGTATTCATCAGTTCACCCCTTCATGAACCGGTGCAAAACACACCGATCTTTCAGAAGGACCAGTATTTTAAAAACGAACAGGTCAGTGCTGCCCTGCGCTCCCTGTTTGAAGACTACCAGGTGGATATCGTGTTTTCGTCTGAAATCTCCGTCTATTACGACCAGACCATAGCCGGTGTACGCTATATTACCACCGGCGGTGGTGGTGGCTTGATTGTTGATGATGAAAACAGCTTCCATCATTACATTCACGTCAGAGTTGAAGGAGATGAAATGATCGCCGATGTCCGGCAACTGGACGTGTCTGAGTTTTCATGGTACCGGACGTTTAAGAGCCTGTGGTCGTCGGTTTATACCTTTTTCTACGTCAGTTACGGTCGGTTCCTGTTTATTCTCAGCGTGCTGGTGCTGATTTGCCTCAAGCTGCGCGAAACCCTGTTTGAAGACAAGGACTTTTATTCTCAGTTCTCGGTGGATGATACGCCCTGGCGGGATAAACCAAAGCGGGTGATGTTTTTCACGAATAACTTTTTTCCGTTTATTTCCGGCGTGACCATATCGATTGAACGGCTGCTACGCGGTTTAAAAGCGCAGGGACACGAGGTGAAAGTGATTGCCCCGCGCTACGACCAGAATGGCGAACCAAGAGACGATACGCTGCGAGTAAGAACCCTGTTCGCGTTCGGCAGCAGGCGGGAATTCCGGCTGGCCAATATTTTCCAGCCCGGTATTGGCAAACTGTTCAATCAGTACAAACCCGATATTGTGCATCTGCACCACCCCTTTTGGCTTGGCTCCCGGGGACTGCGGCTGGCCAGACGTCACAAGGTGCCGGCGGTTTACACCTATCACACCCGCCTGGAAATGTATGCGCATTACGTGCCGCTTCCCGGTCGCATTTTCCGAAATTTCCTGTCACACGAACTGATACTGCATTTTTGCAGTCGTTGTGACGGCGTTATCGTGCCGACATTTTCGACAGAAGAATACCTGCGCCTGATCGGGGTGAAGTCACCAATCTTTGTTCAGCCGACCGGCATTGACTTCCAGCGGTTCAACCATCGTGATCAGGACAGAATTGCAAATCTGAAGCGGCAATATCACATCGCTGACAATGACAAGGTTCTGGTCAGCGTGTCTCGGCTTGGCAAAGAAAAGAATGTAGCCTTTCTGGTTGATGCGATGCATCAGCTGCAAGACCGGACGCAACGCAGGGTACGTTTGTTTCTGGTTGGTGAAGGTGATGAACGCCCGGCACTGGAAGAAAAAATAGCGGCACTGGACCTGCAGGACAGTGTGACCCTGGTCGGAGCGGTCAGCCCTGACGAAATCCCCTCCTATTATCAAATGGCCGATGTCTTCGTGTTTGCTTCCAAGTCTGAGACCCAGGGCATGGTGATACTTGAAGCGATGGCTGCAGGTTTGCCGGTTGTGGCGGTTCGCTCCAGCGGGACCGATGATGTCATCCAGGAAGGCAAAACCGGCTTTAAGACGTTTGACCGGGTCGATGCCTGGGTCGAACGCTTGGTTTACCTCATAGAGAACGATGAGGTACGAGCAAAGTTTTCGGAACAGGCAGTGGCCTTTGCCGGCCAGCACGACATCGAGGCCTTCGCTGCCAATATCAATCGGTTTTACAGTGAGCTGCTGGCCAGACGTGCGCAGGAGTTGTCTTAAGCCTGGCGTCGTCTGTGCATCAGCACCATCACAGCTGCGAGCAGGATGACGGCCAGCACGACCAGCAGCGTTACAGGAAGCCGGTACCGGCCAGATAGCGCCACAGCACCGCCATCAGGATCAGCAGTATCAACAGGGCGGTAAGTCGGATCAGTTTGCGTGGCATGGGAACCTGGCTTGTGCGGGCAGTGGTCAAAAATCAAAGAGTTCACC
>JAXHLJ010000005.1:0-252500 GCA_034522435.1 Desulfotignum sp.
AACGAAAAAAAGCGGTGAAAAACTGGAAGGCGCGAAGAAGATGCAATAGCGCAATCTAATTTCTTTTCTATGTACTATGTAAAAGTAATTATTCTGGGGATGAAACCGATATACTTGGATGGGCACCAACTTTTTTGTCATTAACCATATGGCTGCCAGCGGATTCAAGAAGCTTTCCCGCTTTTGCTCAGGTACCCTGTCGCCCCGCTTCGGCCATGGCATGGGCCTGGTCTTCGACTTCATACATGGAAAGACCGTAAATCCGGATGCCGGGCATTTTTGATCGGATCCGGCGGGTCGCTTCCACCCCGTTCATTTTCGGCATGTCTGTGGATCTGTACTCTATGAGAATAACTTCCGGCTGGATCTGCTGCGCCAGTTTCGCAGCCGCTTCACCGTCAGCCGCTTCTCCTGCAATCTCGATATCATCGTGCCGAAAGAATGATAAAAGCCCCTTCGCATCACTGTATGATCATCAACCAGCGTCTGGATTTTTCCGTTGGACGGAGGAGGCTACAAAGGCCTATACTCTGCGTTGCTGATCCGACGGTAAAATCGGATATTTCAGTGCGCGGCGCCGTGCCGATTCTCGAGGATTTAAGTGTCTGTACGTTCAATGAATTATGCCAAGGAGAAGACAATGCTCAATGCTATCGATAAACAGGTATTAGAGGAGGCTCAACGCCTGCGGCGGTTAATGTCGAACAGATAAAAAAATAAATGGGCAAATAAGGAGGAATATGAAAGCATTCATTGTTCGTCCGGACAATTTTCGACTTGGTTGCTGGTCCCTTACTACCAACTGAAGCGGGCATCGAAGTGACGGTGGCCTCGTCAACCGGGGGCCGTCACCGGCAAGCACGGCTACGAAGTGGCCGTGGACGAACACGTTGAAGAGGTCAACGTGACGATCCCAATCCTGGTCCTGCCCAAAGCGCCGGCAGTGGCGTCAAACAAGCCGAAGCGCTGGACATCGCCGAGCTTTTCTTCACATTAAACCGGTTGCAGCCATCTGTCACGGCCCGCAGATATTGATCAGCGCCGGCCTCTTGAAAGGGCGAGTCCGGTACCTGCTACATGTCGGTGGCTAATGAACTAAAAGCGGCGTACTAAGGGGTGGGGGTGGTTGTTGATGCCGATGTGATCACGTACTAAACCAGCCAACCTCCCTGCGTTCATGCGAGAGACCATGAAACTGCTCGAACTAAGATCATAAAACGGTGATCCGGTAGAGGCAGAAAACCCATGCGGCAAAGAGCCAAAGAGGAGTTGATAAAACCGTGTTCGGATGCCTCTCTTCGCCGAACCCGTGGTGACCCGCCTGGAAGAAAGACCGCATCCTTACGAAAACCAGGCTTTGAAACAGAACATAACGCATATGAATTTTATGGATATCAAGCAGATCACCCCGGACCAGGTGGTGTTTTTCCAATACCATTCTTTAAACAAGGGGAGCGAATCCATATAGACTAAATGGTATTCAACCTTAACAAACAAGCATCGATGAAGCTAATCGGTTGATAATTAGGAGGTAAGATATGACCGGAATTGAATCACCCCGGGGGGGATCCAAACCGACGTTAGTGATCATGGCCCGGACTTCTCCCACTTTCAGCTTGAAATTGACGGCCCGAAGCACCTTCATAATGGTGTCGAATTTCGGTAGCACATTTCCGAGTGGATAACCTTAAGAAGGAACCGGTTTCGGATGCAGCCTTTCGGACCATTCGACGGATCTCCGCCGTCAATGGACAAGCAGAAAGTATCCACAAAGATTTTTGAAACAGGTATCAAGGTGATCGATAATCCTCCCCTGGAACAGGGCGGTAAAAGCGGGTTTTTCGGCAGTGCCGGTGTCGGGAAAACCGTTCTGATCATGGAGATGATTCGCGACATGGTGGGCATCCATGAAGGGGTCAGCCTGTTTTGCGGGATCGGGGACGATGCAGAGAAGGAGAAGAGCGGTATATGTACCTGCGGACGAGTACACGGACCCTGCCGCAGTCCACACTTCGGCCATTTGTCTTCCAGCATTGTTTTGTCCCGGAAAAAAGCGGGGGAAGGGTTGTATCCGGCGGTTGATCCGCTTCAGTCCAACTCCAGCATGCTGACCCCTGATATTGTGGGAAGAACACTCGCATTGCCGGTGAAATTCGAAAAACCTGCGGAATATGAGGACCTTAAAGATATTATTTCCATGCTGGGCATCGAAGAGCTGTCCAGAGAAGACCGCCGGACCGTCACCGGGCCAGGCGCCTGGAACGGTTTTTGACCCAGCCGTTTTTCGTGACCGAACAGTTCACGGATATGAAGGCCGGTCCGTCAGTATTGAAGATGCCCTGAAGATGCCGGCCCGGTCCAACGGACCCAGGCCGGTCATGTATTATTTACCCATGGTCAATATGGGTTACAGGCACCGCAGTGGAATGCCACGAGGGCTTTTTTTTCTTCATCCGTCAGTTTCAGTTCGGTAACCAGATTGAAGAACTCCACGGTGTCGTCCAGGGTCAACAACCGCCCGTCATGCATATACGGAGGCGAGTCTTTGATACCCCGCAGGGTGAAGGATTTGATGGGTCCCACAGGGGTGACCCATTTTCCATTGCTTTCTCTGGGCTCATAAAAGCACCCACCTTCAGGTCATGCATCTCGTCATCCGCTATAAAACAGTGCCGGATGGCAGACACTGCATTGTGCTTTTCCGAAGAAGACCTCCTGCCCCATCATTTCCTGCTCTGTGGCCATATCCGGGTCCAGTTTGCCGAATACGTTCAATTTCGGTGCCGGCGGAAAGTCAAACAGATTCTGCATCTGGGCCATCATGACCACCTGGCTGGCCCGGTCCGGCCAGATCGACCCCTTTTTGCAGCAATCACGTGATCTCCGTCGAGAAGTAGGCAGTTCGCTGTTCAAACTCCGTAAAATCTTCTACGGACCGCAGGGAACGCTTTGAGCCGTGGATCTGCTGGTTGAACAGACCCGCAAGCTCACCGTTGCAGCCGGAATCGGGCCGCTTGGGGCCGTGTGTCCGGATTTAAGTGATAGGCCGCGTTGGTATGGCCATTGGAATGACAGTCCAGGCCAGGATACCCCGAGGCTGGGATTTTTCACCTTCCGATCCTCGGTCTGGTTGAACTGCTGCTGCGGAAAAGGCGTCGAGCAGCAGCCTCAATCCTTCCATCTGAACCGGCGTGAGAATACCCTTCATCGTTGCATCGTAGTTGTCAATACTCAGCAATTTTCCCTGGGAAACATCTCCCAGATCCGGCCGGGTGGTCAAATAAATGGGAGGAGGAAATTCGGGTATAAAATGTTTTGGGATATCAAAATCCACATCGAATCGTTCCAGGGAGCGCTGTTCCAGTTTTTCGATCTCCGTGATCTGGTCCTCGGGAAATACCTGTCCTCCGGTGGCATGCTTGGTATGGGGAAGCGGCAGAAATCCTTCGGGAAACAGGTCTGATTTTATTTCAGCAGGTTTCATGACGTTCAGCTTATCCCAGGTCATCCCTTCTGGAAGTTTTACCCGTACCCCTTTCTGGATCGGTTTCCAGCTTTTCCGGACATCATCATACTGCAGGCGGTCGCTCAGATCGTTACCGTTTTCCAAAGTTTTTTTTGCCGTTCCATAACTTTTGGTTTGGCCTGTACATCCTGTTTCATGGTGGTATCGGAGTCTTCTTCAATAGCCACCGGCATGTAGGCTTTTGGTTTCGGGTCCACTTCCGCAGGAACCTGCGCGCATGACCGGACAGATCATCCACACCGCCGCGGTCAGCAACAGCGCGCACACAATTGCAGTGTTTCTTAAAAGCTGCTTTCTCGCAGTCTTTTCCATCTTTGTCCTCCTTATTGTAAAGGGTTTCATGATCCCGATTCACCTCTGGGCAGTTCTATCCACCTCTCGACCTCCTTTACGTCAAAGAAGCAGAACAGTATGCTTTTTGTATTCTGGACAAAAATTTTCATCTTTTTCAGGAACAATCTTCAATGAGGAGAAACATGTATTTTTCCGGTGATTATATGCAAAAGAATTCCAAGCCTGTAACATCCGTCTGAAGAGCAATATCTTTCAGATGCCGGAGAAAAGATGCAATAGCGCAATGCAGTCTTTTTTCTATGTGAAAGTAATTATTATAAGGGAGGAAACCGATATGCTTGGATGGGCACCAACTTTTTTGTCATTGACCGCGTATGGCTGCCAGAAGGGATTCAGAGCTTCCGCTTTTGCTCAGGTACCCGGTCGCCCCGGCTTCGGCCATGGCATGGGCCTGGTCTTCGGCTTCGTACATGGAAAGACCATAAATCCGGATGTCGGGCATTTTTGATCGGATCCGGCGGGTCGCTTCCACCCCGTTCATTTTCGGCATGTTGATATCCATGAGAATAACTTCCGGCTGGATCTGCTGCGCCAGTTCCACAGCCGCTTCACCATCAGCCGCTTCTCCTGCAATCTCGATATCATCGTGCCCAGAAAGAAATGATAAAAGCCCCTTTCGCATCACTGTATGATCATCAACCAGCATTACCCGGATTTTTCCGTTGGACGGAGGAGGGTTTGCCGGAGGGCCTATACTCTTCTGAAATTCTTCAGCAATCAGAGACGGCTGTCCGGAGTTGCATATGCCGTGGGTTGGACCGGCAGAAAGATTGTTGTGGTGACGCCTTCATTCGGCGCGCTCGCAGTCTCCAGGTTTCCCCCAAGAAGTTCCACTCTTTCCCGGATGGCAAAAAGGCCGAATCCCTCACCCGGAGCAGTCACTGTCAAATTTTTTGGATCACACCCGCGCCCCTTGTCTTTGACCATGATCCGGATACGTCCGTTTTGCTCCTGCATGACGACCTGTGCAGTCGATGTTCCTGCATGCTTGACCACGTTGAAAAGAAGCTCCCGTACCGAATGAAAAAGAAGCACCCGGAGATCTTCCCGAAGATAAACAAAATCATCCGGCAGATCGAGGTCAACGTCAAGCCGGTGGGTGGCGGCCATCCACCGGGCCAGCCATCGAAGCGCTTCCGGCAGTTCTTTCTGGTAGAGGACCGGCGGTGACAGTTCCGAGGAAAGCGTTCGGGATATTTCTATAGAATTTGTTATCAAATCAAATGCGGTTTTGCAGGCCGCCGTATCCTCCACACCAACTTTTCCAAGAGGATTTCCAGGTGGAGACGGGCCCCGGCAAGCAGCTGCTGGAGATGGTCATGTAAAATTTCAGCAATGCGTTTGCGCTCCCTTTGTTCGGCCAGGGTGAGTTCACTGGTGAGCCTTGCAAGCTGGCGGTTTCGCGCCGCAAGTTCGGCTGTCCACTCCTCCAGCTCCCCCAGATCTTTTTCAAATATTTTCATAGGCTTTCTGGTCACTGATATCCACCAGGGCCACACGGAATTGATTGAATTCCCCTTCAGCGTCTTTTACAACGGAACCCTCCATGTGCACAAAGACAGTTCCTCTGTTTTCCTGAACAAGCCGCAGCTCCCGGGACGAGGCGACCCCGGGATTCTCCTCCATCGACCTGGCAAGAGAATGATAAATTTCCCGGTCATCCGGATGGATCCGGGGCAGCATCGAGCGTCCGCCCATGGGATGCCGGGTTCCGGTGAGAAGCCGGGCAGCCGCCTGGTTGCACCGTTCGATCATGCTCAGTCTGTTTTGATTAGCAAACCCGACCGGGGCGGCATCGAAAAGCTCGTACCACTCGTTGCGGGCGTTTTCAAGATTTTTCGCACTATGTCTCAGCTCCTGGTTTTGAAGTCTCCACCTCCTCCTGGTAGACTTCAAGCTCATGGATAAGGCGGACCATGTCGGATATGTCGGATTCACTTTTTTCAAACGTTTCCTCCTTCCGCTCATCGACAATCCGCTCCGCTTTTTTCCGTAATTGCTGAAGATCTAAATGTTTCTTATCATAAGGCATGGTCTATCCTTCCTGGTCAGTTGGCGGCCGCTTTTCTGATTGGGTTATAGTTTCGATGGCCAAAAGGATGCGGTCCTGATCCGGATTTTTATCCCGCAGGCGCCGGGCATTGAGCCGCAATAGCTTGTCTCCCATGGTTTCGAAATGAAGCGTTATTTCGTAGTCCTGAAATGCACGGTCATGCTCTGTGATATCTTTCAAAAGTTGCCGCAGCTCAGGGATATCCCATTGACTGTTTTCCAGGTCGAAAAAAGGTCGTTTCTCCGTTTTTTTGGGTGATGTTTGAAAGGTCTCGTAAAACTGGCGGTTAGCCATGACCACCCGTTTGTCTGCATCCAGAACCAGAAGTGATTCCCTGACCGTGTCAACAATGGCTTCGGTAAACCGTTTGTATGAATGAAAAGAATTGTCAAGTTTTTCCTGGGCCTTTTTCTGGGGATCGATATTGATGAAGGTCAGAATCGCCCCCTCGATACGGTTGTTGTCGGTCCGATGCGGCATAATGCGCATCCGGTACCAATGGCCGTCAATGGTTTGGACCTCTTCTTCACTGTGGGACAACTGCTTGAGCACGGAACGAATCTTGTCCGTCAAGTTGCCGATATCCAGGTTGTGGGAGATGTGATCAAGGGGCCTGCCTATATCCTTGTCGATGAGATTGATCAGCCGGGAGGCCTCTTCGGTAAACCGTTTTACCTGAAAATCATTGTCCAGAAACAAGATGGCGACTCCGGTACTGTTGAGGACATCGGTGATCCGGCCGTAAGCCTCCTGGACCTCGGTAATCTTCTGGTGGAGTTCGTTATTAACCGTGGAGAGTTCCTCGTTCAAGGATTCAAGTTCCTCCCGGGACGATTCAAGCTCCTCATTGGTGCTCTGGATTTCCTCGTTGGAAGAATGCATCTCTTCGTTGGCCGATTTCGAGCTCCTCGTTGGAAGTTTCCAGTTCCTCCTGGGTGGTCCGGTGATCCCCTTTCAGCTCCGTAAGTTCCTGTTCCAGGACAGCGATGCGCCGGGCCGCCTCATTTTCCGGAACCTCTTTTGCGCCCTCCTCCTTGTGCTCAAAATCAAAAAGAGATTCCGGCAGCTCAGTGAAAAGAACCATGAAGTGATCCTTCATGGACGGTTCAGTAAACGGCTGCACAGTCAGATCGATATGTACGTGCCCGCCGTTTGTTTCTACCCGGACTCCGGATTCGACTGCTTTTTCATTGTTTTCCGCAGCCTTGCGCAGGGTTGCGGAAAGGGCGTACCGAAGTCCCTGCCGGGCCATCTCAGTGATCCTGAGGTTTGATTTTCCTTGCGCATGCTCCAGGTATTTTCCGGTTCGGCCGTGGAAATAAATGATGTCGCCATAGGCATTAACGATCACACAGGCTGGTGTATGATGTTGTAAAAGTTTCTTTTTCACGGTCTGGGCAATGTCCCCGTCATCTGCACCCTCGCGAGGGCTTTTCTGAGGTGTGATCCGGGGAGCGCGCTTTGTACCGGTTGGAAATGTTGTCAGGATGCGAAAGAGGGGCTTCTCTGGTCCCGTTTTTTATAAATGCTGAAGCGTTTGTGAATCGGGGTGAAAAGATCCTCAAACCGGCCGGGGTATTCAGATGTGCCCAGAAAAAGTATTCCTCCGGCTTTCAAATTGTAATGAAACAAGGGAATGAGTTTGTTCTGGGCCGCAGGTTCCAGGTAAATGAGAAGATTTCGGCAAACCAGCATATCCAGGTGCATGAACAGGGGGATCGCGAAGGACGTTCTGCTCTGCAAAGACAATCAGTTCCCGGATCTTCTTGTTGACCCGGTAGTGGTTTTCCTCCTCGGTAAAAAAGGGTATCAAGTCGGGTTTTGCTGACATCTGCGGCGATGTTTTCGGGTAGACGCCCTGACGGGCCTTATGGATGGCGTTTTCATCGATATCTGTTGCAAAAATCTGCAAGGAGCGATTGATTTCAAACTTTTGCATGGTTTCCCGGATAATGATCGCAACGGAGTATGCCTCTTCCCCGGTCGAACACCCCGCTACCCAGACCCTGAAATTTTCGTTACTGTCTCCCTCTGAAAAAAGCTTTAGGAGAACCTCTTCTTCCACAAAGGTAAATACTTCAGGGTCTCGAAAAAATTGGTAACCCCGATGAGCAGATCCTGGAACAGCATGTGGGTTTCATCCGGGTTGTCGTGAAGAAACGTAAGATAATCCTCAAATGGAGTTGCAGTGGGTGACACCCATACGTCTTTCGATTCGTCTTACCACGGTGCTCTTTTTGTACTAGAAAAATCATGGTCGGTACGGTCCGCCAGAAAGGTAAGAATCTTAGACAGGTGCTCGGAAGAATTTCCGTTTTTCTGGATCTCGGTCTTCAGTACAGCCGGATGCTGGAAGTACGCAATCAGCTGATCGGCCATTTCCTGTGGTGTCAGGATATAGTCGACCATCCCGGTCTCGATGGCGCTTGCCGGCATGCCCCCATGCCGGGCTGACTCCGGGTCCTGAGCCACGGCTATCCCGGCATTTTCCTTGATCAGCCGCAGTCCGCCTGTGCCGTCGGTACCGGTACCCGATAGAATAACGCAGCCCGCTTTATCGCCTCTTTCCTCGGCAAGAGAACGTAAAAAAATATCAATCGGCATATGAACATGCGATCGGCTGGACCGCTTTTGCAACCTGAGTACGCCATTTTCTATGATGGCATCCTTATCCGAAGGAGGGACATAGACCGTATCGGTTTCAACTGTCATTTCATCTTCGATAAGCACGAAGGTAACACCTGAATCGCGCCGGAGCAATTCCGGCATGCGGGTGGGGTGATCCGGATGGGTATAGGTGACAATGACAAAAGCGATGCCGCTTTTTCTGCAAGCCCTGATATGAACTGTTCCAGGGCTTCAAGTCCACCGGCGGATGCGCCGATGCCGACCACCGGAAACAGCTTTTGCCCGGAGGATCCATTTTGTGGCTGATCTTCAACACGAGGCGTTTCATCTTCTGATGCTTCGTTTTCTGGCGCTTCGTCTTCCGGTGCGTGAGACGCTGATTTCCGCTCGGATTCTCCCCGGGCCTCGGCCTCTTGAATGGTTTTTTTCTCTTCAGCCTCAGCCCTTTCCTGGTCGGATAGGTCTTCGTTTTGTTTCAGATCTTCCGGCCGCCCGTTTTTGTCTTTGTCTTTTTTTGCCATAATCTCTACCGCATGCAGGATGATGTTGTATTAATGCTTTGTTCTTATTAACTTAAGGATACTTCCGGTTCCATAACTGCTATATGGGGGATGGCGGTAATTTTCGTGAGTGCCGCAATTTTTGTATCAGTGTTCCCTGAAAAATTCTCAGAAAAATTTCCAGCGGTGTCCTGCCGGATGGACAATTGATTATCCGCCTCGACAACACCGGGTATGGAAAAAGCAATCTGTTCTGCCAGCGATTTTTCACTCTCCCGACAGTTCCTTTTAAAAAAGTATTCCCTGGATTTTGTATGCTTCAATCCCGGTGGCATCAAGCCCTTTGTTTTGATGCATGACTTTAGCAATGGATTCTTTTAACATTTCATTATGTTCTGTCATAAAAAATCTCCCAGATTGTGCCGCTATAAGTTTTGTGCATATAGTCCCGAGTCCCGTACAAAAAATAACCTGATCGATGCCCCGGAGTAAATGAGGTGAATTCTGTAGTTGTAATTGAAAAATGGTGTATTTCTGACAGGTAATGACAGTTTTTCAGGGAAGGTGCTCCTGTAGAAAAGCGTTTTTCAAATGTAGAAAAGCGTTTTTCAAAATCATCGATGAATTTGTAATATGCAGGGTCCACTTTAACCAAACAGATTTTTTTTACTGATCATGATCATGTGCCGGGTAATAAGATAAAAGTGCTTCAACATCTTTTTTCAATTTTTTGACGATCTCCATGTCAACATTTTGCTTTGCCTTCATCGCACCAATGATGACAATATGGTGTTTTTCAAGACGCTTCAGGTAATCATCTGCATCCGGTTTCACCCGCTGGGTCAGAAAATAATCACAGATGGTTGATATGATGTTCTGGGCATGCTCTTCCTTGTTCATAATCCAGCGAATCCGCTGGTTCTGGCTTAAGGGGTCGTTGCTGCTGCTCAATTCTTTTATAAGTCTAATCGCTTTTTCTATGGTTCTTACATCTTCCAACATGGACAGAACCCTTGCGTTATCATCATAGATACCGCATGGCAACTGACAGTGTGCATAGGCTGAGTGGGCAAACACAAAGAGTCCTGCCGATAAAAGGAAAATCCATCTGAAAATTTTTCGGGAATAGTTTTTCATGGTCTGCTGCTCCTTATTCAGGACAGGCACAAATGACTTGAGATCTTTAAAATTTTGAAAACCTGGACAATGTTGTGGTGTTGATGGCATTTTCAATCCTCCTTTTTAGATAATTGAAATAAAATATTCCTGGTTTTTGTTTTGTACAGTTGTGAACCAAGATGATTCTCAATAAAAATAAACCGGTGAAACTGGTTTTTCAAGTTGTTTTTCCAAAGCATCCAGGGCTTTCAGGGTATGTTCCGGTTCAACCCTGTCAGTATGATCCGCACTGACAACAGCATATTGAATGATCCCCTTCTGGTCTATGATATAACGGGCTACCAGGGGCAGTCGCCAGACATCACCGCTGTTGTATTCTTCCAGATCGATGCCCAGCTGCAGGTATGCCTGCTTGAGCTCCTCGGTAAAAGTATAGATGAGAGCGTATTTTTCACCCACACTGTTTCCTGGATCACTCAAAATCTCCATGGTAAGCCCTTTTTCATCCTTAAACTTTTGGGAATGCGCCTTTGTCTGGGGTGAAATCATTAAAAGCGTGGCCCCCAGAGATGTAAATTTTGACTGAGCCTCCTGCAGAGCTTCCAGCTCCAGGTTGCAGAACGGTCACCACCGTCCTCTATAAAATCCCAGAACAACCGGGCCTGAGGAAAGGGTGTCATTGAGATTAATGTCATTTCCGCGGGTATTTTCCAGTGTGAAATCTGGTGCCTTATCCCCTTTGGTCAGTACCTTTTCCATAATTTTTGAATCCTGCAGTTCTTTGATGGCGCGGGCTATCTCCTCCTGGACGTCGTCCGGAGCGGAAGACTGGAATTCCGATTTTTTTCTTTGATTTTCTGTGTTAAATTTATGAATGGACTCCTTGCTTGATCTGCATCATCTTCTGATGTTTTTGTTGATATGAAGAACGTGATAAACTGTTAAGTTGTGTAACGAAATAGGAATTAACCTCACCTTTCAGGGTAACCATTTTTTCAAAAAACGCCCTTTGATTTGTCTGACCATAATTTTCGTTTATTGGGGTATGATTTTCAATCAGGAAAACCATGTACATGTAACAGCGGCTGCATGTAAAAAAACGATGCCGGATATGTAGAACCTTTATAAGGTCAGCAATGTCTTGGTTTCGGCTTGCCGGATTCATCGCATGCGATGGATAACCATGTGTGCTTTGGCTGTTTGTAGTGCCAGGTCTTTATGCTTTGTAGATATATTGCTCGCAGATTTTCCGGTAATGGTAGCCGTAGATGGAAAGGGTGATGGCCATAGGCACCAGTTTTGGTTTTCGGATCAGGGTCCAGAGAATCAGATACCAGTAATGGAAGCGCTCTTTTCCGAAAACCCCGAGCCGCAAGGCTGCCCTGAAAAAGCAAAGAAACCGCTGAAAATCAATGGGAATAATGATTTCAGGGTCTTTGAGTTCCATGAATAAGGTCCTGATTCGACGGTAATAGTTTTTCGGCTGATAGATCTGTTTCATGATGGATTGGTATCCGTTGAACAGATTATCCATGCCCATCTTGGGGATGATATTGGTGGTGCCGTCCACATTGTCCCCGGTAAAGGATTCAGTAACCCGGCTTTCCTGCTGCAGCCGGTCAAACAGCCGGGTTCCCGGAATGGCTTGGAGCAGGCCTACCATGGCCGTGACAATGCCGCTTTTCTGGATAAACTCTATCTGGCGCTGGAAAATGGCAGGCCCGTCATTGTCAAACCCGACAATAAACCCGCCCATGACCTGCAGCCCGGAACGGTGGATGATGCCAACGCTTTCCAGAAGATCCCTGTTTTTATTCTGGGTTTTATGACATTCGGCAAGGCTGACCTCATCCGGTGATTCAATGCCGATAAACACGGAATCAAACCCGGCCTTTACCATCATGTCTAAAAGCTTGGGGTCATCGGCCAGATTGATGGAGGATTCCGTAAAAAACACACAGCCTTTTTTATCTTTGCGCCAGTCAATCAAGGCCGGGAGCAGATGTTTTTTCAAATACGCCTTATTGCCGATGAAATTATCATCCACAAAAAAGATACTGCCGCGCCAGCCCGCTGCATAAATATGGTCCAGCTCCAGGATGATCCGGTCGGCTTTTTTTAATCGGGGGATATGACCGAACAAGGCCGTCACATTGCAAAAATCGCAGTTAAAGGGGCAGCCCCTGGAAAATTGAAGGCTCATGGAGGCATAGCGTTTCCTGTTTAAAAGTCCCCACAGGGGCACCGGGGTGTCATCGGGATCACAGAACCCTGCGGCCCGGTATATTTTTTTAGCCCGGCCCATGCTGAAATCTGCCAAAAATTCGGGCAGGCTCAGTTCTGCTTCATCCAGCACCAGGTGGTCCACGGTTTTGAACGCTTCAGGCTCACAGGTAAAAAGCGGCCCGCCGGCTACAATCATTACATTCAATTCTTTGCAGCGGTCAATGATCTGCCGGGCCGATGTGCGCTGCACCGCCATACCGCCGATGAACACCAGGTCGGCCCATACAATATCCTTGTCCTTCAGACGTTCCACATTTGTATCCACGAGGCGTTTGTCCCATTTTTCCGGCAGCAGGGCCGCCACCGTGATCAATCCCAGCGGCGGAAAAGCAGCTTTTTTCCCGATAAAGTGTAAGGCATGGGTGAATGACCAGAACGTATCCGGAAATTCAGGATAAATTAACAATATCTTCATCTTAGGGGCCTCCTTTGCCCCTGACAGCTTCAATGGTCAGATTTTCCATGTTTGTATAAATATATGAGTCAGGAAAAAATTGAAATCAGGGAAAATACCCATCAAAAAATGGAAAATCATGTATTATAATATCCTGCATCAAGCGTTCTTTTGTTGATGTTCTTGAACGCCTCCTGGTCTTTCACCATTATATTGCACAGGACGAATTTTACGGCAGGAACCCCCTCGCAACCTGAGACTTCAAAAAAGTCATGCCCGATCACGCTTCCTGGTCTGACATGCGCTTGAGATTTGCCAGCAAAGCTTCATATTCATCTTCATATGCCAGCAGTTTCCATAAAATTAGGATATCTTATAACTAATTTTATAAGTTGATTTATAAATAAACTCATTTTATAACCCCCATCCCATTTCCTTATATAATTATATCATTTTTATTTCTATTTAAACTAAAATTATACAGAGTTATGCCTATCCAGCATGCAGTTATTACCCTGCGCAAATGCCTCAACCTGAATTGTCGAATGCTCTATTCCGAAATGATCGTGAAGGTGTTCTTGAAGACTTTGTAGGAAATTATTGTCTAACGATTCTCTATTAACAACTATATGAACAGTCAGGGCAATTTCGGTCGTGCTCAGCGGCCAGACATGCAAATCGTGAATGCGGCAGACATGTTCAAAGCTGTTCAAGTATTGATTGATTCCGGCAATGTCTATACTCCTTGGAACAGCATCGATAGAGTAATTGATGGAATCACGAAGTAACCCCCATGTCCCGATAAAAACAACAGCGACAATCGCCAGACTAACGACAGGATCGATCCACAACCAGCCTTTGTATAGAACAAATATGCCAGCGAACACCACACCCAAGGATACCCCGGCATCAGCAGCCATATGAAGGAAAGCACCTCGAATATTTAGATCATGCTTTTGACCTTTGACAAAAAGTAACGCAGTCAAAGTGTTGATCACGACGCCTATTCCAGCCACAATAATAATTGTCATACCTTCAACGGGCTGCGGGTTGAGAAAGCGCCCGACGGCTTCCCAAGTAATACCTCCAAGTGCAACAAGTAAAAGTATTGCACTGGCCATAGAAGCCAAAATGGTAACCTTTCGGAAGCCATACGTTCTCTTTTCTGTTGCAGCTTTTCTAGCGAGTACGCTTGCCCCCCAGGCAAGCAATAGGCTGACCACATCACTTAAGTTATGTCCTGCGTCCGCTATCAGTGCAAGTGAGTCAGCAAATACCCCATAACCGGCTTCAATCGCAACGAAGACGATATTGAGTATAACGCCAATAGCAAATGAGCGATTGTAATTACCTACCTCATGACTGTGATCGTGACTCATATCATTTCCTTGATGTAGGGATAACTATTTTTACCAGTTCCTCCTGATATGCGCCATCTGCCATATCCTGTGCCTGCTGTGCGGCTTCCAGGGCCATACGGGATGCGCGTTCATCTGCCTGGGCAGAAGAAATCAAAAAAAATCAAACCATTATCCAGACAGTTTTCAAAACCAATTCCCTTTTTCTTAAAAAGGATGTTGAAATCATTAATTTATGGGGAACCTATTTATCTTCAAATATATTATTCATAAACACCTGCCACAACCGCACCACAGCCCGGGCACCTGTTTTTTTCTGTAAGATCCATTTTCACCTGATTGAGGTCTCTTGTGATTACCGGGTGGCTGCATTCCGGCACCGGGTATTTCTGGTATCTTTGCTATCATTGATGACATTGCCCATGTATACATAATGCAATCCTGCGTTTTCCCGAAGTTGAACGCTGCTTCCATAACGGAAAGCGGGTGGCAAGGGCATCGGTATACTGGTAATCCGGGTGAAACCGGCTGACATGCCATGGGATATCTGGGTTTATATCGGCAATGAATTGCGCAATGTCATGCAGCTCCTCCACGCTGTCATTGGCTTCTGGTACAATCAGGGTGGTGACCTCCAGCCAGATGCCTGCTTCTTTTATATACCGGATGTTATCTAGGACCGGTTCCAGCCTTCCCTGGCAGATATCTTTGTAAAAGGCATCATTCATGGCTTTCAAGTCTATGTTGATCCCGTCCAGAAAGGGCTCGATGGTGTCTATGGCCTGTTTTGTCATGTACCCGTTGGATACAAAGATATTTTTCAATCCCTGCGCTTTGGCCAGTCTGGCCGTATCATAGGCATATTCAAAAAAGATCGTTGGTTCCGTATAGGTATATGCAATGCTTTTGCAGTTACTTTCCACCGCGTTGTGAACAATCTGTTCAGGACTCATGGGTTTTCCGGGAAGCGTTTTATCCCCTTTTTTCACCGCTTGAGAAATCTGCCAGTTCTGACAGAAACTGCACGTAAAATTGCAGCCTGCCGTACCGATGGAGTAGGCAGAACTGCCCGGCAAAAAATGATACAGCGGCTTTTTTTCAATGGGGTCGATATGCGAGGCAATAACCCTGCCATAGGCCAGGGTATACAGTTTACCGTCCAGATTCTGCCGGACATTGCACAGACCGAATTTCTGATCAGATATGCGGCATCCGTGATGACATAAGCGGCACCTGACTTTTTTATCTTCTATTTGCTCAAAAAGTATGGCTGGTTTCATTTATTCTCTCACTGTATTTGCGTGTATCGTTTGATAACCCACTGCCGGACCGAAGAACAGGCCGGCAGTGGGTTGTTATGATCAGGTTACGGGGTCACACTGGATATGGTCAGTTCATTGTCCACAACCACGGCACCGCCCTCAAGGGCATTTTGGGTCGCAGCATTATATTCAGACCAGGAATCCACCTGTCCGGTAAGCGTGGCTGTGCCGTCATCCACCATCACGGTTACCTGGTCCGAATCAACAAAAGGACTCCAGAACAATTCACTTTCAATATTGTCTTTTATTGCCGAGTCATCTTTGGTTGCGGTCACATTCGGCTGGTAAGAATACCAGTCATAATCATAGATATAGGAGTCATCCACATAGGGCTTATACACAAAAGGATCCCAGTCCTTTTGCACGATCAGGTTGTTGTTTACCGCATACACCCCTTGTACCTCGGAGGCCAGATCCTCGGCCCGGGCTTTTTCATAATACGTGTCCACTGTTCCATACAGATTCACCATCCCGCCCAGGGCACTTACCGTGATTTCGAAATTATCCACATACGCATCTCTTCTGAATTTATCCATGATGGTTTGTTTCAGTTCCTGGCTGCTCATTGCCTGTGCCGGCGGGGTGACCTTTATCTGGTTTTTCACCCGGATTACGCCTACCGTGTTTCTGGCATCCTCTGCCGCAGCCTGTTTGGCTGAAAGGGTATTGACCTTGCCGGTCAAGGTAACCCGGCCGTTGTCCACCCGGGTATTCACTTTTGTGGACAGCACTCTTGGATCATATAAAATGGCTTTGTCAACAGCATCCTGAATCTTGTCATCAGATTTTTGTACATATTTTTGGGTCCGCAGATCCGTATCCCGGGCCCAGCGTTCTACCGTAAGCCGGCTTGCATCCACTTCTTTGATGCCTGCCGGCAGCCATGCCTTGGTCATGGCCCGTCTTTTTTCCGCAGCACTGCCCACGGTTCCCGTGAGAGTGACTTTGCGGTTTTTTACCGATACCTGCACCAATGCATCATCCACCAGGTTGTCCCATTGAAGAGCTGCTTTGATCTCACTGGCCAATTCCGTGTCTGAACGGGATGTTTTATAGTCATACGTGACAAGGTTTTTCACCTCTTTCACCCCGCCGATGCTTTTGGCCACCTTTTCAACGGCTTTTTTTTCAAGATAGGAATCAACCTTGCCGTCAAGGGTAACCACGTTGTCATTTACACTGACATCGATTTCAAACGATTCCGTGACCGGATCCACGAACAATGCATCGGCCACATCCGTCTGAATCTCAATATCGGTTTTTTGCATTTCCGGGATCACTTCAATGCGGTTGACCACCGAACGGACTCCTTTGACCGTTTCTGCAATGGCACGTGCCCGTTCTTTGGCCAAAAGATTGTCCACACTGCCGGTGAGGGTAACAACACCCTCGGTACACTGGATATCCACCAGATAGGATGGTACGGCCTGATCCTGCATCAGTTCTTCTTCCACCGCAATTTCAATATTGGTGTCTGTCATGGTTATTGCAGCCATGCCTGTTCCGCTGCCCGCAAGCAGGAAAAAAAACAGGGTTGTGACTGCAATGCAAAAAAATACAATCGGGTTTTGTTTTGGGGTGAAATACTTCATGAGTCCTCCTTAAAATTATATAAAGATTGTTAAAATACCAGGCGTAAGGTATTTGTGGTTTTTTTTTAACAAACAGACCTCTTTGACAGGTGCGTGGCACTGAATCCCACAACGGCACCTCAGCCGGTACGGCTGATTTGGGCCCCACGGTTTTCACGGAAATCGTTTGTACCGCTGCGTTTGCTTGCCGGGATTACTGTCGTTCCTTCCACCTTTTTGTTTACAGGGATCACATGCGTTCCTTTAATGGCATCGGTAACCAGGACAGAGCCCCCGAAAAACCGTTGGTGATCGTTGATGTTGAATCTGTTGCCCGTGGTATTGATCAGCATGGTGTCTTTTGTGAATATCAGATCTTTACCAAAGGCAAAATCACCCTGGACAGTCAGGTAATGACAGTTTTTCAGCGAGGGTGCACCGGCTGAAAAGCGGTTTTCAAAATCATCGATAAATTTGTAATATGCAGGGTCCAGATCGATCTGGATATCATCTGTTTTTTGTCTTGGATTGGGAATGATCTGGAACTGATCAGTTAATATATACCGGTCAGACCTTACGGCCAGTAAATCATTGGTGTTTTTTACAGGGATGAACCGTGTCCGGGGAACCCGGATGGCGCCGGCCCGGTCAAAGATCGAGATGGCGCTTCCCATGGCTGTTTCCAGTTGATACACAGGCAGGGAATCGGGGTCACGGGGATCCACGGTCTTCTGGTTCCAGATCAGGGGCAAAGGCATAACCCCCTTTTTTTGCATTATGATCCGCTGTAATGTTGGTAAATGTATCCACAGGTTATTGGTGTTGAAATACCGGTGTTTTTGAATGTCCTGGAATGCCTGCATCTCCTCGTCATTTTGTGAACACTGGGCGATTTCCCGCAGCAGATATCCGCCGGATTTCGACCGGGCCAGGTGGCCGCCTTTTTTGTCGTTTGCAGTGCGCTCCGCGGTTTCCATCATAAAGCTGAAGTTGTTTTCAATAAAATACCCCAGGATGGCCGGATCGATGACAGCGCCCAGATTGTCAATGTTGGATAAAAAAGCATATTCATACCCATTTTCCAATAATTGATCCAGCATGCCGCTGCTGACCAGGGCCGCATATACATCGCCGTGACCCGGAGGGCACCATTCCAGATCCGTGTTTTCAGGGTGTTCGGCGGGTCCAAGAAGGGTTGCGTCAACCTTGGGAACCTTGTGCTGAATGAAATCCATGGCCAAAGCGCTTTCCTGTAACCAGGGATAAGCGGTCAATGCCTCGAGCGTGTCGGGTCTGGTTGAAAAACTGTTCATGAATATCAACGGGACATCAGGATTCAGGTGCCGGTTCTGCAACACCGCAATATCCAGAAAAGACAACAGCGATTTCACTTTTATCAGGCTTTTGGGTCCGTTCAAACCCATGCTGGTTCCCAGCCCGCCGTTTAATTTGATATTCACGGTTTTGGGCATGTGCTGCCTGCCGGTGTTGGTTATGTCCGCGTGTTTTCGGCCATTCAGGGAGCCAATGTCAAAAAGGGTTTGAACCGGCCTGATATCGGTTTCCGGAATGAGACCGGTTTTTTCATTTACGAGATGTTTATAGTGATGCCTGAAATTGTCTATGGCAATCCCGGGTAAGTTTTCTGCGGTCATTTTTTGTAAAAATGGATCAAACTGTTTTTTGAAATCTGTCATGGCATCCCTCTTTTTTGTATCCTGCTGCCGGCCCGCAGAACTGGCCGGCAGCAGCGGTTTTGTGATGATGGAATCAGTTGCTTTTTCTGTCCTTGATTTTCGTTTTTTAAAATATGATTTTCAATCAGGAAAACCATGTACATGCAACAGCGGTGGTATGTAAAAAAACAGATGCCGGATATGTAGAATTTTTGTAAGGCCGGCAAGGTTCTTTGTTGCAGTGGAAAACAAACAGAACGCTTTGACCGGTTTTTGACACTGAATCCCATCTACAGGACAGAACGATTGAATGTACAGTATTTCCCCGATGGATCAGGCGGAGGGACCGGTGTATCATTGTCAAATAAAAATAAACGCAGAAACGAGGAGGAAAAAATGACAACAAAAAAAGAAATTGAAAATGAATTGAAACAAACGCTGGAAAATTACAAAGACAAAGTCAGCGAACTTGAAAAAAAGTTTATTGCAGAAAAAAGCCAGACAGATTCGGTCAACCACAAAATATGTGCTGAAAAAATCAGCAGCCTGAAAACCGCACTGCAGGATCTGGAAAAAGAGCTTGATGCATTACAGCGCGCCGACCAGCAGGACGCCATTGACAAAGTAAAAAATGCCATGAAATCAATGGTGGGAGATATTGACGAAGAATTCAGATCTTCTCTGGCATATTTTCATTAACCCCGGAACAAGGAGTATTTGCTGAACCAGGCTTTGAATCCATTTTTGGTAGACCACTGCCGGACCGAAAAACAGGCCGGCAGTGGTTAATTATGATCAGGTTGTTGTTTACCGCCGGAGGCCAGATCCTCGGCCCGGGCGTTGTCCACCTGGGAATTCACTTTTGTGGAAAGCACTCTCGGATCATATAAAATAGCTTTGTAAGATGAAAACCGCTTTCCCTACCATTTATAAGACAACATCATAGACATGGAGACAAATTCCATCCCTGTCGTGCTGTTCGCCATATCCGGAGATATGTTGTGGTTGACTCCCACGTTGACGTCGTTTTGGATCCCATAGACAACCGACGTATTGAATTCAAAATGATTGCCAATGGAATACCCCAGCCCTCCGGTAATGTGATGTTCGACAAAGGGATTCATCACGGCCAGTGCACCTTCCGGAGGCACCGGGTTTTTGCCGTAGACGTAACCCGTTCTCAGTCTGAGTCGCTTCGTGACTGGATATTCCACCCCCAGTTTAAAGACCCACTGATCGTCCCAATCCGTATGCATTTCATAGGTCTTGTCGGGGGCCGGGCAACCGTTCATGGTCACATGGGTCATCTTGACAGGGATCTTGTTATAATAGGCGGACCAGTTCAGCCACTCCACATCAAAGGCCAGGATGAGGCCGCCAAGGCTCTTTATCCTCCTGAACACGCCTGCCTTGATGGATTGGGGCCATCCGATGTTCATCTCCAGATCGCCCCTCATGAGAGACTGCTGGGGCATCCCGGGAATATCGCCCGTGGGAGCCGTCATGGTTACATCGCCCTTGATGTCGATATCCGCAGGAGTGGAGTAGGCAATTCCGAACCCCAAGCCATCGGAGGGATTATACAGCAGCCCCACCCTGGTACTCAGGCCGATGGCATCTCCGTCCATGTCCGCAGCCCAGAAACGATTCATGGAAGGCTCATAAAAAGGCATCTTCATCCGCATTGTGGAATAGCCCGCATTCGGAGACAGGGCCACCGACAGGTTATCCGTAAGGTTATACGCAACAGTCGGGGTGACTTTCATGTAGCTGAACTGCGAAAAATATTCGATGTTGGTGATTCCAATCCCGGGTCCCATCACATCGTTATTCACCCTCAAGGATCCATAATCCGTTCCTGTTCCTCCTTCATTGTACATTCCCACCCCGAATGACCATCTGCTCTCCGGGTCATGCCACACAAAACCGGCAGATGGGATCAGGTAGATCGGAGGGTTCCCTTCGGTATCGTTCATGGGGTTTTCAAAGGAAAACATAGGGAGCATTGTCTCCAGATTCATGTCGATTCTTCGGCCATCGATCTTCGATATTGCAGCGGGGTTGGTGTTCATCACGCTCGTGTCGTCGCCCACAGCGATGGATGTCCCCCCCATCCCCGCGCTCTTGGCACCGTAGGCGATGTTCTCCATGCCCGAGTTGGCGCACACAGTCACAGGGTACAACAGGATGATGACAAGGGATATGAGACCTGCTGCCTTCATGCCGCACCCTTACATCTACGTCGAGTAACCCATTTAGCGGAACACTCCACCAAAGTTGAGCCGATTTTCACCATAGAGAACAATGGTTGAATCCACACACGTGGCCTGCCTGATGTTTTTTTATATTTCAAGGTCCTGTTTTTTGTTTTCCAGCTCTTGTTTTACGGTTTGCATCAGGTGGAAATCTTTGACTATTTTCTGTGCTTTTTCTCTGGTTTTGTCATCTTCGGCGAAACTGATCGCTTTGGCCGGACATAAATTGAAACAGGTCTGGCAAGCCACCAGGCAATTTGTCGGTTGGGCAACTACTGTTTTTCTTTTTTTGTAATCAAATTTATACACACCTCTGCCACAGGTGGTAGCACACATTCCGCACCCGATGCAGTTTGATTCGTCTACAAAAGGGTTCCAGTTAATTCTGTTACGGTCAATTCCGTGGAATTCAGCGAATTTAGGGTCTTTTTTTTGATGATCAGTCATATTTTTCCTCTTAACGTTGATTAATGTTTAGATTGATTTTCGTTTTTTGGGATAGGAGTTTCAATCAGGAAAATCATGTATTTTCAATCAGGAAAACCATGTACATGCAAATCAGAAATCTTTTGAGAATAAAACGGACGGTCTTCTACAGGGTCAAATTTTTGAATATACAGTGTTTCCCTGATGGATCAGCCGGGGTCCGGTGTATTAATGTAAAAAAAGCACAAGCAACAATTACCACGTATTACAATGGAGAAACGGAGGGGGATAACATGCTTGAAATAAGATGGCACGGCCGGGGCGGGCAGGGGGCCAAAACCGCTGCCATAGAGGATGGGCTTCTTCTGGTTAATTCCAGCAAAGATCCGGATCACTGACGGTACGTATCGATTGAATTACAAGCCCCGGAAAAAGCGCGATATTACGGACTGGTTGTCGGCCCAGGGCCGATTCAGGCATCTGTTCGATCCGGAACAGACAACCATGATTGCACATATTCAAAAGGAAGTGGATGCAAGGTGGTCAAAGCTTCTTTCTCTGTGTGAACAATCATCATGAAGATCCGGGATTTACAGATATGCAGAGAACACCGGTTTGTGGAGGGCGAAGGGCCGCTGGATGCAGATATCATGCTGGTGGGACAGAACCCCGGGGTAGAAGAGAACCGGACTGGAAGGCCCTTTGTGGGAAGAGCAGGGCAGTATCTGGATAAGGTGCTGGAACAGTCGGGAATGAAAAGAAACCGCATATATGTAACAAGCATTGTAAAATGTAAAACCCCTGATAACAGGAAACCCACCCGGCATGAGATCCGCATTTCCATTCCTTATCTGGTCAACCAGATAAACCATATTGCACCAGAGCTGGTTGTTCTGATGGGCACGGTTGCCTGGAATACACCGAGAAGCAAAGACATCACCTATATTTAAACATATCATCCAGCTGCGGCAATGAGATTTCCAAAAATACAAAAAAAATTTGAAGATGATTTCAAAAAAATAGGAGATGTATATGGAAAACCATGTACATCCAACAGCGGCTGCATGTAAAAAAACAGATGCCGGTTATGCACCACTTTTGTAAGGTCAACAATGTGTTTTCCGGCTTGCAGGATCCGGATCTGTTTGGACAAATGGGAGAGGGACCCTGGTTTCCGGCCACCGATATCAATGACAATGAAAAAGAGGTGAAAAATGCCTGAACTGCCTGATGTGGAGGTTTTAAAAAATTACTGCCGGCAGAATATACTGGACAGAAAAATTGACAGCCTGGTTGTGAAAAACAACAGAGTGATAAAATCAAGTCCTGTGACCCTGAGAAAGCACCTTGAGGGTGAAACATTCAGGCAGGCCGACAGACATGGGAAATATTTGTTTCTTGCAACAGGCAAAAGGGAACTGGTGCTGCATTTCGGTATGACAGGCAGTGTCCGGTATATTGAAAACAAGGGCGATATTGCCCATTCACCTTTTATCATTGATTTCAAAGACGGGAGCCGATTTGGGGTCATCACCATCAGGAAGCTTGGAAAAATCATGCTCATTGATGACAGGAAACAATTCATAGATAAAAACGAGCTCGGGCCTGATGCATACGGGATTGATAAAACAGGATTTCAAAAAGCCCTTGGGAACGGGGGCACCATTAAATACCGTCTCATGAACCAGAAGAAAATCGCAGGCATCGGCAATATTTATGCGGATGAAATGTTGTATCAAACCAGCATCCTGCCGGAAAGAACCGAACTTGACAAAGAAGAAGTTGAAAACCTGTTTGCCAATATGAAACGGATATTCGATGTCAGTATAAGACACGGGGCCGATCCTGATGAATTTCCTTCCAGATACCTCATAAAAAGAAGAAAACAGGGTGAAAATTGTGGAATTTGTGCGGGCCGGATAAGCAAAAAGACCATCAATGGGCGGTCTTCATATTTTTGCAGCCGTCACCAGGAATGAAAGAAAATGATCCCGGTTTTCTGGCCATTTTAGCAATCGCATAAAACAGAGAAGACCGCGCGCTTTACACCCGCGGCCGCCGCCTTCCCATAATCAGAAAAATTATGAAAAGGATTAAAAAGAAATTACATTGCGCTATTGCATCTTTTCCCCGGCCTCTTCGAGTTCTTCACCGCTTTTTTCCTTTAATTCCTCTGCCTTCTCACCGACCTGCTCAGCGGCTTCATCTATTTTTTCACCGGCCCTCTCCGCAGGGCCTTCCTGTTCACAGCCGATAGTGCTGATTCCTAAAAAAACCAAAAAACTTATCATAACGATTAATTTTTTAAGTATGGACATAACTGAGTCTCCTTTTATCCTGTTATAATGTCTGCTGTAAAAACGTCTCTTCTGAGCGCAATCACAATATATTGAACAATTTGCAGTATAATTCACCGGGTATCTGCTTATCCATAAGGGAAACAATGTATATTCAAGATTCTTTTCCTGTAGATGAGGCATCACTCTCGCCGCGCAGGGTTTATCGCAGGTGTCTATGAATACCTAAAATATGTACTGACGAGGTCTTAGAGGTCTGTCGCAATTATCTGCATGATCTGGCATGCCAAAATACAGCAATTTACTGATGGCAGCTTCTCCAGTGACCCCTTAAAATACTGTTCAGGTTGCTGCGGTAATTTCGGATCCCCCCTGAACCGGAATTGAGGGATATCCGGTATTATTAAAATCCAAAAAAATAAGGAGTTCATTCATGAATTTAACACAGAAAATCAAAGAAAAAAAATCGGAATTCCAGTCTTCAGCTCCGGACGAAGTCCAGGAGGTTATAGCCAGCGCCATAAAAGAACTGCAAGATTCAAAAATTATGGACAAGGTGCTTATCAAAGGGGATAAGGCACCGGATTTCACACTGGAAAATACCCGCGGAAATGACATTAATCTCAATGACACCCTTTCCTCAGGCCCGGTGGTTCTGGGATTTTATAGAGGACGGTGGTGACCGTTCTGCAACCTCGAGCTGGAAGCTCTGCAGGAGGCTCAGTCAAAATTCACATCTCTGGGAGCTACACTTTTAATGATTTCTCCCCAGACAAAGGCGCATTCCCAAAAGTTTACGGATGAAAAAGGGCTTACCATGGAGATTTTGAGTGATCCGGGAAACAGTGTGGGTGAAAAATACGGCCTCATCTATACTTTTACCGAGGAGCTCAAGCAGGCATACCTGCAGCTGGGCATCGATCTGAAAGAATACAACAGCGGTGATGTCTGGAGACTGCCCCTGGTAGCCCGTTATATCATAGACCAGAAGGGAATCATTCAATATGCTATTGTCAGTGCGGATCATACTGACAGGGTTGAACCGGAACATACCCTGAAGGCCCTGGATGCTTTGGAAAAACAACAGGCAGGAAGCTGAAATGCGGAAAACATAGGGGACCAAAATCATGGAACGACTTCTTATCACCGGCGCATCTGGTTTTGTGGGAAAACATCTGGCCCGGCATTTTCTGCAAAAAAATGTGCATGTGACAGGGCTGGGCACTTCCGAATACCATCCTTTTTCACAGGAGTTTGATCATTTTGAATGGGTGCAGGCGGACGCCACTGTGCAGGGGGTGTGGCAGGATCATGCAGCCCGGGCAGATACCCTTATCAACCTGGCCGGGAAAAATATTTTCAAACCCTGGAGCAAAACCCACAAAAAAGCGATTTATGATTCCCGGATTCTTACCACGCGCAATCTTGTGACGGCCATGGCAAAAGACAGGCCGGTAAAACTGCTGAACGCTTCTGCCGTAGGTATTTATGGAGACGGCAAAGAACAGTTGCTTACAGAAGACGCAGAAACGGGATCAGATTTTCTTGCCCGGGTCTGCCTGGACTGGGAAGCTGAAGCACGCAAGGCAGAGCAGACCGGGGCGTCAGTAAACATCATGCGTTTCGGGGTGGTGCTCGGGGAAGGAGGGGCGTTGTCAATCATGTCCCCGTTATATAAATGGTTTGTCGGCGGCCCGCTGGGCAGTGGACGCCAGTGGTTTTCCTGGATACATATGCAGGATCTGGTCCGGGTCATGGATTTTCTGGCACAAAAACCGGATGCCTCAGGAACTTTTAACCTGGTGGGACCTGAACCTGTCCGGCAGCAAGATTTTGCAAAAGCCCTGGGAAAGGTATTGCACAGGCCCGCACTGGTGCCTGCCCCGGCCTTTATGGTGAAGCTGGTGTTGGGAGAGCTGGGGGCCGCTTTGCTCCAGAGCCAGAAAGCCAGCCCCAAAGCCTTGCTGGATCTGGGATTTGCATTTGAATATGAAACTGTTGCGGATGCGCTGGAAGCAATATTTGATCATTCCTGAAAGTTTCTGCCAATTCTTTTTTTTGGTATCTACGCTGATTTTGGAAACCCTTTGATGCAATGGGATATCGACGATATTTCAACGAATGAGCCCGGTGGGAGGACCATTAACATGGCGCTGATTTGAAACAATAAGGGTCTTTGTCTACAAAGATATCGAGGCCGGTACTTCGGGATGATGCCAGACACCCGCGGCAGACCCTGTTCAAGTCACACGACAGACAGTCCTCAGGTCCTGTCCGGTATTGCCTGGCTGCGCTTGAATGATAAATATCGGTCAGACTGTCCCGGGTCAGGTTGCCCAGAGGGGAATCAAATTTGCGGCAGGCATGGACCTCTCCGGTGGGCAGCACACTGACAAAATTAAAAGCCGCACCACATCCAAACCCTGTACACCCACCGAACAACGGCTTTTCCATTTCTTGAAAAACCCCATTGAATAGATTGTCTTTGAATCCCATCACCGGATACTTCTGGGCCGCTTTGATATAGGTTCGAAGAAAGTCGGCATAGGTTCCTGGATCTGCCATTTCAAGGGCGGCTCCTTCACCTTGCAGAGAAAGGCGGTTGAAGACAAACTGATCCGCTCTGCCCTGAAGATACCGGCCCAAAGGGATGACCTGGTCCTGATTGGCCCGGGTCAGGGTCAGCATGACTTTGGTGTAAACCTTTTTTTGGGCCAGCAGTTCCAGAAAAGAGATCACCCGTCTAAAATGCCCTTTTCCCCTGATATAATCATTGTGGGGCTCAAGTCCTTCCAGGCTGACCTGAAAAAAAGACAGGGGTTGAATGGCGGTGATTTCATCGATCTCATCTTTTCCTGCCGGATTTCCCAGTATGCCGGTCACAAATCCCCGGTCAGCCGCTGCCTGGTATAAGCATAAAAATTGGGGGTGCATCAGCGGATTTCCACCGGTAAAGGTTACCTGGCCAAAAAGGTGGTGGCTTTGACAGAACGCAGCAAAATCATCCAGGATTTTGATTCCCGAAGCAAGAGAAAGGTGGGGACCCGGGGTACGGTCATAACAATGGCGGCAGTGAAGATCGCAGGCATTGGTAAGATGCCATTGAAGGGCAAAAACCCTTGGCCGGGTATATGCCGTTTCCCCCAAATCGCCGGATACATCTTCGGGGTTTGGGTCTGTAAAAAAAGATCGTTGAATTTTCGGTTCCGGCCCGGTGATCATTCCTGCGGCCATGGCTCTGAACAGCACGCTGTTGATCTCTGATATCCGAACACCTGCGGATTCTGCAACAGATGCGGCGGTAAGACCTTCGGCAGCCATTTTCAGGGCCAAAAGATCTTCTTTTTCAGCCGTTTTCCGGCAAATCCGGCTGTCAATGGGATCTGTCCAGATCATAATCTGCTCGCCGCCCTTGCCGGGCATTTTCCGGTTCCCGTCCAACACGGCGGCAAGGCCGGACCATTGGCTTGAAAACAGCGCCAAATTCGGATTGATTTCATAGCATTCTGAAAAACAGGGCACAGGGATAGGATGATGCTTTGCTTTGACCATGTGGGCTTCAATGAAAGCGATATCTTGTAAATATTGCGGGTATATTCCCTGTCCACAGGTATCTGAAACCGCGGTTACCAGGTTTTCCAAAAAATCCGGTATTGTCTTTTCTGAGGTTTCTGCCCGGGCGGCACACTGTAAAAAAGCAGATTCCCCCATTATTTTGCGGGTAGTAAAAAAATCTTCCGGATCAAGGGATTTGGAGGCTATGGTTTCAGACATTGACCATCCTGTTGAAAAAAGTTATGCTCCGGACCTCTGCTGTGAAAGGCAGAGGTCCGGGTGGGATAATTTATCTGTGCGAACCGCACAGGATAATCATCAGCCTCAGCCGCTTTTGGCCGGCGGTTCTTTTTTTGTCTCTGTCTGCTGAGATTCGGTGCTACCTGCACCGGATTTTTTTTCAGCACTTCAGGCGGTTGCACAGCCAAGGCCAGTGAGGCTTGCACCGGTAACCAGGCCGGCAATGCTCAATCCGGCCAGAAGTTTTTTAAGGTCTTTCTTGTCCATAGACACCTCCTTTTTATAAACGGTAATTGATCCGGCAGGGCCTGCCCTGTGCAACACCCTGGAGAACAAGTCTTGTTGCCGGGTGCGGATGAGAAAACCATCTTGTGTATACTTGCTATGGGTTTCTTTTATGCTGTTCCGATTTTTTTTATTTTCTTCTGTTTCCAATCGAACTTCAATCAGGTGAATACTGTATTTTTCATGATGAAATTATGTAGCTAAACCGAGGGGTTCCCACCCATTTTTCACTAACGAAGAACACCGGCCTCTGCTACCCCTGTTTCCCTTATGGAAGCGGCTTACTGCCAATATCATTTTGTTTCAGTCATTTGCTTCGGTTTCCTGGGGATCCCACCGCTCTCTGAGATCGGTGAGATGTTTACTGCTCGTCAGAATGACCACCTCATCATCTTTTTGCAGCGAAGTGTCTTCACCGGCAAAGAAAAAATCATTGTCCCGGTAGTAATAGATCACCTTTGCTTTTTCGGGAAGATCCAGATTTTCAAGACTGCCTTCATCTTCTTTGGTTGCTATAAATGAGAAAAATCTGGCATTGCCGCGCAGCAGGGTGGACAGTTCCATCGTGTCGAGTCCCCTGACAATATTTTCAAGATATTGACTCATGGTCCGGTCGGGAACGATGGCATGGTCGAGACCGAGTTCATCACAGAGCGACAATAAGTCTTCATCCTGAATGCAGGTGACGACCTTCTTAAAGCCCATCGATCTGCCCAGCAAAGAGGTGATGATATTGGCCTGGTCATTGTCGGTGAGACAGAACAAAAAGTCACATTCTTCCGGGCTGCCTGGATGAGGATTGCCGGTTTTCCTGAATCTCCGTGGAGAAAACTGCAGTCGAGACTGTCGGAAAACGCCTCGATTTTTTCCTTATTCCGTTCTATCAAAATCAGTTCATGCCCCTGTTTTATAAGCTGTTTTGCACTTTTTACAGTGGTGGAGGTTATTCCAGAAAAGACAATTCTCATGTTATTTCTCCTTTCGCAGCCCGATCCATGTTCCGGGATAAAAAATCACCAGCCAGGCAATTATTTCCAGCCGGCCAAGCAGCATATCGGCACAAAGGATTCCCTTCAGAAGGACAGGCAGCTCAGATGAGGTGATACCCGCGGAAATCCCTGCCGTTCCAAGTGCGGAAACCACCTCGAACAGACTGTCAAGGGGAGCATAGCCCCAGAAAAGAAATGGCAGCCAGGATAAAAGCATAATGCAGGGAAAAAGAACCACAAGGCACATGGCGTTAAGAATCTCATCGGCGCCCAGTTTTTTTCCATTTAACCTTGCTTCCAGAACAGCCTGGGATGGTGCACCGGCACGTTGAATAAGGAGGTAGATGAGGCGAAAGACAATCAGGAGCCGAATGATCTTGATACCTCCAGCCGTGGACCCGGCACACCCCCCCGTGGCCATGGAGACCATGAGGATGAGTTTGGTACCATTTTCCATATCACCGACGGGCAGAGAAGAGAAACCGGTGGTTGAAAGAGCAGACAGACCATTGAGGGCGCCATGCGTGAGCGCTTTTAAGGGCGCAAGTCCCTCCTGATACCAGAGAAATACGACAATAAGGCTGTTATGATGATTGCCGTGATGAAAAAAGCCTGGATCTGCTGATCTGAAACAGCATCGCGCCACCCCCTGTGAAAAACCCGATAATAAACTATCAGAGAAACCGCTCCGGCCATGGAAAACCCGATGACCACCGCACGAGCATACCCGCTGTCCAGGCCTTGCAGACTGGCATCATGTGGAGAAAAACCTCCTGTGGAAACGGCTGCAAGCACATAAAGTACCGAGGAAAAAAAGTCAGTGCCGAGCAGAAGAAGCAGGAGTATTCCGGTCAGGGTCAACAGGGAATAGATGATCAGGGTATGTCTGGCAATTGCCCGAGTACCGCCGATAATATCATCATCAAAACTGTCGGCAATATCCAGACGCTTTGCCGTCAACCCCGGCTGAATGAGAATTGCCATGGAAAGAACGACAATACCCAGCCCACCCACCCACTGCATCCACGCCCTTGAAAAAAGAAATGTTTGTGATTTGTCTGTGAGGGTTGCCGCTGTGCTGAGACCGGTTGTGGTAACCGCGGAAATGGTTTCGAAAAGTGCGTCTGTAAAGTTAAGCCCGGAACCCATTACCGGCCAGGTCATGACCAGTGGAGAAAAAACAAAGATCAGTGCCGTGATCACCATTGCTTCATTGTTCTGCATTTTTGCTGAACTTTTGAGTCGCGAACAACAAAACCCCCCTGCCAAAACGCTGCCGATTACAATACCATAACGGATACTTACAGAATAGTCTTTGAAAATCAGAGAAACTGCAAAAGGAACAACACTGAGCGCTGCCAGGGCGATGCATAACTGTCCAAAATATTTACACAGTATCGCCGGGCGCACAGCATATTGTAGTATTTTCACAATTGTCTCTGGTATGGTGTTTATAAAAATATTTTTTAAAGGCTTTACACAAGTTCTTGTTCAAAATTTTGGACAGAAAAATGATTTATTGTCAAGCAAAACATCTTTATCCTGTGTGAAAAACCCCAGAGGCCGATATGGTCGGAAAACCAGAACCTGCATATCTTTTCAGATTTATATACATAATTTCCCCATTGCGCTTTGTTCCTGTTCGCCATACGCTTGGTAAAGATATTTTATGATTATGACATTCCTCGCAACAGGAAAGGAGCCGTTCCCATGAAAGAAAAGGATCTTCGCAAATACCATCGCATTACAGGTGTGATTCTGGCAGTTTTTATCATAGTACAGGCCGGCACCGGACTTATTTTTACCATTGGAAAAATGACGGGCAGCTCCAGTGGTCACGACCATGGTACTGCCGGTGTGACCATTTTACCGATTTCCAGGGCAGAGGCCAGCAGCAGTGAATCCGAAGGATCCGAAGCTCACGAAAGCCTTTTGAGTACAGTGCATTACGGGGGCGGCATGATTGGAAATATCTATCGGCTTCTTCTTGCTGTGGCGGTTATAGGCCAGGTCAGCGGTGGTCTGTTGATTTATAAAAACATCCGGACCCGGAAAAAAACATAATTTCAGGAGGAAAAAATGACAACAAAACAAGAAATGGAAAATGAATTGAAACAATCGCTGGAAAATTACAAAGACAAAGTCAGCGAACTTGAGAATAAATTCATTGCAGAAAAACACCAGACAGATCCGGTCAACCACAAAATATGTGCTGAAAAAATCAGCAGCCTGAAAACCGCACTGCAGGATCTGGAAAAAGAACTTGATGCATTGCGGCGCGCCGACCAGCAGGACACCATTGATAAGGTAAAAAATGCCATGAAATCAATGATGGGAGATATTGACGAAGAATTCAGATCTTCTCTGGCATATTTTCATTGAAAATAAAAAAACAGCGGCGCCATTTACCACCTTTATGTGAATGATATGGAAGGTTCCCGGTTCTTATACAGGGTTTCTTTATTTATAACCATTTTCCGCATGTTTCCGGCAATTGCGGCTGCCAGAGTGTCCAGTGCCTTAAAATCGGTTTCCAAAGGCACGCCTTTACACAGAACCGGGTCCAGGATTTCCACTTGCAGATTGGGGATCATTCCCCCAAGGGTTTCCACAGTTTTCCCGCCCCATCCGTAGGAGCCGACAATGGAGAGAAATTTAACTTTCGGCCGCAGGGCATTTGCCAGAAATGCGGCATAGGCTGCATAGGGATGGGGACCCGCCAGAACCGTCGGGGTTCCGACCACGATGGTTGCAGCATCCACAAGGGCCATGGCGAGTTTGCCGATGTCGGTTACTGCCAGGTTGAACAGCTCCACCCGGACACCCTTGTCCACAAGTGCTGCCACAAGATGGTCCACCATCTGTTTTGTGCTTTCATGCATGGATACATAGGGAAGCACCACGGTATTTTTGGGCGCACCATTGACCCATTTGTTGTATGAATCCAGAATAAGAGCGGGTCTTGGATACAGCTGGCCGTGACTGGGAGCGATCATCTCAATGGGGTCAGGGGCGCAGCTTTTCCAGATTTTTTTTTATGATACCGCGAAAAGGCATCATGATTTCGGCAAAATATCTTTTTGCCGCTTCATAAACACGTCCTTCGTCTGTGACAAAAAGATCTGTCGAGGCAATATGCGATCCGAAAAAGTCACAGGAAAAAAGAATCTGGTCTTCTTCGAGCCAGGTCACCATGGTTTCCGGCCAGTGAACCCAGGGCGTATAAATGAATTTCAATGTCTTGTCCCCGAGCGAAAGTGTTTCTCCATCTTCCACGGTTTTACATTTTTCATCGGGTATCTTGAGCAGATCAACCAGCATCCCTTTTGCTTTGGGTGTGGATATCAGTTTTGCATCCGGCCAGGCAGCCAGAATTTTTGGGATAGTGCCGGAATGGTCCTGTTCAGCATGGTGGGAAATGACAAAATCAATTTCAGGCACTTCTTTCAGCTGGGCAATGAGTTCATCAGCCATGGGGGGATCCACCGTATCCAGCAGCACTGTTTTTCACTGCCTTTAACCAGATAGGCATTATAGCTGGTGCCGTCAGGCAGCGGAATCAGCGAATCGAAAAAGACGCCTGTCCCAGTCTATGGACCCCAGGCAAAAGACCCGTTCATTTATTTTTCTGGCAAACATGTGATTTCTCCTTGATCATCAAGCATTGTTTTCAGTTCTTCTTTGTCCATGCTCGGTGCTTTCATGGCGGTTCTCCTCAAAAAAACTATTGTTCTGATCTCCTATGGGGATCAGTTATCATCAGGAACTATAGCAACAACTGCCTGTCAATGTAAATGAGTAAAATCCTTTATTTTGAAGCTGCAAATCATGTATGTACCCGGTTTCAGATTCGTCCTGATGCCCGGATGGCGCTCCTTGCCTCAACCGGCATTATTGACAAATCCAGCATGATCCGTTACGGTCTTATGTAACTATTGTCAGCTCACTGATACTGGCAAAGAACAAAGACACCTATGATCATAAAGGGTAAATCGTGGTTGCCATCATCTCATTATTGCTGGTTGTATTTCTTTCCATCCTGGTCACCCGCATTGCCACCATCGCGCTGACACACACAGGTCTTACCCGGCAGTCTGCTAAGGTTCCAGGCCAGAAGTGCATTTTCCGGTGCCGGATTTACCACAAACGAATCCGAGATGGTGGTCAGTCACCCGGTCAGACGAAAAATTGTGATGTTTTTGATTCTCATTGGCAATGCCGGCATCGTGGCTGCGATTTCATCACTGATCCTGACCTTTGTACAAAAGGGTGACACCACGACATTGACGCTGCGAATCATAATACTGGTATCCGGGAATACTCGTGCTGTGGCTTCTTGCCTCCAGCAAATGGGTGGACCGGCAGCTTTCCAGGATGGTGGATACCCTGCTCAAACGGTATACCAGCCTGGATGTCAGAGACTATGCAAGCCTGCTTCATCTCACCGGAGAATACCGGCTGGCTGAACTGCGTATCCAAAAAAATGACTGGATTGCCGGCAGAAAAATTTCAGAATCCCGCCTCAGGTCCGAAGGTATCAATCTGCTTGGCATAAAAAAACCCGACGGGACCTATATCGGCAATCCCACGCCGGACACCCGCCTTGAATACAAGGATATCCTGATACTATATGGCCGCATCGAGGCCATCGAAGAACTGGACCGCCGAGAACAGGGATTACAGGGAGATATTGAGCACCGCCAGGCAATTGTTGAACAGCAGCAGGTTGTTTCCAAACAGGAAAATCAAAAAGACAAAGCCTCCCGGCAATCAGGCCAATGATGTGATCGACTCATTGACTGGATGAAAATCACATGCAAAAACTCAGGTTATCTGAAAATTACCTAAGCTGACTCATTGGTACCTGCCTCTCCTTCCAGTTTACATTGGTTAAAATCAATCTGGGAATTGCAATTTCTGCATGTGTGGGGGCGGTCAAACTCGTCTGAAAAAATTTCTTTTTCCGCTCCGCATTCAGGACATTTACAGACAAATGACTTGAGATCTTTAAAATTTTGAAAACCTGGACAATGTTGTGGTATTGATGACATTTTCAATCCTCCTTATAGATAATTGCAATAAAACGTTCCTGGTTTTTGGGCAGTTGTGAACCAGGATGATTCTGAATACTGCCTGAAAATAAACCGGTGAAGCTAGTTTTTCAATACGCGAATACTTGTAAAAAAGAATATTCTAACCCCCAAAACGAACCACCAGAAGCCCAAAATATGGCCCTGCTTTTCTTTTAATATCATTTCCGGGTCATCAGTCGAAGAAGATCATGGCAGTTCGACGTATTGATGACATCCGCACGTTCCAGCCAGCCGCGTCGTGCCTGGTCGATCCCCAGCCGCAGGTATGACAGGCCGCCTGTATCATGGGCATCACTTGAAACGGCAATTTTGACCCCCATGTCTCTGGCCAGCCTGCACGCTTCATCGCTTAAATCCAGGCGGTCCGGCTGGGCATTGAGTTCCAGAAAACAGCCGTTTTCTTTTGCGGCAGCCATGACTTTTTCCAGGTCTACGGCATAGGGTTTGCGCCGGTTGATGAGACGGCCGGTGGGATGTCCCAGGATATTGAAAAAGGGATTTTCCATGGCTTTGATAATGCGCTCGGTCTGTTTTCTTTTGGACAGGTTATGGGAAAAGTGGATGGAACAGACCCGCACATCCAGTTTTTTCAAGATCTCATCAGGCAAATCAAGGCTTCCATCTGCCCGTATGTCCACCTCCACCCCTTTGAGCACCCGAAAATTATCCAGACGGTCATTGAGGGCTTCAATTGTTTCGATCTGTTTTTCCAGGCGCCTTCTATCCATGCCATTGGCAATGCTCACCTGCACAGAATGATCTGTGATGGCAAGATATTGGTATCCCATGTCCTGAGCAGTTTGCACCATTTCTTCAATACCGGCCAGGCCATCGGTTTCGGTGGTGTGGACATGCAGATCCCCCTGGATATCCTGCAATTGGATCAGCCGGGGCAGCCGGTCCTGTTCCGCCGCTTTGATTTCACCGGTATGTTCCCGAAGTTCCGGTACGACAAAAGCCAGGTCCAGGACCTCATAGATCTGTTTTTCCCGGGAAATGGAGATCTGTTTTTCTCCTTTGAAAATACCGTATTCATTGATTTTCAGGTTTTTTTTCCCGGCCCGTTTCCGAAGGGCGATATTATGGGCTTTGGATCCTGTGAAATGATGGAGCCCCGCGGCATAGTCAGCCGGGGCAAGTACCCGAAGATCCACATGAAGGCCGGACAAGAGCAGAGCCCGGCAGAGGGTTTCGCCTCTGGAAATCATTTTTTTTATATCAGCATATGCTGTGAAATGTTCTATCACCTCTTCGGGTGTGTCACTGCAGATCAAAAGATCCAGATCCCCCACGGTTTCCTTGCGCCGTCTGAAACTGCCGGCCAGCGTTATCTGGTCAATGTTTCTGGTTTTTTGCATATGGGCCAGCAAAGGTGCGGCCCGTTCTTCGGCCTCAGACAATAGGATGCGCCCGGATTCGGATGCCATCTGCTCAAGACCGTTTAATACAGATTGTTCGATTTTTTTGCCAAAGCCTTTTATGGTGCGGATTTTTTTGGCCCGGGCAGCGGCTTCGAGTTCTTCTGTGGAGGAGATGCCCAGTTCCTGATACAGTTGTTTTACCCGTTTGGGGCCCAGGTGTTCAATCTCCATCAAACGGGGCAGTTCTTCGGGCAGACGGCCTTGTATTTCATTGAGCTGTGTAAAGGTGCCTTTGGAAACAATCTGTTTTATCTTGTCTGCCAGGTCCCGGCCGATGCCCGGAAACGCTGTGAGATCCTCTTTGTTTTTAATCAGGTCAGGTACTGGCCGGGCCAGGCCCTTTACGGTCCGGGCGGCATTGCGGTACGCCCTGACCCGGAAGGGATTGGCGCCTTCAATTTCCAGCAGATCCGCCATGCGTTTGAGCTGTGCGGCTATGTCCGTATTTTGTACCGGCACGGATTGGTTGTCTCCTTGCTGTATCAATCACAGGCAATCAGATGTGAAAGGTACGGGTATTCTCCACTGTCAGATCATACAGGTTTTCCTTGAATCCGAATTTAAATTTATTTTCCGGGCTGCACAACAGCGTGATTTTACACATTTCCCGGGTGGTTTCAAAGACCAGTGTGCTGCCCTGATACTACACATGCATTTCCAGTTTTTCAAGCACTTCCGGCAGCTCCGGGTTGACCCACAGGATATTGCCCCGGGTTTTTATGCCCAGATAGGCTTCCTGGAGAATGTTTACCGATCCGGCCATGGCGCCCAGGTGTATGCCTTCCCAGGTGGTGCCTCCCTGAATATCATCAATATCACTTTGCAGGGCCTTTAAAAAAACTTCCAGGACCGTTTCCGGTTCGATCGGGCTAAAACCTAGGAATGGACCACCCAGCTCAAAGAAGATCCATAGGTGGTGCGCTGGATATTGGGATATTTTTCCCGGTATTTATCCCAGTCCAGTTCCTTGAGCCGGCAGGGTGGAACTGAACCGGGAGGGATATGGCCAGGAAGGGTGCGACAGCCTGCACCCGCTTGATGCGGAATTGAACATCCCCCCAGAACTGTATTCTTTAGAGTTGACGGGAACAAAAATCAGATCGATATTCTGCGTCGAACCGCTTCTGCAAAAGGTATGGATTTGACCATCATCGTCGATGTCATTCATGTCATAGAGTACTTGTGGGATGCGGGAAGAGCGTTTCATCCGGAGTCGGGGCCTGAACTTGAAACATGGGTTCGCCTGGTACCACAAAATGGACGACAGCGGGCGGGCCAAATCTTCAGCGCCCTTGACTACACGCTTGGTCAATGGCTTTTCGGCCGATTCTCGCAATTATTCCGGCTGCTCTCCTGGGATATACCGAGTCTCCAGCAACCGCCCTGTATGTGATTTTGCTCTACCTTTTGATACAGGGTATCGAAAGCTACATTGTCACTCCGCTTATTCAGCATGCTGTACATAGAAGATGTCCTTGGGGAAACGGCAGAAATCGATGGTACCAAAAAGTAGACCTGTTTTATCCCGGATAACCCCCTTTACATTAGGGATGCTGACAATACTCCTTTTGATTACAGGCGGGATCTGGGGCTTTATAGAACTGGCGGATGAATTACTGGAGGGCGAAACGCGTCGCATTGATGAATGGATTATCCTGGCAATGCGCAATTCCGCCGATATATCCGATCCCTTGGGTCCGGCGTGGTTCGAAGAAGTGATGCGTGATTTTACCGCACTTGGATGCAGCCGAGTCTATCTTGGCGTTCACTGGCCCTCCGACATTCTCGCCGGTTGGGCCGCCGGTTCTTCCTGGGCCCTGATTTGCTGGTTTACTGCTCTTTTTTTGCAAAGGTGCGGCCGAATCGAGGAGCATATTGACATTTGAATACAGGGAAAACGCCTGGCGCTATTGCGGCAGGCTCGACTCTTTCATGCCTGGAATTTAATACCCGCCAGTGACTGACTCTGTCTATACCCCTGAATTAATTTGCAACTATTTAAACTCCCAGATTCCGGCTGTTGACTACTGGAACTGATTTTTTTCTTGCCTTAACTTGCTTAAACCTGATACAGGTATATATGTTGTAGCTGTATCAGGTTAGAGGTAATATTTGGATTTTGGAGGATTGTTTATGGTTTGGTCGACAAGCAGCAAATTCTTATCCCTATCCCTCCTATCACTGTGATTAGCTCATATGGTCCCGAATCTGCGCACAACCATCACCCCTTTTCTCAGTATTTTAATCGCTGGTTTTCTGGCCTGCTTCATCCTGATGATGACGGTCAGTCACTCATCCGCACAACAGGATGATACTGCAGGAGAAATAACAGTTCCTTCCGGAAGCGACAGCAAAATCAATGTTCTTCCGGTCGCCGAAGATGAGGCCATTGAAGACCGATTGACCAAAATCCTCGAAGCCACCGGCTGGTTTTTCGATATCAGTGTCGAGGTCGAAGAGGGTGTGGTGTTCATGAACGGGCGCACCGACACGGAAGATTATCGAAAATGGGCAGGTGAACTGGCCCGCAAGATTTCAGATGTTGCCGCAGTTGTCAATCATATCCAGGTTATCGAGCCTTCTTTCTGGGACATGACCCCTGTATTCAACGAAATGAACGAGATGTGGAAAGCCTCTCTTAAGAGGCTGCCGCGCCTGATGTTTGGAATTGCAGCTCTGCTGATTTTTCTGCTGTTTATCAGAATTATCATCAGATACTTCAGCAGCCTTCTTGACCGCAGGCTCAAGCCGCTGTTGCGCGATGTAACGTCACGGATTACAACCGTTCTGGCGGTGCTTATCGGTATTTACTTTGCCCTGCAGATTGCCGGACTGTCGAGCCTGGCCACCACTATTCTCGGCGGAACCGGTATCGCCGGTCTAGTTGCCGGTATCGCCTTTCGCGATATTCTGGAAAATTATCTGGCAAGCATCCTGATCAGCCTCCGTAATCCTTTCCGCATCGGTGACGTTATCGAGATAAACGAGCATACCGGCATCGTCGAGAAGGTAACCACACGGGGTACAGTCTTGATGAACTTGGATGGTAATCATGTGCAGATCCCGAATTCCATCGTCTATAAATCCATTATCCGCAACTATACGGCCAACCCGAACTGCCGGGGAACGTTCGAGGTGGGGATCGGCTTCGACAACGAAATTTCCTTCGCCCAGAAAACTGTTTTTACCATCCTCAGTGAACATCCTGCAGTACTCGATACACCTGAAGCCCTGGTTCTGGTTAACAGCCTCGGCTCGGCCACGGTGAACCTGAAAGTATATTTTTGGTATGATCTCTCTGTGCACAACGGATTCAAGCTGACTTCCTCCCTCCTGCGCCTGGTCAAAAGCTCCTTTGAAAGGGAAAATATATCCATGCCCGACGAGGCAAGAGAAGTACTGTTTCCCCACGGGGTATCGGTGCGCATGGAGGAACAGCCGCAGTCTCCGGACCGACTGCAGCAAAAAGAAATTATCGGTCCACAGGACTCGGAAGAGCTCAGCACTTCTGCGGAAGGTCATCTGGCCAGCGAGGATGTGCAACTGCGGGGACAGGCCAAGGCTTCCAGAACCCCCGAAGAGGGAAAGAATCTGCTTGAGGAATAATTGATCTTTGTGACATCCGCAATCATGATCAGCCGGAAAAGATTTCTGATTATATTCGTGAACTGAATATTTTCCAACGCAAGGATCAACTTACAGCAAGTACCACAAGACCAGAAAAAGGAGCAGGGCAATGGTCAAATCAATAACATGCGGCCCCTTAACAGCATAGAATAGATCATCAATTTTCGAAATAATCCTGACCCATCCGGGAATGTACTGGTCTATCACCGCCACACGCGGGTCAATGGCTTTGGCGGCTCTCCTGCCGCTTTCCACGGCACCCTCGATGCTCCAGACATGGGCCTGGGTTTGGGTATGCGCACCAGCGAGAAACAGGTTGGAAAGCGGTGTGGTCTGGGGCGGCATAAAGTGCTGGGTAGTGGTACTGTTCACCCATTTCGGTTGATTATGCCTGATTCCCTCAGCAGAGAATTCCCACTCATGCCAGACCTCGATTTCCATCATCGAAAAATCCTTCAGCGCTTTTCCCTGATTCGCCTCCCGGATCATTTCATCAAGCGCTCCGCAGCTCAATATCTGGGCCTTCACCTCCTCTTGGAACTCCTCTTTCGTGCATGAATTGACGGGTTTATGGTAGATCCTGCCGGGAACACTACTGATACAAGATGTTCCGGTCCACAGCGACTTCACGTTTTTCCCCAGATCCACCTCCTTCATCCACGCCTGTTCCTCGGCAAACAGGGTCAGGTTGAATTCTGAATCACTCACAATCACCGCCATTCTTTTACGGGGAAAACGGATCTCCTCGGAAAACGCCACCCGGAAGGACACCTGGGTGTGCGGCCCATCTTGGACAAGGGGTTTGAACAATCGGAGAACCTCCAGCTGCTCCAGTTCGGGAGTTTTGCGTAAAATATCCGCCGTGGCAAAAGGATTAATGGCCAGGATATAGTAATCGCCGACAATAGTCTCGTCGTCTGAAGCAGTGGAAAGAATCTTTGTGCCGTCATATTCAATTTTTGTCAAAGGCTTTTGCCAGTGGAACGTGACTCCTTTTTCCTGGAGACAGGCGATCCAGGGATCGAACCAGTATTCGCTGCTGGGTCCTTTGAGCAACAGCCATCCGTCTTCCGCCCCATGGGTCCATGCCGGTCCATCCTCATCTGCCCGGTGGTGATGCGTGGGCCTGGTTGTCAATTGCTTCCTGAAAAAATCACCGGTGGTATGCAGACACACCTTGGACCAGTCCGAGCCGATCCACGGTCCGAAACAGGCGCGCCAGGTTGTATAGGCTGTGTTCTTGAGCAGAGGGCGCCATGCCCGGGCTGCATTGAGGCCGCTGTATTTTTCTGTACTGCGGTGATTGGCGGTCCAGGTCTTGGCCATGAGATACGACCATTTGATAAATTCCCATCTGTGCATTCTGAACATGGCGGGAATACTTAGCCAACGCTTATCAAAAAATCTGGCATGCGTGTCGTCCGGGAAAATGCCGAAATCGATGGGCCGGGAAAGTGCAAGATCGTAGATATTTCCGTTATCGTTCAAAGGAATCTTCTTCATGAGATCAAACGTGTTGTGATACCATGGCCCCATGCCGTGCCAGGAATATTCCGTGGGCATATTATTGTGACTGCGGCGGGCACTTCTAAAGAATCCTCCCGGCTGCTCCAAGGCTTCATACACAAAAACCTTATATCCCAACTGGTTGAGTTCATGTGCGGCACTTAATCCTGCTATTCCGGCACCGAACACAATTACTGATTTCATCTATTTTCCTCCAGCAAATCCTATTTTTCCTTTCTGCAGACCAGGAATACCGCCGCCCAACTGTATACTTCAAAGGCCGGAGTGTGTGTAATATGGCAGACCATGCTTGAAAAATCAAGAATTTGATTTTGAAAAATTGCGGTGCATGGCTGCGTGTAACTTCTTGAAATTTATAGTTTTTGTGCTTTGGCTGTTTGTAGTGCCAGGTCTTTATGCTTTGTAGATATGTTGCTCGCAGATTTTCCGGTAATGGTAGCCGTAGATGGAAAGGGTGATGGCCATAGGCACCAGTTTTGGTTTGCAGCCGGTCAAACAGCCGGGTTCCCGGAATGGCTTGGAGCAGGCCTACCATGGCCGTGACAATGCCGCTTTTCTGGATAAACTCTATCTGGCGCTGGAAAATGGCAGCCCCTGGAAAATTGAAGGCTCATGGAGGCATAGCGTTTCCTGTTTAAAAGTCCCCACAGGGGCACCGGGGTGTCATCGGGATCACAGAACCCTGCGGCCCGGTATATTTTTTTAGCCCGGCCCATGCTGAAATCTGCCAAAAATTCGGGCAGGGTCAGTTCTGCTTCATCCAGCACCAGGTGGTCCACGGTTTTGAACGCTTCAGGCTCACAGGTAAAAAGCGGCCCGCCACCGTGATCAATCCCAGCGGCGGAAAAGCAGCTTTTTTCCCGATAAAGTGTAAGGCATGGGTGAATGACCAGAACGTATCCGGAAATTCAGGATAAATTAACAATATCTTCATCTTAGGGGCCTCCTTTGCCCCTGACAGCTTCAATGGCAAGGCCAGATTTTCCATGTTTGCATAAATATATGAGTCTGGAAAAAATTGAAATCAGGCTGCTTTGCTTTTGTGATAGACGGCATAATAGGCCACCGGAATCAGCACCAGGGTAAACAGCGTTGATGCAGCCAGGCCGAAAATAAGGGCCCAGGCAAGTCCTGAAAAAACCGGGTCCAGGGTAATGGGAAATGCACCGATGGCGGTTGTCAGTGCGGTGAGTAAGATGGGCCGCATCCGGATGGCCCCGCTCTGGAGAATCGCCTCTTTCAGGTCCATGCCCTGTTTCAGGGAAGCCTGGATAAATTCAATGAGCACCAGGGCGTTTCGTATGACAATGCCGCCCAGGGCGATCATGCCGATCATGGAGGTGGCGGTGAAAAAAATCGGATTGGAAAATCCGTCCACCGGGGAGGCAGCCACCAGGTTGAGAACAAAAAATCCGGGCATGATGCCCAGCAGGGTTAAGGGGATGGCCATCATGATCAGAACCGGCATGAAAAAAGATCCGGACTGGATGACCAGAAGAATGTATATGCCGATCAAGGCTGCAGCAAAGGCGATACCCATGTCCCGGAAGACCCGGATGGTGATCTTCCATTCTCCTTCTCCTGCCCAGTTCACCTGAATGCCTCCGGGCAGGGGATTTTCTTTAAGTTTTTTCTGCATGTCAAGGATGGCCTCTGCCGGTGCCCTGCCTGCAGTATCTGCCAGAACATACACCACCCTGTCAAGGTTCTTGTGATAAATGGGCTGCTGGTTGGGCACTCTCTGGACATTCACCAGTTCCGCCAGAGGAACCATGCTGCCGGTTTTGGACCGGACAGGCACCGAGGTCAGGGCCACGATGCCGGAGCGGTGTTTCCTGGGCATGATCACCCGGATGTATAAGGGATTTCTTTCCCTGGGCAGATGCAGATGTGCCGGTGTCATACCCTGAATCATACCCTGAAGGGTTGTGGTGATCTGCCGGGTGGAGATACCGTGGAGGGCCGCTTTTTCTTTGTCGATGATAAAATCGATGCGCTCATGAAGCGTTTCTGCCATGTCATCGATGTCCACCACAAAGGCTTCTTTTTCCATGATTTTTTTCAGGTGGTCTGCAGCCTGGATAAGCTGGTCGTAGGGGACATCTGCATCCGCATACAGCTCACCCACAAGGGTTGACAGCACCGGCGGTCCCGGCGGAACTTCCACGAGCTTGATTTTGGCATTGTTTTTACGGGCAATGGCCTCCAGGTCATTTCTCAGCCGTAAAACAATGGCGTGGCTCTGCTGGTCACGCACGTTTCTACCGGTGAGATTGACCCGTATATCAGCCAGATTAGTTGCTTTGCGCAGATAATAGTGCCTGACCATGCCGTTGAAATCCATGGGAGAGGCATCACCGGTATAGGATACCATGCTGGTGATTTCCGGAACGGTTGTAAGAAAGTTTTCAAAATCCTGTACAACCGCATTGGTCCGCTCAAGGGTGGTGCCTTCAGGCATGTCAATAACGATCTGGAATTCGTTTTTGTTGTCAAAGGGCAAAAGTTTCAGGGGCACAAGACGGAACAGGGCCAGAGAGCAGGAAATCAGCAACAGTACAATGACCAGCACAAACAACACCATGCGTTTCAGGCCCGAGTCCAGAAACGGCTGAACAATGCTGCGGTAGGTGCGGAACAAACGGCTTTGTTTGGAGATACGGTCTGATGATCCTGCATCCGGATCGTTCTGATCGAGCAGCTCGGGCGCAGTGGATCTGAGCAGCTTCAGGGTCAGCCAGGGCACGATGGTCAGGGCGCTCAGGGTGGAAAACGTCACTGTCAGGGGCACATTCACAGCCATGGGAGCCATGTAGGGCCCCATCATGCCGGTAATGAAAAACAAGGGGACAAAGCAGACAATAATAGCCAGGGTGGACATGATCACCGGGGGCAGAACCTCGTCAACCGCAGCCAGGGTAGCCTTGAACGGTTCGAGGAGGCCCATTTTGATATGGCGCTGGATATTTTCCACATTGGTGATGGGATCATCCACCACCAGACCCAAAGAAAGAATCAGGGCAAACAGGGTCACCCGGTTGATGGTGTAGCCGAACAGGTAATTGACAAACAGGGCCAGAGAAAAACTGATGGGTACGGCAACGGCGACGATTAATGCCTCCCGCCATCCCAGTGCAAAAGCCAGAAGAATCACCACAGAGGCGATGGCAAATCCCAGAGAGCTGACAAGGCCCCACACTTTTTGTGCAGCGGTTTCTCCGTAATTGCGGGTGATCTGATAATAAACACCATCGGGAAGGATCTGCTCACGGATCCGCTCAAATTCATCGATGATTTCTTTGGCAACAGCTACCGCATTGGATCCTTTTTTCTTGGAAACGGCAAGGGTTACGGCAGGGTAGCGTTTGCCGGGCACATACCCGGCATGTTCTTTTGCATATGCGTTGGAAAAACTGATTGCCGTGTAGCTGTCGGCTTGTCTGGGTATGTCCTGGATATGGGCAATATCTCTGAGATATACCGGAATATTGTCTTTTATCCCGACAACCAGAGATTTTACATCCTCGGCAGTATACATAAAGGAGGTGGTGGTCACCGGAAAACTGGTGTCGTTTCTGGAAAAATCTCCTGCATTGACAGAAAAATCCGCTTCCTGCAGTGCCTGCTGTACATCCATATAGGAAATCCCGTAACCGATCATTTTTTCAGGATCCAGTTCAACCCGAATCTCTCTGGGCCTGCCCCCGTGCAGAACGGTTCTGGAGGTGTTTTCAACCCGGCTGAGCCTGGCCAGGGCTTCCTGGCCTGTTCTGTGGAGCTGGGCATCATCCAGCAGGTCGGAAAACAAACTGATGGTGACGATGGGCACATCATCGATTTCTATGGGTTTTATCACCCATTTTCTGACAATGGGGGTGACCTGGTCGATGTGCATGGATATTCTGTTTTGCAGCTTTATCAGGGAATCTTCACGGTCTTCTCCCACAAAAAAGCGGACCGTGACCACGGCCATGTCTTTTTGTGAGATGGAATAGACGTACTCAACCCCGTCGATCTGCCATAAAAATCTTTCCAGGGGAATGGATACCAGCTGCTCAATTTCCCGGGGACTGGCGCCCGGGGCATTGACAAAGATATCTGCCATGGGCACAACGATCTGGGGTTCTTCTTCTTTCGGGGTGACAAAAAGGGCGGCAGCACCCAGGCAAAGGGCAATGATGATAAGAATCAAAGAAAATTTTGAACCGAGAAATACCTTGACTGTCGCGGGAATAATGCCTTTGGGATCAGAAGGCTGCTGGTCTGTCATATCACCGGGCCTCCCCGATGCCTATGGTTTCATTGGCAGACAGTCCTGACAGAACTTCCACGCGGGTGTTGTCCAGGGGAATGGTTGTAATATACCGGCGCTGCCAGGTGCCATTGGTTTTGACCATGACAAGTTCGAGCTGTCCGGCATGGATAACCGCCTCTTTGTCCAGGGTGATGATGGTTCTGTGGGCTTCCGGGACCATCAGCTTGGCATACATGCCTGAATAGATGCCTTCTTTGGCCGGGATGGCAGCTTTGACAAGAAAGGTGCGGGTCCGGGGATCGGCATAGGGAATGATTTCTTCAACCACGGCATTCAAGGAAAGGCCGGGGGTGGGGATAAGTGCTTGAAGATGTGAACCGGTTTTGATGGTGTTGATAAGGCCTTCTCTTACATGGGCTTCAACCCTGTAGCCTCCTTTGGTCCGCACCGCGGCCAGGGGCTTGCCCGGCAGGGCCAGATCTCCGGGTTCCACCAGGATCCGGATGATTTCTCCGTCCACAGGCGCAATGATTTTTGAAAAACCAAGGTGTACCTTTGCTTGGGTGATGGTTTCTGTGGCCTGCTGGATGCCTGCCTCTGCCTCCACCAGGGATTCACGGGACATGGACAATGCGGCCCGGGCCTGCAGGTAACCGGCTTGTGCGTTTTCAAATTCCTGCTCGGTGGCGGCACCTGATGTATAAAAGCTTTTGATACGCGCAACGTGCTGTTTTGCATTGGTATAAGAGGCTTCAGCGGCTTTGATGGCCTGGAGGGCTTTGTCCCGTGAGGCTTTGGCCCCGCGAAGCGCTTCTTTGGCGCTTTCCAGCCTGGCTGCGGCCTGTCTGCTGTCCAGGGTGATCAACAGGGTGCCTGATGTTACGACCTGTCCTGCTTTGACATGTACATCGGTTATCTGGGCACTGATCTGGGCACTGATACTGGTTTCACTTTTGGGCCGGACAGTTCCCACGGCAGGATAGGTCTGGGCAACGGTCTGCTCCTTTGTTTTGACTGTTTTTTGCGGCTGATACCCTGCATCTGCATCAGCTGTCCTGCAGTGGTATGGGGCAAGCACCAGCAGGGCTGACAATACTGTTTTTGCAATCAAACCCCAGACAGCGTTATCTTTATGTGAAGACATCTTTTTTTACTTCTCCTGTGACCAGAGTCTGGAAAGGGTTCCAATGGCCCGGGCAATCTCGATTTTTGCCGTTTTACCGTCATAAAATGCAGCCGTTTTGTTGATGCCGGCCCTGGTTCTGTCCAGTTCCGCCTCCAGGTACCGGGTAATAGGTTCAGCACCGCCGTCATAGCGCTTTTTCACTATATGAAGGGACTCTTCTGCCATATCCACACTGGACCGGGCTACATTGAGCCGCTGTTGTGCATTTTCATGCGCAAGATAAGCTTGTTTCACGTCCTGGAAAATCTGCATCCGGATTTTCTGCCGGGCTTCCAGGGCCCTTTCCAGTTCATGCCTGGCTTCAGCAATTTGCGCCCGGGTGGCAAAGCCGTCGAACAGGTTCCAGGCAAGATTCAGGCTGGCGGTGTAATTGTCCTTTGATGTATTGTAAGAAAGATCATCACTGTCCATATACCACCGGGCCTGCAGGTCAACTTTGGGCCGGTAGCCGCTTGCTGCCAGGGATACAGCCGTTCTGGCCATATCGATCTGCTGCTTTGCGCGGTGTAGTTCCGGCCGTTTTTCAAGGGCAAGGGCCCAGGCCTGGTCAATGGATACGGGAAAGCTTACCTTACAGTTGCTGTCCGGGTCCGGGTCAAGAGAAAAAGAATGGCCGGGTTTGTGCCCGAGCAGTGTGGCCAGGGCTGTCAGGGTGGTTGAAAAAGAGTTTTTGCTTTCCACCAGATTTTTTTGGGCTTCAGCCAGTCGGACCTTCAAAGAGAGAATATCTGATTTTAAAACACTGCCGCCCCTGAAACGCACCGTCATCATATCCAGCTGTTCTTCCACCGTCTGCACCGAGGTCCGGGCTATGATGGTATATTCCCTGGCTTTGAGCGCGGTGAAAAACATCTGGATCACCGCAGCGATGCGGTCATTTTCTGTCTGAAGGGCCAGTGCGGTCTGGTCTGCGAGTTTTTTTTGTGCCAGCTGCTTTTCCAGCCGGTTTTTTCCGCCGTTATACAGACTTATCCCGGCCATGATGCCCACCTCAGTATTGGTGAACGACCCGGGATCGTTAAAATCAATACCAGGCGGCAGTTCTCTCTGGTCAATGGTTTTAAACAGGTAGGCTGAAGGGGCATCACCTGCTGATAATTCACTGAAAGCCGTCACCCGGGGCCAGAAGACAGCTTCGGTTTTTTTGACCGAAGCCTGGGCTTTTTTGATCAGGATGCGTGCCATCCGGATATCCGGATTGTTTTCCAGTGCGGTTGTGATGGCTGTTTCCAGGTTCAGCAGGTTGTCTTCTGCCCGGGATACGTCCGGCAGGGCAATGCAGGTGGCTGCAATAAGAAAAACAAGTATCAAAATGTTTTTGAATGACAGATTAGCGGATTCCATCTGTTTCTCCCATATATGCTGGTCTCAAACTGTCGTATATATACAGGGCGATCCCAGCCTGATCCTGAAGGGGTTGGCATCAATGACAGGCACTCAGATGTGAAACGTGCGGGTATTCCCTACTGTCAGATCATGCAGGTTTTCCTTGAATCCGAATTTAAAGGTGTTTTCCGGGCTGCACAACAGCGTGATTCTGCACATTTCCCGGGTGGTTTCAAAGACCAGGGTGCTGCCCCGATACTGCACATGCATTTCCAGTTTTTCAAGTACGTCCGGCAGCTCCGGGTTGACCCACAGGATATTGCCCCGGGTTTTTATGCCCAGATAGGCTTCCTGGAGAATGTTTACCGATCCGGCCATGGCGCCCAGGTGTATGCCTTCCTGGGTGGTGCCTCCCTGAATATCATCAATATCACTTTGCAGGGCCTTTAAAAAAAACTTCCAGGACCGTTTCCGGTCCGACCGGGCCAAAACCCAGGAATGGACCACCCAGCTCAAAGAAGATCCATAGGTGGTGCGATGGACATAATAATCGATATTTCTGGGAATCGTTTCATATTCAAATGGATAATCCAATTGTTTGAACAGGGTCTTCAGTTCCGGAGCGGAGAACAGATAAAACAGCATGAGCACATCCGCCTGTTTGGTGATCTTGTAATTGTTGGGACTGTCTCCTTCAGCTTCCAGAATGCGGTCCATGCGCTGGATATTGGGATATTTTTCCCGGTATTTATCCCAGTCCAGTTCCTTGAGCTGCTCGTAATGTTCAAACTGGCTGATGATGTTGTCGTCATGAAAGATGATCCGCATTTTCCGGCTGATATCCCACCACAGATCTTTTTCAGATTTTGTGATGTGCAGGGTTTCACAAAGCTCTTCAATGCGGTCTTCGGGCAGAATTTCCAGAACCTGTAACGCCTGGGTCAATACCCAGGTCGCCATGACATTGGTATAGGCATTGTTGTCCAGTCCCGGCTCATCCGCATCCGGGTAGGCTTCATGGTATTCATCCGGTCCCATCACCTTGCAGATCTCATACCGGTCAAGATCTTTGTTATAGGTGGCAATGCTTGCCCAGAACCGGGCAATTTCCAGCAGCACTTCCGCACCATAGGCAGACATGAACTGCATATCCCCGGTGGATTCAAAATATTTCCAGATATTGAATGCAATCGCTGCATTTACATGCTTTTGCAACTGGGAATTATCCGGAATCCACCGCCCTGATTCGGGATTCAGATGCACGATCTGGGTTTCTTCTTTGCCGCTGCTGGCGCTCTGCCAGGGATACATGGCCCCTTTGAATCCGGCTTTTTTCGCAGCGGCCCGGGCCGTATCCAGCCGGCGGTACCGGTACAGCAGAAGAGAACGGGTGATTTCCGGATGCTGCAGGGTGATAAACGGGTAAATATAGAGTTCATCCCAGAAAATATGTCCCCGGTAGGCTTCTCCGTGCCAGCCTCTGGCAGGCACCCCCACATCCAGGTTAATGGTCTGTTTGGATACGGTCTGCAGCAGGTGAAAGATATGCAGCCTGACCACCATTTCCGGGTGGTAATCCGGTCGTTTTTTTCTGCGGTCGGTCATTTTGATGTCGGACCGGCGCCACAATTGTTTCCAGGCCATTGTATGGCCTGTCAGTATATCGTCGAACCCGGGGCGCGTGCGATCCTTGCCCTGGCGGCCAGACCGCACTCGGAAATGGCAAAATCCCTGGAGGTGTGCACCAGAACCACTTTTTCCACCACAATGGTTTCTTTCCGGTTGATATCCACGGTATAGCGTTTGCCCACATATCCATTATCATCGATCAGTTCCGGCGCCAGATCCAGATCCTTGCCTTTTCTGGTTATCCGGGTCCTGGCTGCCATGGCCACCCGCAGTTCAGACTGCACGGTCTGCACTTTCAGATACAGCGGCCCATCCTGAAGAGATTCACTTTCCAAAACCTCAAGATGTTGGCTGTTCAGCTCGCGGTACCGCCGTACCCCATGGTTTTTCACGGTGCCGTCGATGGCCGATTCCACCTCAAGGGTGCCGGTGTGGTTTTCACTGGTCAATGATACTTTCATGGCTGCTGTGTGGCGGTCTCCCATATGCACAATGCGCTGCTCTTCCATTCTGATACGGCGCTCCTGATCGTCCTCGAAAACAACGATATGGGTGAGGATCCCTTTTTTCATGTCAAGGTCCTGGCAATAGGAACGGATGGTTGCGGTTTCAGGGGAGAACCATTGTCCATCCGTGAAACGAAATTTGAGACACAGCCAGTTGGGCATATTCACAAGGTCTTCATTTTCGATTTCCCTGCCGGCAATTTCTGTTTTGAGCCGGTTGTATCCCCCTGCCAGATAGGTGCCGGGATAATGGGTGTCATCGGCAGACACCTGGGCACTTGCCCCCCGGGTGGCGAAATACCCGTTCCCCAGTGTGCAAAGGGCTTCACGAAGTCCCTGGTCCTGCGGTTTATAGGTCTCATAGGTTAAATTCCAGACAGTCATATCATCTTTCCTTTTCATCAAACAGGTTTTCTAAAAATACGGCTGTTTCCCGGGTATTTTCCAGTACAAAATCAGCGGATGTCGGGTGAGAACTGCCCTTGACGACAATACTGGTGCCGATGGTGGCCAGGCTTTCAAATGCATCCTCGTCTGTGATATCGTCTCCCATATACATGGGATAATATGTGTCCAGATCCAGGCCAAGCTTTCCCATCAGCCATGTCAGGGCTTTTCCCTTATGCCATTCAATGTCGGGCTGCAGTTCAAACACTTTTTTCCCTTCCGTGATGCGCAGTTCCGGGTGTTCTGCCTGAACATGGCGAACCGCCTGTTTGACCGATTGGGCATCTGTCTGTTTTACATTCCGGTAATGGATGGCTATGGAAAATTGTTTGCGTTCAATGGCAGCGCCCGGTATGCTGGTCAGCTTTTCTTCCAGATGGCCCTGGGCTTTGTTCAGAACAGGCAGAAACTCCTTTCCTTTCTGCATTTCAAGCGTAAGATTTGCCGGCCCTGAGATATCAAAGCCGTGGCTGCCGGCATAGTAGAGATTGTCCAGTTGTACAAAATTCTGGATGGCTTGAAGGTCCCTGCCGCTGATGACGGCAACCACCCATTTTTCGGCCACTTTTTCCAGTGTCTGCCGGGTTTTTTCGTCTAGAAATGCCTTGGCCGGATCATTGACAATCGGAGTCAGGGTGCCGTCATAGTCCAGAAAAAGGGCGATTTTCCTGTCTTTTGCCTGTTGTAAAATCTGTGGAATATGGTCCAGGGCAGCGGGCAGGGATGCGATCTCTTTTTTTCTGACAGGCAGTCTGTCATTGATGTGGATGTCACACAGATCCGAAAACACAACATCAGCGCCAGCTTTTTTCAAAATATCTTCATTGTCTGCTCTGTTTACACCGATCACCCGATAAAATCCGCCTTTTTTTGCAGCGCTCACCCCGGATGTTGCATCTTCAAAAACAGCGGTGCGCTGCACAGAGGTTTCCATGCGGCGGGCAGCCTCGAAAAATATATCCGGTTCAGGCTTTCCTTTTAGGTCAAGTTTTTGGGAAAGAACACCTTCCACCACGGTGTCGAACCAATCGGAAATCCCGACCGCTTCAAGTATGGGAATGCAGTTTTTACTGGCGGAAATCACGGCCATTTTCCAGCCTTGTTTTTTGATTTCATACATCAGGCTCAACGTATCTTCATATACTGTGGGCCCTTGTTTTTGCAGAAACTCATTGAAAATCTTGTTTTTTTTGTTGCCAAGACCATAAATGGTTTCTTTGCTTAGATCGTCTGAGGGATTTCCCCGGGGCAGGTCGATCCCTCTGGATTTGAGAAAAGATTCTATCCCGTCATGCCGGGGCTTTCCATCCACAAAGGTGCGGTATTCCCTGTCCGCGTCAAAAGGAATATATTCCTGGTTTTCACGGGCAGCCCGGTTTTCCAGAAAGGTGTCAAAAAGCGCCTTCCACGCTTTTGCATGTACCTTTGCTGTCTGGGTGATCACACCGTCAAGGTCAAAAATGACGCCGTCGCATGTTTCTTTTGTGAGGGTAAAATCGGTTGGATTCATCTGTTTTTTTCCTTTTCACCTGATACCGGTCTAAGCTGTTTTTGATCCGGTAGTATTGTATTTTTCTAAATTTAATAAGTCTATATTTTTTTTGGCCGGTTATTCAATACACAATAACCCTCATATTGGCGTAATTTTTCTTGTAGTTGTCAATTTTCGACCCCATGACAGCCCGGGAAAAAACAAAAAATTGACCTAACTGCATACCGGAACGGTAAAATTTGGTGGTTTTTCACCATATGATCCGTTTTCAGGGTCTGGTAGGTTGAAAAAAGATGATTTACCGAATTTTGAGGAGAAGGAACAGATGAAGCATATAATGACACCCGGCAACATGCATCTGGCGGATGCATTCAACAAAAATGATCTTGATGCCCTGCTCAAACATGAGAACTCACCATGCCTCTCTATATATATACCTACCCACAGGGGCGGAAAAGAAAGCCTGCAAAATCAGATCCGTTTTAAGAATACCATGGAGAAGATCAAATCCATGGTTCCAGGCATTGACTTGGGCCCGGCCATGGCGCTTCTGGAGAACGGCAATGCCGCATTCTGGCAGTATCAAAAAGACGGGTTCGCTCTTTTTATGTCACCTGAAACGACGCGTGCCTTTCGGCTTTCCATGGATACGCCCGAAGTGGCAGTGGTGGCAGATCAGTTTCACCTGAAACCGGTTTTGCCCCTGGCGGTGTATGACACCACTTTTTTTATCCTTGCCCTCAGTCAGAATGAATGCCGGTTGTATAAATGCGACAGGCAGCATTGTGATGAAATCACACCCAAAAATCTGCCGGACAGCCTGTCCCAGGCCCTGCGGTTCGATCTTCAGGAAAAACAGCTCCAGTTCCATACCGCAGGTCAGACCAGCCAGGCGCCGGGCAGAAAAGCGGCGGCATTCCATGGACAGGGTGTGGCTGATGATGAAGATAAAGACCGGATTCTGCGGTATTTTCAAGCCATAAACAAAGCGTTGACCACCTTTTTGGGTCCGCGCACGGATATGGTGGTCCTGGCAGGGGTTGATTATCTCCATGCCCTGTACCGATCCGCCAACACCTATCCCCATCTTGTTAACGAGGGAATCACGGGAAATCCGGAAAACCTGACGGCACAGGATCTGCAAAAAGCTGCCTGGGAGATTGTTGAACCCCGCACCCGAAAAGATCTGGACCGTGCGGTCAAAGCATATCAGGATCTGAAAGGGTCGGGCAAAACAGCCAATGATCTGGCATATATTCTCCAACAGGCATCCACCGGACAGCTAAAACACCTGATGATTGCCCGGGATGTCGACCAATGGGGGCAGTTCAGCTGGGATGACGGACCGGTCTTCCATTCTGAAAAGCAGGGAGAAGACGAGGATCTGCTCAATGTGGCTGCATGCCATGCACTCAGAAACGGGGCCTCTGTATTTCCGCTGTCTTTGGAAAAGATGCCGGATGATTCGCCGGTGGCAGCTGTTTTTCATTAACCCCGCAAACATCTTACAATACAACAAAAAAAGGAGGAAAACATGATGGATCGCTTAAAAGGCAAAACCGCATTGGTTACGGGCGGTGCCCGGGGAATCGGCAGGGCAGTCTGTAAACTGTTTGCCAGGGAAGGGGCATATGTGATTGTCACCGATATTATAGATGATGACGGAGAACAGCTGGTTGAAGAAATACGCCAAAGCCAGGGCCGGGCAGAGTATCAGCATCTGGACACCTCTGATGAAAAAAATGTGGCCGATGTGATCTCCCCGGCTGACAGCCTTTCCATTCTGGTGAACAACGCCGGTATTGCCGGTCCCAACAAACCCACCCATGAGATTGATGCACAGGAATGGGACAACCTGATGAAGGTGAATGTCAAGGGGGTGTTTTTGTGTACCAAATATGCCATTCCCCATATGAAAAAAAACAAGGGCGGCAGCATTATCAATCTTTCTTCTATTTATGGCATTGTCGGTGCACCGGATCTGCCGGCCTATCATGCATCTAAAGGTGCTGTCCGGTTGATGAGCAAGACCGATGCCTTAATTTATGCAAAAGAGGGTATTCGGGTGAATTCCATTCATCCCGGATATATCTGGACCCCCCTTGTGGAAGAACTGGGCAAAGCCTCGGAAGAAGGGGTGGAAGCCTTTCGAAAAAATCTGGACAGCATGCATCCTGTCGGCCATGTAGGAAAGCCGGATGACATCGCATATGGGGCGCTGTATCTTGCATCGGATGAATCCGTATTTGTTACCGGCAGCGAGCTGGTCATTGACGGGGGGTATACCGCCCAATAGAAACATGCCCAGTAGCGGTATGTCCTGTCAACGTATGTGGGTCCTTTTGTTTTACCGGGTTTTTTGTGCTGTCTGCCTTGCCAGCAGTTCATGCTCGCCTGTCAGGAGAATTTCCACGATCCTGTCCAGGGGCTGATCGGTCCGGACCGGCATGTGCACATCTGCGGACAGGTGGTCAAAAGGGTCCATACGCTTTTTTATGGCGGCAAAATGTTCCAGCCGTGCGTCAGATACCGTGGATTGATGTTCCCGGTTTTTGAGCCGGGCCTTTATTTCCCGGTCCGGGCACCGGCATTCAACAAAAATGATATTGGCACGGTTATCTGCAGCCAGCTGCAGCATATCGTGCCGTTGTTTCTGCTTGCGGCAGGTGGCATCCAGAATCACGGAGCTGCCTTTATCAAGCGCTGCCTGGGCTGTGACCAGCATTTTGCCGTACACAAGTGAGGTGGCCTCCGGGCTGTACATTCCCTCTTCAAACCCTGTGTTGCCGGATTTGTCAGGCAAATCCTCAAACAGGGTCTTGCGGATGTCATCACTGCGGATACAGGGTATGGAAAACAGTGCTGCCAGTTTTTCTGCCACCGTGCTTTTGCCTGTGGCAATCATGCCGCAGGTCACCCAGATGACCGGAAAAGCCATTTTCAGGGCATACTGGTACGCCAGATCCAGATATTGTTCCATTTCATGGATGTGTTCCGCTTTTTTGGCATCATCCTGTGACGACATGGCCCCTGTCTGCAGATGATACACCTTTACCTGCACCATGGCCCGAAAGCATTTGTAAAAATCAATCACCTGCATCAAATCTGCGTCACTGGTCGTTTTTACATACCGGCTGAGCAGAAAAAGGGCGGCCGGCCGGTAGCCGAGAAAATCCATGTCCATGGCCAGAAAAGCCAGATCCGATGCCGTGTCCTGGTAACGGAACGCGTGGTTGAATTCAATACAGTCCAGTATCTGAACGCCCTGATACTGGTAGACATGTTCTGTTTTTAAATCGCCATGGGTATCGCAGATATGCTTGTTTTCCATTCGGCGGTCAAACAGGTCTTTATGGCGGTCCAGAAACATTTGGGTTGCGGCCTTTATCAGTTGAACTTTTCTTTTGTTGGTCCCGGTGTCGGAAAAATCAGGCAGTCGGTTGAAATTATCCCGGCACTTTTGCCCAATGGCCTCAAAAGAACCAAACTGGTCCATCTCCTTTTTTGTTAGTGCAGATGCGGTATAAAAATCAGACAGGGTATGGATCAGACGGTTGATAAATGATTCAGTGACCCGGTTTGATACAAGCAAAGATGCCAGGGTATTTTCATCCGGCAGCCGCCGCATTGTAACGGCGTAATCCACCGTCTCTCCGGAACTGTTCAATCCATATGTGTTTTTGTCCCAGGTAATTTTTTCAACCCCAAGATAGATATCTGAGGTGAGCCGCTGATTCAACCGCACCTCTTCACAGCAGAATTCATACCGCTTTTCCAGGGTGCTGAAATCAAGAAACCCCATATTTACGGGTTTCTTGACTTTATAAACCAGATCACCGGCAAGAAAAACATCAGAGATATGTGTCTGCTTGTGTATGATCTCGGCCGGCTTGTGGGGATAAAAATCAGCAGATGTCATGGCCGCAACCAGTGTGTCGTGGTCGTTTTTTTCCAAATCTGTGTGCATGTGTTTCCTCCTTTAATCATCCATACCCAAATCATATTAAATGCGGGTGGTTAAAATAAATGGGGGAATACACCCATTTGACAGTGCAACAGTTTTCGGATTGCCGGTGGTCTGGAATCATTTTGCATGAAACTGCCGGAGCAAATACATGTTTCTCCTCATTGCAGATCATGCCCGAAAAAAGCACAATTGAAATCTAAGCAAAGGAGCGGAGCTATGGATTTATACAAATGAAAAGGAAACCGTCATGAAAATCTGGCCTGGACAACCTTATCCACTGGGGGCTGTATTTGATGGGGCCGGCACCAATTTTTCCCTGTTTTCAGAGATTGCCGAACGTGTGGAACTCTGCCTGTTTGATGAAAATGACAATGAAACATGTGTCGACCTCACTGAGGTGACAGGGTATTGCTGGCATGGGTATCTCCCCTTAGTGGAATCGGGTCAGCGGTATGGATTCCGTGTCCATGGACCCTGGGACCCTTCCCGGGGCCTTTGCTGTAATCCGGCCAGGCTGCTGTTGGATCCCTATGCCAAAGCCATGGATGGACAGGTGCAATGGGATGAGGCGGTATTCCCGTATCCCTTTAAGAAGGGTCCCGGCATCCGCAGCGACATCGACAGCGCACCTTTCATGCCCAAGTGCGTGGTGCACCAACCCCATTTCGACTGGAGCGGGGACCGCCGCCTGCAGCTGCCCTGGCATGAAACCGTGATTTATGAAGTTCATGTAAAGGGATTTACCGCCCTTCACCCGGAGGTTCCTCCTGAAATGTGCGGCACCTATGCCGGGCTTGCCCAGCCTGCGGTCATTGAATACCTCAAAGCGCTGGGGGTTACTGCCGTCGAACTGATGCCGGTGCATTTTTTCATCCATGACAAACATCTGAAGGATCAGGGACTGAAAAACTATTGGGGCTACAACTCCATCGGGTATTTTGCCCCACACAACGAATATGCGGCAGACAACCGTCCCGGCGGCGTGGTGGCGGAATTCAAACAGATGGTGAAAACCCTTCACCAGGCCGGCCTGGAGGTGATTCTGGATGTGGTCTACAACCACACGGCAGAGGGAAATCACCTGGGTCCCATGCTCAGTTTCAAGGGAATCGACAACACCTATTATTACCGGCTTACCGAAGATCCGCAATACTATATGGATTATACCGGCACAGGCAACACCCTGAACATGCGCAATCCCCATGTATTGCAGCTTGTCATGGATTCTTTGCGGTACTGGGTCCAGGAGATGCACGTGGACGGGTTCCGGTTCGATCTGGCATCCACCCTGGCCCGGGAGCTGCATGATGTGGACCGGCTGTCCGCCTTTTTTGACATCATCCAGCAGGACCCTGTTATCAGCCAGGTAAAGCTGATTGCCGAACCCTGGGACGTGGGTGAGGGCGGCTACCAGGTCGGCAATTTTCCGCCGGTGTGGACCGAATGGAACGGCAAATACCGGGACTGTGTTCGTGATTTCTGGCGGGGGGAGGACCAGACCATGGGCGAGTTTGCCGCCCGTTTTACCGGCAGTTCCGATCTGTACGAAAACACCTCCCGCCTGCCCTATGCCAGCATCAACTTCATCACTGCCCATGACGGCTTTCCCCTGCATGATCTGGTTTCCTACAATGAAAAGCATAACATGGCCAATGGCGAGGAAAACCGTGATGGAGAGGATCACAACCGTTCCTGGAACTGCGGTGAGGAGGGGGAAACCGACAACCCGGAGATACGCCGGCTTAGACACCGCCAAAAGCGAAATTTTCTGGCAACCCTGCTCCTTTCCCAGGGGGTGCCCATGCTGTTGGGCGGAGATGAGATGGGCCGCACCCAGCAGGGGAACAACAATGCCTACTGCCAGGACAATGAACTGTCGTGGTACAACTGGGAAAATCTGGACGAAACCCTTCTGGATTTTTGTCAAAAACTGATTCAGTACCGCAAAGACCACCCGGTTTTCCGCCGCCGGGGATGGTTTCACGGCAGATCCATTCATGGCAGCGATGTTGACGACATCCGGTGGTTCACCATGGAGGGAGAGCAGATGGTTGAACAGGACTGGGGACAGGGGTTCACAAAATCCCTGGGGGTATTTTTGAATGGTGCCACGATTCCCAATCCCAATCCCCGGGGTGAACCGGTAACCGATGACAACTTTTACCTGATTTTCAATGCCGACCATGAGGCGCTGCAATTCATTCTTCCGGGCCCGGACTATGGCACCCTTTGGATAAAGGAGATTGATACGGAAACCGGGTGGCTGGAAGAACCGCCCTCACTGAAGGCAGGGGACGCGATCATGGTTGCGGCCCGTTCCCTGGTGGTGCTGCGCCATGAAGTCTGAACCTGTTGCAACCTACCGGCTCCAGATGCATTCCGGGTTCGGCTTTGACCAGGCCGCAGAAATTGTGCCCTATCTCCAGGATCTGGGCATCAGTCATCTGTATACCTCCCCATACCTGCAGGCTGCTGCCGGCAGTACCCACGGCTATGATATTGTGGATCCCACACAGGTAAATGCGGAACTCGGGGGAACCCAAGCCCATGCCCGCATGTGTGAAACCATTCGATGCCGCAGGGCTTGGGCACATGATCGATGTGGTGCCCAACCATATGGCCGTTGCCGGACCGCAGAATCTCTGGTGGTGGGATATGCTGAAAAATGGTCCTTCCAGCCGTTTTGCCCACTTTTTTGATGTGGACTGGCACAATGGGTCAAACCGCTGGCCCGGCAAGATTCTTCTGCCGGTTTTAGGAGATCACTACGGCCGTATCCTCGAGGACGGACAGTTCAAAATATCATATGAAGACAAGGAATTTACCCTTCAATATCACGATCATCTTTTCCCTTTGACCCGGGCCGGCATGGCTGCATTTTTCTCCAAAGCAGGCATATCCACAGAATCAGATGATGCCGTTGTTGCCGAAAAAGCTGGGCAGCTCAACCAGGATCCAGATGCCCTGGATCAGGTGATCGACCAGCAGCATTACCGGCTGGCATTCTGGCGGATGGGGGACACAGATCTTGGATACCGGCGGTTTTTCAACATCAGTGACCTGGCAGGCATTCGGGTTGAGGACAAAACAGTTTTCGAGGCTGTTCATGCGCAGCCTGTTGTCCTGGGTGAAAAAAGGATGGGTCCAGGGACTGCGCATTGACCATCCGGACGGTCTGTGGGATCCGGCCCGGTATTTTCACAGGCTGCAAAACGCCTGTCCCGGTGCCTGGATTGTCGTGGAAAAAATTCTGGAATCCGATGAAACACTTCCTTCAGACTGGCCGGTTGCCGGTACCACAGGATATGATTTCATGAACCTTGCAGGGGGGCTGTGTATAGATCCTGCATCCGAGGATGTGCTCACACAGCTGTATGCGGATTTTACAGGAACCCAAAAACAGTTTGAAGCACTGGTCCATGAATGCAAGCATCTGGTGCTTACCACGCTGTTTGCCAGTGAGATCAACCGGCTCACCACGCTGTTTGAAGAGATCTGTGAAAGACACCGGCGGCACCGGGACTACTCACGACACCAGTTGCGAACGGCGCTGTTTGAGACAGCCGTGCATTTTCCGGTGTACCGGTCCTATGTGTCTGCATCCATGAACAGGGTTTCCCAAAAAGATGAACAGGTTATTGATGCGGCCATTGAAGGTGCCATAATGGCGCGCCCGAATCCGGACCCGGCACTTTTTTCATTTCTCAGGGCGTTATTGCTTTTGCAGGTCCCGGGGGCTGTGGAAGAAGAACTGGCCATGCGGTTCCAGCAGTTGACCGGGCCGGCCATGGCCAAGGGTGTGGAAGACACCGCTTTTTATCGGTACCACCGGCTCATTTGTCTCAATGAAGTGGGAGGAGATCCCGGCAGATTCGGTGTCAATCTCCGGGCGTTTCACACGGCCTGTGTTCGTGCACAAAAAGAACATCCACTGGGACTTTTGGCTTCTACCACCCATGATACCAAGCGCAGCGAAGATGTCCGGGCCCGGATAGCCCTGCTTTCCGAGATCCCGGACCAATGGGCGGATGCGGTCCGCAGATGGGCTGCCAATAATGCCCGCCACCGCTCTGGTGCGGTGCCTGATCCCAATACCGAATACCTGTTATACCAGACCCTGGTCGGGGCCTGGCCCATTGATGAGGAAAGGATCTGTGCCTATATGGAAAAGGCGGTCAAAGAAGCCAAGGTGCACACCTCCTGGACAGACCCGAACCAGGCCTATGAGCAGGGCCTGGCTGATTTTATCGCAGCCGTACTGGCAGACACAACATTCTGCACAGATCTGGAAAATTTTGTCGCAGACCTGATTGCACCCGGCAGAATCAACAAGCCTTGCCCAGACCCTGATCAAACTCACAGCCCCGGGGTTCCGGACATCTACCAGGGTACTGAACTGTGGGATTTGAGCCTGGTGGACCCGGATAACCGCAGGCCGGTGGATTTTGCCCTGCGCCGCCGCCTGCTCAGCCAATTGCCGCAGCTGGATCCTGAAGCGATTCTGGCTGAAATGGACCAGGGGCTGCCCAAACTCTGGGTCATCCGGCAGGCCCTGCATCTGCGCCGTGCCCATCCGGAACTTTTTGGCCCGGAAGCTGATTATTGCCCGTTGTACGCCACCGGCAGAAAAGCAGACCATCTGGTGGCGTTTTTTCGGGGACAGGGTGTGATCTCTCTGGCCCCAAGGCTTGTTATGGGGCTGAATAATGACTGGGACGATACCATTGTGGAACTGCCCACTGGAAAATGGCATAATGTTCTGACCGGTGATGATGCAGACGGCGGTGCTGTCCGGCTCCAGGAACTGCTGGGCCGTTTTCCTGTCGGCCTGCTGATGAAAAGGAAATAACCCTTATGACAGATATGCGGGTCTGGGCCCCGAATGCCCAGGAAGTCAAAGTACACAGCAGTGACCAGGTGCTTGCCATGACAAAAGAGGCCGGCGGCTGGTGGCATGTGGATGCACCCTTTATCCGGCACGGCGTTGATTATGCGTTTGCAGTGGACGGCAACGGACCGTTTCCGGATCCCCGCTCCTTCTGGCAGCCCAACGGGATACACGGGTTTTCCAGATGGGTGGACCATTCTGTTTTTCAGTGGACCGATGCCGGCTGGCAGCAGCCGCCCCTGGGATCCGCCGTCATCTATGAGCTGCACCTGGGAACGTTTACCCCTGAGGGCACATGTGAGGCAGCTATCAAACGTCTGGACCATCTGAAGACACTGGGCATCACCCATGTGGAACTGATGCCCGTGGCCCAGTTTTCCGGTGAGCGCGGATGGGGATATGACGGCGTGGATCTGTACGCCCCTCACCAGGCCTACGGCGGCCCTGAAGGGGTGAAACGCCTGGTGGATGCCTGCCACCGCAGAGGGCTTGCGGTGCTGCTTGACGTGGTTTACAACCATCTGGGCCCTGCAGGGAATTATCTGAACCAGTTTGCGCCGTATTTCACTGACCGGTATGCCACCCCATGGGGAGATGCAATAAATTTTGACGAACAAGACAGCAATGAGGTGCGGCAATTTTTTATCGACAATGCCGTCATGTGGCTGCAGGACTATCACTTTGATGGGCTGCGCATCGATGCGGTCCATGCCATTCTGGATACATCTGCCATCCATTTTCTGGAAGCCCTCGCCAGTGCTGTAAAAAATCTGGAAACAGCCCTGGGCCGGCATCTTGGTACTCATCGCAGAAAGCGATCTGAATGATCCCCGGGTGATCCGTTCTCCCGCAGTGGGGGGATACGGCATCCATGCCCAGTGGAACGAGGATTTTCACCATGCCCTGCATGCGGTGCTGACCGGGGAAACCCAGGGCTATTATCAGGATTTCGGCTCCCTGGCCCAGCTGGCAAAGGTGTTGACCCGGGGGTTGGTGTATGACGGATGTTATTCGACTTACCGCCGCCGCTGTCATGGACGGCCCGCCACCGGGATTTTGGGCACCCGGTTTGTGGGGTGTCTGCAAAACCATGACCAGGTGGGCAACCGTGCGCTGGGAGAGCGCACAAGCCGGCTGCTCTCACCGGGCCTGCTGAAAATCGGTGCGGCCCTGGTACATGACCTCTGCGTTTGTGCCCATGCTGTTTCAAGGAGAAGAGTGGGGGGCGTCAACGCCATTTTTGTATTTTACCGATCACCGGGAACCCGAACTGGGAGAAGCGGTGAAACACGGCCGGCGCAAAGAATTTGCCGCATTCGGATGGGAAAGCGAAGTGATTCCCGATCCCCAGGCACAAGAAACCTTTGTGCAGTCCAGGCTCCATTGGGATGAACTTCAAGAGGAGAACAGCAGCCGCATGCTGGCGTGGCACCAATCGCTCATCGCGCTGCGGCGCCGCTTGTCACCCTTGACCGATGGAGAAATGGAGCGGGTATCTGTTTTGTTTAACGAAACAGAGCGCTGGCTGACCATGGCACGGGGACCGGTACTGGTGGCCTGTAATTTTGCAGAGACTCCCCAAACAATTTCCTGTGCTGCTGCAAAAGACAAAAAAATGGTTCTGTCATCAGCAGATGGCTTTGTTGTGGAAGACACCTTCCTGATGCTTCCGGCACAGGCGGTTGCAATACTGGTCGGATGAAAAAAACAATCATATTTACAAGGAGAAAAAATCATGACTGAAAAAAAAAAGAAACGGGTTATCTTCAAGGTCTTTGCACCGGAAGCACAAAAAGTTGTGCTTGCAGGCAGTTTCAATAAATGGTCCCAGGATTCGGATGCCATGAAAAAGGATGAGACAGGGACATGGAAAAAAATCAAAATACTGCCCAAAGGCACCTATGAATACAAGTTTATTGTGGATGGAGAATGGACCTGCGACCCCAATTGTCCTGACGTTGTTTGTGATGATCAGGGCTCTGAAAACAACCAGATTGTCGTGTGACCGGTTTTGAACACGACATGTTTGTTATATAAAATCACATCATAAAAGGAGAGAAAACAATGAGCAAGAAAGAAGCGTATGAAAAAAAATTAGAGGCACAGCTCAAAGAATGGAAAACCGACATCGATAAAATGAAAGCGAAAGCCGACAAGGCAGATGCCGAAGCCAAGCTTGAGTATTACAAGCAGATCGAAGATTTGCGCACCAAACAGGAAGCAGCCCAGAAAAAACTGACAGAACTCAAAGCCGCTGGTGAATCGGCATGGGAAGATCTTAAAGCGGGCATTGACCTTGCGTGGACATCACTGGGGGAGTCGATAAAATCTGCCAGATCCAGATTCAAATAGAGGACAATTTTTTCAAATGATCTGCACGGTCATTGATGCGGGCAGAAAAGATGAATCCAGGGCGAGAAAAAATACAGTATTTGCAGGAGATGTAGTATGAATAAGACAACGCAAGACAATTACGTACAATGGTTTGAAGATCTGAGTTCAGAAGATGTCGGCCAGGTCGGGGGCAAGAATGCGTCGCTGGGAGAGATGGTCCGGGCCCTTAAAAACAAGAACATCCTTGTCCCGGACGGATTTGCCACGACCACAACCGCCTACCGGGCATTCATCGAAAAAAACCAGCTGCAGGACAAGATCACAAAACTGCTCAAAACCTATCAGCAAAAAGAGGCATCTTTGCAGAAAACAGGACAGGCCATCCGGGATCTGTTCAAGAAAGGAAAAATGCCTGAAGATGTTGCACAGGCAATTTCCTCTGCCTATAAAGACCTTGCCGGGCGGTACGATGCAAAAGATGTGGACGTGGCGGCCCGGTCCAGCGCCACGGCCGAGGACATGCCGGAGGCCAGTTTTGCCGGGCAGCAGGAATCTTATTTGAATGTAACCGGAACAGAGGCGCTGCTTGCGGCATGCAAAAAGTGCATGGCCTCTTTGTTCACGGACCGGGCCATTGCCTACCGGGAAGAAAAGGGATTTGAACACATGAAGGTGGCGCTCTCCGTAGGTGTTCAAAAGATGGTCCGTTCCGATCTGGCCGGTTCCGGGGTGTTGTTCACCCTGGATACGGATTCCGGGTTTCCGGATGTGGTGTTGATCAACGCGGCCTGGGGCCTGGGTGAAAATGTGGTCCAGGGGACGGTCAACCCGGATCAGTACACGGTTTTCAAGCCATTTCTGGGAAAGGACGGCATCGATCCGATCATTGAAAAAACACGCGGTTCCAAGGAAAAGAAAATGGTGTATGCCAAAACCAAGCCCACCAAAAATCTGAATACTTCCAAAGAAGAGCGGGAGTCCTTTGTGTTGACGAACCGCGAGATCATGCAGCTTGCCCGCTGGGGCGTGGAGATCGAAAAACACTATGATACCCCTATGGATATTGAATGGGCCAAGGACGGTGAACAGGGAGATCTGTTCATTGTACAGGCCAGGCCGGAAACCGTGCAGTCCCAGAAAACTGTGGGGAATATGAAGACATATACGCTCACACAAGGATCCGGGAGAGGGCCTGGTCACTGGTCTGGGTATCGGCCAGGCCATTGCCGCAGGAAAGGTTTGTGTTATAGAGAGTGCAGAGCAGATCGATCAGTTCCAGGACGGGGCTGTGCTGGTAACCACCATGACCGATCCGGACTGGGTCCCGATCATGAAGCGTGCTGCAGCCATTGTCACTGATCAAGGAGGGCGCACTTCCCATGCCGCCATTGTCAGCCGTGAGCTGGGAATTCCCGCCATTGTGGGGGCAGAAAATGCAACAAAGATCCTCAAGCAGGACCAGGCGGTGACCGTCTCCTGTGCCGAAGGAGACAAGGGCCATGTGTATGACGGAAAACTGCAATTTGAAACAAAGGATCTGAACCTGGAAGATGTTCCGGAAACAAAGACCCAAATCATGTTGAATATCGGGACCCCCAGGCGGCCATGCGCTGGTGGAAACTGCCCTGCAAAGGGGTGGGACTGGCCCGCATGGAATATATGATCAACAATGTGATCAAGATCCATCCGCTGGCCCTGACCCGATTTGATACGGTTGAAGACAAGGATGCCAGAGACAAAATTGAAAAATTGACCTGGGAATATGAGGACAAGACCGAATATTTTGTGGAGCTTCTGGCCCGGGGCATTGCCGTCATAGCGGCCTCCCGGTATCCCCACCAGGTGATTGTGCGCATGAGCGACTTTAAAACCAATGAATATGCTGATTTGATCGGCGGCAGACAGTTCGAGCCTGCAGAGGAAAATCCCATGCTTGGATGGCGCGGGGCTTCGCGGTATTACAGTGCGGATTACCAGGACGGTTTTGCCCTGGAATGCCGGGCCATCCGCCGGGTGCGGGAAAAGATGGGGTTTACCAATGTGACCATCATGATTCCTTTCTGCCGCACCCCGGCCGAGGCGGATCAGGTGCTGGAAGTGCTCGATAAAAATGGACTGAAGCGGGGCGAACAAGACCTTCAGGTGTTTATCATGGCGGAAATACCCGCCAATATTCTGGAAGCTGCGGCCTTTGCCGAACGGTTTGACGGATTTTCCATCGGTTCCAACGACCTGACCCAGCTGACCCTGGGTATCGGGCGTGATTCAGAAAAACTGGCCCCTTTGTTTGATGAAAGTGAGGCCTCTGTCAAGCGATTGATCCGCATGCTCATCGAAAGCGCGCACAAGGCCGGCCGCAAGGTGGGAATCTGCGGGGAAGCCCCCAGCAATGACACCGAGTTCGCCGCCTTTCTGGTGGAAGCGGGTATCGATTCCATCTCTCTGCAGCCCGACAGTGTCCTCCAGGTCATAAGGCGCGTGGCCGAAATGGAACAAAACTGAATCCAAAAGGAGACCATCATTGAAAACCATAGTGACCATCACCATGAATCCGGCCATTGACAAGAGCTCCCGCATCCAGAATGTGGTGGCCGAAAAAAAGCTGTCCTGCAAGCCCCCCCGGTTTGAGCCGGGAGGCGGCGGGATCAATGTATCCCGGGCCATCAAAAAACTGGGCGGGGAATCGATGCTTCTTTATCCCGCAGGGGGGCTGACCGGAGAGAAACTCAAAGAACTTCTGAATGAAGAAGGCCTGGTGCATCGTTTTTTTTCCATTGACGGAATCATCAGGGAAAACCTGGTTATTCTGGAGGAATCAACTGATCAGCAGTATCGTTTCGGTATGCCGGGGCCTGAGTTGCAACAAAAAGAATGGGAACAGTTCCTGGAACAATTGTCGGACATTACACCCGGGCCTGATTATCTGGTGGCCAGTGGAAGCCTTCCGCCTGGTGTGCCGGCTGACTTTTATGCCCAACTGGCACGGGCAGGAAAAGACCGGGGCGCAAAAGTTATCGTGGACACTTCAGGTGAGGCCCTGGAAAAGGCATTCCAGGAAGGGGTGTATATGATCAAGCCCAATATCGGTGAATTCAGGAAACTGGCAGGCAAAAATATCAAAGAAGAATCCCAGATCAAGACTGTAGCCCGAAACATGGTCAACGACGGTCACTGCCAGGTACTGGTCATCTCGTTTGGTGCGGCAGGCGCCTTGATGGTTACAAAGGACAGCTCTCTTCATATCCGGCCGCCGGCCGTACCCATTGTCAGCAAGGTGGGGGCCGGAGACAGCATGGTGGCCGGCATTGTGTTATCTCTTTTCGGGGGAGCCGCTGAAAGAATCGGTCATGTTCGGCGTGGCAGCCGGTACGGCGGCGGTCATGACGCCCGGAACACAATTGTGCCGCAAACAAGATACGCAGAGATCGTTTGAAACCATGATTTCAGAGAACTGATACAGTACAAACAATACATTGCAAAATGGCCTTTCGGCCTTCTTTTTTTCAAAAAAAACAAAAAGGAAAAAAGTATGACAACAAAAGTGGCAATCAATGGACTCGGCAGGATAGGGAGTGCAACCCTTAAAATAATCCTGGAAACCCCGGAGCTTGAAGTGGTGGCATTGAACGATCTGCTGTCTGTGGAGAATCTGGCCTATTTACTGACATATGATTCGGTATACGGCCGGTATGAAAAAGAGGTGGTGGCTGATAAAGACGGGCTGCAGATCGATGGAAAGCTATACCGCATGTTCAATGAAAAGGACCCGGCACAACTGCCATGGGGGAACTTGACATTGACATTGTGTTTGAATGCACCGGTGTTTTTCGGAAAAACAAGACCTGGAAAAGCATCTGGAAGCCGGTGCAAAACGCGTTTTTCTGTCAGCGCCCGAAAAAACGGGTGAGGTGCAAATGGTGGTGCACGGGGTGAACGAGCTGGAGGGTTCTGACCGGATAGTCTCCTGTGCAAGCTGCACCACTAACTGCATCAGCCCGGTGGTGGAGATTCTGGGAAGAAGAATAGGCATAAAAAAGGCCACCATGACCACGATTCACGCGTATACATCCAGCCAGTCCCTCATGGATGCGCCCAAAAACAAATGGCGGCGGGGAAGGGCGGCAGCCGTCAATTTTGTGCCGACATCCACGGGTGCGGCCCAGGCCACCACAAAAGTGCTGCCGCAATACAGCGGGAAATTTGATGGTGTCGCGGTGCGCGGGCCGGTGCCGGTGGGGTCCCTTACCGATATGGTCTTTTTGATGGAGCGGGATGTGACAGTAGAAGAGATCAATGAGATTTTTCAAGAAGAATCTCAAACCGACCGTTACCGGGGAATTCTGGGCGTGGCCCAGGATCCCATTGTTTCTTCGGACATCATCAAAGACCCCCGGGCTTCCATTTTTGATCCGAGCATGACCCAGGTGGTGGACGGGGACCTGCTCAAGGTGATGAGCTGGTATGACAATGAATGGGGATATGCCTCCCAGATGGTCAGGGAAGCGGTAAAAACAATAAAGTAATACTATTTTTGAAATGGAATATGATGGCAATTTTTATGACAGATAACATAAAGACAACAAGGAGAAGACAAATGAGACATGCAAAAATAAGCTGTGCAATCTGTGTGTGGGGGTTACTGATCATGTTTGTAACCATGCCTGTGAATTTTGCCAATGCATCGGAGGACCAAACCACGATCAATGCCGTTCAACAGGAAGCCCGGGATTTGATTGAAGCTTTGAAGGCGTATTCCGCTGATCAGCGTGAAGAGGCAATTGAGCGGTCCAAAAGAGCTTTGGATATTCTGGACAGGCGCATTGATGAACTGGAAACAAAAATTGCAGATAACTGGGATCAAATGAGCAGTGCGGCCCGTGAAAAAACCCGGGAAAGCCTCAAAACTTTGCGCAAAAAGCGTAATGATGTGGCTGAGAAATACGGCAGTTTGAAAGCCAGTTCCGCCAGTGCATGGGAGGAAATGAAACAAGGGTTTTCAGAAGCCTATCAAGATCTCAGCGATGCATGGGCAAATTCTGTAAATGAATTTGATAAAAACACTGCAGGTAAATAAAATCAAAATATGAAAAATAAAGATACAGCATACCCGGCTTTGGATGGTACATCTCCCTGGAAGCTTGGAGCGGCGGAAACGGTGGAACACCTTGATTCACATTCTGATGAGGGGTTGGACCCGAACCAGGCCAGCAGCCGGTTGCAAGAATATGGGCCCAACCGGATTGAAGCGGCAAAACAACGTTCCGCCTGGCAGATATTGACTGCCCAGATCAAGAATCTCATTGTATTGCTTCTGGCAGCGGCGGCAGGGGTGTCTTTCATCCTCGGGCAGTTTTTGGAAGGGATCGCCATTCTGGTGGCTATGATCGTCAATGTGCTCATCGGGTTCGGCACTGAGCTGCGGGCCGCACGCTCCATGGAAGCATTGCAGCAGATGACCAGAAGGCATGCCAAGGTGCTGCGCCAGTCAGAGATCCAGAAAATCGATGCCGCCAAACTGGTTCCCGGAGACATTGTGGTTCTGGAGGGTGGGGATATGGTCCCGGCAGATCTGCGGCTGATCGAGGCCAACCGGATCAAAGCCGATGAATCCGCCCTGACCGGAGAGTCTGTGCCCGTGGACAAGGATGTGGCGGCCCTGGCCGAAGACACCCCCCTTGCAGAGCGGAACAACATGCTTTTCAACGGCACCGCCCTGACCCGGGGATCAGGCAGAGGCGTGGTGGTAGCCACGGGCATGTCCACCCAGCTGGGGCATATTTCCCGACTGGCCGAGGGCGCGCAGGAAGAAGCCCTGACACCGCTGGAAAAGCGGCTGAACAGCCTGGGTCAGAAACTGATCTGGGTCACTCTGGGTATCGCCGCATTGATAGGAGTGACCGGTGTGATGGCCGGCAAAGATCTGGTGGTGATTTTCAAAACATCTGTCGCACTGGCCGTTGCCGCCATCCCCGAAGGCCTGCCCATCGTGGCCACCATTGCACTGGCCAGGGGGATGTGGCGGATGGCCAAAAAAAATGCACTGATCAACCGGCTTTCTGCGGTGGAAACCCTCGGGTCGACCAGCATCATCTGCGCGGACAAGACCGGTACCCTGACGGAAAATAAAATGACGTTATCAACCCTGGTTCTGGTGGATTCACAAGAGGTGATGCAGGTCAGGTGGGACCCGGAACAAGACCCGCCGTTTTCTGTTGGAAAAGAGGCAAAAACCGATGATTCCCTGAACAACCATATAACAGATACATTGACCATCGGTATGCTGTGCAGCAATGCCCAGCTGTCTGAAGACGGGGAGGGCGTGGGTGATCCCATGGAACTTGCCCTGCTTCAGGCCGGGCAGACGCTTGGGCTGCAGCGCGATGACCTGCTGGAATCCTATCCGGAAAAAAGAAGAGGCCTTCCGTCCTGAGACAAAAATGATGGCCACCTGGCACACCTGGAACCAGGACAAGATGGTGGCGGTAAAAGGCGCGCCTGAAGCCGTACTTGAATCATCCAGCCAGGTGTTGACAACAAATGGGCAAACCCGGGAATTGGATAAAACATTGTATGAAAAACTGCTGCAGGCAAATGAAGCCCTGGCGGATGAAGGGCTCAGGGTATTGGGCATTGCCCGCAGATCCACCGATGCAGTACAAAAAGATCCTTATACTTCTTTGACGTTCATGGGGTTTGTGGGACTTTTGGATCCACCGCGCAAAAACATCCAGAAAGTCATTGACAAACTCAAGCAGGCCGGGGTGCGGGTGGTCATGGTGACCGGAGACCATCCGGGGACTGCGTCCGCCATTGCACAAAAACTGAACCTGCCCGGGGATGGTGAAGCGGTGATACATGGTGATACGCTCAAGTCCACGGAAGACTACACATCAAAAGAACGTCACAAGCTTTTGAAATCTTCTGTTTTTGCGCGCATCTCTCCGGAACAGAAGCTCAATCTTGTTTCTTTGTTCCAGGCTGACGGGTCTGTGGTGGCCATGACAGGCGACGGGGTGAATGATGCCCCGGCCCTGACCAAGGCCGATATCGGTGTGGCCATGGGAAAAAGGGGTACCCAGGTGGCCCGGGAGGCGGCGGACATTGTGCTCAAAGATGACAATTTTGCCACCGTCGCCCTGGCCATGGAACAGGGCCGGGTCATATTCAGCAATATCCGCAAGTTTATTGTTTTTCTGCTTTCCGGGAACGTGGGTGCCATTCTGATCGTGGGGCTGGCCATGCTTTTCGGCAGTATATTACCGCTTTTGCCGTTGCAGATTCTGTACTTGAACATGATCAGTGATGTATTCCCGGCCCTGGCACTGGGCGTGGGCAAAGGAGAGCCCTCGGTGATGGACAGGCCGCCAAGGCCCTCCAGCGAACCGGTTGTGACCAGAGCCCTTTGGATGACCATTTTCGGGTATGGCGTGCTCATTGCCGGAACAGCGCTTACCGGTTTCTGGATATCTTTGGAAAAAATGTCTTTGTCCGGGGAACGCGCCGTGACCATCACCTTCCTGATTCTGGCGTTCACCCGAACCTGGCATGTGTTCAACATGCGTGATGCCGGATCCGGTGTGATCGTCAACGATGTGACACGCAATCTTTTCGTCTGGGGTGCCGTGGTTTTAAGCATTGTACTCCTGATTTTTGCGGTGTACTTTCCACCGTTGTCACAGGTGTTGACCATGGTTGTGCCCACACCCTTCCAGTGGCTGTTTATCCTCGGCATGAGCCTTGTTCCACTGGTGGTTGTCCAGATTGTGAAACAGGTGGCACCGCACCGAAAATTCTGATACAACCCTTATGAAACGGTACATACCATGCTCCATACAGCTGTAACGCTTGCCATCTTCGGCCTGGTGATCGGGGCAAACAATTTGACTGTTGCCCTGGCATTAGGGGCCATTGGTCAACGCAGGAACCAGGGCCGGATTTTATTGGTTTTTGGGGGATTCGAGTTCTCTGTGCCGCTGATCGGGGTATGGTTGGGCCGACAGATGTCGGACACGCTGGCTGCCCATACTGACTGGCTTGGTCCAGTGCTGGTTGCCGGCCTTGGCATGGCCACACTTATTTCCGCACGCGGCTCGTCCCGAGACCGGGAAAAACTGGCCCGGACCGTGAGCAGTTGGCGCGGTTTGATCACACTTTCAGCAGGGATTTCAGTGGATAACCTGGTGGTGGGGTTCGGGCTTGGGTTGGGGGTGTAAGCCCTCTGGCCCTGGCTGCCACAATCATGTGCTTTTCAGTGGTGTTTGCATGGATCGGACTTCAGGTGGGACATCGCGTAAAGCAAGATTATGAATCGGCCGGGACCGCAGCAACCGGCCTGCTGCTGATGATGCTGGCAGGTGCCATGCTGTTGGGCTGGATTTGAGGGTTTTCAAATGCATATGACCGATAAAAAAACAGTTTTCAAGCGGATAAGAGGTGCCATTCAAAATCATGATGCCGGTGCTCTGGCAGGTATTTTTGATGAATGCCCCTCTGCTGATATGGCAGATGTTATTGAGCATCTGGAACCTGATGAACGAATGTTTGTTTTTACTGTTTTCACTGTTGAACAGGCAGGGGAAGTTCTGGCAGAAATTGAGCCTCCGGTTCAGAAACAGATTCTGGCCGGTCTGGATAACCACCTGGTTTCTGACATTCTTCAGCCGCTTCCTTCTGATGATGCTGTCGATATTTTGGGAAATCTTTCAAAGGAACGAACCGAAGACATTCTTGAGATGATCGGTCCTGATGTGTCCCGGGAACTTGAAAAGCTCTTGAAATACGGGAAAGAGACGGCCGGCGGTATAATGGATCTGGAATTTGTTGCCGTATCAGAAGACAAAACAGTCGGGGATGTGGTTACAAAAATTCGTGAAAAAAAACAAAAGGTAAAAAATCTGTATCATGTCTGGGTGGTGGATCACCTGGACAAGCTTTCAGGTGTCTTGTCCCTGAAGGATCTGCTTGTTGAGGCGCCTGATCAAGGGATCAGAGATATCATGAACCCTGAAGTGATTTTTGTCCATGCCCAAAAGGATCAAGAGGAAGTAGCCAGATTGTTCAAAAAGCATGACCTGGTCAATATGCCTGTGGTGGATGACAGTGGTATGCTGCTGGGCCGTATTACCCATGATGATATTATCGATGTCATCGAAAAAGAGGTGGACGAAGATCTGTCTTTGATGACCGGTGTCATGGGGCAGCCAATTGCCGAAGAATCCACCCTGAAAATTTCCAGGGCGCGTCTTCCATGGCTTATAACAGGGGTAATGGGCGGTATTGTTGCAGCTGTTGTGATCAACCAGTTTGAAACAACACTGGAAAAGATTCTTGCATTGTCTTTTTTCTTTCCTGTGATCATGGGTATGGGCGGCAATACAGGGACCCAGGCGGCCACTATCGTTGTCAGGGGAATGGCCACGGGTGATATCAGTCTTATTAATATTAAAAAGCGGCTCTGGCTGGAAATGAAGGTTGCATTTGTCAACGGCATCGTCTGCGGCCTTTTTTTGGGACTGATTGTGGGTTTCTGGTTTTCCGACTATGCACTGGGAGGTGTTGTGGCGCTGGCCGGGGCATTGGTTATTTTAAATTCCGGTGTTACCGGTTCTGCCGTACCCTTTGTTTTACGAAAATGCAACATCGATCCCGCCCTTGCCACCGGTCCGTTTATAACCACCTTGAATGATATTCTGGGTCTGCTGATTTATCTGGGTCTTTTAACCCTTTTTTTGGGGGAAACCGTTTGAAAAAGGAGCTTTCCAAGGCTTTGCTTACAGAAAAATCCAATTGCTGGTGTCTTGCCCATGCGGAAAAAGCCGCTTTTTTAATTGACGGCGCTGCCTACTTTTCCGCAGTGGCAGATGCCATTGATCAGGCACAGGAAACCATTTTTATTGCCGCATGGGATATTGACAGCCGGATACCCCTTCTGCGGGGCAATGGGGCCCCGGATGACCGGACAGAGTTTGGCGATTTTCTCAATGCCAAGGTGAAACGTACACCCGGCCTGCATGTGTATATCCTGAACTGGGATTTTCCCATGCTGTATGTGCAGGAACGTGAATGGCTCCCGATCCTGAAACTGGGATGGAAAACCCATGGGCGGATATTCTATCACCAGGATGATCAGCATCCGGTGGGGGCATCTCAGCACCAGAAACTGGTGGTGATCGACAATCAGGTGGCATTTTGCGGGGGGCTTGATTTGACAAACAGCCGTTGGGACACACCTGAACACCGGGTGGATGATCCCCGGAGAACAACACCGGATGGGGTTGCATACCCCCCGTTTCATGACATTCAGATGGCCGTGCAGGGAGAGGCTGCTGCAAAATTGGGCCAATTGTTCACAGACCGCTGGCAATGGGCGACCGGCCATAGCATTGCAGTGCCAAAAACCGCATCTGCTTCCCCCTGGCCCGAAAACCTGCCGCCGGATCTGTTGGACATACAGATGGGAATTTCCCGGACACTGCCGGCATACAAAGGCCGCAAACAGGTGCTGGAAGTGGAAACGCTTTACACAGACGGCATCAAGGAGGCAGAAAAATCCATTTATATCGAAACCCAGTATCTGACATCCGCCAAAATAGCCGGGGCGCTTGAACACAGCCTTTCACAGGAACAAGGACCTGACATCTGTATCGTTCTTCCCAAAGCATCCAGCGGATGGCTGGAGCAGAGCACCATGGATTCCATACGGGCACGGGTTTTAAAACAGCTGTCTGCGGCAGATGACCACCACCGGATGCAGGTTTTTTATCCGGCCCTGGATGATGAAAAAAACACTGTGTATGTCCATGCAAAACTGATGATTGTTGATGACCGGCTGGCATTGATCGGCTCTGCCAATGTAAGCAACCGGTCCATGCGCTTTGATTCTGAATGCGTCCTGGCAGTTGCGGCAAAAGAAGATGACGGCGTTGGTCAAGCCATCCTTTCTCTGCGCAACCGGCTGTTGGCTGAACATCTTGACAAATCCGGCTGAAGTTGTGGCCAAAGCCTTTGCCAAACAGGGGCAATGAACCAGACCATTGCATCCTTGTCCGAGTCTTCCGGCCGCAGGTTACAAAAACTGGCATTTGACCAGGCCCTGCCTGTTGATGGCGCAGCGTTTGTCCGGGACCATGAACTGCTTGACCCGGAAGAGCCCATTGCCTTTGACCGTATGATGGACCGGTTTACCAGAAAGGAACAGGGTTACGTCCAAAATGCCACAGGTAGTGAAGCTGGCAGGGGTACTGCTGATTCTGCTCGCTCTGGCTGCGGCCTGGCGGTGGTCTCCTCTGGCTGAATGGGCCACAAGAGAAAACCTGGCGGCCTGGGCCGGAAAAATCCAGGACCAGCCCCTGTCTTTTCTGATTGTCCTGGGGGTGTATATTGCCGGCGGATTTTTGATGGTTCCGGTCACCTTGCTGGTGGGGGTGACCGCCATGGTATTTGATCCCGTCATGGGTGCGCTTTATGCCTTGAGCGGCTGTCTTGTGAGCGCGCTGACCACCTTCTGGGCAGGGGCCGGTCTGGGAAAGCAGATGGTCCGCAAAGTGGCGGGAAAAAAGCTCAATCATATCAGCAGGCAAATGTCCAGACAGGGTATTTTGACAGTGGCGCTTGTCAGAAATATTCCGGTTGCCCCGTTTTCCCTTGTCAATCTCATAGCCGGGGCCTCCCATATCAAGCTCAAAGACTATCTTCTGGGCACGGCTGCGGGCATGCTGCCGGGCATTCTGGTCATTACCATATTTGCAGACCGTCTGCTGCATACCATACAGCATCCCGGCTGGGTGAATGGACTCATTGCAGCAGCCCTGGCAGTTGTGATGATTGCAGGAAATATATGGGTAGCAAAGCGGTTGTCCGGCAAAGGGGGAAAAAAATAACATGCATATCGTTACATATAGCTGCTGAAAATGACAGTTTATCCGGTGCCAAGGTGGGCGGCGTGGCAGATGTGGTGCGGGATATCGCACCGGCACTGGGAGATCTCGGTCACCAGGTAACTGTGTTGATACCATCTTACGGTTTTTTGCACCAGCACACCGGCACGCAATGGGTGGCGGACATCAGGTTTTCTTTCCGTGGAACAGTGCAGGAAGCGCAATTATATGCCGTGTCTGCAAAAACCGCCCATGAAAATGTACGCCATTATGTGATTGAGCACCCCGCGCTGGCGGCAGTGCATGCCGGCACAGGGCACCACCAGATCTATGTGCATGATCCGGATGATCAGCCCTTTTTCAGTGACGGTTCCCGGTTTGCCTGCTTTTGCAGTGCCGCTGCCGCCGCGTTGGCCCAGGAAGTTATCCCCCGGGCAGATGTGATGCATCTGCATGACTGGCATATGGCCCTTGTGGCGCTGCTGCGCCGGTACCATCCTGCCTGCGCACCATTGCAGCGCGTACGGACGGTCTTCACTATCCACAATCTGGCCCTGCAGGGGGTGCGGCCTCTGGCCGGCAGCAGCTCCTCTTTGTCGGCCTGGTTTCCTGATATCTCCTGGTACTGGCTGGATGTGGCTGACCCGCGGTGGCCGGATGCCTGCAACCTGATGGCCTGCGGCATCCGCCTGGCAGACAGGGTGCATACGGTGTCCCCTGCCTATGCCCGGGAAATCTGCCGGCCGGATGACCTGCCCGGGTTCCAGGGTGCCCAGGGACTGGAAGCCGTGCTTGCCTATGAAAATGATACAGGGAACCTGAAGGGCATCCTCAATGGCTGCGAATATCCGGAAAACCGCCATGTTCCTGTCATGGAGATGCCGGATATGCTCCGCAGTTTCCAGCGCCGGATCATGCAGTGGTCTGCCGGGGGGCAGACAGTGTCCAGTGCAAACTTTATCGCCAGCCACAACCTGTCGGGCCTGTTACAGCGGCGCAACCGCCCCAAAATGGTGCTGTGCAGTGTCACCCGTCTGACCGGGCAGAAGGTGTCGCTCATGCGCCAGGGACAGGACAACGGCATGTCAGCCATCGCCCGGATTCTTACCGCACTGGGAGATGACGGGGTGTATGTTCTTCTGGGAACCGGTCATGACGCGTTTGTGCGGTTTTTCACCCAGCTGGAAGCCTGGTTTCCCAATTTTATTTTCCTTCACGGATTTTCAGATCAGGCGGCCCGGGTCCTTTATGCCAATGGGGATCTTTTTTTGATGCCCAGTTCGTTTGAGCCCTGCGGCATCGGTCAGATGCTGGCCATGCGGGATGGACAGCCCTGTGTGGTGCATGCTGTCGGCGGATTGCGCGATACGGTCATTCACGGGGTGAACGGGTTTTGCTTTGGGGGCGGCGATCTGGATGAGCAGGCACAAAATTTTGTTGATACCGCCTGCCGGGCCATTGACCTGTTCAAAAGCGATCCGGACAAATGGCAGCAGATAAAAAACAATGCTGCCGCAGCCCGGTTTTCGTGGCAGCATGCCGCACAGCAGTATATGGAAAAATTGTACTGGTTAGCCTTTGGCTGCTAACGCTAAAATGGCTAACCGCTAACCGCTAAAAAAAAGAGAAAAATACCATGACAGACCTCATAAAGCGTGTTGTGATCGAAAATGTCACCCCCGCGGTTGATAAAGGCCGTTTTCCGGCCAGGCGGGCAATCAATGAAACAGTGACCATTTCAGCAGATATTTTTGCGGACGGCCATGACCGTCTGGCGGCCCGGCTCCTGTACCGCAGGGCAGGTGATTCCCGGTGGCGGCACATTCCCATGCAGCTGCTGGTGAACGACCTGTGGCAGGCATCTTTTATTCCCGATGAAACGGGAATCTATGAATACACTGTCACCGCCTGGATAGACCGGTTTGACACCTGGCGCAGTCAGGTGTCAAAAAAGAGTGCAGACGGCCAGAACGTGTCTGTGGAACTGATGGAGGGTGCACGCATGGCCAAAGAAGCGGCAGAGCGGGCAAAAAAGGAAGATGCAGATCAACTGAACCGTCTGGCAGAGCAGCTCATGTCACCAGGAGGCGGCAAAAAACCCGGAGGTGTTTCTGACGGACACCGTCTTTGCCGGGCTTATGGCACGCTATCCGGATACAGACAGCCAGGTGGATTATCCAAAGGTGCTGCCCCTGAGAGTCGAGCCGCGCAAAGCCCTTTACAGCACCTGGTATGAAATGTTTCCCCGCTCCTGTGCCGATGATGATCCAGCCCGGCACGGTACGTTCAAAGACTGTGTCACAAGGCTGCCCTATATTGCCGGGATGGGATTTGATGTGCTGTATCTGCCGCCCATCCATCCCATCGGGCGCAGCCACCGCAAAGGAAAGAACAACACGGTCACGGCCGAACCGGATGATCCCGGCAGTCCCTGGGCCATTGGTGCCGCTGAAGGCGGGCATACATCCATTCATCCGGAACTGGGAACCATGGAAGATTTTTTGCAGCTTGTGGACAAGGCCAAAGAATACGGCATCGATATCGCACTGGATATTGCGTTTCAGTGCAGCCCGGACCATCCGTATGTCACTGACCATCCGGAATGGTTTCACTGGCGGGCCGACGGTACAGTGCAGTATGCAGAAAACCCCCGAAAAAATACCAGGATATCTATCCTTTTGCATTTGAATCCCCCCATTATGAAAGTCTGCGGCAGGAACTTTTGGAGGTCATCCATTTTTGGATAGACAAGGGGATACGCATATTCAGAATCGACAATCCCCACACCAAACCATTGCGGTTCTGGGAATGGCTCATTGATGAATGCAAAAAAGCGTACCCGGAAACGATCTTTCTGGCCGAGGCATTCACCCGGCCCAAGACCATGTACCGGCTGGCCAAAGGCGGATTCACCCAGTCCTATACCTATTTTACCTGGCGCAATCTGAAATGGGAGATTGAGCAGTATTTTGACACCTTGACACAGACCAATGTAAAAGAGTTTTTCTGGCCCAACCTGTGGCCCAATACCCCGGATATTCTGCCGGAATTTCTGCAGCTGGGCGGCCGGCCGGCGTTTATCCTCCGCCTGATGCTGGCTGCGACCCTTTCATCCAGCTACGGCATTTATGGCCCGGCCTTTGAGCTGTGTGTGAACCAGCCCCTTGCTCCCGGTGGGGAAGAGTATAGGGATTCGGAAAAATACGAAATCCATCACTGGGTCCTGGAAACACCCCACACCATCCAGCCGTTTATCACCAGAATCAACCGCATCCGGCGGGAGAATCCCGCCCTGCAGCAGACCCGGAACCTGATGTTCCATCCAGGTGGACAAAGAAGAGATCCTGTGCTTTTCCAAATATACGGATGATTTTTCCAACATCATTTTTGTGGCAGCCAATCTGGATCCCCACCACACCCACAGCGCCTGGGTGCAGCTGCCTTTTGAAAAAATGGGTGTGCCTGTTGAAAAAAGTTTTCAGATGCATGATCTGGTGAGCGATGCAAGGTACCTGTGGCATGAGGGGCACAATTATCTGGAGATCGATCCCGGGGTGGTACCGGTCCAGGTTTTCCGCATCCGGCGGCGGATGCGCACGGAAAATGATTTTGATTATTTTATGTAATAAGACAAAAAGGACGGCAATGTTATGGTAAAACGCACACCGCAACCGCAAAATGATCCGCTGTGGTACAAAGATGCCGTTATTTATCAGCTTCATATCAAGACGTTTTATGACAGCAATGGGGATGGTATCGGTGATTTTAAGGGCCTTACCGAAAAACTGGGTTACTTGCAGGAACTGGGGGTCACCGCACTGTGGCTGCTGCCCTTTTATCCTTCCCCCCTGAAAGATGATGGATACGACATCGCTGATTTCAAGGCCATCAACCCGGCATACGGCACCCTGGCAGATTTCAAGGCCTTTATGCGATCTGCCCGCAAACACAACATGAAGGTGATCACAGAACTGGTGATCAACCACACATCTGATCAGCATCCCTGGTTTCAGCGGGCCCGGCGGTCAAAACCGGGCAGTGTATGGCGCAATTTTTACGTGTGGAGCGATACCCCTGAAAAATACACGGATGCCCGCATTATTTTTCAGGATTTTGAGAGCAGCAACTGGACCTGGGATCCGGTGGCCAAAGCCTATTTCTGGCACCGGTTCTACTCTCACCAGCCCGATCTCAACTATGATAATCCAAAAGTCCATGAAGCCATTTTCAAGGCCCTGGATTTCTGGATGGACATGGGGGTGGATGGTTTGCGCCTGGATGCCATTCCCTATCTGTACCAGCGGGAGGGGACCAACTGCGAAAATCTTCCTGAAACCCATGGGTTTCTCAAAAAGCTGCGGCAGCGCATGGATGAAAAATACAAAGGAAGGATGTTTCTGGCCGAAGCCAACCAGTGGCCCGAGGATGCGGTGCAGTATTTTGGAGAAGGTGATGAGTGTCATATGAGCTTTCATTTTCCCCTGATGCCCAGGCTCTACATGGCGGTACATATGGAAAGCCGGTTTCCGGTAACGGAAATTCTTGACACCACACCGGCTATCCCGGAATCCTGTCAATGGGCCATCTTTTTGCGGAACCACGATGAACTGACCCTGGAAATGGTCACAGATGAAGAACGTGATTACATGTACCGGGCCTATGCCAGGGATGACCGAATGCGCCTGAACCTGGGAATCCGACGGCGTCTGGCCCCGCTCATGGGCAACCACCGCCGCCGGATCGAATTGATGTACGCTTTGCTGCTGTGCCTGCCCGGCACCCCCATCCTGTATTACGGGGATGAGATCGGTATGGGGGACAATATCTACCTGGGTGACAGAAACGGGGTCCGCACCCCCATGCAGTGGAGCCCGGACCGCAATGCCGGCTTTTCCCGGTGCAATCCCCACCAGCTCTATCTGCCGGTGATCACCGATCCTGAATACCACTTCGGGGTGCTCAATGTGGAGGCCCAGAAGCAGAACCGCCATTCCCTTTTCTGGTGGATACGGCGGCTGCTCACCCTGCGCAGCCGCATACCCGCTTTCAGCAGGGGGGATCTGGTTTTTCTGGAACCGGAAAATCCCAAAATACTGGCCTTTATCCGTCGGCATGAAGACCAGTCTGTTCTGGTGGTGGTCAATCTTTCACGGTTTGTGCAGTATGCTGAACTTGATCTGCAGGGGCATGAAGGAAGGATTCCGGTGGAAATATTCGGTAACACCCCTTTTCCGGGCATTACAGATGCCCCGTATTTCTCACCCTGGGGCCCCATGGTTTTTTCTGGTTTCTGCTCACGACCCCCACAGAGGCGGATACAGCGGCTGACAGGGATATTGAACTGCCGGTATTTGAGGTGCGCACACGCTGGGAGGAGGTGATGCAGGGGACCCTGCGCAGACGTTTTGAGAAATATCTGCGGTCCTATATTGTGAAATGCCGGTGGTTCGGCGCCAAGAACAGCCGCATCAAGTCCCTTGCACTGGGTGACCAGCTGTCTGTGGGCAACCATGTACCGGCAGGTTATATGCTTTTGGTAACCCTGGGCTTTACAGACGGGAACGATGAAACCTATATCCTGCCGGTAGCCTATCTGAGCGCAGCAGACGGCGCAGCTGTCTTGGAGAAACATCCCCGGGCGGTCATGGCACAGATAAAAATGACATCCCAAGATCAGGAAGGGTTTCTTGTGGATGGTCTTTTTCATCCGGAGTTCTGCCATGTGCTTTTGGAAATGATCCACCGCAGGCAATCTGCAAAAGGCGGCAAAGGCAGGTTAACGGCAACGCCGGCCACTGGGTTTAAACGCATGTACAGCGCCCTGAGCCTGCCGGTGGAAACCAGGGTGATAAGCACGGAACAGAGCAACACCTCCATCATTTACGGGCATCAATTCATTCTCAAGCTGTTCCGCCGCCTGCAGGAAGGGACCAATCCCGACCTGGAAATATCGCGGTTTCTGGCTGGCAGGGGGTTTGCCGGTCTGCCCGGTCTTGCCGGGTTTCTGGAATACACCCGCCAGGATGAGGAACCCTGTACGGTGGGTATTCTCCAGGAGTATGTGGCCAACCAGGGTGATGCCTGGGCCTATACCGTGAGCAGCCTGTCCGGATTTTTTGAACGGGTGATGGAGAGCCGGGAAAATATCCCGGTTTCTCTGCCCCGCAAAAGCCTGCTGGCATTGAGCCGGATTCCCATTCCCCCTGACATTGAAGCGCAGATCGGATTTTATCTGGAATCCGCTGTTCTGCTGGCCCGGCGGACATCCCAGATGCACGCGGCACTGGCATCGGCATCACAAGATCCGCTGTTCACACCGGAACCGTTTTCCAAACTGTACCAGCGTTCCCTTTTCCAGTCCATGAGTTCCATGGCTGCCCGGATCCTGGGACAGCTTGAAAAACGCATCAATGCAAGAAAAAATCCTTTGCCGGAAACCATCCGGGCAGCCGGAAAAAGAATACTTGACCGCAGACAGGAAATCATGGGGCGTTTCAGGGCCCTCACAAACCACAAAATGAATGCCATGCGCCTGCGGTGCCACGGGGATTTTCATCTGGGCCAGATTTTACACACCGGCAAGGATTTTGTGATTATCGACTTTGAAGGAGAACCGGTGCGGCCTGTGAGTGAGCGGCGCATCAAACGGTCTCCCTTACGGGATGTGGCAGGGCTTTTGCGGTCATTTCACTATGCCTGTTATGTGGCCCTCCAGGCCGAGGAAGCAAGGGGGATGTTCCATCCTGAACTGCGCGGGACCATGGCGGCCAAAGCAGAGGAATGGCGGATGTGGGTGAGTGCCCAATACCTGGGGGAATATCTGGCCAGGAGCGCTGATGCGGGTTTTCTTCCTGATACCCAAGAGGAGATGGAAATACTGCTGCATGCCTGTCTCATGGAAAAAGCGGTGTATGAACTCGGCTATGAAATGAACAACCGGCCCGACTGGATCAATATTCCCCTTGCGGGCATTGAACAATTATTACATGAAACCTGATATATATATGGAGGCCAATATGCCTGATCAAGATCACAGCACCCTGAACCAGAAAAAAACAAAACCCGGTGATATCAGCCTGATGAGCGAAGATGATCTGTTTTTGTTCAATGAAGGCAGCCATTTTTGTCTGTACGACAAACTGGGTGCCCATCCCATGGAAGTTGACGGGCAGAACGGATTCTATTTTGCCGTGTGGGCCCCCAATGCCCGGGAGGTTTTTGTCATGGGAACCTTCAACGAATGGGATACTACCCAACATCCCGCTGACACCCGGGCAGACTCAGGTATATGGGAGGGATTCATCCCCAATATCAAAAACGGGACGTTGTATAAGTACCATATCCTTTCCACACAGAAACAGTACCAGGTGGACAAAACCGACCCGTTTGCGTTTTTCACCGAACTGTCCCCCCAGACCGCATCTGTGACCTGGGATCTGGCCCATGAATGGTCAGATGACACCTGGATGGAAAACCGCAGCAATGTCAATATGAAATCTGCGCCCATGGCGGTTTATGAAATGCACCTGGGTTCCTGGATCCGGATACCGGAAGAAAATGACCGGTTTGCCACGTACCGGGAACTGGCGGAAAAACTGCCGGATTATCTCTTGAAGATGGGGTTCACCCATGTGGAATTTCTGCCGGTCATGGAACATCCCTTTTACGGCTCCTGGGGATATCAGTGTCTGGGCTATTTTGCGCCCAGCAGCCGTTTTGGTACGCCCCAGGATTTTATGGTGCTGGTGGACTCCCTGCACCAGAAAGGTATCGGCGTGATTCTGGACTGGGTGCCGTCCCATTTTCCCAGCGATGAGCACGGCCTGGGATATTTTGACGGCACCCATCTGTTTGAACACGAAGACCCGCGCAAAGGGTTTCACCCTGACTGGAAGAGCCTGATTTTCAATTACGGCCGCAACGAGGTGGTCAGCTACCTCATCAGCAGCGCCCGGTTCTGGCTGGAGAAATATCACATAGACGGATTCCGGGTGGATGCGGTCGCCTCGATGCTGTATCTGGATTATTCCCGGAAACCGGGTGAATGGGAGCCCAACAGATACGGCGGGCGGGAAAACCTGGAAGCGGTTGCCTTTTTAAAGCGGTTCAACGAGGAGATCCATGACAATTTTCCCGGGGCATTCACCATTGCCGAGGAATCCACTGACTGGCCCATGGTGTCCAGACCGTCTCATCTGGGCGGGCTGGGCTTTGACATGAAATGGGACATGGGATGGATGCACGACACCCTGGCCTATATGTCCAGGGATCCCATTCACCGCAGCTTTCATCACGACAAACTCACCTTCCGGATGATATATGCCTTTAATGAAAACTATGTGCTGCCTTTGTCCCACGATGAGGTGGTCCACGGCAAAGGGTCTTTGCTGGGAAAAATGCCCGGAGATGAATGGCAGAAGTTTGCCGGACTGCGCCTGCTTTTTGGATACATGTATGGACAGCCGGCCAAAAAACTTATTTTCATGGGGGGGGAGATCGGACAGAGCCGGGAATGGAACCATGACAGCAGCCTGGACTGGCATCTGCTGGAAAATCCGTTCAACAAGGGGCTTCAGCGCTGGATCGAAGATTTGAACCAGTTTTACCGGCGCACCCCGGCCATGCATGCAAATGATTTTTCCCGGCAGGGATTTGAGTGGATCGACTGCAATGATGTGCAGCAGTCCACCCTCACTTTTTTGCGCAAGGGCAGTGATGCAGACGGAAGAAATTATTGCGGTGTGTAATTTTACGCCCATACCCCGTCCCAATTACCGGGTGGGGGTTTCTGCAGACGGGTTCTGGAAAGAGTGCCTCAACAGTGATGCATCTGAATACGGGGGCAGCAACCAGGGCAGCCTGGGACAAATGGAAGCTTCGCCGGTGCCGGCCCACGGGTTCTCCTTTTCCCTGAACATCGTGCTGCCGCCCCTGGGCATTGTTTTCCTGCAGAAAATGGCACCGGAATCGGTTTCCACAAAACACAATTCAACCATGGAGTAAGAAGCGAAAATTTATGAAAGCATTAATTCTGACCAATGAGTATCCCCCCCATATTTACGGCGGGGCCGGGGTGCATGTGGAGCATCTTGTCCGGGAGATGACCGCCCTTTCGTCCGGCACAGACAGGTTCGATGTCCTGTGTTTCGGGGACCAGAACCTGTCTGATCCCCATCTGCGGGTATCCGGTGTGCCAGAGATATCTTCTGCAATATCCGGGCTGCAGCGGTCCAAACTGGGTGACACCCTGCTGCGCAATGCCGTCATGACGGCTACTGCGGATGCGGCTGATGTGATCCACTGCCACACCTGGTACACCTATATGGCCGGGTGCCTGCTCAAGCAGATTCTCCAGGCCCCGCTGGTGGTGACAACCCATTCCCTGGAACCCCACCGCCCCTGGAAAAAAGACCAGCTCGGTGACAGCTATCATGCCACCTGCTGGCTGGAAAAAACAGCCATGGAAAATGCAGACGGTATTATTGCCGTATCTGAAACAATGAAGCAGAACGTGATGGACCTTTACCAGGTTGATCCTGAAAAGATACAGGTCATTTATAACGGGGTGGATACCCGCTTTTTTCGTGACACATCCAGGCCTGATATTATCAAAAGCTACGGCATAGATCCGGCCAAACCCTATATCCTTTTTGTGGGCAGGATCACACAGCAAAAGGGAATCATGCATCTCATCCGGGCCATTTCCCTGCTTGATCCGGGCGTGCAGGTCGTGCTGTGTGCCAGTGCCCCTGATACCAGAGAAATTGCACAGGAGATGGAAATCCGGGTGGAAGAAGCCCGGCAGGTATTGCGCCGGGACATACATTGGCTTTCAGAAACAATCCCGTTGCAGGATCTGCCGGTTCTTTACAGCCATGCCGATGTTTTTGTATGCCCGTCGGTATACGAGCCATTCGGGATCATCAACCTGGAGGCAGGGGCATGCGGCACACCGGTGGTGGCGGCAGCTGTCGGGGGGATTCCCGAAGTGGTGGTCCATGAGGAAACCGGGCTTCTGGTTCCTTTTGAAGCTGCACAGGATGCGGAACCTGTAAACCCGGAAACCTATGCCGTGGATCTGGCTGCTGCCGTCAACACCTTGCTGCGGTCTGCCGAAAAAAGAGCGCAAATGGGTGCGGCAGCCCGCAAAAGAATTGAACAACAGTTTTCCTGGACCAGTATTGCTAAGCAGACCCTGGATTTTTATCAGCACCTGATCAAAACTCGTGGTCAGTCTGGTGACACCCTGCACCGGCCTTAGACAGCTGTCACCTTTTTAATTGACAATGCGCGGATTTTTCTTCTTAATGCTGTTACCGTATGCCGGGACAAATAAACGACTATGATCAGTTGAATCAAACCTTCAGACAAGAATGTATTTTTAAATTTTAAAACGTGAGGACAATTGGCAATGAAAACTTTTATGATTGGTGTTCTTTTTGGAATTATTGTGGGTTGGGGGGAGTCTGGTATTTCACTGTGGGCAAGGACAACCAGAAGGTGCAGGAAACCGAGGACCGCGTTGCGGCTCAGATCGACGAGACCAGAGAAACAGTTAACCAGATTCTGCAGGCCAAACTGGACGCCTGGGAACTTCGTCCCGAAGATATCCGCCAGGAACTGGAAGAGCAGGGGGAAGTGATCCGGCACAAGGCCCGGGATGTGGGAGAATGGGTTTCAGATCAAGCCCGGGATGCCCAGGCTACTGCCGCCATCAAGGCCAAACTGGCGGATGACCCGGATCTTTCAGTTTTTTCTATTTCCGTATCCACGACAGATGGAATGGTGACATTGTCCGGTACGGTTCCATCTCCGGAAATGTTAGGCAAAGCCATGGCCCTGGCATTGGAAACAGAAAACGTCCGGGAAGTTGTATCAACTTTAGAGGTTGAGTAGAGGGGATGTAACCGGAGAAAAATTGTCCTGGTGATGCCTGGGAGGTTCGATTGGATTTCAGCGCATTGCAGATGGAACAAGGATGTACAGAAAGCGGTTCAAATAAGGAGAATGAATATGGATCTGGTTCGGATTTTGATTGCAATACTTTTACCGCCGCTCGGCGTTTTTCTTCAGGTGGGATTTAAGGGAGCCTTCTGGCTGAACATTCTTTTGACACTCCTGGGGTATATCCCCGGCATCGTGCATGCCGTCTGGATTATTGCCAAGCGCTGATGCCTGTAAGCACCCTATCTAATTTCAGATTTAACATTCCAGCTTCTTGAGGATTTCTCTTATTCTTTTGGCCGAAATGTCGGACTGATTCAGTTTGGAGTAGATCGTGACCAAGAGATTTCAGGCATCAATATCTTTCCAAAGTTCAGATACTGGCCGGGTATTGTTTTCCATTACATCCCTCATGCTTCGATGGACACCTCACCGGAGTTGTACACAAAGATGATATCCCCGGGCAGTTCCAGGGTGCGTTCAAGGTCGGAAACAAGGTCTTGTCTGGACTCATCATCTGTTTCATCATCGGGGGGGTCAAATCCCCTTAACAGCAGGGCAGATGGCTGCATGCGCTGACGCACCGCATGGAGCGGGGTTTCGGTGGGAACAATGAACAGCTCGGCCTCGATACGGGCAAGGGCGAGCTGTTCCTGCATCTCTGTTTCAATGTTTTCAATATCTGCCTTGCGCACCACCGGGCGGATAACGCGGATGGGATGATCCCGCCACTCCCGGTTCTTTTGGAGCATGAACGCCAGCAGCAGCATCAGCTGGGCATTTTTCGAAGAATCCCACCAGATATTGATGGTGCCTTTGGGAATAACACTGGTGTCACTGTCCTGTTTTGCTGCCACAATCATGAGATTGCGCCGCATCTCTTTGACAGTGGTAACGGTCTCCCAGAAGATGTCGGATTTCTCAGGATCCCGGCTCCATCCGAGCAGCACCGTGTTGGGCCGCATGCCCCCGATGCCGTGGCACTGCAGCAGGGCCTTGATGGCGGCATGAAGATCCTTTTCCACAACCACCACGGGAAAGGCCGGCAGTTTTTCTTTGAGCAGGAACCGGCGGAGGACTTTTTCCGCTTCCCTGCGGCGGTCCAGAAAATCATCCAGGTCGCCCCGGATCACCTGGCCGATGGAAACAATGCCGCTGTCAACGGTAAACCAGCAGGCGTATTCCGCCAGCTGCAGGCGGTTGGCAGCCACGCCGCCGAGGGTGAGAATGGAGGGCCGCCAGTTTTTGGGATGATACTGTTCCCGTTCCAGGCGCAGCAGGGCATTTCGGGCGACCTGAAAGGCAAGCCCCCCATCCAGGTCTCCCCATTTGACCTGAATTTCCGACCGGGCGATGAAAAAATACAGGGCACTGGCAAGCATCAGGGCCACCGAAGCCCAGACCGCATTGATCAGAAACATGATCCCCAGGCATCCTGCAGCCCCTGCAAGGGCCACGGACCAGTGGTTGAAGCCGAAGGTGGGCCGGAAACTGGGGTTGCTGGACCGGCCTTCGTAAAAACAGGCCAGGTTCACGGCTGCATAGGTCATCAGAAAGAACATGGTGATCACCGGAGCGATGGTGTTCAGGTCCCCGGCAAGCACCCCGGCCTGGGCAATGATGAAGGTCAGCACCGTGGCACGTCTGGGTTCTCCCAGAACTCCGCTGCCGCGGCCGAACCAGCGCAGCCGTGCAAAGATATTGTCCCGGGCAAAGGCCTGGAGAATCCGGGGGGCGCCCATCATGCTGCCCAGGGCCGAAGAAAGGGTGGCGCTGAACACTCCGGCATAGATGAGCACCGGCAGATATGCCCGGTCTTTCATCACGAATCCGTCCCCCAGCAGCGTTTCCCGGGGAACACTGCCGGCCAGCATCAAAGCGATAGCCGCATACATCAGTGCGGAAAACCCGATGGCGGCAAAGGTGCCGCTGGGGATGGCCTTACTCGGATCCTCCAGATCTCCGGACATGTTGACCCCTGCCATGATACCGGTGACAGCCGGAAAGAACAGGGCGAACACCGCAAAAAAAGAATAGGAAGGAGACCATTGTGCCGACAGATTGGTTGCCAGGATCTGGGGAGAAAATCCCATGCCTGCGCCGATGAAAAAAGACACAATAGAGAGCAGCAGAATGGCCAGAATGCCGTATTGCAGCCGGATGGTCCATCCGGCCCCGACATAGACACACACAAACACCATGATATGAACCAGGGTGGCAACGGTCCTAAAAGACAGATCAATATCAGGGAAAGCGGAAAAGACCGCTTCTGTAAATCCCACCACATACAGGGTGACGGCCACGGCCTGGGCAATGTAGAAAAACACAGCGATCACCCCGCCGAACTCCACGCCTAAGCTGCGGCTGATCAGATAATAGGCCCCCCCGCCCTTGACCCGCATATTGGTGGCAATGGATGCCACGGACAGACCGGTGATCACGGAAATGGCCTTGGCTGCCGCCAGGATCAAAAGGGTGTACCATAATCCTGCGTATCCCACCACCGTGGAAAACCGCAGAAACATGATCACCCCGAGGATGGTCAGCAGGCTGGGGGTGAAAACACCGCCGAATGCCCCGAATTTTTTGGGCGGCGGATCTTCTGAAACTTCTGTAGCAGGGGGTTCAGTCATGGCCGGCGATCATCCTGATACCTGTTTTTGGCTGACATGTTTCCATGCGCTGTTCTCCAATTGTTCATTTGCACTTTTCTAGGATTTCAAGTACGTCCGAAGGAATTATATGGCAAACCCGGAGGCAGCACAACAGAAAAAACAGCGGTGAACGGCTGCTGCTACGGCAGGCCGGGCAAATTGCATGAATCGTCAGAAAGACCTGCTTTTGCCCGGGTTTTTCTTCAGGCAGCCAGGTAAAAAATACATTGACTGAACCCATAAGAGTCATTATTATGGTCATAATTAATTTTACCTCTTTTTCAAGGAACCGTTATGCAGATTGATACCTATATCCCGGTCACTCGGGCAAAAACCAAACTTCTGGACATGATTCGGATGCTCGATGCCGAGGGCAGCACCGTTGCCATTACCCGGAACGGGGTTCCCAAGGCGGTGCTGATGTCCATGGATCAATATGAAGCCATGCAGGAAACCATGACCATTCTGGGGGACCGGGACATGATGGATCAGATTCGCCATTCCCTGGATGATATCCGTTCTGACAGACCGCTCATGGATCTGGAAGATCTGTAGTGACATTTCAGGTCAAATTGACGGCTTCTGCGGCTGACATGTTCGCCCGCCTGCACCCGGAAATCCGGAAAAATATTAAAACCGGACTCAAAGGGCTTACTGAAAATCCATATCCTGGCAAGCCGCTGCAAAACGAACTGGCCCTGTTCCGATCCCTGAAGCTGAAACGGTTCCGGATTGTCTATCAGATCGATGATGTCAACACCAGGGTGGTGGTGTATGCTATCGGGCACCGCAAGGACATTTATGAAGTCATCCTTCAGAAACTTCAGCAGAGCGGAACATAAGGAGAATAAATATTAAAAGCGTCCTGAACAGATACTGGCAATTCGGATATGGTATTTTCCGAATTTCGTTCAAGGAATTTGTCCGGGACCGGTGCAGCCTGCAGGCATCGGCCTTAACCCTGTATACCCTGTTGTCCATTGTACCGGTCATGGCCATGGCATTCGGCATTGCCAAGGGATTTGGTTTCCAGAAATATCTTGAAACCCGGATACTGTCTTTGTTTGCCGGCCAGGAACAGGTCATTCAGAATGTTCTGGCCTTTTCCGTCAATCTGCTGGAAAGAACCAAAGGCGGGCTCATGGCGGTGCTGGGCATCATTTTTTTGATATATGCGCTGATAAAGATGATGGGCCACATGGAAGATACATTCAACAGGATCTGGCAGGTCAGGGGGAACCGCCTTATTGTCCGCAAAATAACCGATTATATCGCCATTGCCATGGCTGCCGGACTGCTGGTGATCTTTTCCGGCAGTGCCACTATTTTTATCACCGGTTATCTGGAAAAATTCATGGTAATGCTGGACATTCCCGCCAGTCTGGGCCGTCTAGTTTCTTTTGGGTTGAATATTTTTCCCTTTGTGACTGTCTGGATGGTATTTACCTTTTTTTATATGTTTATTCCCAATAAAAATGTGAATGTCCGGGCCGCTCTGGCCGGAGGCGTCATTGCCGGCACCATTTTTCAGCTGGCCCAGATAGCCTATGTGCAATTCCAGGTGGTTGTCTCCACTTATAATGCCATTTACGGCAGTTTTGCTGCCATACCGTTGTTTTTATTGTGGCTGAAGGCGTCCTGGACCATTGTGCTGTTCGGCGCTGAGATCTCTTTTGTCTGGGAAAATGGTGATGTGCTTCAGACAGATGATCCGGAATATGAGCACATCAGTGTCCGGGTGAAAAAACTGATCCTGCTCAGGATAGCGGTTTTTTGTGTGAACCGGTTCGCCCAGGGCAGGGCACCGGTGACATTCTTATCAGTTGCCGACCATCTCAACCTGTCTGTGAACATTACATCGGTTTTTATGGAAAAACTGGTCCAAAGCCGCATTCTGTTCAAAGTGAGTGCCCCTGAACCCGGCTTTACCCCGGCCCGGGACATTGAATGCCTGACTGTCATGGATGTTGTCACAGCCTTTGAAAATATGGGAAAAGATGATCTGTACCTGGGCGACACCCTGGAGCTGACAGCGCTGGAACAGAGCCTGGAATCATTTGCAGCAGCTGCCAGGCAGTCTTCCGGGGAGCGGCTCCTCAAAGATGTCTGATTGTTGATACCCTGCAGCGGCCGTAGGTGGCCGTGGTCTTTTTAAGCCATTTCGCATGCTGTTTTGTCAACCTGCCTTTTGGCAGCCGCCACTGCCAGTTCTCCCGTGCGCCGGCCGGGTTGTTCAGGCGGGCATCAGGGCCCAACCCCAGAATGTCCTGGAGCGGGATGATCACTGTATCAGCCACAGACATCATGGCCAGACGTATCATTTGCCAGTGTATGTTTTCCCTGGAGACATGCCTGCCCAGGTATCGCTGCAACCGGATCTTTGCCTGATCGGTGAGTTCCTGTTCAAACCAGCCGCGGATCGTGTTGTTGTCATGGGTGCCGGTGTAAACGATACAGTCCTGGATATGGTGATGGGGCAAAAAGGAGCTGTGGGGGAAATCATCGCCAAAGGCGAATTGCAGCACCCGCATGCCGGGCAACTGAAATCTGCGCATGCATTCATGGACATCCGGTGTGATCGTGCCGAGATCTTCGGCAATGACCGGCAGCCGTCCGAACCGCATGGTTAAACTGGTGAAAAAATCATCGCCTGGTACATCTACCCACTCCCCGTCAACAGCGGTCTTTGCCGAAGCTGCAACTTCCCAGTATGCCACCAGCCCCCTGAAATGATCGATACGCACCACGTCAAACATCTCAAAGTTGTGTGTAAACCGCTGGAGCCACCAGGTGTAATCGTTTTTCTGCAGGTATTGCCAGTCGTAGACCGGGTGGCCCCAGAGCTGACCGGTATCACTGAAGTAATCCGGCGGGACCCCTGACACTTTTGTCGGTGATTTGTTTTCATCCAGTTTGTATTGCGCAGGGCAGCTCCAGACATCAGCGCTGTCAAAAGGCATATAGATGGGAAGATCTCCGTACAGACGGATATTGCGGGCATTGCAGTATTTTTTGAGTGCCTGCCATTGACGGAAAAACAAAAACTGTACAAATTTATGAAATCTGATCTGTCCGGCCAGGCTGTCCCGCATCCCGGCCAGGGCATCCGGGTGCCGGTCCCGGAAGGGGTGGGGCCATTGCTGCCAGCTATCCTGGTTAAAATGTTCTTTGATGGCCATGTATATGGCATAATTTTCCAGCCAGGTCTTTTGCCGGGCGCAGAACCGGTCAAAGCCCACAAGGGTTTTTCCCTGTTGTTCCAGGCGGTCAAATGCCAGTTGAAAAAGGGTGTGCTTATGTTCGGCAACAGCGGGATAATTGACGCGGTTATCGGAAAATGGCTGTTGGGGCAAGGTTTCTTCCACAGACAGCAGGCCGGCACGGACAAGAAAATGCGGGCTTATCAGCAACGGGTTGCCAGCAAATGCCGACGGGCAGCTGTAGGGTGAACCGCTTTGGGGATCAACAGGGTTCAGGGGCAGCACCTGCCATATCTGCTGGCCTGTTGCAGACAGAAAATCGGCAAATCCATAGGCAGCCGGTCCCAGATCACCGATACCGTATCTGCCGGGAAGACTGGTTATGTGCATGAGGATGCCGTTTGTGCGTATGGTCATGGATAATCCTTATGATGCTTTATGATCCGGCCATTTTTTCTGCCCATATTTCATGTTGTGATTCAGGCACCACCAGGGACAGTGCCCCATACTTGGCAGGGTTGTGTATGGGCGTCAACTCCACTTTCAACGGTGGTGTCAGCAGGTTGCTGTCTTTGGTGCGGTCCGCCACTTTTTTTGCAATATTTTCCACGTGCCAGGGGTTTAAGCGGGCCACGCTTTCGCCAATGCCGATACGCTGCAGACCAAACAGCTGGGCAATGGTAATGGCGGCATCTGCGGTTACTTGTGCTGCAAGATCTGCAATAAAACCCGCCAGGCCGTCTGCATTGTTTTTTGCGTAATCCATAACGGCTTTCGCATCCGGCCGGGAATGGTTTCTGAGCCTGGAGTCTGCCACCAGAACAGACAGATCAGGAAAATTGCCCTGCCGGTCAAAACAAGATGAGATGTCTTTGAGAACCCGATCATCCCTGAGTGACAGCAGTATTCGGGCACAATTGGAAATCCCCCTGCCTGATGCATAATTTTCCGCACAAGCGGTGGGGTGCCCTCTGGTACACCCACAGGTCTGCCAAAGCGCTTTGGGCATAAAGCCAACCGGGATATGGCCGATCTCTGCCGGTATGTCACAGCCCGGGATGCCGCATCCAAAACCGGTTCCTAAAATAAAATAAGCGGTTTCTTCAGGCGCAATGCCATGGGTCACCTTATAATAAATGCCTTGGGCCGTGGCTGCGGCACTGCCGTCATTTGCGGCGGTAACCGGGCAGTCTGATCTGGTGGTCATAACTTTAATCCCGGGTTTGCCAAAGCCGGACGGAGAGGCAAACCGCATGGGGGTGTTGCCGCCGGCTATCAGAATATTTGCTTTTTGCTCCCAGGTTCTGCCGCAAAGGCTTACCCCTTTGCCTGCAATATCGCATGTTCCGATTGTTTTTTTGGCTTCCTTCAAAAAACCGGCTTCAGTCTGCTGTATATAGGCAGACACCCTTTCTTCCGGGGGTATGTTTGTTAAAATGATATCAACCAGTACTTCAGCATGGCCGCCGGCAATTTTTTTCCCGGTTTTTTTGAAAGGGCTGTCATATCGTTTTTCATACTGAAAATTACCATCTTCAGTCGCCAGCAGAAAATCAAGCTTTGTGCCTCCGAGATCAATTCCCAATAAATCGGGCATTGCACCTCCTGATGTAGAGCGTTTGTGCTGCAACCCCATCTGTTGGGGTGAAGCAGGTTTTGGTGATCATGGATCAGTCACCTCTTTTCGGAGACGGTTTTTGTTGATCATAAGACTCATCAGGCAGAGGGCATTGGCCATTTCATCCTCTTCCGGATATATGCCGATGTCGGTATGTCGGCCCTGCTTGTCAACCATTCCCGATATGTTCTGCATATCGGTCACCGCTGCCTTGCCGTTGTCACTCACAGGCTCTTTTTCCATAACATCCCCCTTGATTTTAATCAATCTGTCTTGACGATGATCTGATTATGGATCTTCCTAACTCCTCAGCATATCCCGGTTCAAATAGAATCGCTATGGAGAGAATCCTGTATTTTTGTTCCGCCGGCCCTGTATTTTTTTTTAAAAATCTTGCCGGATGCTCCCGTATACAGGTCCGGTTCTGCAAAAATACAAGCTTTCCCGCATTGTCGAAAAAAAACATTCTTTTACAATTAGAAAGATAACCACATTATCGGCATGAAAATGCCGGGAAAGGACAAAAAAATGAGCAAGATAGCTGTCATTATCGATGATTGGTTTGAAGATTCAGAATACACCGAACCTGTCAGCGTGTTCAGGGAAAAAGGGCATGACATTATCCATGTCGGCCTTGAAAAGGGAAAAACGGTAAAAGGCAAAAAACAACAAACCCCTGTAATGATTGATCAAAGCGTAAACCAGACGGGTGCAGACCATTTTGATGCGCTTCTCATCCCGGGCGGTTATTCACCGGATCAGCTGCGTGCCCACCCGGGTGCTGTGGCGTTTGTCCGGGATTTCATGGAAAAAGACAAACCGGTTTTTTCCATCTGCCACGGCCCGCAGCTGTTGATCTCAGCGGATGTGATCAAGGGCAGGACCTTGACCGGCTTTACCTCCATTATTCAGGACATTAAAAATGCGGGTGCCACATTTGTAGATGAGGCGGTTGTCACGGACGGCAATCTTGTGACCAGCAGAAATCCCAATGATTTGCCGGGCTTTATCCATGCGGCGTTGGAAAAACTGGCCTGAACAAAAAATGTTTCATGACAGTTGTAAAAACCCGTACCACCTGATTTTATGTATGAAAAAGGAGGCACACCATGAGTATTGATGTTACCGTCACTATCGGCGGGGAGGCCGGTCAGGGAATACAGACCGTGGGCGATATTATCGCCCGGGTCTGTCACAAGGCCGGTCTGTATCTTCTGGCCATCAATGATTTTGAATCCCGGATTCGGGGCGGACACAGTTTTATGCAGATTCGTATCAGTGACCAGCCGGTGCTGGCCCCTGACCACAAAATTGATTTGTTGATCGCCCTGAATTCGGACACCTGTGATCTGCATAAAAACGAAATGACTGAAACCGGACTTGTTTTACTGGATGTTGAAAATGATGCTGAAAAAGACGATTCTAAAGAAAATCTGCCTGAGGCAGCCCGTGAAAAAAATGTGTTGCCGATCGCTTTTTCGCAAATGGCAAAGGATGCAGGTGGAAAGATCATGACCAATACCGTGGCTGCCGGTGCGTGTCTGGCACTTCTGGGCGCCCCTTTTTCCGCATTGGAACAAATTCTGAAAACCAGATTCGCAGAAAAAGAAAAAATACTCAGAAATAATATTACCGCAGCCCGCAGTGGATTTGACGCGGTCAAACATACGGATTTCGACAAAGCCTTTGACTGGCCTTCCGGTGGTTCGGCCAAGGGCAGACTCCTTTCCGGGTCCCAAGCCCTTGCGTTCGGTGCCCTGGCAGCGGACTGCCGGCTGGCCGCATTTTATCCCATGTCACCGGCAACAGGCATCATGATCCAACTGGCTGAATTCATGGATGAACTGCCCGTGCTGGTGGAGCAGACAGAAGACGAAATCAGTGCGGTCAATATGATCATCGGGGCCTCTTATGCCGGTGTCCGGGCGTTGACCGCCACATCCGGAGGCGGTTTTTCCCTTATGACCGAAGGTCTCGGGCTTGCGGGAATTACGGAAACCCCTGTTGTGATCATCAATTCCCAGCGGCCCGGCCCGGCTACCGGTCTGCCCACCCGAACCGGTCAGGGAGATCTGCTGTTTGTGATCCATGCCTCCCAGGATGAGTTCCCCAGATTTGTGTTTGCTCCGGGTTCTCCCGAACAGGCTTATGATACTATGATCCGGGCATTTCATCTGTCTGAAAAATACCAGGTGCCGGCAATCATCCTCACGGATCAGTATTTTAATGATTCCCTATGGATGACAACCCGGGAAATGGCAGTTCCTGAAGAAATTGAGCGGTTTGTGACCATCGATGAAGAGATGACGTCCCCTCCGGAGTATAAACGGTTTGCAGTCACAGCCTCCGGGATATCTCCCAGAGCACTGCCCTGCAAAGGCCGGGCTCTGGTCTGTGTGACGGCCAACGAACATGATGAAGCAGGCCATATGAGTGAAACAATTTCAGACCGGAACACCATGGTGGAAAAGCGGCAGGCCAAAACAAAGGGTATGATCCGGGAAATGAAAGGGCCCGAAGCGTATCATGGGAAAAGTGCATCAATTCTGGTGGGATGGGGGTCTTCAAACGGAGCTATAAGAGAAGCCGTTGATCTGCTTCGATCAGAAAATATTGATGTCGGTGCCCTGGTTTTTTCCGACATATGGCCATTTCCCGCAAAAAAAACAGAAGAGGCATTGTCTTCGTGCAAACGCTTTATTACCGTGGAACAGAATGCATCTTCCCAGCTGGGCCTGCTGATCCGCCAGCAGACCGGCCTTTCATTTCATACATCCCTGCTGCAATATGACGGCCGGCCTTTTACACCCGACTGGATAGCCCAACATACCAAATCCGTACTGGAGGAAAGACCATGAGTGACACAACAAAATACAACAATGAGTATGAAAACAAGTGGTGTCCGGGATGCGGGAATTTCGGCATTCTCAATGCCGTAAAAAAATCACTGGCCGACATGGAAATTGCACCGGAAAAAATACTGATGGTTTCCGGGATCGGTCAGGCAGCCAAAATCCCGCATTTTTTAAGATGCAATTTTTTCCACGGACTGCACGGGCGGGCACTGCCTGTGGCCACCGGGGCCAAACTGGCTGATCAGGATTTGACAATCCTGGTCAATATGGGAGACGGGGACTGTTACGGGGAAGGCGGCAATCATCTGCTGGCAGCCCTGAGACGAAATATCAACCTTACCCTGCTGGTGCACAACAATATGGTGTACGGACTGACCAAAGGTCAGGCATCTCCCACCTCCCGTCATGGTTTTGTCACCAAAGCCCAGCCCCAGGGGGCTGCCTGGCAGGCATCCAACCCGCTGGCACTGGCATTGTCACAGGGAGCGGGATTTGTGGCCCGGGGCTATTGCAGAGAAATAGAACATTTGAGCCGTTTAATCAGTGCAGGCATCTCCTATCCCGGGTTCAGCCTGATAGATATCCTACAGGTATGTGTATCGTTTAACCACGAAAATACATATAAATTTTATAACGACCGGGTGTACCAAATAGACACTAATGCATATAAGGCCGATGATCTTCACCAGGCCCTTGACTTGACCATGGAATGGGAAGACAAAATTCCCACAGGCATTATATATCAAAAAGAAACCGGCGCCTATACGGATGAACTGGCACCATTGCAGTCAGGTTCTCTGTTGAAACAGACATACGATCCAGAAAAGATCCGCAAAACCATTTCAGCTGCATAACGGTAAAAAAAAGATGACCCGGGGAAATCTCAAAAAAACATCCGATTTCCCCGGGTCTTTTTTTCCCTTCACAATACAAAGGTGTCAATATTTTTTGAATTCCTCTTTTTTGGCATTGCAGACCGGACACTTGTCCGGGGCTTCGCCTTCCAGGGTGTATCCGCACACCTTGCATACCTGGATATCATCGAATTGCACATCTCCGGCATTGTCCACGGCTTTTTTTGCCTTTTCAAACAATTCTTTGTGTTTTTTCTCCGTTTTATAGGACCATTCAAAACTGCGGTACGCACTTTTTTCCTCCTGCTGTTTTGCAATTTCCATATACGCCGGATACATCTCTTCTATTTCAAAGGTTTCACCGTCAACGGCCAGGCCCAGGTTTTTGGCAGTATCACCCGGTCCGAAGGCGCCCATGCTGTTGGCCACCATCCCTTCATTCAGATGTTTGATTTCCCGGTAATGATCTCCTGCATGGATAAATTCTGCATGGGAAATGGCTTCAAACAACCGGGCGACATTCGGATAATTCTCCTTTTGCGCCTGGATTGCAAAATGACGGTACCGCATGTTTGCCATGCTTTCACCGCCGAAGGCATTGATCATGTTCTGCTGGGTCATTTGTTTCATGGCTTTTTTCCTGTGTTTATGATTTTCGGTTGTCAACTGATATGTGAATTTTATTGTTCCGTTTTTATCACCGTAAAAAATGTGTTTTCTCCCCGCCGGACCAAAAAGAGAAATTTTTCTCCTTTGCTGACTGCTTTTTCATATGCTTTTACCGAATCAACCGGGGTCTGGTTGATTTCCTGGATGAGATCGCCCCGCTGAATGTTAGCTCCGGCTGCCGGACTCCCGGGTTTTACACCGGCGACAATCACCCCTTTTTCCTGTTTATATCCCAGCTGGGCGGCAATATCAGGGGTCATTTCCTGCACCTGAATGCCTAAAGGCGCGCTTTCCGGAGAATCTGGTTTGGATTGTTCAGTTTGTTCGTCAGATGCCAGTTCTCCGATTTTCACCTCCAGGGTTTCCTTTTTCCCGTTGCGGATCACCGTGAGGGGAACATTGCTGTCCACCTCTTTTTGTGCCACAAGATTTTTCAGGACCGTAGGATTTTCCACCGGTTCTCCGTCCAGAGAAACAATGATATCTCCCCGTTGCATACCGGCTTTTTCCGCCGGGCTGTCCCTGGTGATATCAGCCACCAGGACCCCCTCGGCTGTTTTTAAACCAAAACTGTCGGCAATATCTTTGGTAACCGGTTGAATACTGACACCCAGCCATCCGCGCACTACACGACCTTTCTGGATGAGGCTTTCCTTGATTCCTCTGACCATGTTGATGGGAATGGCGAAACCGATGCCCTGGTACCCCCCGCTTTTGCTGAAAATGGCCGTATTCATTCCGATAACCCGACCGGCAATATCAACCAGGGGACCGCCGCTGTTTCCCGGGTTAATGGCTGCATCGGTCTGGAAAAAATCTTCATAATCAACAATGCCGATGTTGGCACGGCCGGCAGCGCTGATGATGCCGGCGGTCACCGTTTGTGAGAGACCATAGGGGGTGCCTACCGCAATGACCCAGTCCCCGACCTGTGCTGTGCTGGAATCACCCAGTTCGGCTGTCGGCAGATTTTTTGCTTCGATTTTTATGACCGCCACATCCGACATCGGATCAGTTCCGATGACCTCGGCTTCAAATTCGCGTTTGTCCGGCAGGGTGACGGTTATTTCTTCGGCCTTTTCCACCACATGGTTATTGGTCAGTATGTAGCCTTTTTCACTAATAATAAAACCCGATCCCAAACCGCGGCGCTGGTGTTCCCTCTGTCTGGGAATACCGAAAAAGCGGCGGAAAAATTCATTTTCAAAAAGTTCCTGATATTGTTCAGGAATCGATTCCATGGTATAGACGGTACTGATATAGACGACTGCCGGACTGATTTTTTTGCTTACATCCCTGAACGCCTGTCCCAATGATCTCGAGACGATGCCGGGGATCCTCCATGGTAGTGTCTGCATGGGTGGCCTGGGGGCCTGTCATAATCATCAATCCCAAAAGCAATACAGCCATAAAACAGGCAGGTTTTACAATCTGGTATATTTTTTTGTGTAACATGATGCAGGTTCTCCTTTTTGTTTGCGAAACATGGCGGGGGATTGGCCACCAATCATTGAGAGTCGATCAGTGCTCAACCGCCGGTCTGATTTTTGTCTAAAAATGAAAAGTCAGCCTCTGCGAGATCAATTTTCAATTCAATCTCTCCCAGATCGGTATCGGTTCTGGGGGTAAACCCCAGCCTTTTTCCCAGCGCAATCATTTTACGGTTTTCCCGCAAAACAGTTCCCCAGACCTTTTCTATTTTCCGGTTTTTGGCAATTTGCAGCACACGGCCAAGCAGTTTTGCACCGATGCCCTGGCCGTGCCATGGATCTCCGATCAATATGGAAAACTCCCCGGTTTTGCCGTCCGGATCAGTGATGACCCGGGCAATACCGAACATTTGTTCGTTTTTTGAACTGTCATCCAGGGCGGTCAGCGCGATGTGCCGGTCGTAATCGATCTGGGTGAATCGGGCCAGCATGGCCGGGGAGATTTCTTTCATGGCGCTGAAAAACCGATGATAAATACTGGTGGGAGACAGTTCCTTGAAAAGTTCCTTGAAAAGAGGCGCGTCTTCCGGCGTTACGGGACGGATAAAAACATTTTTGCCGTCATCGGTTTTTTCATGGAATTCGTATTCATCCGGATACGGACTGATGACCAGATGCATGGGAGACGGTTTTGATGTGTCTTCCAGCCGGATACGGGCATCTACAGCCCAGGGTTGTCCGTCCTTGACAATCACCGGATTCATATCCAGTTCTGCAATCTGGGGAAAATCAACCATTAATTGTGAAACGCGCATGAGCAGTGCTTCCAGTGCCTCCATATCAGCGGGGGGCCGGTTGCGGAATCCCTGCAAAAGCGTAAATGCCCGGGTGTCTTCCATCATGCGCCTTGCCAGCAGGCGGTTTAGCGGGGGAAGTCCTAGGGCCCGGTCTTTCAGGATTTCAGTGAAAATGCCTCCTGAACCAAACACAATTACCGGTCCGAAAGAGACGTCGCTTTTTGCACCGATCAACAATTCATAGTCCGGGCTGTCAATATACTGTTGAACAGATACCCCTTCAATGTGTGCATCCGGATTATACGCTTTGGCCCCTTCCATGGTTTTTCGGAAGGCGCTTTGGACCGCATCATCGGATTGCAGATTCAGATGCACGCCATGGGCATCGGTTTTATGGGAAATGTCCGGTGACATGAGCTTCAAAGCAACCGGAAATCCGATCTTTCGGGCCACGGCAACAGCATCATCTTCTGTGGCCGCCGTTTGAGTCGAATTTACCGGTATGCCGTAAGCGGACAAGATTTCTTTGGATGCTGCTTCAGATAAAAACCCGGTATCTTCTTTCATATGATCGTGCACCAGGTGGTGGACCTTGCTGTGATCATACTGCAGTTTTTGGGACAGCTTCCGGGGAATTTGCGTCAGCAGTTCCAGGTTTCGGTTGTATGCCACCATGAAAATAAAGGCCTGGATGGCTCTTTCCGGGGTTTCATAGGTGGGGATTTTTGCCTGGTTTAACACGGCCACCGCTGTTTCCATCTTTTTGCCGCCGATCCAGGAGGCAAATATGGGAAAATGGTTTTCTTTGGCTGATGCGGCCAGTGCTTCTGCCACTGGTTTTGGGTCTGTCAATGCCTGGGGCACCATAATGGTGAGGATGCCGTCAAAGGATCTGCTTTCATGGCACAGGTCCACGGTTTTGATGAACCGTTCCCGGGTGGCATCTCCCAGAATATCGATGGGATTATTCCGGCTCCAGAACGGCGGCAGCATGTCATCCAGCCCGCTGGTCAATTCTTTGGACAGCGGGGCAGGCTTCAATCCGTGATCTGCCAGGGCATCCGTGGCCATAACGCCGGGTCCGCCGCCATTTGTGATGATTGCCAGGCGCGATCCCCTGGGGCGTGGGGGTTTGGCCATGAGTTCCGCACAGTCGAACAATTGCGCGATGGTATTTACCCGGATAATGCCGGCACGCTTGAATGCAGCGTCATATACGGCATCTTCTCCGGCCAGGGCCCCGGTATGTGAGGAGGCTGCCCTGGCCCCGGCCTCACTGCGCCCGGCTTTCAAGACCACGATGGGTTTGATCCTGGACACTGCCCGTGCAGCGCTCATGAATTTGCGTATCCGGGTCAGATTTTCGATGTACAGCAGGATGCTCCCTGCACGGGGATCATTGCCCAGATAATCGATCATGTCCCCGAAATCCACATCCACCATGGAACCGATGCTGACAAAGTGGCTGAACCCGATGTTTTCCTTGAATGAAAGATCCAGAATGGATGTACAAATGGCACCGCTCTGGGAAACAAAGGCCAGTTTTCCCCTGGAAGGCATACCGGATGCAAAACTGGCATTGAGTTTCGCTTCGGTATTAATGATTCCCAGACAATTGGGACCGATCAGCCGCAGTCCGCCGGCATAGGCTTTTTCCTGAATTGTTTTTTCGATGTCGCGTCCCTGATCTCCGGCTTCTTTTCCGCCTGCCGATATGATCACGGCCCCTCCTGTGCCGGCGGCAATGCAGTCATCGACGATATCCGGGACCGTGGATATGGGGGTGGCGATGATGGCAAGGTCTATGGGATGACTGCTTTGCCGTATCGACTCCAGCGTTTTTATCCCGTTGACCGTGGAATATTTGGGATTTATCGGAACGATTTCACCTGAAAAGCCCCCATTACCGAGGTTGGTCATCAAAGCATTGCCAATGCTGTCTTCGGTTTCAGTGGCACCAATTACAGCAACACTTTCAGGCTGAAAAATCCGGTCAAGATGATAAATTCCCATATTATTTATCCACATCCGCATTCGGGAGGCTTTCAAAGACCCGGCCGTTTATATGCAGATGAACAGCTTCTTCGACAATATCTTTGATCCAGTTGACGGGAACAAATTTCCTGTCTTTTTTGATCATGCCGGTGGAAACCAGAAGATGGGTTATTGTAAACGTTTCAGGTTCAGCATATATATCTTCGATGGTTCCCAGGTGTTTGCCGTCTGCGTCTCTCACATCAGCACCTTCTTCCAGTGCCACCGCATCATCGGGGATATTGCGGTGTGTTTTTTTATAATACAGGGGTTTATGGTCAGACGGATAAGGCGATGATTTCAAGTACGGGGCTTTGACGGCTGAATGGTACCACAGCAGCTGACGTGCTTCATCGGTCTGGCGCCGGTTGAAGTCCTCCACCCCGCCGTTGGGTATGTATTGTGTTTCATCAAATTCCGGATAATCTTCCAGTTCCGCCGTTTTTTTTAAAATGGTGGTTTTTTCACTGGTGCTTTCGATGTCTGTGATAGGAACCACCTTGTCTTCTGTGAACAAGAACCCTTTTTTGACCACCAGATGGGAAACCTCATCTGTGGCGGGATCGATCACGACCCGGTCAATATGGCCCACGATGTTTTTTTTGTCATGGGTAACGACATCACAGTTTTTTTTAAAATGCATATCAACTCCAAAAAGTCTCTGTTACCAGTTAAAGATTACCTGCTGCAGTGTGTCTGCAGTCACCGTTACGTTTCGGGTTTTCCAGGTGTTGTCGTGCTGCGCGTTTGTTTAAAAAAATTCAAAAAACAAATCATCGTTTCCATATCGCGTGCCGGTGAATAATCAGGGCACACAAGCGGATGATCATGGATGTATCTTACTGGATAAAAAATGTATGAGAAATACATGAATTCATGCATTTAACCTGTTTTTATCGTGTATGCAGCCAAATCGATTCCACACCTTTTGTCCGGCATGTAATTGCTTGCCGCTTTTCTGGTTCCATGGTATTTTCTGATGATACCTGAGAGATGATTGTTTCATAACGTCTATAGTCAAGGAGAGCCGCCGATGCAAAAAAAACCCCATATGATTGTAATACGGGATGGATGGGGATTTTCTCCCGATCAACCGAACAATGCCATTGAAGCCTGTCATCCCGTTCACCACAACACCTATATTGAGACCTATCCGTCAGCATTGATCCATACTTCCGGAGAATATGTGGGACTCCCCGAGGGCAATCAGGGTTCCAGTGAGGTGGGCCATCTGAATATAGGGGCCGGCCGGATTGTTTTTCAGAATCTGGTGAGAATCTCCAGGGCAATAAAGGAAAACAAGATAAAAGACAATGCGGCTGTGAAGGCCTGCATAGAACATGTCAAAAAGTTTGACAGTGCCGTGCATCTTTATGGCCTGGTCCAGGATCAGGGCGTTCATGCCCATACGGATCATTTGATCGGATATCTGCGGGTTTTAAAAGATGCCGGCGTTGATGCGGTATATATCCATGTGATTTCCGATGGCCGGGACACACCGCCAAGTTCGGCGGCTGCACATGTCAAGCCCCTTGAGGAATGGGTTGAAAAACATCGGTTCGGGTACATTGCATCTGTTACCGGCAGATATTTTGCCATGGACAGAGACAACCGGTGGGACCGGGTGCAGTTGTTTTATGATCTGCTGACAAAAGGGGTGTCTGACAGCCGGATCTTTGACGATGTATATGACGCCATTGAAGATGCCTATGACAGAGACCAGACCGATGAATTCATAAAACCCAGGAAAACGAAACATTTTAAACCAGTCAGTGACGATGATGCCGTCATATTTTTCAACTACCGGTTTGACAGGGCCGCAGAAATCACAAAGGCATTCGTCCAGGATGATTTCAGCGCCTTTGAAACAAAAGATCTCCACCATTTGTTTTATTTGTGCACAACTGAATATTACAAAGATATTTCCCATTCCAAAAGAGCGAATGTCAAAGTGGCCTTTCCATTGGAAAAGATGTCCAGTCTCATGGGAAAAGTGATCGCTGACAGCAATTTGCATCAGCTGCGGATTGCCGAGACGGAAAAATTTGCCCATGTGACCTATTTTTTCAATGGCCAGCAGGCGGATCTTTTTCCGAATGAAGACAGAATACTGGTTCCTTCACCCCAAGTGGCCACCTATGATATGCAGCCTGAAATGTCGGCATATGAGGTCACAGACAAGATGCTCGATGCCCTGGATTCCCAAAAATATGATTTTATTGTGTTAAATTATGCCAATCCGGACATGGTCGGCCATACCGGTGATTTTGATGCGACCGTTACCGCCTGTAAAGTGGTGGATGAGTGTGTTGGAAAAGTGGTTGACCGGGTGCTGGAAAATGACGGGGTTGTGCTGCTGACCGCAGATCATGGAAACGCCGAAACAATGGTTGATCCGGAAACCGGCAAAGTCCAGACCGCCCATACCAATAACCCGGTCTGGCTTTCCATTATTTCCAACAGACCCGGACTGCAAAAAGAGCGTATCCGGCTTCGTGAAGATGGGAAACTGGCAGATCTTTCTCCCACGATGCTGGATATCATGGGGATTGACATTCCCGGAGAAATGACCGGCAATATACTATACAAAAATACCTGAACGAATACCCCCATCGGCCGTTCCTGAAAATCAGGACAGCCGATGGGGGTAATCAACAATTATTCTTTATCGAAATCGTCTTTGGATGCGCCGCAGATGGGGCAGGTCCAGTCATCGGGCAGGTCTTCGAACGCGGTGCCCGGTTTGATGCCGTTGTCCGGATCGCCTTCCGCCGGGTCATACACATAGCCGCAGGGGCCGCAGACATATTTGTCCATTCTCTTTTCTCCTCTTTTCTGTCAGGTTTATTGATACATGGGCATTGTTGCCCGTTAATACGCTTCGTCCATATCCAGATCCTCTTCTGTCACCGGATTTTTGAACAGGTGATAGGCCCAGATCTGGTAACCGATCACAATCGGTATAAAAATGATAACCACTCCCAGCATAATTTTCAATGTCAAGGGACTGGAGGATGCGTTGAACGCGGTCAAATGCCAGTCCGGATGCAGGCTGGAGGGAAACAGGGCCGGAAACAGGCCGATGATGCCGAAAAACGTGCACAGCACAATGGTGGCGGCTGATGCGAACCAGGCCTTGAAATACGTCTTGTTCGCCACAAAATACCGGATGCTCAGCAATGCCGCCACATTTGCCAGGGTGACGATGAACAGCACCGGGTATTTGAAATAATTGGCCCACAGGTCGGTGGCAAAATAGCTGGATACCAGAAACACCACCGCCACCGGCACCAGAGCCAGCCAGGTTTTTTGGGAAATTGTGGCCATGCGGGCCTGCAGTTCTCCGGTGGATTTTACCGCCATCCAGTTGGCACCGTGCACGATGAACAGCAGTACAAACAATACCCCGCCTAAAAGTCCGTAAGGATTGAGCAGTTTCAGGGTGTTGCCGTGGTAGAACCCCTGGCCGTCAAAGGGAATGCCCTGGAATATATTGGCGAACGCCACCCCGAACAGCAGGGCCGGCACGAAACTGCCGATAAAAATCAGAAAATCCCATACCTTTTTCCATCCCGGTGTGTCGATTTTTCCCCGGAAATGCAGGGCCACCCCCCGGAAGATCAGGGCGAACAAAATGAGCATCAACGGCGTGTAAAGCGAAGAAAACATGGTGGCATACACCAGGGGAAACGCGGCAAAGGTGACCCCGCCGGCGGTGATGAGCCACACCTCGTTGCCGTCCCACAACGGACCCATGGCATTGAGCATGGTTCGCTTGTCCGTGTCGGTCCTGCCGGCAAACGGGATAGATGGTGCCGATGCCGAAATCAAACCCGTCGGTCATGAAAAATATAGCCCATAACAGGCCCCACAGAAAAAACCAGATCGCTTGCAGTTCCATGTGTGTTGACTCCTTTTTCTGATCAGTTGGCGGCTTCAGGGCCTTGTTTCACGGTTTTTGCCATCAGGTAGACGCCCACGGCCCCCAAAAGACCGTATACCAGGATAAATCCCGTCAGCGAAGTGAATACCTGGACGGTGGTAATGGGCGAGGCAGCCTCAGCGGTGCGCATCAGCCCGTAAACGATCCAGGGCTGCCGTCCGATCTCCGATACGATCCATCCCATTTCCATGGCGATGTAAGGCAACGGGATGGCAAACAGCATGATTTTCAGATATGTGGGGTGTTCCGTCAGGTTGTTGCGTTTGAACCATCCGTAAATGGTCAGCAGGATGAACAGGGTGCCCAGCCCCACCATGGTCCGGAATCCCACAAACGTGGGCAGCACCGGGGGCCGTTCATCTCTGGGGATATCCCTGAGCCCCGTGACTTCGGCGTTGAAATCATGAAATCCCAGAAAACTCAAAATGCCGGGAATGGCACCGATTTCAATGAGGTTTTTTTCGTTTTCTTCATCCGGGATGGCGAACATCACCAATGGCGCCCGGGTCTGGGTTTCCCAGTGCGATTCCATGGCCGCCAGTTTGGCCGGCTGGGTCTTGGACACATTCACCCCGTGCATATCGCCTGTAAAAGCGGTGACCAGTGCCATGACCAGCCCCACCACCAGACCGATGCGAAACGAGCGTTCAAATACGGGCAGGTGCTGTTTTCTCAGCAGGTGCCAGGCAGACACGCCCATGATGAAAAAAGAGGCCAGCAACAGGGAGGCAGGCACCACGTGAATGATTTCCAGCAGTCCGTGCTTGTTGGTGATCAGGGCCATGAAACTCTCCAGTTCGGCCCGGCCGTCCCGGATCACATACCCCACCGGGTTCTGCATGAACCCGTTGGCCAGCAGGATCCACACGGCAGACAGGCTCCCGGCCAGGGCCACCAGCCACATCACCCCGGCATGGGCCTTGGCGGACAGTTTTTTCCATCCGAAAATCCAGATGCCGATAAAGGTGGACTCCAGGAAAAACGCCACCGATGCCTCGATGGCCAGCAGCGAGCCGAAAATATCCCCCACGTATGCGGAATATCTCGACCAGTTGGTGCCGAACTGAAACTCCAGGGTGATGCCTGTGACCACGCCCAATGCAAAGTTGATCAGAAACAGCTTGCCCCAGAATTTGGTCATGCGAAGGTAGGTTTTGTCGCCGGTCCTGGCATATTTGGTCTCCATGTATGCGATGAGAACCGAAAGCCCTAAGGTCAGAGGGACGAACAGGAAATGGAACATGGTGGCTGCCGCAAACTGCAGTCGGGATAAAAAGACCGGATCCATTGATTCCTCCAGATAAGTGGTTTATAGCTTAAACTCACGTAGGAAAAAGCAATTCATATGCCATCATGGACAATCTGTGATGACGCTGTTGTCAAAACGCTTGAAAACAGTCCTACCATATCCAAAATATCACTGGTTTTCAAGGGGGATTGCAAAGGAAACGGGTCTGGCAGGAAGCTGGCTCTGTTCGCCGGCATGCCGCCCCGGGCGGAGGTGCCTTACTGCCGGCCTGGAATCCACGGGGTGGCTCCGACAGTCCGTCAGAAAGGCACCCCCGCCCGGGGCTCCAGCGGTACAAGGGGAATCTGGAGATCTGTTTTTGGAACAAAATGAGGCTGGATCCTGTTGATCCGGGTGTATCATAAGACAAGTTCTGAAACAGAATTGTTTCAGAAGTCCCGTGACCATCTGCACGGGCCGCCGACATTCTGGGCGTGTCCAGGGTAACGGTATGGAAACGCATGAAAAAGCATGGCATTACCTTGAAAGTCCTGGAAAAATAGGTGGTTGGATAACCTGGCATCATGTTTGCAGAAATTGACTAATGAGAAATAACCAACGGGATCGTCATGTGATCCCCGGGCAGAGAAATGAAAGGAACTTGATTGATGAAAAAGGAACAGGTATTTGTGGTTATTCTGGTCGTGCTGGGACTGGCAGGCATATACTGGTACACCGGCAGCACCCCGGACAGCCGGCAGACACCTGAATTAAATGATTCATTGACCAGGCAGGTAACGGAAACGGTAACGGACCGTGTAACGGATGCCAAAAACCCGGGGTCCGGAACCGGTGGTATCCTATGGAACGATTACACCCCGGGTCTGACCCGGGCCAAAAATCAGGAGAAAAATATCTTTCTGTATTTTTACGCCCAGTGGTGCACTTACTGCACCAAGCTGAAGCAGACCACATTTGTGGATGAAAAAGTGCAGTCGTATCTGGATGATCATTTTATCAGCATTTCCGTGGATACGGATCAGAACCAGACCCTGTCCCGGAACTGGCAGGTTACCGGACTGCCCACCATGTGGTTTCTGACACCGGAAGGGGATCGGATCAGCAGTCTTCCCGGTTATGTGGACGGCCCGCAACTGTTGAAGATCCTCAAATATATTCACACCAACAGTTACCACACCATGAGTTTTGAGCAATTTGTCAGACAATAACCGTCAAAGAGAAAAAAAAGAGGATGCCATGCGTTCACCTGTGTCACGACGACAGTTTTTAAAATCCACAGTTTTTGCGGCCGGTGCCGCGGTTGTCGGTACCGGTCCGGCCGTTGCCGGACCCGCTACCGAAAAAGAGCCTCTGGCCACGCTGATCGATATCAGCCGGTGTATCGGTTGCGAGGAATGCGTTTATGCGTGCAAAGATGCCAATGCCCGCAAGTTTCCGGAACCGGAAAAACCCTTCCCAGCCATGTATCCGTCCCGGGTGCCGGTGGAGGACTGGTCGGATCAAAGAGATGTCACCGACCGGCTGACCCCCTACAACTGGCTGTATATCCAGTATGCAAGCGGAGTCAAGGACGGCAAAGAGATTACCTTGACCATCCCCAGGCGCTGCATGCACTGCGAAAATCCGCCCTGTGTCAAGCTGTGTCCGTGGGGCGCGGCCAAACAGGAAACCAACGGGCTGTCCCGTATCGATTCGCAGATCTGCCTGGGGGGTTCCAAATGCAAGGATGTCTGTCCCTGGGACATTCCCCAGCGCCAGACCGGGGTGGGGCTGTATCTGGATATTCTGCCCGCTTTTGCCGGCAACGGGGTGATGTACAAGTGTGACCGGTGTTACGACCGGCTGGAAAAAGGCGAACAGCCCGCCTGTATCGAGGCCTGTCCGGAAGAGGTGCAAATGATCGGCAGACGGTCGGAAATCATTGCGCTGGCCAAAGAACGGGCTGAAGAGATGGACGGGCATATTTACGGGCTGGAGGAGAACGGCGGCACCCATACCCTTTATGTGTCTCCCGTTCCATTTGATCAGCTCACCTATGATACCGGCAAAGGAAAACCCCACCTGGAACCGGTCAAAGACACCATGGCGGACGGGTCCAACCTGGCCCTGGCCCTGGTGATCGCACCGGTGGCCGGCGCGGCCGCGGCCCTGGGTAAATTTTACAAGCGTATCACAGAGGAGGCGTGATGATGGATTATTTCAGAGGGCGGCGCCTGGGTTACGGCCTGATCCTGTTTTTGATCACCCTGTCCGGGTTTGCCCAGATGCCCATATTCGCCCGGTACTATATCTCGGATATCCCCGGCCTGGGATGGCTGGCCGAATTCTATGTCACCCATGCGATTCACTATATCATGGCGGCCCTGCTGCTGGTACTGGGGGGCTATGCGGTCATGGATGCGGTTCTGGGCCGCAAACTGCCCTCTGTCCGGCAGAATCGGGTGAACAAAGGCCGGCTGACCGCCACCGGGTGGGTGAAGGTCCTCAGCCTGGCCGGTCTGATGGTCACCGGAAGTGTCATGGTGGTGAAAAACCTGTCCGGGGTCTATTTCCCCCACCTCCTGGTCATCTTACTGGACCTGCTGCACCTGTCGCTCTGCATGATCCTGCTGGGCGCAACGCTGTATGCCGGGATACGAAAACGGCCCTGGATCGCGGTGTAACCGATATTTGGCAGCGGTGATCAGATTTTTTTGATGATGGCCGCCACCACCTGTTCCGCCGTATCTCCGAACAGGGTTTCCACGGGCACCAGGTTCAGGTATTTATCATCCCATGAAATATTCTCGCTTTCCAGAATCCAGTCCTTGAGCCGGGTGTATTTGCCGCCCAGGGCCTTGATTTTTTTCAGCAGAGAGACCGATTCCGAAGGTTTGAACGTCACGTTCAGCGACAGGATGTACTCGATGATGTTGGAGGTGGCCGGATCCGCGGACAGCACCGGGATCACCAGAATACTTTTTCTGTCTTTGCGGCCCTTGCCGATGTAGACATTTCCTTCCCGGACAATAATGTTCTTGGTACCTTTGAGCTGGGGATCGGTTTCCACCCGGGATGTTTCGCCGGCCAGGATCCCGGTTTTCTCAAGTACTGTGATCCGGGTGTCCGGGGTGACCTCTCCCAGCAGGTTGAGTCCGGTGATCCGGTAGAGCAGTCCGCCGTTGATTCTGTCGATCACTTCCTGGAGGTGTTTGATCACCAGCACGTTTTTGTTGGTGATCTGGGAGATATGAAGATCGTGGCGGGCCAGTTCGTCAAACACCAGCCCTTCAAAGGTTTCCTTGATCCGGCTGGTGCCCACGGTCACGGTTTTGGCCTGATGTTTGATGGCGTCCACGGGCCGGGCCATGGCGTTGATGGCCTGGTTCAGTGCTTTGAAGAACGTCTCCAGCATGTTGGCCGGCGTGCCTTTGATCATGAAGTCGATTTCAAAATCCGACACCGGCAGGCGCCCGGACAGGTATTTGAGCAGCAGTGTGATATTGGTGGCGTTATCCAGCCCCATATCCGGGGGAAACCCATTCTCCCGACGTTTTTTGGTAAACCGGTTGTAGAATTCGGCAATCTGTTCCCTGAATTTATTTTCCAGAATCACTTCGTATTCGTTATGGCCCAGGGCGATGTAATCATCCAGAATTTCCTGGACCCGGGTTCTGCACTCGTATATGAACCGGGAGCCTTCATTGATGGCAAGGGCCGCAAAATATCCCCACAGATGACCCACAAGGGTATTGAGCATGGGCGCGTAAGGTTCACTGATTTCCGGCACCTTGAACACATCCGCCCCATACAGGTCGAACCGGTCTTCTCCTTTGGCGGCAATGACCACGGTGGCGGCTTTGTGGGCATGGAAAATGGCGGTATCCTTGACAATGTCTCCGAGCACGCTTTCCCGGGTGCCTGCCGCGCACACGATGATCAGCGGTTCAGACGACAGATCGATATGTTTCTTGTCTTCCACATAATCCGATGAAATGGTCTTGTAACAGAGCTCGGACAGTTTGATGCGGATTTCATCGGCCGCGGTTTTGTTGGCGCCCGATCCCACCGTGGCCCAGTAGGTTTTGGTGACGGCCAGACGGTTTGCCGAGGCCTGAATGGCGTCCCGCATGCCCAGCACGGTGCGCATTTTGTCGGGAATCGCCAGCAGTTCCCGGATTTCCCGGGTGATATACTTTGCCGGCCCGGCCCCGGTGAGCGCAGCCATGTGCAGGCCCAAAACCGCGCCGGCGGTGAGCTGGGCGTAAAACGCCTTGGTGGAGGCCACCGACATCTCGATGTCCCGGCCGGAACTGGTGTAGAACACCCCGTCCACCTTGAAGGTGAGATCCGAATCCCTTCTGTTGACAATGGCCAGGGTTCTGGCCCCCCGTGCCCGGACCATGTCCACGGTCCGGTTGGTGTCGGTGGTGGTGCCGGACTGGCTGATGGCCACCACCAGGGTGTCGGCCATGGCAGTGGCGGAGTCTTGTTTGTCATTCATGCAGAAGCCGGACAGTTCCGAAGATTTCAAGGCACGGATTTCATACGTCATGTCTCCCAGATAGGTGTTGAGCAGATCCGCACACCCCCTGGCCGCCACGCCGGCCGTGCCCTGTCCGATAAAAAAGATTTTTCTGATTTTTTTGGACAAAAGATCCGTCTGAACGAACCCGGGCAAAACCGATTCCGGCAGCCGGACTTCCATCAGACCGGAATCCGGATTTTGGGCAAACCTGTTTTCCAGGGTTTTTTCCACGGAAACAGGGGCTTCGTTGATCTCTTTTAAAAAATAGTGGGCAAACCCCTGGCGGTCGATATCCCTGGCCGTGATCCGGCTGGTCAGAATGTCCTGTGCGCAGATGTCGACCGTATCACCGCGATAGGTAACCGATTGAATCCCCTGAATGCCACCGCAGGTTTTCTGGTCCAGAATCACGATCTGTCCAAAGTCGCCTCCGTTGAGTTTGATGTAGTCGGACGTCTGCTCCACCACCCCGTACAGTTCAGATGCCGCGATGTAATAATCCGGGGCGAGTCCTACGAAAATGGCCTGACCACTGCCTTTCTGGGCCAGAAACAGTTTGCCCGGGGCCAGATCCGTGTGCATGGAAATGGCATGGGACCCTTCAAAATCAGTGACTGCCAGACGAAACGCCTCGTCAATGGCGGCCCCCTGTTTCAGGTAATGCTGAATCTGCAGCGGAATGAGTTTGGTGTCGGTATTGATTCTGGCATGGATTTTGTCATACAGGGCTTCGTATTCGGTCTTGAGTTCCAGGTAGTTGTCAATATCTCCGTTGAGGCAGACATGAATGGTTCCGGTTTTTTCGATTTCTTTGTCTGTGGGGGTGTTGTCCAGCGGATGGCAGTTGGCTTCGGTGATGTCTCCGACAGAGGCCCATCTGGTGTGGGCGCTCACCGACAGGGTCTCGAAATTGAATCCGGCCAGGTCCCGGAGGATCAGGTCGTTTCGGACCTGGGTCCGGATAAAGGCGATATTGTCTCCCAGTGCACCGATTTCAGCGGCAAATTTGTATGTGAACGAGATGGATACCAGGTTGGGTTGGCCGGAAATCGTATAATTGATGTTGATGCCGTTGTTGTCCAGTACCAGTCGATTGATCCGCTGCTTGAGAAGGTCGGTGAGTCCGGATTCGCCCAGGTGCGTTTTGAACCGGTTGAATTCAGATGAATCCAGGGTGAACAGCACGGATATGCCCGCGGAATCCCGGCCCCGGACCTCCAGACGATCGATGCTGTTGAGCACGGCATTGATGCGGTGAAAGATTTTCAGGCTGTCTGAAGGACTGTGTTTGAAAAGATCCGGAGGTATCAGATCGGCAACAGCGTCGATATTGCCCAGCACTTCCTGTTTCAGGCACCAGTGGATGTCCTGGAGTTTTTCCAGGCCAAGGGACACCGTTTCCACGGTTCGGGGCGAAAGTGTCGGCCTGGCCTGTGCAAATTCGGTCTGCCATTTGGTGATGATGCCCGACAAGGAAAGGATCATTCCAGACAGGGCCCGGATCTTTTCCGGGTCGAAAAAAATGGCGCTGAGAACAGGTTCCTGTTTTAAAGCCCGGGCCGAATCCCATATCCGGATCAATGCTTCTTCATCTAAGGGGAACCGGTCAGAATCGGAACAGGGTGTCCGAAGATCGGATGCCGGCATCATGGATGCCAGAGATCGGATCCGGTGTGCCAGGGTCTCGAATTTTTCCGATGGCGGTTCGGATTCCCGGTCCGGTCCTTTAAAGGCCACCAGTGCGCAGATGCCGCAGCACAGGCGGTTGGGAATTGCCGGGAACACAATCAGGGTGTGGGGCCGGACCTGGTCCAGAGATTTGCCGATCCGGACATGGGGGAAGCGCCGGAAGATCCGGGATAACGGGTTAAACAAAAGTCGTGACAGCATTATGGCTCCGTTTGTGATGAGTTGGGCCTGCCGGTTGCGGTCAGTCAACAGGCGGCAGGGATGTAAAATACTGTTTGATCAGGGCCCTTGCATGGGATGCGGCACGGGTGCCGATATATTCACCGTGGCCCACCACAACGGAAAACGTGATGGCCCGGGATCCGTTTTTTTCCTTTGCAAACCCGGTGAACCAGTCATATTTGATGGTATGTTCCCGGTTGGACAAAGAACCGGTCTTTCCGCCGATGCTCAGTTTTGACAGCACTTTGTCCCGGGAAAACGATCCAAACGATTTTCTGGCAGTCCCGTGGGTCACCGTCTTTTCCATCATGCCCGCCAGGGCTGCGGCGGATTCCGGCGTCATGGCCGAGGTCGACAATGCCGGGGTGTGCCGGTAGATGGGATTGCCGTCTGCATCCATCACATGGCTGATCACCGCAGGAACCACGGTGTGGCCTTCATTGAGCAGCGGCGTGATCATCATGGCGCCGAAGACCGGAGAGATCAGGGTGTCCCGGTTAAATCCGCACCCGAGTTCCGCCAGATGAAACGCGTTTTCTTTCACGGAAAACAAACCGGTGTCAAACATCATGTCCGTGTCCAAGGTCTGGTTGAAACCAAAGGCATGGGCATAGGCGGAAAGGGTTTCCCTGCCCAGATAGGTCTGGCCCAGTTTGCCGAAAACCGGATTGATGGATTCGGCAAACGCTTTCTCAAGAGAAACCTTGACGGTATATTTGTTCTTGACTTCCTTCAGCTGCCGCTTGTACAGGGTGTATTTGTTGCCGTTAAAATACAGGGGCGTGTCCGGGGTGTAATTCAAGGCATCCATGGCCGCTGCGGCCGTGATGATCTTGAAAATGCTGGCTGCCGGATACATGGCCTGGGTGCAGGGATCGGTATTTTCATCTTCCAGGTCAAACCCGGCCATGGCCAGAATATGTCCCTGAAATCCGTCCATGACCACAATGGCGATCTGTCTGGGTTTTCCCCGGGTCAGGGTTTTGAGGTGATCCAGTGTCGCGTTGAGAAATCCGGTCAGGTTCACGTCCAGAAACGTCACCACCTGCACGATGCCTTCAGGGGTGTCTGTCAGAAAAACGTTCCTGCCCGTATTCACCGGATCTTCATCCCGGATCATCTCCCGGACCTGGGCCAGGGTCAGGTTTACCGGCGGCTTCAATGTGGGAAGGGATACGGGTTTTGTTGCCGATTCACTGACATCCGGGCCGGACAGAAGTGTCGTGAACCCATACCACCCGCCGGCAACAACCGCCATCATGAGGCAGAAAAGCAGACAGGGGGTGCACCATTTCCGGTAAAAAGACTTTTTTCTCCGGGAAGACAGATACAGTGTCTGTTGCCGGCGCCAGGTATTTTCCGTTCTAAAGATCGTCACGTGTCATCGCCCTCTTTGACCGTTAAGCGGCTTCACTGCCCCGGTTTTTTTTCGACATCCACTCTGGGAAACAGGCTGTCCGGTTTTTCAAGACAGGCACCGGCCGGCATCTGCATCCATGGGGCCATCTGTTCGAGCCGGTAAAACCCGGATTCGGGCAGAGCAATCGTCAGTCCTTTGAGCATTTTTTTGCTGGTTTCCGGCATCACGGGATAGATCAGGCAGGCCACGGTGCGCAATCCTTCCAGCAGGTTTCTGATCACCGCCGACAGTTTTGGCTGTGCAGTAGGATCCTTGGCCAGGCGCCAGGGTTCCTGGGTGTCGATATATTTGTTCATGCAAGAGATGAACTGCCAGACCGCCTCGATACCTTTGTGAAATTCATATCCGGCCATGGCGTCCCGGAAGTGCCGAACCGTATCTTTGGCTTCGGTTTCCAGACACAGGTCAAGAAAATCCGCCGGATCCGTGTCCGGCACAATCCCCTTGAAGTATTTCAGGTTCATGGACAACACCCGGGAGAACAGGTTGCCCAGGTCATTGGCCAGGTCCGAGTTGATCCGGGACACCAGCACATCTTCGGTAAAATTGGCATCCAGGCCGAACACCATCTCCCGCATCAGAAAATACCGGAACGCGTCCACGCCGTACTGATCGGTCACCTGAACCGGGTCGGTGACATTGCCGATGGATTTGGACATCTTGCTGCCGGACACATTCCAGAAACCGTGGACATTCAACCCGTTGTAGATATCGATGCCCGCGGCTTTGAGCATGATGGGCCAGTAGATGCCGTGGGGCTTGATGATGTCTTTGGCCACAAAATGCCGGGCCGAGGGCCAGAATTTTTCAAACAGCGGGCCGTCCGGATATCCCAGGGCCGAGATGTAGTTGGTCAGCGCGTCAAACCATACATAGGTGACATAGTTGTCGTCAAACGGCAGGGTGATCCCCCAGGTGAGCCGGGATTTGGGCCGGGAGATGCACAGGTCCTCCAGGGGCTCTTTCAGAAACGAGAGGATTTCGGTTTCATACTGTCTGGGATGAATGAATCCGGGATGGGTTTTGATGTGATCGATGAGCCAGTCCTGATATTGACTCATTTTGAAAAAATAATTGGATTCCTTGATCGGTGACGGCGCCACCCCGTGGTCCGGGCATTTGCCGTCGATCAGTTCCCGTTCCTGGTAAAACCGTTCACACCCGTAACAGTACAGCCCTTCATAACTGGAAAAATAGATATCCCCCCGGTCATGGATCCGGTTCAAAAGCAGTTTCACCACCCGGATATGCTCGGGCTGGGTGGTGCGGATGAACTGGTTGTTGTCGATGTTCAGCCGGGGCCACAGGTCCTGAAACAGGCGGCTGATTTTCTCCACATACTGGGCCGGGCTCTGGGATTGTTTTTCCGCGGCCTGGACGATTTTGTCCCCGTGTTCATCCGTGCCGGTGAGAAAATAGGTGTCATATCCGTCCATTTGTTTGAACCGGGTGGCCACATCCGCGGCAATGGTGGTGTAGGCGTGACCCAGATGGGGTTTGGCGTTTACGTAATATATAGGGGTGGAAAAAAACTGTGTCTTTGCTTCCATGGCGGATCCTGTGTGTTGTCGCCCGGCCGGATGCCGGCCGGGGCGGGTTAATCGGTTGGATGTATGTCGGAAAGTGCGGTTTCAATTTCCGTCTGGTCATCCATTCTGACGGTGACCGTCTGCTTGAGAATGTTCTGTCGGATGACCTTTCCTTTGCCCTGAGTCAGGATCAGGGTTTTTCCCATCCGGGGCATGTGTTTTTTCAAGTGCTGATACGTCGGGTTTTCAAAGGTCAGGCAGCACATGAGCCGGCCGCAAACCCCGGATATCTTGGTGGGATTCAAAGACAGCCCCTGTTCTTTGGCCATTTTGATGGAAATGGGATCGAAATTGCTCATGAACGAGGAACAGCAGAATTCTCTTCCGCATTTGCCGATGCCGCCGCAGTGCTTGGACAGGTTACGGATGCCCACCTGGCGCATTTCGATGCGCAGGTTGTACTCCTTGACCAGCAGCTTGATCAACTGCCTGAAATCCACTCGTCCGTCCGCTGTGTAGAAAAAAGTCAGCTTGTTTCTGTCAAACGTGCTTTCCACGGAAAACAGGTTCATCACCATTCCCAGTTTTTTGATGCACTCGTTGCAGAACGCATGGGCTTCGGCTTCAAGCGCCATGAGTTCCTGACGCCGGACAAAGTCATCCCGGGTGGCGGCGCGCAGCACCAGCTTGAGGTTTTTGGGGGGGGCATCGGTTTTTGCCGGTGGCTTGACCACGACACCGAACCCCAGTCCCTGCTCGGTTTCAACAATCACCCGGTCATCCATATTAAGATCGAGGTCCCGGCTGTCAAAATCATAAATCTTGCCGGCGGGTTTGAATCGAACGCCTGTCACACGGGTCATGAAGGACTTCCTTGTAAGTGGGTCAGTTTCAAAAAGAAGCGGTCCAGGGTCATGCGGATCGAACTGTTGGAAAAGAGCCGTTTTTCAGTTTCATGCAGTTCATCCATCCACAAAAGGGCGTCTGTGTCATTGACATAACCCGACAGCTGCCGGAACCGGTCTGAACAATCCATGTTCAGAAGTTTTTCCGGGGCGTGCCGGACCACACACAGATCCCGGAAAAAGGTTCTCATGATCGCCAGGCCGGGGGCGACCCGGTCCGGGTGCCGGCTTAAAAAGCCGGACAGCGTCAGTGCGGTCGGAATTTTGCGGAAAACAGGTCCGGAAATCAGACGGCACATCTCACGGATCAGCCAAATCCGGGTGGCCTGCCAGTCCGGGGCAGCTGCGGCGTCTATTTTCGGGTTTGCACGGGTGGCCGGGGCATCGGTATCCGGTTCACGGACCAGGGTGACTGCCAGGTTCAGGTCGGTGCCGGCGGTGGCTGCGGCGATCCCGGCCCATCGGGCATCGATCTGATAGTGTGCACACAAATGGGCGGCCAGGGCCTGTCCCGACAGCGGCGGAAACCGCAAAGACCGGCATCGGGAGAGGATGGTGGGCAAAAGCCCGGCCCGTTCCCGGGCCATGAGGATGAAAAACGTGTTTCCCGGGGGTTCTTCCAGTTCCTTGAGCAGGGCGTTCTGGGCCTGAGTGTTCATCTGGTCGGCGTCAGTGATGAGCACCATGCGGAATGCGGCTTCATGGGGTCGGGTCCCCGTCAGGGCGATGATCTCCCGGATCTGGGAGATGGTGATGGGTTTTTGCGGCTCCGGCGGTGTCACCACAATCATATCCGGATGCTGGCCGGCGTCGATTTTTCTGCAGGAGCGGCAAAGGTCACAGGGCGATCCACGACTTCCGGTACAGTTGGCCGCTTTGGCAAACCGCAGGGCGGCCCGCTTTCTGCCCGAACCGGAATGGCCTGTAAACAGAAGGGCATTGGGTATTTTACGGGTCTCGATGATGCGGTCGAGTTCTGACAGACCCGCGGGAAAATCGTTTGGATGAACGGACATGGGATTTCCGGAGTGTGGGCTAATAATCAACCCGTTCCTTGAGTTCTTTGCCGCATTTGAAAAACGGAAGCCGTTTGGGAGGAATTTCAACTTTTTCACCGGTTTTGGGATTCCGGCCCATATAGCTTTTGTATTCCTTGATATGGAAGCTGCAAAAACCTCTTATTTCAACCCGTTCCCCTCTGGCAAACGCGTCAGAGAGCGCGTCGAAAAAAATCCTTACCACTTCCGCAGCTTCCGCCTTGGTCAGTGATGTCCGGTCTTTCAATGCGGAAATTAATTCAAGCTTGTTCATACATCCTCTGTTTTGGTTGTGGAAAGTTGCGTCCTTTGTTGAATATTTAAAAATAAATAAAAAGTCAAGGAGTTATGACAGGGAATCCGGTATTTTTTCCACCTGGGCCTCATCGATTTCCACCCCGACGAACTGGCCTAACAAATCGATTTTTATGATGATTCTGCCCCGGCCCCGGTACTGAATGAACTCTCCTATGGCACCGGTCATGGGGCCTTCCATCACCATGATCGTATCTCCCTGGGTCAGCTTTGAACAGGGACCGGTGATAAGATCTTTGTCCGACGCAGTCAGTATTTTAAGGGAATGAATCTGGATGTCAGGCACCGGCACCGGTCCCTGTTGGTTTCCCAGAAACCGGACCGCGCCCTGGGTTTTCAGAACAAGCAGCTGACAGGCCGGATCAAACCGGGATTTGACAAACAGATACCCGGGAAACAGCGGCACATCGATCACTTTTTTCCGGTCTTTGCGGCGGCTGATCTTTTTGGTTTTCGGCAGGAATACCTCCATTTTTTTCTGAACGATCTGATCAAAGACCACCTGTTCGAAATTGCTGCGGGTCAACAGGGCAAACCAGTGAAAATCCTGTGTCATTGTGTCCCGAACTCCCCGATTCCCCTCAAGTGGATCATCAAAGCGACCCGCGTGTCCAGATCGGATTCCTGAAGCTCCAGACCCATGGCCCAGCAGGCCTTGTTCAGCCGGATACCGGTCCTCGTTTCAATGGTTGTGTCCCGCTCCAGATCTTTTTCATAAGAAAAATACGCTGCCAGAGACCGGGATATGTTTAAATCGATGCGGGCATACCAGGATTCCGTGGCATCCTGGGTGTAGCGGTATGCCGTGGTGAGGGCATCTCCCCGGGGGCTGGTCAAACGGGTATTCAGATTCAGCGTGGTGAAATGGCTGGTATAGGGCGACCAGGCCAGTTCTGTGCTTAAAGACAGAAAAGAAAACGGGTATACCCGGGCGTCCATGTGAATATTCGACCAGGGCCGGTTTTCTGCGTCGGCACCTTCCCGTTCATCCCGGATACTGTAATCCTGGTAGAGTCGGACCCATCCCAGCTCCCGGTATGTGTTCTTTTGGATGCCCTCTTTGTCGGCCACAAGATTGCGGGCTGTGAACCGGTGGGTCAGATGCCAGTTGAGTTTGTTTGCTTGTTCGATGTCGTCCAGTTCATCGAAAAACGGCAGTGTATCCTGGTCCACGCGGGGAATGAAACGATAGCCGATACCCGGTGTGACCTGGTGCTGAATTTTGTCGGAAAATGACGTCTGAACCGTAAAAACCCTGTTGAGCCGGGTGGTCAGATCGCCTCCCACCTCATAGATGCCCCGGAATCTCAAGGTGTCGCCATCCCCATGGATGTCGGTGAATTGATCGGTATGATACGCGGTTCCCCGCAGGCGGACAAACGGATGAAACGAGGCGGCATTCCCCCATTTCACAGGATAGTAAAACGTGGGGCTGAAATCCAGGCGCTGTCCGTTGACTTCCGCGCTTTTTCGGTCCAAACCGCTGGTGTTCACGGTGTGTTGACGGAAAAACGCATCCAGTTGCGAATCCATGTCAAAGTACAGGCCGGTGCCGCCCAGCTGCCGGCGGACCGTGCTGAATTCGATTCCGGGCAGGGTCTGGAGTGTGGTGTCGTCGGTGCCAATCCGCCGGGCCGCCACATCATCATACCACAGGGCCCTGACTGACAGGACATGTCCGCGTCCGGTCCGATCGATGATCAAACTGTTTTTGCGCACGGTCTCATCATATTCATCCAGGTCCCGGCCGAATTTTGAAGCAAAGGTCTTGTTGGCGGTATCAAATCCGGTCAATCCGTCCTTGAATTCCAGCAGATAATCCGGATCAGAGACCACGTCCACATCCAGTCTGGCAAAAAAATCATGGGGCAGGGACTGGTCGCTTTTCATGCGCAGCCAGAAACGGTCCGTATTGGTTCGCTGAGGCGTGCTGTCAAACCGGTAATCTCCGGTGGCGGATGTGCCGTCGTCGATTTTGTCGTCCGACAGATAATCCAGCTGCCAGATGCCTTTGGATAAAGAATCGGTGACATACCTGAACTCCCCGCCGATTCTGGCGCCCCGGTCGGACAGGAAACCGGCGTACAACGTGGCGTCACTGCTGGGGGAAATGGCCCAGAAAAACGGCTGATCATAGACATATCCCAGACGGTTCGATGAGGAGATTTCCGGTATGAGCAACCCGGACTGCCGCTGGGTTTTGACCGGAAATACCAGAAACGGGGAATACAGTGCCGGGAGGTCCCTGGCCCAGAAAACCGTGTCTTTTGCAAATCCATACCCTTCAATGGTGACCTTGACATCTTTGCCCGTGATTTTCCAGTCCGGGGTCTCCCCGTCACAGGACGTGATAGACCCTTTTTGGGCGTCATAGGTGAATTTTCCGGTTTTTCGGATCTGTTCGCCATGGATGTATAAGTGGTTCTTCTGAACAAACACCGTGCCCTTGTCGATGAGTCCGGTTTCCGTGGCCAGGTTCACCTGCATGGCATTGCAGGAAATCACGTCCCCGCCGGAAATCATTTTCACATGTCCTTTGGCCGCCACCTCTTTGGTGGTGTTTGAAAATTCCACATAATCCGCTTCCAGACGGGTCCTGCCGCCGGTGATCACCACGTCTGTTTTTGCGGTATACATATCGGTGTTTTGGTCATACACGATGCTGCCTGCGGACAGGTGCCAGGTGACGGTTTCAGGGTCTTCCAGTTCCGCCGCAACAGCCCCGCCGGACAGGCATGCCAGGCACCAGCAGAAAATGCCGATCACGGACAGAATCCGATCCCGGATTTTTTTCAGCCGTTGTTTTTTTTCAAACAGAAGAACGCCGTCCATGAATCACCCGGTAACCAATTGCGCTGAAGTAAAAATTACTGTATAAAGCCATCTTATGTTGTAAAAGTCAAGCCGGAATCCGGCTGCGGTTGGGAAAGGACCTCCATGACATATTCAATCATCGATGCCATCGGCAATACCCCGCTGGTGGAAATCCAGCGGATGAATCCGCATTCCGGTGTCAGGATTTTTGCCAAACTCGAATACATGAACCCGGGCGGGTCTGTCAAGGACCGGGCCGCGCTGTACATGATCCGGGCGGGAGAAGAATCAGGGCGGCTCACCAGGGACAAGACCGTGATCGAAGCCACTTCGGGCAACACCGGTATCGGCCTGGCCATGATCTGTGCCGTCAAAGGCTACCGCCTGGCCCTGACCATGGCGGAAAACGCCAGTGAGGAGCGCAAGCGGATTCTCAAGGCCCGGGGGGCGAAGATCATTTTGACGCCCAGGCACCTGGGATCGGACGGGGCCATCGAGGAAGCCTATCGCCTGGCCCGGGAAAATCCGGAAAAATACTTTATCACCGACCAGTACAACAACGAAGCCAACTGGCAGGCCCATTATCGCACCACCGGCCCGGAAATCATGGCCCAGGTGCCAAAAACACCGGCCAGCGTGGTGGCGGCCGTGGGCACATCCGGTACCCTGATGGGCCTGTCCCGGTATTTCAGGGAACACAGCCCAAACACCCGGGTCGTGTGCGCGGAGCCGTTCAAGGGGCATGGTATTCAGGGGCTCAAGAACATGAAGGAGTCCTACACCCCTGAAATTTATGATAAAACCTGTCTGGACAGCATTTTGAACATCGATGATGACCTGGCCTTTGAGACCACCCGGCGCCTGGCGGCCGAAGAAGGCTTGTTTGTGGGCATGAGTTCCGGTGCAGCCATGGCCGCCGCCATCAAGGAGGCAGAATTTCTTGAGAGCGGTGTCGTGGTGGTGATTTTTCCGGATTCCGGAGAGCGGTATCTGTCCACGCCTTTGTTTTCGGTCAAGCAGAAAGTGCATCTTTTTCTGTTTGATTCTCTGACCGGAAAAAAACAGCGGTTTGAGCCGGTCAAACCGGACACCGTCTCTATTTACACCTGCGGCCCCACCGTGTATCAGCGGCTCAATCCCGGCAGTTTCAGGCGGTTCGTGTTCACCGATCTGCTGGTGCGCTATCTGGCGTTTCACAAGATCGACGTCAATCATGTGATCAATATCACGGATTACGATGACCGCACCATCGACGGTGCCGGCCGGGCCGGCCAGGATCTGGACCCGTTTACACAGCCCTATATCCGGGCGTTTCATCAGGACCTGAACCGGCTGAAAATCCGTCCGGCCCAGGCCTATCCCCGGGTATCGGCCCATTTTTCGGACATGGCGGAACTGACCCGCAAGCTGCTGGACAAAGGATATGCCTATGAAAAGCTGCATTCCGTGTATTTTGATATCTCAAAGGTGGCACAATACGGGCATCTGTCCAAGATGGACATCCAGAAAATCCGGGTGGGCGCCACCGTGGATCTGGATGAGTATGAAAAACTCAATCCCAGGGATTTCACCCTGTTCAAACGGGTCCGGCTGTCGGAGCTGCGCCGGGGCATCGGTGTGAAAACCGAATGGGGACAGGTCCGGCCCTCGCTGCACCTGCAATGTGCGGCCCTGTCCATGCTGCATCTGGGGGTACCGTTCGATATCCACACCGGCAGCCGGGAACTGGTGTTTCCCCATCACGAGAACGAGCGGGCCATTGCCCGGGCTGCGGAAGACCGGGAACTGGCCAATGCATGGCTGCATTGTGATCCGGTCCAGTATGATGGGTCTCTGGGGCCGGGGTCCATCACCGAGCTGACTCTGGACACCCTGGCGGACCTGGGTTGGGATGACGACGTCATCCGGCTCTGGCTTTTGTCCGGCCATTACCGCCGGGGCCTGATGCTGTCCAGACAGTCCCTGGCCGATGCCAGAGCCACCAGAGACCGCATCAACCGGTGTATCGCCTTGCTCGAACGGATCCGGTCCGATGGTGTCGGTTCGGATGCACTGTCCGGTAAGGGCCATGCAGACATAGATCAGTTGATGTATGATATCCGCCAGGGCGTTCTGACCGCGCTGGCCGATGATCTGAAAATATCCGCGGCCCTGGCCGCGTTCCTGGCCGGTATCAAGGCCATCAACACCCGGATCAGCCGGCAGAAAATACATGCCCGGGATGCGGACCGTATCCTGTCCGGTTTACAGGAAATGGACCGGATCTTCCAGGTGTGCGACTTCAACCGTCAGACTTCGGAATCCCCGCAGGTCAAGGACCTGCTGCGACAAAGACAGGCGGCCCGGGAACAAAAAGACTGGGCTGCGGCGGACAGTATCCGGGACCGGCTGACTGCCATGGGCATTGCCGTTCATGACCAGAAAGTGGAGACCAGTTAATGGATATCGTATTTTTTCCGTTTTCCCATGTGGATGAGACCCAGCGAATCACCATGACCGCTTTTTTCCCATCGTTTGTTTTTCTGCCGCTGGCCGCTGATTTGACACAGAGTCCGGCAATGGTGCCGCTGAAGGAAAATGAAACAGCTGTCCCGGTATTCACATCCAAATCGCGTCTCGATGAGGTGGCTCCCCGGGTCAATGCGTGGATGAACTGGGCTGCCATGCACCAGGGAAATGCGCACAATTTGAAAAGCCTGATCCGGGACACGCCCTATCTGACCGATCATCTGGGTCCGGCCCCTATTGGGTCGGAACTCCGGGCAAGGATGGCCGGAAAGATTGCTCAGAATGGTGAAGCGTCGCCAGAAGAATCGGATTTTTTGCTGTTTTCCATCATCGCCAGACTCACGGATGCACAAAACGAAGCCACTGATCAGGCCATGGGTGAACTTGAAAAAAAACGGACCGCGTTGTTTTCTCAACTGCGCGGGGATACGGATCCGGAAAATGCCAGAGGGGCCGGAACCTCCCGCCGGGATCCCGGGGCGGTCATGACCCGGGAGCGGATTCGTGCCTGGGCCGCCTGTGCCAGGGAAGCAAACCTGTTTGCAAAGCAGGACCCCCGGGTTCTGGTGACCACCAGCACCGCCGTATTCGACCAGGTTTCGGCAAATACGTCCCGGGTCATAAATGCCCTTGACATTGACGGCATAAAGGTGCATGAAAAGGTTTGTGAGAATCAGCTTGACTGGCAAAAACAGGTGACAACCCTGTGTGAGGCGCTGACCCACGGTCCGGTGGATGACACCCGGGCGCAGAAGATGCTCAACAGCATTGAGGATGCCTGCACGCGAACCGGACGAATCCAGGTTCAGATGGTGGAAGGCCCGGACCTGAAAAAACAGCTGAACCTGCCGGATCAGCGGTTGCTGGTGTGCCGGGTGTCATTAAGGCCATAAAAAGCTTGATTTTAGGAAAGGACATGGTATAAAAGCGTTTTTTAAATCAGTTATACAGAAAATCGATGGTAAAAACTGGCGTGATAATTGCTGATGCAATAATTTTTAATTTATTTTTTAGGAGGCTGTAAAAATGGCATTTAACCCGATTGTTGACGAATCCAAATGCGTTGGTTGTGAAGAATGTGTGGATGTCTGTCCGGTGGAGGTTTTTGAAATGCAGAATGAAAAATCCGTACCGGTCAATGCAGAAGAATGCATGGGCTGTGAAAGCTGTGTGGAAGTCTGTGAAGAAGACGCCATCGTTGTCGAGGAAGATTAGGCATCCGATTCGATCAACCATCTGTTGATAGGTGGTTGCATGGATGCCGGATGTGCCCCGGTCGATTTTCGGGACACATCCGGCATCTTTTTTTTCAAAGAAAACGTCAGAATCTCAGAGACAGACAGCTGAGCCCGCCGTCCAGCTTTTGAAACTCAGACACATCCACGGCCAGGGTGTCATAGCCATGGGCCGCAATCATAGCCCGGGTTTTTTCAAACCCTTCCGGCACCAGAACCCGGTCATTGATCCACACGCTGTTGGCGGCATAGGCTTCATCATCGTCCACTGCCAGTATCGTGAATCTTGCAAATTCCGGGTGAGTGACAAATTCCCCCCAGGCCAGCAGGCAGTTGTTTTCCAGAAAGGATACCCCGGTTTTCAGATGGAGCACCGAGGTCAGCGGGATGGTGGACACCGTATATTCAAACGGGCCCAGAATCCGGGCCAGCTGACGGATTCCTTCGGCATTGGTCCGGCCCGACAACCCCACATAAAAATGATGATCAACCTGCATCACATCCCCGGCATCCAGGGTGCCGGGGGCCGTGATTTCCATGACAGGCCGGTCGAACCGGGCCATGGCATGCGCCACGGACCGGGTTTCACCCCGCCGGGCCGGGTGCCCCGGCCGGGTGATCACCGTGCACGCGTCTGTGACCAGACAGGTGTCCTCGATAAACGTGGAATCGGCAAACGCCTCATCCGGTGACAGAATCGTCACGGACAGGCCGCAGGCTTCCAGGGCGTTTATGTATGCGTCATGCTGCCGGCAGGCCCGTGCGAAATCCGGTGCCCCCAGATCGTTGCTGCGGATGCCGTTGACCAGGTTGTTGCAGGGCCGCTTGACCACCGCGGATGTGAACATGCGTGCGTCTCCTTTTGTTTAGGATGTCCGGGCCGGTCGGGTGGTCAGATAGACACCGGACAGAACCAGGACGGCCCCGGCCGCCAGGGCCGGGGTCAGCGGTTCGCCCAGAATGAAAAATGACAGCACCACCGCGCTGACAGGAACAAAATTGATAAATACCCCGGCCCTTGTGGGACCGATTTTCTGAATGCCCTGATAATACCAGAAAAACCCCAGGACCGTGCCGAAAAAGCCCAGGTAAAACAAGCCGGCCCAGTGCGGCAGGGTGTAGCCGGGCAGGGCCTGGAACAGTCCGCTGAATACGGCCGGAAAAAACAGCATCACGGTGCCGGCCACGGACGAATAACACACCGCCGCCACCGGGGACAGGGTTTTCATCATGGGTTTTCCCAGAAGCGAGTAAGATACCCAGGACAGCGACACAGCCTAAAATAGCCAGCTCGCCCGGGCCGATGCCGGTGCTGAAACAGGATCCATGGATGTCCGTTGGAAATGATGGTCATGGCCCCGCTTACCGACAGCACCAGCCCGATGATTTTGCCCGGGGTCAGGGTTTCTTTGAACAGGAGCGCGGAAAACACGCTGATGAAAATCGGGTTGGTGGCAATGATCAAAGAGGCCCGGTTGGCGTTGATAAAGGTCAGTCCGGTGAAAAAAAACAGGTTGTAGGCAAAAATGCCGGTCAGGCCGGACAGGCCGATCCAGACAATCTGTCCGGCCTGGATCGGGGGCAGCCGGCCTTCCATTTTCCTTGTCAGCACCAGCAGAAAAACCGATGCAATGGCAAACCGCAAAAAAGCGGCACAGGATGGGGATACCTGTCCGGCCAGCTGTTTGCCGGCAATAAAGGTACCGCCCCAGAAAAAAGCGGTTAAAAACAGTTTGACAAAGGTCACTGGATTATCCTTTACTGGTTGGGCATTGAAATAAAACTGTGTAGTTGTACAGACTCCCGGCCAAAAGTCAAGTCTGTGCACTGGAATAAGGATGATGATGTCATGAAGCGGACAGCGGATCTATTGTTTGAAGCCCGGATGCTCAAGGACCTGGAACGTTCCGGGTACGCGTTTCTGGGAAACGGCACCGAAAGTATTGCAGAGCATTGTTTTTCCATGGCATTCATCTGCTGGGTCATGGCCCGGACGGTGCCCGACATTGACAGGGAACGTCTCCTGTCCATGGCCCTGGTTCATGACATGGCCGAGGCCAGAACCGGTGATTTCAATTATGTTCAGAAAAAATATGCCCGGGTGGATGAGGCAGGCGCGTTGTCCCATTTGGTCGGAGACCTGCCTTTCGGCCCGGAGATCACCGCCCTGGTGGCGGAATTCAATGCCGGAGAAACCCGGGAGGCCCGGCTGGCAAAAGACGCGGATCAGCTGTCGTTTATTCTGGAATTGAAAAAGCTCAAGGACACGGGGAGGTCATTTCCGGATCGCTGGCTGGAGGTGATTGTGGCCCGCCTGAAGACCGACACGGGAAAGCAGATGGCCGCCGATATCCTGGAAACCCGGTGGGACAACTGGTGGTTGAACGGATATTCTGAATAGACGGGGCCGCCGGGGTAATCAAAACCGGGGACGTCAGAACCCTCTTTCCCGGATGTGATCAGCCACAATGCGCACCAGATCCGCACGGGGTACCGACGGCACCATGCCGGGGCAGGCGGATGCCATGGCCTCCCAGTTTTCAGGATTCGTCACCACGGTCTTCAGAAACGGCCATGCCCGGCACATCCGGGGTTTCACCGGATGGATGGTGCACTGTTTTTCCTGGTCAAAAAAGATGCACCGTTTGTCCGGTCCCTGGGTCAGCACGGGTCCGGCACCGGTCATGTCACAGTACCGGCCGATGAATTCCTCCGGATCAGCCTGGATATAAGTGCTGATGCGCACCATGTCTTCAGGGGTCACATAGGTGCCGCCAAACCCGTTGCAGCACTCTCCGCACAGGGTGCATTGAAAAATGTCATCCGGGGTGCGGTATTTACATGTCATATCGTTTTTCCATGGCTTTTAGCAGGGTCAGGGGATCCACGTACTGGAGATCACCGCCCATGGGGACCCCGGATGCGATCCTCGTGAGGGTCACGCCCCGGGATTTGAGGTGTTCCTGAATATAGGCGGCGGTGGCTTCCCCTTCCACATTGGTCCGGGTGGCAATGATGATCTCCCGGACCTTCCCGGGATCGGCCCGCTGGAAGAGTTCGGTCAGACGGATGTCGTCGGGCCCGATTCCGTCGATGGGTGACAACGCCCCGCCCAGGACATGATAGCATCCGGAAAAGGATCTGGATTTTTCAATGGCTGCCAGATCCGCCGGATTTTCCACCACACAGATCACCCCGTGGTCCCGGGACGGATCCGCACAGATGCGGCAGGTTTCCTGGTCGGTGAGGGAGAAACAGGTGGCACAGACCCGCACGGACCGTTTGAGTTCCACAATGTCGGCGGCCAGGGCGGATGCTTCGTGCTCCGGTGCATGGAGCAGATGAAGGGCCAGGCGTTCCGCGGTCTTCCGGCCGATTCCCGGCAGCGTGGAAAAGCTGGCAATCAGTTTGAGGATGGCATCCGGATAATGATTCACGGGGTGCTACATTCCCGGAATGTTCAGCCCGCCGGTCAGCTTGTTCATTTCCGCGGACACCATTTCCTGGGATTTTTTCAATGCATCGTTCACCGCGGCCATCACCAGATCCTGGAGCATTTCCACATCGTCGGGATCCACCACCTCTTTTTCCAGAACAATGGATTCGATTTTCTGGCCGCCGTTGGCCACTACTTTGACCATGCCGCCGCCGGCGGAGGCTTCCACGGTTTTGGTCGCCAGTTCTTCCTGGGCCTGAAGCATTTTTTTCTGCAGTTTCTGGGCCTGTTTCATCATGTTGTTCATATTCTGCATTCTGATACTCCTGATTCGTTGTTGTTAAAAATTGATAATTTCACCATTGAAAAGGTCCTGGGCATGCTGTACCAGCGGATGCTGAACAGCCGCCTGCCTGGCCTTGATATCCTCGGATCCGGCCCCGTTCCGGGCCGCGGGTTTAGTGTCGGATGCGACATGGATGGTCAATGTCCTGCCCAGAAATTTTTGGCATTGTCTGTCCAGTTCTTTCTGCTTGGCGGTCAGCCGTTTGCGGTCAAAGTGGGTGCAGTCGGACAGGTGCAGTTCCAGGGCGTTTTCGGTTTCCGATGTGATCCTGCCCCGGCTGAGCAGCACATGCAGTGACGGCATCTGTGTTTCGATGCGCGTTAAGAATCCATCCCAGGTCCGGGGAATATCAGGGGCCTGAGGCAAAGCGGCATCGGCGGGTTCCCGGACGCCGTTCACCAAAGTATCCGGTGCCGCAGGCGTTGAATAAGCGGGTGCAGGGTGGGGCACGGAGGCTGCGGAAGCGCTTTTTGCGGGCTCCTCTGCCGGGGAAGGGCCGGCTTCTGCGGTGCCCGTTCCGGTTTCGCCGGATCTGGCCTGCCGGGCCAGAAGGTCCAGCTGCTGTACAATCCGGTCGATGGATGCGCCGGCCCGCACCTGGAGCAGTTTGAACAAAACGGTTTCAATGGCGATTCGGGTGTGGGACGTGCGTTTGACCATGTCTTCATCGGTCAGCAGCACCTGGAGCAGCTGCCCCGGATATGCGTCGGGCAGGTCCGTCACCTGGGCCTGGATCCGCTGTTTTTCGTCTGCCGTCAGATTGACGGCCGGATGGTCCGGACCGCATTGCCGGATGACGGACATATGCCTGACATGACCGATCAGATCCCCGTAAAATTTCTTTAGATCCATGCCGGTGTCATTGACACGGTCCACCAGGGCGATCAGGGCCGGCACGTCTCTGTCAAGCAGGGCCTGTGTCAGTTCATGCATGATGCGCCGGTCCGGAACCCCGAGCCGGTCCACGACCATGGCATGGGAGATCTGTTTTTCAGGTGAGGCGGAAAGCATCCGGTCCAGCAGGCTCAAGGCATCCCGGACCGAACCGTCCGCTTCCAGCGCAATCAGGTCCAGGCCCGGATCCTGGACTGAGAAGCCTTCTTTGGCGCAGATCTTTTTCAGCAGTCCGGAGATGGCATCCAGTGGAATTCTGGCAAGATCATGCCGCTGACACCGGGACAGGATCGTGGCCGGAATTTTATGGACTTCAGTGGTGGCAAAGATGAACAGCACATGGTCCGGCGGTTCTTCCAGGGTTTTGAGCAGCGCGTTGAACGCGGCTGTGGACAGCATGTGCACTTCATCGATGATATAGATTTTGTAGGGCGCTGCCGCCGGCATGTACGTGACGTTTTCCCGCAGGTCCCGGACCTGGTCCACGCTGTTGTTGGAGGCCCCGTCGATTTCGAACACATCCGCGCTGTGGCCGGCGATGATCTCGGTACAGGATTTGCACTGGTTGCACGGGGCGGGCGTGGGGCCGGTGGTGCAGTTCATGGCTTTGGCCAGAATCCGGGCGATCGTGGTTTTGCCGGTGCCCCGGGGGCCGGTGAACAGAATGGCATGGGCCACCCGGTCCTGTAAAACAGCGTTCACAAGCGTGGTGGTCACATGGGACTGGCCCACGACATCATCAAATGTCTGGGGCCGGTATTTGAGTGCTAAAACCTGATAAGACATGATGTCCGAAGGGGGTGTGGCGGAGAGGGAGGGATTCGAACCCTCGGTACCCGGTTAGGATACACACGCTTTCCAGGCGTGCACCTTCAGCCGCTCGGCCACCTCTCCGCAGTCAATTAATCTGGGAAAAATAGACTCTTTTTGGTCCGGTGTCAAGGATTAAACGATCCTGCCTTGTGGAAATCACCACTGCAGCAGGGCCTGATGATCTTGTGTGGGGGTGCCGTCGGCATGATACAGATACAGGGGGGGGCAAAGGCATGCCGTTGCCTTCACCGCCTTCACCGCACAGAGGATCACCCGGTCGGCCCGGCTCCGGGAACGGAAATGGACCCGGCGCAGCCAGTCCACGCCGAACCCCCTGTGTGCCAATGCCGATGTCAGATCCTGAATGCGGGATGCCGGTAGAATCAGGTGCAGATGTCCACCCGGGGTCAGGAACTCATCTGCCGCTGCCGCCAGGGCCGGGATGTCTAAGGTGAGTTCATGGCGGGCCAGGGCCCGTCCCGCATCCGGACTCAGTCTGCCGGCACCGGTTTTTTGGTAGGGCGGATTGGAAACCACCCGGTCGATGGGGTGGGGTAAATCGGCCCGGGTGAGGGTCCGGACATCCTGGTGCACAATCTTGACCCGGGCGTCCAGCCGGTTGGCGGTGGCATTTTTTTCAGCCAGGTGTGCCAGGTGTTTTTGAATGTCAATGCCGATGACCCGGATGCCCGGATGCCGGGAGGCCAGAATCAGGGAAATGATGCCGCAGCCGCAGCCGATATCCATGACCGTTTCTTCGGGTTCAGGCAGAATGTGACCCGCCAGGATCACCGGATCCAGAGAAAACCGGTATCCGGCCTCGGGCTGGCACAAAACCAGGGGCGGATCGAACAGGGTGTCAACCGTGTATGCTGCCAATCTTGAACCGGATCTGCCGGACCAGGGGCTGGTCCAGTTGCATGTTGATATTGGCGGTCATCTGTTTTTCCATGAATTTGAGCTGATGGATCCACGAGGAACTGGATACATGAACAATGAGCATTCCGTCCCTGAAGGAACATGGCTTGGCGTTCAGGGCGATCACCTGGCCCACGGCCGTTTCCCAGACATCCCAGATCCGGGTCATTTGCGTGTCATCGACCGGCCGGTATTTTTGCAGGGCCGAGGCGAGAATGTCCCGGATATGAATCAGTTTGCGGTCGTTTGAATCTGCGGTCACGGCAAGTCCTTTTTTGGGGTGTTGGCACAACAGTATTCCTCTATAGCACGGAACCGGGGTGTGTGGGTATGTTTTTTTGACAGGTCCGGTTTTGCGGCATCAGATACCGGCGTTCGAAAATGATTGCCTTTTGGGGTTGATAATATTATATTCACTCTTTAATATGTAAGGTTCATCAAAGAGTTTTTCATAAACAACAAACAGGAACTCATTATTTATGAATTGGGATTGGGAAAAGCTGAGGGAAAATCAGCAAAAGTATGAAAAGAACAAAGGCGGCAGCGGTGGGCCGGGTATGCCCAGGCCGCCCCAGATGGATGAGATTTTAAATAAATTCAAAGGGTTTAAATTCCCGGGCATATTTATCGGGATCATTGTGCTGCTGGCATTGTACCTGGCATCTTCCACTTTTTTTACCGTGGGCAGAAGCGAGGTGGGGGTGGTACAGCGGTTTGGAAAATACGACCGCCTTACCCAGCCCGGTTTGAATTTCAAACTGCCCTCGGGCATTGAAAAAGTCACAAAGGTCAATGTCCGGACCCCTGAGACCGAAGAGTTCGGCGTGCAGGCATCGGAAAGTGCCGGGGCGTATGGAAACGCATCTGAATCCTCTTTGATGCTCACCGGCGATCTCAACGTGGCGGTGGTGCCCTGGATCGTCCAGTACCGGCGGGCGGACCCCCGGGCCTATCTGTTCAATGTCAAGGATGTGACCTCGCTGTTGCGCAACATGTCCGAGGCCACCATGCGCACCGTTGTGGGGGACCGCAGTATCAACGAGGTGATTACGGAAAGAGCGCAAATCGCCCAGGCAGCCAGGGAAATGCTCCAGGCCGAGCTGGACAATGCCAAAGCCGGCATTGCCATTGTGAATATTGAAATGAAACGCACCAATGTGCCCGAGCCGGTGCAGGCCTCATTCAACCAGGTGAACCAGGCCATTCAGGAAAAAGAGCAGACCATCTACAAGGCCAAAGAAGAATACAACAAAGCGGTGCCGCTTGCCAGAGGTGAAGCCAAGCGGGTGATCAAGGATGCGGAAGGGTATGCCATTGACCGGGTGAACCGTGCCCAGGGTGATGCCAGCAAATTCATGGCCATTTACAAAGAATATGAACAGGCCAAGGATGTGACGCGCAAACGGATGTATCTGGAAACCATGCTGGATGTATTGCCCAAAATCGGGGCCAAATATATCATTGATGCGGATCAGAAAAACCTGCTTCCTTTATTGAATATGGGAGATTCCGCATCATCAATCCAGGACAGATTTCTTCAAAAAGGTGAATAATATATGAATGCGCAACAGATAAAAGTATTGGGTGTGGCCGTCCTGGTCATACTGGCAGTGGTTGTTTACGATGCCGCGTTTATCGTGGATGAAACCGAGCAGGTGGTCATCACCCAGTTCGGCAGAATTACAGGAGAGCCGGTCACGGAACCGGGCTTGAATTTCAAGCTGCCCTTTATCCAGAAAACCAATTATTTTGCAAAAAACCTGCTGGAATGGGACGGCAGTCCCGGCCAGGTTCCCACCAGGGACAAAACCTATATCTGGGTGGATACCTTTGCCAGGTGGCGGATTGCCGACCCGCTGACCTATTTTGAGACGGTCAAGGATGAATTTTCTGCACAGAAACGCCTGGATGACCTGATTGACCCGGCCACCCGGAACCTGATCAGTTCCTATCCTCTGGTAGAGATTGTGCGCAACACCGACCGGCCCATGGATACCTTTGAAGGGTTCGGCGCGGACACGGAAGCCAAGCTGGAGGAAGAAGCCCCAAGAAAGGTCCGGTACACCGTGAACCTGGGCCGGGATGAAATCACCCGCCGCATTGTGGCCCAGGCAAAGGAAAAACTCGAAGAGTTCGGCATTGAACTGGTGGATGTGAAGATCAAGCGCATCAATTATATTGACAGTGTCAGACGGTCTGTGTATGACCGGATGATTGCCGAGCGAAACCAGATTGCGGAAAAATTCCGGGCGGAAGGCAGAGGAGAGGCCAGCAATATCAGAGGTGAAAAGGAAAAGGATCTCCAGGAGATCACTTCCGAAGCCTATAAAACCGCCCAGACCACAAAGGGTAAGGCAGATGCACAAGCTGCCGGCATTTATGCGGCAGCCTATGGAAAGGACCCGGAGTTTTACGCATTTTTAAAAACCATGGATCTGTATTCCCAGGCCCTGGAAAAAGACAGTACGCTGATTTTGTCCACGGATTCTGATTTGATGCAGTTTATGAAGGGTGTTGCTGAATAGGGCGATAAGAGTTGCCCCGGGATAAACCATCAGGGGCGCAATCAAACTGAAAACAGGTACACCTGTCGGGCAGGACACAAAGACCAGCCCGACAGGCGTATATAAAAAATGCTTATTTCTTCTTTCTCTGGTGCCGTGTTTTGGCAAGGAGTTTTCTGTGTTTATGCTTGCGCATTTTTTTTCTTCTCTTTTTAATAACACTGCTCAAAAAAATCACCTCCTTTGTATTTCAAAATTTTAAAATGTTTCAGATTAAATGAAAATATTAGCATATTTTTGCAGCAAATGTCCATTTTTTTTTCCTGGTATCTGGCAGGGCACCCAATGAAATGAAAACAGACCGGTATTTTAACAGGGCGGAACTGGAACAGGTGGACCAGGCTGCCCTGATCTGCGAGGAGCTGGTGAACAATTATTATAAGCTGTCACCGGCCCAGTGGCTTAAAAACCGGTATGACATAAAAACCGCCAGAGATCTTTCGCCCCATGAACGGGTGGACGGGCCGTTTGCCCAGGTGATGAAATATGAAGGGCAGAAAACCGAAGTGCCTCTGGGATCGTCCCGGTTCAGCCTGTATACGGTCTGTCTTCAGGACCCGGCCATTCTCGGAACCGTGGCTGTGCATCCGTCCATCCGCCTGCTCCCGTTTCTGGTCTATGTGCTGGTGCATGAACTGGTGCATGTGGTGCGGTTTCTGCAGTTTCACCACCGGTATGAACATGCATCGGAAGCATCCGTGACCCTGGCCGAAGAAAAAAAAGTGCACTGCCTGACCTATGGAATCCTTGCGCCGGTCACACTGGATGGCCTGAAACAAGTATTTGATTTTTTTGAACAATGGCGGATCGACCATGGCCAGTGATATTCGATGAAATTTTAAAAAAACCTGCCTTGACAGGCAAAAAATGCTTATTATTATATCAATGATTTTTCAAGCAGTCATTCACGCTTAAAAAAGGAGAAAGGAAGAATGCCGGTTTATGAGTATCAGTGTTCAGTATGCAAGCATATTGAAGAAGCCTTTCAAAAAATTTCAGACGCGCCTCTGACAGTATGCCCCAAATGCCGGGGGTCGCTGAACAAGATCATTTCCCACAGTTCGTTTCATTTGAAAGGGTCCGGCTGGTATGTGACCGATTACGGCGGAACCAAAACCGGGACGGACAATCCGGACAAATCTTCGGCAGAGCCTGCCAAAACAACGTGTGCCGCGGCGCCTGATACATCCAAAAAAGAAGATGCCAAATAGCAGACGTTGATACATAACCTTATTAATCAACATAACCAACCAGTTAAACAGTAAAAAACAAAAGGAGAAGTACATCATGAGTTTGAGACCATTGAGTGACAGAATTCTGGTTCAGCGTACCGCAGAAGATGAAAAAACCAAGGGCGGCATTATCATCCCGGACACGGCCAAGGAAAAACCGGCCGAAGGCAAGGTGGTGGCGACCGGTAACGGACGGATGGGTGAAGACGGCAAACTGCTGCCCATGGATGTCAAAGTGGGTGACCGTGTGTTGTTCAGCAAATACGGGGGAACGGATGTGAAAATCGACGGCGAGGATTTTCTGATCCTGCGCCAGGATGACGTCCTGGGCGTTATTGAATAACTTGATCCCCAATTTCTGAAACTTTGATACCCAAAACGTAAATACTTAAACATATATGGAGATGAATAAAAATGGCCAAAGAAATCAAATATGATGCCAAAGCACGTGAAGCAATGCTCAGAGGTGTAAAAGCCCTGGCAGATGCCGTTGTTGTCACCCTGGGACCCAAGGGGAGAAACGTGGTGATTGAAAAATCCTGGGGCTCCCCGACCGTGACCAAGGACGGTGTGACGGTTGCCAAGGAGATCGAACTGGAAGACAAGTTCGAGAACATGGGTGCCCAGATGGTCAAGGAAGTGGCTTCCAAAACATCCGACATGGCGGGCGACGGAACCACCACCGCTACGGTGCTGGCCCGGGCCATGTACGAGGAAGGTCAGAAACTGGTGGTGGCCGGCAACAATCCCATGGGGATTAAACGCGGTATCGACAAGGCCGTGGCCAAAATCAGCGAGAACCTGGAAGCGCTGGCAAAACCCACCAAAAACCAGAACGAAATCGCCCAGGTCGGTACCATTTCCGCCAACAGTGATGAAACCATCGGTAACATCATTGCCGAAGCCATGGACAAAGTGGGCAAAGAAGGCGTCATCACCGTGGAAGAAGCCAAGTCCATGGAAACCACCCTGGAAGTGGTGGAAGGCATGCAGTTTGACAGAGGATATCTGTCTCCCTATTTTGCCACGGATACCGAAAAAATGGTGGCTGCCATGGAAAATCCCTATGTCCTGATCTGTGAAAAAAAGATCTCTTCCATGAAAGACCTGCTGCCGGTTCTGGAAAGCATTGCCAAAACCGGGAAACCCCTGGTGATCATTGCCGAAGATATCGAGGGGGAAGCCCTGGCCACCCTGGTGGTGAACAAGCTGCGGGGCACCCTGAACGTGGCGGCCGTGAAAGCGCCGGGTTTCGGTGACAGAAGAAAAGCCATGCTCGAAGATATCGCCGTTCTCACCGGCGGCCAGGTGGTGTCCGAAGACATCGGCATCAAACTGGAAAACGTCACTCTTGAAGATCTGGGTCAGGCCAAGTCCATCAGCATTGACAAGGACAACACCACCATCGTGGATGGTGCCGGTTCCAGAGAAGCCTTAGAAGGCCGGGTGAAAATGATCCGTGCCCAGGTCGATGAAACCTCTTCGGACTATGACAGAGAAAAACTGCAAGAACGCCTGGCCAAACTGGTGGGCGGTGTGGCCGTCATCAACGTGGGGGCTGCCACGGAAACAGAGATGAAGGAAAAGAAAGCCCGTGTGGAAGATGCATTGAACGCCACCCGTGCCGCAGTTGAGGAAGGCATCGTGCCCGGCGGCGGCGTGGCCCTGGTCCGGTGTATCGATGGCCTCATGGACCTGGATGTGGACGGCGAGGAAAAACTGGGCGTGGCCGTGGTGGCCAGAGCCATTGAAGAGCCTCTGCGCAAGATCGCTGACAATGCCGGTGTGGAAGGTTCCGTTGTCATCAACAAGGTCAAGGAAGGCAAAGGCGCGTTTGGTTATAACGCCAGAACCAATGTCTATGAAGACCTGATCGAGGCCGGTGTCATCGATCCCAAGAAAGTGGTTCGGTTCGCCCTGCAGAACGCCGCATCCGTGGCGTCCGTCATGCTGACCACCGAAGCCATGATTGCGGAAAAGAAAGAGGACAACCCGGCACCGGCCATGCCCGGCGGTGGCGGAATGGGAGGTATGGGCGGCATGGGCGGCATGATGTAGCCCCTTCGTCCTCAATTGACAAAAAAAGCCCCTTTAACCCGTTCTGTTAAAGGGGCTTTTTTCGTTCCGCTTGCTGGGGTGCTGGGGTCAGGCCTTGTCTTTTGACGTTTCTATCAGAAACGTCAAAAAGACAAGGCCTGACCCCAGTTTTCAGACTTGACAGAACAGGCCGCCTCATATAGATATTCAGGGATATTCAAGGATTCAATTTCAAGCGAGGGACTATGACGACTGAGACAATCGGACTGCTTTACATGCTGGCGGATGCCGGACCTGTGGTAAAGTTTGTCATGCTCGTGCTCCTGTTTTTTTCCATTGTTACATGGGCCATTGTTTTTATAAAATTCCGGTATTTCCGCAAAGCGTTTCGGGAAATGGCGGATTTTACCGACATCTTCTGGCAGTGCCGGACCCTGCCAGATGCGTTTGCCAAGGCCAAGGCATTGAGATCCAGCCCGGCGGCACGGATTTTCATTCCCGCCTACATGGAAATGAACCGGTCCCGGGGAAAAGACAGCCCTCTTTCTTCCCAGACGATGGACAGTGTTCAGCGAACCCTGCGCCGGGCCATCACGGTTGAAATCCATCGGTACCGGCAGCTGGTGCCGTTTCTGGCGACGGTGGGGAATACCGCCCCGTTTATCGGGCTGTTCGGCACGGTATGGGGAATCATGCATACATTCCAGGGCATCGGTCTGACCGGGTCCGCCAGCCTGGCCGTGGTGGCCCCGGGCATTTCAGAAGCGCTGATCGCCACGGCCGCCGGACTGGCCGCCGCCATTCCCGCCGTGATGGCCTACAATCATTTTACAGACAAAATCCGGGTGTTGAATTCGGAACTGGAAATGTTCTCTTCCGATCTGTTGAATATTATTGAACGGGACGTTCAAAATCAAATGGAGGCATGATGCAGTTTGAATCCGGTAATGACGCATTGATGTCTGACATCAACGTCACCCCGTTTGTGGATGTGATGCTGGTGCTGCTGATCATTTTCATGGTCACGGCCCCCATGATGGTCCAGGGGGTGGATGTGGACCTGCCCGTCACCACGGCGGCGCCGCTGCCCGCCAATGAGGATCATCTGATCATTTCCGTGGACAGGGACCGCGCGGTGTATCTGAACAACCAGGAGGTATCGGTGGCGTTTCTGGCGGAGAAACTCGGCGCGATTCTGGAAAATCTGGATTCGGATGCCGTGTATCTCAAGGCGGACAGACAGGTACCCTACGGCGTGGTGGTCCATGTGATGTCCCAGATCAAAAAGGCAGGGGTGAAAAGCCTGGGCATGATCACCCTGCCGGACGACGAGGAAGCAGATGCCTCCTGACATGCGGGCGCGATGACACAGACAGGCAAAATCAGCAATACCCGACAAAAAAACCTTGACAGGGCCGGTATCGGAAACCGGCGGCTGGCCGTGTATGTGGGGATCTCCGTGTGTGCGCACGCCCTGTTTTTTCTGATGAGCATATGGCTGGTCCAGTTCAAGGTGCCGTACATGACACCGGATGTGGTGCAGGTGGACCTGGTGTCCTTTGCCCCGGGCGAGCCCGGAGGGCCGGCCGTTCCGGAAAAAGGACCCGATCCGGTACCGTCGCCGTCTTTTGTGGACACCGTGCCGGAACCAGTGGCGCCGGAAGCCCCGGATCCGCCGGCGCCCGAAGCCCCGGCCCCGGTCCCGGATCCGGATCCAGAACCCGTGTCCGTGCTCAAACCCGATGTCGGCCTCAAGTCAAAACCCAAAAATCTCAAAGAGCTGATGGCAAAAAAACCGGAACCCTCTCAGCCGGAACCGGCGGAGTCCAAACCCCCTGAACCTGAACCGGCGCCTGTGAAAAAACCGAAAAACCCGGAGCCTGATACACAGCAGCAACTGGCCCGGGCCATGGAACGCCTGGCCAAAACCGTGGAAGAAAAGGATCAGCCATCATCGGCTTCCGGCACCGGCACCGGACCGGTGTCAGGATCGGGCACCGGTGACGGATCGGGCCGAAAAGGCGGGACTCCCCTGGACTTTTACAAGATGGTGCTGCAATCCGCCATCCAGCAGAACTGGGTGTACAATGAGATGCTGGCCGGGCTGGACCAGAACCTGGAGGTCCGGATTCTGATAAAAATTTTGAAAAACGGGGAAATCCGGGATATCAGCTACGAGACCCGGTCCGGAAATGCCTATCTGGACCAGAGTGCCAAACGGGCGATTCAGCGGGCCAACCCGTTGCCGGCCCTGCCCAAAGGCATGGCCTCCTATGATGTGGTGGTGATTTTCACCCCGAAAGGATTGAGATGACCAAGCGGTGTGTATTGTCTGTCATGATAGTTTTTCTGATCTGTTCGTTTCCGGTCCCGGTCCGCGTGTTTGCGGCCGCCTATGATACCATTCAGGTCAGCAATCCGTTTCTCAACAAGACGCCGGTGGCGTTACCGGCGTTCAAGGCGTTGACCGGCAGACCCGCGGAAACGGATCTGGGCGCAAACGCACATCAGATTCTTGAAAACGGACTTGCGTTCACCGGATACCTCAAACAGATCAACCCGAATGCGTTTCTGGCCGATCCGGCGCAAACCGGTATCCGGATGTCGGACATCGATTTTAAAGACTGGACCGGGATCGGCGCGGAGCTGCTGATCACCGGCGGTGTCGAGGAAAAAGACGGGCAGGTGAAACTGGAACTGCGGCTGTTTGACACGTTCAACACCCAGCTGTTGAAAGGCAAGGTTTACACCGGCGAACCGTCCCAGATCCGGCGCATGATTCATCTGTTCTGCGCGGAAGTGTCCCATGCCCTCACCGGCAAATGGGGCGTATTTGCCAGCAAACTGGCGTTTGTTTCCACGGTGGACGGGAACAAGGAGATCTTTGTGAGTGATTTCGACGGACACAACCCGACAAGGATTACCCGTGATAACAGTATCGCCCTGTCTCCGGCCTGGTCGTCCGACGGTCGAAGTCTGGCATACGTGTCCTATGCCGGCGGCAAGCCGGATATTTATATCCGCCACCTGGCCCGGGACCGGGTTACGGTCATCGATCGGGACGGCATGAACATCACCCCGGCCTGGATGCCGGGAAAAGATACACTGGCCGCAGCCTTAAGTTTTTCCGGGAACCAGGAAATATATCTGTTGACCCGGCAGGGAGAAATGATTAAAAAGGTAACCAGCAGCTGGGGAATCAATGTGTCGCCGCAGTTTTCACCGGACGGCGGCAAACTGGCGTTCGTTTCCAACCGGTCCGGAAGCCCCCAGGTCTACATCAAGGATCTGGGGACCGGGGATGTGAACCGGGTGACGTTTCAGGGAAGTTACAACACCTCACCGGCCTGGTCCCCGGATGGAAAGAAGCTTGCCTATGTGGGGATTGAAAAGAACCGGATCGATATCTACCTGATCCAGCTGGACAGGGGGCCGGGCATGCCGGTGCAGTTGACCCGGGGTCAGGGGGACAATGAAGACCCGTCCTGGTCACCGGACGGAAATCTGATCGTTTTTACATCGACCCGGGAGGGGCAGGGGCCGGCACTGTTCATGATGACGGCGGCGGGAACAGACCAGCGCCGTCTCATGAAAATGCCGGGTCGACAGACCCAGCCCCGCTGGTCCGGACCCGTGACAAACGCGGAGTAGGGATCAGAAACAGGAAATCAGCAGGCAATTTTATCAATCAAGGAGGTTGTGATGAACAGAAAATTGGGGTTTTATGTATTGATGGCGGTTCTTGTGGCCGGACTCTTTTTGACGGCATCCTGTGCTAAGAAAACCGTGGTTTCCGATGCCACGACCATTGAAGATCAGGCAAAGACGGCGGCGGATGCGGCAGCCGAGGCCGAGGCAGCCAGAAAGGCGGAACAGGAACGGATCCGGCAGCAGGAACTTCAGGAAGAGGCAGCCAGAAAAGAGGGAACAGTGCAGGCCAGAACCCGTTTTCTGAACCAGCACATTCATTTTGAATTTGACAGTGCGCAACTCACGGATACGGCCAGGGCCCTGCTTCGGGAAAAAGCGGACTGGCTCAAGGCCAATTCGGGAACAGGCATCGTCATTGAAGGGCACTGTGATGAAAGGGGTACCACGGAATACAACCTGGCTTTGGGCGAACGCCGTGCCGCCGCAGCCAAGCAATACCTGCAGGATCTGGGTATCGGCGCTTACCGGATGACCACGGTCAGTTACGGTGAGGAACGGCCCCTGGATCCGGGGCAGAACGAGGCGGCTTACAGCAAGAACCGCCGGGCCCAGTTCGTGTTGAAATAACGGTCTGTGGGGAATTTTCCGGGGTCCGGCCGGGCATGGCGCATGTCCGGCCGGACCCCGGCTGTATATACAGGCCAGGGAGGAATCATGAAATACATCGCGTTTCTGATCAGCATGGCGGTATTGCTGCTGCTGTCAGGGTGTGTGGCACCGGATCAGTACCGGGCACTGGAAAATCGGGTCAATGCCCTGGAAATGGACAATGCCCGGCTGAAGGCACAGCAGGCAAAATTCGACGGCCTGTCGGCGGAGCTGTCCGCCGCCGTTGAAGCGCTGGAGAAAACCGTGCAGGCAAACGATCAGGATTTTCGGGAACGTATTGCCGAGATCAACCAGGATCTGCAGCAGGTGCACAAAAAATACGGGCAGCTGCAGGGGGTGATGGAGGAGACCGCGTATCAACTCGGCACCACCGATCTGGGCACCCGGCCGGATCTGACACAGGTTCTGGACCGGATGGACCGTGCGGTTTCCCGCAATCACATCCGGATCACCCGGCTGGAAACCTATATGGGATTTGAGCCCACCGTGCCGGGCACCGATGACACGAACGGCCCGGATACGCCGGTGCCTGATACCGGTGATGGACAACCGCCGGTGCCCGTGTCCGATAAAACCGCCTATGAACAGGCCAAGAAGACCTTTGATAACGGAGATATGGACGCCGCCCGGATTCAGTTTGAAAATTTTATCAACACGTTTCCGGAGTCATCTCTGGCCGGCAATGCCCGGTTCTGGATCGCAGACAGCTATTATGTGGAAAAATGGTACGAGAAAGCGATCCTGGAATACCAGAAGGTGCTCGAAGAACACCCGGATTCCAATAAAGTGGCGGCGGCCCGGCTCAAACAGGGATATGCCTTTGCCGAACTGGGGGAAACCGCCAATGCCCGTCTGATTTTAAACGAGCTGATCAACCGGTATCCAGACTCCCGGGAAGCCGGATTTGCCAGAGAGAAGCTCAAAACGCTCCAGTGACGGACACGACATTCAGGGTCGTCGGGGTGGATCCGGGTCTGGCAGGTACCGGCATCGGCGTGGTGGAAGGGGATGCCTGTTCGGTGATCCGGTATTCCTTCGGGTGTGTGGCAACGCTATCGACAGATTCGCTGCCTTTGCGGCTGGACACGATCTATACCCGTATCCGTTCGTTTCTGGCAGACCAGGACCCGGATCTGGTGGTGATCGAGGATATCTATTCTTTGGAAAAATATCCGGGGTCCGGCATTCTGCTGGGCAAGGTGACCGGGGTGCTGCTGGTGGCGGCATTCAGGGCCGGGGCCCGGGTGGAGGAAATAGCGGTGCGGGAAGCCAAAAAAATTGTCTGCGGCAACGGCAATGCAGACAAGTTTCAGATGGAACGGGCGGTCCGTCATTTTCTGAACCATCCGGAACCCATACGGCCGTTCCATGCGTCCGACGCCCTGGGACTGGCCATCACCGGATATTTCCGTTACAGGAAAAACTAAATGATCGGATATCTTGAGGGACAACTTCTGGATTGCCATGCGGATGCGGTGCTGCTGCTGGCCGGGCAGGTGGGGTATGAGGTGCTGGTCAGTCCGTTCACCCGGTCCCAAGTGATGGCCCTGTCACCGGAAGAACCGGTCCGGCTGCATATCTACTACCATGTGTCCGAACGTCAGCCCAAACCGGTGCTTATCGGATTTCTGGAGCAAAAAGACAAGGCGTTTTTTCAATTGTTTCTCTCTGTTTCCGCCATCGGGCCGGTCAAGGCGGTCAAGGCCATGATCCGTCCGGCGGGGGAAATTGCCGCGGCCATCGAAGACAAGCAGGTGACGGTGCTGGCAAAACTGCCCGGCATCGGTCCCCGGACCGCCGAGAAAATCATTGCCACGCTCCACGGCAAAACCCGGGAATTTGCGGAAAGAACGCCCGTCCGTCAACCGGTTTCCACGGCCGGGCCGGTGCTGGACAATCCGGACATGGTGACGATGGTGACCGGGGTTCTGGTGGACCAGCTGGGACACTCCCCGGCCTCGGCCCAGCGCATGATCCGGGCCGCGCTTGAGAAAAATTCCGGTATCCAGACCCCGGAGGCCCTGCTGGATGCCATTTACCAGGAAGGAACCTGAACATGGCCGATGATATCCTCTCATTCCAGTCAGATGCCAAAGGGGTGGTCACCCCCCGAAAGACCACCGAGGATCAGGTGCCGGACATGGTGTCTCTGCGGCCGGAACGGTTCGAGGACTATGTGGGGCAGACCGCCACTGTGGAAACGTTGAAGATCGCCATTCAGGCGGCCAAACTCAGGAACGAGCCCCTGGACCACATTCTGCTGCACGGCCCGCCCGGTCTGGGGAAAACCACCATCTGTCATATCATTGCCAATGAAATGGGAAAAGACCTCACGATCACATCCGGTCCCACCCTGGAAAAGGGCGGAGACCTCATGGGGATTTTGACCCATCTGTCGGACGGGGAGTTTCTGTTCATCGATGAAATTCACCGGATCCCCAAGGTGGTGGAGGAATTTCTGTATTCGGCCATGGAAGACTTTGCCGTGGATTTCGTGTTTGACAAGGGCATTCATGCACGAAGTCACAGGTACCGGCTCAAGCGGTTTGTGCTGGTCGGGGCTACCACCCGGGTGGGTCTGCTTTCCTCGCCGCTGCGGGACCGGTTCGGCCTGTTTCGGACCCTGGATTTTTACACCCCCGAAGAACTGGTGGTCATTGTCCTTCGGTCGGCCCGGCTGCTGAACACCCGGATCACCGATGACGGGGCCATGGCCCTGGCCGGCCGGTCACGGGGCACTCCCCGGATCGCCAACCGGCTGCTCAAGCGGGTGCGCGATTTTGCCCAGGTCCGGTCGGACGGCCGGGTGACCCGGGACGTCGTCCAGGCAGCCCTGGCCCTGGAAGGGATCGACCCTCTGGGCCTCACCCGTCTGGACCGCAGTTACCTTGAGACCATCATCGATTTTTACCACGGCGGCCCGGTGGGCATCGAAGCCATTGCCGCCACCCTTCAGGAGGAAACCGATACCCTGGTGGATGTGGTGGAACCGTTTCTGCTGAAAATCGGCCTGGTGTTGCGAACGTCCAGCGGGCGGAAAGCCTCGGACAGCGCGTATCGGCATCTTGAAAAACCCCCCCGGACCCGGTAAGGCGGTACAAAAATCATGAGAACAATGATCTGGTGTCTGTTCTGGTTGCTGACCTGCGGGGCGACGGCCCCGGCCGAGACAGGTCCGGTGCCGGTGCTGTCGGAATCGACTTTTGTTCAATCCATGCCATTTCCGGCCGCAGTGATCACGCTGCCGCCGGGCGAACATGCGGTGCTGGTGGAAAAACAGACCCAGCGGCTTTATATCTACGGTGCGGATCCGGTCACCGGCGGTGTGACCCGGGTGGTGGACACGGCCTGTTCCACCGGAGAGGTCCCTGGCCCCAAACAGGTGGAGGGCGACAAAAAAACCCCGGAAGGCATCTATTTTATCATCGATGAGCATCTGGAAAAGGATCTGACCCCCACTTACGGCCCCAGGGCGTTTCCCACGGACTATCCTCATCTGCTGGACCGGCGGCAGGGGAAAACCGGATACGCCATCTGGATTCACGGCACGGACAAACCGTTGAAACCGATGGATACCAACGGGTGCGTGGCTCTGGAAAATGCGGATGTGCGCCGGCTGTCCGGGTATGTCACTTTGCATGTCACGCCCGTGATCATCGAAGAGACCATCCGGTATGCCGATCCGGAAGCGATCGCAAAACAGGAAATCGAAGTGACCCGGTTTGTGGCCGGATGGCTCCGGACCCATCTGACCGGCACGGGCAGGGAATTTGATGCCATGTATCTGCCTGGATCACTGCCTGACAGGCGGAACTGGGAGATCTGGGAGTATCATCGCCGGCTGGCAGCGGATGCCGGGGAACCGTTCCGGATACAGATTTCTCAAATGGGCATTTACCATTATCAGGATATGTATGTGGCGGCCATGGATTTTGAGCTGATCCAGGGACCGGCCCATCATCTGATGGGCCGCCGCAGGCTGTTTATCCAGCCGGACGACCTGGGAAGATTTCGGATTGCCGGAGATGATTTTCAGGATCCGGACCGGCCCCGGCCGGCCCTGGCCTTGCTGGCGGCCGAAGCGGAACGGTTGCTGGGATCAAGATAATTTTTGCTTGACAAAAAAAGGATTTGCCTGTAAAGATGTCAGGATTGAGTACATGAAACAGGAGCAGTGAAAAAAGTGAAAAAATATACGTACAGTGCCAAGAGAGCGGATAATCAGGAAAACTGGTGTGTGATCGATGCGGCGGACCAGGTGTTGGGACGGCTGGCATCTCAGGTGGCGTACCGGATTCGGGGCAAACACAACCCGTTGTACACCCCGCATGTGGATACCGGTGACTGGGTGGTGGTGATCAATGCGGATAAAATCCGGTTGACCGGCAACAAGCTGGATCAGAAGAATTACTACCGCCATTCCGGATATGTGGGAAGCCTGAAATCCCAGACCGCCCGGCAAATGCTGGAAAAGAAACCCGAAGAGGTGATCAAAAAAGCGGTTCAGGGCATGCTGCCCAAAAACCGGCTTGGCAGAAAATTGAACAGAAAATTGTTCGTGTATGCCGGTGATCAGCATCCCCATGCGGCTCAAAAACCTGAACCCGTTGAAATCAAAGGATAAAGGACGCGATACGATCCATGGAACAAGGAAACGTGTTTTACGCAACAGGAAAGCGGAAAAAATCCGTGGCCAAGATCTGGCTGGTGCCGGGTACCGGAAAAATAATGGTGAATGACCGGGACCTGGACGATTATTTTGATATCCGGATCAACCGGGACTCGCTGGCAGCGCCGCTGAGTCTGACTCAGATGGATGATGCATTCGATGTGCGCATCAACGTGATGGGCGGCGGCCAGACCGGACAGGCGGGCGCCGTGCGTCAGGGACTGTCCAAGGCCCTGGTGCTGGTGGACCCGGAACTGAGAGGCGTGCTCAAGAATGCGGGATTTCTGACCCGGGATTCCCGGCAGAAAGAGCGTAAAAAATACGGCAAAAAAGGGGCCAGAGCCAGTTTCCAGTTTTCCAAAAGATAAAATTTATCTGTTTTACGACCTGGAGACCACGGGTCTGGATCCGGCGTTTGACCAGGTACTGACCTTTGCCGGGATCCGAACGGATTCCCGGCTTCGGGAAATCGACCGAACCAGCTTGACCTTAAGGCTTCGCAACGACGTCATTCCGTCTCCCGAAGCCGTCATCACCCACTGTCTGACCCCTGATGATCTGTCAGGCGGCCTGTGCGAATATCAGGCCGCGCAAAAACTGCATGAACTGTTCAATACCCCGGGCACGATCAGCCTGGGGTATAATTCTCTGGGGTTTGATGACGAATTTCTGCGGTTCCTTTTTTACCGGAACCTGCTTGATCCGTATACCCACCAGTATGCCAACGGCTGTTCCCGGGGCGATATTCTGCCGGTCACGGCATTGTTTCACCGGTTCTGCGACCCTCCGGTGATCCAGTGGCCCCGTCTGGAAGACAAAAAATCCACCCTGAAACTCGAACATATCGCAAAAGAGAACCGGTTTGACATCGCCGGCCCGGCCCATGACGCCATGTCCGACGTGGAGGCCCTGGTGCTGCTGAGCCGGCGGTTTGCCGGCCGGGCCGATATCTGGGACTATGCTTTGGGATTTTTTGACAAGCCCACGGATCTGAAACGGATGGACGGCATCGCCGGCACCTGCCAAATCCGGGATCGGTTTTTTCGCAACGCCCTGATGATATCCGCCGCATTCGGATCAGATGCCGGGTATATCGCTCCGGTACTGCATATCGGCGGGGCTGTGCCCTATGCCAATCAACAACTCTGGGTCCGTCTGGATCAGCCCGGGTGCGGGGACATCGATCCTGAAACCCGCCGGTTCGACTGGTTTCCCATACGCAAGAGACCGGCGGATGCCTGGCTGGTACTGCCGCCTTTGGAACGGTTCACCCAAAAATTGAGCGAAGCGGCCCAGCAAACCGCCGCAAACGTGATCACTTTGTTCCGTGAAAAATATAAGGTTTTTCTGGATACGGTTCAGGCCCACCGGGAATTTGCCTATCCGTGGATTGCGGATCTGGACCCGGACGCGGCCCTGTATCAGGAGGGATTTTTCACTGCGGCGGAGAAAAAAGATATTGCCCGGTTTCGTGACGCCGGCCCGTTCGAAACCGCAGACACACACACCCTGTCCCGGCTGCCTGCAGCCTTGCAGACCCCCCGGGTGAAAACCCTGGCGGCCAGAATTCTGACACGCAACTATCAGGTGCCGGCATCACCGGAATTTCAGGTACATATGGAAAAACTGGCAACCGGAGCAAAGATTGCCGGATTTCGCAGCGAAGAAAAACTCACCCTGCCTCAGGCAAAAACAGATCTGAAAAAAATCGCTTCAAAACAGGATGCACTGAACACCCGTCAACGTCGTGCACTGGAAGGCATCGACGCCTATTTCCGCGAAAAAACGCCTCCGGCAGGCATCCGGCGATGATCAGCCGGGGGCCGGACACTGGCTGGAGGCGTCGAAGCCGATAAAAGGCGGGTTACTTGACCGCCTCTTTCAACGCTTTTCCAGGGACGAATTTGGGGACATTTCTGGCCGGGATATTGATCTCTTTTCCGGTCTGGGGGTTTCTGCCTTTTCTGGCTTTTCTTTCGGCTGTTTTAAAGGTGCCGAATCCCACCAGGGTCACGGAATCGTTGTTGGAAAGCGCATCTGTCACTGACTGAACCATGCAGTCAACAGCTTTCTGGGCATTTTTTTTACTTTCCAGGACTTCAGCCACCTTGTTGATTAAATCGCCTTTGTTCATCTTGATCTCCTTTTTTTTGTTTTTGGAAGGACAATTTTGATGTTACATGTCCAAACCCGCGTTGCCTGTGGGTTACACTCATTTGAATCAGCTTCAGCGGTACGTTACGTCGTTGCGCACGGTGTGTCAAGTGTTTATTGCTTTTTTTTTAAAAAAAAACCATGTCTGAAAGGGTTTTAGAGCAAAAATTCATGAAAAAGCCCTGAAAAAATACCAGTCAACGAGCATATCGCCGTAAAAAATATAGATCAGTGCCCCGGCAGACAGGTAGGGACCAAAGGGGATCTGCATCTGTCGGTTTGCGTGTCTGCGCCGGATCATCTGGGCGATACCGACCCCGGTGCCCAGAACCGATCCCGCAAACAGGGTGAACAGCACCCCGGGCACACCGGTGGCCGCACCGATCATGGCAAGCAGTTTGATGTCCCCGCCGCCCATGCCTTCGGTGCGGCGGATCAGATAATACACCAGGGCCACCGCGTACAGAATACCGCCGCCGGCAAGGATACCCAGACCGATGGCGGCCGGGGACCGGTCCAGCACGGCCCAGGCCAGAAAACCGAACACCGCGATCCCCGGAAGGCTGATGCGGTCGGGAATGATCGAAAATGCCAGATCGATGCCGGACACAACGATCAGGGTGGCGGCAAACGCGAACCAGACCAAAGCTTCCAGGGTCAAACCAAAGTTCAGGCAGGAGATAACCGCCACAATCCCTGTCAGGGATTCCACCACCGGATACTGCAAAGAAACAGGGCGGCGGCAGAACCGGCACCGGCCCCTGAGGACCAGGAAACTGATGATTGGAATGTTGGTATAATAAGGAAGCATTTTTTTGCAGGCCGGGCAGGTGGAGCCGGGAGAGACAATGGAAAGGTTTCTGGGTATCCGGTATATGCAAACATTCAGAAAACTGCCGATACAGGCGCCGAAAACAAAAGACAAGGCCAGTGCGGCCGGCATGGGAATGATCATGGTAATTTTTTTGTCCTGGATATTGTAAAATTGAAATTATGCGTTATTGTACGGTCAAATGTAAATACCTGATTTGAAAAAATTTTACCCCTCCGTCTGAGGATTTCATGCCTGCATGAAGCTTTTGACGGAGGTGAACGTTATACAAGGAGATCAGATGGCAGAAGCGGATATGGATGACCTGATTGAAGTCATAGAAAAAGAGGGAGATATTGAAAATATTCCCAAAACCCTTCCCATGATGCCGGTCCGGGACATTGTGGTGTTTACCGATATGCTGTTGCCCCTGTTTGTGGGCCGGGACAAATCCATCAAAGCCATTGAGGAATGCGTCGGATATGACCGGTATATCTTTTTGACGGCCCAGAAGGACCCGGAGGTGGAAAATCCGGGCATCGAGGATCTGTATGAGATCGGCACCGTGGGCCGGGTCCAGAAGATGATCAAACTGCCGGACGGCCGGATCAAGGCCCTGGTCCAGGGCATCGTCAAGGCAAAGGCGGTGTCGTGGCTCAAGAAGCGCGGCTATTTCAAGGTGGAAGTGGCGTTTCTGGAGGAACATGATCCCGAACAGATGGATATTCAGCTCGAAGCCCTGATGCGCAACGTCAAGGAAAACTCTGAACGGCTGCTGGCCCTGAAAGGGGAGCTGTCCGGAGATATCGGGGATCTGCTGTCCCATATCGAATCCCCGGGCAAACTGGCGGACCTGGTGGCGGCCAATCTCAATCTGCGCACCGAGGACGCCCAGAAGCTGCTGGAACTTGACGACACCCCGGGACGGCTCAAAAAGGTCAATGACCTGCTGGCCAAGGAACTGGCCCTGACAACGGTCCAGGCCAAGATTCAGACCGATGTGAAAGATGAGATTTCCAAGAATCAGAGAGACTATTTTCTGCGCGAACAGGTCAAGGCCATCCACCGGGAGCTGGGGGAAAGCGATGACAAGGCCGCGGAGATCAAGGAGTTCAAGGCCAAGATAAAACGGTGCAAACTGCCCAAAGAGGGTGAGGAAGAAGCCATGAAGCAGCTGCGCCGTCTGGATCAGATGCATTCGGATTCCTCGGAAGCCTCTGTGGTCAGGACCTATCTGGACACCATTGTGGAACTGCCCTGGAGCAAATCCTCCAAAGATGTGCTCGACATTGTCAGGGCCCAGCAGGTGCTGGACAAGAACCATTTCGGCCTGGAAAAGGTCAAGGAGCGCATCCTGGAATACTTGAGCGTGCGCAAGCTCAATCCCGGAAAAAAAGGGCAGATCATCTGTTTTGTGGGCCCGCCGGGCGTGGGCAAGACCTCGCTGGGCCAGGCCATTGCCAAAGCCATGAAACGAAAGTTCCACCGGGTGTCTTTAGGCGGTATCCGGGACGAGGCCGAGATCCGGGGCCACCGACGCACCTATATCGGGTCCATGCCCGGCCGGATTCTTCAGGGGCTGCGTCAGTGCGGCACCAACAACCCGGTGTTCATGCTCGACGAGATCGACAAACTGGGCAATGATTTCCGGGGAGATCCGTCTTCGGCCCTGCTGGAGGCGCTCGATCCGGAACAGAACTCCTCTTTTTCCGATAATTACCTGAACATGCCGTTCGATCTGTCCAACGTGATGTTCATCCTGACGGCCAATATTGCGGACACCATTCCGTCGGCCCTGCTTGACCGAATGGAGGTGATCCGGATCCCCGGATATACCCACCAGGAAAAAATAGAGATCGCCAAAACCCATCTTTTGCCCCGAAAACTGCGGGACAACGGCCTGATTAGGCGGTCCATCACCATTCATCCCAATGCCATGGCCGCCATTGTGAGCGAGCACACCCTGGAAGCGGGGCTGCGGGAACTGGAGCGCAAACTGGACACCATCTGCCGGAAAATCGCCCGGAAAATTGCCGAGGGAAAGAAAGGCAAGTTCACCATCACCCGCCGGAACCTGACCCAGTATTTGGGGCCGCCCCAGTACCTGCCGGAACTGGACCAGGAGGAAAGCCAGGTGGGCCTGGCATCAGGCCTGGCCTGGACCGAGGTGGGCGGAGAGATCCTGTATATCGAGATTTCTTTGTTTCCGGGCAAAGGCGAACTGCTGGTCACCGGCCAGATCGGCGAGGTGATGCAGGAGTCGGCCAGGGCCGCGCTGACCTGGACCAAGGCCAACCAGGAGCGCTTAGGCATTGACAAGGATGCATTCGAGAACCATGACATTCATATCCATGTGCCGGCCGGGGCCATTCCCAAGGACGGTCCGTCCGCCGGGATCGCCATGGTCACGGCCCTGGTGTCGGCCTTTACCGGGCGTCCTGTCAACAACCTGGTGGCCATGACCGGCGAGGTGTCGCTGCGGGGAAGGGTCCTGCCCATCGGCGGGCTCAAGGAAAAAGCCCTGGGCGCGTTGCGGGCCGGCATCAAGCAGGTGATCATTCCGGAAAAAAACAAAAAGGACCTGTATGATATTCCCAAAAACGTCAAGTCCAGACTCAAATTTACCATTGTGAGGGATGTGAACCAGGTGCTGGAAATCGCGCTGGAACCGGCACCGGATGAACCGGACACGCCGGAATCCGGCGGTCCGGATACTCGGCAGGGCGGGCCGGTGTGAAAATACTGGCCCTGAGCACGGCGGAACCCGGGTGCAGCCTGGCGGTGATGGAAGATGATCACCTGGTGTGCAAAAGTTTCTGGCAAAGCCGGTTGACCCATTCCAGGCGCCTCTTGTCCATGGCCGGGGCCCTGTTTCCGGACCAGACCGGGTTTGAGATTTCAGAGGTGGACGCGGTGGTGGCGGCCAGAGGCCCGGGCAGTTTCACCGGTTTGCGCATCGGTATCAGCGCGGCCTTAGGACTGGCCACGGCCCTGTCCCTGCCGGCCGTGGGGGTGTCCACCCTGGACGGCATCGGTTTTAAGTTTTCCATGGCGGATGTGCCGGTATGCGCCATGATGGATGCCAGAAGAGGCCAGGTGTACTGCGCGGTGTACCGGTTTGACCGGGGCCGGCTCCGGGACAGAACCAAAGACCGGGTGTGCGCGCCGGACCAGGCCGTGGCCATGGTGCCGCAAAAGGATGCCGTGTTTGCCGGGTCGGGTGTGCCGGTGTATGAATCAATGATTAGGGAGATCACCCGGGACCGAGCAAGGATCGTGCCCCACAGCATGCATCCGGTCAGTGCCGCGACCCTGGCCCTGGCGGCCCGAAGCACGCCCGGGTTTTTTGAGAATCCGGCCAATGCGCTGGTGCCGTCATATCTGAGGCCGGACGGGGCGGATGGCCCCCGGGGTTTTGCTTGACATGACGGCCGAATGTCTGATACCCTGCAACCGTTTTACATACAGGGATACCAAAAAATAAGATGGATCGAACGAAATGGCCGGGCCGGGCCGTGCTGCCGGTGGCGGTACCGGGCATAAAATATATAGTGGGCGCCGCCTGTGTGACGGGGGTGTTTTTTTATTTGGGGTGGAGTGTTGCCGGTATTGTGGCGGCGGTCCTCACCCTGTTTACCGGCTTTTTTTTCCGGGATCCGGACCGGCAGCCCCCCGTCGGAGACGACCTGCTGGTATCTCCGGCAGACGGCCGGGTGATCCTGGTGGACCGCGGTGTCTACACTGAATACCTGCCTGAAGAATGCCGGAAGGTGAGCATTTTCATGAACGTGTTCAATGTGCATGTCAACCGGTTTCCGCTGGACGGGGTGGTAAAAAAAGTGGTATATACCCCGGGCCGGTTCATCAATGCCTCTTTTGACAAGGCATCGGAATTCAATGAACGCAATGCATTGACCGTCCGGACATCCGGTGGCATACATTTTGTGGTGGTGCAGATAGCCGGGCTGATCGCCCGGCGGATTGTCAACTGCGCCAAAACCGGCAGCCGGTTGCACCGGGGCGAGCGGTACGGTATGATTCAGTTCGGTTCCCGGCTGGACCTGTACCTGCCGGTGGACTGCCGGATCCGGGTGGAAACAGGAGACAAAACCCGGGCCGGTGAAACCGTGATTGCACAAATGCCGTCACTGACGGCATCACCCATGTAACCTTTAACCATCATGATGTTCAACCGTCATGAAGTGGAGTGATTTTCAGTTTGGAGCAGATACCCATGACCAGACAGGGCTATGAAGCCCTGAAACAGGAGCTGACAAGACTTAAGCGTGAGGAACGTCCCGCCAACATCAAGGCCATTGAAACCGCCAGGGCCCATGGCGATCTGTCGGAAAATGCGGAATACCATGCCGCCAAGGAGCGGCAGTCCTTTCTGGAGGGCCGGATCGGCGAGATCAGTTATAAACTGGGCATGGCCAAGGTGATCGATCCGGAGTCGGTCCCCAAGGATGTGGTGCGGTTCGCCAGCCGGGTTCTGGTGGAAAATCTGGATTCCGAAGAGCAGATGGCGTATCTGATCGTGGGAGCGGATGAAGCGGATATCAAGCAGGGCAAAATTTCCATGTCCTCTCCGCTGGGCAGTGCCCTGATCGGCAAGCGGCCCGGTGACGAGGCCGTGCTTCAGGCCCCGGGCGGCAAACGCATGTATGAAATCATCGATATTTTATAGACCCGAAATTCAGGAGAAATGCTGTGGCACGAGTCACGATTGAAGATTGTCTGAAAAATGTGAACAACCGGTTCGAACTGGTGCATCTGGCAGCCGCACGGGTCCGCCAGGTCAGGGAAGGGTCGGACCTGCTGGTCCCGCGCAGTAAAAACGGGGATGTGGTCACCGTGTTGCGGGAAATCGCGGCCGGACGGATCAAGGTGGCACCGCCGGAACCGGACACGAAACAGTCCTGAGTCTCAGGCGGGTCAGCCATGATCGATACACAGAACCAGCCGGATTTTCGAAGAATTCCCATAGACAAGGTAGGCATCAAGGGCCTGAAGTATCCGGTCAAGGTGCTGGATAAAACCCGGGGCACCCAGTCCACGGTGGCGGATATCAGCATGTATGTGGATCTGCCCCACCAGTGCAAAGGCACCCACATGAGCCGGTTCGTGGAGATTCTGCACCAGTCCCGGACCCGCATTTCCTTAGAGTCGCTGACCACGATTCTGGCGGACATGAAACAGATCCTGGGGGCCCGATCCTCGCACATCGAGATCACGTTTCCCTATTTTATCGCAAAACAGTCTCCCAGCGCCGGGGTGAGCGGATTGATGGACTACACCTGTTCCATTATCGGATCGTCCAATCCCGGCGACCCCACGGACATCATCTTGAAGGTGGCCGTGCCCGTGACATCGGTGTGTCCCTGTTCCAAGGAGATCAGCGACTGCGGGGCCCACAACCAGCGGGGCGAGGTCCTGGTGAGCGCCCGGTTCAAGAAGCTGATCTGGATCGAGGACATCGTGGAGATCGTGGAGCGCTCCGCCTCCTGTGACATCTTTTCCGTGCTCAAGAGAGAAGATGAAAAATACGTCACGGAAAAAGCCTACAACAACCCCAAGTTTGTTGAAGACCTGGCCCGGGACGTGGCCAAAATCCTGATGGCCGACCCCAACATCACCTGGTTTTCCGTGAGCGCCGAAAACTTCGAATCCATCCACAACCACAGCGCCTACGCCTTCATCGAAAAATAAAAAGCTGGGGTCAGGCCTTGTCTTTTTGACGTTTCTATGATTTTATAAGAATAAGAAACGTCAAAAAGACAAGGCCTGACTACCCAAGATTTTCGAGGAGGTGAACATGGCACGGAAAGCGCGAATCCACTATCCCGGGGCGTTTTACCACGTAATGCTCAGAGGCAATGCCAGGCAGACGATTTTTCATGATCCACTGGACGTCACCCAGTTCGAAAAATTTCTTACCCAGGGGCTGGAAAGATTCCGGATTCGTGTGTGTGCCTTCTGCTGGATGCCCAACCACGTGCACATGGCGGTCCAGGTATCGGATGTGCCGCTGTCCAAGATGATGCAGGTGCTGTCCCAGCGCTACACCGGATGGATCAACCACCGGTATGACCGCGTCGGCCATCTTTTCCAGGGTCGGTTCCGGGCCATTCTGATAGATCAGGACGGATACCTGCGGGAACTGGTGCGGTATATCCACCGCAACCCGGTGCGGGCCGGGATCGTCTCAGATCCGATCGACTATCAGAAAAGCAGCCATCGCGCCTATGTGGCCATTCCGAAAACCCCCATTGCCTGGCTGACAACTGAACCCGTGCTCCGGCAGTTCGGGAACACCCGGGAATCGGCCCGGGCAGCTTATCTTCAGTTCATGGGGCGGCCTGAAGGGGAGGATCTGTTGGAAAAGCTGCGCCTGGGCGGCTCCCACGGCCATATCCTGGGAGATGATGACTTTGTGGATCGGATTCTGCCCCGGGATTCCGTACCGGATAGACTCGATGAGGCGGGTGTGAGTCTGGACGAGTTGGCCATCCAGGTGGCCCGGGCCTGCAATGTGTCGAAGGAAGGCATCCTGAGCAAAAGCAAAAGCCGCCCGCTTGTAAAGGCCCGTACCATGCTGGCCATACTGGCCGTGGACCGTCATCACTTCACCCTCAACGCCGTGGCTCAATATCTGGGCCGAAACGAAGCCACCATCAGCCGACAGATCAGCAAAAACCGGGGTCAGGCCTTGCCTTTTTGACGTTTTGGGATTGCCCAAAACGTCAAAAAGGCAAGGCCTGACCCCAGCAGGTGAAGGGGTAGAGGCGGTGGTCGGTGCCGATGAAGTAGCCGGCGCGGGTGCGGATGCCGGTGAGGGTGCCGGTTTTGTAGTACTGGGTGGCGGTGCGCCGCAGCAGTTCGTGATGGGGCATGAAAGCGAGCAGCAGCTGTCCCATCTGGGCCGGAGTGATCCGGTTCTGCCGGGAAATGCCGGATCCTTCGGCAATCCGGGCGGTCTCCCAGCCCGGCAGGTCGGCGGCACAGTCGGCCAACGCCCGAACCCCTTTTTCCAGGGTGGCCGGCGGACCGTATCGATGGGCTCCCAGTGTAAGCATCACCTGGTTGGCGATAAAATTATTGGAATACTTGAGCATTTTTTCCACCACTTCCCCAAGGGTCCAGGGGGATGTCAGGGTAAGGGTCTTGACGTTCGGAGCCCCGGAATTTTTCGAGTCCGGATCCGGAAACGGGCCGGTTTCCACCGGTCCGGTCACATCCACCCCCAGTTGTCTTAAAAAATATGCCATGAGCAGCCCGGGATACCGGGGTCTCACCTCTGTGTCCAGCAGGATCCGGCCCTGCTTCAACCCGGTTTTTCTGATATCGGGTATGAACATCTCCAGCAGCGGGGTCTGGGGTTCGGCACTCACAAAGGTCTGTGCCGCCGGATCCCGGGTGAAATGGATGGTGTTGAAGTTGGCGCACAGCGCCCCTGTGGTGGCATCGTAGGGATTCAGGGACCGGCCGGTGCCGGGAATGGAGATGTCGGGTGCAAACCATGTCTGGTCGATCACGATCTTTTTCACTTCCGACAGTCTGAACGTTTCCGTCAGCCGCCCGCAAAAATCCCGGATTACTTCGGATACGAACAAAGGATCACCCAACCCTTTTATGTATAAAATCCGTGTGTCCGAGTCATATCCGGCCAGGGTGGTGAACCGGTGGTCCTTCCCCCAGTTGGACAAGGCGGCCAGGCTGGTGAGAATCTTGAGGATGGACGCCGGCACCCGGGGGGTGTCCGGTTGCCGGGAAAACAGGACCCGGCCTTGATCATCGGTGACAAGGATCCCGGTATCCGGGTTCAGGGCCGCCTGTGTCAAAGCGGCCCTGTCCATTTTTGAAAGCATGGTCAGCCGGTCCGGATCATCCACCGTTGTCCCGCAGGCGGTAATGACGGCACCGAACCAGATCATTACCCCGGTCAGGATGGCCGCAGTAATCACTAAAAACCGTTGCAGGTGATGGGTCATGTCAATTCCTCATGTCCAGATTCGAGTCCGGTTATACGCTGATAATTTCAAAAGATCAAATTGATACGCTGATTTCTGCCCGATGATTAAGATTAAGATATTTTGTAATTGAAGGAAGTGTCTGGTTCTGATATAAACTTGCGACAATGACCCAACTTCGAACCTGGAAAACAGGAATGCCCCGAATTTTTTCCGGATATCCATACGGCGTTGTCATGATGGTACTTTGCCTCATGATGATGGCCGGGCATGCAGCTGCGGATGATCCTGCCGTCGCCGTGGTGGTGTCGAGAAAAATCCGGCCCTATGTCCAGGTGACGGAAGGCATTTTGGACCAGGTATCGCAAAAAGGGGTCGCTGCAGATGTTTTTTTTCTTTCTCCAGGCGATGATACGGTCACGTCCCAGGTGAAAACCCGTATCTTGGATGGGGCCTATGACCTGGCTGCAGCGGTGGGGCCGGAGGCGGCAGCCCTGACCTGGGAAACCGGTTTTTCCGGAAAAAAATTCTATGCCGCCCTGCTGGATCCGGCCGCAGTTCATCAGCTGCCCGAAGATGCCTGCGGTATCACCTTGCGGATTCCGGTACCGGTTCAGATTGAAACACTGGCAGACACCTTTCCATCTTTGCAGAAAATCGGGCTGTTGTTCGATCCGAACCATAACCAGTGGTTTTTCGACCTGGCGGTATCTGCCGTGGAAACAAGACAGGTATCCTTTGAAATCATTCCTTTGGCGGTGACGGCCAGAAACCGGATCGCTCTGGTACTCAATGAGAATCTGGGAGACATCGATGCCGTGTGGATGATCCCTGATCCGACCGTGATCTCTGAAAAACTGATCCAGTACGTGATCAAGCAGGCATTGTATGCCAATGCCGGTGTGATTGGATACAATGCCTATTTTACCCGGGCCGGCGCGTTTTTTTCCTTTGAGTTCGATTACCAGGTACTGGGCCGTCAGGCCGGAGACGCAATCCTCGATGTGTTGTCCGGCAAGACCTGCACCCGCAAGCCGCCTGTGTTCGATACCCGGATCAACCTGAAAGTGGTTGAAAAACTGGGTCTGAAAGTGGAGGCAACCCCATGAAAGGCCTGTTTCCCAACCGGTTCGGGATTCATTTCCGGGTTCTTTCCGTGGCGGTGCTTCTGATCAGTGCCACCACGTTCACCATGGGATACCTGGGGGTGACCATTATCAATCAGTTCGTTACCCAGCGGTTCAACCAGCGGATTGATTTTATGGCCCAATATCTGGCGTTGAATTCGGAGCTGGGCATTTTGATCGGAGAAAAAAACCTGCTGCGCGGCCTGGCGGAGAGCATGCTCAACGAAGATGATATCGCCGGAGTGGACATCATGGACCACATGGGCAGAATTCTGGTCCAAGTGTCCAGGGACCATAGAGGACCGTTTGCAAGTGTGGAAAAAAAGGTGTATCTATCTGAAACGGAAGAAAGCGCCGCATGGATCAGCCGGCTGGCCGGTACCCGGGAGGCGGATCTTATCGGTCGGGTCACGGTGACCTATTCGGTCCGGGGCATCAAGGATCTTGCCGGACGGATGACTGTCCGTTTTGTCTATATTGCCCTGGCATTGACCGGCCTGGCGTGTCTGATTTTTTATGTGATGTCCCGGTCACTGGTGTCTCCGCTTGTATCCCTGGCGGACACCGCCAGAAAAGTGTCTTCCGGAAACCGGACCATTCGGGCCGCATCCGGGAATACGCCGGAGATCAACCGGCTGGCCGATGCGTTCAACGATATGCTGGATTCTCTGGCCGCCGGCCGCCGGACCCTCAAACTGGCCTATGAAAAGATGGCCCGTCAGGAAACCCTGGCGGAAGTGGGAAAATTTTCTCTGATGATCGCCCATGAAGTGAAAAATCCGCTGGGCATCATCAAAAGTTCTCTGGAAATGTTGAAATCCGACATGAAAATACCGGAGGACAATATGTTGATGAATTACGCGGAAGAAGAAATTGTCCGGCTCAACACATTGATAGAAAGTTTTCTGATGTTTTCAAGGCCGGCCAAGCCCAGATTTGAAACGATTGACCTCAATCAGATGCTGGAACAGATCATCATGGGATTTGAAATCCAGCACAGTACGGATGGATTGCAGTTCCAATGCAGTATTCCCGATACCCCGTTCGAGGCAAAGGTGGATTTCGACCTGCTGTCCCGGGGTATCGGCAATATCATTAAAAACGCATGTGAAGCCAACAACGGAAATGGCACAATCCAAATCGACGTGAAGATCGATCGGGATAAATGGCAGGTGTTTGTCACGGATCAGGGCAAAGGGATCCAAGAAAAAGACAGACAGAAAATATTTGAACCTTTTTTCACGACCAAGGCCACCGGGACCGGACTGGGACTGGCGTTTGCCGACCAGGTGATCAAGGCCCACGGCGGCCGTATACGGGTGGAAAATTCGGAAACCGGTGGATGCCGGTTCTGTATTTCCCTGTTTTCGGGAATTCATGAAAAAATGATAGAGGCATTGCAGGAAAATGGCACAGATTCTGGTAGTGGATGATGAAAAAAAAATGCGGGACCTTCTTTCCATGATGCTGGAAAGAAGAGGGTTCAAGGTGGACCGGGCAAGGGACGGCCGGGATGCCTGGGACCGGCTGAATCAAAAGACCTATGATGTTGTGATTTCCGACATCAAGATGCCGGAAATGGACGGCCGGGACCTTATCCGGAAAATGCGGCAGAATAGAATCATTTCACCAATGATTTTCATCACCGCGTTTGCCACCATCGATTCGGCTGTTGACATGATGCAGATGGGGGCGTGTGATTACGTCACCAAACCCTTTGATGAAGCCAAGATCGTTTTTTGTGTGAACAAAGCCCTGAAACTGTCCCGGCTGATCATGGAGAACCAGGAGATGCGGGCCGCCATCAACCAGGCGGAAAAAAGCCATGACCTGATCCACCGGTCCAAGAGCATGAAAGAAGTGGTGGCCCTGGCCGAAAACGTGGCCACCGTGGATACGGCCGTGATGATTCTGGGAGAATCCGGTACCGGAAAAGAGGTGGTGGCCAATCATGTCCATAAATGCAGCACCAGATCGGAGCAGCGGTTCGTGCCGGTGAACTGCGCCGCGATCTCCTCGAATCTGGTGGAATCGGAACTGTTCGGATATGAGAAAGGCGCTTTCACGGGTGCGGCAGCCCGGACCCGGGGAAAATTCGAATTTGCAGACAAAGGCACCCTGTTTCTGGACGAGATCGGGGACCTGCCTTTAGAGTCCCAGGGCAAACTGCTCCGGGCCCTGCAGGAGAAAAAATTCCATCGGGTGGGGGGTACCGAGGAGATCCCGGTGAACGTGCGCATCATCTGCGCCACCAACCGGGACCTGCAATCCATGGTGCATCAAAAAAAGTTCCGCCAGGACCTGTTCTACCGGATTAACGTGTTTCCCATCGAAATTCCGCCGTTGCGTCAGCGCAAGGATGACATCGTGCCCATTGCCGAGTACCTGATCGCCACGTTTCCCTTTGGCAAAAGCCATGTGCTCACCGAAGGGGCCTGCCAGAAGCTCAAGGAATATCCCTGGCCCGGTAATGTCCGGGAGCTGGCCAATGTGCTGGAACGGTGCCTGATTCTGACTCGAGATACCGGGCAGATTACCGCGGATACGCTGTCGTTTCTGCAGGTGGCCCCGAGAGACCAGGTTCACCAGATTCGGATCCGTCTGCCGGCCAATGGCATCCCGCTGCAGAAAGTGCAGATGAGCCTGGTGAAACAGGCCCTGGCCATCGCCGGAAACAACCAGACCAATGCGGCCAAACTGCTGGGATTGAGCCGGTCCAAGTTCCGGGTCCTGCTCAAGAACCTGAACTTGAACGGCGGCAATCCGGACAATGAGGATGAGTTATAGATGATCCGTATGATCCGAAAAATAACCGGTTTTTTTCCTTCTCTGGCACTGGTCGTCTTTTGCCTGCTGGGCACTGGTGGACCGGCAGCGGCTTCCGATACCCTGCTCATGTTTGTTGGTGAGGACCTGGAGGTACTGTCCATTGCCTCCCGCCGCCAGGAAGCCGCCTGGAGTGCGCCGGCCGTGGCCCATGTCATCACCCGCACCGACATGGAAGACAAAAGTGCGCAGACCATCTCCCAGAGCCTGGCCGGCACCCCCGGATTTCATATCAATGAAACGGAAAAGGGGAGTATGACTTACCTGCGGGGGATTCCGGATTCAGCCCTGTTTCTGTTCGATACGGTGCCCATGGGGTCCGGTGTCATCAAATCCGATAAAATGATCGATTATGAAACCTCGCTGGCATCGGTGAAGCGCATCGAGGTGATTCGGGGGACGGGTTCCGTGCTGTGGGGACCGGATGCATTTGCCGGCGTGGTCAATGTGGTGCCCAAAACCGGGAAAGATCTCCAGGGATTTGAGACCGGCCTGATCAGTTCCACCCGGAATGATCCCGGAGAAGCGTTCCTGAACTACGGCGTGGCGCATAACGACTGGACCGGGTTCCTGTCCGTCTCCGGCAGAAAGAAGAACGCCAGTGACGATTCCATCAACGTGGTGAAGTTCTGGAATGACGGCATCACCCCGGAGCCTCTGGAAACCCGTTACGGCACCGGATCACCTGATGACTCCCGGTATGTGACCCTGTACGGCAATGCCGCCTATGAAAACTGGCTGAACCTGTCCATGAAAATTTCGGACAGCAAAAACGCCTATGCCGTGTCTGACTGGCACCGGCGCTATTTCTGGGAAGAACAGTCCGATACATTTTCCCAGATGTACAAGATGGAAATGTCCAGAAACCTGTCTCTGGACTCGGATATCCGGTTCACCGGCTATTACACCCGCCTGACCCAGGACACCGGCATTGTGGACCGGACATTTGACCGGGAGGAATCTTCCCTGTTCGGTGAAATCATTTATGACCGGTCCCTGTTCGTTTCCCAAGGATTGCTGACCCTGGGGGCTTCCTGGCGGCGGGACCGGTACGACCGGATTCCGGTATGGGACAGTTTTGTCCCGGACCTGCTCCAGTCAGCCAACGAGTTTTTTCTGCCCAGGGTCAACACCATTGATTTCAACAACGATTTAGGGACTCTGTTCGCCCAGTACCGTCATGAATTCGGGGATGTGGAGGTGTGGACCGGGGTCCGGTATGATGATCATGACCAATACGAGGACCGCCCCAGTTTCAATTTCGGCCTGGCGTGGCACCCGGGCAGTTATATGTTCAAACTGCTCTACGGCACCGGATACCGCACCCCGTTCGCCCGGCAGATCAAGGAAAATCTGGATCACAAACTGGAGAAGATCAGCACTCTCAATGCCCAGTTGTCCTGGAAAAACGCCGCCACCCAGGCATCGGCCACGGCGTTTGTCAACGAGATCGACAACCATGTCATCGAAGACCGGTATGCCGGTGCCGGCCTGTCTATGCCCAACCGCCAGACCATCTACGGTCTGGAACTGGAATTGAATCATCAGTTCTTCGATCGTTTCAAACTGGGAGGCAACCTGACCCTGCTCCGCAATTCCGGTCCCAGGGAACATTATTTTTACAATGATTTTTCCTATACCGATCCGGACGGCAACCTGGTGAAAAATTACCTGGACCTGGAACACGACTATGACATGGGGCCGGACATCCTGGGAAACCTGACCGCCGGCTGGCAGGTGAGCGATCACATATCTCTGGTGTCGGAGCTGCGGTATTTTGCCGGCCAGACCCTGTATTTTCCCATCGAGGACGTCACAAGGTCCTGTGATGACGCATGGGTCACGGATGTGCATCTGCATGTGAAAAACCGGCTGCCTTTTGATTTGTCCGTGTTTGTTCTCAATGTGTTTGACCAGGATTACAATATCCCCGGTGTTTACTCGGTGACCGATTCCCAAGGACTGGCGGCCGGTGCCGTCATCCGAATGAACTGGTAAGAAAAGGTTGGTCATGGCGACACTGCGGGTGTATCCTTCCACGGCATTTATTCAATGGTTCGACAATATTCCGGTCGAGCTGCGGAAAAACCTGGCCCATATTTTCCGGGTGTGCACCACCGAAGATGCTGCTCAGATGGCGGTGCTGCCGGAACAATCTCTGGCCGGTTTCAGGAACTGGGTGATCAAACCGGATTTTCCCTTGCGCTCAGCCGCCAAAATGTTTTATATAAGGGCCGTTTTTGACATGGTGATTTTACACCATGATGAAATCAAAACGGATGAAGGTGCCATCGGGCCGTTGTCCGAAAAAAACAATATTGTCCGATTGTCTTCCAGACAATGGAAAACGGTCATCGATTCCTGGAAAGTCCTGCGCCGGGAAGAATTGTCCGATGCCTATCTTCATGCCTGGACGTCATGGATGATACAGCTGCAAAAGGAGTCGAAGTGAAAATGCGTTTGTTGTATGTGGTGATTGCTGTGACGGGGCTGCTGATGCTTATCCCAGGGCAAGGCGCTGCCGGCCGGATTATGACACTGGAACACTGCCTGGAGCAGGGGATTGAAAATAATACCACTTTAAAGGCGGCCCGATATGATATTCAGGGGGCGGCCCATGATATCAAGGCGGCCCGGGCCGATTTTCTGCCTTCTCTGTCTTCGGGATTTTCCGCCAGTGATCTTATCAGCATAAGTGCCGAAGGTCCCACGGAAATCGATTATCTGGATCAGAAATACCAGCAGTTCAACATTAAGCTTTCCCAGATTATTTACAGTGGTCAACGTCTGGTGAACACCTATAACAAGGCCAAAGTCAGAAAAAAGGTGATCGAGGCGGAAAGCCTCATGCACCTGCTGGAACAGGTTTATAAGATTGAAACCACGTTTTACCGGCTCTTGAAAGCCCAGCAGGATGTGATCGCTGGGATGGAATCAGTGGACACGCTGCTGGAAGGCGTCAAATCGGCTGAGGCGTTTTTTGAAAAGGAACTGGTGCCCTATGTGGATGTGCTGCAGGCACGGGTGGACATGGCCGATGCACAGGAAAAACTGGGGATCGCCAAAAACAATGTCAACCGGGAACGGGTGACCCTGTTTACCCTGATGAATCAGCCGGAAGATCCCATGATCGAGTTTTCCGGTGATCTGGCACCGGTCAATCCGGAAGTTCCGGATTTTAACGATATCCTGGAAAGCGCGCTGGAAAACCGGCCGGACATTGAAAGCCTGACCCTTCAGCTGGATATGGCTGAAAAAGATGCCGACATCGCCATGGGCAAATACCTGCCGTCGGTGCGCCTGGAAGCCGGATACAATGATACCAACCGCGATTATGACGATCCCGGCGCCAGCGGCGGTATGACCTTTGACAGGGATCAGCGGAACCAGTACTGGACGGCCGGCATTTATGTGAACTGGGCATTGTTTGACGGTGGCCGGGCCTGGTATGAAAAAGAACGGCACAAAACCCAGGCCCGGAAAATCGATGTCCTGATCAACGAAGCAAAGAACACCATTTCCTCGGGGATTCGCCAGGCGATACTGTCCATGGCCGAGGCGGATCAGCGGATGAAAGGGGCATCCAGTGCCCTGGAGGCGGCAGAGGAATACTATGCTCTGGAGGAGCGGCGTCTGAATGCCGGCATCTCCACCATTCCCGATTTTCTGGATGCCCAGAGCCGACTGGTACGGGCAAGGGGCAACTATGATCAGGCCGTCCTGGATTTCCGTCTGGCGGAGTCGGAGTTGAAGCTGATGATCGGTAACCCCCCGGCCATGGACTTGTCCGAACTGGGTCTGGAATAAGGTTGATCGTTTATGGATCCCGGCCACTTAATCGCTACTTACGTTGTGTTGCTGTATGCCTTTCTGGCCCCGCTGGTCCTGTTCGGGATATTTGTGCTGTTTGACCTGCTGGGCCGGTCTTCGTCAAATGGACGGCGCAGTAAAGCCGTTCCATCTTTATGGGAAAAAGATCCAGCGGTCTGGACATCCCGGGATATCGCTGCATTCAGGAATCAGATCTGACCGTGGCGGAATTCATTAAAAAATGGAAGCGGTTTTTCACATTCGCCGCCCTGCTCAGCTGTTTTGTGAATATTCTGCAACTGATATTTCCTTTTTATATGTTCACCATCTACAGGAACATTGTCATTTCCTACAGTACGGTGTCTCTTGCCAACATTACAACCATTGCCGTGTTTGCCATTATGGTTCTGGGCGGATTCAGCTATGTCCGGTCCAGACTGCTGGCCATGGCCGGCAAAAAAATGTTTCTGGACATGCGGCAGTCCATCTGCAAGGGCATGGTCAAGGGAGTCAGTCGTGACAATATCCGGGCGTATCGAACTGGGTTGCATGATCTGGACATGCTGCAGAACTATAGTTCTTCCCCTGCGATCTACGCATTGTTTGACGCGCCCTGGTCCCCGTTCTACCTGGTGCTGATCTTTCTGTTTCAACCGACACTGGGGTTCATCGCCACGGGCGGGGCCGCCGTCATGGTGGGCTTGAGCGTACTCCAGGAACACCTGATCCGGGACAGCATGCAGACCGCCAATCAAAAAGCCCGTCAAAACCAGATGTTTGTGGATTCGTTTTTACGCAATGTGGAAGTGATCGGCGGCATGGGCATGACCCGGGCCATCACAGACCGGTTTCTGGAAAAAAACCGTGAGGTCATCTTGAACCAGACGATCTCCAGTTATCATGCCGGCACCATTCAGTCCCTGATCAAACCGCTTCAGAATGTGCTACAGGTACTGATCTACTGTGCGGGCGCCGTGTATGCCATGACCCAGGGCATGAACATCGGTCTGGTGGTGGCGGCCTCCATTATCATGGGACGGGCACTGGCACCGTTGATGCAGCTGATGTCCACCTGGCGGACGACCCTGGGTGCCAGAGAGGCGTATCAGCGTCTGAAAATGTTTACCGATTTTCTGGAAAATCAGACAAAAAGCATGCCTCTGCCGGCGCCGGCCGGACACCTTCAAGCGGATGGCGCCACGTTCCGGATCCAGGGGAAACTTCTGGTGAATCAGGTGACGTTTCAAATAAAAGCCGGTCACCTTATGGGCATCATCGGTCCCAGCGGTGCGGGCAAGACCACCCTGTGCCGCATGCTGCTGGGCATCAATCCCTGTTCCGGTGGGCGGGTCACTCTGGACGGCAACAACATCTTCTCCTGGAACAAGGACGAAATCGGTCCGTTCATCGGGTACCTGCCCCAGGAAATCGAGCTGTTTCCCGGCACGGTGGCTCAGAATATCGCCCGGCTGGGAGAACCCCGGCGGGCCGACCTGGAGCGGGCCATCGAACTCAGCGGTATCCGTGCTTTGGTGAACCATCTGCCCGATGGACTGGAGACCCGTCTGGAAGCGCCCGACGGCGTCACGCTGTCCGGTGGGCAGCGCCAGGCGATCGGTCTGGCCCGTGCCCTGTACGGCAAGCCCCGGTTTCTGGTGCTCGACGAACCGACCTCCAACCTGGATGACGCGGGTGAACAGCACCTGATGGAGACATTGGAGAAATTGGGCCGGGACCGCACCTGCACGTGTGTCATGGTGACCCACAAACCCTCTCTGCTCAAATCCATGGATTTTATCCTGGTATTGCGCGATGGGGCGGTGGCCATGTTCGGACCGAAAGACGAGATTTTTTCCAGACTGGCGGGGGCTCGATGATTGGTTATCTGAGATCCTGCATCAAATATTTTGTGTTTGCCGGGTTTTTTTCATTGTTCATCAACACGCTGTACCTGGTATTTCCCCTGTACATGCTGGCGGTGTATTCCCGGGTGCTGGACAGCTATCGGTTTTCCACCCTGTATGCCATCACTGTGCTGGCATTGGTCGCCCTGATGGTGTTGAGTGCGCTGGATCTGATCCGATCCCGGCTTCTGGTCCGGGTGGGCGTGAAACTGGATCAGCTTCTGACCCGGCCGGTACTCCGGCAGATGCTGCTGGATCTGTCCCGGGTGAACAGCGAGGGATACAACCGGGGACTTCAGGACATCAACACCCTGCGCAATTATTTAGGCGCCAATGCCATTTTCGCTTTTTTCGATGTGCCCTGGATTTTCATCTATCTGTGGGTCATCTTTCTGGTGCATCCGGTGCTGGGCATGACTGCCACCGCCGGCGCCGTTATCATTTTGATCATGGGCATCGCCCAGATGATGCTGACCAGAGAAAGCAGCACCCTGGTCCAGCAGGCCAATCATTCAGGCAAGCAATGGATGAACATCGGTTTCAGAAATGCCGGGGCCCTGGAAAGCATGGGAATGACCGGTGGTGCGGCTGAAGGATTCGCCCGCATCAATGACGGTGAACAGGTGGTTCAGGAAAAGGTGAACCGCTGGAACAATTTTTTCACGGCTGCCAGCGCCAGCTTCGGGGTGTTCATGCAGGTGCTGATTTTCGGTGTGGGGGCATTGCTGGTGCTGATGAACGAAGCCAACCCCGGCGTGATCATCGCGGCCTCGATTATCATGGGCCGTGCTTTGGCCCCGGTAAGACAGGGTATCGGCGCTCTCAAGCAGACGGCAGGCGCCAAATCCGCGTACGACAATCTGACCCGCCTGCTCAAAAGCGTCGAACATCGTTCGACCCGGTCCCTGGAGACCCTGGACGGGGCATTGCAGCTGGATCATGCGGGACTGGATATCCGGGAGACCCCGGTGCTGAAAGATATTCACTTTGCGCTTCAATCCGGCGAGATCATGGGGCTGGTGGGTCCCAACGGAGCCGGTAAAACCTCATTGTGCCGACTGATCTTAGGCATTTGGCCGCCTTCCCGGGGAACTGTGACCCTGGACGGGCATGAAGCAAGTGCACTGGACAATGATACCCTGGGTCGGTTCCTGGGATATCTGCCCCAGAATGTGGAGCTGTTCAGCGGGACGGTGAGTGAAAATATCGCCCGGATGGGGCCGGTGGATGAAGCGGCGGTGGTGGACGCGGCGGCCCTGGCCGGTGCCCATGAGGTCATTCTGGGGCTGATCCATGGATATGATACGGAAATCGGTGAATCTGGGCAAAACATCTCCGGCGGACAGCGGCAGCGGGTGGCTCTGGCCCGGGCCCTGTACAAGAGTCCGAAACTGGTCATTTTAGATGAACCGGATTCGAACCTGGATGAAACCGGTGAAGCCGCCCTGTTGTCGGCACTGAAACATTTGAAACAGATGGGCACCACCACCATCATGATCACACATAAACCTTTTCTGCTGCATGCGGTGGATAAAATTCTGATTCTCCGGGATGGCGCCATGGCGGGTTTCGGAGATAAAGACACAATATTTGCACAAATGATGGAGAAATAACCAATGCAAAAACGGATGACATTCGGGCCGGGATATTTCGTGACCGCTGCTGTGTTCACCAGCTGCGCCAACCTGATTTATCTGTCGGTGCCTGTCTACATGATGGTTGTGTATGACAAGGCATTGTTCAGTTTCAGCCGGGCCACCCTGTATACTTTGAGCGTCGGACTGGTGGTTGCTCTGGTGACCATGGTGCTCATCGACTATCTTCAACGCCGGATGATGGCAAGGTCCGGCGACCGTGTGGTCCGCAAAATCCTGCCATATGTGATCACAGCCATGCACACGGACCGTGCCGGTCTCACGCATGCGGGATACACAAGGGGGCTGGAGGATCTGGAGTCTGTGCGGAACGCGGCGGCACAGGGACAGCTGTTCACGTTTCTGGACCTGCCCTGGGTGCTGGTTTATCTGATTGGTCTGGCCATTATTCACCCGATGGCGGGGTTTATGGGAGCGGCAGCCGTATTGCTGACCGTTGCGTTTCAATGGCTGCTGAAAATCGTGGAAAAAAAACGGTATACCGCGGCGGATGTGACATTGTCGGCAGCTGAAGATTTTGCGCAGGACTGTCTCAGACAGTCAAAGATTCTGGCGGGCATGCAGATGCTGCCCGATTTGATCCGGCTTTACCGGAATCGTCAAAGGCCGGCCCGGATTATCCGTTCCCGGGCCGATGCCCTGTATGACGGAATCGGCATCGTGATCCGTCTGATCCATGTGGTGGGGCCGGTCGTGGTGTTCGGTGCCGGTGTCTTTGTTTTTTTTAACGATGAGATCACGATGGGACAGATTCTGGCCGCCCTGGTGATCGGTTTCCGGCTGTTTTATTTTTTTGACCGGCAAATGGCGGACATGCCGACATCCATCCAGGCGGCGGCGGCATACAAGCGGTTGCGGACGTTCGTCAATACCCGGCCTTTGGAAAACAAACTGTCGTTGCCGGAGCCGGCGGGAAAATTCGAGGCCCAGGGAATCTCTCTGGGACTGCCCGGCCGGTCGATTCTGCTCAATATCTCCTTTGATCTGGCCCCGGGGGAGATGCTGGGAGTGATCGGGCCTTCCGGAGCCGGTAAAACCTGCCTGAGTCGGGTGCTTACCGGCATCTGGGCGCCGTCGGCGGGAAACGTCCGCCTGGAAGGGGCCAGACTCGATCAATGGCCGGAAGCGGATCTTGGCCGGTACATGGGGTTCCTGTCCCAGGAACCGATCCTGTTTCCGGTGACTGTGGCGCAAAATATTTCCCGCCTGGCGGAACCGGATTCGGACAAAGTGGTGGCAGCCGCTGAAAAAGCCGGGGTCCACGAGATGATCCTGACGTTTGAAAACGGATATGACACCCTGGTCGAAGGTGTCGGCGACAATCTGGCTGCGGGCCAGCGTCAGGGAATCTGTCTGGCCCGGGCACTGTATGATGAACCAAAGGTTCTGGTACTGGATGAACCCCACACCTTTCTGGATGATTCCGGGTTGCAGACACTGTTGACCTGCCTGGACAGGCTGCGGGAAACCGGTACTACCGTGGTGGTGGTATCGGACCGGCCCAGAATATTGACGAAAATGGATAAATTATTGATGATCAAAGCGGGCAAGTCCGTGATGTACGGACCGGCAGCCCAGATACTGGCACAGCTTTCCAACCGGCAGCCGGTGCCGCAGACCACAGGAGATTGAACATGGAAGAGCAAGACAGAAAACTGAATACAAATCCCTGGAAATACATAGTTGCCGGCCTGGTGATCATTGCCCTGTTTTTCGGGGGGCTTGCGGTCTGGTCGGTTTATTTTCCTTTTCAGGGTGCGATCATCGCTCCGGGCCTCGTCAAGGTGTCTGGAAAGCGCAAGGTGGTGCAGCACCTGGAAGGGGGGATTGTCGACAAGATCCATGTCCGGGACGGTGACCGGGTCAAAAAAGGAGACGTGCTCATCGAGCTCAAAGATTCCCGGGTCAGTTCCAACCTTCAGCTGCTGATCAACCGGCTCTGGTTCAAAAAGGCGGAAGCGGCCCGACTGCGGGCCGAGGCCGGCATGAAATCCGAAATCACCTGGCCCCCGGAATTTGCTGAATTGACGGATAATTCGGATATGAATGAAATCCTGGCCAGTCAACAGGACATTTTTGATACCCGCCGCAAGGAACTCCAGGGTAAGACGCAACTGTATCTTTCCCAGATCAAGCAGCTGGGCAACCAGATCGGCGGTGCAAAAGAAGAGCTGCAAAGTGTGGAGGAAATCATTAAAAATCTGGAGGAGGATCTGGCCAGCAAACGGCCTCTGCTCAAGGAAAAATACCTGGGAAAAACCAACATCCTGGAACTGGAACGCAGCCTTTCCCAGTATAAAGGCAGAAAAGGAAAACTCATCCAGGAGATCGCCCAGTATCAGCAGATGATCGAGGAGAAACGGCTTCAGATTCTGGATATCGAAAACCAGTATCGGGAATCGTCCGTCACCCAGTTCGGAGAGGTGACTGATGTCATTTTCGAGCTGGAGGAGCAGATCAAGCCTCAGCTGGATGCCAGTGAACGGTTGAAAATTCTGGCGCCCATCAGCGGGGTGGTGATCAACACGGAGGTACATTCCGAGGACAGCGGGGTGATTTATCCACGGATGAACCTGCTGGAGATCGTACCTGAAGACTCCCAGCTGATCGTGGTAGCCCGGGTTCGCCCCCAGGACATTGCCAGCGTGAAACAGGGACAGCACACCAAGGTGCAGCTGGCCGCATTCCAGCGAAAATCCACACCGCCGGTGGAAGGCCGGGTCATCTATGTGTCTCCGGATCTGGTGGAAGAGGAAGACCAGCGGCAGCCGCCCTATTATGAAACCCAGGTGGAAGTAAATCGTGAGGATCTGAATGCCAAAGGCGCCTACCTGACCCCGGGGATGCCCGTCACCTGTTATATTACCACGGATGAGCGCACCGTGATTTCCTATCTGCTGGGGCCGCTGCTGAAAAATATCGATACGGCCATGCGGGAATAGTCCGGGTGCCCCGGGTCACCCACATATTCAAGACCTATTTTCCCCGCACCGGCGGCGGCGTGGAACAAGCCGTCCGCCAGTGCGGGGCGTATGCTGCGGCTCACGGTTTTGATGTGCAGGTGGCCAGCGTAGGCCCCATTGACGAGACCATATCAACTTCAGACGGTATTGTGGCCCGGTTTTACAGACAGACGGCCGATTTTTTATCCAATCCGGTTTCCATGTCCTTTGCCGGAAATTTTTCCACGATCTGTGAAAACACGGATCTGCTTCATTTCCATTTTCCATGGCCCACGGCGGAATTGCTGGCCCTGGCCCGGCCTTTGAAAAAGCCGGCCCTGGTCACATTCCACTGCGATATTCACCGGGCACTGCCTGTCAAACGGATGTATTTGCCGTTTGTCCGGCGGTTTCTTCAGAAAATGGGGTATATCTGCGTCACCTCCCGGGCGTTGTATGATACGACACCCTATCTGCATCGATTTCAGCCGAAAGGTCGTGACCATTCCTTTGTTTATGAATGAAAAGCGGTTCACCGGGCTGGCGCCCCCGGACCTCCGTCTGAAGGCGTGGAGCAAACAACTGGGACCGTTCGCTTTGTTTGCCGGGGTGCTGCGCTGGTACAAGGGTCTGGATGTGCTGCTGGACGCTGCCAAACACATTGACGGTGATATCGTGATTGTGGGAACAGGCCCCCTGTATGGTCACCTGGCCGACCGGATCCGGAACGAACACCTTGACCGGGTCCATCTGCTGGGGTTTCAGCCCGACCGGAACCTGGCGTGGCTGATCCGGCAGAGCCGCATGATCGTGCTGCCGTCCATAACACCGGCCGAAGCGTTCGGCCAGATTCTTCTGGAAGGACTTTTTTTTGAAAAACCACTGATTTCCACTGAACTGGGAACCGGGACCAGCCGGGTGAACCGCCACGGCCGTACCGGTCTGGTGGTCCGGCCCGGGTGCATCCGATCTTTAGCCCTTGCAATGAACGCGCTGTTTGATGACCCGAGCCTGGCAGCCCGGTTCAGCCAGAATTGCCGCCGCCATTATGACATTCATTTCACACCCCGGGTGCAGGGTGAAAAATATCTGGACATTTACCGGGCACTGTTGCAATCCTGACCAACACAGGTTAGATCTGGCCAGCAGACACCATGCTTGTTACACCAGCATCCGCCTGCTTAGAGAAAATACTGCAGGACACCTCCTGGGAGCGATTTGCGCTGAGTGCTGAACTGAACCAGATTTGACACCTTGCATTTTGCCAAGAAGAAGGAAACCATTTGTCTAACCTGGCATGTATGTTGCACAGATGTATATCATCATGAAAAATCCAAGAACCTATATAAAAACGAATTGCTGCAGCCCTGGTGTTGCTTGCTGCCTGCTGCATCAATCCGGCAGCAGCTGAAAGCACCGACCGGGGACATGGTTGTCGTTGGCCTGATCAACCAGTACCGGGCAGCACCGTTTGCCCATGCCGGTTGCCCTGGGATATGATCCGACCCTTCTCCAGGAAATGGGGATCGGACCGGAAACGGTTTTTGCCCCCTATGCGCTGGACCGGGAATTGAGCGAGGATGCGGCCGCAGCCAATGCCCTTGAAGCAGCTGCAGATCCGGAAGCGGAATCCATTCCCCCGGTTCGCAGACATATGGCCCGAACCAGCTCTGTTTTTTCCTTTTCCCATTTCATGCCCATGGAAACCGTCGGGCATATTTTTGTGCAGAACTTGTTTAAAAATGAACTGAACACCGGTGATTTTCAATTTATCCTGTCAGAGGATTTTCAGTACGCCGGGATCGCAGCAGACCCGGGGGTGGTGGCTGACACCCGGATGAATGCCTGGTTTCTGTCACTGACCCTTGGTTCCTTTGGACAGGTCACCGAGATGCAGATGCTGAACCTGATCAACCAGGTGCGTGCATATCCGCCCCTGACCCAGTATTTTATCCATACAGATTCGAATATGCTTTTTCAGCAGAATCCGCTGCTTTATCACCTGCCGAAGATGCAGTTTTCCCCGCTTTTTCCAGATGACATGCTCCAGCAGTGGGCCAGGGTTGATGCGGCCATGTCCGGCGTGTCTGAAGAAGATGTTCCAGGCTCTGATGCTCGACGGTGACGGCGCGGCTGTTGCAGCACCCTCTTCTGATCCGGCCGGACCGCAATCCGCTGATCTAAAGCAGGATATGCCAGTATCGGCAGATTTTCATGAGAGCTTTCCGGGTGAATTTTCCCAGACCGCCACAGTGGCTGCATCCTGGGAAGACATGACCACGGCCCAACCGGTTTCTGATCTGTTTTCCGCACTCCTGCACAGTGAACTGATTGCCTGGCCTTATGGCGCGGTGTGTGTTTTCCAACCGCTATACGCAGGCCGGTGTCGCCATAAACCTTGGAAACCCTTGAAAATACCGGTACCGGTATCGTTTCCATATATGCCGGATCCTTCACTGCCCAGAACCAGGTTCCGGACGAGATAGATGCACAGGACGACCCGCAACAACTTGTGCCGGATGACACAGAATCCCCGCAGGCCCATATTTACGGTGTTCTTTTCTCAGACCATGATGATGACCTGATGTATTCTCCGGGCGAGGAAGTTCTACAGCATACGGTATCCGTGTATGAACGGGTACAGGATCCTGTATCGGTGTCGGATGAAAATCACACCCTTGTGAAAACCGTTGTCACCGATAATGCAGGCCATTTTTCCCTGTACCTGGACCCGGGCCGGCAATGGGTTTTTGAAGCTGAAAAAGACGGCCTGACCGCCAGGCAGGAGCTCCATATTGAAGAAGACCATTTTGTGAAAATTTTTTTCAGCCCGCCATATCCGTTTCTTGACACTTCCTTGTAAAAAAACCTACTAATCCTTGCCTCCCTTAATGATGTCTGTTACATAAGCCGATGACTGAATTTGGGTTGTTGACCATATGTGTTTTCATCATCACATTTTATCACGAAGACAGTTATGGACATTGTTAATAACATGCTTAAAGCTGTTTGGCGCTATCGCTATTTTATTCTCAGCTCCATTAAAAATGATGTAAAAGCCCGTTTTTCACGCAGCAGGCTCGGTGCCTTCTGGATTGTACTTCATCCTTTGGCCATGGTGCTCATCTATGCGTTGATCCTGTCCACCGTGATAAAAGCCAAACTACCTGAGACAGATACCATTTACGCCTATCCCATTTATTTGACTTCGGGCATCCTGGCATGGACCATTTTCGTTGAAAGCATTACCCGGTCTCTGAACCTGTTTCTTGAACAGGGCAACCTGATCAAAAAAGTGGCTTTCCCAAAATCAGTATTACCCCTGATTACTGCAGGTACCGTCTTTGTTAACAGCCTTGTTTTGCTTGCAGCCATATTTGTGGTGTTTGCTTTTCTGGGGCATTTTCCGGGCATACAGGCTCTGTGGTTGCCGGCGCTGTTCATCATTACCTTGATGTTTGGCATGTCCCTCGGGCTCATTTTTGGTTTGTTGAACGTCTTTATTCGTGATATCAGCCAAATGGTTCACGTGTTACTGCAATTTGGTTTTTGGTTGACACCCATTGTCTACACCATTTCCATTATCCCCGAAGCCCACCGGCATTGGTTTGCTTACAACCCCATGGCGCACATAACCGCGGCCTTTCAGGATGTTCTGCTGTATAATCGAATGGTGAACCTCCATCATCTATGGCTTATTGTCATACTTTCCATTGCATTGTTAGCCCTTGGCTTGTTCATGTTCAAAAAAGCCGGTGCCAGAAATGGTGGATCATTTATGAGCGTGCTCGAAGTTACTGCAGTGGGTAAATCCTACCGAAAATACAGCTCAGAAATCAAACGCGTGCTGACCTGGTTCAATCTGCCGTTCAAACCCATTGAAGAGCACTGGGTACTGGAAAATATAAGCTTCCATCTGCAGGCAGGAGAAGCCCTGGGCATTGTCGGGCAAAACGGTGCAGGCAAAAGCACCCTGTTAAAAATGATAACAGGCATTGTTCAACCCAGTTCAGGCACCATCACAGTTACCGGCAGGATTGCCGCCATACTGGAGCTGGGCATGGGTTTTAATCCCGAATTTACCGGGCGGCGCAATGCGTTTCACGGCCTGTCCATGATGGGCTTGAGCCGGACAGAAATCAGACAGGTGATGCCTGATTTGGAAGCCTTTGCCGATATTGGTGCATACTTTGATGAACCCGTTCGTGCCTATTCGAGCGGCATGCAGGTCAGGGTTGCCTTTGCCGTGGCAACCGCATTTCGACCTGATATCCTGATTGTTGACGAAGCGCTGGCTGTTGGTGATGCCGCTTTTCAGCGAAAATGTTTTCAACGTATTGAAACATTTCAACATGCAGGCACTGCCCTGTTATATGTGAGCCATGAAATAGAGTCCATAAAAAAAATTTGTGATTCAGCCATTTATATCAAGGAAGGTCGATTAAAGAAAAAAGGCACAGCCAAGGAAGTTTGTGATGTGTATGAAAAGAATATATTTGCCGATAGCAATTCAACAGCATCTGAGGAAAGTAAACCGGGCGACATGCTTTCCAGTCTATCAGTAAAAAATGATTGCGGGGTTTCCTATGGAGACGGGCGTGCTCATATTAACAATATCTGGTTGGAGGATGAATCACACCAAAAAGTAAATACGCTCACCTCCAATGGAAGGTTCAAGCTTAATTATACCGTTCTTTTTAACCAGGCAGTCAGCAACCCTGTCTTCGCATTTATGGTAAAAACAAAAGAAGGGATTTCCTTGTTTGGTACTGATACAGATGCACTAAAAGTAACTACCGGCGAATGGAAAGCAGGGGATTGTTTGAAGATCCATTTTAAATTAAACAACTCTTTTGCTCCGGGCACGTATTATTTGAATTGTGGTATCAAGGCACAAAGTGCCGGCAAACAAATATTTTTACATCGGAAAGTCGATGCGCACATCTTCGAGGTCAGGTCATCAGACAATACCACAGCCTTATCCGGCGTTATTGATTTATATGCAGGTGTTGAAATAGAGAGAATCAGACATGACCTCTAATTCCAAAACCCCGATTTTCATCCATTCGCTTTTTCGTTCTGGCAGCACCTATCTTTTCAAGGTTTTCAGGCGTGCGGATAATCTCTATTACTGCTACCAGGAGCCTTTCAATCAATATCTGGAAAATCTGAATACCAATGTGGATGACCTTTTGGAAGTTGATTTTGAGATGCAGCAATCTCTGAGGCATCCTGAAATAACCAAACCCTATTTTTATGAATTCATTCAGATTCAGGAATCATTAACAGGATTATTCAATATAGATTTCAGCTATGAAGACTATTTCATCGATCTGGATGAGGAAGGGTTTAAAAGTCAATTTCGTTACATTGATACGCTTATCAAAAAATCACCGGCAATACCTGTTTTACAATTTTGTCGAACATCCGGCCGAATCCATGCTGTAAAAAACGCTTTTCCGGGAATACATATTCATTTATGGCGGGAGCCAAGAAATCAATGGTGGTCTTACAACATCAATGGTTTTTTTATGGCAGCCACGCAGTTGATATACACAGCAAAAAAAGTACCCGACGTACTGAATGAAATAAAAAATCTTATTGAATTCAAGCAGCGCTATCTCTAATGCCGGCGATTTTTACGATCAATTAAAAATTGCGTACAGCAGTCCTTTGGATGCCAGGATGAGTTATTTGCTGTTTTACGGTTTGTGGCTGTATTCTTTTATACACCTGAAAAAAAATACAGATTTTGAAATCAATATTGATGAACTCGGCATAAATCTTTCATACAGAAATGATACAATTGAACAGCTGAAGAAAAGAAATGTTCGTAAGATAGATTTTCATGACTGTGCACGCGCCTTACTTTGTTTTTTCTGACAACGAATCAGATTTTTTTCATACGGTGGAGCAGGAGGTCCAATCGCATTTTATCAAATCAGGTTATTCGCATTCTGACATTGGTTCGGCAGTCGAAAAATCGAAAGCCATACGAAAGCTTCAGCTGGAAAAACAGCGCTAAAAAAGATTTTCAAATAGATGCGATAAAATCACGTAACACATTTATCTCGCATGTAAATGATATTTCAGGTATTGTGAAACCAATATGGGAACAGAAATTTTCTCAGCTCGAATACAAATTGTTTCAACGCGAAGAACAATTATCTCTACTCGAAGAACAATTATCTCAAGAAGCAAGCAGAAGGAATGCGGCGGAAACGAGAGCAAGCACAGCAGAACAAGCACTGTCGGCTGTTTTTCAAAGCCGTTCCTGGAAAATGACCCGACCGCTTAGAAGTCTGTTGCTTTTTTTACGTCGGTTTATGGCCAATAAAAAAGCATGATTACGGTTTTCACCACAAAGCCTGTTGCGGCTTAAAAACTTGTCAACTTGTTTCTGTAGAAAGTAAAAAATCATACTAAACCTTGCCTCCCTTGGTGATGTCTGATAAATAAAAGAGCTTATGAAAAAAGCATTGATATTCGGTGTATCCGGTCAGGATGGTGCATTTCTGGCCAGATTTCTGCTGGAAAAAAACTATAGGGTCATCGGTGCATCCCGGGGCCAGCCGCGGATGTATTTGACAATTTACAGCGGCTGCAGATCCGGGATCGCCTGGAGATGGTGTCCGTCTCCATGGAAGACCCGGGTCAGGTAAAAGCGGTGATAAGAGCGTATGCACCGGATGAGGTGTATAATCTGTCCGGTCAGAGTTCGGTTGCCCGGTCCTTTGAGATTCCCGCAGAGACCTATGAGAGTGTGGGCACCGCGACCCTGAACCTTCTGGAGGCGGTCCGGATATTGACACTGCCGGTGAAAATTTTCAATGCCGGATCTGGAGATTGTTTTGGCGACTTGAACGGCCGTCCGGCCACGGAAACCAGTCCTTTGCATCCGGTCAGCCCTTATGGGGATGCAAAAGTCGCAGCCATGCGCCATATCGATACCCATCGCCAGGCCTATCAGATGTTTGCCTGTACCGGTATTTTGTTCAACCATGAATCCTGGTTGCGGCCCGAACGGTTTGTCACCCAAAAGATTGTAGCAACCGCGTGCAGCATCGCCCGGGGCAGGAGCCATGAACTGCTTTTGGGCAATACCGCTGTCATACGGGACTGGGGCTGGGCACCGGAATATGTGGAAGCCATGTGGCTGATGCTCCAGCAGCCGGAACCCGATGATTATGTTATTGCCACCGGCACCAGCATCAGCCTGGCAGATTTTGTGGACGCCGCCTTCTCCCGCCTGGACCTGGACTGGAAAAAATATGTACATACCGATCCCGGGTTTGTGCGGCCCGCCGATATCAATGCCATGTATGCGGATCCGTCAAAGGCACACCGGAAACTGGGCTGGAAAGCCCGGACCGCCGGCCGTGATGTGGCGGGACAGATGGTGGATGCCTGTTTGTCCGGAAAAAGTATCTGAGAAACACCCATGAGCAGAAACCGAAATATGAACAGCAACATGAATAGGAACATGAACCACATATGAAAAAAGCATTGATCACCGGCATCACCGGCCAGGATGGGGCCTATCTCACAGAGTTGCTCATTGAAAAGGGATATGAAGTCCACGGCATCAAACGCAGGGCCTCGTTGTTCAACACCCATCGCATCGATCATCTCTACCAGGAACAGCACATCAAAGACCGCCGCCTGATTCTGCATTACGGGAGTATGACCGATGCCTCCAATCTCATGAAGATTGTCCAGCGGGTTCAGCCCGATGAAATCTACAACCTGGCGGCCCAGTCCCATGTGGCGGTGTCCTTTGAAGAACCTGAATACACCGCAGACACCAATGCTCTGGGCACCCTGCGCCTGCTGGAGGCGGTAAAATCCCTGGGCCTTGCAGATACCTGCCGGTTTTACCAGGCATCCACCTCCGAGCTGTTCGGCAAGGTCACCGCCTTTCCCCAGAACGAACAAACCAGGTTCCACCCCAGGTCCCCCTATGCCGCGGCCAAGCTGTATGCTTACTGGATCGTGGTGAACTACAGGGAAGCCTACAACATGTTTGCCTGCAACGGGATATTGTTCAACCATGAATCCCCGCTGCGGGGAGAAACCTTTGTGACCCGCAAAATCACCCGGGCCCTGGCCCGTATTCTTCTGGGCATCAAGGACTGCCTGTATCTGGGCAACCTGGATGCCAGGCGGGACTGGGGCCATGCCAGAGATTATGTGGATGCCATGTGGCTGATGCTCCAGCAGGACACCCCGGAAGATTTTGTCATTGCCACAGGAGAGCAGCACTCTGTGCGGCAGTTTGTGGAAATCGCCGCTGCCCGTCTGGGCATTACCCTGGCCTGGGAAGGCACTGGGATACATGAAAAAGGCATTGCCCGGGCCGTGGACCCGGCAGTGGATCTGTCTTCGGGTAATGGAAACAGCCGGATCACAAAGCCCCTTGTTACGCCCGGGGATGTGATCGTGGCGGTGGACCCCATGTATTTTCGGCCGGCAGAGGTGGAAACCCTGCTCGGCGATGCGGCAAAAGCACATGAAAAACTGGGTTGGCAGCCCGGTATCGGTTTTGCAGACATGGTAAAAGAGATGGTCTGCCATGACCTGGAAGAGGCAAAGCGCGACACCCTGTGCCGGCAGGAGGGCTTTGCTGTGTGTAACTTTTATGAATAGCATCTGCCACGGAGAATCGGGGACAGAATCGGGGACAGACCCCTATTTATAATTAATCGTGGTCTGTCCCCAGTTTAAACCAGGCCTTGGCAGTGGCATAATTATGTAGTAAAGTAACTACAAATGCTTATACAAGGAGAATGACCATGAGTAAAACAATGACCAGCCGTGAATTCAACCAACATGCAAGCCAGGCCAAAAAGGCTGCCGAGCAGGGACCAGTATTCATAACAGACAGGGGGAAACCGTGTCATGTGCTGCTTAGCATTAAGGAATATCACACCCTGATCAGGCAAGACGAAAATATTGCGGACCTGTTGAGTATGCCCGGGTCTGAGGATATTGAACTAGAAATACCCAGGATGGCGGATCTTCCTCAAACGGCGGATTTCAAATAATGTACCTGCTGGATACCAACGTGGTCTCTGAGTTGAGAAAGGTCCGCCAGGGCAAAGCTGATCCCGGGGTTATGCGCTGGGCCGGGAGAGTCGCCAGCAGTGATTTATACATCTCCGTAATAACAGTTCAAGAACTGGAAATAGGGGTTATGCTGGCTGAGAGACGTGACCGGGATAAAGGAAAAATTTTGCGCTCTTGGTTTGAAAATAGAGTTCTACCGGCATTCAAGCATCGTATCCTTCCCGTTGATATACAAATTTCCCGTTACAGCGCCAAGCTGCATGTGCCAAACCCACGGCCGATTCGAGATGCTTTTATCGCAGCTACTGGATTGGTATACAGCATGACGGTCGTAACCCGCAATGTCCGTGACTTCGAACCGATGGGAGTAGCCTTTATAAATCCCTGGGAAAAATGAGGTGTGTTTCAGAGGGGAAAAGCTTGGAGAAGAAATCAAAGAATATGAAGTCCACGGCATCACAAGCGCCGGGCATCTTTGCCTCCCATGGTGATGTCTGATACTTAAAGGAGCTTATGAAAAAAGCATTGATATTCAGCGTGCCCGATCAGAGCTCGGTTGTGCCATGAAAATACTCATTGATGCCATTCCCATGACCGGGTTGTTGACCGGTATTGCCCGGTATCTGCGCAATCTGTACACAGCGGTGGACCGCCTGGAACTGGCTGATACCGCCTATTTCGACGGCAACCGCCTGTATGATGCCATGCCGCCCCTGGCGGATTCCCGAAAATGGCAGCAGGCGACCCGGTCGGCCAGACGGCTGCCGGACCCGCTGGTGTTCGGTCTGCGGGCGGCCCGGTGGATGCACTATGAATACAGCCTCAACCGCATCTGCCGAAAACCGCGCATCCGGCATTACCCTGTACCATGAAACCGCGTTCACCCCGGCAAAACTCACTGCCGTGCCCACGGTGTATTCCGTGTATGACCTGTCCTTGCGCCGGTACAAACACACTCACCCCAAAGAACGGGTCTGGCTGTTCGAGTATTTTATCAGAACCCGGCTGAAATATGCCCGGCATATTCTCACCATTTCCGAGTTCATCCGCAAAGAGATCATCGATGAATTCAAGGTGCCGGCATCCATGGTGAGCAGTGTTCCTCTGGCCCCTGATCCTTTGTTTGCCCCGTGCCAGCAGCGTGCAGGTGAAAACCGTGAAGGAAAAATACGGCCTGCCCCATGATTACCTTTTGTTTGTCAGCTCTCTTGAGCCCCGCAAAAACATATCCCTGCTCATTGACGCCCTGGCTGCGGCAAAAACCGACATTCCCCTGGTCCTGGTGGGGTGGCACGGGTGGGGGGAAAAAGCGTGGCTTGAAAAAATGGATACCTTGCTGCAAAAAAACAGGATCATCCTTACCGGCCATGTGCCGGATCAGGATTTGAAAGCGGTATACACGGGTGCCGCCGCCCTGGTGTATCCCAGCCTGTATGAGGGGTTCGGCCTGCCCCTGCTGGAAGCCATGGCCTGCGGGTGTCCCGTGATATGCTCCAACACGGCCAGCATGCCCGAGGTGGTTAAAGATGCGGCCCTGCTCATCGATCCCAGTAGCAGCGACAGCCTGGCCCATGCCATCGACACCATGGTCCATGACACCCGGGTGCGCACCGCCCTTATACAAAAAGGGTTTGTGCGGGCAGGGCAGTTTACCTGGGAAAAAACCGCCCGCCAGACCATTGACATTTTCAAGAGGGTGCAATGATAGCCAAAAAAGATATGCCCAGGCAAATCCGGCAGCTTCAGCATGAGGCGGACACGGCCAGGGCGGAACTGGATGCCGTCCATGCCAGCTTGTCCTGGCGGATTACCCGGCCGCTGCGGGCCGTCAAAAGACTGCTCACCCGCCGCAGTCACCCCCGGCAGGACACGGCTGCGCTGCCCTCCGGCCAGACCCCGCCGGGTGCCGACCGGATGCCCCCGGCTGCCGGCAGGATTCTCAAAGACTTGAAAAACGCTGTGAAAAACAAGGAACAAAAATTTCAATAATGCGTATTGTGCTGGATCTTTACAAGGATATTTCCGGCCGGGTGCTGTCTTTGGCAGCTCACCCTGGCCGGGTGTGAAAAACCGGTTCAGGTGATGGCGGCACTGCCAGAGGATACCGTGCCCCCGGTTCTGGCCCTGCGCCGCCGCCTGGAGCGCTGGATACCCAGACAAAATATCCGGGTGTGGCAGACCCCCGGGCCCGCACCGGTGACACACCTGCTGCACACGGCAGCTGTCGGCGGACCTTTTTCCGGATGTGGTGGTGACGGTTCTTCCCGGCCGCCATCCCGGCCTGGCGTGTGTGGATGCCGGCACCATCCCGGCGGATGCCGGTCCAAAAGCGGTGCTGGAGATGCTCACCGACCCGGGCTGTTGTGCCTTCCGGTGCCGGCCTTTCCCAAGGCGTGCCCCCGACCCTGGCGGTGGTGTCCCCCCTGCCGCCGGCCCAAACCGGCATTGCGGACTACACAAGGGCCCTGCTGCCGGCACTGTCCGGGTACTATACAGTGGATGTGGTGACGGATCAGGACCGGGTGGCGGATGAATGGATTTTATCCCACTGCGGTATCCGGTCCCCGGAGTGGTTCATGAAAAACGGGGACCGGTATGACCGGATACTCTATCACCTGGGCAATTCCTCTTTTCACTATTATATGCTCGAGTTGATGGCGGCCCACCCCGGGGTGGTGTGTCTGCATGATTTTTTTACAGGGCATTTTATCCGGTATGCAGATTCTTTGGCACCCAACGCCCATATCCTGGCCCGTGCCCTGTTCCATGACCATGGATACAAGGCGGTGCAGGAACACTGCCACACTCTGGAACCGGAATCCCTGCCGGACTATCCGTGCAGTTTTCCCCTGGTGGAAAACGCCCCGGGCGTGATCGTGCATTCCCGCCATGCCAAAACCCTGGCCCGCACCTGGTACCCCGGCCTGGATGAACGATGCTGGAAACAGATCCCCATGGTGCGTCAGCCTCCGGAACCGGCGGCTTCGGTCTTTGATGGGGCACAAACCTGTTTTTATGTCTGCTCTTTCGGCATGCTCGGCCCCACCAAGTGCAATCACCGGCTGCTGAACGCCTGGCTGGGTTCCAGCCTGGCACAGGACCCGGATTGCCACCTGGTGTTTGTCGGGGAAACCCGACCGGGAAAATACTGCCGGGACCTGAAAAAAGCCATCCGCCGCTCCGGTGCAGCAGAGCGCATCCGCATCACCGGCAGGGTAGGGCCGGAAGAATTCACCACCTGGCTGGGCAGGGCCAAAATTGCCGTACAGCTGCGCACCCGTTCCCGGGGAGAAACCTCGGCCGCGGTTCTGGACTGCATGAATCACGGGCTTCCGGTCATTGTCAATGACCATGGCGCCAACAGCGAGCTGCCCCGGGATGCCGTGCGGATGCTGCCGGATCAGTTCACGGATGCTGAAATGAAGATCGCCCTGGAAACCCTGAAACAGGATACCGGCCTGAGGAAGAGCCTGGGCCGAAAGTCTGCGCAAACCATTGCTGACCGCCACTTTCCCGATACCTGTGCCCGGGCCTGTGCCCGGGCCATGGAAACCTTTTACCGCAGAGAGCGCACCCGTCCCCGGCACCTGGTGCACGCCCTGGCGGCACTGGACACCCTGCCTGCATCATCTGCCGATCTGGAAAATCTGGCCCGGGCCATTGCCGCCAATCAGCCGGACCCGGTGTCCAAAAACCGGGTGTTCATCGATGTGTCCGCCACCATCCGCAGGGATTTAAAGGCCGGCATCGACCGGGTGTCCCGCTCCCTGGTGATGGGTCTGATCCAGGCCCCGCCCCCGGGATATCGGGCCGAGCCGGTATACCTGGTGGAAGAACACGGCACCTGGCAGTACCGGGCCGCAAGCAAATACACCCTGGAACTGCTGGACTGCCCCAATACCCGGGCCCGGGACGACCTGGTCGAGATGCAGGCAGGGGACCTGCTGTTTTGTCCGGACCTCACCGGCGACATCCTGGTGGCTGCCCAAAAAACTTCTTTGTTCGACCGGATCAGACAAACCGGGGTGACACTGGTGTTTACCGTGTTCGACCTGCTGCCGCTGCTAAAGCCTGACAAATTTCCGGCCGGAGCGGACCGGCATTTTCACTGCTGGTTGTCCGCAGTCTGCCGCATTTCACACAAAGTGATGTGTATTTCCCGGGCCGTGGCACAGGAACTGCTGACATGGTATGAAACCGACCCGGAATTTGCGTGTCTGCCCATGCCCGAGATCCACTGGTTTCACCTGGGAGCGGACATGGACGCCTCTTTTCCCACCACCGGACTGCCTAAAAATGCCCGGCAGGTACTGGACACCATCGGTGCCACCCACTGTTTTCTCATGGTGGGCACCATAGAGCCCAGAAAAGGCCACCTCCAGGTCCTGGCCGCATTCGACCGGCTCTGGGCCGCAGGGGCGGATATCCATCTGGTCATCGTGGGCCGACAGGGGTGGACCCACCTGCCGGATGATGAACGCCGGACTATCCCCGGAATCGTCAACACCCTGACCCATCATCCGGAAAAGGAAAAACGCCTGTTCTGGCTGGAGGGCATCAGCGACCAGTACCTGGAACAGGTGTATGCCGCTGCCGACTGCCTGATCGCCGCCAGTGAAGCAGAAGGATTCGGCCTGCCCCTGATCGAGGCGGCCCAGCACGCCCTGCCCATCATTGCAAGGGATATCCCGGTATTCCGGGAGGTGGCAGAAGATCATGCATTTTATTTCCAGGGTGATACGCCCGAAGATCTGGCCCGCAAGATCACCCGCTGGCTGGACCTGTACCGCCACGATCAGCATCCCCGGTCCGATGCCATGCCCTGGCTTACCTGGCGCCAAAGCTGCGCGCAACTGGTCCGGCGGATGGTCAATGCTACAGGAGACCAGGTTTTTGATTGACAACGCCCGCATTTGTGTTCTATTATCCCAAACATTTTGGCAAACTGTTTTACCGGAGCAAAAGAAACAATGGTTCCGGCGGTAAACAGGGACCGCCCGGCCGGATTGAACCGAATTTGGGCGGATATGACCACAACCTGCTGTTCAAAATACCGGGCAGTCAGGTTCCAGCGGTCCTGATAACGGGAAAAACATGAAATTTTAAGGTATCAATTGGCATAGGCATGCATTTTGCTTTCTTGATCATGAAGTCAAACTGAATTACCGGGATAACTGGTGCTGCTATGTGATGGGTGCCAAATATTAACAACGTTTAAAGGAGAAAAAAGATGGCTGTAACCAAAGAACAAGTAACTAAATTGTATGTGGCGACATTCAACCGGGCACCGGACGCCGCAGGACTTAATTATTGGGTGGATTCCGGTCTCACCATCGAAAAAATTGCCGAGAGCTTTTTCCTGGCGCCTGAGACCCAGGAAAAGTATCCGGAAGGCACAACCGATGAATCATTTGTCACTTCAATCTATCAGAATGTGTTCAACCGTACTCCCGATGAAGACGGTCTTGCGTTCTGGGTCGGTGAGGGCGGTCTGGGCGGCGGGGTGCCCCGTTCCGAAATGATCCTGGCGGTCATCGGCGGCGCTCAGAACCAGGATGCTGAGATTCTTGACAACAAGACCGAAGTGGGCCTGTATTTTGCGGATGAACTGGGTCTGGGGGGAGATGGTCCTTTCTCCCTGTCGGATGTCACCGCGGACGATGCCACCGTCGATGCAGCCAAAGCAGCTGCTGACGAGCTGGTTCCGGTTGCTTCCCCCCGTCGAAGGTGATGATCCTATAACCCTCACTGCTGGTACCGACAGCGGTGCTGATTTCACTGGTACCGCCAATAACGATGAGTTCGATGCCCCCATCACGCAGAATCCCTGGGCCGGCGGCGTATCCAACTCCTTGTCCTCAGCGGATCGTCTGGACGGTGGCGCAGGCTCCGATACCCTGCATGCGGAACTGGTACCCGAATTCTATGGCGTGACCGGCGACAACCAGCTGGACATTCAGCCGCGCATTCAGAGAATTGAAGACATCAAATTCGAAGCCATGGATGTTTCTTCTGCTTCCAATGACGGCGCTATCATTGTAGATGCCAAAAACATTAAAGACGTCGACAAAATCGGTTCCTATTTCTCAGACGCTGACCTGGTGATCGAAAACCTGACCACCCTGACTTACGAAGACGTGGCCCGGAATACCGAAGACATCACCATCACCATGGATCACACCGACAATTTCAACAGCGATGATGATGCCTCCGACCTGACGGTCTACTTCGACGAGGACTATCTGCTTGCAGGACAGGAAACTGCCGGCGCCTCATTGCTGATTCGCATGATTAATGCGTTCGCTAATGTCACCGGTGGTAATCCTATTGAAGGTTTTAATTCTATTGTATTTGCAGTTGGTGACACTGAGGTCACGGTTAACGTCGAAAGCATTGCCGCCGACACTACGCTAGATTACACAACTGCATATGATGCGGTGGTCGATGCTATCAACGCTCAGTTGGCTGCCGATGGTTTCTCTGATGTAACAGCTGAGCCGGTGAACCACTCACCCCCGCTGTGTTCTCTATCGAGGTAGATGTCTATGGCGTTGGTGATAGTGCGGGCGAGTACCACCCAATTCTCCTTACCAACCAAGGGGATGAAGAGCTAACCGGTATCGAATTTGGGCAAACACGGCTTGATTACGACACAGACATCAACAATTCGTTCGATCCTGCACCTCCCGTAACTAGTGACACTCCGCTGTCAATCAACATCGATCTGCACAAGGTTGGTCGTGACAATGACGGCGGCGATCTGTTCATCGGCGGTAAGCATACTGAAGGGATTCCGGATTTTCATGTGGATGTTCTGGGTGAAGAAGACAAGCCCAGCAACCTCGGCACCATCACCTCCAACAGTGGTTATTTAGAAAATGTCTTCATTTCAACCCATGCAGACTATGTTGATGGTTTAGGAGTCGAAGACGTAGGTGTTGCCAGCTTGACCGTTCGTAGTGGCTTTGGCGGCGGCCTGGACCTGGTGGATGCCGACGACTTCCTCGGAGATCTGACCCTGGGTTCAGATACAGCCATCAATAATCTGGTAACCCTCACAGCCATGGGCGGCGGTGACATTACCTTTAACGGTGTTAATACCGGTAACACGAATAATGTCGTGTCCACCGGGGCGGGCGCAGACGTAATTACTATTACAGACGCCAACAATCTCCAAGTCAGCACTGATGGTGGAAGTGATATAATCGACCTGATTGTCGCAGGTGCCTCTAAAGTAGATGCCGGTGCCGGTAACGATACCGTTGAACTGACTGGTGGTGGTACAGCTAGAGTTGACGGCGGTGCTGGGGATGATGAGATCAAAGGTGGAGACGTTTCTATTACCTCCAATGCCGGTGCCGGCAACGACGTGACCTATGTCGATAACACGGGCGACATGGCTGCGTCCCTGTTCGATCTGAACGCACTGCGGCAGGCTGACGAAGACGGCACACCTTCCTTTGGCTTCCTTTTTGATCGTACCGTGACGGTTACCGTCAATGGCGATCAGGGAATCAACACGCAACTGGCTGCCCAGTTCACCGACGGATTTGAAGCAGAGGCTGTCATTGGCGCTGCTAATTTCGATCGCCTGACCACCAAGGCTGATCTGATCGCTGCTATTCAGGCAGCAGTAGAAAACAGTAATGTTCTTTCCAGCCTGGTTGACGTTGATGATAACGGTATCATCACTTCGAAGATCGACGGCGACAACATATCCGTTGAGATCCATATCGGTGACTCCGACTGGACCACTAAGGACGTAGCAACCCTCCAAAGCGAGTATCGTGCGGTACAGGGTGATTCCACCCTCGAAGTTGCTGATGACTATGCCGAAATCTCTTCTGCCCAGGTTCTCGCCGGTGGTAGCGACTCTGAGGCCGTTAACAGCAACACAGTGACCCTGAGCGCCGGTGTGGATACCGTTGTTCTCTCCACCCAGGTTGATGCCGTTGACACCCTCGTCTTCGATGGCGATTTTGGTACCGCTTATGTGGTTAACTTCACAGAAGGTGAAGATGTGCTGGACTTCTCCGCTTATCTTGACGGTCAGTTTTCACCTACCGGTTCTGAAGCAAGTGTTGTTGACATCCCGGTAACCTCTGAGTCTGACTCCGAGTTGTCTGCTAACGAAATCAACATTCAGACCTTTGATGGTAATGACGATGTAGAGGAGTTTGACGGCCTGAATGCTGGGAACCTGCTCGACCTCATCGACTTCTCCACCGAGCAGTACTCCAATACCAGTTCAAACATTGAACTGGTTAATGGTGAAGGTTCTGCCATCGTCATGATTCAGAACGATGAGAACCTTGGTGAGTACAAGGTGTTCAACGTGTCCTTCGACGGCACCGACGACGACTTTGAACTCTCCGACAGCGACATCAGCATGATCGGCACTGTCGACTTCGGCGCTGATATTGCTGACAGCGTTGATAATGGCGAGTTAGTTCCCCGGTTGGTCCTGGAGATGACGACGATGATGATGATGACGATGACACCATAGCTGTCGATCAGGATCTGGTAGCCGTTGATGGTGAGGCTGAAACTTTCACCTATCAGATCGACAGCAGCACGGGTGACGTTGTTTCTCTGGCAGGGGGTGACTGGACAATCACCGGATTTAATGTCGCAGAAGATGCAATTGTTTTCGAAGATGTGGCCGCAGGGTACGATTACGACGAGAAACCTTTGTTGATGGAGTGGTCGTATACCGAGTCCAGTATTTTTAACCTGACTGACATTATTTTCGACGCTGATTCCGAAGGTGACTCCTACCAACTAACCTTGGCAGGAGTCGTTGATCAGACTTTGGACACAGTAGATTTTACTGTAGCTTAATATATCAAATTTTCTTGAGTTGTCTGCGCAAGCAGGCAACTCAAGCCACGTAAAATTAGAAATAATATAGGAGAAAAATTCATGGCTATTCAACTAGTAACAGATGCTTACACTATCGCGCAGACCCCTGGTGATACTTACAAAGGGGATTTATCCGACCAGACGTACAGCATCAACCCCACACTTTCACAGGCCGGTGATGTGATTACTATCATTGACCAAAGCGATACCAATTACATCGAACTGCCGGACGGACTGGAAATTACAAGCAGTATTGTTACGGCAACGGAACTTTTGCTCACCCTGAGCAATGGAGCCCAAATCAATGTGCGTGGTGCTGAGTAACTTTACCTTTAAAGTAGGGCAAATCGTCAGTAACGCTGATACCGACGGTACGGACCTGGACTTTGAAACATTTGCGCTGGATATTTTGGGTGTAACAGCGCCAGCTGCAGATGAAGCTCCGGTTGAAGGTGGTCCGATTACTATTAATGATGACGGAACCGTTATTCCGGGTGATGATGACGATGATGACGAACCCGGTGTGCCCGGCGAAACATGCCGTCTGACGGTCAACGAGGACACGGATGAAGGTCACGGCAGATGATGACACCTTTGATGGCCGTTTGAGGAGTCATCAAGGGACTGAACACCAACACCCGGCAGTCCGCCGACTTCCTCGATGGTATGGAAGGACGGGACAATGTAGATGCAGAGCTGATTATGGCCGCGTCCATTTTCAGTGGCTCCCAGACCCATTGAAGCCCACACCGTGAACATCGAAGAATTCTTCCTGAATGCCCGGGACATCCGGAATTGCCGACTGGTACTGTAACGATTGGCGACATTATTGTCGTCAATGAACAAGAATGGTGAATCATTCGACGGATGTTGCCGTATCCTATGAGGAGGGAGACTGGTGATGGTGAGAGTTAAGCGATGGCTCAGGTTAGTACAAGATTCTCATAATTTGATCGATATCTTATCGATGTGGATATACCAGTCAGCTCAGAGGTGGTTCATGTCGATGGCCGCCAGATGCTGGATTGGGATTACGTCGAATCCGATTACAGTGATGCGGATCTGGTCGTCTACGGGCTGACCACCAACCAGAGTGACGACAGCGACAGCCACCAAGTCTGTCGATATGACCGTTTCCATGGATCGATACGTCCGGCAGCACGGCTGACACGGATGCGATATACCCAGAAGATGTCGATGGTGATGCCGATGGTGAGATAATGACTGATGATTATGAGTCCTATCTCAAATACATCAATGGGGCTCTTGAAGCGTCCAGCATGAAAGTGCTGTTCGAGCAGAACGACCTGGTTCACAGACACCCTGACCGACGGCAAGCCAGCTGTTCATCGAGATGATGGATATGGACGCCGCCCTTGCTGGACAGGAATACCCTGAAGATCATCCGGTTAGAGGGCTTAACTTCACATTTGATGGAGAAGCGAAAATTCTGGACTGGGGTCGATATCGGAGATGACTTCGGCAACGGCACCTATCAAGGTACTGCTCGACGCCATTAATGCTGCTATTGCAGCAGCAGCACTTGTAGACTCTGATTTTGCAAAATCGTGACAGCAGCTTTCGGTCCTAACTTCACAGCAACTGATACCGACAACGACCCGGGTGGTTCCTTTGATCGGTCGCACCATCGTGGATCACCAACAGTGGTGAAGAAGAACTTGCGACAGGATGCAAGTTGTACACCGAGCGGTGACTTGATATCGATCCAAACAAAGACTTCCATACTCAGGTAGACACCCTGCCTCCATCATACCGAAGAACTGCCGCTTGAAATCAACATCGAGCTGGAAAAAGTCGGCCGCGGTGAAGACGGTGGCGGAATGATCGTGGGTGGTGACAACTACACCAAGGGCTTTGACAAGTTCAACGTGACTGTCGAGAGGCGACGAAGATATGCCCAGCAGCCTGGCGTATCTGCTGACCACGCCCCATGACGGCCTGGAAACCCTGGACATCACCTCCGAGGAACGTGACGACGACAGCTATGCAGACCTGACAGATCGGTAACAGCCAATACCCGGTGTACTCGGGTGATCGATCTGAACAACATCGATGCCACCACCTTCATGGGTAACCTGGACATCAACCAGGCGTTTATCGTTTCCGATGGGGCCTATGACTACCAATTTCGGCGCAGGCGATGACAACCTGCAAGTGTGGGTCGAGAGCTTTCGTGCCGTCGAGTGCGGACGGCGTGGCCTTCAACATCACGGCGTGGGTGCCGGCGACGACACTGTGAATGTGCGACTGGACGGGGATGCGGTTGACACCATGGGTGACAGCCTGCGCCGTCACCACCGGTGTAGGCTGATGATACGGTAACGTTGACTGGAACAGACCAGAAGAGGTGGAGTTTCAGATGCAACTACAGTTAGCTTCTGACAACGTCAATGTTGATTTTAGGTGCTGGTGATGATACCAGTGTATCTAAACACTGAAGAGCCGTCGCTGAGGTGGATGCTGGGTCTGGTTCTGACTTTGTAGTTGTTGAAGATGCAAACGACAGTGATACAAACGGCACAGTCGGAGAATGGGTTAGCGGTTCTGGCTCTGCTGGCACTACCGTTGCCGCTGCTTGGGGGGCCGATCGAGTCCTTTACGAAGCTACTATAACGGTACAGGTTTGATGGATTTCAGCAAGCAATTACTTACCAACAACGGCTGCAAACAACTTCGTTGCAACCCAGAAGATTTTAATGCAGCTATTATTGCCGCAATCGCTGCCAATCCAGAGTTGAGCAAACTGCTAACGAGCTGAACTTGGAACGGGAACTTCTGGTTCGCAAGTGTTAACAATTACCTCAACTGTTCAAGGTAACATTGTTTTAGGTACTACTGTTAACCAACCAACAATCGTTGCTGCTGCTGGTGCAGTTTGCTAGTGATACCACCATTGCACCATCTGAGTTTGCTGCATTGGGAAGCTGGTTTACTTGAAACGGGTGCTGTTGCAAATTCATCTGTAATTGGTACTGGTACAGAAGAGGCGAGACTTAATAACTGTATTTGGTGGCATAGATGGTGTCATAGTTACTGGTTTTGTTGCTGCCGGCACAGACAATACTAGACGCTGACTTCCAGAGCTATCATTGATATGGGCACAGGTGCTCATGACCTTGTTGTTCTTGATAGTGATTGTAAAGAATTCAATTGATACGGTTGTATTCTCAGCCAATTGGGATAAGGTATCTATTGTTAATTTTGATGGCACTTCAATGGCGCTGCTGTACCCAAGGTACAAACCTTACATTCGCGAAGCTGGTGACTTGTTGACGGCGTAGTGGCAATATTTTTGCAATGTGTTATGGTACTGTACAGTCAACTTTTGCATTGGTGTTGCTACTGATGACGCGTACTGCAGTAAGCTGCTAATAGCAGCTGCAGTCAACCTATTGCAGGCGCAGGTGATGCAAATTGTAGCATGATGAGACGGTACTGTGACTGTCACATAGCTAGTGCTCCATTAGGTGCTGGAATGTCCCGAGAAAACGCAATTGAAACTTGAGCTACTATGCAGAGACTGTTACTGCGTGATGATACAGTTGCATGCAGTTCCTGAAGTCACTTACAGTTACGTTGACAGATCAGACGGTACCGGTAACGTATTCGATTAGAAATAATGGAGCTCGCTGCGAGCTGCGACAGTTGACTCAGTCTTATAGTGGTGATAGTTACTAGCTTGAACAAGCTGAACAAGTCGCTGCAGCTACTGGACAACCGTTGCTGTGATATACTGTAACCGGTGTTAACTACTCGTTCGGTCAGGTTACAGTTTATCAAGCAACCAGCTGTTGATATGATGAGACGTTGATAATACTGGCACCGCCTGCCAATAATGCGGCTCTGGTTCAACGGACTGCCGAAGCACTGAGGATTACTGGTGATGATCCAGATGAGCATTACGAAGATACTGTCCTTGCCTGGTGCAGGTGCTGACAGAGACGGTACTATTACATTAACTGCAGACAAACAGCACTAACGAACTTACCATGTGATCGGTACTGGATAATGTTGCTAATGTATCTGGTAATGCTGCATGTGCTAACTGCTAATGATAGAATCAGCAAACGTTTGGCCTCATGCTACGTGTTGCACTGCGGCTAATAAGATGTAATTCTACCTATGTGGAATGCATGGTTTGGTGCAGAAACCCACGGCACAATAGATAGATGGTGCTGTAATCGCTGCTACGTTATAGACGCAGACTCCCAGATGCGTAACGGTGCTAGGTAAACAACGGCGACATCCTTGACTTCACTGCATGGTTGGATGATCAAACTTCTGTTACTGATTCTACAGGTTCTGTTGTTGACACACCAACTTCTTTTTCATTCGCTTTAGCTGCTGGAGACTTGAATCTTGAGTCTAACGAAGTAGTTATCGTTAACGACTTTGCTCAAGCTATTGGTGTACTCCAATCGAAACTTGGGCAGCTATGGATGCAGCTGATATTGACGCCGCTCTTGAAGGCGCAACTGATGCATATGGCTAACTTCGTAAACGGTGGCTCAACAGCTGTTGCTGATCCACTTAACCAGTAGGCACAGGCATTAGCTCAATCCTTATGGTTGAAAATGACCTAAATGATGGTGAATACAATGTATTTAGTGTTGAAACCAATGCTGCTGCTGATGATGGTTCAGAGTTTACTGTTGAACTAATTGGTGTAATTGACTTCGGCGGCATCAATTGCTGAAGCTAACGGCCTGACCGTTGCCAACTTCGCCTAATCCCTAGCCTGTCTTGAGGACGCCTAATGCCTCTCCGGTGGCTTAGGTCAAAGCGACGCATTCCTCGCAAGCGGCGCGGGGGTTTTTTCTTCCGGTCAGACTGTTAAAGGTCTGCCGGGGGTTTTCATTCCAGAACCGCACTGACCCGGGAGAAGCAGAAGACGAGATCTGGAAGCCTAATCTGGAGCCGTACGCTATGGGTATGAAGAAGTATCCTATATCGGAAGAAATCGAAGTGTACTCGAAGTTGAACCAGTTGAACATGGCCAAATTATGGCATATGATCTCCAGCAGGTTTCCGTGGAATTGATTTCGTCGGGTTGTCCTTCGTATTGATTCCGTCCTAACTGAAATCATTGACAAATCTTCAATCCTCCATTACAGTCTCCCGCATTATGGAAACGATGATTTTAACAATATTGGGCTTAATTTTGTGGCTGTCACGGGACAAAAATCTTCACCTTGAGAACCTTGCCCTGCGACAGCAGCTTGCAATTATGAAACAAAAGAACAAACGGCCGAAGATCAGACTCAGGGACCGGATTTTCTGGGTATTTTTATCCAGGTTTTGGAAGGACTGGAAAAGTGTTCTCATTGTTGTGCAGCCGGAAACAGTTATTCGCTGGCACAGAAAAGGATTCAAACTGTTTTGGGCGTATAAATCACGGAAAAAAGGCGCTGGGCGGCCTTCACTGGACCCGGAAATTATTGCACTTATCAAAAAAATGGCAAGGGCAAACCCTCTCTGGGGTGCTCCGCGCATACACGGAGAACTATTGAAACTTGGCTATGACGTTCATGAAAGGACCATTTCAAAAATCATCAAGTGGCTCAGGCCTCGTAATCCGCCATCCCAGACATGGAGAACCTTCCTGAAAAATCACATGTTCAATATGTTTGCCGTCGATTTGTTTTGTGGTGCCGACAGCCGCCAGGCAGGTTGGCGTTCGATGCCAGGCAGGCTGCGCATCAATGTGGATCCGATCCGTGTGATCCTGTCCGTATTACTCGTGAGCCGGGATGTAATACCAGTGCAGGGTCTGGGAATAATGAAGTCAAGACTGCGCCGAAAAGCCCATGGCAGAATCCTTATATTGAAAGACTGATAGGCAGCATACGCCGATTCTGACCATGATTATTTTAATGAAGACATTAAAGCGCATTGACGAATATTTGCTTTCAATGAAGATAGGACCCATCTTGGCCTTGGCAAAGAAACACCAGGAGGCAGGTCAGTGTCTGAAAAGCCGGAAAACGGCAAAGTGGTTGCTTTCCCGCGACTGGGCGGACTTCACCATCGGTATGAATGGCAGGATGCTGCATAAAAGAGGCTCTGCTTGTTGCTTTGGGCTGCCGTATTGAGCCTTACTCTGGCAATCTCATGTTGCGGATTCCGGCAGAAATACACGCAGCTGTAGCTTCCGCAGCCGAGAGCAGTGGCAAGAGCATCAACCAATGGGCAGCAAGTGTGCTTGATAAAGCCAGCGATGCTCATTAGGAAAAAGGCCCAGGGCCAGAAGCTGGTGAAAGAGGGCAAGACGTTGGAGACGGATGAGCAGAACCTGGCAGAGCTGAACGAGCAGGCACGGAAGTTCAGTTATGTTGTTTAATCCGTCCGGATAAAAAGTTGTATGATTCTTGATTGACAACACAGTGAATAATTGTTAAGGGGTTGATTATAAACTTCTGTAAAGAAAAATTTCAAAATGTTTTCCAGTTTCTAAAAGCAGCTGGAATTCACCCCTGACCCGGATATTAAAGGCGATTCCGTTAAAGCTTAATATCAACAATAATAAAGGAGAAATCCAATGGTTCGCCTCTCAGTTCAGAAAGGAAAACTCGTGAAAAAAATAATTTGCATTTGCATTTTTTCGGTATCTTTTCTGCTGGTTAGTGGGCTTTGCCAGGCAACCACAACCATCCTGACCAGTGCATCCCCGGATCACACTGTAATATCTGGAAACGAAGAAACGATCTTCGGCACATCAGCGTCCAACCAGATTACACTGGAAAGCGGTGCCAAAGCGGAGCTGATCAATTTCCCGGGGCAAAATACCATACAGATTCAAGCCGGCTCAGACTTGTTCACTGTTTTTCGTTCAGGTACGGTTGTGACTTTTGAAGGGACTGACGGCACACTTCTGAAAATACCAGCCACCACTTCTGTTCAGACCGTTGAATTTTCAGACCGGGGTCCTTTGACATTGAGCATTCATGGCGGACAGGTGATGCTGGATGATCAGGTGGTTACCACAACTCCCGCATCAATTGAAAATGATTTAGGAGAACCGTTGATTAGCTGTGGTGCTTTTGTGACACCGAGCGTATGGAAGGAATTCGACTGTTACAACCTGGCTGCCATCGGCAAGGATCTGGGCCATGACCCATTCACTCCGTCCTGGAGCCTGATCGGCGGGTACTGGCAGTGGGGCAGGAAAGGGCCTGATCCCAGCCAGTGGTATAACACCAACACCCAGCATTTTGCCCATGGCCCCACCGGTCCTGGTGCCAGCGAAGCCAACAGTGGTATCTATCAGCGGATGGGACAGCGGTGCTGCACCCGACGGCTGCCTGGTCTGGATACAATCAAGACACCCAACGATCCATGCCCTGAGGGGTTTAGGGTACCAACAATAACTCAATGGGAGGGGGTTTTGGATAATAACACCCCGAACACGGTGGGAACGTGGTCAATTAGTAGTACCAACTACAGCTCAGCCCGGTTTTTTGGCAGTGGCCTGATGCTGCCGGCCGCCGGCTTCCGCATCACAGCAGCGGTGCGTTGTGCCTACCGTGGCTACAACGGCTGCTACTGGAGCAGTTCGGAGAGCACGGCAGCGACTACGCCAGGCACCTGTACTTCGGCAGCGGGGACGCCCGGCACGAGCGACTACAGCGCCCGCCTGGACGGGTTTTCCGTCCGCTGCATCTCAGAATGATTCGACTATTTGTCCATTTGACTATTTGCAGCGAAGCATTCTGCCCGGAACGTTTGTTTTGGGCAGAATGTAAACAGGAGATGGCCGCTGAAAGGGCAATGTTCTGGTAGCACAGCCGATTTGATAAAGGAATTATTGGATGAAACATCTGACTCCCACAGCACTCGTCATTTTCCTGTTGATGGCTGCCAACCTCCAGGCCCAGGAAATCCATCTCCACTTCCCCCACTTTGCCGGACACCAGTATGAATGGAACATCTTCCAGGGCAAAGACACGGTCACTGTCCAATCCGGTGAGATCCCTTCAGACGGCCGGGTAACCCTGACCATGCCCGAAACCCATCAGGACTACCAAGGCATGACCCGCTGGCTGCTCAAAAAAGGCGGCGGCCTGGACATGATCTATACCGGCAACAGCTTTTCCGTGGAATGCCTGTCCGCTCAACCCGGTCCGGACAACATCATCTACACCGGCAACCCGGAAAACGATTATCTGAAAGCCCAGCACCGTAAACAGCAAACCATCCTGGACAAACTCGGAGCCATCAATCACCTGTTGCAGGTGTACCAGCCGGAAGAAGATCTCCATAAAACCGCCCTGGCTGAACAGGCACATCTGCGCCAGGCATTTGAACAGGTCCAGGCTGACAGATCCGAAAGTCCCCTGTATGCAGCCCGGTTCGGAGAGATCGTTGATTTCACCAGAGGCATTGCAGACAAGATCTATGAAAACCAGGAAGATCACATTACCTATTTCAATGACTTTGTGACCCATACCCTGGATTTCAAAGACCTCTACACCAGCGGTCACTGGGACCAGGTGCTGCATCATTGGCTGATGATGAACATCCGGTCAGAACACGGAGAACAGGCATTTAAAGACCGTTTAAATAAAGCCATAGCCCGTATGGACCGGGATGACATACTGGCAGCATTCGCAGAGAAAACGGTGCCCCTGCTGGTGGAAACAGGCAAGGATGATCTGCTGCCAGCCATTGCAAACAACCTGAAGAACCGACCTGCTGTTCAGGCAGCTTTGTCCGGCAGTGTCAAAAACATGATGGCATCGGTGAAGATCCTGACAGGCAAAAAAGCCCCGGATCTGATGTTTCAGGCACCGGTCCGCACTCAGACCGGTGTGGTAAACCAGAATATCATCATCGAAACCGGTAACCTGGATGCAGATCATACCATCCTGCTATTCTATCAGGGAGAATGCCCCCTTTGCGAAGATGCCCTGATCGATCTGGCCAACAAATATCAACAGCTGGAAGAACAAAACGTTCGTGTGATCGCCATCAGTGCGGATAAGACAGAACAGGGGTTTGAGAAGAAACTGGCCTATCACCAGTGGCCGGATAACTACTGTGACTTCAGCGGTATGGCTGGGGAGAATTTCACCAATTATGCGGTGCTGGGAGTGCCGACTCTGTTTCTGCTGGATCAGGAAGGGATGGTGGTGAAAAAGAGTGCCATGGTGGATGAGTTGATAAAGATTATTAACAAGAAAAATCCAATTGATCAGGGTTAAGGATATCCACTGCATGAGTACTCTGAGGTTGAATAAATTTATGAACCAATACAAAAAATAAAAAAAAGGAGAAAAATTCATGGCTATTCAAAAAGTAAAAGATGCTTACATTCTCGCACAGACCCCTGGTGATACTTATCAAGGGGATTCTTCCGACCAGACTTACAGCATCAACCCCAACCTTGTACAAGCCGGTGATGTGATTACTATCATTGACCAGGGCGGTACCAATTACATCGAACTGCCGGACGGACTGGAAATTACAAGCAGTATTGTTACGGCAACGGAAATTTTGCTCACCCTGAGCAATGGAGCCCAAATCAATGTGCGTGGTGCTGAGACCTTTACCTTTAAAGTAGGGCAAAATCTCAGTGCCGGTGATACCGACGGTACGGACCTGGACTTTGAAACATTTGCGCAGGATATTTTGGGTGTAACAGTGCCAGCTGCAGGAGAAGATCCGGTTGAAGGTGCTACGAGTACTGTTAATGATGACGGCACCGCTACGCCAGGCGGTGATCCTTCTGAAACGGTCACTGACGTTGTCATTGATACGGCAGCCTTTCCAACCCAGACAGATTTCGATGCCAGCGGTGATGCATATAATTTTATAGATGATGCGGCGGTTTCCAATTATGCGGTCATAGACAATTTTTCGGCTGACGACACCATCTCATTTGTAAACGCCGATGTGGACGATTATGAAATTCACAATGGAGTTTTAGACGATGACCCAGAAAATGTGACCCTTACATACAATGATGACGGTACAGTGAACAGGATTGATTTGATAGGGGTAGTCAGCAGTGATGCCCTGGTATACGATTTATCAAGTTTTACAACAGCTATTGGGTTTGATCCGTTTGTCGGCTGAAAGTTGTAGCCTCCTACTACAAGGACCAAAAAAGAAAGGAAAACTTGTGAAAAAAATAATTTGCATTTGCATTTTTTCGGTATCTTTTTTCCTGGTTACAGGAATTTGCCAGGCAACCACAACCATCCTCGACCAGTGCATCCCGGATTACACTGTAATATCTGGAAACGAAGAAACGATCTTCGGCACATCAGTGGCCAACCAGATTACACTGGAAAGCTTTGCCAAAGCGGTGCTGATCAATTTCCGGGGCAAAATACCATACACGGTTCGAGCCGGCTCAGACTTGCTTCACTGTTTTTCGTTCAGGTACTGTTGTGACTTTTGAAGGGACTGACGGCACACTTCTGAAAATACCAGCCACCACTTCTGTTCAGACCTGTCTGAATTTCCCGATGGAATGCCTTTGACATTGAGCATTCATGGCGGACAGGTGATGCTGGATGATCAGTGTGATTGCCACAACTCCCGCATCAATTGAAAATGATCTGGGAGAACCGTTGATTGTCTGTGGTGCTTTTGTGACACCGAGCGTATGGAAAGAATTTGACTGTTACAACCTGGCCGCCATCGGCAAGGAAACCAATGCACACCCGTTTACCCCGTCCTGGGAACTGAACGGTGGTTACTGGCAGTGGGGCCGGAAAGGGCCGGCCCGGGAAGTAGATGACTGGTATAACACCAACACCCGCATTTTGCGCACTGGTCCTACCGGCGAAGGTCCCAGCGAAACCGACAGTGGATTTATCCAGTGGTTGGGATAGTGCTGCTGCGCATGACGGTGCCTGGTCCGACAGTACCAAGACGGACAATGATCCTTGCCCTGATGGGTTTAGGGTACCCACCAGAGCGCAGTGGGATGGTGTTTTGGGCAATAGCAATAATATCCAGAGCACGGTGGGAACTTGGTCAGACAGTGCTACCAACTACGGCAGTGCACGATTTTTTGGTAGTCAGTTGATGCTGCCGGCGGCCGGCAGCATCAACGGCAGCAGCGGGGCGTTGGGCAACCGTGGCTTCAACGGCCGCTACTGGAGCAGTTCGAAGTACCTCAGCAACTACGCGTGTAGCCTGGACATCGGCATCGGGAATGCCATCTGGAGCAACCGCACCCGCAGTCACGGATTTTCCGTCCGCTGCATTTCAGAATGATTCGATTATTTGACTGTTCACACCACTACATTTTGCCTGAAACGAACCTTTCGGACAAAATGTAATCAGAATTTAGTTTCGGAGCGGACCCGAAACTTTTTTTAAAAGAAGGGGGAGGGGAGGCCAATGGGGATCGGCTTCGGGCAAACTGGAGCTTTGTAGAGATCCGGAAAATCAAAAAGGAGGTACTACTATGTATATGGAAAAAAGAACCGAAACGTATCGGGTTATGGAAAAACTTTTTTTACTGTTTCCATGCACCATTGTGCTCCTGTTTTTCTGGGTCAGTTACACTCGGGCTGGGCTTGTCAATAAGATGAACTAATCACGATTACAACGAAAACCATCGCTGTGCTTCGGGCTTTAGAAGAGTCCCATCCCGGATCTGGTCAAGCTGAAGGTCATAGGAAAGTCGTATGATATTCCAGTGCAAGGCCAGACGAGTCCTTACGACATTTACGCCATGCGAGTAGGGCCGGTCGGCGAACAAGAATTTCAAGACGGTGGGGATGTGATTCCTTCGATTTTGTTTGTGGGGGGCATCCACGGCCGAGAATGGCTTGCATCCGAGAGTGTGTTCGAGCTAGCCAGGCATTTGGTCAAACGGGCTCTTGTACCCAGGCACTCCGGAGTATGCGTTATTGCGACGTGTCGCTGTTTGGCTGATCCCGATAGCAAACCCTTCGGGTCGTGTCATCGACGACGGAAATTTTGGCGATCCGGATAGCTATTTTGTCGGAAGCGGCAATACGCAATACGGGTGGCGTCACAGCGGTGACCGGAGGGGGTGCACAAGCGCTTCGGACATTAATCGCAATTTTTCAACCGGATGGGGAACCGCCTCAGATGCAGGCTGTGGTTGGGATAAGCATTTTGAGGGACTGGCCCCTTTTTCCAATCGTGAGGCTGCGACATTAAAGAAATTTGTCCAAAATCATTGGATCTCTATGGTCGTTGACGTTCATACATGCACCCAGCTTATATGGAACACTTGGGGCACGGGTGATCGGGCCGGCGTCAAAATGAAACAACGGGCCGTTGAACGTTGGGACCGAGGGCTTTACAATCTGGCGGAAGCCATATACGACAGCCCGGGGAGGGGGTCGTCCAGGTGGCACTGGTTTGTATGGCTTTTCAACTGGCTGAATTTTGTAAATGAGTTCACCCTGGAAAAAAATGATCCAACTGGAACAGGCGGCGGGCAGTTCACTGCCTGGCTTCAGCAAGAACATCACATACCAGCCTTTATCATCGAGCTGCCACCGAATAACCTCCGTTCTGATACCGATTATTACACCTCCGAATTGCGATATGATACAACCGATGGATCCAACTCATTTCACCCATCCAGTTCGCCGGTAAAAGATCTCATTCGATTCAGCTTCATCCCGATGGCCGATGTATCTGATAGGTCAAGCCAACGCACCCGGCAGTGCCACATCGGTCGGCTTTGTATTTGACGGCGACACGGCTCATGCTGCCGATTTTGACGAACTCGCGGGAGCTTTCAAAGGGATTTCGGGATACTGGCGGCTAAAATTGGTTCCGGTGATCCCGGTGCTGCGGGCGAAATCGCTTGTCGTCCCTGCCGATCTCAGATATCGGGCTGGTCGGTCGGCGCGTCTCTATCCCTGCGTATGATTGGCTCTACCATGACGACAATTACGAGCTTTATTTTTGAGTTCAAAGGTATGGCTCTGATAAATCTCCGTTCACTTGTCATGTTTCACTGCAGCTCAGATCGGCCATACGGCAGCGATGATACTGTATCCTGGCGAGTGGTTGCCTCTGATTGGCGAAGATACGGCTAGCCAGAGCGTTGAAAAGTTTTCGACCGTTTTCCATTTGAAATCGAAGAGAATGAGACTACGAATTAACCGTACGGGCAAGCCCGTTGATCCATTCTGATCAGTTCAGCCGAAATGACCGAAAGGTTTTCCGATTTACAACGCACTGGTATGGTGCCCCACTAGTCGACTGATTAGCACAGAAGGCCGGTCTGGCGTTGCTAGAACAGCGTTTATCAGACATCCTTTGTTCCTTGGATCAGGATTTGATTCCCTGGGATATTCTGGATCAGGTGGAGGTCTTCTTCCAATTGACAAATTATGGCATAGTTGATATGCAAATTTTATTATCCCTATCAATAAGGAGAAATCCAATGGTTCGCCTCTCAGTTCAGAAAGGGAATTTCGGCGTAAAAAAATAATTTGCATTTGCATTTTTTCGGTATCTTTTCTTGCTGGTTCAGTGGGCTTTGCCAGGCGTCCGCGACCATCCTGTCCAAGTGCATCCCCGGATCACGCTGTAATATCTGGAAACGAAGAAACGATCTTCGGCACATCGTGCGTCCAACCAGATTACACTTGGAAAGCGGTGCCAAAGCGGAGCTGATTTCGATTTCCCGGGGCAAAATGCCATACAGATTCAAGCCGGCTCAGGCTTGTTCACTGTTTTTCGTTCAGGTACGGTTGTGACTTTTGAAGGGACTGACGGCACACTTCTTGAAAATACCGGCTACCACTTCTGTCAAGACCGTTGAATTTTCAGACCGGGGTCGTTTGACATTGAGCATTCATGGCGGACAGGTGATGCTGGATGGTAAAGTGGTCGCCACAACTGCCACATCAATTGAAAATGGCTTCCGGAGATTCCATGATTAGCTGTGGTCTTTTGTGACACCAAGGACGTCTGGAAGGAATGTGATTGTTGCAACCTGGCTGCCATCGGCAAGGATTTGGGCCATGACCCATTCACTCCGTCCTGGAGCTTGATCGGCGGGTACTGGCAATGGGGCCGGAAGGGGCCTGATCCCAGCCAGTGGTATAACACCAACACCCCGCATTTTGCCCATGGCCCCACCGGCGAAGGTCCCAGCGAAACCAACAGTGGATCTATCACTGGTTGGGATAGTGCTGCTGCGCCTGACGATGCGTGGTCTGAGCTATTTAAGACGCGCCAACGATCCATGCCCTGAGGGGTTCGGGTACCCAACCATGACCAGTGGGAAGAGTGTTTTGGACAACAACACCCCGAGCACGTGTGGGAACGTGGTCGAATTGGTCTACCAACTACAGCTCAGCCCGGTTTTTTGGCAGTGAGCCTGATGCTGCCGGCCGCCGGCGCGCGCGCCATGGCGCAGCGGGGCGTTGGTGCGTCCGTGGCTGCCGGCGGCCACTACTGGAGCAGTTCGGAGAACAGCAGCATCTTCGCGCAGGTACCTGTGCTCCTCAGCGGCGAGACGCCAGCACGTAAGCACAACTACCGCCGCATGGACGGATTTTCCGTCCGCTGCGTGTCAGAATGATCGACTATTTACCATTTGACTATTTGCAGCGAAGTATTCTGCCCGGAACGTTTGTTTTCGGGCAGAATGTAAACAGAAAGTGGCCGCTGACAGGGCACATGTTCTGGTAGCGCGCACGATATGATAAAGGATTTGTTGATGAATCTCTGACTCCCACAGCACTCGTCATTTCCCTGTCGATCAGTTGCCGACCTTCAGCCCAGGAAATCCATCTCCACTTCCTCATTTTGACCGGCCACCAGTACTGAATGAAAGATTTTCCAGCCGGCAAAAACCGCGCTGTCCAGTCCACCATGAAATCCAACGGACAGCCGGGTAACCTTGATCATGCCTGAAGATGACGAAGCTACCACGGGCATGACCCGCTGGCTGCTCAAAAAAGGCGGCGGTCTGGACATGATCTATACCGGTAAGGGCTTTTCCGTGAAATGCCTGTCCGCTCAGCCCGGACCCAGACAATATCATCTACACCGGCAACCTGGAAAACGATTACCTAAAAGCCCAACACACACGCCAGCAAATCATTCTGGACAAGCTGGGTGCGGTCAATCATCTGTTGCAGGTGTACCAGCCGGATGAAGATCTCCATAAAACCGCCCTGGATGAACAGGCAGCACCTTCCGCCAGATATTGAGCAGGTCCAGGCTTGACAGATCCGAAAGTCCCCTGTATGCAGCCCGGTTTGAAAATGGTCGAATTCACCAGGGGCATTGCCAACAAGATTTATGAAAACCAGGAAGACCACATTACCTATTTCAACGACTTTGTGACCAACACCCTGGATTTCAAAGATCTTTACACCAGCGGCCACTGGGACCAGGTACTGCATCATTGGCTGATGATGAACATCCGATCAGATACACGGAGAACAGGCATTTAAAGACCGTTTGAATATAGCCATAGCCCGTATGGGACCGGGATGACATACTGGCAGCATTCGCAGAAAAAACGGTGCCCCTGATGGTGGAAACAGGCAAGGATGATCTGCTGCCAGCCATTGCAGACCACCTGGAAAACCGACCTGCTGTTCAGGCAGCTTTGTCCGGCAATGTGAAAAATATGATGGCATCGGTGAAGATCTTGACAGGCGAAAAAGCCCCGGATCTGATGTTTCAGGCAGCGGTCCGCACCCAGACCGGTGTGGTAAACCAAAATATCATCATCGAAACCGGTAACCTGGATGCAGATCATACCATCCTGCTATTCTATCAGGGAGAATGCCCCCTTTGCGAAGATGCCCTGATCGATCTGGCGAACAAATATCAACAGCTGGAAGAACAAAACGTTCGGGTGATCGCCATCAGTGCGGATAAGACAGAACAGGGGTTTCAAAAGAAACTGGCCTATCACCAGTGGCCGGATAACTACTGTGACTATACCGGAATGGCTGGGGAGAATTTCACCAATTACGGGGTACTGGGGGTACCGACTCTGTTCCTGCTGGATCAGAAAGGGATGGTATTGAAAAAAACGGCCATGGTTGATGATTTGATAGAGATTATTGAGTGATACCAGGAAAATCCTATCAGAAATTAAGTGTTTTCTCTAATTGACAATACCCCCATCACCTGTAGTTTAGTGTGCTGCTTTTTCTGCCACTGGCGCTCGGTGAGCACCGGATTACCGCAGGCAGGCACCGATCATCGGCCGCCCTCAATTGATACGGGGTTTGTGGTGACCGACTTCGGTCATCCAGCATCACCTGGCCGTTATGAATGCTTAATGTCAACGATGGCCGATCTGTAAAATCAACGGTCTGAACGCTCTCGAGTTAGCCGGTATCTTCAAAACCGTTCCATCTGACCCCTCAAAAGTCACAATGGTGCCGGAACGGGACACCCGTCACAAAAATCCGAATCGGATTGAAAGTCTATGATATTGGAAGCCTGGAAAATTAATCAGCTCGGCCATGGCCCCAGCTTCTCAAGGACAATCTGATTTGATGAGGATGTGCCATAAACAGTGGCCTGTGTACCTGCTTGGATGAGTATGGTTAGGGGACGAGTTCGTTAGTATATCAGTGGTTGTTGTAAGAACGCCCGCCTCTTGACTGATGTTATAAGTTTGATCCGCAATAGTTATCGCCCCGCTCCTGGAAGCTCCGGTATTGGCGGTCCAGATACGGTTACATCTCCACTGCCTGTCCCATTGGTCGGTGACAGCCACCGAGGCTTTCTGATATTGTCCAGGCACAGCTTGAACTGGAGGCTGTTACTGGATACGGATTTGGTTTCACTTTCCAGAGGTAAAGTTGCCACTGGTCTGGGGAAATACTGTAAGTGCAGGCTGCAGCCTCTTGACTGATGGTATATGTCTTGCCTGCTATGGTGACTGTACCGCTCCTGGAAGCTCCGGTATTGGCGGTCACAGATACGGTTACATCTCCACTGCCTGTCCCATTGGTGGGTGACAGGCTCACCCAAGAGAGGCTTTCTGATGTTGTCCAGGCACAGCTTGAACTGGAGGCCGTTACTGATACGGATTTGGTTCCACCACTGGAAGCAAAGCTGCCAGTCCGGTGGGTGAAATGCCTCTGGCTGCACTCTGATCCTCCATATATTGCTGCAACCCCATTTATATCATCTTGCTGTGGCGTGGCATAACGTCATCGGCATAGGACCCCATGATGGTTAACACCCCGCTGTCTTCATGGCCCAGGCCCAAAGCATGACCCAATTCATGGACAGCGACCCGACTGAAATCAGCCACATCTGCAATCGCCAGGTAGCACGAATACACGTCCCAATCCATGTCTGAATTAAAAACAATATCCGTCTCGACGATTGTAGAATCAACATACCACCATGTGCAGATGGCAAGGGTTGTGCTTCCCCAGGCGTCTCCGCAGTTTGTGGAGGAAAACCCTACACCATTCCTGTCATCCCATAAATTGCAGGGATCGGAATAAACACCCCGTACAATATAAAACTCAAATAGCAGTGGCTGCGCCCCATTCGTACATTGCTCCCTCAAAAGCATCATCCCACAAGCCATCTTCGCCCGGTATGTCTACATAAAAGGTTGTGGATGGCTAAGGCCACTTAACGCCGGTCGGTTGATATGCAAATGTTGTAGATGTGTCAGTGACCAATGCGGTTAGTAGCAAGATGGCTAAAAAAATGATGATTTTTGATAGGCATGCCGCATATAAACCAGGTCTTTTATTCATTATTCCTTTCCATTATTTCACGAAGATTCTTTTTGAATTCATCTGATGTCAAGGCTTTCTGGTCTTTATCTTCGATTTTAAGTACAACTCCGCGGGCAACCCCTGGGCTGAGTGACGGGACCGTTTCATCAATGGATTTCATCTGTTTGGATGATATGTTCTGTATAATTGCGGTGACAACCTCTTCACTGCTGGTCATAACTCTGTCAGTGCCTGTTTCGTCAGGCCGTACAAGGAAATGTCCCTGGCTCCAGCCATACAGTGGGTGCACCTGCATTCTTTCCAGAGATTCAACAAAATAAATACCACGTTCTCCTGGTTGCGGAAATTTCAATATCACTGATAGCCATGGTCCTATTACCCACCGTTCCTCCCAGAAATCTTAATGTGATGATGTTGCTTGAATATTCTCCCTTAATGATGTCCTTTATTTCAAAAGTCACATGTGTGTGGATACGTTTTGGGCTGGTCTCTATGGACTCAATGACCAATACTTCCCCTTCAAACACAAACTGGCAATGCTGAAGCATTTCGTCCATACTCACATGGCGGACACTTGAGGCATGACTACACGAAATGGAAATTAAAAAAAAGTGGGCACAAATTACAGCCAACTGTAAACCGGCAGAAGATAAAAACAGATTTTTCATTATACCTCACGTATCAGACGTGTAAAATACTATGTGATTCTGGAACAAATTTTGATTTTCACAAACCCCAACGACATCATTGGTATCTGCAAAAATACACTCAATCTTACATTTCACAATCTCCCCTCGAGGTCAAGCCGAAAAAAGGGGAATACTGTCAAAGGCTTTGCCGCTGCTGTAGGTAAAACTGCCGCTTTAAGGGGAATGGCTGTTCGTGAAGGATGCCTGGATACCGTAATTATCACAGGGTGATAAACTCCAGGGCAGTGGTAAATCCTTCCAGAATAGTGGCCCTGTCGGTACCACCTGCCATAAGACTCAGCCAATAATTGAAACCACCCTGGTCCATATCATCAGGTCATATATGATCAAAGGTTGGATATGACCTTTTTCTGGGGTTTTCAACGGTAGTGATATTCAAGGCTTTCATCGGATCATCCATAAGATATCAAGGTGATGACGGCAATGCATCGGGTATTGAAAGTCTGGCACACAAATTGAATTGTAAACAGTGTACGAACAAAGAAACCGTCTGGAAAAAACCATCCGGTGATCTCTACAAAAAATAATATCATGAAAAGGAGAAAAAAATGGCTGTAACCAAAGAACAAGTAACTGAACTGTATGTGGCGACATTCGACAGGGCACCGGACGCCGGAGGACTCAATTTCTGGGCTAATACACCCGGTCACACTATTGAAGGAATTGCAAAAGAGTTTTTCAAAGCGCCCGAAACACAGCTAAAATATCCGGCAGGCACAACAGACGCAGCGTTTGTCAATACCATATATCAGAATGTGTTTGGGCGAGATGCGGAACCAAGCGGGTCTTGACTACTGGGTCAATGTGCTGGGTAACGGTTGGAGTAGCCGTGACGAAATGATCCTGACCGTTATCGGCGGCGCCCAGAATGAGGATGCGGATGTCCTTGCTAACAAGACCGAAGTGGGCCTGTACTTTGCGGATGAACTGGGTCTGGGGGGAGATGGTCCTTTCTCCCTGGAAGATGTCACCGCAAACCCTGCCACCGTCTATTATGCCAAAGCGTCTATTGACGCGCTGGACTCTTGGCCGCCCGTTCCTCAACCTGAACCTGAACAAAGATACGATGACATATTTAATTTCACTGATAGTGGAAATGAGTTCTGCTACGCGCTTATACTTAGAACCTGATCCAGGTGGTTCTGGGCACAGAGATGCATACTACGATGACTTGAGTGGATCAGCCTACGATGATATTTTTACCATCTCTTTGGTTGAGGACTACTCTTACGATATCCTTACTGTATCATACCTTGAACCTTATAGTTTTTTTGGTATCGGGGATTTTAATGGCATCATGTTGGATATGGAATCTGAGTATCTGCCAGATGCCGTAGATTTTGATGGTGTAGCGTATCAAGCCAGATTGATATATGATTTTGAAGCTCCGTATACAGGGGACTACTACATTCAACCTGGTTGGAATCCTGGAAGCTATTTTACTGAAACTGCCGTATTGGTGACCGAATACGCACCAGACAATACAATATTAGGTGTACAACAAACCACTGTTGACGATAATGTAGCGGTTTACTGAAGCTGATTCGTTATGGTCCTTTTCCAGGTGTATCGTTCCCGGGGGTTGTCGTAGTCGTCTGTATGGTTATCTGCTGTATTCATACGAGTATTTTAATCATAATCAGGAGATAAAGCAAGATTCAAAAAAGGGCAGGGCCATCTATTACCAGCGGTACCGGGACAAACACAGAAGAAATCGCCAGGTACGGATCGGTGCGGCCGATGCCATGGTCCGGGAGCTGGAACCCCGGCTGGGGGCGTTTGTGGAAAAGACGCTGCCCATGATACGGCAGCTGGGCGGGATGGAGTAGGGAGAACGGGAAAGTACTATGCCGGGTCTTCAGGCGGTCAGTTCTTCATAGGCAAGTCCCTTGCCGATATCCTGACCGGGATGACAGGGAACTGATGTGACCCTGCCGTCTGTATGCCGCATACGAACATGGCTGCCTTTTTGACGGACACAGACACATAGGCAGCAGTTGTCGGCAATTGGTTTTGTTTGAGCAATTTTGAATCATGTGCTATACTCCATTATTTGATAAACTCACTGAAATACATCCAGGTAATCGGCACAAATTATGGAGGTTGCTATGAACACAAAATATACTGCTATAGTTCGAAAAAGCGGGACTGTGTATTTAGCGGTCTGTTTAGAACTCAACCTTGTCGCTCAGGGAAATGATTTGCCGGAAGTCGAGAAGAACTTACGTAACGCAATCGAATCCTATCTTGAAGATATTTCCATATCTCCGGAAACAGTTGTGGAACCCATGCCGATCCAGGAGTTTATCGAATTTTTAAACGATACAGAACCAGAATCCACGGTTGAATATTCAGGCAGTTTTATCCTAAAGCCCCTCGAAGTCCAAGAAGTGGCAAGACATGCCTAAGATTCCATCTATGTCAAGCAAAGACCTTGTCAAACTTCTTGAAAAAGCAGGCGCTTTTGCTCGACAGGGAAAGACAGACCACGCAATATATGCACGGATAGTCAATAACCAAAGATATTCAGCTCCGGTGCAAATGGGTAAGAAAACTTTAGACCCGGTTTATTGTAAACGAGTCCTGCGACAATTGAAGCTAACCAATACTGAAATAAATGAGATCTTATCGTAATTTTGAGGGTTAATGTGGTTAATTACAGTTTTGCTGATCATGGATTGATTCAGATTCATATCCCTTGACGGAACCACCACCGAAGGGTAAAATTCCGACATGTTGTACAGGGTCATGCTCAAGGACGGCAGCCAGGGATTCATATACGTGCTGTTTGAGCATAAGAGCTATTATGACAGGTTTGTGCATCTCCAGCTACTGGAATACATGGTTAAGATTTGGCGTCTGTATATTAAACAGCAGGAAGAAGAAGCCGGATTACCTGCCCATTGTGATATTGCTGCTGCTCAAACACATCAGAGATCCGGATTTACAGCAGAAGCTGCCGGATATTTTGGCACTGCTCAAGACCCTGATGGAAAAAGAAACCGGGCTGCAATGGCTGGAAGTGGTGATCCGCTACCTGGTATCGGCCCGGGATGAAGAAGACCTATCGGCAAAAAAAATAGTGGAGATAGCTGAGCAGGCTATTTCCAAGGAGACGGGGGAATATGTTATGACATTATTAGAGAAATTACGGAATGAGGGCAAGCAGGAAGGCAAGCTGAAGGCATTAAAGGTCTCAAAGAAGCCATAGAAATGGGCATCACCCTTAAATTCCCAGGTGACATTGAAGCTGTGATGAGCAGGGTGAATAAAATTGATGATCTGGATACACTTGTAGAAATTACAAAGACGATTAAAACCGCAAATGACATCTCGGAGATCCTGGCCCTGCTGAAATAACATGAACCGGTGCAAGGCAGGGCAGGGCGGATACTGGCCTCTGTAGAGCAGGGGCTTGACTTGGTGTTTTGCCCTGCTTTCTGATATACCGCGTTAAGTGCGCCCGTGAATTTTTAATCAAGATAGGAGAAACACCATGAGTGCGCCAGGCATGAATTATAAAGGTTATTTTGCCAAAGTAGAATTTGATCCTGAAGATCATATCTTTGTTGGTCAGGTTCTCGGTATTCGCGATGTGGTCGGTTTTCATGGCGAGTCCGTCTCTGAGCTTGAGGCAGCTTTTGCCGAAGCTGTAGATGATTATCTCGCCGCCTGTACTGAGCTGGGTCAAGAACCAAACAAGCCTTACTCTGGCAATCTCATGTTGCGGATTCCGGCAGAAATACATGCAGCTGTAGCTTCCGCGGCTGAGAGAAGTGGCAAGAGCATCAACCAATGGGCAGCAAGAGTGCTTGACAAAGCCAGCCATGCTCGTCGGAAAAAGGCCCAGGGCTAAACTTCGAAATTCATGAAATACCATATTTAAAGAAGCTGGGGAAATGAGCGGGTGAACTCGCCATCACCAAAAAAAATCATGCCGACAAATCCTGGACAAGATTTACTTCCTATAACTTTGCCGGCAAAGAGTGCATCGCCCTGGCAAGGGGAAGGCCAAGAATGAAATGCTGCTGTGTGTTGATGATGATTCGGGACTGTACCGAATAGATGAGGCAAAGCTGAACTCCCTGGAAGATGACCGGTTTCTGAACTCCGCAAAGCAGGCAGCCTGCCCATTACTTACGCTCATGATCCACGGCAACATACAGGTTTTTGAGAAAATGGCAAAAGCGCAGGAAAAAGCTACTGTAAAAAACCGGGATGTCGTCTCTTTTCTGGGAGATGATGATGTGATTTCATTTCAATAGTGGGATAAAAAGCCCTCGTGGTGCATCAGGCAAGCGCGGCAAGAGATGCTTCAGGGACTTGGTCAAGGACTGTAAGCAAGGATCGGGCCAGGAGCAGCTTTCTAAGCACTATGCGTTTACACATAACGGTCTGACAGACATTTCAATCTCCCGCCATTTTTCCTCTCTGGTTATTTTCAGATCATAAGCCTGCTGGAGGTTCATCCAGAACTCAGCCGAGGTTCCAAAAAATCGGCTCATACGCAGGGCTGTATCCGAAGTGATCCTTCTTTTTTCATGTAGTCGTTCCGCGATCCAGCGCCCATTTTACAGTGGACCGGCCTTATCTTGACGGACACTGGCCAGCGCTGCTATTGGCAGCCAGTTGTACGGCAAATTGGATTTATGTTTCCAGAGAAACCAAGAAGTATTTTTGCAAATCCATGTATGCAGAATAGCTCTGTCATCCTATCTTGTAGCAGATACTCGCTGAAATCAGATCCAGGCATCAAGTCCTTTGTGCATCAAGTTAATGGAGAAGTTGCTATGAAGCACAGCTTGGATGCTTGCTATCCAGTCTCCCACTGGCGTACAGCAGAGGTACTGTGTATTGAGCGGTCGAGGCCAGTACTGCCTGGCTGACCTTGTACCTGTTAGCGTGAAGATCGGATTTCCTGCTATCGGAATTCGGAGATCGGCGTCCAGCGCAAGCGGCAATCCTATCTTGACGCATTTTTCCATATCTCCGGAATCACTTGTGAAGCCCACGACGGTGCAGGCGCTGATACTGAATTTCGTGAACAGCTTCCAGAACCAGAATGTGGCCTAGCTTCGTGGCAAATCTCCTGAAGTTCGTTCTGTTGACATGCTAAATCCAGTTGGATGGCTGACATCGACAGCAAGCCCTCTGCCATAGTCTCAGCGCTTCGTGTTCCTCGCTGTTGACATTGCTTCGGATTATTTTTGGAATCCAAACAAAAAAAACCAGCGATCATTTTTATTGGTGGCTGAACTGTCCTCGCCCCTCCCCATTTTCCCTATGTGCATCACTTCTTCAAGAAAAAGCAATAGACCACGCCGGGTCTTCGGCAGTCAGTTCGTCACAGGCAAGTCGTTTGAGATCTCCTGACCGGGACGACGGGAATACTGATGTCAACCCTGCCGTCTGTATGCCGCATAACCAACATGGCTTACTTTTTGGCGGACGATACTGGAACACGGTTTTGTCAAGATGGGTTATGATATCTTCAGCTTTAAGCATCGGCCGGTTCATGGTCGATGCTCACTTTTTGAACGCCTATGAATTCACTCTGAATATCAGGGTCTTCCTCAATGCACATTTCAATAACGTCCCGCATGTTCTGCATCAACTCTTCAATGCTCCGCCCCTGGGCATAACACCCTTCCAAAGCCGGAACCTCCCCCACATAAAAACCGTCCTTATCTTTTTCGATAACGACATAAAATTCTTTTTTCATAGTTCGCCCCGTCTGGATAGATGTTGCTCATTTCTGCCATATTAATTTGACCTTTTTAATCACAATCAAGGGATAAAGCAAGATTCAAAAAGTTCATGTCCAGGTTTTTTACTGATCAGTTTACACCATGGCAGCAGAATGTTATGGTTTTGTATTATTTATTTAAAATGGAGTGGATCATGAAAAAAACGCTGATCATTCTCTTTATTTGCATCATACCGGTCATTGTTTTTTCCGGAGAGGCTGATTATAAAATTGGGCCTCTATTGCATGAAAAGATAGCACCTTCTCAAACAGAACAAAAAACCATGTTATTTCAGCAACACGATTCGTCTGAACCATCGGCTGAAGGTGAATCTGAAGATTTTATTAAAATCATTGTTGTCATGGATAGACATCACTTGTCTGATCTTCCCCAGTCAATTATTGATGAGTTGGAAACAAAGGTGACGGAATTTGGCGGATACATAGGTGATCACGCGTTCAACAGGGTTCAGGTGTTCATGCCTGTTGAAAAGATAAAAGAATTGGCTGAATGGAAAGAAATAAGGCGAATAAAACTACCGACACCACCGGGAAGAATGGGGGGGGATGTCCGTTCTGAAGGACTTATTATCGGCAATATAAATAATTGGCATGATAACGGCCTCACGGGTAATGGTGTGCGAATCGGGGTTTTGGATGGCGGTTTTTCAGGTTATGGCGAACTTATTGGTTATGAACTTCCTCAAAATACAACAGCGGTCTACACAGGATCAAGGTCGGATTTTAATTCAACTCAACATGGCACGGCCTGCGCTGAAATCATTCACGATGTGGCACCTGATGCAGGTTTGTATTTGGTTAATGCAGGTGATATGGATGTTGATTACACATCAGCAGTTAACTGGTTGAAAGAACAACATATTGATATTATAAGCAGTTCCTATGGTTTAAACCTTTTGTACACGTGCAAACTTATGTATGAATTGTTGAATTCTTCTTATTTCAATCTTGACTATTGGTCATTTCAAGCGGAAGAGCTTTCAAGGCTGAAAGAACAGATAAACCTCACCGTAACCCATGCAGTGAATTCCGGGGTTACATGGTCCCAGGCTGCCAATAACAATGCCAGACAAAGATGGGAAGGCGTATTTAACGACACGGACGATGATGATGCTCACAATTTTTCTAATGGAAGCAATTATAATGAGCTGGTTCTTCCGTCATATTTTCAATACGGAAAAGAGGTGTATGTCGTGATGCTTTGGGGGGATGACACTGATTTTATCACCGATGATGATTATGACGTAAAAATTGTCAATGAATACGGACATACTGTAGCATCATCATTTATGGACCAATATGAAATTCCTTTAGGTATTGAAGCATGCAAATTTACACCGGTTTCAGGCAGGAGATACTATATAAAAATTGAACGATATTGGGCAACAATTCAAGAAATCATGATATTGGTCGGCACAGATACGTTTGCAAAATTACATGATTTTTCGCCTCAAAAAACGGTTAATTTGGGAACCCCTTGTGCAAACCCCGATGTAATTACGGTTGGGGCAGTGCCATATTATGATCCATATGTTATTGAAGATTTTAGCGGCCAGGGTCCAAGTGAAACTGGAATTATAAAACCTGACCTGGTGGCACCGGATGCCGTATCAACTGTTTCATATGGAGATCCGTTTTACGGCACGTCAGCAGCTGCCCCGCATGTTGCCGGGGTCAGTGCTTTGATCAAGCAACGATATCCATCATATTCTCCACAACAAATTAAAAGCTTCCTTGAATCAAATGCCCTTGATCTGGGAGTCTCGGGTAAAGATAATGTTTACGGCAGTGGTCTTGTACAATTGCCGGACAGTATCAATATCGAATCAAGTGGGGTGTCCGATTTTGTCAGCCGCTTTTATCAGGTGGTCCTGGGCCGCCCTGCCGACAGTGGGGGACTTGTTTATTGGGTTGACAGTTTAGAGAACGGGACGAGGGCAGGTGCTGATGTTGCCAGGGGATTTATTTTCAGCAATGAGTTTATGAGCAAAAATTTGGGAAATGAGGCTTATGTCGATGTGTTGTACGCTGCTTTTTTTAACAGGGATCCGGACCAGGGAGGCCGATCCTATTGGCTTGACAGACTTAATGACGGCGCCGGCAGAGAAGGCGTCTTAAATGGGTTTATTTATTCTCATGAGTTTGCGGATCTATGTCAACAATATTCAATTACTCCGGTAAATTGATGGGTTAAAAAAAATACTCAACGGTATGGTTCGAATCACCTGAGTGCCCAGCATCACCCGATGTTCATCATTGAAATTTGACTTTTTCCTGACGCTTTTCTATAGTTCGGGCTGTTTATAAAATCCATTAAAAGGAGTTGTGTGAAAAATGACCGATTTAGCAGCCGTGAACCCGAAGCGGCATGCCGGCAGATCCTGGCGCCGGTATACATCCTATGATTTTGCAGCCAAAGACTGTATCGCCCCGCTGACGGTGGCGGAAATCGCCAGTGCCGCAAAAAATCTGCCCCTGGCGTTTGTCAGGCAGGGGGACAACTTTTTACTGGTTGCGGTATTGTCCCTAACCCCTGGAACAAATCTGTTTGTCGGTTCTGACGGCCGGTGGCTCGGCGGTTATATACCGTCGGTTTTCAGGGGATATCCGTTCCGGCTGGCCAGGGGAGGGAAGAAGAACGAACTGCTGCTGTGTGTGGATGAAGACTCCGGGCTGGTCAGCAAGGACAGGGCCGGAGGTGAAGTGTTTTACGATAATGACGGCAAAATTTCGGGTCCGGTGACCGAAATTTTGAATTTTCTGACACAAGTGGAAAAAAGCAGGACCGCCACTGCGGTTGCCGTGGCTGCGCTGGCGGATGCAAACCTGCTGGTGGACTGGCCGTTGAAGATCAAAGTTGAAGAAAGGGACCAGCCGGTGACCGGGCTGTACCGGGTGGATGAGGCCAGGGCTCAACCGTCTGGAAGACGCGCGGTTTCTGGCGATTCGAAAGGCCGGGGCCCTGCCGGTTGCCTATGGCCAGCTGCTGTCCATGGGCAATATTCTGATTCTGGAAAAAATGGCCAAGATGCCGGTGCAGAAGGCGGACAAGGCCCCGGACATCAGCACCATGCTGGGTGATGATGACATGCTTTCGTTTTGATTGAAAAGAACCAGGGCTCCGGCCGAGTGTGAATGTCTGCAATTTTAAGGTCGACCGGGTCGTTCCGGCTATCCGGGTTTGCAGGCGTTACACTCCTGCTCAGGATATGGTAAAACAGGATCAGGCTGGAGATGTTGTGCTGGGTATAATCGATCCGGATCGACTTGTTCACAGGGCTTTCCATGAATCCGCCCAGCCATTTTTACTGAATGTTATATCGCCTTTCACCTGCGTTTGCAGTTGAAAATCGATACCCGCATGAATGGCCTGTTTGATGGTGTCCAGTGCCTGCCTGTCTGACGGGTTCCCGTGATCACGAACCAGCTGGCAGGTCGCGCACAATCCCTCGCTGCGGCAGGCGGCCGGGTGGACCGCGGCGGCGGGGCAGTCACGATATACCCGCCGTCCATTCCGGCCGGATAGGATGATTGTGGATTTGGGTGCTGCAGATTTTTTTGCCATTTTCAGGGAATGATCCAGATACGCCCTTTTTTCACGAATCTTGTAAAGATCATTCAAGGCATACATGAACCAGTGGTCCGGGATGATTTTGTCCCGGTCTCTGACATGAATGATATAGTCGGCCGCTTTTTGGGCCGCATGCAGCCACTGTTCATTCGGGTCGATGCGGTACAGCCTTGCCAGGCCCAGAATCGCCTCCCCCGGATAATACCCGGATACAAAGTCAGTGACCTGTCGCCTGCTTTTTATTATTTTATGAACCGGAAACCAGCCGTCATCTCTCTGGGTCTGAACAATAAACTCGGCCAGATGCTGCATGAGAGAGACATATTCTCTGGATCCGGACACCTCGCAAAATTTGGCGAAAGCGATCAAAGACAACCCGTTGCCCCAGTTCGATGCTGTCATTATCGAACCAGACACAAGGCTTTCATTGCCTTTGACAGAAAAGGGTTCTATTTTTTTGATCAGAAATTTCAGGCCCTGATGCGCAGCAGTCAGTATTGCTGGATCGTTGGTCAGTTCAAAGGTTTCCAGCATGGCATAAACTGTTCCGGCATGCCGCAGCATATTGTAGCGGGACGGTTTCTTTGGCCTGGACGGATGAAATTCATAAATGAATTTACCGTGTTTATTCATGATCTTTTTGAAGTAATGATTTTTAGCCAGATTGACGGCATCGAGCAGTTCGCAGGTGTCGACCATGATTTTTCCTTTCATGCAACCGTGTTTGCAAGTTGTTTATAGCGGTCTTTATTATAAAATTTTGTGCATAAGATCAAAACAAAAGTTTGGTTCCGGAAAAAGTATTTACAAAAAAGATGAAAAATGGCATATATTCAGGTTGGAATAAGTTAAATCGTTAACCATAATAAACCGTGATTCAAACAACGAGGAGAAACCATGCACATTTTTGCCGATCAGATCAAATCCATCAGTCTTTCCAACATGAACCTGCGTATCGAGCTTTCCCAGCGGGCGGCTGAAAACGAGATCCGTGAAGTCGGGACATTGATCATTCCTGTAAATCAGTCCAATAATTTTGCCAATGCCCTGTCCAGCGGATTGAAGCAGCTGGAGGATAAGATAAAGGCCCAGGTGGAAGAACGCAAGAACAACAACCAGGAAACACCTGATTCAGGTACTGCCACCGTGTAAGATCCGGTGCCGGACAATGTGGGGATATCCGCTGCCGTCTTATTCAGGCACCGCCGGCACAATCCTGTCAGGAAAAATGATTCTTTAGGAATATCATTGTGGCGGTTTTTGAATACAAAGCACTGAACACCCGGGGAAAAAAACTTTCCGGTCTGGTGGAAGCGGACAGTCTGCCGTCGGCCCAGACCCGGCTTCGGGATCAGGATCTGTATCCGGTGTCCCTGACCAGGATACAGCGGAAACCGGATAAAACCGGTAATAAAGCCGGGTACGGTCCGGCGCGTTTCAGCACGTTTTTTACCATCCGGTCCGCGGATGTCGCCATGGCCACCCGGCTGCTGGCCACGTTGCTGTCCGCCGGGTTTCCTCTGGTCAAAGCCGTGGGGACCGTGGCGGGCCAGGTGCGGTCCCGGGCACTCAAGCAGGTGCTGTCCCGGGTCAAGGATGCGGTGGAGGAAGGCAGCAGCTTTGCCGATGCCCTGAAACTGTATCCGGATGTGTTTTCCGCCGTGTATATGAACATGGTGGCGGCCGGTGAATCATCGGGCACCCTGGAGCTGGTGCTGGAGCGGCTGGCGGATTTTGCCGAACGCCGGGAGGAGACCCGGAAAAAAGTTCAGGCAGCCCTGGCCTATCCCGCCATCATGACCGTGATCGGATTTCTGGTCCTGGTGATTCTGCTTACCTATATCGTGCCGGGCATTGTTCAGATTTTCACCGACATGAACCAGACCCTGCCTTTGCCCACGCTGATTCTGATTGAAGTGAGCGATTTTTTCACCCGGTTCTGGTGGGCCGTTCTGCTGTTCCCGGTTTTTTTGGGCCTTGCGCTGTTTATGATCCGGAAAACCGGTAAAGGGGTCCTGATCACGGATCTGATCGTGCTTCGGCTGCCGGTTGCCGGGGCTTTGATCAAAAAAATGATTGCGGCCCGGTTCACCCGGACACTGGGATCTCTGCTGGAAAACGGGGTTCCGTTGATGACGGCCCTGTCCATTGCCGGCAGGATTGCCGGCAACCGGGTGATTTCCGATCTCATATCCACCGCCGCCGACCGGGTGGAGCAGGGCGGCACCCTGGGCGACTCGCTTTCCTCAAATCCGTATTTTCCATCCCTGGCCGCCCGCATGATCCAGGTGGGGGAGACCAGCGGAGAGCTGGAAAAAATGCTGGTCAAGACCGCGGATCTTTACGACCGGGAAGTGCAGGCAGCAGTGACGGCGGCCACGGCCCTGGTGGAACCGGTGATCATTCTGGTCATGGGCGTGGTGGTGGGCCTGATCATCATGGCGGTCTGCCTGCCCATTGTCGAGATCAGCAAAAGCCAGCCGATTTTGTAGTGTGATCCATCATTTGAGACGTTATGTCAAAGGAGGTGACCCATGGCACTCACGCAATCCCAGATATCCCAACTGTACGTGGCGATTTTGAACCGCGCGTCCGGAAGGAGAGGGTAACCGTTACTGGCAAACAGACCCAGTCGGATCCGGCATCCGCTGCCACAGCCATGCTCGAGACCCAGGACGCCAGGGATTATTTCCGGGTCCAGCCTTAACACCAACCAGGCGTTTATCGAACATATCTATCTGAATACCCTGAACAAGACAATTGCCCAAGATGCTGACCGGAATCCTGGATTCTGGAACCGGTTGCTTGACAGCGGGGCTTCCCCGAGGGAGTGTGGTGGCCGAAGCTCGGCGGGGGTGATTGAAAATTACGCGCCGGGCGGCCCTGAGCCATGACCCCTAATGATGCAGCCACCGTGGCTGCCTATCATGCAGTTTGTCAATCGGGTTTCGGTGTCCAACTACATGGCGGATCATGTGGAAGACGCCCCGGCCGATTATCCGGTTTCCACGGCGTTTGACCAGTATTTGCCGGTGACCAATGATCCGGCTGAGTGTGGCAGCGGCGGAATCCCATTGTGGATCAGCTGTCGGGCGGGGGTTCCCGGACAGATGTTTCCATTGATACCGGAACCCTGGAAGTGCCGGCATTTTTTGATGCCGGTGCCGGTAATTTCAATTTTATGGATGACGCTACGGTGTTTACCCATGCCGTTATCCAGAATTTTTCTGTGGATGACGGCATCAGCATTCAAAATGCCTCGGCAGCGAATTACACCTTTTCCAGCGCACACCTTTTCCAATGATGGCGAAGATGTGTTTATCATCTTTAATAACCAGGGTATTGTCAACCAGATCGTTCTGACCGGCGCCGCAAACACCAACGCTCCTGGCGTATGATTGTCAGGCCTCGCTGGAAACGGCCATCGGGTTTGATCCAATTTTATATACTTGACACGACCCCATATTATATTCGCTATCTTCTTTACCGGATGGAGAAAAACAAAAAAGTGATCGGCGTCTTTGTTTTTTTTCAAGGCATACAGGACCCGACTTCGGCGCCGTCTTCATAAATGGTGCAGGAGGAGGTACTTCCAGAGGCATTATAATATTTTTCCTGACCATCTTGAACGCCATTGTTCCCAGGCGTTTCAGTAGTAGATCTTCCCATCGGTATAGCTATACTTTTTCAAGACCATGTCGAACGCCGTTGTTCCAAGGCGTCTCAGAGGATAAACTCCCGTCGGTATGATATGCTTTTTCCATTCCATTGCGTAATCCGTCAATGAATGCCGTTCTCGTGTTTCGGCGCGCCGGTTTCATAGTACTCATATTTTGTCCCCTGTTCCATGTCATTGACATACGGGAGTTTCGTATTTGAGCTGAGTATTTTCTGTAATACCCCTTTTTGGTCCCGTTGATTTTACCATTGGTATACGGGGTTTCGTATTTGAGGGGGCCGCTTTGATAATAGACTTTTTCCGTGCCGTTTTTTTCATCATTCACCCAGGGAACCTCTTCCATCAGGTCCCCCGTATCATAAAACCATTGGGCGGTGCCGTTTTTCTGATCAGATTGATCAAGGAATCGAAAAGAACTTCTGGCCGTTTTCATAATCGCCAGTTTCAAGGCCTTCGCTCTGGCCGTTGATATAAGTTGCCAGTGAGTTAATATTTGCCGTTTCTCATAAAACCATGAGGCGGTTCTCGTTTTTTTGGCCAGCTTCATAATATATTTCAGTACGGATCGCGCCACTTTCAAAAATACGCCTTGTACCAGCCTTCTTTTTCTCCACTCACATAGGGACGTTCCCAATCAAGCCCCCCGTTCCCATGATATTGACACTCAATTGCCAGGTCATCCGAAAGATGACCACGATATGGATATCCCCTTGCATTCGTCACTTTCCTGCGGACACCATTGCGGGGCAGGCGATCCGGGCCAGGACAGTGAGGGATTGATCGTGATAACGGATTGGGGTGGTGACAGGAATTGGAGGTGGCTGCGGTGGTGTTCGAGACGCCACCCGGTGGTTCGGTATCGGGGGCCGTATAAACCACAAAGCCCGGCCGTCGAGAGTCGGGCATCCGCCGTCGCTGAAGACAGGATGCCGCTGTCGATTGTAAAGGTGACGGTTTCCCCCCTGCACCGGGTTGCCGATGTCGTCGGTGACCGTCGCCGTGACGGTGCTGGTACTGATGCCATCCGCATCCAGGGTGTCTAATGAGCTGGAAAGTGACAGGGCGGCAGCCGCGGGATTTGACGGCAATATCCAGCTTGATCGGCTTAGAGTCGGTATTCAGGAGAAAAAGAAAGTTGGATTCGGTCACCATGACCAGGGCAGATGGTATCCGCCGTGAGTTCAATGCGCACCCCCTTTTGAACCAGTTTTTTGGTGGTTGAGTGTGCAAGATATTGTCCCCGGAGATCGGTTTGTTTGAACTTGAACAGCGTAATATCGCAAACATCCTGATCGGTTTCAAGGTGAACCGCTTTCGAATGGGGGATATCTTTGTCATCCAGACGGATGATAAACAGCCGGGCAGACAGATCCGGATAATTTTCAGTTAAGGATTTATTTGAATCCGCATCAGTTTGGATCCGGAACATGTCGAGAGAGGATACTACCAAGACATATGCTCGGTCGAAACCCGATCAAATGCTACCGTGATATATCCCGTAAAAATTTTTCCCAAAGATTCTGTCAATTGATAATTGGTCGCCATGTTGATTGCTTCGACCGGATGAATGCCATCAAAAATTTTCAAAGTAAATGTCCCGGACTGCGCCGGTACTCTGCGAATTCATTGACCAGAAATTTGATAGATGCAGACATGCCGGAGCCGTGATGCCCGGCATTGCCGGTCACCGCAGGGGCATGAATACCGTTGAACGGGCTTGCTTTGTGTCCGTCACGAACGGCTGATTCATAATTGGGGTTTGATGAGAATTTTTTCTTCCACCCACACGGCACAGGCTTCATTCAGCCAGTGATGGGTCGGGCTGATTTTTGCCCGGGATACGACATTCGGGGTCATACGGGTACTGGACCAGGATCGAAAAATTCATGGCCGGCCGTGGTGGCCATCTGTTCGGTTTCATCCAGTTTATCCCGGTTGAACTGAAGGGTCGCACGGTTGTGTCCCCATATTGACGGACAGTGAAAGCCATATGCCTCATCTCCCAGTTTTTCGATGGTCACGTTCACCGGCCAGGCCTGTTCTGTTTGCGTAACTGAATCCCATTGTCTGAAACGTATCATAGGCGGTTTCGAGCATCTGACCCAGGGATCTGGCCTGGGAATGAGTGACGGTTTCGACCGGATACTGGATTGCAAAATGCCCTGGGCCGTCCCGGGTGATATACCATCGTTTTCCATCCGGTTATTCCGGAAAAATCAAGAAATCGGCTGACATTGGCACTGTCATGCATTTCAGCGGCTGTTTCACTGTCCAGGGAATACTGATTCAAAACGGTAACAGACTGCCCGGAAGCGGTTAACAAATCAGCATCCGCTGCCGCAGGGATCAAAGTCGGTATCGATCCCGGTATCGACCGGCTGGGAGACAAAGACCTCTTCACCCACAACGATAAAACTTTCATCTGATAACGTGCCCCTGTGTCTCAGATACCGGAATCACTCGAGAGCGGGAAATCATCTTCCAGACCGTTCGCCCGGAAGGTAGGCGTTGTCATGTCTGTTTCCAAACCCCGGCTTTTACCCATTTTGTAAAGCGACAAATTGACCGGGGTCGGGTAAACAGTCCCTGCGGGATCACCAGACTGTAATCATCAACAGCCAGGGTTCCTCCATCGCCGCCAATGGTTTCTATCATCAGCAGTTCCGCCGGAAATTCAATGGGCGAAGATACCGTGGTGATGACCTGATCATCGAGCATTACCTGATTGGAATAAACGCTCTATGTCAGGGTTCGGTCTGAAAAAGAGAGAATCTGAATATAAGCCGTTGCCGGAATCGTCAGCAACGGTTTGGTCGGTTCCCTGAAATGTCACAAAAGTGCCTGGAGCGGGACACGGCAAACAAATCCGAATTTGACTGAATCTGTATGGTATTTTCTCCCGGGAAAATAATACAGTTCTGCTCTGGCGCCAGCTTTTTTCGATCAAAATTTGATTGGATGATGGCGAGCCGTATATCCGTTCATCGCTGCCGGATTTCACGGTATGGTTCGGGGAGGTGTTGTCCAGAATGATGTCAAATGCCTGGCTTGAGGTGGGAATACATATTACAGAGAAAAAGATGAAAAACATGAAAAACATCTCAGTCACTTTTTTCATAATACCGGCCTTTCAATCAGGTTATTGATGAACAGGATTGTCAGAGCGGAAAGTCCATTTTTTCAAATGCTGAATCGATGGTAACCCTGCTGTTCATTCAATTACTAAGACCTTTCTTTTGTTGTTGATAAGAAGAAAAGGGATGATTGTCGAATACAGGCCAAGCTGTTTCATTTGGTTTTAACCTGAATATATTTTATACAGGGCGGGGTGTCGAAAATTGTTGACAAAAAAATTCTTTTTTTATGAAAGTCTGTCATGGTCGATGACAGAGATGACAATGTGGAGGTTTTTATGGCAAAGAAATTTTGGGGAACGGTGATTGTTTGTCTGCTGCTGCTGGGAAATGCCGGCGCGGTTTATTCAGGGTTGACTCAGACCCAGGTATCGCAGCTGTATGTGTCGATTTTCGGTCGGGCATCGGAAGGTGAAGGCAACGCATTCTGGCGAAACCAGCCGAACATGACTGCTGCTGCTGCTGCCATGCTGGGAACTTCTCGGCGGCGAAAATCATTTGGCACCAGCCTGGACACGAATCAGGCTTTTATCGAGCATATTTATGCCAACACGCTCAACAAAACAGTGTCCCTGGATCCTGAAGGCATCACCTACTGGGTGGGGCTGCTGTATGAGGGACGGACCCGGGGAGAGGTGGTGGCCCTGCTTGTGGGCGTGATCGAAGACTATGCTCCGGGAACCGGGCAGTATTACAATCCGACCGATGCCGCCACTGTGGCGGCCTATTGGCGGTTGTGCCGACCGGGCGGAGATCTCCAAATCACATGGCCGACCAGGTGCAGGATACCCCGGATGACTGGGAGAACGGTCACGGCATTCAACGCAGGCCTGCCGGTGACCCATGACCCGGCAACGGTTCAGGCCGCAAAAAACAAGGTAACCGCTTTGGCACAGGGCGGATCCGACCCTGTGCCCGCAACTTACGCATGGGTTCTGGTTGAAACCATTCATGAGGACGGGGCAGATGAAATGGATCATAAAAACCAAAGAAATGCCGGTGCGCAGACGTACTCCCGAGAGTGCGGACCGAACCGGCGTGTCGGCAAAATAACCTATGTGGGACGCTAGGACGCAGGCGGCAGAGTCCACGGGGAACACGCCACTTACCGGGCCAGATTTACATCTCCGCCGGCGGTGATCGAGCCGGGGGAAATTATTTCCACCCGGCTGGTTCTGGAGCCCCTGGAGCTCAGCCTGACTTTTTTCGATTTCAAAGGAAGTGCCAGGGCTTTACTCAACGGCATGAACCTGGAAAATGCCAACGGTGATTATCTTTTTAACCCTGGGAAAAAAGCGGGGATATCATACAGTGAATGAAATCCTTTCCATTGAAGCGCCGGGCAGCAGCAGGGAAGGAAACCTCATGGAACTGCAGTTTCAGCTCAGCGCCGCTGTTTTGATGAAGACCATTTATGTTTACTGAATCTGCGCGACGTCAGTAAAAGATGAACACCGGAGCCGCCCGGAAAACCGCAGGAGACGGCAGAGGACCGGCAGAGAGAAGGTTTCAGAACGGACGGGAAGAAACACGGCCAGGCCGGGATTTTCAGGGGTCAATCCCGCATCCAGTTGAAAGTCCCGGTCCAGAATCCGGATTTTTTGCGCATGATTGTGCTTGTGGGCCGCGGTGACGGATCCGTAGATGCTGCCGGTGTAGAATCCGGACCCGACCAGACCCACCATGGTTCCCAGGGCCGGGTTGTCCTGATCAAACGCTTTCCAGGCAGCCAGCCCCAGCCCGGTATTGACGACAAATGCAGCGGCGGCATCGTGGAACCGGCCGGTATACAGGAACCCGGCGCCCGGGATGACCGCGAAAATACCGGCCAGGGTCGGATTTTTTTCCGGCAGGGACTGCACCGCCCGGATACGGGCGGTCAGGTCGTTTTTCTGGGCATGCAGCGGTCCGTCCGATGATATTTTTTCCAAGATAGTCAGGGCCTGATCCATCTCGTCTGTGCCGGGTTTTCGGGACGCCTGAATGTGCAGCTCCGCCAGATCCAGGTGAATCAAGTCCCGGGTGTCCGGATCATCCGTCAGTTTGAGAAAGTTTTCCAGCACCACCCGGGCGTATCCGAGGTTGCCCAGCTGTTTGAAAGCCCGGCTCTGCATGATATACGCCTCTTTGGTATGGGGGCGGGACAGGGACGGGTCATTGACAATCATCCGGTTGAACTGCCGGGCTGCTTCATGGAACTGTTCCTGGTAAAAAAGCGCCATTCCGGTCTTGAATTCGGCCTCATCCACCCGGGAATCCCTGGGGAAGAAATGGATGAACCGCTTGAACTCGACCTCTGCCGTTCGAAAATCCTGTTCCTGGAACAGGGTGTCGGCATAAGCGAACTGCCGGTCCGGTGAAATGACCAGTTTCAGATCGTCTGCCGCCGGGACTGGAACGGGCCGGATCAGTGCCACGGCTGCCCACACCAGACAGGCCAGCACCCATGAAGCAGGAATCAGAAAACCCTTCCCCTGCAAGTCTTTTTTCATTGTCCCTCCGGATCGGGTCGGGGCGTGAACCACCAGAAATCATTGGCTTCCACCGGATCCAAGGTCAGGGACCGGCCATGAGCCCGGACTTGGGGAGACAGCCGGGTTTCGCTTCGGCCGCACCGTAAAAGCCGGTCGCAGGCCATGATCCATCCCATGACCGGCCCGTGCTTTTTCAGGGCCCGGGCCGCATAATGGGAACAGGACGGATACATGGGACAGCGGTTCCCGTCCGCGCCGGAAATATAGGTCTGATAAAACCGGAGAATCGGGTTCTCATGTGTGTCCGGATCCGGGGGAGACTGACCCCAGGCCGGAAGTGTCAGATACAGGATCGCCACCACAGGCAGGATCATCCAGTTATTCCTGGGTGACACGGAACACCTCCCGGATGGATGTCACGCCCTGAAGCACTTTGGCCATGCCGTCGCTGCGCAGGGTGCTCATGCCTTTGTGAATCGCCATTTCCCGGATTTTATTGGTTTCAGATGTCTGCAGGATCAGCTGACGGATTTCGTCGTCCAGCTCCAGAACTTCAAAAATGGCCTGACGTCCCAGGTATCCGGTGTCAAAACAGTGCGTGCATCCCCGGGGTTTGTACACGTGGGTGCCCACCAGGTCGGAACCGTTGATATGAATGGTTTTCACATCTTCGGGTGTGAGAATATAGGGTCTGCGGCAGTGGGGGCACAGGATGCGCACCAGGCGCTGGGCAATGATGGCGTTTACCGATGAGGCGATCAGATATGGTTCCACGCCTAAGTCCTTGAGCCGGGTGACGGCACCGGCCGCGTCATTGGTGTGCAGGGTGGAGAACACCAGGTGCCCGGTGAGGGCGGACTGGATGGCGATGCCCGCGGTTTCGATGTCCCGGATTTCTCCCACCAGGATCACATCCGGGTCCTGGCGCACGATGGCCCGCAGCCCTCTGGCAAACGTGACCCCGGTTTTGGCATTCACCTGAATCTGGCCGATGCCGGTAAGGTTGTATTCCACCGGATCTTCGATGGTGATGATGTTTTTGTCCGGGGAATTGATTTGTGACAACGCTGCGTAAAGGGTGGTGGTTTTGCCCGACCCTGTGGGACCGGTGACCAGGACGATGCCGTGGGTCTGGCGGATGATGCGGTTCAGCCGCTCAAAATGATCGTCTGACAGGCCGAACTGGTCCAGGGAGAGAAAATAACCCGATTTGTTGAGCAGGCGCATGACCAGGCGTTCGCCGTAGCTGGTGGGCACGGTGGAGATGCGGATGTCGATCTCCTGGTCTCCGATGCGCACCTGGGCCCGGCCGTCCTGGGGAATGCGTTTTTCAGCGATGTTCATGCTGGCCATGACCTTGATCCGGGATACCAGGGACGCCTGGATGCCTTTGGGCGGGGTCAGGCGTTCGTAGAGAATGCCGTCGATGCGGTACCGGATCTTGAGACTGTGCTGGAACGGTTCGATGTGGATGTCGCTGGCCCCGGCCTTGACCGCCTGGGAGATCATCCGGTTCACCAGGCGGATCACCGGGGCGTCGCTGACTTCATCGAGCAGGTCGGCGGTCTGTTCGGAATCATCGATGATGTATTCATCGCCTTCCATGTCCTGTGCCAGCTGCCGGGCGCTGTCCCCGGACCGGTCGTACAGGATGTTCACGGTCCATAAAATGCGGTTTTTCGGGGCCAGGACCAGGTCATAATCATTTAGCCCGATCCGGGCCGCCACATCATCGGCCGGGCTTAGATCCGACGGGTCGTTGATTGCAATTATCGGCCGGCTGTCTTGCCGGATCAAAGGCACCAGGCAGGCTTTTTTCAGAAAGTTGCGGGAGATCTTTCGGGTCCAGGCATCATCGGCATGGTCCGGTTCCAGCACCAAAGTGACCGGCAGATGGTAAATCCGGCCCAGAATTTCCAGCAGCTCCGGTTCGGATACCAGGTGAGCCGCCAGCACCGCGCTCATCAGGCCGGGGCGGTCCTGTTCATAGGCGGCCAGGATCTTTTGGGTTTCCGTTGCCGGAACACCGAATTCGTCGGTCAGAATATCGATGAACTGATCGATCATGGTTTAAGGTGTTGCCTTGTCTGACGGTGAATCGGACATGCGGTCCCGGAGCCGGTCCAGTTTCCGGTACAAAGGAATGGAGCCTTTTTCAAAGTCCCGGTTCATTTCCTGCTGTTTTTCATTGAGAATTTCCTGCACCTCCAGGGGATTTCGGACCACCCGGGGCGTGAGAAACACATACAGATTGGTGCGCTCCTCTCCTTCGGAAATGGTTTTGAACGCCCATCCCAGACCCGGCACATCCCCCAGACACGGGGTTTTGCTTTCGGACTGGGTAACGGTTTCATCGATCAGCCCGCCGATGACCACGCTGTAGGTGTCTTCCACGATAATGGCGGTTTCGATCTGGCGCTTGAACGTGGTGGGCCGGTCCGGGTTGTTCTGATTCACCGTGTCCAGTTTGGTCAGTTCCTGGAACACATTGAGCCGCACCAGCCGCCCCTTGCTGATCTGGGGCGTGATTTTCAGGGTAATCCCCACATCCCGGTATTCAAAGGAGCTGTACACTTCCGTAGCGGATTCGGCGGCCGACCGGGTCTGGAACGGGACGTTCTTGCCCACGGTGATGACGGCTTCCTCGTTTTCCGTGGTCAACAGCTGGGGGGTGGCCAGGATATGGACATCCTTGTCTGTCTGATAGGCCCTGACAATGGCCTGGATATCCGGGAATGTCACCCCGCCGATGGTGATATTCTTGCCCAGGACCCCCAAAGAGAACCCCCGGGGAAGGGATCCGTCACCGGATACCTGGTTCAGGCCGCTGTAGCCGCTGTCGCCTGTGGCACCAAACCCCGTGAACCCGACTTTCTCTCCACCGTCAAACTCCTGTGAGGTGCGCCATTCCGTACCGATATCCAGACCCCGGTTGACATTGACCTCCATGATCAGGCATTCGATATACACCATGGACCGGGGGATATCCAGCTTGGCGATCACCTCCTCGAGCACGGCATAATCCTCTTTTTCCGCCATGATGATCAGGGAGTTGGTGGCCTTGTCCGCACTGATGTGCACTGATTCGGACAGCAGCGGGGCGAGTTTCTGCCCTTCCGTTTTCTGGGCGTCTTTCCGGGCCGGTATTTCCTGGAGCACTTTGACCAGATCTTCGGCAGTCGCATGTTCCAGGTAATAGACCCGGATTTTTTCTTCTCCTTTGGGCACCTCCCGGTCCAGAAGTTCGATCAGTTCTTCCACCCGCCGGGTTTCCACTTCATTGGCCAGAATCACCAGGGCATTGGTTCGTTCATCTGCCACAAAATGGGCCATCATGCCCATATCCGGTGCTTTTTTTTCTTCTCTCTGCCGGGCGCTGTAAATACCGGTCAGGGTGGTGACCAGCCTGGCGGCATCCGCGTGTTTCACCGGGATCACGGAAATGGTTTTGCCGATATTGGGGGCGTCGATGGTATGGATGATTTTCAAAAGCCGTTCGATGCTGGACAAAGATGCGGTGACAATGAGCATGTTGGTGTCCCTGTAGGACAGCATGACACTGCCTTTGGGCAAAAGCGGAATGAACAGGCGCTGGAGTTCGTCCGAATCCGCGTACTTCAGCGGAATGATCCGGGTGACCAGGCGGTCTGCCGGCTCATCGGCTGCCGAGGTCAACCGGGTGTCGATATTGTCGGCCTTGGCATCGGGTATCGGAACGATTTTGGTGACCCCCCCGGAATCCACTGCAGAAAACCCGTTGATCTCCAGCACGGATTCAAATACCTTGTAGACCTCTTTTCTGGACAGTTTTGTAGGAGAGATCACCGTGACATTGCCCCGGACCCGGCTGTCCACCACAAAGTTTGTGTTGGTGATTTTACTGATGAATTTGATGAACACCTTGATGTCCACATTGTCGAAATCAATGGCGATCTTTTCTTCGGGCGCCGGATTTTCCTGGGCCGAGGCCGTCTGAACCGGACCGGATGCCAGGCAGATGAAGCATATCAAGTACCACAGGCCACCAGGTATGCGAAGCAGGTGTTTCAAGCTGACAGAATCGGGTTGTCATGATCGACTGGTCCATAATGGTTCCTTATTCATCAGATGCGTTTTCCACTGTGTATTCATTATTTTGCGCATTGTAAACAATTTCCTGGATTTTTCCCCGTCGCTGGACGGTGAACCGGATATCGGGCATTTCCTCTAAAGGGGTGTTCAGGGACTGATAAATGGTCACCGCATCCTGGGCGGACAGAATGTCACTGCCGTTGATGGATTTGACGATATCCCCGTTTCTCAGCCCGACCTGCTGAAAGACTGAATCGTTCCGGATGCCGTACAGCAGCAGACCGTCCGGTTTTCCGTCGGAAAAGAACGGCCGGATCCGGGCCTGCTTCATCAGGCTGGGCAGGCCGGAAGACCCTGCCTGTTCAGGGGGTGTTTCCGGATCGGGGAACCCGGTTTCCGGTTCAGGCAGTGACGGGGGCGACGATACCAGAGACGCGGGTTTCCGGGTGAAGTCCACTTCCAGCAGCTGGTCTTTGCCGTCGACACGCAGGATCACCTGGTTGCGGGCGATTTTCCGGATCACGCCTCCCTCCACGGTATCTCCGACCTGGAAAAGGGACTGCTCCCCTGTTTTCTTGTTTTCAATCACGGCAAAGGCATGTTTGTCGGAAGCGGCCGTGACGGTTCCCCACAAAGCCAGCTGCAACCGGGTCTTTTCCAGTGGTTGTTCCACCGGGGCTTCGGCAGGGCGGTCGGACCCGGTATCCGGATCCCGGGTCAACACATGAAACAGGTTTTTTTCAATGATGACGGAGTAATCCTTCTCAGATACTGCAGAGATCGGCCCTGCCGCACTTGAAGGGTCACTGGACCGGGTTTGCAGTGCTTCAAATCCGGGGTCCACCGGTGAAAAGATCTGCCGGTATGTCATGCCGGTCACCTGATATGCGGCCATCGTGATCAGCAGCAGCTGTGCAATGAGATACAGGCGTTTCATCGGTTTATTTCCAGGGCGTCGGCCGGACCGCTCAGGGTGAAGGGGATTCCTTTTTCCGGCTGGTTCTGGAACAGGTCGTCCATGGGCAGGACCGTTGCAAACCGGGCCACATGGGCCGGATGGGGGTAAAGATTGCCTTTCAGATCGATTCGCCAGTTGGACGGTTCCGTGATCCGGGCGCCGGTCATCGTCATCTGTCCGGCGGCATTTATGTTCATGATGTCGCCGGTGGCATGCAGTTCCAGGATATCTATTTTCTGTCCGTGTCTTTCAAATGCCACATCCACCTGGTTAAAATCCAGGTCTGAGATGCCCATGGTGTTGAGAAAATCATCCTCGATGGCACAGGTCAGCAAAGACAGTGTCAGATTGCCGGAGCCTTTGGGGTTTTCCAGGCGGTTGTGCACCTGGTACCGGCCGGACAGATCAAAGGACAGGGATGCACGCATCCCCTGCATGGCAGTGGTCAGGTTTCGGATCTGCAGTCCGGCCAGAATCATCTCCAGTCCGGAGCAGGCCGGGGGAGACACCGTGATGCCGGTGATTTTTCCGGAAATGGTGCCGTTCCACAGAGACGATTCAACATGCAGGTCTTTTTTCAGGCGAAGGGCTGCCGGAACCGGGGCAAAGATCCGGAGATCATCCGGCTCCACGGTGATGACGTCATAAATCCGGATTCGCGGATTTTCTGTTTTCAGTCCCAAAGGCAGGGCCGGGGACACCCGGTCCAGGGTGATGTCCAGCCCCGGGAACAAGGCCTCTCCCATCCGGCTGATCTTGACGGCAGCGGCCTGATGCGGGAATCGCAGAACCGCGAACACGGCCAGTGCCGCCATGAAATAGATCAGAAAAAACAGCGTGCGTTTCAAAGACATGTTACGGCGCCTCCCCGGGCATCAGTGTCTGGGTTTCCAGAACCGCTTCCAGCATATTGTCTTTTTCTCCGGTCCGGGCCAGGGAGATGGAAACGACATGCACCCCGTTGCCCGATGTCTCCACCTGTTTGAGAAATTCCATGAAATCGTTCAGATACAGGTTTTTCAGTTTAAGCCGGACCTTTGAGATTTGAAAGGACCCATCCTCGGCTGTCTGGGAAAAAGGACGCATGTAATCGATATTTTTTTTGATTCCGCTGGCTTCCGCCCGGCTGTCCAGAAATGAAAACAGGGTGAACTGCGGGGAACGGTCCGCCATGAGCGCCTGTTGTCCGCCCATGTCCCGGGTCAGGCTTGAGTATTGATTTTGCAGTGCGGTCATCTGATGAAGCGCGTCCTGTTCGATGGTCAGAATCCGTTTCAGCTCCTTTTTTCGGTCCATCAAAGGAAAAAACACAAACTGCACGACCAGAAACACAAATAGCATGGCAATGCCTGTGACGACAATGGTTTTTTCTCTGGTGGACAATGCGTTCATGGGCCTCAGATCTCGATTCGAAATTGAAAGATGACCTGGTTTTCGACTCTGCCGGCATCGGCCGTGTGGATGGTGACCGATTTGAAAATGTCTGATTGTTCCAGAGAGGTTTTCAACCGGTCCACTGTATTGAAGCTGTCGGTGGTGCCGGAAATCGTCACCTGACCGTTGTTGAGCAGCAGACGGGACAGGCGCAAATTCATGCCGTCGGGAACCCGGGCGGACAATTCATACAGCACGTCAATGGCCGGCAATGCCGGTGTGACGGCCATGTCCTGAAACCGGGCGCCGCTGTTCTGCGCAACCGCCTGTTTCACCTGGGCCTGCATGCGCAGCAGCGGGGAATGGCCGGGCATAAGGGTATCCTGGGGAAATGTCTGCTGATAGATCTCGATTCCGGCCCGGCGGGCGGCTTCCACCTGTTTTTCCAGGCGATGCACATCCTGATACAGGGTCAGTACGGACAAAACCGCTACCAGGACCCCGAAAATGCCGGTGACCAGCACTTCCCGCCTGAACTTGTGAAAGAAGTTTCCGAAACCGGGATACTGTCTTGCAAAATTGAACAGGTCGCCGGCGTTTTTCAACAGCAGGTCGGGCACAAGGGCAGGGTCCGGTTCCATGACCGTGACGGTGTCGGTGAAGAAAAATGATGCCTGTCTATCTGTCTGTTGAATCGCCTTTGTCAGGGACGCCGGATCCATGGCATCGGTTTCCTGGACCAGACAGATGTGAAACCGGGTGTCCAGGCCGGAGCGGTGCCTGAATCCCGTGGCCAATCGCAGCAGATGGTCGGCAATGGCATCCGGAGTCCGGTCGGATAAGGCCAGGGACCGGACCATGACCGGCTTGGATCCGGACATCAGAATCAGGGTGATGCCGCTCAAACCTGCGTGGATGACGATTCGCTCTGCGGAAAGGCTGGATTGCCGGATACAGGCGGCGGCCATGGCGATTTCTCTGGGGGTGATGATCCGGGGCCTGATGTGGTAATCTTTCAGACAAGAGATGATTTCCTGAACCATGGCATCTGCTGCTGATGCGGTCAAAATCAGGTGCTGATCTTTGACGAACCGGATATCCAGAGAAATGAAATCCGATACACAGGTGTCTTCCGGCAGATACGGCGCCAGCTCCAGGGGCAGAACCTGGGCGATTTTACCGGGGCTGGAGAACGGCAGACTGATGTTTCGGAAAAAGAGATCCCGGCCGGGGATCAGGCACCAGCGCTTCCGTGCAGGAAGACAGATCAATTTTTTCCGCCACGGCATCCAGGGCGGCCCGGTACCACGAGACATCTTCGGGCAGGGGATCAGGCAGTTCTTTTCGGGCCACAGAAGTCTGCCCCGTGGGCGTGAATCCGGAGATTTTTTTTTCCATGACCATGGCGGTCATGCCGTGAACAGCGATATCCAGCATCAGCAAACGGCTGCCCATCGGTCACATCCTTTCCATCTGGATGATCCGGCAGATCCACTGACGGGATTTTTCCTGCTGTTCCCGCAACACATAGGCGGTCAGGCCGACCTGTGCCCGGTTCAGCCGCACCAGGGCGGTGACCCTGAATATATGGCTGTCATAACGGATCATGCGCTCGAATTTCTCCCGTTCATTTGCTGACAATCCGATCACCCGGCGGTACCATCCTTTGTCCAGGGGATTGAGAAACATTTCCCCATCTTCTGATTTTTGGGCGCGATAGTCAAGCATATCCTGGGCGAATTCCGTCATGCCCAGGGGAAGCAGGGCCTGAATCACCTCCAGATTAGCCGTATTGATATTGATGCGGCCCGGATAGCGGTAGCTTTTCCCGTCATCCGCCTCGTTAAAGAGACCGTAAACCGTGAACAGGTCTTTCCAGGTCACAGGCGCTGTTTTCCCGGGCACTTCCGGGTCCGGTTCATTGCCGGAAAAGGCAAACATATCGGCAGAAAAGCCCTTGACGTTGCGCATTTCAGACAGATGGTCAATGTCTTTGTTTGCACAGGCATGGGCAGGAAACCGCCCGGCATAGTATAAAGATTCGGCGCCGGACAGTCCGGTGACGGCGTCATCATCCCCCGAGTCCAGCCAGTCGATGAGGGCATTGATCACCTCTTGCGGATCATGATCTGTTTGAGACCGGTTAGCATCCACATGCTGTTCCAGCAGCCGTTCCCACAACATTACCTGGTCCGGATTCACCTGGTGGCCGGGAAACCGCTGCATCAGGGCATTGACCTGGATTTTTCCCAGTTCATCCGTGATGGCAAGCCTGATCTGCCCCCGGGAATATCCCAGCTGTTCGACCATCCGGGACAGGGTGTCCGGGTCGGCCCAGTCTTCCTGGATGGCGTCTGTGTCGGTTTTTGCCGCGTCATCCGCCAGAAGGGCCATGGCCAGGTGGATGGCGGACCGGGCCATTTCACGGGCCGTGAACTGATCGGTGTGCAGCCGGGCAAGGGTCACCGTTTCCGTGGTCATTTTGGACAGGTGCAGTCCGGTGACCAGCAGCACCGCAATCACCCCGAGCACCACCACCAGGGCCATGCCGTTCTGATTCCGGTTCATTTTTTCACCTGCCTGGATACGGGAAGAGCCACGGTGGTCTGGAGCGGCACCCCGGTTTCCTGTCCTGCCGGTTTCAAAGAGATGGTGATCCGGGTGGGGAAGGTGTGGTCAAACCGGTCCGATTCAGAGTCCCAGACGGAATGATCATTGCCTTCGATGTCTGTAAAGGTCAAAGAAAAGTCCTGAATGTCTCTGAAGAGCACCGGATCGATGCAGGGATCCGGATCAAAATCCGACAGAAGCGTGCCGTCGAACCGGTGCAGATCCAACCGGTTTTCATGACGGTGGACATAATAGTGTATCCGGCCGGCCCCATGGATATATCCCGGTCCCAGGTCCAGGTGGTTGAGGGTGGAAAATTGCAGGCGTGAGAAAAAAGTGCCCTGGATTCCGGTTTCAGTGCCCAAAAACCGGTAAGGGTCCGGGGACTGGTTGACGTCCGGGGGGTGGTACCGGGGAGGGCGGGGCAGTAGAATCTGCTCCAGATCGGCGGCCATCGACGTCCATGCACTGCTGTATCCTTTCATGGCGACGGATCTCGTTCCTCACCCGTTCCGAGGAGGTGGAAACGGTTCGGAATGTGGAAAACAGGGTCAGCAGGGTCACGGAAAAGATCGTCATGGCCACCAGGATTTCCAGCAGGGTGAATCCGTATTTTCCAGTATCAGTCATCAGGCTCCACCAGATAGCGCCAGGTGGTCATGGACCAGGACCGGCCCCTTCCTGGCGCGGATATTTCGATCTCGATTTTTTTGAATCGATCCAGCTGCTGATCCGACAGATTGACCGGATCTTCCCATGTCGCATCCTCAGTGGTACAAGTCCATTCCAGGCCCTGAAATTCCGGACCGAAACTGCCGGCCCCCTGGTGGAAACCGGATGAATCCGCCATCTGTTCCGCCAGCACACTTTGGGCCAGCATCGGGATACTGCCGGTGAATATGCCGGCACCGGCCAGCCGGATGGTGCCGGAGTGCATCAGAAGCAGGGTAAGCAGGGTGAGCGCCATGATCACCATGGCCACCAGAACCTCCAGAAGGGTGAAGCCCCGGTCTGATTTTCCGGGCAGGTTACGGGCAGTCATCATCATATGACACATGTCTGTCAATTGTTTCGATTTCCATGAGAAACGGGGCCACTTTCAGAGACATCGGCGATCCGCGGTCGGTGACATGCAGAATCACCCCGTCAGCATATCCGTTCCGGTTGAAACGAATGATCCGCTCTGAACCGGTTTCACGAAAATCTGCCATGCCGTGGCGGAAGACTTCGGCAAAAATCATGTCCGTGATGCGCAGATTGCCGGGAAGCATCATGGCGTCGGACCGGGTGGTTTCCAGATCTGTCTCGTTCATGCCGCTGTGGGTGAGCCATAACCGGGAACCATCGTCATCGATATGCACAGTGATATCCCTGTTTTCCTTCAGGGCCTGATGCCTGGTCATGGCAATCCACCGGCCCAGATCTTCTGCTCCCATGGTCCGGCTTTTGAATATTCCGGCAATGTCGAATTTCGGCAGGGTGACTGTCAAAAGTATCGCAATGAGGGCAATGACGACAATCAGTTCCACCAGAGTGAAACCATATGGCCGTTTACCTGTCACTCGATTTCCCAGCTCTTGATATCCTGGTTTTTGCCTTCACCGCCGGGCACACCGTCCCCGCCATAGGAAAGGATATCATACTCCCCGTTGACGCCGGGGCACAGATACAGATATTCCCGACCCCAGGGGTCTTTGGGAACACTGCGTTTGTCCAGGTATCCGCTTTCGTTCCATCGGGCCGGAACCGGTTCGGTCGTGGGTTTTTCAACAAGGGCTTTCAGTCCCTGCTCGGTGGTGGGGTAGAATCCATTGTCCAGATAGTACATTTTCAGGCTGGTCTCAATGGCGACAATATCCATTTTTGCCTTGATCACTTTGGCATCATCCGTTCTCCCCATATACCGCGGCACGATCATTCCGGCCAGAATGCCCAGGATGATCACCACCACCATCAGCTCGATAAAGGAAAACCCGTTTTCATTTCTTATCATAGTTCTGTGTCCTTGCAAAAGTGCCGTAAAAATTACGGTCTGAAATTGTTTGAACCTGTCAGGATCCTATAGCATGAAACAGGGGGGTCACGCCAGATTTTTATGTGTTATACAAAAATGACATTTTGTCGCCAAAAAAAGCATTTAGAAGATTAATCGAATATGAATCTTTTTGGTGTTAATGGTCGAATTATTGCCGTAAAATGGACCCAATATGGACCTGAACATTGACATCGGCAGTGAAGTTTACTAAACATAGCCGGAAATGATTAACGCAACATAAGTTTGGAGAATTGAGAAAGTTCAATGGGCTCTGATTCATGAATATTCTGGTTACCGGAGCGACCGGATTTGTGGGTAAAGCCCTTTTTCAGGCACTGCTGCACCAGAGGCATCACCTAACATGTACGTTCAGAAAAACGTTGGAAGATAAAGGACAACAGTCGGAATTCAATGCCTGCCGCCAGGTTGTTGTGGACAATATCGATGGAAATACCCGGTGGTCTTCATGTTTGACAGGCATCGACCAGGTGGTGCATCTGGCCGGTGTGGCCCATGTTCCGGACAGAACAGGCAAGCACGGCCACCGACAGTTTTTTTCCGTCAACCATGAGGGAACCCGGAACCTGGCGGTTCAGGCGGCCCGGCAGGGGGTGAAGCGGTTTGTGTTCATGAGTTCCATTCTGGTCAACGGCAGCGCTACCACGGCAGGGCCGTTTTGTGAAACCAGTCCGGCGAACCCCCAGAATGCGTATGCAACCGCCAAACATGAAGCGGAAAAATCCCTTCAGGAAATTGCGTCGGAAACCGGCATGGAAGTGGTGATCCTCCGGTCACCGCTGGTGTATGGACCCGGTGTGAAGGCCAATTTTCTCAAACTGCTGGATCTGGTGTATGCCGGTGTGCCCATGCCATTTGGGGCGGTTGCCAACCGGCGCAGCTTCATCAGCCTCAAAAATCTGGTGGATGCCGTGTGTCTGTGTCTGTGTCATGAAAAGGCGGGAAACCGGACCTTTGTGGTCAGCGACAATCAGGATCTGTCCACCCCGGAGTTGATCACAGCCATCGCCGCTGCCATGGACCGGCCGTCCCGGTTGTTTGCCGTATCTGACCGAATCATGAAAACAGGACTGTCACTTCTGGGCAAAAAAGGTGTGTATGACCGGCTCTGGGGAACGCTTCAGATTGATCCGTCCGGAATACATACCCGGCTGGGATGGAACCCGCCCCAGACGGTGGAAAAAGGGATAGCCGAGACCGTGGACTGGTATTTGAATAACCGCCGGCATTATATCCGGCAGAAGGTGTAATGATCATAAATGCTGCTTGTATTTATCAGTTTTCTGCTGGGATTTAGCGGATCATGGCTTGTGAAGCGATTCGGCGTCCGGATCGGAATGGTGGATGTGCCGAACCTTCGAAGCTCTCATCACAGGGAGATTCCCAAAGGCGCGGGATTCGGAATCTTATCGGCCCTGGTGGTGTCCAGCCTTTTTCTGTTGATTCCTTTTTTTGTCTGGTTGCCGGCCCTGGTGATCTCTCTGGCCAGTTTCTGGGGCGCTGATAAGCATATCCTGCCGGTATCCCACCGGTTGCTGATACATTTCGGATGCAGCCTGTTTTTTCTGGTTTTCTTTTTATACTTTCAGCAGGCAGATCCAAGCGCCTATGTGATCTGGTTACCGGTGCTGATTTTCATTGTCGGAACAGCCAATTTTTACAATTTCATGGATGGTATCGACGGTATTGCCGGCATCACGGGCGTTCTGGCTTTTTTACTGGTGGCGGTGCATGCCTGGATGTCAGACATGCCCGTGTCTTTCATTCTGCTGAGCCTGGCAATGTCGGCTGCCTGCCTGGGGTTTCTGTGCTTCAGTCTTCCAAGGGCATCGGTCTTTTTAGGGGATGTGGGCAGCATCCTTCTGGGGTTTGTGTTTGCCTGCCTGGTGATCTTTCTGTCCCGGGACCTGACGGATTTTCTGGTGATGGCCGGGTTTCTGTCCATGTTTTACTTTGATGAACTGTTTACCATGGGTGTCCGGATATGGGACAAAGATTCTCTGGTGGAGCCCCACCGCAAACACATCTATCAGGTGCTGGTCAATGAAGCCGGAATCGAACACTGGAAGGTGGCGCTGGGGTATGGCCTGGCCCAGCTGGTTATCGGGTGTCTTGCCATATGGCTGCAGCCGAAGGGGGCCGGATGTCTGTTTGTCATGTATGGGGTGTCTGCCCTGATGTTTACAGGTGTTTCCATGATTATTCGTAAAAGGTGGTTGTCTGGTGAGAATTAAGCTGACCCGAAATCTGGTGTTGATCCTGCTGATAGATATCCTGCTTCTGTCCGGGGCGTTTTACCTGGCCCATTTGATCCGGTTTGATTTTGACATTCCGTTGTGGGCCATGACCCGGTTCAAAGAGTGGTTGTTCTTTGTGCTGGCGGGCAAGCTGGCCTGTTTTTATTTTTTCGGGTTGTATAAAGGCATGTGGCGGTATACCGGCATCAACGACCTGCTGAATATCGTCAAGGCTTCGACCGTGGCCAGCCTGATTCTGATCACCGTCGTTCTGTACACCACCCGGTTTGAAATGGTGTCCCGGTCGGTGTTTATTATCGACTGGTGCCTGACCCTCATGCTGATCATCGGGGTCCGGGTATTGACCCGGCTGTGTTTTGAAAATTTTTCCGGGAACATCGGCTTTCGGGATGTGAAGCGCCTGATACCCCTGCTGTTATGGTCGGACAAGGGCAAGGGCCGCCGGATGCTGATCATCGGGGCCGGGGACTGCGGTGAAAAGATCTGTCGTCAGTTTCATGAAAACCCTTCTGTCCGGTCTCATGTGGTGGGGTTTCTGGATGATGACCGGTCGAAAATCGGCAGAAATATTCACCGGGTTCCGGTGCTGGGAACCATCGACGAACTGGGAACCATTGCCCCGGCCATGGAGATCGAAGAGGTGATCATTGCCATTCCATCAGCTTCGTCAAAACGGATGCGGGAAATCCTGGATGCCTGCAAACAGGCGGATGTGGATTTCAAGCTCATTCCGGATATGGGGGAATTGATCGACGGCCGGATCACCCTCAATGCCATCCGGAATGTGGAATACCGGGATCTGTTGGGACGGGAGCCGGTACGGCTCGACAAACAGGAGATCGGTGCCTACCTGGGGAAAAAATGCGTGCTGGTCACCGGTGCGGGCGGTTCCATCGGCACCGGCCTGTGCCGGCAGATCTGCCGGTTTTCTCCTGAAACGCTGATTCTGCTGGAAAGAGCGGAAAGCCCGCTGTACGAGATTGATCTGGAATTGACCAAAAATTTCAGGCAGGTAACGATCATCCCGGTGCTGGCCGACATCCAGGATCCGGAAGAACTGGACAGAATTTTTGTGTCTTACCGTCCCCAGATCGTGTTTCATGCGGCCGCCTACAAACATGTGCCCATGCTGGAAAAGCATCCCTGGAAAGCGGTGGAGAACAATATTGCCGGCACGGAAAACATCGTGGCCGCGGCCGGGAAATTCAAATGTGAGCGGTTTGTGTTCGTGTCCACGGACAAGGCGGTGAACCCGGCCAATGTCATGGGCGCCAGCAAGCGTATCTGTGAGCTGCTGGTCCAGAAACAGAACGCGCAGCAAGCGGTTGGTACCCGGTTTATCACGGTGCGGTTCGGCAATGTGATCGGCAGTGTCGGCAGCGTGATCCCGCTGTTTAAAAAACAGATTAAAGACGGGGGGCCGGTGACGGTGACCCATCCGGACATGATCCGGTATTTCATGCTGATTCCCGAGGCCTGTCAGCTGATCCTTCAGGCCGGTGCCATGGGAAAAGGCGGGGAGATATTTATTCTTGAAATGGGTGAGCCTGTGAAAATAGATCAGATGGCACGGGACCTGATCCGGTTTTCCGGGTTTGAGCCGGATGTGGACATTAATATTGTCTATACCGGGCTGCGGCCGGGGGAAAAATTGTATGAAGAGCTGATGACAGACCTGGAAGGGGTGATCCCCACGGACCACAAAAAAATCCGGGTGCTCAAAAGCCATACCGGGGATCTGCGCCTTCTTTTACCGCACCTGGCGGCCTTGAAACAAGCCGCACAGATCCGGGATCCGGACCGGATCAGACAGCTGATGCGCCAGATTGTGCCGGAGTATAAAGATGAAACGGGTGTTTGATTTTTCAGTGTCAGTCATATTGGCAGTCCTGCTGTTTCCGCTGTTTGTTCTGACCGCCCTGCTGGTTCGTCACCATTTGGGGACCCCGGTTTTGTTTACACAGATGAGACCCGGATGGCGGGGCCGGCCGTTCAAAATTTACAAGTTTCGCACCCTGACCAATGAAACCGATGACACCGGAAATCTTCTGCCGGATGCGGAAAGGCTCACCCGGTTCGGGGCCCTGCTGCGCCGAACCAGCCTGGATGAGCTGCCCGAACTGCTCAATGTACTCAACGGAGAGATGAGCCTGGTGGGACCCCGGCCACTTCTGATGCAGTACCTTGACCGGTATGATCCGATTCAGGCCAGGCGGCACGAGGTTCGGCCGGGAATCACCGGCTGGGCCCAGGTGAACGGGCGGAACGCCATCGCCTGGGAGGAAAAATTCAGACTGGATGTCTGGTATGTGGATCATTGCAGTTTCTGCCTGGACCTGAGGATTTTACGGATGACCCTGGTTGCGGTGTTCAGGCAGCAGGGCATCCATCAGCCGGGACATGTGACGGCGCAGGAATTTATGGGGGATAAAACATGACCGATCGATTTGAAAACTGGACGTATCCTGAGATCATTGACGGCCAGCCCACCCGGTACCAATGGATGGTGCAGGGCGTGGCCGGCTTTTCCCTTGGTTACAAAACCGACATCGGCGCATTCTGTTATATCAATGCCCGTGAAGGCGTGGTGATCGAAGATTTTGTCCAGATCGGTTCTCACTGTGCGGTTTATTCGGAGTCCACCATTGACGGGAAAAAAGGGCCGGTCCGGTTAAGGGAAAATTGCCGCATCGGCAGTCACACCACCATCATGCCGGGCATCACCATTGGAAAGAACGCCATTGTCGGTGCGCACAGTTTTGTAAACACGGACATTCCGGACAATGTGGTGGCATTCGGCAGTCCGGTTAAAATCATTAAATCCCTGGAGAGATGAGATGGAATTTGCCCCCTGGCCGTCCTTTTCAGATGATGAGATCCGGGCCGCCGTCAATGTGCTGAAATCCGGAAAAATAAACCAGTGGACAGGCGGTGAGGTGATGGCGTTTGAACAAGCGTTTGCCCGCTATGTCGGTACCCGCCATGCTATCGCTTTGGCCAACGGCAGTCTGGCCCTGGATATGGTGCTGGCAGCGCTGGATATAGGGCCTGGCGATGAAGTTGTCGTCACTCCCCGTTCCTTTGTGGCATCCGCCGCCTGCGTGGCCTTGCGGGGCGCCACTCCGGTGTTCGTGGATGTAAATCCGGAAAGTCAGAATATCACCCCGGAATCCATTTCCGGCGGTGTAACAGAACGGACAAAGGCGGTGATCGCGGTGAACCTGGCCGGGTGGCCGTGTGACCTGAAAAACATTTCATCTTTTTGCCGGCAAAACAAAATTTTCCTCATAGAGGACTGCGCCCAGGCCCACGGGGCTGAATTTCAAGGAAAAAAGGCCGGCAGTTTCGGAGACTGTGCCGTTTTTTCCTTCTGCCAGGACAAGATCATGACCACCGGCGGTGAAGGGGGCATGCTGGTGACCGACAACACGGAACTGTGGAAAAAGGTCTGGAGTTTCAAGGACCATGGAAAAGATTATGACCAGACCTTTTCAAAAAATCATGGTCCCGGATTCCGGTGGCTGGTGAACAGTTTCGGTACCAACGGCCGGATGACGGAAATGCAGGCAGCCATGGGACGGGTGATGCTCGGAAAACTGGACAATTGGGTTGAAAAAAGACGCGCCCATGCAGACATGCTGACCCGGGGATTTGAAAACACCATGGGTTTGCGGGTAACGGTGCCGCCGCCCAAAGTGTATCATTCCTATTACAAATACTATGTTTTTGTCAATCAGGATCAATTACAGGCCCCATGGAACCGGGACAGGATCATCGATCATTTAAATATGGCGGGGGTGCCGTGCCAAACAGGGAGCTGCCCGGAAATCTACCGGGAGCGGGCGTTTGAAAACAGGCCCTGCCGGCTGGCCGGCGCAATGACGGATCACACCGGAAAAGCGTTTCTCCCCGTGGCGCGACATCTTGGGGACACCTCAATCATGTTTATGGTACACCCTACGTTGAGCCCGGCTGCCGTCCAGTATGTCGTCGATCAGGTCAACCAGATCATGAAACAGGCAGTGAGATAAGTTTTGGCCCTAAACGTTCAGGATTATGATAAAAACCGGGCACGCCGGTTCCCTGCCGGGAATTGGGCCGGCGAGGCGTTCTGGGTGGGATTCGGAATTATCACAGGGGTTTTGGCCCTGGTTGTGGGGACCCGGTTTTTAACCCATCTGCTGCCGCCGGATGAATATGGGAAACTGGCGCTGGCCATCAGTTTGACTACGCTGGCGGTCATGATTTTCGGCGATCCCGTGGGAAAGACGGCGGTGCGGTTTTATTCTTTGTGGTACACGGCCGGAAAACCTTCCGGATTCCTGCAGAACTTAGGAAAGTCCCTGGTGCTGTCCATGGGGGGGATAGGGCTGTGCGGTATCATTGCCATGGTATGCAGTCATTATTTTCAAGCTGTTACAGGCATGTACCTGATTCTGGCAACCGGGATTTTTGCCTGTATTCTGGTTTTCAATCGGGTGGCAGTGGCACTGGAGGATGCGGCACGCGAAAGGCGTTTCCGGGGGCTTCTTCAGGGAGGATTTGAAATACTGCGGTTTGGTTCTGCCGTCGGTCTGATAATCGTTTTCACACTGCCTGCGGCAGAAACCGTCCTCACGGGATTTGTGCTGGCCGGTATCCTGGTGGTGATGGTTCACGGCATCTTTTTGTACAGGCTTTTTCACGGGGACCGGGCAGAAACAAACAACCCCGCACACCCGGACGGTGAAATGGATATTGCCCGCATGCGTTCCTTTCAGTCCCCACTGGTGGTGAGCAGTATCTGCGTCTGGCTGGTCATGATGGCCGAGCGCTGGACACTGCAGTATTTCGGCAGCCAGCAGGATGTGGGCGGATATGCAGCAGTATACCAGCTGGCATTTGTCCCCATGCTGCTGGTCAGTAACTTTATGGTCCTGCTCATTGAACCGGTTCTCTACCAGGTGGTGGAACCGGGTGGGAAAACCGTTTCTTCAGATCAGAAGCAGCGGATTAACAATTTTGCGGTTCTGGGTGTCATCATTTTTTCTGCTTTTTTGTTTGTGCTGCTTTTTTTTACATATCCTGCGGCCGGCAACCTTTTGCTGGGGGTTGAGTTTCGAGGTTACAGCTGGATGTTCCCCTGGCTTTTTCTTGCAGGTGGATGTTTTGCCGCTGCCCGGCAGTTGCTGTTAAAATTCAGCTATGACATGCGTACCGATCTGCTGGCAAAGATATGGGGTGTGTTTGCAGCTGCCGCTGTGGTAGCTTATGCCACCGGTGCTTTTTATTGGCAGGCAAAAGGCATTTTAGCAGCGGTTGTGGGGGTTAACGTGGCATTGTTGGTGTTTTCACTGGTTTTTGTCAACATACGCCATGCCGCCGAAAATGCAGAAAATGACACCAGGAATAAAATGAGTTCAGGAGGATGAGCGTGTAACATGGGCAGCATTCCCCTTAAGTGGCGGGTCTATTCTTTTTTCCATTTATGGTATGGCAGGACAGTTATGCTGGGCAAAAAAGGCAAAACAAAAATTTTTTGCATCGGGTTGAACAAAACCGGCACCACCTCCTGGGCCCAGGCCATGGCGGACATGGGATATCGGGTGGGTAACGAGCGGGCCGCGGAAATTTTTCTGGATGAATGGGCACAGAAAAAATTTGTCCGTATTTTGCGTTTTTGTGACAGCGCCCAGGCTTTCCAGGATGTGCCTTTCAGTCTGCCGCAGATGTATGTTAAGCTGCACCAGCGCTTTCCTGACAGCAGGTTTGTGCTTACCATCCGGGATTCCGCACAGCAATGGTACCAGTCGGTGACCCGGTTCCATGCCAAGGCCTGGTCTGATGACGGCCATTGCCCGCCCACACGCCGGGACCTGGAAAATGCGCAATATATCTATACGGGCTGGCCGGCCGTATTCTGCCGGCAGGTATTTCAGACGCCGCTGGAGGATCCCTACAACCGGGATATCCTGCTGAAATTTTACAGGGATCATGTAGAACACGCATGTGCATATTTTTCAAGATATCCAGGATCATTTTTGCTGATCAATGTGGGATCCCCCGGGGCATTACAAAAAATGTGTGCATTTCTGGGCAGGCCACATACAGGTGGAGAATTTCCATGGAAAAACAGAACGCCAAAATAACCCGGATACCATGCAAAACCAGGTAAGCACAGATAAAGCATTTACGCCCTGTGTGAGTGTGTGGGTCATTACCTACAACCATGCCAAATTCATCGGTCATTGCCTGGACAGCATCCTGATGCAGAAAACCGATTTTACATTTGAAATCTGTCTGGGAGAGGATGATTCAAGTGATGGTACCCGAGAGATTTGTCTGGCATATGCTAAAAAATATCCAGACATCATTCGTCTCTTTCTCAGGGACAGGAACGATCCAGCGCGCCAGGGGTGTGAAGGGGTGTGGCAGTTTAATTTTATTGAAACCTTCAGGGCCTGCCGGGGAAAATACATTGCCATGTGTGACGGGGATGATTTCTGGACAGATCCAATGAAACTCCAGAAACAGGTGGATTTTCTGGAACGGCATCCGGATTGTTCCGGGTGTTTTCATAAAATTTCCACAGTGGATGAAACCGGACAGATCCTTGCCCCGGATATGGGGTATCCGCCCAGACGGCAGGACCGATATTCCCTGGATTATCTGCTGCAGTACAGCAATTTTTCTCCCATGTTCAGTGTGGTTTTCAGGAACCATCCGGATGCCGCACCCGACTGGATAAAAAAAGCACCGTTTGGAGACATGATCGTTCATGCTGGGAACCTGCACCATGGCGATTATGGATTTATCGACCAGGTTATGGGTAGTTACAGGATCCATCAAGGCGGTCTTGCCAGCGGGACATCCCGGCTGCATAATGTCAAAGCGGCTTTGGCGGTGTATCGATTGATCGGCAGACATATGGATGTGGCGGACAGACCAGGTTTTCATGAGGGTATCCGGGCATTGAAACTTTCATATCTGGCTGAATGGTTGATGCAGAAGATAATTCCGGGGAACGCAAAACAATGGCTGGATAATGTGTACGGCACAAAAATCCGGTCTCGTATACGCAGATTTTTATTTTAACTGGTTTTGTGAGAAGGTGTGGCTGATGCTGTGAAGGATGTACAAGAAATACAAAAACAGATGCCCCGGAAAATATGTCTGGTGGCCACTGTGCCGGTCACGGTGAAAGCGTTTTTGATCCCGCATATAAAAAAGCTTGCCTCTGAATATGAAGTTACGGTGGTGACCAATTGTTCAAAAGAAGAGTTCCTGGGTATGGGGTTGCCGGGAAATGTCAGATTTAAAAGCATTCCTTTTGTCCGAAATCCCCACCTGGGATATGATGCGGTCTGCCTTGCTGCTTTGTTCGTTTTTTTCTGGCAGAATCGATTTTGCATCGTGCATTCCTTTATGCCGAAAACCGGTTTGCTGACAATGACTGCCGCGCGACTGGCGAAAATTCCTTTACGGATACATACGTTTACCGGTCAGGTGTGGGCCACCAGAAAAGGGCCGGCACGCTGGCTCTTGAAAACGGTTGACCGTTTTTTTGCATCCCTGGCCAGTTTTATCCTGGCTGACAGCTGGTCACAGCGCAGTTTTCTTTTAAAGGAAAGGGTCATTAAACCGTCCAATTCAACGGTGCTTTTAAAAGGGTCTATCTGTGGGGTGAATGCACACCGGTTTTTTCCGGACAAAAAAATGCGGACGTGCATCAGACAAGCGTTTTTTATTGCCGAAAATGATGTGGTGTTCCTTTTTCTGGGGAGACTGAAACAGGACAAGGGAATTCTGGAGCTGGGGAGCGCATTTTCCCGGCTGCTGCAGATACAAAAACATATCCATCTGTTGATTGTGGGATCAGACGAGGAATCACTTCAGAGCCATTCCCTTTTCAACCAGATGCAAAATGTATATTTTGTCGGGCACACACAGACGCCGGAGCAATATATGAACGCAGCCGATATATTCTGCCTTCCCAGCCACAGAGAGGGATTCGGCAGTGTCATCCTTGAGGCAGCCTGCACAGGTATCCCCGCAGTGGCCTCTCGTATTTACGGCATTGCCGATGCGGTGGTGGAAGGGAAAACAGGTCTTTTGCATAATCCCGGTGATGTTGATGACCTGTGCCGCTGCATGAAAATTTTTCTGAAGAATCCCGGTCTGAGGCTGGCCATGGGGGCTGCCGCCAGGCATCGGGCTGTCACCGATTTTTCAGAAGACAGCGTGACCGATGCCTACCGGGAATGGATTAAAGCCCATTGTGGTACGACACCATAAAAAATTGTGTGGATTTTTTTATTTTTTGCTTGCATTTTTTAAAATTCTAGATTAGGTCTGAGATCGTAGGGATTCCTGAAGATATAGTGATCCAGGTTTCTGTCTTTATCAACCGCGCAATGACTTAAAACTGTTTTTTATCGTCGCTGTTTTTTTTGCCATACGTCTGCTTCTCTTTTTTCGGTCTGCATCTCCTTTTCAAAAAAAGTCACTGAATCATCAGGAAGTCAGGGACAATTCCCGTTTTTTATTAAAGGAAAGGTTAACCGTCAAATCAGCAAAGGAGAACAACCTTATGGAAAGAAAAATTAATTTTATGAAAATTGTTTTGATAGGATTACTGCTGCTGGGCTTCATGGTACCTGCCGCAACAGGTGCCGACAAGGTTAACATCAATACGGACAGCAAAGAACAGTTGATGACACTCCATAATATTGGGGACGTGGTGGCTGACAGAATCATAGAATACCGCAAAGCCCACCCGTTCAAAACCCCTGAGGATATCATGAAGGTGAAAGGGGTGGGCCAGAAAACCTTTGATGCCAATAAAGATCGCATTGTCGTGAAAAGCGAGTGATGAGATTTTAGACTGTCTGTCCCTGATTCCCTTTGTTTGAAAATCATTGCTTGCACAATCCGGATTTTGTGTTATTTTTGACACCCATGCGGTACAAGGCGGTTCTGTAATGCAGTGCTGTCTGGTGCTCGGCCGCATGGGTTTTTTTGTGCGTGTCCGGGCAGTACAATTTTTCAGTCACAAATAATATCTACAGGCGCAGGCCAATATAAAAGAGGGTGCAGTGGACACAGTAAAACAGTTTCGGAAAACATCCTTCTGGGTGATATCGGTTTTCATGCTGGCAGTGGCTGCAGCAATGGGGGCGGCAATATGGTTCGGCCTTGAACAGGTGGCTGCAGCAGCTGCTCCTGATGCAGAAAAATCCGTGTTCCTCAACCAAATACAAGAGATGGCGGCACTGCTGCAGGCAAAATTTTATGTGTGGGTCCTGCCGGCTGCGGCAGGGGCCATGCTGATACTGGGCTGGATTCTCTGGCTTGTGCTGGGCGTGTTTCTGGCCCCGGTTGTTAAAACCCCTGTGCAGGCGGAATCGGGCAGAACCGAACCCAAACACGGTAAAAAAGATTTTCTGGATCAGAAAATTCAGCAGGATCGCAGGCAGCGATTATTTCTTCACACCCTGTCAGTGCTCCAGCGGGAAGGCCGGCTCCTGGATTTTTTTGATGAAGACCTGGGCCGGTATGATGATGCCCAGATCGGGGCTGCAGTGAGAAGCATCCAGGAGGATTGCAAGCGGGCCGTAAAAAAATATATCGATCCCAGGCCGGTGGTGGATTCAGATGAAGGGGAGTCAGTGACCATTCCACCGGGATTTGACATGGATGCCATCACCCTTGTGGGAGATGTGGCAGGTGATCCCCCTTTTGAAGGCATTGTAAAGCATCCTGGATGGAAAGCCGGCAAAAAAGAGGTGCCGAAACTGTCCGACATACAGGACCCCGCCATCATCACCCCCGCAGAAATACAGATTGGGGTCAGAAGTTAGAAAAACCTTTCGGAACAAAAGAGCAGGAACATACGCCATTTTGGATTTTCAGGACAAACAATATATTATCGGTATCGATCTGGGCACCACCAATTGTGCGGTATCGTATGTGGATGTGGCAGGATATAAAGAAGCAGTATCTGCACAATCTGGTAAAAAACAGTCGGATAATCCGGACAAGGGCTCGTGGATCAAGCCCTTTTTGATTCCCCAGCTCACAGGTCTTGGGGAGTTTACAAAAATTCCCGTGCTGCCTTCGTTTTTGTATATTCCCGGTGAGTATGATATCTCAAAAGAGGTGCTCAAACATTCCTGGAAAAAGCCCCTGGACATGTTTGTTGGGGCGTTTGCCCGGGACCATGGCTCCAAGATACCCACCCGTCTAGTCTCTTCCGCCAAAAGCTGGCTGTGCAATGCGGCTGCGGACCGCACGGCAAAAATTCTGCCCTGGGGTTCCCAGGGGGTGGAAAAAATCTCTCCTGTGGATGCCACCGCCCAGTATCTGTCCCATATCCGGTCTGCATGGAACCATTTTGTCAAAGATGAGGACAAATTTATTGAAAACCAGTTTGTGGTGATCACTGTCCCGGCCTCATTTAACGAAGAGGCCCGGGATTTGACCATGGCCGGTGTTGAAAAAGCCGGCCTGTCCTCCGCAGTGACCCTGCTGGAGGAACCCCTGGCCGCTTTTTACAGCTGGTTGATCCGCCATGAGTCTGACTGGGATCAGCAGGTGAAAGCGGATGACCTCATCTTTGTGTGCGATGTGGGCGGGGGCACTACTGACTTCAGCCTGATTTCCCTGAAGGCAGGGGAACAGGGCACCCCCCGGTTTGAACGCCTGGCTGTCGGGGATCACCTCATCCTCGGGGGGGATAATATCGACCTGGCCCTGGCCAAAATCGTGGAATCCCGGTTTCCCTCCAACACCGCCCTGACTCCTGACAAATGGAAAACCCTGTGTCACCGGTGCAGGGAAGCCAAGGAGCGTATCCTGGAAAAAAAAGAAAAATCGGTGCGCATCACCATCAAGGGCGAGGGCAGGGCCCTGATTTCCGGCACCCTGTCAGCGGATCTCACCAGAGGGGATGTGGAAGGCGTTTTGCGCAGCCGGTTTTATCCGGATGTGGCATCCATTGACCTGAAAGCAGATGATCCGGGCAGGGAAATTGCCGATTTCGGCCTGCCCTTTGAAAAAGAATCCGCAGTGACAAGGCATATTATCCGGTTTCTGGAAAACCACAGGGACAATGTCCGGCAGACCCTTGGCAAAAAGGCGCCCCTGCCGGATTTCATCCTGTTCAACGGCGGCACCCTTAAGCCGGATCTGGTCCAGTCCAGGATCAGGGAAGCCATCCGGCGGTGGTTCCGCACCAGTGATTCCCTCTGCCCCAGGATTCTTGAAAACCCGCACCCGGATCTGGCCGTGGGGATCGGGGCGTCCTATTACGGCCTGGTCAAGCAGGGCATCGGGGTAAAGGTGGGTTCCGGCAGCCCCAGGAGTTATTACTTAGGGGTGGGAATAGCATCAGATGATGTCCCTGACGGTGCTGACACCGGCCCCGGCACTGCTGAACCAGGCACTCGAGATGTTGTCCGCAGCGCTGTATGCCTGGTGGAGCGGGGCCTGGATGAGGGTTCAGTGATCGATCTGCCGGACATGGCCTTTGCCGTGCGTGCCAACCAGCCGGTCAGTTTTGATGTGTACAGCTCCAGCTTTCGGTCCGGGGATACTGCCGGGAGCATTGTTCCCATCGATGAGACCCTTACCCCCATGGCGCCTGTCCAGACCATTATCCGGTTTGGAAAAGACGGGGACAAAAAAGCCATTCCCGTGACCATGGGCGCGGAATATACGGAAATGGGCACCCTGTCCATGTACTGCCATTCCCAGGTGAGTGACCACCGGTGGAAACTGCAGTTTCAGCTCCGGGACCAGGCAGGCGATCTGGAAGCAGCTGAAACAGCGGTGTATGATGACCGCTTGATACAGGATGCCTGTCAAAAAGTGTATGCCGTGTTCTCAGATCCTGATGTTTCCGGGCTGCAGTCTGTGGCCAGGCAGGTGGAATCTCTGGTGAACCAGGGAAAGGGCAGCTGGCCGTTGTCTTTTTTGCGTACCCTGGCAGACCAGCTCATTGAAGCCGCTCCCCTGCGGTCCCGGTCTGCGGCTCATGAAGCCAGATGGCTGAACCTCACCGGATTCTGCATGCGTCCGGGTTTCGGGGATGCGTTTGATCAGGATCGGGCCGGAAAATTGTGGAAAATTTACCTGGAAGGATTGAAATTTGACAAAGCCGTCCAGAACCGCCTGGAATGGTGGATTTTTTTCAGAAGAATTGCCGCAGGCCTGAAAGCCGGACAGCAGCGGCAGTTTTTTCAAAATATTGCCCCGATACTGGTGAAACCCAAAACAAAGCTGCCCCCCCAGGAAGAGGTGGAATTGTGGATGGTGGCCGGCAATCTGGAGCGGCTTTTGATCAAGGACAAGGTGCGCTTGGCAAAAGCGCTGCTGCCCCGGATAAAGCCGGGCAGATCCCAGGACCGGCTGCTCTGGACCCTGTCCCGGCTGGGTGCCAGAGACCTCTTATATGGATCAGTGGACCGGGTGGTTCCCCCTGCAGAGGCGGGCCGGTGGATCACTCAGCTTATCCGGCACCCATGGAAGAAAAATGACCAGGTGCATTTTCCCGTAGCGGAAATGGCCAGGAAAACCGGGGACCGCACAAGGGACCTGGAACCCGGCCTTGCAGATACCGTCATCAAGTGGCTGCAGGACCAGAAAGCACCAGGCGGGCTGGTGAAGATGGTCCGGGAAAAGACCCCCAGGGCTGCGGCGGACCGAAATCAGCAGTTCGGGGAAAAGCTGCCCCTGGGCCTTGTTTTACATTGACATCCTCCTCATCTGAAGGGTTGTTTTTTTGCAGTGTTTGGATAAACACACAATTAATATAAAATGATTAAAAAAGTGTTTGACAAATATGTGGGTTGCATGTATTCTTCAGGGGTTCTTTAGAGGAGAGTTTTGAAAGAAAAAACCCCGAAAAAAGAAGTGTTTTTGATCTTTGAAAATTGGTCAGTGATAAAGTTTGAAGCGGGTCTTAA
>JAXHLJ010000005.1:255000-466934 GCA_034522435.1 Desulfotignum sp.
CTCAAGTTTCTAGTTTCTTGTGACTGCGTGCCTTTTGCATAATGAGTCAGCGAGTTACTTAATGCAGCCAGGTTAAGCCGACAAGGTGTAGCCGTAGCGAAAGCGAGTCTGAACAGGGCGGTCAAGTTGCATTGAGTAGACCCGAAACCAGGTGATCTATCCATGTCCAGGGTGAAGCGCCAGTAAAATGGCGTGGAGGCCCGAACCGATCACAGGTTAAAAACTGTTCGGATGAGGTGTGGATAGGGGTGAAAGGCCAAACAAACCTGGAGATAGCTGGTTCTCTCCGAAATATATTTAGGTATAGCCTCGTATGTTTCTTGCCGGAGGTAGAGCACTGGATGGGCTAGGGGTCTCACCAGATTACCAAACCTAACCAAACTGCGAATACCGGTAAGTCAGAGTACGGGAGTCAGCCCGCGGGAGCTAAGTTCCGCGGACGAGAGGGAAACAACCCGGACCGCCAGCTAAGGTCCCCAAATCTATGCTAAGTGGAGAAGGATGTGGGAATGCCCAGACAACCAGGAGGTTGGCTTAGAAGCAGCCATCCTTTAAAGAAAGCGTAACAGCTCACTGGTCGAGTGGATCTGCGCCGAAAATGTATCGGGGCTAAAGCATAGTACCGAAGCTGCGGATCAAGAAACTAGATACTAGAGACAAGAAACAAGGAGGACTGACATGCCGTATCATCGGCTGGAAGTATTTAAAAAGTCCTATCAGCTAGCACTTGAACTGCATAAACTTACATTAAGATTTCCAAAACATGAGCAGTATGAATTAGCTCAACAATTAAGGAGATCAAGTAAGTCCATACCGGCCAATATAGCCGAAGGAATGGGAAAGCAGTCAAGCAAAGCGGATGTAAAACACTATATTCAGATAGCCATGGGATCATGTGATGAAAGCCGGGTTTGGCTTGAGTTTGCAAATGATCTTGGATATTTGAATCAACAAGACCAAATGACCTTTGAAAAAAGGTATCAGGAGATCGGAAGAATGCTCAGAGGCTTAATCAACCGATACAATTAAGGTCTTGTTTCTTGTTTCCAGTATCTAGTTTCTTGATGGTAGGAGAGCATTGTGTTGTCATAGAATCGCACCTGTGAGGGTGTGTGGAGGTGACACAAGAGACCATGCTGACATGAGTAGCGATAAAGCGGGTGAGAGGCCCGCTCGCCGAAAGCCCAAGGTTTCCTGAGTAAAGCTAATCTGCTCAGGGTTAGTCGATCCCTAAGGCGAGGCCGAGAGGCGTAGTCGATGGAAAACAGGTTAATATTCCTGTACCACCTCGTTGTCGTTTGAGAGAAGGGGGGACGCAGGAGGGCAGGTCATCCGTCTGTTGGAATAGGCGGTTCAAGCCGGTAGGCTGAAGATCCAGGCAAATCCGGACAATCTTTAAGGCCGAGAAGTGATGAGGAGGGACTTTGTCCCATAAACTGACTGCACCCATGCTGCCAAGAAAAGCCTCTATCGAGATAACAGGTGATCGTACCGTAAACCGACACAGGTAGGCAGGGAGAGTATCCCAAGGCGCTTGAGAGAACTCTGGTTAAGGAACTCGGCAAAATCATACCGTAACTTCGGGAGAAGGTATGCCCCTGATGGTGATTATAATTCTATATGAGCTGTGGGGGGCCGCAGAGAAATGGTGGTAGCGACTGTTTACTAAAAACATAGGACTCTGCAAAGTCGTAAGACGAGGTATAGGGTCTGACGCCTGCCCGGTGCTGGAAGGTTAAGGGGATTTGTTAGCCGCAAGGCAAAGCACTGAACCGAAGCCCCAGTAAACGGCGGCCGTAACTATAACGGTCCTAAGGTAGCGAAATTCCTTGTCGGGTAAGTTCCGACCTGCACGAATGGCGTAACGACTTCCACACTGTCTCAACCAGGGACTCAGCGAAATTGGAATGGCGGTGAAGATACCGTCTACCCGCGAAAAGACGGAAAGACCCCGGCACCTTTACTACAGCTTGACATTGGATTTTGGGACATGATGTGCAGGATAGGTGGGAGACTTGGAAGCAGGCACGCCAGTGTTCGTGGAGTCACCCTTGAAATACCACCCTTTATGTTTCAGTGTTCTAACTTGGATCCGTAACCCGGATTAAGGACATTGTCTGGTGGGTAGTTTGACTGGGGCGGTCGCCTCCCAAAGAGTAACGGAGGCGCGCGAAGGTTCCCTCAGGCTGATTGGAAACCAGCCGCAGAGTGCAAAGGCATAAGGGAGCTTGACTGCGAGAGAGACATTTCGAGCAGGTACGAAAGTAGGTCTTAGTGATCCGGCGGTTCTGAATGGAAGGGCCGTCGCTCAACGGATAAAAGGTACGCCGGGGATAACAGGCTTATCGCCCCCAAGAGTTCACATCGACGGGGCGGTTTGGCACCTCGATGTCGGCTCATCACATCCTGGGGCTGGAGCAGGTCCCAAGGGTTCGGCTGTTCGCCGATTAAAGTGGTACGTGAGCTGGGTTTAAAACGTCGTGAGACAGTTTGGTCCCTATCTTTCGTGGGCGCAGGATATTTGAGGAGATCTTTTCCTAGTACGAGAGGACCGGAATGGACCAACCAATGGTGTTCCAGTTGTTCCGCCAGGGGCATTGCTGGGTAGCCAAGTTGGGCAAGGATAACCGCTGAAAGCATCTAAGCGGGAAGCCAACTCCAAGATAAGATATCCCATCACGCAAGTGACTGAAGACCCCTTGAAGACTACAAGGTTGATAGGCCGGGTGTGTAAGCATGGCAACATGTTGAGCTAACCGGTACTAATCGGTCGTGAGGCTTAGCCACTTTTTTCCTCATACAGGTTTAAACGCTTTCATGTGAACACATGGTTACTACAACAAATTTTTGGATTTATGGCACATGTAACGCATATCAGCCTTTGAGCATTCCAGCGTGCCGGATCCAGCCATCTTAATCCGGTGGTTAGAGCAAAGAGGTCACACCCGTTCCCATCTCGAACACGGAAGTTAAGCTCTTTAGCGCCGATGGTACTGCATGGGAGACTGTGTGGGAGAGTAGGACACTGCCGGATTATTCTTTAAAAAGCCCGTATCTCTGAACGATCAGTGATACGGGCTTTTTGTATTCGTAAGCGGTCAGGGAAATCCCGGCAGGTTGTTTTAGGCTTTACCAGAACACCGTGGGAGATTATTGCGGCGGTTTCCGGCTTTACCACAACAATCAGTGTTGATTCTTACCGGTTTTCTGGAAAAGTGTTAACGCGGCGGATCAGTTTTTTGACCTTGAATATGTCTTTCACGCCAGGAGCCGATTCCACGCTGGATGACAGATCAACGCCCGCCGGTGCGACCGCGGTCACGGCCTGTTCAATATTTTCACACGACAGGCCGCCGGCCAGGAACACGGGATGATGACGGGCCGTTTTTCGTGCCAGACCATAGTCCCAGGTTTTGGCGTTTCCGCCGGGCAGTGTGCCCAGACCGCATTCAACCAGAATATAATCGGATTGTGAATACAGGGGAATGGTGTTCAACCCGGGGGATCGGGAGGCAAACACCGCTTTGATGACTGTGAAGTGATGGGCTTTGAGCGCACTGATCAGTTCTGGCGGTTCCTGGCCATGGAGCTGTATTCCTTTGAGTCCACAGGCGGCGGCTGTGTCCAGGATCGTTTTCAGGGGTTCATTTACAAATACCCCCCAGGCAGGGACCTGGGCGGGCAATGCCTTTATCACCGCTTTTGCCTGGGCCTGTGTCACGTGACGGGGACTTTTGGGAAAAAATACCAACCCGATAATATCCGCGCCGGCCTGGGCGCATTGTACTGCATTGTCCGGATCGGTCAATCCGCAGATTTTGACCAGGGGCCGAAAGATCCGGACCCGGGGCAGGGGCCTGGGACTGCCGGTATTATGCATCGGTTTTCAATGATGTAATGAATAACTCCGGATCCGCTGACCTGACAATACTTTCTCCTACCAGGAAATTGAAGATCCCGGCATGGATTCCTTTCCGGATGTCTTTGCGACTGGAAAATCCAGATGCCGCCACCGGCACGATCTCTTTGGGAAGCAGCGGTGCAATCCGCACGGCAGCTTCCGGGTCCACATCCAGGGTGCACAGGTTCCGGTTGTTGATGCCCATAATGGCGGCCCCGGTGTTCAGGGCCTGGTCCATTTCCCATTCAGAGGATATTTCCACCAGTGGGACCATATTCAGTTCCTGTGCCAGGTTTGTCAAGTCCGCCTGCTGGTTCGGTGACAGCAGGGTGGTAATGAGCAATACGGAGGCGGCACCGGCTTGTCTGGCCTCATAGATCTGATATTCATGAAAGATAAAATCTTTTCTGAGTACCGGAAGGCCGGTCTGGGTACACACGGTGGTCAGGTCTGCCAGGCTGCCTTTGAAATAGACGGATTCCGTGAGCACGGATATTGCCACGGCTCCGGCTTTCTCATAGATTTGTGCATATTTTTTTACATTCAGGTCCACACACAGATCTCCTTTGGATGGAGATGCTTTTTTGATTTCAGCAATAATCCCCACATCCGTTGGTGTCCCGGCTGCCATGGCTTGTGCAAAATCGGGCGGTACCGGCGAATTTTCCGCCTCCTGACGTATGGATGACAAAGGGATGCGCCGCCGGCGGACGGCAATTTCTTTTTGCTTGATCTCTTTGACGGTTTTTAGAAATCCGGTGACAGCCATATTTACCCATTCTCCTGAGTGAACCGGACCAGGTCATTGAGTGTCTGCATGGCCCGGCCGGAATCAATGGCGTCTGCCGCCATCTGAATTCCCTGCCCGATGTCTGCGGCGGCATCGGCCGCCACCAGACCGGCCGCGGCATTGATGAGCACAATGTCTCTGGCCGGGCCTTTGTCTGCTGACAGGATTTTGGTCAGTATGTCGGCATTTTTGTGGGCATCGCCTCCCTGCAGTTCCCTGGGATCCGCATAATCGTCAAAATAATTCAACGGATCCAGGTCATAGGATTTCACCTGCCCTCCGGACAGTTCAGACACCCTGGTCAGGTCGGTGGTGGTGATCTCATCCATGCCGTCATGCCCGTGAACCACCAGCGCTTTTTCCACCCCCAGCAGATGCAGGGCGCTGGCGAACATTTCCGTCAGGGCCGGGGCATAGACCCCCACGATCTGACACGAGGCAGCCGCTGGATTGGTCAATGGTCCCAGCATGTTGAAAATGCTGCGGATTTTGCATTCCTTCCGGGCCTGGGCCGCGTGTTTCATGGCCCCATGAAATTTCGGGGCAAACAGAAAACCGATGCCGATCTCATTGACCGCTTCTTCCACGATTTCCGGTTCGACCGCCAGGTTGACCCCCAGTGTCTCCAGCACATCCGCGCTGCCGCATTGACTGGAAATACTCCGGTTCCCGTGCTTGGCCACGGTGACCCCGGCACCGGCCACCACAAAGGCGGTAGTGGTGGAAATATTGAACGAGCCTGACGCATCCCCGCCGGTGCCGCAGGTGTCGATCACTTTTCTGGAAAGGGTCTGTATCCGGGCCGCTTTTCTCCGCATGGCCCGGGCCGCGCCCGCCAGTTCTTCAAAGGTTTCTCCTTTGGTGGCCAGGGCTGCCATGAACGCACCGGTCTGGGCCGGTGTGATATTGCCTGAAAAAATATGGGTGATCATCTCAGCGGCCTGTTCCTGGGTCAGGTCCCGGCCTTTGATGATCTGGTTGAGACTCTGGGTGAATGTCATCAGGCCGCTCCTTTGATAAAATTACGGATCAGTCGTTTGCCCACAGTGGTCATGAAGGATTCCGGATGAAACTGGACCCCCTGGGTGGGGTGTTGGATGTGGCGAAGGCCCATGATCTCTCCATCATCGGACCGGGCGGTGATCTTGAGGCAGGCCGGCAGGTCTGATTCCCGGACGGCCAGAGAGTGATAACGCATCACTGGAAACGGCCGAATGAGTCCGTCAAAGATATGCTCGCCATCCGTTGTGATCTTGGATGTTTTGCCATGCATGATCTGTTTTGCGTGAATAATGGTGCCGCCAAATGCCTGGGCAATGGCTTGATGGCCCAGGCAGACCCCTAAAATGGGGAGGGTGCCGGACAGTTCCTTGACCACGTCCAGCGAGATGCCGGCATCTTCGGGCCGGCCCGGGCCGGGGGAGATGACAACAGCGCCGGGTGCCATGTCCCGGATTTCCCGGACACTGATTTTGTCGTTTCTGAATACCTCTACCGTGACACCTGTGTGAAGCAGGTAGTGAACTAAATTGAAGGTAAACGAATCATAATTGTCAATGATGACCACGTTCATGAAGGTTCTCCGAGGGTAAGATGGATGGGTCTGTATGGGAAAGCGCCAGCTTCAGGGCGGATTCCACACTTTTTGCCTTGTTTTTGCATTCTTCAAGTTCGGTGTCAGGATCGGAATCATAGACAATACCGGCACCGGCCTGGACCGTCAGGGTCTGATTTTCCATGACAGCAGTACGGATGGTGATGGCAAAATCCATGTTGCCGGTAAACGAAATATATCCGGCCGCCCCCCCGTAAATCCGCCGGGGCCGGTTTTCCAGCCCCCCGATAATTTCCATGGCCCTGATTTTGGGGGCGCCTGTAAGGGTGCCCGCAGGAAAGGTGGCACGAAACAAATCCAGGGCATCGTAAGGGGAATCCAGGTCACAGGTGATGTTGGATACCAGGTGCATGACATGCGAATAGCGCTCGATGACCATGGTGTCGGTCACCTGGACCGTGCCGGGCATGGCCACCCGTCCCAGGTCGTTGCGTCCCAGGTCGATGAGCATCACATGCTCGGCTTTTTCTTTGTCATCTTTGAGCAGTTCGTCGGCCAGGGCCTGATCCTGTTGCCGGGTGGTCCCTCTGGGCCGGGTGCCGGCAATGGGACGCAGCGTGGCCACCCCGTTTTCCAGCCGCACCATGGTTTCAGGCGAGGAGCCGGCAATGACCCGGTCGGAAAAATCCATGAAAAACATATAGGGAGACGGGTTGATATACCGCTGGGCCCGGTAGAATCGGACCGGATCCAGGTCGGTGCTGCAGGAAAAGGGCTGGGAAAACACCGCCTGAAAGATATCACCTTCCTGAATATGATGTTTGATGGTGTTGACCCCTTCCAGATATCGGGATGCGGGCATCCGGGGGGCAAGGCTCACCGGACGGCCGGGTGTTTCCATTTTATCGGCCGGCAGCGGTGATCTGACCGTGTCAAGCAGTTCCACCAGGCTTTCATATGCCTGTGAATAGGCGGCATCCAGATCAGTGGTGTCATCCAGATAGCAGATGCCCAGACAGGTCATGGTCTGCTGGACATTGTCAAAAATGATCATCTGTTCCGGGATGATGAAATGGGCGTACGGGTCCGTGTCCGGCAGGGAAACCGGAATATCTTCAAAAAAAGATACCATTTCATAGGTCACATACCCGGTCAGACCGGTCCAGAAGCGGGGCAGTTCCGGCATGGGGGCCGGATGATAGGCCTGCACGATCTTGCGGAGCACAGCCAAAGGATCGTTGTTATGGTCAATGGTCCGGCAGGTTTCTTCGGGCGTGTCTTTGCGGGTCATCAGTTTGACATGATCGGCAAACACCTGCACGCTGCCATGGGGCCGGATGCCCAAAAAACTGTACCTGGCCCATCGTTCCCCGCCTTCCACACTTTCCAGCAGAAAACATGGGTTTCCCGGTTTGCGGCATTTGGTCAAGATGGACACAGGCGTGTGCGTGTCCGCCAGGATCCGGATGCACACCGGCACGACATTGTGGGTTTTTGCCAGGTCCTTGAACCGGCGGTTGTCTGGAAATCGGGATATAATCATCACGAAAGCGTTCCTGTCGGGTAAAAAGGTTCAAATGACGGGAAAATTAAATGATTTGATCCGGGTTGTCAAGACAATTGTTTCTATATGTAGAAACAAATTTCAAAATTTTTGTTTGGGGATTTGTTTGAAAATGTGCTACAAGCAGGGCCGGATAAGGCATGATGGTATTGGAACACAGCCAAGGACACACGCTGATGATATTATTGTTTCCCCCGGTGGCCAAACCCTGTGAACCGCCGGCCGGTGTGGCCTATCTGGCGGCGGCGCTGATGGAAAACGGGATTGACTGCCATGGGGTGGATGCCAACATTCAGGGGTTTCACTATCTGATTCAGCAGGACTTGTCTGCCAATGATTCCTGGTCGGCAAGGGCACTGAAAAACCGGGACGCGATTCTGGCAGACCTGCAGGATCCGCGCCTGTATGCCAATGATGACCGGTATCATCAGCGGGTGTATGATTTGAACAAACTGTTGTCTCTGGCCGTGGATACCACCCGGTTCAAGGTGACCTTAAGTGATTACACAGACCGTTGCCTGTCGCCTCTGCGCAGCCGGGATCTGATTGAAAGCGCAAACACCTGTCATCTCAACCCGTTTTTTTCTTTTTTTGAAGACCGGCTCAGACCCGTGCTGTCCCGATGGGATTCCCCCTGGGTGGGAATTTCTCTGTGTTATTTGAATCAGGCCCTGGTGAGCTTCGCGCTGGCCGGATGGATCAAGCAGCATTTTTGTGAAAAAAAAATCGTCATGGGCGGGGGATTGATCTCTTCCTGGATGAGCCGGCCGGATTTCACGCATCCTTTTTCCGGGCTCATCGATTACATGATCCCCGGGGAAGGAGAGATTCCGCTGCTGGATCTTCTGGGCAAATCCGGCACCACCCGGCGCCATTATGTGCCGGATTATCGTTTTGCAGACCGACAGGATTATGTGTCACCGGCCCGGGTGCTGCCGTTCAGAACCACCATCGGGTGTTACTGGCGCAAATGCCGGTTCTGTCCTGAAAAAGCGGAAACAAGAGGGTACAGCACCCAGCGCGCTCCTCAGGTTCTGGCAGATACCCTGGAATTGACACACCGCTTCAATCCGGACACCATTCATTTCATCGATGATGCCGTGACCCCGGCGTTTTTAAACGCCCTGGCCGGTGCCGGGCCGGATCTGCCGTTCACCTGGTATGGATTTGTCCGGTTTGAAAAAATCCTGGAAGATCCGGGTTTCTGTGTGCAACTCAGACACAGCGGATGCGTCATGCTCAAACTGGGCCTGGAATCCGGTGACCAGGCCGTGCTGGACCGGATGAACAAAGGCACGACCCTGGGCCGGGCTTCCCGGATATTGAAAAATCTCCATCAGGCCGGCATTTTCACCTATGTGTATCTGCTGTTCGGCACACAGTTTGAAGACCGGTCTTCCGCCCTGACCACGCTGGCATTTACAAAAGCCCATCAACCCTATATTGATTACCTGAATCTGGCGGTGTTCAATCTGCCCCGGTTCAGTGAAGACGCTGAAAATCTGGAAACCAGGGATTTTTACCAGGGGGATCTGTCATTATATGCAAATTTTGTGCATCCATCCGGGTGGGACAGAAAACAGGTGAAGCGGTTTCTGGACAAGACCTTTAAAAAACAGATGGCCATTGGATCCCGGATCCGAAAGAACCCCGCGTTCTTTTCCGCCAACCATGCCATGTTTTTCAATCCGGTGTGGCTTGAAAACCGGATTGGACGACGAACCGATTCCGGTAATAAAATTAAGATGGAATCACAACAAGGAATTAAACATGACAGCTGAAATTCTTTCCACGGGCGACGAGGTCCTGCTGGGGGATCTGGTGGATACCAACAGCGCGTTTTTATGTGACCGGCTCAAGCAGATGGGGGTCCGGGTATCCCAGATCACGGTGAAAGGCGATGATGTGGAAGCGGTCTGTGCAACCGTGCAGGCCATTTCCCGGCGGGCAGCGCTGTGTATGGTCACGGGCGGGCTGGGGCCGACCCAGGATGATATCACTGCCATGGCCTGTGCCAGGGCGCTGGGTGAATCCCAGGTCTTGAATCCCACGGCCCTGACATCCATGAAAACCTATTTTGACCGCAGGGGATTCGAATTGTCACCGGACAACGAGAAACAGGCCTGGCTGCCGGCGTCGGCGACAGTTTTGGAAAACACCCATGGAACAGCGCCGGGGTTCGCATTTCAGCTCAACCGGTGCTGGTTTTTCTGCATGCCCGGGGTGCCGTCGGAGATGAAACAGATGATGGAAACCTGTGTGGTGCCTCAGATTCAAACCATACAGGGAACCCGGACCCGGTTGCTCATCCGGCGGTTGACGGTGTTCGGGCTTCATGAATCAAAGGTGGGGGCACTGCTGGCATCGTTCAATGATCTGTTCCCCGGCATCCGCCTGGGGTTCAGGGCCAGCTTTCCCACCATAGAGGTGAAGCTGTTGTGTGATGCCGGCATGGATGAAAAGGCTGCCGAAACCTTGCTGGAACGGGCCGGTCTGTGGGTGGCGCAGCAGCTGGGAAGCAAGGTGGTATCCCATACCGGTCTGTCTCTGGAAGCGGAGGTGGGAAACCTGCTGGCACAGCAGGGTCAGACACTGGCGGTGGCCGAGTCCTGCACCGGCGGGCTGATTTCTCATTTGATCACCCAGGTGCCGGGCAGTTCGGATTATTTTCTGCTGTCTGCGGTCACGTATGCCAATTCCGCCAAAATCCAGGTGCTCGGGGTCCGTCCGGACACCCTGGAGACTTTTGGGGCGGTGCATGAAACCACGGCCCTGGAGATGGCTGCCGGAGCAAAACGGGTGGCAGGATCGGACTGGGCGATTTCCACCACCGGCATTGCCGGTCCGGGCGGAGGGCCGACATCCAAAAAGGTGGGAACCGTGTGCATCGGTCTGGCCGGTCCCGGCGGTATGGCCGTGTCCAGAAAATTTGAATTCAAATTTGATGACCGGGAAAAAAACAAGAAAATATTTGCCGCCATGGCCCTGGAGCTTCTCAGGCGGTATCTGACTGAAGAAAGATCCGCCTGAACCAGGCCGTGGCCTGCGCTTCAAATTCCGCCTGATGTGCCGGGGATGACATGGGGTGATCCCCGTTTTTCTGGATGATGGCGTGCTTGGGTGACTGCATGTTTTCCAGCAGAATTGCCGCGTTTTCCACCGGCACGATCCGGTCGGCATCCCCGTGAAAAACCAGTACATGGTGGAGGGCCGGGGCCTGGTCGGTCAGATCGAACAGCAGGTTTTTTTTGAAGAACGATACCGGCAGGTCCGGTCTGGTTTCCGTGCCCTGGGTGGGGATATTGTGAATGGTCCGGCTTTTGAGCGGGGCCGCACACAGCACGCCGCCGCACAGCCTTCCGAATCTTTTTTCCAGGGCCTGCCAGGCATTGATGCAGGTGGCCCCGCCCATGGAGGAACCAAACACCCCTATCCGGGCGGATGTCAGGTGCATGTCCCGGACATGGGTCACGGCAGCCATAAAATCTCTGGTACGTTTGTCAAGGGAGGTGTCATTGACAAAGTCGCCCTGACTGTCGCCGCATCCCCGGTGATCGAATCGGAAAAAAGCGATGCCGTTTTTTGGCAGCAGCCGGGACATTACTTTCTGTTTGGCGGAAAACCGGGAGCCTTCCAGACCGTGAGACCCCACCACCAGGGGCGGGTCAGGCGTATCCGGCAGACACAGCTCCCCGGTCAAATTCAGCTGATCCACCATAAATCGGGTTTGAATGAGGCGCATCTTGTTTTTATGCCATGAAGCCGGTATAATCTCAAGCTTTTTAAACTGAAACCGGGAAACGGGAAATATCCATGAGCATCAAGAAACGCGGCGTGTGTGAACTGGAAATCATCGATCTGGCCTATGGGGGCAAAGGCCTGGCAAAACCGGACGGGTTTCCCGTGTTTGTGGACCGGTGTGTGCCCGGCGACCGGGTCCGGGTCAAGATTGTCAAAAAGAAAAAAAACTGGGCCGAAGGAAAACTGATCGAATTTCTTTCCAGATCCCCCCTGCGTCAGGCGGCCCGGTGCCGGTATGCGGATTTCTGCGGCGGATGCAAATGGCAGCAGATCCCTTATGAGACCCAGCTGGATTACAAAAAACAGCATGTGGTGCAGTCACTGGCCCATATCGGCCGGCTGACCCATGTGCCGGTCAAAGAGGTGATTGCGTCTGAAACGGTGTTTGAATACCGGAACAAGATGGAGTTTTCCTGTTCCGCCAGACGGTGGCTGATGCCTGAAGAACTTGCCGATGAAACCATTACCAAGGACCTGGGGATCGGGCTGCATGTGCCCGGCACGTTTGACCAGGTCATCGATATTCAGCACTGTGACATCATGCCGGAACAGGGCAATGCCATTTTGGCCCATGTGCGAGAATTCATCCGGACATCAGGCCTGCCGGCCTATCACCTGCGCCATCATACCGGATTCTGGCGCTATGTGATGCTGCGCCATTCCGTGGCCCGGGACCAGTGGATGGTGAACATCGTCACCCGGGACAAGAACCTGCCCATGGTTACCCGGCTGGCGGATTCTCTGATGGATTCGTTTGACAACCTGGCATCCATTGTCAACAACATCACGGACGCCAGATCCGGGGTCAGTACGGGCAAAGAAGAGATCCTGCTGCATGGCCGGGACGTGATTACCGAACGCCTGGGCCGGTTCGAATTCGATGTTTCCGCCAATTCCTTTTTTCAGACCAACACCCGGGCCTGTGAAAAACTGTATGATGTGGTGGCCCGGTACTGTAATCTTACCGGTAATGAAACCGTTTTGGATCTGTATTCCGGCACCGGTACCATTCCCATCTGGCTGTCGGATCAGGCCGCCCGGATCACCGGGATCGAGATTGTGGAAACCGCTGTGGCGGACGCCCGGAAGAACGCCGCCATCAACCATATTGACAATTGTGAGTTTGTCGCGGGCGATATCCGGGAAGTGCTGCCGCAACTGGGAAAGACGCCGGATGTGATGGTGATCGATCCCCCCCGGGTGGGCATGCACAAGGATGTGGTGGCACAGGTGCTGGGTCTGGGATCGGAAACCGTGGTCTACGTATCCTGCAACCCGGCCACCCTGGCCCGAGATCTCGAAATGCTGGCATCCGGGTATGCGGTGGCGGAGGTGCAGCCGGTGGACATGTTTCCCCATACCTACCATATCGAGTCCGTGGCATTGCTCAAGCGGCGATGAAACCGGGTGATCCGGTTTCATCGCAGACAGCCTGAAAGTCACAAAGGCCCGGGCACCGGTTCGGAAGATTTTTCTCCCTTTTGTCTGGGTTCTGAAAACAGACAGTTGAGGATGATCATGTCATCATCCTTTTCCGACTTGATTTTATAGGGCAGGTTGTTGAACAGCCGGATCATGCCTTTGTTCTGGGGGGAGGTATAGGCGATCAGGCCTTTGATCCCGTTGTCTTTTGCGGCAACCGCCAGTTTTTCCTGAAGTATTTTGGCAATGCCCATACCCTGGTATTCATGGGTGACGGAAAATGCGATTTCCGCCATATTGACAATGGGATTTCTAAAGTATTCTCCCACGGCAATGATTTTTTCAAACCCCAGCTCTCCGATGGTGGCCACAAAGGTCAGGTCATTGATATAGTCGATTTCATAGGTGGTTTCAATCTGTGCATGAACAAAGCTTTTCTTTTCATGGAAAAACCGGGAAATGATGTCCCCCCGGTTCATATTGTAATAATGTTCCTGAACGCTTCGTTCGTCAACGGTTCTGGCCGGCCGGAAATTGATGGGAATGCCGTGAATCGTGATGGTTTCTTCGTATTTGAGCGGATACACCCCTTTGATGGCCTGTTTGAACTGGCGTTCCACATCGATGAGGTCCAGTTCCTTGGCCTTGGCAAACAGCTCATCCCGGAAATCGGGATGGGCGATACTGATCAGGGCCATGGCACGTTCCTGAAGGGTTTTGCCGAACAGGTTCACCACCCCGTATTCCGTTGCCACGAACTGGACATCTCCCCGGGGCACCACCACGGCGGTGTCCGACATATGGGGAATGATCCGGCTGGTCTTTTTATTGTCCGATGTCGAGGTCAGCATCAAAATGGATTTCCCATTGGGCGACATGGCTGCCCCCCGGGTGAAATCCAGCAACCCGTTGATGCCGGTGTAGTTGTTCAAGGGCAGGGCATCGGCTGCCACCTGGCCGGTCAGATCGATGGCCATGGCCGTGTTCAGTGTCACCATCTGGTTGTGGCGGCCGATGATGGTGGGGTTGTTGATGTAGTCGGACGGATGAAATTCAATGGACGGGTTGTCGTCGATGAACTCATAGAGCATGGCGGATCCCACCGCACTGCCGGCCACCAGTTTTCCGTCGTTGAACCCTTTTTTCTTGTTGGTGATCACCCCCATGGAAAACAGGCGCATCATGGGTTCCGACAGATACTGGGAATGAACGCCCAGGTCGTTTTTTTCCGACAGGCAGACCATGGTGGCATCATTGGTCACCCCCAGGCTGGTCTGGATGGTCGACCCGTCACTGATCAGCCGGGATATGTGTTTGGCAATGGTGTAGGCGGTTTCCATCTCCGGCAGCGGCTCGATGGTGAGCAGATCTTCTTCATGTTCCACAATGTAATCCACGTCATTGACATGAATGAAACTTCGGCCCAGCACCCGGGGCATGTTGGGGTTCACCTGGCAGATGACCAGATCCGCGGACTCACAGGCCGCCATATTGATATCCACGGAAACCCCCAGGCTCATCCATCCGAAATCATCCGGAGGAGACGCCTGGATCAGGGCCGCATTCAGGGGCATGAGCCGGGATTTGAACAGATGGGGAATCTGGGACAGGTTGATGGGGGTGATGAACCGCCTGTTTTTTTTTATCTTGGTGGGGGAGGCGGACCCCAGATAAAAGGACCGGATATTGAACTGATGGGAATGAGACCGGTTGGCAATACGCGTCAACCGACCGCTTTCAACACTCAACAGCCGGACGATTTCAAGATCGGTGAACCGTTCCGATAGCTTGGACAGTTCATTGACCAGGTGCTGGGGTTCTCCACAGGATGACCCGATGAACACCCGTTGTCCCGGTCTTATGTGTTGCAGCGCATCTGCGGCACTGCATGCTTTGTGTACATATGCATCCGCCCAATATGTTGTTTTCGGCATAATTTGCAAATCTCCCCGAGGTTGATCATTTTTTTTGGTTTCATGCCTGTTATCATAGACAAAAAAATGTCACATGGGAACCAAAAAGCGCAAAAAATGAGCAAGTCAAATAAAATTATAAAACGGATCCCGTGCCGGTGTTTTCATTTTTATCCTTGCGATATTCAAGGAAATTTTATATATATAAAATACATTGACTAAAAAATGAATCGGCTTCATATCATAATGGGGTAAAATGGGCATCCACGAGAGAAAACAACGGGAAAAACAACGCCGGCGCCGGGATATCATCAATGCGGCACGCAAAATTTTTTCGGTCAAGGGGTTCAACAGCGCGACCATGGAGGAGATCGCCAATGAAGCGGAGCTGAGCCCCGGAACCCTGTATCTGTATTTCAAGAACAAGGAGGAACTGCACACCTCGCTTTCCATTGACATCCTCAAGTACCTGTCCACCCAGATCCACAAAGTGGTCAACCAGGATATCTGTGTGGAAGAAAAGATAGACCGGTTCAGGGATGTGTTTATCGATGTGTATGATTATGACCCCAATATTCTGATCAATCTGTTTCACCTGCAGTCGGGTGAAACCCTTCACAACCTGTCCGATGAGATGATGCAGCAGCTCAAGGAAAATTCGTCCCGGGCCCATGGCGCCATCATACAGGTGGTCAGGGAAGGCATTGAAAAAAAAATTTTCATTGATGAACACCCGGTGGCGCTGGCGGATTTGCTGTGGGGGGCCTATGCCGGTATCGTGCTCTGGGTGGATTCCAAAAAAAAGCTGGATGGTCAGAAGGATTTTGTCAGATCCACCCTCACCACCGCGTTCAAAGTGATCAATCAGGGATTGAAGCGGGAAATTTCTGATTGATCCATGTATCTTCCATCAATCATCATTCGTCACCTGACCGTCAGGATCTGATTCCAGTCCGTGGTATATGCCGGGGTGCCGGCCTGGCCGTGTGGATGCCCCGCAGGCTCAGAAATTCAGCGTATCTTCTGCCGATCCCCCAGACATCTTCGATGCCGATGCTCACCGGGATGCCGGTATGCTGCCGGACCGTGTGCCGGATCTGCCTTCCATAGGCTGTCAGATCGGTGTGGGCAAGCCGGTCCAGATCCAGAAACGCCTCACCTGGGGGATAGAACATGGACGAAAAGTGACGGACCATATAATGTGCGGCAGATTTTCCCTGAACATAACACTGGAGCAGATCCAGCAACATTTCCCTGTTGATGTCCTCACCTGCGAATGGGAGCCAACAGCTGAAGTGTTCCCTTCCCAGCAGGTGCCCGCAATCATCATGCATGAATCCAAAATGCGGCTGGGCCAATTGACCTGGGGTCTGATACCATCATGGGCCAAAGAGAAAAAGGGAACCGGTCATATCAATGCCAGAATGGAATCCCTGGACCAGAAGCCCAGTTTCCGGGAGTCTTTCAGGAAGAGACGGTGTCTGATCATCGCTGATGGGTATTATGAATGGAAAGCAGATCCGAAGAATGGTAACAGGAAAACCAAGTACTATTTCCAGTTGCCATCCAGAGAACCGTTTGCATTTGCCGGGTTATGGGATACCTGGCAGAAGGATTATCATGGCTGCACCATTATCACCCGGGATGCGGTGGGAGAGGTCAGGGATATTCATGACCGGATGCCCTGTGTTTTGAAGCCGGAAGCATATGCTGGTTGGCTTGATCCTGGAAATCAGGATGTTCGTGAATTAAAGATGTTGCTGGATGTGTATGAGCAGGATTTTGTTGTTAAGGAAGAATAGCCCATTCTCGGAGCTGGCTTTTACTTCCGCTTGCGCCGGGGCAGATTCTGGAGCTCAAACCATGACACAAAATCTTGAATACTCCCCTAATTTGCGTTTTTCAACCCCCTCAATAAGCTCGTCACTGCCCTGCCCGTAACTACTTTTTGACCATCTTGATTTTCAATCCAACTTTTAATTTCAATCAATTCTTTTTCAGGATCTATTGCAATAATTTCAAACCAGGCGACAAGTGTATCCCCGATAAAAACAGGACGTAAAAATTCTAATGTCTGTGATTTGTAAATTGCCCCGGTGCCGGGAATATGTATGCCTACCAAAGTCGAAAATAGTGATGCTGACATCATACCATGGGCGATTCTTTGACCAAAAAAAGTTTGTTCTGCAAATAATTCATCAACATGAAGCGGATTCTTATCTCCGGTAATTTCGATAAAATTGGAAATATCATCTTCAGTTATTATTTTTTGGATCGACGCTTTTTGACCAACCTTCAGATCACTATATTTTGTCAATTGATGGGACATAAGTTTCTTCTTTATTTTTAAATCAGCACAATAAACTTTTGTTTATGAGGTGGAGGTGATGTCTCCAGCCGGGATGATGTTGCAGGTTTCAGTTTTCTGGTCAAAAACAATGACCGCTTTCCCTGATTGCAGCTGGTTCATGACCTGCTGTGCCTTTGTATCCAGTGGAATTTCAGCTTCGCCATAGTCGGTACCCTCTCTGGTGACAAACTCCTCTATAACGCCTCTCAGGGCCTCTGGGCTCAGATTCCTTGAATGGGATTGTCAGGCCACTTGTCTGCCTGTTTTTATTCATGGATTTTCCCATTGATATGGCCTCTGAGCATACCGGAGCATTTGAAGGTAACAACTCTTCGTTTGCTCAATGTCATGTTTTCCCCAGTAGCCGGGTTCCTGCCGTTTCTGGGAGATTTGTCATTTACCTGGAATTTGCCGAATCCTGATATCATGAGATCTTCTCCTGATGCCAGAGTTGATTTCATGGTTTCCAGAAAATCTTCCAATGCAGATTTGGCTTCAGCTGGAGACAGATCAAAGCGTTCTGATATTTCTTTGATGAGATCCGATTTGGTTAATGCCATGTTTTAGCAAACTCCATTATCGATGGGTAAAATCGGCATTGATCACACTTTGTGGATCACGTTGGTGACAACACCCCAGATCTCAAATGCCATATCCGGGGTGATTTCAATGGGCTTATATCGATCGTTTTCTGGTTCAAGAGATGGTCTTCCGGATCTGATTCTCAAACGCTTGACGGTCAGTTCACCATCCAAAACTGCAATGACAATCCTTTTGTCCACCGCCTCCAGGGATCGATCCACGATCAGAATGTCCCCGGGGAAAATACCTGCCTTGATCATGGATTCACCACTGACCCGGACAAAGAATGTGGCTGCCGGGTGTTTGATCAAATGCTCGTTCAGATCCAGGGTACCTTCGATGTAATCGTCTGCCGGTGATGGGAAACCGGCCTCGATGGATGTCATGTAGAGGGGCAGACTGATTTCAGTTGTCTGATCCGGCGTGTATATTTGCATGTATGAGCTTTCTGGTAAATATGTTTTCCAGGGCCAGCCTGGATGAAGTTAGGTGGATAATTTATAGCATGGCAGATCGCCTGATTCAAGATTGAGGCTGGAGAAATTCAGAAGCGTTGGTTTGTAGAAAATTTTTGGTGAGTTTGTATTCTGGATCGTATTATGGCCTGGCCCATGTGACTGGTATAAAATCACCTGTGGGAGATAAAGAATTCTGGACCGTCTCAAAAAGCTCTTTCAAAGTATATGGCTTTGGAAGAACTGCATCAAACAGGAGTTTATCCATCAGCCAGGGGGTGCCGGACATAGCAATGACCGGGAGGCTGTCTCCTTTCAACTCCCTTACCTGCAGGAGCACATCTTCACCGGACATTTTACCCATCACCATATCGGTTATCACAAGATCGTAATCATTGGATTGCAGTCTTTTCAGGCCCTCCTCACCGCTGTCCGCTGTATCAACCTGGTAACCTTTTCCGGACAATGCCATGTCCAGCATTCTTAAAATTGGTTTTTCGTCATCAATGACAAGAATCCTAAACACCTTCATGCATTATTTCCCTTAAAGAAATTTTGGGATCTACTACTATCTTTGCAATGTTTTGTCAATTAGGGGAATTACCTAATTTTTATAGGTAAAAACCCCTATTGCAATTACACGAAAATAGGATGGGCCGTATTCCCAATGCCCCAGAGATCCTAACGGCTATGGTAAGTACCAGTGTTTGAGCAGGTGTTGATTCAAGACCCAGGCTGCCTTGTATTTAATTCATATATCTCTTTCCGATAGCACTGAAGGGCAGATCCAGTTCCAGTTCCGGCACCTGCTTGGCAATCCAGGCAGTGAACGTATTGCTGTTGGGGCCTGGAAAAGCTTTGTATGTTTTCTGCCAGGGATAATCACGGGCAGCTCTGTCAATGGCGGCTATCAGTTCATCCACGCCGTCACCCTTAAATGCTTTGAGAAGCCGGGGTTTCTCACCATACCAGTAACGATCAGGAATGTCTCTGGTAATCCTCAGAACAGACTGGCCATGAAAACCACGCCAGCCAGTCACATCATATACCGTATATTCGGTTTCCCCTGTGCCTTTGGCGGCAATCCATGTATGTATGGCAAACCAGCCACGCCAACCCCAGGCATCGGCACCGTAAACGTGCAGAACAGCTTCGTTTGTGGTAGCAGGGTCAGGGGCAATACCGGCTGATTCACGGGTAGCTGTTCGCCAGTCATCATTAGTGCAGCCAATCAAAAAGAACATCCCTATCAGGCATATCAGCATCCGGAACAATCGGCTATTCTCCCACCATCCTATCTGCAAGAATTTCTCCGGTTTTCTGTGAAATAACAATGGTACGGGTTCCTCCGACACAGTCATGGTTTCCAGGCGGATAAGCCACCCATACTGTTTCGTCTTTATCCCGGAAGGCCAGTACAAGCCGTCTATATGCCCTGTTCTATCAATGCAAGGCCGGCCTTACGGTATTCCATCGATGATGTGGTGGATAATTCCTTGTGGCCGATGTGGATACTTCCGACCCGGATGATGAAACGGTTCAGTTTATGGATTTCTTGTTTGATTGAGTCTTTCAAGCCTGGTATCATATACGTCTTCATAAACATCCCGGGTTTGTTATGACCCAGCTCAAGTATCATCCGACAAGACTGATTTTTCGGTAGGTTCCTGACTTTTACAGGTTATATTCTTTTTGGTTAAATCGATAGAATCAGCTTGTTCACGACCTAACTCCTTATATTTTAAACTCAAGTCCCTGAGTGATGTCGTGCTTAAGTGATCACAACTATCTGTGACAAATTCATAAGCTCTTCGATCTCCAGAAAGATTTGATTTGCCAGAATTTGATTTCATAATAATATCCTCCCCTCTTTGGATTGTATTTACCAGCATTTCTTCTTGGCCTGTCCAATTATCATTCAGAATATTTATCTGGTTTCACCATATCACATGAAAAAAATGTACTATTGTTTACAGTATTAGTGTTTACATTTTCGGTTTGATTTTTCATTTGGCTTTTACCGGCATCAATTTTGTCAATTATATGCATAAGCTCTTTTTTGTTGTAACCTTTACGGTAGGCAGGTCTTTTTGACATTTCTACTCCTTTTCTGTGTTTTGATCTGGCATATCAGCAATAGCAGTGTCCTCAGCTGAAGAATTGAAAAGACAAATAAGCTTTTCAAAAACTTTATCGAGATGATTTTAAATACTGATCCACAAATAGAATCAATCAATCTAAATTGAAGCAAAACTTACGATGTCGAGAAACGAATTGATTAGCGAGGACCGCCTCAAAGTTCAGTTCGAATAGTGAACATACTCTGATTTATTTATTCTCATTCCAGCATACAGGATTAATTAAAAATTGCAACCTGATAGATCAGAACTAACGGGTTCTGAACATTTCAGCCATTAATCAGGTCTTCAAACATGGAATGTATCACTATTCATATCCATATGTACCGAACTTTTAATGCTAATTAAAAGTTCGGTACATGTCAGCAAGTTGCCGCCTTTTTCCCGATACTCTCCCCAAGCCTTGCCGCAAAACCCTCTCATACTCTCCGACGGGCAGTTTGTGTAGTGCCCATTCTCGGTCATGAGAGAATTCTGCTCTGCAGTAACGGGTATCGCATCTTTCTTCCAATGTATCAGATGGAATCCCTTTTGGCATTTTTGGAGGTTAGCCGGCAGTTGTTTTTCTGGATCTGTTCCTGGTGGTTACCGAACAGATCGATGACATGGAGCGGGTCAGGTACGAACGGAAGTACGAGCCGGCTGCCCTAATTATGGGGTGGTTAGCCTGGCTGCGGGTGTGAAGACCAGATCGGTTAAAATATCTGCTGCCCACATGGGCATGGCTGTGGAATTGCAGCGGGGATGCAAAAAAATATTGGGAAAAATGAGCAGTGGACAGATGGTGGACAAAATAGAATGGTGGACAATGGGTGGATAAAACAAAAAAGGTTTCCGCGTTAAAATTCGAAATTCCTTGATATTACTGGTGGGCCGTCAGGGCCTCGAACCCCGAACCTACTGATTAAGAGTCAGTTGCTCTGCCAATTGAGCTAACGGCCCGTCTGAAAAAAGACAGCAGCATAAATATCAACCGTGGATGGGGATGTCAACGTTTTTTTTAAAATGAGAATGGAAACAAACCGGTTGACCCTTTAAAAAAAGGTCTGTTATACTTATCATTTATCCATTAAATTTAATTATACATTTAAGACCGAACCGTTTTGAAAATCATCATCTAAACATATTGGGAGACATCATATGCAACACAGCAAATCTGTTGACCTGTTCAGCAGGGCAAAACAATTGATCCCCGGCGGCGTCAACTCTCCGGTCCGGGCGTGCAATGCCGTGGGCGGGCAACCGGTATTCATTGAACGCGGCGATAAAAGCCGGCTGTATGATGTGGATGGGAATGACTATATCGATTATGTCATGTCCTGGGGTCCGCTGGTTTTAGGTCATCGGCCTCCGGAAGTGATTCAGGCCCTCAAAGAGGTGCTGGAAACCGGCACCAGTTTCGGTGCGCCCACCCATCTTGAAACGCAGCTGGCGGAACAGGTGATCGAGATGGTTCCTTCCGTGGAAATGATTCGCATGGTCAATTCCGGCACTGAAGCCACCATGAGCGCCATCCGTCTGGCCAGAGGGTTTACCGGACGTAACATCATCATCAAATTTGACGGATGCTATCACGGCCATGCCGACACCCTGCTGGTGGCGGCCGGCTCCGGTGTGGCGACCCTGAATATTCCCGGCAGTCCGGGCGTACCGGAGTCCGTGGTTCAGAACACGTTGTCACTGCCCTACAATGATATCGAAGGGTTCAGGCAGGTGATGGCGCAGCAGGGAGACCAGGTGGCCGGGGTGATCCTGGAGCCGGTGGCCGGCAACATGGGCATGGTGCCGCCGAAAAAGGGATTTCTTGAGACATTGAGACAAGAAACGCAAAAATACGGGGCCGTGCTGATTTTTGACGAGGTCATGACCGGGTTCCGGGTGGCGAAAAACTGTGCCCAGGGATTGTTCAATATCACACCGGATCTGACCTGTTTCGGTAAAATTATCGGGGGCGGTCTGCCCGTGGGTGCCTATGGCGGGAAAAAAGCGATCATGGATCAGATCGCACCCACCGGACCGGTGTACCAGGCCGGCACCCTGTCCGGAAATCCGCTGGCCATGGCCGCCGGTATCGCCACCTTGAAAGCGCTTCAGAAAGACGGGGTGTATGAGACGCTTGAAGCCCGGACCCATACATTAGTGACCGGACTTCAGGCGGCAGCGGATGCGGCCGGCATCCCGTTTCAGGCCGGCCATGTGGGGTCCATGGCCGGGTTCTTTTTCACGGATCGACACGTGTCTGATTTTGAGGATGCCAAAACCTGCGACCTGGACCGGTTTGCCGCGTTTTACCAGGGCATGCTGGCAAAGGGCGTGTATCTGGCACCTTCCCAGTTCGAAGCTTGTTTTGTTTCTCTGGCCCATACAGACAAAGATATTGAAGATACCATTGCCGCGGCAAAAACAGTGATGGCGGAAATTTAATTGATGGACCGGATTCAAAAAATCCATCTGGTGGCGGCCTGCGGTACGGGCATGGGGACCCTGGCCTGCATGCTCAAGCAGATGGGATATGAGGTGACCGGATCGGATCACCAGGTGTATCCGCCCATGAGCGATGTGCTGGCAAAAAACGATATCCAGCTGTTTGACCGGTTTGACCCGGCCAACCTGGATCATTCGCCGGATCTGGTGATCATCGGCAATGCCGTGACCCGGGACAACCCTGAGGCGGCTGCGGTACTGGACAGACAGATGCCATACCTGTCCATGCCCCAGGCGGTGAACCGGTTCATTGCGGCTGGCAAAAAGATCCTCCTGATTACCGGCACCCACGGTAAAACCACGACTGCGGCGGTCATGGCCCATATCCTGACGGTGGCGGGTCTGGATCCCGGGTTCATGATCGGCGGCATTTTAAAGGATTACCAGTCCGGGTTCAGGATCGGGCAGGGAGACTACCTGGTGATCGAAGGCGATGAATACGATACCGCCTTTTTCGACAAAGGGCCCAAATTCATGCACTATGATCCGTTTATCACGATCATGACCGGTGTGGAATTCGATCATGCCGATATTTTCAGCGATTTGGACCATGTTAAATCGGTGTTTGCAGAACTGACGGCAAAAGTGGCGGCCACCAGCGTTCTGATCGCCTGCAAGGACAGCCCGCATCTCATGGATATTCTGACAGATCAGTGCATAAAACCGGTTCTCTACGGGACAGGCGGTGACTGGACATACACGGACCCGGTTCAGGCCGGCCAGCGGACCCGGGCGAAAATTCTGGGTCCTGATAAGGCATATGAGATCGAGACCCGGCTTCCCGGTCATCACAACCTGATGAATTTTCTGGCCTGTGCCGCTGCCGCAGACGCCATCGGCATCTCTTCGGATACGGTCAAACAGGCCATGGCCTCGTTTTCCGGAATCCGGCGCCGTCAGGATGTCCGGGGAATCAAAAACAGCATCACGGTCATGGATGATTTTGCCCACCATCCGTCTGCCGTGGCGGCCACCATCCGGGCGGTCAAACCGTTTTACGCGCAGGGACGGGTCATTGCCGTGTTTGAACCCCGGACCAACACCTCCATGCGCCGGTTTTTCCAGGACACCTATCCGGCGGCATTCACTGAAGCGGACATGGTGTGCATCTGCGATCCGGCCGTAAAAAAACAGATCCCTGAAAACGAGCGGTTCTCCCCGGAAAAACTGGTGGAAGATATCAATGCCTTAGGGGTGCCGGCCCATCATTTTTCGGATGTGAACCGACTGCTGTCCTTTCTGCCTTCCCGGCTGATCCCCAAAGACCTGGTGCTGATCATGTCCAATGGCGGATTTGACAATATCCATGACCGTTTGCTTGACTCAATTAAATGAAAAGGTTTCAAAGGAGAGACAGATGACCCAAAACGATCTCAAGGTCGAATGGCATCCCGGATTCAGTGTGGATGTGGCGGAGATCGACACCCACCAGAAAAAAATGTTCGACCTCTTTAACGAATTGATCGACCTGAAACAGAAAAACGCGGAACCCAAGGAGATTACCAGTATAATATCTGACATCAATGATTACGGGAAACTATATTTTTCAGATGAGGAGAAAATTCTCAGAGAACGGGACTATCCGGATCGGGACATTCATGCCAGAGCCCATCGGCGGTTTATCAAGAGCGCCATCAGCCTGCGCCGGGAAATCAGTGAAGATGTCAACAATCTCACCCTGGACACCATTGTGACGCTTCGGGACTGGCTGGTCGAGCATATCCAGACCAACGATGCCATGTATGTCCCGTTTCTGCGCATTCACAAGTATGTTGAAGACGTATCCGGAAAACAGTGATATCCTGACCCAGCTGCACGTCCATGAAGCGATCACGCACCTGGATTATTATTTTGCTGATTACATGGCCCGGGTGTTTTCTCATGACGATCCTCTGGTAAAGATTTCCTGCGCCCTGGTCTCCAGCGCGCTGACCCGGGGGCAGGTGTGTCTTGATTTAAAAACCCTGTCCGGCCGGGAGATCCCCATGCCCCGGAAAGAGGGACATCCGATCCGGTTGCCTCGATTCGAGACATGGATGAATGCCTTGAATGCCGCGCCCATGGTAGGAAAACCCGGGAATGAGGATCCCTGCGGGTTCCCGCTGATTCTGGATACGGACGGGTGTCTGTATCTGTCCAAATATTACGATTTTCAGAATCGCCTGGTGCAGACGCTGACTGCACGCATCCGGTCCCGTCCGGATCCGGTGGAAACGGATTTTGTCCGTTCACAGATCGAGCGGCAGTTCAATCCGGTGGATTTCAAACATACCCGGCCCCAGAGACAGGCAGTGGCCACGGCCCTGCAATCGAATTTTACCGTGATATCGGGCGGGCCGGGCACGGGAAAAACTTACATTACCCGGATTATCAGGCAGATTCTGGAAACCCGCGCCCATGTCCGGCAGCAGCCAATTCCCCGGTTTCTGTCGCTGGCGCCCACCGGCCGGGCCGCTTCCCGGCTCAGGGACGGTGCCACCATTCATTCGGTGCTGATTCCCCGGCAAAACCGCCCGGGGTTCGTACACGGAAAAAACAATCCTTTGGCGGTGGATGTGGTGATCATCGATGAGGCCTCCATGATCGACCTGGCACTGATGACCCGGTTGATGGAGGCAATTCCGCTTTCCGCCCGGGTGATTCTGCTGGGAGATGCCCACCAGCTGTCTCCGGTTCAGGCGGGGGCGGTTTTCAGTGAAATCTGCCGGGCCGATGTGATGGCCCCGCTGGTGGTTTCTTTGACCTACAATTTCAGGTCCCGGGGCAAAACCGGAATTGAAAATCTGGCCACGGCCATTCGGAACAATGATGTGGAAGAAACCACCCGGATACTGACCCGGGGAAACAGTCCGGATCTGGTCTTTGAACCGCGCACAGGGGATGATAAACGGGTTTTGGAAAGATATGTCCGGTCCGGTTACGGCCCTTTGATGCAACAGCAGGACATGGCCGGCGCTCTGGACATCATGGACCGGTTCAGGATTTTATGTGCCCATAATGTCGGAGAATTCGGAACATTACAAATTAATCATGTTTGTGAAAAAGTTTTGCGCGGCAAAGACCATTCTGTTATAAGAGACCGGGCTGTGAAACAGATGATCATGATCCGCACCAACAATTATGACCGGGGGTTGTTTAACGGAGATACCGGGGTGGTCCTGCAGGACAGGGATGTTCTTGTGGCAGGTTTCAGAACCGAAGACGGTATGATCCGTCAATTTGGAATCATGGATCTGCCGTCCCATGAACCTGCTTTCGGGATGACCATCCACAAGAGCCAGGGATCGGAATTTGACACCGTGTTGATTCTGATCCCCGACAAAGTGTCCCGGGTGGTGACCCGGCAGCTTTTATATACCGGAGTGACCCGGGCCAAAAAAAAAGCGGTGATTTTAGGCCCCCTGTCCGTGATCCGGGAGGCCATGTCCCAGGCGCTGGAACAGACCTGCCGGATATCTGACCGGCTGGCCCTGGAAAAGGATCTCACGCCACCCGTTATTGCCATGGAGGTATGAATAAATTGAAAAACAAAGACGGTATTTCCCGTCAGATCTGGATGTTTTTTTGCTCTGTCAAGTTAACCGTGTATCTTCTGGTTCTGCTGGCGGTGACATCCATTATCGGCACTGTGGTGCTCCAGAACGGAACGCCTCAGCAGTATGTCAATTTGTACGGGCAGGGTATGTACAATCTGATCCAGGTGTTTGATCTCAATGACATGTACCATGCCTGGTGGTTTCTGCTGCTGCTGCTGCTGTTGTGCATCAATATCACGGTCTGTTCGGTGGAGCGGCTGTCTTTGAAATGGAAAACCATTTTTCCCGATCAGATCCGGTTCAATGCCGACCGGTTTCTGAAATCAAAAAACAAGCAGACCATGGATTCGACCAGTCAGAAAAACCATCTGCTCGATCCCTGCGAACGGTGGCTGAGAAAGCAGGTCGGGACGGTGGTCCGGCAAACCGATGGTGACACCACCTTTCTGTATGCGGAAAAAGGACGGTGGACCCGTCTGGGGGTGTATGTGGTGCATGCCAGTGTCTTGCTCCTTCTGGTCGGGGCCTTGATCGGTGCGGTTTTCGGGTTCAAGGCCAGTGTCCGGATCGATGAAGGAAATCAGACAGGCCGGGTGTTTGAGAGTAAAACCAGGGAACCCATTGATCTGGCGTTTGTTATCCGCTGCAATGAATTCGAGGTGTCGTTTTATGACACCGGAGCCCCTGAAGAGTTCCGTTCCAATCTCACCATCATCGAAAACGGACAGGAAAGTTTCACCACCGATATCCGGGTCAATCATCCGCTGCGATACAAGGGGATCAACATTTTTCAATCTTCCTACGGCACTGCGACACCGGACGCCGCGACAATGCGCATCGTCGACAACAAAAGCAATACCGAAGTCACCCGTGAGGTGCGGATCGGTGACACCGTCGATCTGCCGGAAGAAGCCGGACAGTTTACACTTCAGGGATTTCTTCCCCATTTTGAATTCCGGGGCAATGACCTGGGGGAAACCTTTTTCGGGCTGGTGACGCCGGCGGGAGAAACCGGTTTTCAGATCGGGATGCCGGTCAGGTTTCCCACGTTTGACAAGATGCGCAAGGGACAGTTCACGTTTGTGATCGATGATTTTGAAAAACGCTATTACACCGGGCTTCAGGTCACAAAAGATCCGGGCGTCTGGTATGTGTATGCCGGGTTCATTCTGATGATTCTGGGATGCTGGGTCACTTTTTTCATGTCCCATCAGTCGGTTCTGCTCGCGCTCGTACCGCTGGACAACGGGCAGACCCGGCTGATACTGTCCGGCAAAACCAGTCGCAACGCCCGGAACATGACGCTGAAACTCAAGAACATGGCGGTCCGTCTGGAAAATCTATTAAGCAGGGGTGATCAGATATGAACAGTGCGTTTGCGTTGTCTTCAACCACGTTGTTGTACGGTCTGGCAATGGTGTGTTATGTCGGGGCGTTTGCCTTTAAGAAAAAAATACTTGCCACTGCGGGGTTTTATGTGCTGGCTGCCGGGTTTCTGGCCAATACGGCCGGTATCGGACTGCGATGGGTGGAATCTTATCAGATGGGGATCGGCCGGGCCCCGTTTTCCAATATGTATGAGTCGCTGGTCTTTTTTTCCTGGACCATGGCCGCGCTGTATATGTACGTGGAGATGAAATACAGGGAACAGGGGTTCGGGGTGTTTGTGTGCCCTTTGATCTTTTTGTCCATCGCCTATGCATCGTTTGATCCGAGCATCAGCGCGAAGATCAGTCCGTTGATTCCGGCGTTGAAAAGCAACTGGCTCATTGCCCATGTAGTGACCTGCTTTCTGGGATATGCCGGATTCGCCCTGGCGTTCGGGCTCAGCCTCACTTATTTTATCAAACCGAAAGAGCCGGGAAAAAGCGTGATTTTTTCCCGGCTGCCCGACGAGGAGATCATTGATGAACTCACTTATCAGATGGTGGTGTTCGGTTTTCTGTTTTTGACCATCGGGATCATTACCGGGGCGGTGTGGGCCAATTCCGCCTGGGGAAAATACTGGTCCTGGGACCCCAAGGAAACCTGGTCGTTGATCACCTGGTTCGTGTATGCCATTTTTCTGCACCTGCGGATGATGCGGGGCTGGCACGGCCGGAATCTGGCCCTGGTGTCCATCACCGGGTTCATGGCGGTGATGTTCACCTATTTCGGCGTCAATTTTCTGCTGTCCGGGCTTCACAGTTACGGCTGATCGTTTGTGTTTGAAAACCGGTTGCGGGCGGGCAGCTCAAATCTGTAGGGCATGCCGCCACAACCGGTGAGCCTATCCTGTTTCCCGCCTCATTTTATCTTGACAACAAATTCAGATATTACTATAGATTAACGCGAATTGTGCTGTGTGATGATCAATTGTATCCGGTGGGACCCACTGGCTGCAAAAAATATGTCCCGGCAAGTGCCTGGAGAATAAGGGTATAGTGTAAACATCAACTTTTTAACATGGATGGGGTTTTCATGAGTGAGATAGAAAACAAAACTGAACACGGTTCCATGGATGGTGCGACAGCAGCCACTGCCGAAGACCCGAAAAATGACACAGGCCTGGGGCTGGGTGTCATTTTTTTTATTGTGGCATTTTTGATATGCTTCCTGTCCGGCTGGCTCCTGTTCCCCAAACTGCTCTATTCCAAACACGAGCAGCCGTTTAATTTCGATCACGTGCTTCATGTGGAGGAGGCCGGGGACTGCGAATCCTGCCATTATCTCCGGGATGACGGCACCTTTTCAGGGATTCCCGAAATGGCATCCTGTCTGGACTGCCACACGGATGAACCCATGGGAGAGACGAAAGACGAGGCGATTTTTGCGTCTGAATATGTGGCAAAAGAGCGGGAAGTTCCCTGGTTTGTATATGCCAGGCAGCCGGATTGCGTTTTTTTCTCTCATGCGGCCCATATCGAGGCTGCGGGAATGGATTGCAAAACCTGCCATGGCCCCATTGATGAAACCCGGACCTCCCGGCCATACGAGGAAAACCGGCTCACCGGCTACAGCCGGGATATCTGGGGAAAAAATATCTGGGGAATCAAGAAGAACTCCTGGGACAGTATGAAAATGGATGACTGCGCAGTGTGTCACGTAGAGGAAACCGGCCATAAAGGCTATTGTTTTCAGTGCCACAATTAGACCATACACAAGAATTCAACACTTTATAGAGGATTGTATATATGAAAGTTGACAGACGAAGCTTCTTGGGATTGGGAATCGGCGCGGTTGCGGGCATTGCGGTCTCTCCTGTGGGAGCCAAGCTTACGGACGATTTTTCCATCTGGACCCAGAACTGGCCCTGGACGCCCGTCCCGCCTGACGGAGAAATTTCCTATGACCGATCGGTATGTAATCTGTGTCCCGGGACCTGCGGTATCACCGTGAGAAAAATCGACGGCCGGCCGGTAAAGATCGAAGGGCTGAACACCTATCCGGTAAATGACGGCGGGGTCTGCCTGCACGGCATTGCCGGACTTCAATACCTGTATGATCCCAGCCGGATAAAAACGCCGTTAAAGAAAGTCAATCAGCGGTTCGTGCCCATCTCCTGGGACGAGGCCCTTGCCATGGTGACCGCCAGGCTGAAACAGCTGCAGGAAGATCAGAACCCGGAAGCCCTGGCCTGCATCACCGGGTCGGCCCAGGGGTCGGTGCCCGGGCTGTTCCGTCATTTCATGGCTGCATTCGGCTCTTCCAATTGTCTGGCCATGCCGGATCTGGAATCCTGGCTGGTCCTGACGGCAACCACCCTTCACGGCCCAAAGCGTACCCTGGGATTTGATATCGATCATTCCGACTATATTCTGAGTTTCGGTGCCGGGCTGATCGACGGATGGGGATCGCCGGTGGCCTGCATCCAGGCGATGGCCGGCCGGAAACAGCGGGAAGCCGTGCTGGTTCAGATCGAGCCCCGGCTTTCCAATACCGCGGCCGGCGCCGACAAGTGGATTCCCGTCAATCCGGGGACCGAGGCGGACCTGGCCATGGGTATGTGCGGGGTCCTGCTCAAGGAAAACCTGTTTGATCCAAAGTTCGCTCAGGGCTTTACCGGTGGGTTCATGCGGTTCAACGCCATGGTGCAGAAAGAATATCCGCTGGACAAAGTTGCCGAGGTCACCGGGGTCAGCGCAGCGGACATCCAGAAAACCGCCACTGCCTTTGCCCAGGCAAAAATGCCCGTGGCCCTGCCGGGAAAAGGACGTGGCGAAGGGGCTCAGAGTCTCAAGGAATTTGCCGCCATTCACACCCTCAACTGCCTGACCGGCAACATCAACAAAAAAGGAGGGGCGTTTGTCAAACCGCTGCCGGATTACCTGAGCTTTCCGGATCCGGTTCTAGATGATGTCGCGCAAAAAGGCGAGGCTGCCGAACCGTTGGCCGCATCCGTCCAGGAACTGGTGGCCCGGATCGATCAGTCCGATAAATCACCGGTTGAAGTGCTGTTTGTTTACAATGCCAATCCCTGCTTTTCCCTGAATGATCCCTCACGGGTTGCGACCGCGTTTGAAAAAATTCCGTTCAAGGTCTGTGTGTCACCGTTCATGGATGAAACCGCCATGGCATCGGATGTGATCCTGCCGGTATCCACGTTTCTGGAACAAATGGAAGACGTGCCGTCCAAAGCCGGCCTGGCCGCTTCTGTGGTGGGACTGGCCAGACCCATGGTGAAACCGGTGTTCGACACCCGCAGTCCCGGGGATGTGGTGATCGCCGTGGCCGGGGCCCTGGGCGGCGGCGTGGCACAAAGTTTTCCATGGGACAATTATGAAGACTGCCTCAAACAGGTGGCCGCGCAAATCTGGAATCCTTTGACCCGAAAAGGGCATGTCATTGTTTCCGGTCGCCCCCCGGCCGGATCGGTGGAAACGGATTTCAGTTTTCTGGCGGAAAATCCGGACACGGTGAAACCGTCGGGAGATCAGGAATTCACTCTGATTCCCATTGACAACTTCCGGGTGCCGCCCACGGTGCCGGCCCCGTCACCCTTTGCCATTAAAACCGTATCAGACCGTATTATCAAGGGAACGGACATGTTCGTGGAAATCAATCCCCAGTCGGCCAACCATCTGAAAGACGGCGGGTTTGCCACGCTGACGACCCCCGCGGGATCGGTTCGGGTGCGGGTGCATTTCAATGACGGGATCATGCCCGGTGTCATCGGTATGGTCAAAGGCCTTGGACACAGATTGAACAACAGATATGTGTCAGGCAAGGGGGTGAATATCAATGCATTGATTTCACCGACAATCGAGCCGGGTTCCGGCATGGATGCCGCCTTTGGCATCAGAGCCGGAATTTCAAAGGCCTAACCAAAACGGATGTGGACAAATTTTCAAAGAGGATCTGATGATACACGATAAAAAAGCACACAAGTACGGCATGGTGATCGATCTGGACAAATGCACCGGATGCGGTACCTGCGCAGTGTCCTGCATGTCTGAAAACAATGTGCCGTTCAAGGAGGATGAGTCCGATAAAAAGGACAGCATTACCTGGATGCGGGTTTACCGGCTGACCAACGGCAGACCGTTCCCGGACACGGAAGTGGTGTACATGCCCAGACCCTGCCAGCACTGCGGCGGCAAAGGAGACCACGGGCATTCCCCCTGTGTGTCGGTCTGTCCGGCAACCGCCACGGATTACGGATATGACACCGGCATCGTTTCCCAGATTTACACAAGGTGTTTCGGGTGCCGGTACTGCATGGCGGCCTGCCCGTATCATGCCCGGTATTTTAACTGGTGGGATCCGGTCTGGCCAGAAGGCATGGAAAAATATCTGAGCCCCAATGTGTCTCCGCGGATGCGGGGGGTGGTGGAGAAGTGCAGTTTCTGTTATCACCGGTATCAGCTGGCCCGGGAAAAAGCCTATGTGAACGGGTCGGGTGAGGTACCGGAAGAGGATTATCAGACAGCGTGTACCACGGCCTGTCCGGCCGGCGCGATTGTTTTCGGTGATCTGAACAATCCCTCTCACAAGGTTCACCAGATCGTCAAACCCGATCCACATCCGGATCGGCTGAATCCGGATGTGGTGGGAAAATCGAGAAATCCCAAAGTGTTCCGGCTGCTGGAGCGGCTTGGAACCAACCCCAAAGTGTATTATATGTCCGAGCGGGAATGGGTTCGAAAGATGGGAGACCATTATCTGGACGGGGAATGGGATAAGGTGAAAAATGTATATGGGTCGGCTTCCCATGAATAGAAAATCCAAAATCGATGTGAGGAGTAATTGAATATGGATGCTGCATTAATACCTGAAGGTGCCAAACGGTGTTCATTCCCCAAATTCATGCTGGGGATCGCCATTGTGGGAGCGGTCCTGCTCTGGGGCGTATATGCCATGCTGCTTTGCTGGTTCAAGGGGTTGAACCAGACCAACATGAATGATTATTACGGGTTTGCCCTGTGGATCTGGGCGGACCTGGCCGTGATTGCGCTGGGTGGCGGGGCGTTTTTCACCGGGCTGCTCAAATATATATTCAAGGTGGATGAACTGAAAAACATTATCAACTTTGCCGTGATCATCGGGTTTATCTGTTACAGCTCGGCCCTGCTGATCCTGGCCATCGATATTGGACAGCCTTTGCGGGGATGGTTTATTTTCTGGCATGCCAACGTGCATTCCATGCTCACGGAGGTGGCGTTCTGTCTGTCCTGCTACTTTGCGGTGCTGACCATCGAGTTCATTCCCAATATCCTGGAAAACCGGCAGCTGAACAAGGTGCCGTTTTTTCATCACCTGGCCCATAACATGCACGGCACCATGGCGGTGTTCGCCGCCACGGGCGCGTTTCTGTCCTTTTTTCATCAGGGATCTCTGGGCGGGGTGGCCGGTGTGATGTACGGCCGGCCGTTCGCCGTCCGGGAAGGCCTGTTGATCTGGCCCTGGTCGTTTTTTCTGTTCACCTGGTCGGCCGCGGCATTCGGTCCGTGCTTCACCCTGCTGGTGACCCGGATCACCGAAGCGGTGACCGGCAAGAAACTGGTGAAAGACAATGTGATTCACCTGCTGGCCAAAATATCCGGATGGATGATCGTTACCTATATGATCGCCAAACTGATCGATACCTGGTACTGGGCATACTATACAGCGCCGGGGCTGGGATTCGAACTGAGCCATTTCTATACCAACAACGGGTTTTACGGGTATTGGATTCTGGTGGCGGAGGTTATTGTCTGCGGTGTGGTCCCCGGGCTTCTGCTCATCAACAAGTCCACCCGGGAAAATCCCAACTTCCGGCTGATCGCCATTATTCTGGCGGTGATCGGGGTGTCTTTGAATCGCTGGGTCATGGTGCTCCAGATCATGGCGGTGCCGGTCATGCCGTTTGATACCTGGGCGTTGTATATCCCGTCCTGGCAGGAAGTGGCCACAACCATTCTGCCGGTGGCGTACGGTATCATTTTAATTGCGTTCGCCTACCGGTACCTGCCGGTGTTTCCCCAGGAGCGGGAATTGAATCAGCCCAAGATCCAGGAATCTTAGGAAAGGAGAAAAATTATGTTTCCATTTATTTTCGAATGGGTATGGGACATCGGCCATGTACTTTTTTTTGGCGGTTTCTGGTATGCCATCGGTATTCTGGGCGCCGGCATGACCTATTGCATTGTCAAATCCGCCATCGATACCATGAATGATACAGGAGACAATCATCACTGAATGATCTGATCGACCATCTGTGATCAAAAGTCAAGGACCGGCCCGATTCTGATACTCAGGATCGGGCCGGTTTTTTTGTCTGGAAAATATTTGGGGATGCAGTAATATTCGAAACAGCCGGATACGACCGATTTATTTTTTCGGGGCCGTTACCACCCAGTAAACCGCCCAGGCAAAAATCACCGGCACCAGGCCGGTGATTGCAAATTTCAATACAGGCCCCTCCCAGGGTTTGATCACCAGTGCGACGGCAATGGGGTACAGGACAGATGCCACGATGGCGGCCCGTTTTTTTGGGACAACCGGGCGAGTTTTTCCTTTGGATCCGTGGTGGGCTGGGGCTTAAGCATCCGTGGCAGGATCAGGATACCGGATATCAGAAGAATCAGAACCAGAATTTCACTTATACCGGTCACGGCGTTTCCTTTTTGAATGGTTTCCATTTAATGGGGTTTATATCCCAGAGAACCCGGGATTTGTCAATGGCGGCAGTCCATTATTCCAGACAAGTACGGATAAACGCACTCATCTCCGCCAGCACCCGGTCCGGTTGCTGGATGTGCGGGGCATGGCCGCAATCCGGGATAAGACGGGTATCTCCATGCACCACCTTTTTTTGGATGGCAGTCAGCTGTGCCGGTGTGCCGTAAGGATCTTCAGCTCCCTGAAGCGCCAGTACCGGCACCTGAATGCGGGGTAGAAACTTTTGAATATCCCAGTGCACAAATTTGGGATTGAGCCAGGCCCTGTTCCATCCCCAGAAGGCATTGTCTGTGTTGTCCCCATGATATATGGCCAGTTTTTCTTTCAGACGGCCTGTGACATACGCCTTGCGTGCGTTCCGGATGGAAGCCAGGGTGACAGGTTCACAGAAAACATGGGCCGCTTCCGTGATCACGGCCTTCAGACCGGGTGATGCATGGCGGCTGCCCGCATGAATCAGGGCAATGGAACCGCCGTCGGAATGCCCGATCAGAATATGGGTGTCAATGCCTGCCTCAGCGAGTATGTCCGGCAAAATTTTTAATGCCTGTGTGTGCATGAAATTGAGTTTCCAGGGCAATGGCTCGGGGTCGGACCCACCGTATCCGGAACGCGAAAAGACCATTGCGTCACAGCCGGTCTGTTCAGCCAGACGTTCGGGAAACGATTTCCACATCTTCACGCACCCCAGGCCTTCATGGAGAAACACGAGTACGGGCCGGCCGGATCTGCCGGAGGCATGTCGGCAGATTTCATACCGGGTGCCGGCAACCGTGAGAAACTGGGTCACGGTTTGTTCCTTTTTTTGAAAAAAAGGGTCCAGGGCAGCCGGTTGTAACGGAGCAGGTGGTAAATGGCGTAAAGCACCACCCCGTCGTCCACCCATCCCAGAAACGGGACCATAAATTCCGGAATCAGGTCCACCGGTGAGATCAGGTAGATCAATCCGAAAAGAACCAGCAGAATTTTATGGGATGTTTTTATGGGCCCGGTCATTTTTTGTGTATCATGCCGGTGCATTCAGCACATCCATCATGGTGAACAATCGTCTGGCACCCTGGGGAGCGGCCAGCTGTTTTTTTAAAAACAATACCGCGTCAAATGTCCCTTCCACATAGATCTGCCGGCCGTTGACGTTGTGCTTGAATTCAAACAGAGCCGATCCGTCCGGTGCGGTCAGGGTGTAGGTGTGCCAGCCGTGTCCGGACAGATACTGTTTTGGCACCTGCCACTGGGTTTGCTGAACGTCGGGATCACGGATCTGCTGGATCTGTTCGGGTTTGAAATCCACGCCCAGACGGTTGAAATATCCTACCATGGCTTTGGCCGTGCCGGATGTGTCCGCTTTTGTCTGCTGGTGACTTTCCTTGATTTCAAGGGTGTAGCCTTTGAACAGACCCGGGAACTGATCTGCGGCAAACGCCATCATGGCCTGAAACCCCACAATCTGTTTGGCCATGTTGGGGGCGATCACCGCTGGAACGTCCCCCTGGGATACGTCTTTTTCCAGTGCCTGCCGGTCACCGCCGGTGGTGCCCATCACAAAAGGGATGTGATGATGGATGTAAAACCGGGCATTGGCATTGACAGCGGACGGATGGGTATAGTCAATGGCGATGAGTTCCCCGTACTGCTGCCGGATGTCTGAAATGGCCGTTTCCCGGGCATCCGGTTTTATCAGTGTGATATCGATGTGATCGATCCGAACAAAGGTGTCCGGGATATCGGGTCCGGTCAGGGAGACCGGAATGAGTTGGAACCGCGGAGCAGACACTGCGGCCCAGGCCATGGTCGCCGCCACATTGCCCGGCAGGCCGTTGATCATGACTAAAACAGGTTTCATGAGAATTCTCCTTACAGGCTCATAATCAGTTTTTTGAGACGGCGGAGGGTGTCCGGCGCTCTGGTTTGTCCCCATCGCTTCAAAGAGGCAACCGCCGCCGGAATATGGGTTTCAAACCACCATTTTTTCTTTACCCGGCTCAGATAGGCAAATGCCCCGAGTATCTGAAGGTTCCGGGTCAGCGTGCAGTAATCAACGCATTGGATAAACTGCTGCCGCCTGTCTGCGGATGTCAGGTCCAGCCGGTCCATGGCGTATCCCAGCAGATTTGTTTGAACCGATTCGGGTATCGTGACATAGGGATCCACCAGCAGCGATGCCAGATCATATTGAATCGGTCCCAGCCGCGCGGCCTGGAAATCAATGAAAAACGGTGCCCCGTCTTTGATCATGATGTTTTTCGACTGACAGTCCCGGTGCATCAGTCCCTGCATACTGTAAGCCAGGGCGTGATCGGCAATGAAGTGAAACTCATCCGCCAGTGAATCAAACAAAATATTTTTTCCCAGATACGTGTGGATAAAACTGTCCATAAAATAACGGCACTCTTTTTCCAGAATCAGGGATGTTGAATAATACGGGGTCTGGCAGGTCCAGGACAGGTCGAATCCGTCAGCCCCTTTTCTTGAAAACACGATCAACCGGTCAATGACCTTCCGGTAAATCTCGATGATGTCCGCCGGATCCGACATCCGGTTCACCAGGTCGGCCAGATGGGTGTTTCCCAGGTTCTGGAGGGCCGCCACACCGGCCAGGGCATCATGGGCCAGTATCCGGGGAACACAAACGCCCCGGTCATGGAGATGGTTGCCGATTTTTACAAAAGCATCCATCTGGGAACGGTTTTCCGATGCCGGCAGACAGATGCCGTGATCACAGACAATTACTGACCGGGCAGGGAGGTCCGAATCAAAGGGGGTGTACGGCTTCGGTCTTGCCCGGAACCAGGTCCGGTCGGACCCGTCTCCGGACAAAGCCTGGAGCTCAATGCCGGTCACCGGGGCGTCAAGCGCCTGGGCGCTGATCCACAGCCGGGCCGTGCGTGCGTAGGTATCGATGGTGCCCAGATCTTCCCAGAACAGGTTGCGGGCCACGCAGGCTTTGATCCGTTTGGCCGGACACAGCCGGGAATACCAGTCGATACTGGAAAAAACAGGTTCTTCGGGCAGATGGTCAAAGATATCCGGAGACAACACCTGGATGCCGGTGAATGCCAGTCCCTGTCCCGGGGACCGAAATCCCGTGATCCATTCGTTTGCATCCATGGTCACCTGGTTGTAGGGATTGCGGTCATGGAGCACCAGGGTGGCCAGGGCTCCGTTTTTATGATGAAACCGCCACAAATCCGTCAGATCGATATCAGTCACCACATCGCTGTTGATCACAAAAAAACAATCATCGGCCATCAGGTCCTTTACATTGGCAATGGCGCCCCCGGTATCCAGAATCCGGGGCTCGTGCACCTGCCGGATATCAACATCCGGTCCGGCGTTCAGGCAGGTGAGAAAGTCGGTGATCTGATCGGACAGATGGTGGGTGTTGATCAGGATCCGGCGGCACCCACACGCCGTCAGCCGGTCGATGGTATGCCTGAGGATCGGTATCCCGCCCAGGGTGAACAGGGGTTTGGGAATGGTTTTGGTATGGGGCAGCAGTCTTGTTCCGAATCCGGCCGCCAGTATCAACGCGTTCATGACCTGTCGTCAGGAAGCGATCACCCGGATCAGCCGGCTGATGATCTGTTTGTAGTAATCGATCTGGATCTGGTCTTCAGATCCGTTAATGCCGTTGCGGCTGAAAAACCTGGCAGCATTCCGGTAGTTGATCAAAGACAGGGATTCTTTCAGGGTCACCTGTTTGCGTTTGTAAAGCCGGCTGCCATGGGAATGAATTTTCTTGGCCATTTCTTTTTCATCCTGAGGGACTTTTGTCTCTTTTTCAAAGTAGAGCAGCGCGGTTTCATACGATTCCAGAAACGGCAGCAGGAATGCGGCAAACCATTTGAGTTTTCGCAGACCCCGGGATGTCAGGTTGAGCATGTCCATGTTGGCGGGATCCGGTACCAGGATGCCTTCATTGATGAACCCTCTGATACAGTTGGACATCTGTTCTTCACAGGTGATTTCCTCGTCGCTGAAAAATTCATCATGGAACACCTTATTCAGGAACCGATATCGTCGGACCAGATCAGACAGCACGAATTTGAACCGGTCCACCTCCAGGATGGCCACAGCCGTATAAGCGGCCGGAACGAAAAAACAGATCACGGAATTTTTGTAATAATCCAGAATCGCCCGCTTGTTGTGTTTGACGATAAAGTAGGTGTCGTCGGTGATCTCTTCTTCATCCTCATCCACCAGTTCCATGAAACTTCTGGACAAAAAATTATGGATCACGGTGTTGAACGTGTTGTCCAGATCCAGGAGCAGGGTTTCAGACAGTTCCACCTTGTCGTTCATCAGCATGTTGAGGTAGGTGTTGGCCCGTTCGATCATCTGGCCTTTGGAAAAGTTGTTTTTCGGGCTGTTTAAAATGGCACTGGCAACGATACCGTGGGGGGTTGCCACGGCCTGTCTGTTGATGGCGGCCATTAATTTGTAGCTGAATTTCTTGACAAACGACATGAACTCCTGGTCGGATGCCCGGGCCGGGTCCATTTGCATTTTCTGCATATACGTCTTGATCGAAATGGGGTCATCAAACCGGATATAGACTTTGCCGTATTTCTTTTTCAGAAACTTGCGGGTGCTGATCAGCCCTTTCAGGGTTTCCGGACTCTTGCTGCCCCCTTCGATTTCCTTGAGATAGGCATCTTCCTCCAGAACCCGGTCATACCCGACAAATATGGGCACAAAGTACAGGTTGTCGCAGGCCCCGTTCAGATAGGCCTTGATGATCATGCCCATCCCTCCGGGCCGGGGAGTCAACAGTTTGCCGGTGCGGCTCCGGCCCCCTTCGATGAAAATTTTGATATTGAATCCTTCGTACAACAACTTCTCCAGGTACGCGGCAAAGATTTTGCTGTACAGTTTGGCCCCTTTGAAGGTCCGTCTCAGAAAAAAAGCGCCCCCCCCTCTGAACAGCGGCCCCAGAGGCCAGAAAGACAGATTTTTCCCGGCCGCTATGTGGGGGCAGGGCATGTTGTTTCGAAACATGACATAAGGCAGCAGCAGGTAATCCAGATGGCTTTTATGGCAGGGGACCAGGATCAACGGGGCTTCTGTGTATTTTTCACGCATGCGGTTGATCTGTTTCTGGTCCACCATCAGACCTTCGAAAATGTTTTTGAAGATCCAGGTGAGAATCCAGTTGCCCAGGTTGATAATCCGCAGGTTATAGTTGGCTGCGATTTCATTGATATAGGCGGCCGCTTTTTTGTTGGTTTTTTTCAATGAAATATTGTTTTCCGCCGCGTACTCCGCCAGAAATTCTCTGAGGGACTGGCGGGTCAGGATATCTTCCGTGATTTCCTGCCGGGATTTGAGCACCGGCCCGGTAATGCTTTTTCGCTGGCGGTTCAGGATATCCACCAGAAAACTTCTCAACCGGTGGGTCTGAAATTCCGAATCCAGACGCTGAATTTCAGGCCGTGAAAGAAATTCTTTCAGATTTACGGGCCGGGCCAGTTCCACCCGGATCTTTTCCGGATGACGCATCAAAATCGTCATTCGTTTCAACCATCCGGGTTTTTCATGGGTGCCGAACAGAATTTCTCCCAGACCCGGGTTCTTGTGCATGGGTCTGGTCACATAGATGATGTCTTCAGGGATGATGATCACCGGCTGTTTCATTTGTTTTTGAAACGCTATCAAATGATACAGCGGGTCGGGGGTGGCCCGGATGAACCGGTTGTAAAAATCGTCTTCTTCTATCAGATGAACAAACCCGGATTTGCCTGAATACAGCTCCTGGAAGGCGTATCCGGATCTGTAGAAATCTTTGAACGTGAAATGGTGAAAAAAATAATCCAGATGCGACAGCCAGATCCGGAGCAACCGTTTGACCGGCAGCAGAAAAAAGAAGTGCAGGTCAAACCCCAGCTCCGGATAGGGCATGCCCAGCTCCTTGAGCCGGGAATGAAAATACAGAAAATCGAACAGCCGCTTGTTCTTGCTGGCATAAATGATACACGCATTCTTGTCCAGGGCGTTGATTTTTTCCAGGTTGTGATCATCCAGATTGATTTTGCGAACCGGCCGTTTCAGTATTTTCCGGGTGATATAGCTGTGATTCCCCGGATAAAGGTTGGTGAAATAGTCGGATGTATCTCCCAGCAGGTAATCGATAATACGGCGTATTCTGGCCCTGGTTTTACGGGTCAGGGTTTTGAAAAACTGGAAAAGGTGCATGGATGCTCCCTGATGGTTATCGCCTAAAAACTGTGCGGTTCAACCGATAATTATTAACAGACCTGACCTATAAAGGCAATATGTATTGTTGAAGTCCGGTCGAAGCTTCTGACAAAATGGCCTTGATAAAAGCGCATGTCTATGCTATTTACCAAAAAATATTGATATGATGCATTTTATGGTTGTGTGACCCATTTCGGGCAGTGAAAAAAATAAGGAGGAATTACTTATGAAGACGTTGATTGGCGGTGCAATTGCAGTGCTTCTCGGTGTGGTCGGACTGGCAGTCTGGTTTGGTCATTTTTTGAATCTTCTGGCCGGATGTATTCCGCCGGTTCTGCTGCTGGGCGGCGGGCTTGCGCTGTATCTGGGGTTTGATGAACTCAAGGATTCATGGAAGAACAAAGAAGGCAAGGATGCCCCGGCAGATGACAACTCGCGAATCGCCGAGCTGGAAAAGGAACTGAACGAACTGAAGAAAAATTAGTCCTGCCGGTTCAGTCGATCCCGTGCCGGACGATTGGACCATTCCAGGTGGTTGAATATTGAAAGGGCCTGTCTTGTAAGGCCCTTTTTTTATCGGTCCGGTGCAAGATCACAAACCGCCATGGATTATTCATACAGATGGTAGGCACGCGAGACGGTTTTGAACGTATCCAGTTCATTTTGCCATCTTGCCCGGATCGTTTTGATGTCCGTCAGCGCGCAGAGGTCCGTGCGAACGGACGGATCTCCCAGGATCAGGTCCACAGGGAGGCGGTCGTATTCATATTCATACGGGGGCGGTTTGAATGCAAAGGCATCCGGGTGATGTTTGATGATCAGCTGTAATGCCAGCAGGGAAGCGGTATAGGGTTCGAACCGGTTTCGGTCCGTGACGTGAATGTGAAATCCATTGCAGGGCTGATCCTGCCATTTGCCGGACGTGGGCTGAAAACACACCGGCCTGAAACAGGCCCCGGAAACTTCCCGCTTCAATATGGGCGCCATGACCGCGGTATTGACAAACGGGGCCCCGAACAACTCAAACGGCAGGGTGGTCCCGCGGCCTTCACTGATATTGGTCCCTTCAAAGATCACCTGACCGGGATAGACCATGCAAGACATTGGTGTGGGCAGGTTAGGTGACGGGGGAATCCAGGTCCGCCCGGTGTCGGCCCAGTACATGTCCCGCTGCCAGCCGGACATGGGAACGACGGTCAAATCGCATCCGATCCGACATTCTTGGTTGAAAAACAGGCAGATCTCCCCCACCGTCATGCCATGACGCATGGGGATGGGATACCGTCCCACAAACGAAGCAGATTCCGGTTTTAGCACATTACCTTCCACCCGGGTGCCGCCGATAGGATTGGGCCGGTCCAGAATGACCACGGATTTTCCGGTGCGGGCCGCCATCTCCATGCAGTAGGAAATGGTATAGATAAACGTGTAGACCCTGGTTCCCACATCCTGGATGTCCACCACCAGGGTGTCGATGTTTTCAAACATCTGTATTGTGGGAATCCGGGTTTGGCTGTACAGGCTGTAAATGGGGATGCCCAGTTCCGGTTCCCGGCCATGAGGGGATTCGATCATGTTGTCCTGTTTTTCCGCGTAAAATCCATGCTGAGGGGAAAAAAGCGTGGTGAGCCGGCCGGGAAACAGGTCCGCCAGTATCCGGACGGCATGGGTGAAGTGCGAATCCACTGAAGCCGGATTGGCAAGCAGGCCCAGCCGGCGGCCTTTGAGTGTTGATTGAAAACCGTGTGTCAGGTTCTCAAGTCCGATGGTGACACAGGGCGTCATATGCTTCTCCACAGAATGTCATTGTTTTCAGGTTATGGTTGACAAAACACCAAATCCTAACTATGTGGAGGCCTGACCGCAACCATTAAATTCGATTTGTTTGTTTTTTTGAGAAGGAACCTTGTGCATGGTGTTTAAAATCAGTGAATCCATCGCTTCTTTGAAGCCGTATGAGGCCGGCAAGCCGTTGAAGGAACTTGAACGGGAGTACAATATCCGGTCGGCCGTGAAACTGGCGTCCAATGAAAATCCGCTGGGGTTTTCGCCGCAGGTCACGGATGCGGTGATGAAAAACCTGCATCGCATGAACCGGTATCCGGAGCCGGTGGCCCATGAGCTGTGTTTGAACCTGGCCCGTTATCATAAAGTGGCACCGGAAAACATCGTTCTGGGAAACGGGTCGGATGATCTGATCGCCCTGCTGGCCCATGGATTTCTGAACCCTGAAGATCACGCAATCATGCCACTGCCCTCTTTTCTGATGTATGAGATCAGTGTGAAAACCGCCAAGGGCATTCCGGTCATGGTCCCCCTGTCCGGGTTCGACACCCCTCTGGCGGCCATGCTCGAACAAATATCAGCAAAGACAAAGCTGGTGTTTGTCACCAATCCGTTCAATCCCACCGGCAGCATCATTACATCGTCGGCGTTCACCGCTTTTGCGGACAAGCTTCCTTCGGATGTGCTCATTGTGGTGGATGAGGCATATATGGAATTTGTGCAAGACAAGGCAGTGTACAATTCTCTGGAAAATCCGCTGACCGATCCCCGGATCGTGACATTGAGAACCTTTTCCAAAGCTTACGGGCTGGCCGGGTTCAGGATCGGTTACGGAATCATGGACAAAGAGGTGGCACAGATCCTCAACCGGATCCGTCAGCCGTTCAACGTCAACGGACTGGCCCAGGTGGCGGCGGAAGCCGCCCTGGCGGATCAAGATTTTCTGCAAAAAAGCATTGACACGGTTCACAAGGGGATCGAATTTTTAACAAAAGAACTGTCCGGCCTGGGGCTGGACCCGCTGCCCACCCAGGCCAATTTTCTGATGGTGGATGTCAAAACCGATGCCACAAAACTGTTCAACCGGCTGCTGTATCACGGCGTGATTGTCCGTTCCATGAAATCATACGGGTTTGACACGTTTCTGCGGATCAATGCCGGCACCCCCGAAGAAAACCGGGCATGTATTGCGGCCCTCAAAAAGGAGCTGTCATGACCTGTCGAATCATCACCATTGACGGGCCGGCCGGGGCCGGCAAAACAACGGTCAGCAGGCTGTTGGCAAAAAAACTGGGCTGCGTCCGGGTGGATACCGGGGCACTTTACCGGGCCGTGGCGTTTGAAATTCACCGTCAGGCCGTTTCCTGGAAAAACGATGACGCGCTCGATGCATTTTTATCCCGTCTGGAGTTGAATGTGATGCTGGAAAAAGCGGAAATGCGGGTGTTGTCCTCAGGCCGGGATATCACCCCGTTCATCCGTACGCCGGAAATCAGCATGCTGGCGTCTGCCACCTCGGCCAGACCGTCGGTCCGGTCCGCGCTCCTGGACATTCAGCGCCGGATCGCACAACAGCAGGACGCGGTATTTGAAGGGCGGGACATGGGCACGGTGGTGTTTCCGGATGCCACGGTCAAATTTTTTCTGGTGGCGGACCTGGCGGTCCGGGCCAGACGCCGGTTTGATGAAATGACGGATGCTCAAAAAGATCTGTCCCGGATTCAGGCGGACATGGCGGCCCGGGACGACCAGGACGCCCGGCGTACCCAGGCCCCGTTGAAACCCGCTCCGGATGCCGTTCTCATCGATTCTTCCCGGCTCACAGCCCCCCAGGTCGTGGATGAGATGCTCACGTATCTTTAGAATCAGCAAAACAATGGATTATTTTATTGATTTTTTTTTGGCTGATTGCTATAAAGATAAATTGTACCTGCACTCTTTGATGTGGTCTGACCACTCATGGGTGCGGGTAACTAAATTTGATTAGGGGGATTAATATTAATGAACCACATTGCTGAAGAGAACGAAAACCAGGAAATGAATACTGAAGAATTAGAGACACAGGACGTGGACGTCGAGGACCGGGACACTGAATTGGACACCGAAGAAGAAGTCAGTGAAACCGAAGAAGTGAATGCCCTGTCACCGGAAACGGAAATTACCGGTGAAGAAACCATGGAAGAGTTACTGGGCATTTATGAATCCAGCCTCAAAAAATTCGAGGAGGGGCAGGTCGTCACCGGCAAGGTCATCTCCGTCGGCCGGGACATGGTCCTGGTGGATGTGGGATACAAGTCGGAAGGACGGATCTCTATTCAGGAATTCATCGATGAGAAAGGCAATGTCAATGTCAATGTCGGTGATCAGTTCGAGGTCATGATCGAAGTCTGGGATGAAGAAGAGGAAACCGTGCTTCTGTCTCGTGACAAAGCCAAAAAGGTCAAGGTGTGGGATGCCATCAAAGAAATCTATGATGCCGACGGCACCATCGAGGGCGTGATCACCAACCGGGTCAAAGGCGGATTTTCCGTGGATATCGGCCTGCAGGCTTTTCTGCCCGGATCCCAGGCCGACCTGCGGCCCATCCGGAACATGGATGAAATGGTCAACAAGACCTATGAGTTCAAGATTCTGAAATACAACAAGCGGCGCAACAATATTGTCCTGTCCCGGCGGGTACTGCTCGAAGCGGAACGGGAAAAACTGCGGGCCGCCACCTTAGAGGCCATCGAAAACGACAAGGTCATGGAAGGGATCGTCAAAAATATCACTGAATACGGTATTTTCGTGGATCTTGGCGGTGTGGACGGACTGCTGCACATCACCGACATCTCCTGGGGCCGGGTCAAGCATCCGTCCGAGCTGTATTCGGTGGGCGATAAAATCACGGTCAAGATTCTGTCCTATGACTTTGAAAAAGAACGTGTGTCATTAGGCATGAAACAACTGACACCGGATCCCTGGACCACGGCGGTGGAAAAATATCCCATCGGTTCGAAAATCATGGGAAAAGTGGTCAGCCTGACCGATTACGGCGCGTTCATCGAGCTCGAAGAAGGCGTGGAAGGTCTGATTCATGTCAGTGAAATGTCCTGGACCCGGAAAATCCGGCATCCATCCCAGATGGTCACCGTGGGCGAAAAAATCGAAGCGGTGGTTCTGGACCTCAAGCCGGACAACCGGCGGATTTCTCTGGGTATCAAACAGACCCAGGAAAACCCCTGGGAAGTGATTTCCCAGAAATACCCGGTGGGCACCATCATCGAAGGCAAGATCAAGAATATCACCGAATTCGGTCTGTTTATCGGTATTGACGATGATATCGACGGCCTGGTGCATATTTCCGATATTTCATGGACCAAGCGGATCAAACATCCGTCTGAAATCTACAAAAAAGGGGATACCATCCAGGCGGTGGTCCTGGATATTGATAAGGCCAATGAACGGTTTTCTTTAGGTATCAAGCAGACCCAGGCGGATCCCTGGGAAACCGTTGCCGAGCGGTATGAAGTGGGCAAGGAAATTTCGGGTGTCATTACCAACCTGACGGATTTCGGTGTGTTCGTGGAACTGGAGGAAGGCATTGAAGGTCTGGTGCATGTGTCTGAAATCAGTAAGGAAAATGTCAAAAGTCCCAAAGACCATTACCAGGTGGGCGACAGCATTACAGCCAAGGTCATGAATATCAATTCTGAAGAGCGCCGCATCGGACTTTCCATCAAACGGCTGGAAGACGATGATGATGACAGATATCTGGAGGAATTTGCCAAAAACATGAAACCGGCCACATCTTCCTTTGGAGAAATTCTGCGCAACAACATTCAGGAGCAGATCGAGGCCAGCAAGACTGAAGAAAATAAAAAAGACAAGTAAAAAAATACACAGTGGTCATCAAACCACTGAAACAGATGTGCACACGACTGAGTGTTCAGGGCCGGGTAATTTTTTTGCCCGGCCCTTTTTTTGCATGATCTGGAAAAAAGGAGGCCCCCATGTTTTCACGACGTCATCCGATACTTTTTTTTCTGCTGATTCTGGCAGCGTGTGCCACGGTCATCTCTGCGGGTGCCATGCTAACCGTTTTTTCCATCTCCCGCATGATGCTCTCCACGGCTGTTTCTTTTGATGAGCCAAAAGGGAACATCGGCGTCGTCGAGGTGACCGGTCCGATTTTCTCTTCCAGACAGGTGATTGAAAATATCAAAAAATTCCGGGAAGATGACGCCATCAAGGCCATTGTGATACGGGTGGACAGCCCCGGCGGCGGCGTCGGTCCGTCCCAGGAAATTTTCACGGAACTGATGCGGACCCGAACCGTCAAGACCGTGGTTGCTTCCATGGGGTCCGTGGCGGCTTCGGGAGGGTATTATGTCGCGGCCGGGGCACAGTCCATCGTTGCCAGTCCCGGGACCATCACCGGCAGTATCGGCGTGATCATGGAGTCTGTCAATCTGACGGAACTGGTGCGCAAAATCGGCATTTCTCCCGTGGTCATCAAAAGCGGCGAGTTCAAAGATATGGGGTCGGTGTTCCGGGAGCTCAAAGACGATGAGAGACAGTTGCTCCAGGAGCTGGTGGATGAGCTTCACCAGCAGTTTGTATCGGATGCGGCCCGGGCCCGGAATATGACGCCGGAAGAGATGGCAGCGCTGGCGGACGGCCGGGTGTATACCGGGCAAACCGCCCGGAATCTGAATCTGATCGACCGCATGGGGAATCTGGAGGATGCCGTGGCCCTGGCGGCTGAACTGGCTGAAATCGATGAGGAGCCTGTAACGGTGTATCCCAAGGACAGCCCGATATCGGTTCTGCGGAAACTGACGCAGACGCTACTCAAAGACATCGATATCTCCGGCACCATAACGGATAATCTCCGGTTCATCATCGATCAGGGAAATCACTGACGAGGCGGTTCCGGGAACCGGGCCGCCATCTATCACCACATCCAGGCGGCTGCCGAAGTAATCGTGGAGCAGGGAAGGGTCCTGGAACACGGTGCCCTCAGGATCGGTGGCGGATGTGGAGATGATGGGGTTGCCCAGACCCAGTGCCAGTTCCAGTGCGATTTTGTTGTCCGGTACCCGGATACCGGCGGTTTTCCGGTTTGTGAGCATGATTTTGGGGACCATTCTGGACCCCGGCAGCACAAAGGTATACGGTCCCGGCAGCAGCCGTTTCATGTTCCGGTAGGCGATGTTGGATACCTTGGCATAGGTGGCGATATCTTTCAGGTCCGGACAGATGAAACTGAACGGTTTGCTGGGGCTGCGCTGTTTGATGGCATACACTCTTTCAATGGCCTTTTTGTTCATGATGTCACAACCGATGCCGTAAAAGGTGTCTGTGGGATAAGCGATGATACCGCCTTTGCCAAGTATTTCCACCACCCGGGAAATCAGTCTTTCCTGGGGATTGTCCGGATTTATTTTCAGCAGCATGAAAGGGTTTCCTCTAAATTTCAGTTCAATCCATCAGCATATCACATCTGCCGCCTGAGGCAAGCAAAAACCCATTGTCGTTTCTGGACTTGACCCGGGGCAGGTGTGGCGGTATGGTAACATATCTTTTTTCAAAAAAAGGAGCCCCGTATGGAAAAACAGATTCTCGTCCCCGTTGATCAATCCCGGACATCCTTGCAGGCGGTCAGATATGCGGCCCGGGTATCATCGTTCATCAAAGACCTGCATTGTGTGCTCTTTCATGTGCAGGCCCCGGTTTCCCTGTATCTGAAAGAGGAGGCTGCCAGAGACATGCATGTCCGCGTGCAGATGAACAAGGCCTTGAAAAAGAATGAGGCCGCCGCCATGAAGCTTCTGGCCCAGCTCAAGTCGGAAATGACGGATGCCGGTTTTCCGGAAGACCGCCTCCGTCTGCTGACCCGTCCCAGAGAACTCGGACTGGCTCAGGATGTGATCGAATATGCCCAGAAAAATATGCTCGATGCCATTGTGGTGGGGCGGCGGGGCGTGGCAGGGATTCAGAAATTTTTTGATACCAGCGTTTCCGAGGCGATTCTGGAACGATCCCAGGTGATTCCCGTGTGGATGGTCAACAAGGATGCCGGACAGGATTCGCCTGAAAAGATTCTGGTGGCCATTGACGGATCTGAAGACGCATTGAGGGCAGTGGATCATGTGGGGTTCATGGTGTCGGAAAACAAACAGATCCATGTCACCCTGATCCATGTGACCAACACGGCCCACAATTATTGTGAAATCGATCTGGAAGCGGATCCGGAGTTTGTTCAGATCATTGAAAAAAAAGACCGGGCCTGCGTGGACCAATTCTATCCCAAAGCCATAGAAAAATTCGAGCAGATGGGATTGTCAAGGGATCAGGTGGCAGTTCACACCCTGGAAGGCTCCCGGCGCATCGGGCACGACGTGGTGGCTTTCGCGGAAAAAAACGGATTCAACACGCTGGTCATCGGCCGGCGCGGAATCAACCGGTCCTTTTTCATGGGATCGGTGTCCCGCCAGATCATCAGCCAGGTATCGGATTGCGCGGTCTGGATCGTGCCGTAAAATGTTGCCGGGCCAGTCAGGTGTCCCCGAAACTGATACCCAGCGCCCGGGCGGTCATCACCAGTTCGCCGTCTTTGGGCACGATGCGGATCCGGTCCACGGCATCCGCCAGCAGGACCGGTGCGATTCCCGTACCGGTGAGGGCCGCCATCATGCCGAACTGTTTTTGCGCGATCATCTGAACCGCATAGACCCCGAACCGCGTACACAGCTGGCGGTCGAACTGGGTAGGGGTCCCGCCCCGCTGTAAATGGCCCAGTACCACACACCGGGATTCTTTTCCGGTTCTTGTCTGGATTTCTCCGGCCACCTGTTGCCCGATGCCCCCCAGACGGATTTCCCGTTCTTCGTCGTCCAAAGATTTGGATACATAATCCCGTCCGGCCAGGCGGGCGCCCTCCGCCACAATCACAAGGGTGAAGTGCTTTCCCTCTGCTTTACGACGGTCTATTTTCCGGCACACCGCATCATAATTGAACGGGATCTCCGGGATGAGAATGACATCGGCTCCGCCGGCCAGTCCGGCCTGGGCCGCGATCCAGCCGGCATACCGGCCCATGACTTCCAGAACCATGACCCGGTCGTGGCTCTGGGCCGTGCTGTGAAGCCGGTCCAGGGCATCCACGGCACAGGACACAGCCGTGTCGAATCCAAACGTCATGAGCGTGGCGTCCAGATCGTTGTCTATGGTTTTGGGAACGCCCACCACGGGCCATCCCGCCTCATGCATCTGCAATGCCACGCTCAGGGTGCCGTCGCCGCCGATGGCCACCAGCGCGGACAGGTTTTCACGGTCGAAATTGGCTTTTGCCCGGGTCAGGATGCCGGGATCGATCGGGCGGGTCTTTCCCTGGCCGGTTTTGGCGGAAAACGGCCCGCTGCTGGCCGTGCCCAGAATCGTGCCGCCCCGGACCAGCAGCCCGTCCATATCCCTGAGGGCCAGGGGCCGGGTTTTCATGGGCGGCAGCAGGCCGTCGTAACCGCCGTAAATGCCGGTGCTTTCCCATCCCTTCAGGTCGGCGGCCTTGACAATGGCCCGAATGACCGCATTCAGTCCGGGACAGTCCCCGCCGCCGGTAACGATGCCGATTTTCTTTTTTTTATGGATGGTGTTCATGAAATCCCTGGTGTATTCTGTGGTAAACAATTGGAAAGCATGCTATCAGATATGAAAGATTCGGACAATCAATTTCACAGGCGCCACAAAAAACGACGTGCCGTGCTCATGGGTCTGCTGCTGCTGGTGATTTTGTTTCAGGTGTGCCGTCAGATGATATTGCCCAATGAGGATCAGCTCCGGCACGACTTTCATCTGGCTGTGCTGGCCCATTTTCCGGAAGCGGCCCGGAATCTGGCGGACCGGATGGGTATTCAGCCGCTTCAGGATTTTTCCTTGCCGGACAATCCGTATTCAAAGGGCCGGGTGATCCTGGTTCACGGTCTGGATGATCCGGGGATCATGTGGGATGACCTGATCCCGGTTCTTCAGGCCAACCGGTTTCAGGTATTTGTCATGTCCTATCCCAATGATCAGGCCATCCAGGCCTCTTCCCGGTTGTTTTTTGATCAGATGCAGCACCTGGCAAAAACAGACCCGGGTCCGGTCTCCATTGTGACCCATTCCATGGGCGGACTGGTGGCCCGGGACATGCTCACCTGTCCAAAACTCAATTATTTCGGTGCGGCAGCTGCTGGAAACGCACCGGAGATCAAGCAGCTCATCCTGGTGGGACCCCCGAATCAGGGGGCACACCTGGCCCGGTTTCGGATCGTCACGGAAATCAAGGATCAGATATACCACCTGACTGTCCCGGGTACGCACTGGCTTCACTGTCTTCTGGACGGTACGGGTGCGGCCGGGGTGGATCTGCTGCCGGGCAGCCGGTTTCTGACCCGGTTGAATCAGCGCCCGCTTCCGGCGAATGTGCAGATTGATATCATTGCCGGAATGATATTTTTTTCTCAACAAGCGGGTGGCATCAAAGATGTGCTGGGCGACGGCCTGGTATCCGTGAACACCACCCGGCTCGAGGATGTGCCCCTGGTCCGGGTACCCGGCAACCATTTTTCCATGATTCGGAACCTGATCCGGTCCAGCACCCGGGTTCCGCCGGCTGTTCCCGTGATCGTGGACCTGCTTGAGTGACCCCATGCCGGTAAGTCTTTCCAAATCCGGCAGAAATATGGTAGATTCAATGTTCTGATGACTGTTTCGCAGCCCGTTCATATGACATTTATCCTGGCCGCCCTGATCCTTGTGTTCGGGCTGACTGCCGGATGCCGGACCCCGGAAGCGTTCCGCCGGGATGTGGATACCCATGCCGGGCAGATCATCACCCAAACCCGTTCCCAGGTGCTTGACACGGAAACCGGCTTTTATATTGAAAAATCTGAAGACACCCTCAGGCGCCGGCTGCTGGAACAGCTGTCATTGCCGGTTGCGGGCCCGGCATCCTTTGGAACGGACCGGCTGCCCGGGATTGCCCACTGGCCGGAACCCGGGTTTCCGGCATCTTTTTCAGACACCGGCAATGATCCACAGACACTGCCGTTGCCCCTGACCCTGACCCTGTTTCAGGCCCTGGAAATCAGCGCCCGGAACAGTTTTGACTATCAAACCCGAAAGGAGACCGTCTTTCAGGCGGCCCTGGCCCTGTATCTGGAGCAGGATCAGTTTCGAAACCGTTTTATCGGACAGGTACAGCAGCTGTTCAGTGCGGATCTGTCCACGGATCCAGGGAAGAAAGGCACCCGGTCCAGTGTGGATATGACCGGTGCACGGCAGTTTGAGAGTGGTGCCGCATTGACGACATCCCTTGCGGTGGATCTGGCCACCCTGCTCTTCAGCGGGGGCGGTTCCTCGGTGGGGATCGCCGGGGACGCCAGCCTGTCCATTCCGCTGCTGCGGGGATCAGGCCGGCACATTGTCATGGAAAACCTGAGACAGGCGGAACAGAACATGGTGTATGCCATTCTGGAATTCGAACGGTTCAAAAAAACCTTTGCCGTGGCTGTGGGCAGTCAATACCTGAATCTGTTACAGCAGATGGACACCGTGGACAATGCCCGGGAAGATTATTCCCGCCGGGAAGCTTTGACCCTGCGCAGCCGGCGTCTGGGCGATGCCGGCCGGCTCAAGGGGATTCAGGTGGACCAGTCCGTACAGACCCAGCTGGTGGCCAGACAGCGGTGGCTGTCTGCAAAAGAATCGTTCAAAAAACAGATGGATTCGTTCAAGATACTTCTGGGATTGCCGCCGGACGCGGATATTCAACTGGATCCCGGGTCTATCATCCAGATGAAAAAAAGACAGGACAGGGTCCTGGACGATCCCGGGCCCCTGGAACTGGCTGAACAGACCGCCGTCTCCCTGGCGCTGGAACGGCGGCTGGATTTACAGATCGCCCAGGCAAAGGTGTTTGATGCCCAGAGGAAGGTGGTGGTGGCCGCCGATGCGCTGGGGGCTGAACTGACCTTTCTGGGATCCGCATCTGCGGGAGAACGCAGAACCATTACCTCGGCTGACCTGGACAATGCCGCACTCCGCATGGACAAAGGGGTGTTTTCCGCGCTGCTCACCCTGGATCTGCCGTTTGAGAGGACTGCGGAGGCGGTCACCTATCGCAACCGGTATATCGAACTGGCGCAGGCGGTGCGGGATGTCCAGAAACTGGAGGACACCGTGAAAATCGAGATACGCAACCGGCTGAGGGAATTGTTCGAGGCCAGGAAAACACTGGTTATTCAGGCCCAGGCCGTGGCCCTGGCGGAAAAGCGAGTCAAAAGCATCTCCTTGTTCATGGAGGCGGGCCGGGCGGAAACCCGGGACCTGCTGGAAGCCCAGGATGCGCTGCTGACCGCGCAGAACAGCCTGACAGCGGCAAGGGTGGATTACCGGATTGCGGAACTGGAGATGCAGCGGGACATGGGGGTGCTAATGGTGACGGATACGGGTTTGTGGAAAGAATATTTATCAGAAGGAACGTTTTGATGCCGGGCGGAAAACAGGTGATATGGGGTATGGTGATTCTGGTTCTGGCGGGACTGGCACTGGTGGTGTGGCAACGCTTTTCCGGACCGCAGGAACCCTTGTTGCAGGAAGCCGTGTACACGGTGAGGTCCGGACCCTTGACCATCGATGTGGTGGAATCCGGCACCATCAAGGCCAGAGAACAGCTGATCATCAAAAACGAAGTGGAGGGCAAGACCTCTATTTTGTATCTGATTCCCGAGGGTACCCAGGTGAAAAAAGGCGACCTGCTGGTGGAGCTGGATGCCAGTGCGTTGATGGATGCAAAAATCGATCAGGAGATCAAGGTGCAGAATGCCCGGGCAGCGTTTGTCAATGCCACGGAAAATATGGCTGTGGTGGAGAACCAGGCGCAAAGCGATCTGGATCTGGCAGAACTGACCCTGGAATTCGCCCGGCAGGATCTGAAAAAGTATACGGACGGTGAATATCCCAACGAGCTTCAGAAAGCCAATGCGGAAATCACTCTGGCTCAAGAGGAGCTGGCCCGGGCCAGGGAACGTCTGGAATGGTCAAAAACCCTGTATGAGGAAAAATTTATTTCTCAGACCGAGCTGGCAGCGGATGAACTGGCAGAGAAAAAAAAGGACCTGGACCTGAGCCTGGCGAAAAACAACCTGGAGCTGCTGGTGAATTATACCAGTCAGCGGGACCTGGCCCAGCGTAAAAGTGATGTCAGTCAGGCGGAGATGGCCCTGGAACGGACCCGGCGCAAGGCCCGGGCCGATGTGGTGCAGGCCGGGGCCGAACTCAAAGCCCGGGAAGCCGAGTTTCAACGCCAGAATGACCGGCTGGAAAAAATTCTGACGCAGCTGGAAAAAACCAGAATTGTTTCCCCTGCCGACGGCCTGGTGATTTACGCCACCAGCGCCCAGGGCGGGATGTTCCGGCGCAATACCGAACCCCTTCAGGAAGGCCAGGATATCCGGGAGCGGCAGGAGTTGATCTATCTGCCCACCGCCAGTTCCAGCAATGCAGAGATCGCCATTCATGAATCCAACCTCAAAAAGGTGAGCAAAGGCATGCCGGCAAAAGTGACCGTGGATGCACTGCCGGGCCGGGAGTTTAGCGGCCGGATCACCCATATCGCGCCGCTTCCCGATGCCCAGAGCATCTGGATGAACCCGGATCTGAAAGTGTTCACCACCCAGATATTTCTGGACGGCAATGACAGTGATATACGAACGGGCATGAGCTGCCAGGCACAGATCATCATCGAAACCCATGATAATGTGGTGTCCGTGCCGGTCCAGGCGGTGCTGCAGGTGCACGGGGTTCCCACGGTGTATGTCCGATCCGGCGGCGGGTTTGTCCCCCGGCAGGTGGATATCGGCCTGGACAACAACCGGATGATTCATGTGAAAAACGGATTGGCGGTCGGGGATATCGTGCTGCTGACACCGCCGCTTGCGGATGCGGAAAAGAAGGTTTTCCAGAAAACGGGCACTGAAAGTCTTGAGGACCGGAAATAGCGGCATGGCCCCGGTTGTGACAGATACCCGGTCTGAAACGGTCATCCGGCTTGAAAATGCCGGAAAGGTGTATGCCATGGGGAATCAGCAGGTGGCGGCGCTGGACGGCATTGACGTGGCATTTGAAAAAGGCGGTTTCTGGGCCGTCATGGGGTCCAGCGGGTCGGGCAAGAGCACGCTGATGAATGTCATCGGATGTCTGGACCGCCTGACATCGGGCCGGTATCTGTTTCAGGGCACCGATATCAGTGCCTATGATGATGATGCCTTAAGTGACATCCGTTTGAGGTACCTGGGGTTCATCTTTCAGAGTTTCAATTTGATTCCCCAGCTCACGGTACAGCGCAATATTGAACTGCCTCTGTATTATCTGGGGTGGGAAAAGGAGGAAAGCCAGACCCATGCCCGGCACCTGGCATCCTTGGTGGGACTTGACACACGGTTGACCCACCGTCCGTCTGAACTGTCCGGGGGACAGATGCAGCGGGTGGCCATTGCAAGGGCCCTGGCCGCGGATCCGGATCTGATTCTGGCGGATGAACCCACCGGGAACCTGGACACCCGGACCAGTCATCAGATCATGGCGCTGCTGGCGTCGCTTCATGAAGGGGGCAAGACCATCATCATGGTGACCCATGAACATGACCTTGCCGAATATGCCCGGAATCGGCTGTATATGAAAGACGGCCGGATCGATCGGATCGAAAAGCGGTGACATGAAACAGATCAAGTTTTCCAGGGAGCTGGCCTCCGGCATTCAGACGCTGTTGCTCCACAAGCTGCGGTCTTTTTTGACCATGCTGGGCGTGGTGTTCGGGGTGGGCAGCGTGGTGGCCATGCTGGCGGTGGGGGAGGGCGCCAGCAAAGACGCTTTGGAACAGATCCGGAAACTGGGAAGCCACAATATCCTGATTTCATCGATCAAGCCCGTGGAAGAGGAATCCGCCGGCACCACCCCGTCCTTCATGAGCATCTATGGGTTGACCTATCTGGATCATGTCCGGATCCGGGAGAGTGTTTCTTCGGTCAGAAAAAACGTGCCCGTCAAACTGGTACGAAAGGAAGCCCGCCTGGGAGAACGGGCCCTGGAGGTGCGGGTGGTGGGAACCAGCCACCAGTGGTTTGAAGTGATCCCCAGGCCGGTCCTGGCGGGGCGGACCCTGATGCCTAGAGATTTGGCCGACAAATCCCCGGTGGTGGTGCTCACGGAATTCGGCGCCCGGAAACTGCTGGCGACCCGGCACACCATCGGCCAGACCATCCGGCTGGGTCTGGACAGTTTTACGGTGATCGGCATTGTGAAAAATGAAACCGGGGCCTCCGGCGCCATGCAGATTCCGGACCGGGAAATCGACGCCTATATCCCCATTACCACCGCCAGGTCCTATTTCGGGGACGTGGTGATCAAGATGTCCGCCGGGTCCCGTCTGAGGGAAAAAGTGGAACTCAATCAGATCATTGTTCAGGTGGATTCCCTGGATCAGGTGGAATCGGCGGCCCGGGCCGTCGAGCGCATGCTGACCCTGTTTCACAAAAAAAAGGATTTTCAGATCCAGGTGCCCCTGGCCCTGCTCAGGCAGGCCGAAGCCACCAAGCGCACCTTCAATATCGTGCTGGGTGCCATTGCCGGCATCAGCCTGCTGGTGGGGGGGATCGGCATCATGAACATCATGCTGGCATCCGTGACGGAACGGACCCGGGAGATCGGTATCCGCCGGGCCATCGGGGCCAAGCGCAAACAGATCATCATTCAGTTTCTCATCGAGGCGGTGGTATTGTCCTTTGTGGGCGGTATTTTAGGCCTTGTGGTGGGCATGGCCATTCCGTTTTTCATTACCTGGTTTGCCAAAATGCCCACGGTGATCACGCCTTTGGGGATTTTGCTGCCGCTGTTCGTCAGCCTGGGGATCGGCATTGTGTTCGGTCTGTATCCCGCGGCCCGGGCTGCAAGGGTGGATCCCATCATCGCCCTGCGCCATGAGTAGGTATCAGGCCGCCCCGGCGGGGTGCCTTACTGCCGGCCTGGAATCCCTGTCGGACTCCGACAGTCCGTCAGCAAGGCTCCCCGCGGGCTCGGCTGTACAAAGGAGTCCGGTATTGTTTACCAGATGGTTATCGGCTGCCACCAACAACTAGTGCCGGGGGGTGCCTGTGGGTCGAATCCCATTCTGACGTGTTTGCTACATGGCGTTGGGCATGCGAAGCGGTAAAAACGGCAAACTGTTCGAGGACATACCTGCCCGCAGTTTTTTGCCGTTCAGCGCAGCATGCCCTGCGCCATGTCAAACACGGAAGAGGGTGAGACTCACAGGCACCCCCGGCACGGGTCTTTTGACCGGGGGAGATAACATCTTGCCTTGCCATCTCAAATTTGGTAAAAGAACGTGTTTATATATACCGTTTGGGGAATTCAACTTCAGGCAGCTGTTTTTCACCTTCCTGTCATGGCTGCCCCGATGGTATGAATAAACAATTTTTTTCCTTTCTGGAGGCAAGTTATGGCAACAATATTACCGGATGAAGGGCTGTCTTTTGACGATGTCCTGCTGGTTCCTGATTATTCCGCGATCCTTCCGGATGAGGTGTCGGTGAAAACCCGGCTGACCCGGGAGCTTGAACTCAATATCCCTATTGTTTCGGCAGCCATGGATACCGTGACCGAGGCGTTGACCGCCATCAGCATGGCCCGGGCCGGTGGTATGGGGTTTATCCATAGAAATCTGACCATCGAGGACCAGGCCATTGAAGTGGACCGGGTCAAAAAATCGGAAAGCGGCATGATCGTGGATCCGGTGACCATTCATCCGGATGTGCCCATATCCGAGGTGCTCAACATCATGGCCAAATACCGGATTTCCGGCATTCCAGTGGTTGAGGGGGAAAAACTGGTGGGCATTGTCACCAACCGGGACCTGCGGTTTGAAACCCAGCTGGAAAAACCGGCCAAAGAGGTGATGACCAGTGAAAACCTGGTAACGGTGACCGAAAAATGCACCCTGGAAGAATCCAAGATTCTGCTGCACAAGCACCGCATTGAAAAACTGCTGGTGGTGGACGGACAGGGAAGGCTCACAGGGCTGATCACCATCAAGGATATCGAAAAAATAAAAAAATACCCCAATGCCTGCAAAGATTCCTTCGGCCGTCTGAGGGCCGGTGCGGCCGTGGGTGTGGGATCGGACATGATGACCCGGGTGGAGGCCCTGATCCGTGCCGGTGTGGATGCCCTGGTCATTGACACCTCGCATGGGCATTCCAAAAATGTGATCGATGCGGTGAAAAAGATCAAACACGGTTTTCCCGATGCCCAGGTGGTGGCCGGAAACGTGGCCACGGAAAAAGGCGCCAAAGCCTTGATTGACGCTGGTTCCGATGCCGTGAAGATCGGGATCGGTCCCGGGTCCATCTGCACCACCCGGATCGTGGCAGGGGTGGGGGTGCCTCAACTGACAGCGGTGCAGAACTGCAAGGATATCTCCAGAAAAACCGGGGTACCCATCATTGCCGACGGCGGGATCAAGTTTTCCGGAGATATTGCCAAGGCCCTGGGTGCCGGGTCCCATTCCGTGATGCTGGGCAGTCTTCTGGCCGGCACCCATGAGAGTCCCGGTGAAATCGTCATCTACCAGGGCCGTTCCTATAAAGCCTACCGGGGCATGGGATCGGTGGAAGCCATGAAAAAAGGGTCTTCTGACCGGTATTACCAGAAAGACACTTTTGAAACTGAAGAACTGGTGCCCGAAGGCATTGTGGGCCGCATTCCCTACCGGGGCACTGTCCGGGAAAATATCGTTCAGATGGTGGGGGGCCTGAAGGCGGGCATGGGATACCTGGGTGCCAACACCATCGAGGATCTGCATGACAAGGCCCGGTTCGTGAAAATCACGGCCGCCGGGTTGAAAGAAAGTCATGTTCATGACGTGGTGATCACCAAGGAAGCCCCCAACTACCGGGTGGAAAGCAGCTGAAACCCATGACCGATTCTGCCGGCGCGTTTTATCATCTTCACCTGCACACGGAATATTCCCTGCTGGACGGGGCCATCCGGCTGGATGACCTGATCAGAAAATGCAGGGAATACGGCATGGATGCCGTGTCCATGACCGATCACGGCACCATGTTCGGTGTGGCTGCGTTCTATGAAAAAGCCAGAAAAGCCGGGATCAAACCCATTTTAGGCTGTGAGGTCTATGTGGCCCCCCGGTCCATCGCCCATAAAACCCAGATGGATCACAAGGGGTTGAGCCATCTGGTCCTGCTGGCCAGGGATCGGGAAGGGTATGCCAACCTGTGCAAACTGGTATCCATTGCTCAGCTTCAAGGATTCTATTACAAGCCCAGGATCGACAGAGAACTGCTGGCGGCCCATGCCACCGGGCTGATCGGGTTGTCCGCCTGCCTGAAAGGGGATATTCCCAAAGCCATCATGGCCCATGACATGGATGGGGCCGATGCGGCCGCCCGGTTTTATCTGGACACCTTCGGGGAGGGCAATTTTTTCCTGGAGGTCCAGGAAAACGGCATGCCGGTCCAGCACAAGGTCAACGAGGGTATCGCCGATATCAGTGCGCGCCTGTCCATTCCCATGGTGGCCACCAATGACTGCCATTACCTGGCCAAAGAAGACAAAAAAGCCCACGATATTCTTTTGTGTATCCAGACCGGGGATACGGTGTCCAATCAGAACCGGTTCAAATTCGATTCCGATCAGCTGTATTTCAAGTCCACCGAAGAGATGATTACCAGCCTGGGCCGGTATGCCGGTGCCATTGAAAACACAAAAGATGTGGCGGGCCGGTGTAATGTGGAGTTTGATGACAAGACCTATCATTTCCCCCGGTATGCCCGATCCGATGAAGACAGCGAGGCAGAGCTTTTCAAGCACAAGGCCATGAAAGGGTTCGAGGAAAAACTGGCCATCGTCAAGAAAAAGAACCCGGATGTGAATGAACAGGAATACCGGGACCGCATCGCCTATGAAATCAAGATCATTCTGGATATGGGGTTTCCCGGATATTTTTTGATTGTGGCGGATTTCATCGCGCATGCACGGAAAATCGGGGTCCCGGTGGGTCCCGGCCGGGGATCGGCCGCCGGGTCCATGGTGGCCTATGCCATGGATATCACGGCCCTGGATCCCATCGAGCACGGCCTGATTTTCGAACGGTTCCTGAACCCTTCCCGGATCTCCATGCCAGATATTGACGTGGATTTCTGTATCGAGGGCCGGGACCAGGTGTATCACTACACCATCGACCGGTACGGGGGGCCCGAATATGTCTGCCAGATCATCACTTTTGGAAAACTCAAAGCCAAGGCCGTGATCCGGGATGTGGGACGGGCTTTGGGCGTGCCGCTGCCAGAGGTGGACGAGGTCGCCAAACTGATTCCGGACGGGGCCAAGAACCTGACCAGGGCCCTGGAGGAGGTGCCGGCCATCCGGGAGATATGCAACAGTTCAGAAGAAAAGATCCAGATGCTGGAAACCGCCCTGCTGCTGGAAGGACTGCCCCGGCACGCCTCCACCCATGCCGCCGGCGTGGTGGTGTCGGACAAGCCCCTGAACGAATATCTGCCTCTTTTCCGGGGCAAGGAAGGGGAGACCATCACCCAGTTCGACATGAACTATGTGGAAAAGCTGGGACTGGTGAAATTCGATTTTCTGGGGCTCAGAAACCTGACGGTCATCAAGAACTGCCTGCAGCTGATCGAAAAACAGGGCAAACCGGTACCGGATATGGACCATCTGGATTTTGCGGATGAAGCCACCTTTGCCCTGCTTCAGCGGGCCGACACCACCGGGGTGTTTCAGCTGGAAAGTTCGGGCATGAAAGACCTGATCCTGCGCCTCAAGCCGGCCACGTTTTCCGACATCGTGGCCCTGGTGGCCCTGTACCGGCCCGGCCCTCTGGACAGCGGCATGGCCAATACCTATGTGGAACGAAAGCACGGCAGAGAAGAGGTGACCTATCTGTTTGACGAGCTGGCACCGATTCTCAAGGAAACCTACGGGGTGATCCTGTACCAGGAACAGGTGATGAAGATCGCAGGGGTCCTGGCCGACTATTCCATGGCGGATGCGGACGGGTTGCGCAAGGCCATGGGCAAGAAGATCGCCGCCATGATGGAGGCCCACCGGAAACTGTTTCTGGAGGGGGCCGTCAAAAACAGCCATGACCCGAAAAAAGCCGAAGAACTTTTTGACCTGATGGAAAAATTCGGCGGGTACGGGTTCAACAAGTCCCACAGTGCGGCCTATGCGCTGATCGCATACCAGACCGCGTTTCTAAAAGCCAATTTTACCCTGGAATTCATTGCGGCCCTGATGACCAGTGAACGGGGCAACACCGATGCGGTGCTCAAATACATGGATGAATGCCGGACCCACGATATCCAGGTGCTGCCGCCGGACGTCAATGAAAGTGAATCCCGGTTCATCGTGTCCGGCGACTGTATCCGGTTCGGACTGGCCGCGGTCAAGGGGGTGGGCCATGCCGCCATTGACGTGATTGTGGAAGACCGGACTCAGAACGGTCCGTTTGAAAGCCTGTACAATTTCTGTGAACGGGTTCCCTTGTCCAAGGTGAACAAAAAAGTGCTCGAAGCCCTGATCAAGTGCGGGGCCCTGGACTCCACCAAAGCGGCGAGAAGCCAGATGATGGCGGTGCTCGAAGACGCCCTGGACCATGGCAACCGGGTGCAGAAGGAAAAAACGGACGCTCAGATGGACCTGTTCGCGGATTCCGGGCTGGGATCTGAAATCCCCGCCAGTATCCCCGAAATGCCGGATATGGCGGAATGGGAAGACCATTTTCTGCTGGAAATGGAAAAGGAATCTTTGGGGTTTTACATCAGCGGTCATCCTTTGGACAAATTTCAGGCCGATATTGCCCGGTTTGCCACGGTCAACACCCTGACCCTCCAGGAGGTGCCTGACAAAAGAATGGTCCGCATCGGCGGCATGATCAAGATCCTCAAGACACACAAGACCAAAAAAGGGGATCTGATGGCCTTCTGCACCATCGAGGACCGCAACGCCGCTGTGGAAGTGGTGGTGTTCCCCAAAGTGTATGCGCTGGCTCATCCGATCCTGTCCCAGGAGCAGGTGGTGATCCTGGAGGCGGAGGTTCAGAAAAAAGAGACCACCGTCAAGCTGCTGGCGGAAAAGATTGTGCCTGTTGACCAGGCCGCGCAGGAATGGACCAGCGGAATTTTGATCGCCGTGGATGCCGACCGGTTCGACACTGAGACCCTGGAACGGCTCAAACCCATTATTGAGCGGTATCCGGGAGACTGCCCGGCCTGTCTGAAGATCTGTATTCCGGATACGCCGGATGTGCTGGTGAAACTGGCGGATGAATATATGACCTGTTCTGATCCGGCGTTTTTTCAGGAAGTGGAGGATCTGATGGAAAAAGGGTGCATCGAAACCCGGTGCGCGCCGGTCAAGGCAAAGGTCAGAAAGAAAAAAACCTGGGGAAACCACCGGAACGGAACAATGAAACAAGGAGCCTGAGAAAATGAGCTGGCTGGGTAAAATGATCGGCGGAACCATCGGATTCGCCCTGGGCGGACCCATCGGGGCTGTGGCCGGGGCCGCGTTCGGCCATGCGTTTGTGGACAAAAAAGAGGATGCGTATCTGACTTCCATCCCCGGAAGAACCGGGTCCCTGTCTTCTAATGAAGAGGCCCAGCTGGTATTTTTCACGGCGGCTTTTTCCATGCTGGCCAAGCTGTGCAAGGCGGACGGCCAGGTTTCCGAAAAAGAGATTCAGGTGGTGGAAGCGTTCATGAAACAGGACCTTCAGCTGGACGCCACCGGTCAGCAAAGCGCCAAGAACATTTTCAGACAGGCGGTCCGGTCCAATGAAAGTTTTGAAGCCTTTGCCATGCAGTTTTATTCCGTGTTCAAGACCCAGCCCAACATCATCGCGCTGATGATGGATGTCTTGTGCCGGGTGGCGGCGGCGGACGGCCGTTTGTCCGATGCCGAGGACGCCACTTTGCGGTCGGCGGCCCGGATTTTCAATGTATCGGAGGCCGAGTTCAACCGGCTGAAATCCAAATACATCCGTCCGGCGGATAAATACTATGCCGTGCTCAAGTGTGATGAAACTGCGTCCAACGAGGAGATCAAAAAACAGTACCGGAAACTGGTGACCGAGTACCATCCGGACAAGATTCAGGCCAAGGGGCTTCCTGAAGAGTTCATCAAATTCGCCAATGACAAATTTGCCGAAATTCAGGAAGCCTATGAACAGATCCGCAAAAAAAGAGGGTTTTAGAAAAGCCCCTTTTCCTGTGCGATTCTCATGTACGTGTCCACCAGGGTCTGGGGCGGCTCCCAGTGTTCCATTTCTTGTTTGTCGGCCAGAGACATGGCGTCAAATTCGCACACGGTGACGCACAGGCCGCATCCGATGCACCGTTCCGTATCCACCTGTGCCAGGTCGTCCTCCATGGCAACGGCATCCATGGGACAGATCTCTTCGCAGGCCTGACACCCGGTGCACAGGTCCGTGTCCACGGCTGCCTGAAAATTGGAATTCACGATCCGGGCCGGGGCCGGGGTCTTCTTGATGTTGCTTAAAATCTGGCAGCAGCAGTCGCAGCACAGGCAGATATTCATGGGCTTCACAGAATTGGACGGCTGGGCCACCAGCCCCTGGGCCGCACCTTTGCGGATGATTTCCATGGCTTCGTCCGCAGTGATGGTGCGGCCGATGCCCCGGCTTTCATAGATATAGGCACCGCCCCCGAAGATCAGGCAGGCTTCTTCCATTCTGCCGCACCCCTTGCCCACCATGGTGTGTTCCCGGCGGCAGATGCACGGCGCCACCAGGATTTTGGACTGGCTTCGCACCAGATTTTCCAGGTGTTCATGGTCCATGATGTTGAGCTGGGTGTGGATGGATTTTTCCACCGGCACCACCCGGAGCTGCTGGGTTTTGTGCGCTTCCTGGGCTTTCATCAGATAGGGCACATATTCATTGAAATCTGCGATCAGCTCTTTGGTCAGCCGGTTCACCTGGTATTCCCAGATCCCCACCACGAACTGCAGCAGCATGAACGTGTCTCCGTCCGGTTTTCTGATATGCAGGATCAATCCTTTTTCCCCCATCTCGATGAGCAGGGGCACAATCTCTTCCACCGTTTTTTGGGCCCGTTTGGCAATGGCTTCCACCGGTTCGGGCATCATTACCAGGTTCAGGGCCAGGTGGGCTTGTTCAGGGGTGAACAATTGTTTGAGGATGCGCAGCTCCACACCGGATTCCGTGGAAGGGAAGCCCCCCGGCGTGTTGTCCAGGTGGCGGGCCAGATCTTTATATACCTTTTCCATGATACAGTTCTCCAGAAATGTTGAGGATTTCATCCCACCGGTCATAGGTCACGTTCACCACAGTGCCTTTGAGGGAGGGGGCGTTTTCAAGATACAGGGTCAGATAGTTGCTGGTCACCGCCTTCAGCCGGCCGGTGCGGGCGTCGGTTTTGTTCTGCACCACCGCTTCCAGGCACCGTCCCCGGTTGGCCTGGATAAATGCTTGTTGTTTCCGGCGGCTTAGGTTCCGCATTCTCCGGCACCGTTGTGTGATCACGGCATCAGATACCCGGGGTTTGAAGGAAAACGCCGGGGTGCCTTTTCTCGGGGAAAACGGAAACACGTGCAGATAGGAAACGGGCAGCTGTTCGATCAGCGCATAGGTGTTTTCGAACCGGGCATCGGTTTCCGTGGGAAACCCGATCAGGGTGTCCACGCCGATACCGGCAAAGGGCTGTTTTTCATGGATGCGCCAGATTACCTCTTTGAACAGATCCGCCGTGTAAGGGCGTTTCATCTTTTTCAAGATGGTGTCGTCTCCGGACTGAAGCGGTACATGAAAATGATCGCAAACCAGGCCCGCCGGGCCTGCCAGGTCGGCCAGCCGGTCGTCGATTTCATTGGGTTCGATGGAAGACAGCCGGATCCGGTGCACCGGTTTTTTGTCCTGAATGGTTTCAAGCAGTTCCAGAAGGGTGGTGGGCGGATTCAGGTCCCGGCCGTATCGTCCGGCATGAATTCCGGTGAGAATCACCTCCTTGAACCCGGCGTTGCCCAGCGCTTGAAGATGGTGCATCACCATGTCCGGCGGCATGCTCACGGAAGAACCCCGGGCATGGGGCACAATGCAGTAGGTGCAGAATGCGTCACATCCATCCTGGATTTTCAGGTAGGCCCGGGTCATGCTGCCGGAAACCGGGTGGGCAAAACCGTGGAACCGGTTTTCCGGTGAGTGGTTTGCGGGTTTGAATGTCAGGGGAAACGGATCCGGCTCTGTGGCCAGATACCGGGCCAGCCGGGTTTTGTCCTGATGACTGACCAGTTGTACACCGTCTCCGATCTGTTGGATCATATCCGGGGCGGTCTGGGCATGACACCCGGTGACGATGATCTTTGCATCCGGGTTGTCCCGGCGCAGCTTTCGTACTGCCTGACGGGACTGCATGGCTGCCTTTGAGGTCACCGCACAGGTGTTGATGATGCACACATCCACAGATCTGCCGTTTTTTGCCCGGATCAGGCCGTACTGCTCGAGATCTGCGGCGATGCCGTCGGATTCATACTGGTTGACCTTGCACCCCAGGGTTTTGATATAATATGTTTTCATTGGATAATCGCTGAACCCAGCACCTGCCGGTCTTTGTAAAATACGGCGGTCTGACCCGGGGTCACGGCATACTGAGGATTTTTGAACGTCACCCGGCCCGTGGTTCCAAAAAGGGCCAGTGTGGCGCCGGCCTCTTTGTGACGGTACCGGATTTTGACCGCCGCTTCCCGGACCGCTCCGGGCCGGTCATCATGCCAGATCATCTGGTCTACGGTCATCTGTCTAACGGCCAGATCTTTTTTGAAACCCACGTATAGGGTGTGGGTGGCCGGATCGATCTGTCTCACATAATAGGGTTCGGAAGCCGGGCAGTCGAGTCCTCTGCGCTGCCCCACGGTAAAGGCATGGACCCCGGCATGGGTTCCCACCCGGCGGCCGTGACCATCGATGATGGGTCCGGGTTGGGAAGTCAGCCCGGTTCTGTCAGTCAAAAAATCAGCCAGATTTTTATCATGAATAAAGCAGATATCCTGGCTTTCCCTGCCGGTGACCGGCACCAGACCATGTTCGGCTGCCAGGGTTCTGACCTGGTCTTTGGTAAACCCGGACAGCGGGCACAGGATGGATGCCAGTTGATCGCGGGACAGCCGGGCCAGAAAATAGGACTGGTCTTTTGTCAGGTCCGCCGCCTTTTCGAGCCGGGGATTCTGCATGCGGGTATCCGGATGTGTCAAGGCGTTGACAATGGCCGCATAATGGCCGGTGGCCAGATAATCGGCCCCCCGTTTTTTGGCCTGGTCCAGCAGGACGCCGAATTTGATTTTCTGGTTGCACACCATGCAGGGATTCGGGGTTTTGCCCCGGGCATAGGTGGAAACGAAATACTGTACCACTTTTTTTTCAAAGGATTCAGACAGATCCAGTGTGATGATATCCATCTTGAGCTGGTCTTTGAGCTGGTTGATGTCGGGTTTGTGCATCTCATATCCGGTGGTGAAGTGCAGACCGAACACCTGTTTGTATTGCTGTTTGAGCAGAAAAGCGGAAACCAGAGAATCCACACCGCCGCTGACCGCCACACCAATGGCCGGTGCCGGCATCAGTTTACAGGTTCCGGATCTTTGGTGAACAATCCCATGGCCCGGGTGGGACAGGTCACGATACACAGTTCGCACACAGAGCATTTTTCCTTGTCAAACATCACTTCCATGGACGGCCGGCGGATATACAGGGCATGGGTGGGGCACACAGCGGTGCAGGCCCCGCAGTGGGTGCAGATCTCTTCGTCTTTAAAGATCTGGTGCTCCGGGGTGGAGACCTGGACCCCCTGCTGCTTGAGAAACTGGATCCCCTTGTTGAAATCGGGCCGGGACGCCGCCGTGATTTCCATCGCCATGGTCCCTTGTTTCTGGCTGGAAATCTCTGCTCTCAGGATGTTGAACAGCAGATCGAATTTTTTGACCAGTTGACAGACCACCGCTTTCTGGGCCACTTCCGGCGGGAATGTCAGAATAATGATTTTTGAGTACAAAACAGGGTCTCCATTCAATAAATTGTTTTTGACAACCAGGCATGCTTCCGTAGTATACTCTTGCCAGGTTATCGAAAAAACGTGTCAGGTCAGGCACTTTATCATGCTGTGTGTTGTATCACCAACCGGCTGAAAATTCAACACACCCGGGTGGGTCCGCACAATGATTTTGAAGGTAAAGGCACTTTCATGAACCGGTTTGCTTTCAAGCTGTCCTCTTATACCCTGAAAACCCTGTCCGGTTTTTCCAGGGCCAGAATAACCATCCAGGGGGAGTCAAACATTCCTGAAGGGTCGGTGGTATATTGCGCCAACCATTTCACCCGCATTGAAACGGTGTTTTTACCGCATCATATCCATACCATCACCGGCAAGCCGATCTGGTCTCTGGCAGCCGGAGAACTCTTTGACGTGCCGGTGCTTGAAGGGTTGATCCGGCGGCTGGGGGCCGTTTCCACGGACGCTCCGGACCGGGATGATCTGCTGTTGAAGACCCTGCTGTCCGGGGAGGCCCAATGGATTATTTTCCCGGAAGGCATGATGGTGAAAAACAAAAAACTGGTCAAAAACGGCCGGTTCGTTCTCAAAGATGACAAAGGGGAGCTGCGGCCCCACACCGGCGCGGCCGTGGTGGCATTGAGGTGCGCGTTTTTCAAAGAGCGCCTGCGCCGCCTGAAAGTCTCCGGGGCCCCGGAATTTCATCGGCTGGCAGCGGAACTGAACCTGTCGAATGTGGATGAGATTCTGGCGCAGCCCACCCATATCGTGCCCGTGAATATCACTTATTATCCGGCCAACCCCCGGGAAAACATTTTGGGAAGCATTGCAGGGCTCCTGGTCAAGGAACCTTCCAAACGGATCATGGATGAGCTGATGACCGAAGGGGCCATGCTGTTCACCGGGGTGGACATCACCATCCGGTTCGGCCCGCCCATTGATATGGCCCCGTATCTTCATCATCCGTATCTGGAGAGCCTGCTCACGGTGAAACGCCGGGTCCGGCCGTTTGAGGATCTGGAATCCAGGCAGATCTCAAGACAGATCGCCATTTTTGTAATGGAAAAATACATGGCTCAGGTGTACGGGCTGACCACCATCAATTATGACCATGTCATGGCAGGCATTCTCAAACATTATCCATACAAGAGAGAAGGCATTGACCGGTATGAATTCGCCTGCAAGGTGTACTATGCCATCACCTGTCTGGTGCTCAACCGTCTGTGCCATGTGGCGGATCAGCTGCTGCACAATCAGATCCACCTGCTGGTGGATGACCGGTTCAAACGGATATCTGATTTTTTGGCGCTGGCGGAAAAAACAAAAGTGATCCGCATGGAGGGCAACCGGTTTTTCAAAGACCAGACCCAATTCTACCGGATTTCGGAATTTCATGCCATCCGTATGGAAAATCCCATCCTGGTCATGACCAATGAAGTGGAACCGGTGGAAGCCGCGCAGGTCTGTCTGAAAAAAATTGCCCAGAAATCCCGCAGGCAGATTTTGGAACGGGTCCGATCCCGGATCGTTGAAAAGATGAACATGGATTTTACGAGGGACTATGCCGCGTTTTTCAGGCCGGACGAATCCAAAAACAAGCGCATCGGCCGGCCCCTGTTTCTGAATCAGCCGCCGGAAAATCCCGGTGTTCTGCTGATCCATGGATATATGGCGGCGCCTGAGGAGATGAAGTTTTTCGCCCGGTACCTTCATTCAAAAGGATTCACCGTGCATGTGCCCCGGCTCAAGGGGCATGGTACCTCTCCGGAAGATCTGGCCCAGACCGGCTATGACCTGTGGATGGAATCGGTGGAAGAAGCGTTTGTGACGTTACGTCACGCCAGCGGGAAACGGGTCATCGGCGGGTTTTCCACCGGAGCGGGCCTGGCCCTGGAGATGGCCACCCGGGTGACGGATTATGATGCGGTCTTTGCCGTGGCCCCGCCCATGCGGCTTCAGGATATGGGATCCTGGTTCGTGCCGGCCATTAATACGTGGAATACCATGATCCGGCGGGTCCGGCTTAAAGGCATGGCCAGGGAGTTTGTCGAAAATCATCCGGAAAATCCCCATATCAATTACCGGCGAAACCCGGTTTCCGGGATTCATCAGCTGGAAAAACTCATGGATCAGCTGGCACCCAAACTCAAGCGGATCATCAAGCCGGTACTGGTGGTCCAGTCCAGAAAAGACCCGGTGGTGAACCCGAAAGGAACGGAAAGGCTGTTTCATCAACTGGGGTCGGAGATCAAGGAATACTATCTGTTTGACTATGACCGGCACGGGATTTTGATCGGAAGCAAAGTGGCACGGGTCTATCAGGCCATTGAAAACTTTATCCGGCAATGGGTCTGAAAATGGGGATGCCGGGGAGCCCGGGCGGTTGCGGCGGCCTGGGCTCCCCGGCCGGATTAATCCGGCGGGCAGGGTGTCAGGCGGTCTGTTCCACCAGCATCATGGTGGCCGGGTCCAGAAGAAATGTCTCATCGGTTTTGTTGCCGTCCTTGAGCACGACGGCCTGGATCCGGTTGTCCACGGGTTTGAGAAACAGGGCCTTGTCGAACATGTCTTTCCGGCTTTCCAGCTGGACCGGAAATCCGTCTTCAGACGGCGCCTCATCCCGATGGGTCTGCATGGCAAACCAGATGGAAATGGCGAATTCCTGATTCAATGCCTGTAATTTCTCCAGAATTTCAGTCAGGTCATCGTCAAAATTCAGGCCGTCAATGACCATCAGGGCGGGCATGGGCAGCTCGGCTTTCTTGAAGCTTTTCAGGTAGTCCCTGAGTTTATCGGTGTCAAATGTGAGATCATTGTAACTGATGCCCACTTTGTTCAGACTGATGTCATCCCACAGCCGGACGGCTTTCTGGGGATCCACGTACCCGATACTGTCCACCAGGTTGGTGTAGCCTTCGTTATAGCGCAGGTTGATTTTTCCCATGGAATCATCCAGACTGACATGAATGATTTTCCTGTCGTCCAGCAACTGAGTCAGGGCGATCTGGACCAGAAAACGGGTTTTGCCCACCCCGGCTCTGGAAAGCACAGCCCCAAATCGGCTTTGCGCAATATTATCCATGCCCATGATTTTTTCAATGGGGCTTCTGAGATTGAGATCTTTTCTTAACATATTCCCTCTCCTTGATATGGCGGTGTTAGGCTTTTTTTTCTTCCTGTTTCAGTTTGATGATCTCTTCGGCAATGGACTGGGGAACCTGTTTGTAGGAAGAAAATTCCATGGTGAACTGGGCCTTTCCCTGGGTGGCGGATCTCAGAACCGTTGAAAAACCGAACATTTCAGACAAGGGAACCTGGCTTTCGATCACCGACATGACCCCTTCTTCCTGGGATCCCTGAATGATCCCCCGGCGCTGGTTGATCAGTCCCATGCAGGAACCCTGAAATTCGTTGGGGGTTTCGATGACCACTTTCATGATGGGTTCCTTGATGACCGGTTTGGCTTTCATGTACCCTTCCAGAAAAGCCCCCCGGGCCGCTGCCTGAAACGCCATCTCCGATGAGTCCACCGCATGAAACGCACCGTCGTCGATGGTCACCCGGACACCGGTGACCGGGAACTCCAGTTTGGGGCCTTTGTCCATGCACGCGGCAAAACCTTTTTCACAGGCCGGGATATACTGGGTGGGAATCCGGCCGCCGGTGATCTTGTTGACAAATTCAAAATCCTCGTCACACGGTTCCACAAATCCGGCCACCCGGCCGAACTGGCCGGCGCCGCCGGTCTGTTTTTTGTGGGTGTAATTGAACAATGCCTTCTGGGTAATGGTTTCCCGGTAGGCGACCCGGGGCGCGCCGGTGGTCACTTCCGCCTTGTATTCCCGTTTCATGCGCTCCACATAGACCTCCAGGTGAAGCTCTCCCATGCCCTGGATAATGGTTTCTCCGGTCTCGTGATCCACATAGGTCTTGAAAGTGGGGTCTTCTTTGGTGAACCGGTTTAATGCCTTGGACATGTTGATCTGGGCTTTGTTGTCCTTGGGGACGATGGAAAGCGAGATGACCGGATCCATGACATGCATGGCCAGCATGGAGTAATTGATCGTCGGCGTGACAAAGGTATCTCCGGAGGCACAGTCGATCCCGAACATGGCACCGATATGACCGGCGGGAATTTCTTCCACATCCTCCATCTGGGACGCGTGCATGCGGATGAGCCGGCCGGCCTTGACTTTTTTACCGTCTCGGGAGTTCACCAGGGTATCTCCCTTGGCGATGCACCCCTGGTAGACCCGGAGATAGGTGAGCTGGCCGTACTGGCCGTCCTCCAGTTTGAACGCCAGGGCCACGGTGGGTTTGTCAAATTCACTTTCCAGGGTTACGCTTTCTTCGTTGTTGTCCAGGTCGATGGCCTCGTTGTGAATGTCTAAAGGAGAGGGCAGGTAATCGATCACCGCGTCCAGCAGCGGCTGGATCGCCTTGTTTTTGTAAGCGGAACCCAGGAATACGGGCGTCAGCTGCCGGGTCATCACACCGGTTCTGACGGCATTTTTGATCAAATCCTCACTGATGTCCGACTCTTCAAGAATGGCATCGGTGAGTGCGTCGGAAAACAAAGAGGCCGCATCGATCAGTTCCTCCCTGGCTTCCCGGGCCGCGTCCAGCAGATCCTCGGGGATCTCTTTGACCGTCACGTGCTCACCGTTTTCGCCTTCGAAATAATACGCCTTCATGGCCACCAGATCGATGACGCCGTCATGTTTGTCTTCCAGGCCGATGGGCAGCTGCATCATCACTGAATTGTGACCCAGCTTGGTTTTCAGCTGTCCGGCCACCTTGACCGGATTGGCACCGGACCGGTCGCATTTGTTGACAAACGCGATACACGGCACTTCATAGCGTTTCATCTGCTGATCCACCGTGATGGACTGGGACTGAACCCCCGCAACGGAACACAGGATCAGCACCACCCCGTCCAGCACCCGCAGGGACCTTTCCACTTCCACGGTAAAGTCCACATGGCCCGGGGTGTCGATGAGGTTGATATTGTGTTTTTTCCATTCACAATAGGTGGCGGCCGACGCGATGGTGATGCCCCGTTCCCTTTCCAGTTCCATGGAGTCCATGACTGCGCCGACGCCGTCTTTTCCCCGGACCTCATTGATTTTGTGAATCCGTTGCGTATAAAACAAAATCCGTTCTGAAAGGGTGGTTTTGCCGGAATCAATATGGGCACTGATGCCGATATTTCTTACCCGCTTCAAATCTCTGATCATTTTACATCATCCTTCATGAATAAAATTTACCCGAAGCCCGGCTCACATTCGGTTCAAAAAGCGCGACTGTTTGCCGGCAGGGCGTTCCGTTTTTATAATTCAGCTAATTTTTTAATAGTGTGATGGTATAAAAAAGTGAATTTTCAGGTTAAAATCAGTATATGAAAAACAGATTCTATATATGAAAAAAAGTGTTTTGTCAATGGATTGTAAAAAAATGATACCATTTAAATAGATAAGCACGGGCTTATTGATTAATAGAAATCCTCTAATCCATTCGAAAATAAAAACTTTCGCAAAAATCCTTATTGAATAAAAAGGACATGATGCCTTTTTTTGCTCGAGAGTTACCCGGATCATGGTTTTCTGGATTTATTGTTTGACTTTGTTTTGTGTTTTTTGTACTGTTTCTTAATTTATTTTAAGGCATTTTTTCGTTTAAGCCTTTTTGACATGCCTTATCTCAACACCGGCACGGCGGGTCGGGATTTGAACACCCGGTCAGGATGTGATGAAAACGATACTGATTGTTGACGACATCAAGGTCAATCTCAAAATCCTCGAGGTGCTGCTGACCCGAAACGGATATGACGTGCTGTCGGCCGCAAGTGCGCAAGAACGCCCTGATACTGCTCCAGACGCATCCGTGCGATCTTGTCCTTTCAGATATCCAGATGCCGGAAATAGATGGATTCCAGTTCTGCCGGCTGTGCCAGCTCGATGAAACCCTCAGGCACATCCCTTTTGTTTTCTACACCGCCACACAAGATGTCAAACACACCCGGCACCAGGCCCGCAAGGTGGGTGCCCGTGCCGTGGTCATCAAGCCGGCGGACCCGGCCAGGCTTTTGAAAACCATCGGGATGGTGCTTGCCAGAGAGGAATCCCGGATCAAAACCCGGCAGCAGGAGGCCAGGGGATCGGGTGATTTTTCTACCCAAATTCCGGCGCCGGTCCGGCAAGACCGACATGTCGACCGGGTGCTGGAAAATGTGCCCGGCATCGTATGGACCCTGGATGCCGGGGGGGAATTTTCATATGTCAGTCCGGGTGTAGACCGATTGACCGGGTTTAGTGCCGGCCGGGTTCAAAACATGGGCCACAGCGGATGGGTGAACCGGATCCATGCTTCAGACAAAAAAAATGTGCACACGTCCTTCAACCGGATGTTCACAGAGAACGAGCCCCTGGACATCGTTTACCGGTTCAAATGCCGGGACGGCCGGTTTGTCTGGTTCCAGGAAAAATCCGGGAGTTTGTATGAAAACGGGTCAGATGGATGCTGCCGGGTGGACGGGGTGACCATGGACATCACCGCCCGGATGATGGCACAGGATCAAAGGATGTCGGAAAAAGAACAGGCCGGGATCGCCACCTTTTCAAAAGGGATTTCCCATGACCTGGACAATCTGCTGAACGGAATCACGGACTATCTGCAGCTGTCGGCCCTGAGATCCGCCACTTCCCGGGACCGGGAACGGTTTCTGGACAATGCCCTGAAAATCAGCCGCAGGGCCCTGGCGTTGAACCGGGATATTTCCCTGTTGTCCACAATGGACCGGCCTGTGGAAAAAAATGCGCTGTTCTCCCGGGTGGTGGCCGGGGTGGTCCGGTCCGTGCTGGACGGCCGTGGTATCGCGTACCGCGTGGATATATCCGATGCCGTGTGGCCCTGCCGGGTGAATACCCGGTTGATGGCCCGGGCGCTTGAACATGTCATTGTCAATGCCTGTGACGCGGTGGGTCAGAAACGCAGCGGATTCATTGCCGTGACCCTGGAGAATCTGCACATCGATGAAAACAGCCCTGCGGAAACTCCGGAGATTTGCGGGATCCATTCCGTTCCGGGCCAATATGTTCAGGCCGTGATCCAAGACAATGGCCGGGGTATCGATGCCCCGGCGCTCTGTCAGGTGTTTTATCCCTATTTTTCTTCTAAACCCAGGGACATGAAACAAGGGGTCGGTCTGAGCCTGGCGGTGGCCCGGGTGATCGTGCTGCGGCACGGGGGGGACATCGGGGTTTGTTCAGGCACAGATCACGGCACACAAATCATCATCCGCCTGCCGGCACAAACGTGAACTCAGAAACATTTACGGGGAGCCGATAAAAGAAAGATAAGACAAACATGGGAAACACGGATTATCCTGGAAAAATACTGTATGGAAATTACAGTGCTGCCCTGACAGCGCATGTCGAGAAACATATCGATCGGCTTGCCGCGTTTGACAGGACGTTGATTCCGGTCATCCCGTATCTTTGTGCCTGGCAGGACCCGGAAAATGTCATATGGTACGAGTTTGCCGGCAGACGGTTCTGTGATCTGATGGGGTGTCCGGCCACAGAACTGGCCGATATTTTCAGAAAATGCATTGTGGAGCGCCGGGTCTATGAGGGCCTTCAGGCATCGGGACCATCCGCCCCGGCGGGTGCCGGCGAAGGTCTTGTGGCGGCTGTCTACAAAGTGCAGCTGCCGGACGGTGAGGTGGTATGGCTCAAGGACCAGGCCGTGGTCACGGCATTTGCCCGGGACAGGATTCATGTTTCCTCCGGCTGTCTGACCATTGTGACAAGGGAGATGGAAGCGGAAGAGGCGTTGGAAAACACCCGGCACATGCTCAAAGAAAAAGCCCGTGACCTGAATCTGGCCCGGAAAATCCAGGAGGAAAACGCGGCCCGGCTGGCAGGCGCCGTCAAACAGGTGGACGCCGCCAGAAAAGAGGCGGAAAAGGCCAACAAAGCCAAAAGTGAATTCCTGGCGGTCATCAGCCACGAGATACGCAATCCCATGAACGGTATTGTGGGCACCTGTGATCTGATCATGGCCGAAGATCTGTCCCGGCAGCAGGCGGAATACCTGGAGATTTTTCGAAGCTCGGCCCTGTCACTTTTAGGGCTGATCAACGATATTCTGGATTTTTCAAAAATCGAGGCCGGAAAACTCGAGTTCCAGGAAATTGCCTTTGATATCCGGGATGTCGTGGAAGAGGTGTCGGATATTTTTCTGGAGATGATCTCCCGCAAGCATCTGGAACTGGTCGTGGATGTCGATCCAGAGGTACCTGCACAGGTGATCGCAGATCCCACCAGGCTGCGCCAGGTGCTCATCAACCTGATCTCCAATGCCCTTAAATTCACCCGGCAGGGAGAGATCGTCATCCGGGTGGAGCCGGTGCGGCGGGAAAATGGCGTCATCGAGCTGGGGTTCCGGGTAACGGACACGGGCATCGGCATCGCACCCGAGCATTTCGATTACCTGTTTGAATCGTTCACCCAGATCAACGGTATGGAAACCCATGAATATGGCGGAACCGGGCTGGGGCTGGCCATCTGCCGCCAGATCGTTGAAATGATGAACGGCACCATCGGCGTGGACAGCTATCCGGGGCAGGGCAGCACGTTTTATTTCAAAGTGCCGGTCAGATTCAAAGAAAATTCTGAAGCAAATTTTGGATCCGGCCGGGCCCTGGTTGCCATGGAAAACCGGTCCGGCCGGCAGGCGCTGGCCCGGCTGCTGGGGTCCTGGGGAATGGGTGTCACGGCCTGCGGCTCCGCTTCCCTGGCCGTGGACAGGTTTTTAGAAGCTCACGGGGTGTCACCATATTCTCTGGTGATGATGGACATGGGGCTGCCGGATATTGGCGACCCGGAGATTTCCGAGGGCCTGACATCCATGATCCAGTCCGCCGACCTGTCAATCGCTTTGACCCGGATGGGGAAAAATGAGGATCTGAGCCGATCCGTAGATCTGGGATTCACCCGGTCCATGACCAAACCGGTAAAGCAGTCCATCATGAAAGATGTGGTGCAACACGTATTCGGCAGCGCCGGCCGGTCCAAGGCAGCGTCGGTGAAGGCCCCAAAAAAAGCACCCTCTTTTCCAAGCGCCCGGGTACTTCTGGTGGAAGACAATTCCATCAATCTCAAGATCGGTTCAAAAATGCTCTGCATGGCGGGCGTGGCGGTGGATACGGCGCAAAACGGTCTTGAAGCCATTGAAAAAGTGCAGAAAAACGATTATGACGCCGTGCTGATGGATATACAGATGCCGCATCTGGACGGTATCGAAGCCTCCCGCGTCATCCGCCGGCAGTTTTCCAAAATCCGGCTGCCCATCATCGCCATGAGCGCCCATGCCGGGGCGGATCACTGGAAAGCCTGCCTGGAAGCCGGGATCAATGATTACATCCGCAAACCCGTCAGCAGAAATGTGCTGTTTACCGTACTCAATCGTCAGATCGGTCCCGGCCGCAAATTACCGGTTTCGCAAGTGTCACCGCAAGCCTTGCCGCCATCGATCCATCCGGCAGCCGATACAAACGTCCTGGAGGGCCTGGACATCCGGGCCGGTCTGGAACGGCTGGGCGGGGAGACGCAAATTTATGCGGATATCCTGACCGATTTCTGTGAGACATACGATGGATTTCACCGGGAAATGGAAGCACTGCTCGGTCAATCGGAATTCAACCGCGCGGCGGATCTGAGTCATTCTCTAAAGGGCGCGTCCGGCAATGTGTCTGCCACGGCATTGTTTGAATCGGCCAAAGCGCTGGAACTGGCCTGCCGGCAGAAGCAAAAAAAAGATTTTTTGCCGCTGCTGGCGCAGGTTCGGTCGGCGTATGAAACCGTCTGCCGGTCGGCGGGCCGGTTCTGTGAACAGGTCCGGCTGCAGAAAAGCGATGAACCCAAAAACGCATCCCTGTCCGCCCCGGATGACACAAACCAGGATATGGCGGCCCTGTTACAGTCTCTGATGGGCAGCCTGAATCAGTGCGATCCGGTTCTTTCTGAAACCCTGGTTCGAGAAATGGCTCCCCGGATTCAGAACACCTGGCAAAAAGAGATGGATCAGCTGACCCACGCCGTTAAAAACTATCAGTTTGACGATGCCAGAAAATATGTGACAATGCTCATCAAAAAGGCGGGGGGCTGAAAGTGAGCATAAATGAGAGATTCATGAAAACGATCGACGACTGCATGATTCTGCTGGTGGATGATTCCAGATCCAGCGTGAACATGCTGGTGAATGCCCTCAAGAATTTTTGTAAACTCGGGGTCAGTCTCAATGGTGAAGACGCGGTAAGTTTTGCCAGACAGAATCTGCCGGATCTGATACTGCTGGATATCATCATGCCCGGCACGGATGGATTTGCCGTATGCGACACGCTCAAGGCAGATCCCAAAACCCGGGACATTCCCATCATCTTTATTACGGCCATGGACGATCTGAGTCATAAAACCAAGGGGTTCGATGCCGGGGCCGTGGATTATATCACCAAACCGTTCGATATCACCGAAGTCAAGTCCCGGGTCAAGACCCATCTGACGTTGAAACTGGCCAAAGAAGCCCTGAAAAACCAGAATGCCATTCTGGAGGAGACCGTCCGGGAACGGACCCGGGAATTGCGAAAGACCCAGATCGAAGTGATCGACCGTCTGGGCAAGGCCGCGGAATACCGGGATCAGAACACCGGCACCCATATCAACCGCATGAGCAAATACTGCCGGCTCATGGGCAAGGCCCTGGGGCTTTCCCGGGACGAATATGAACTGCTGGACCTGGCCGCCACCATGCATGATGTGGGAAAGATCGGAATTTCCGACAATATCCTGCTCAAACCCGGAAAGCTGGATACCCTGGAATGGGAAGACATGCGGTCCCATACCCGCATCGGAGAAAAGCTTCTGTCCGGGGGCTCGTCCCGACTGCTGGATCTGGCGCGGGTCATTGCCATGACCCATCATGAAAAATGGGACGGGACCGGCTACCATCAGCGCCTCAAAGGCAGAGAAATTCCGCTGGTCGGCAGAATCGCCTGTATCTGCGACGTGTTTGACGCTTTGATTTCCAGGCGGCCTTACAAAGACCCGTGGCCCGTGGATGAAGCCCTGGCGGAAATCAAAAAAGGCAGCGGCGAGTTTTTTGATCCCGAAATGGTAGAGGTGTTTCTGTCACTGGAACCGGAAATCAGAAAAATCATTGAAACCCATCAGGAATGATGTTTTCAGGAGTGCCCATGTTTGCAAACCCTGAGAGTGCCGGGAGAGTCATGATACGATACAAAGTCATATCCGTTTGTCTGTTTGTCTGTCTGTTGAGCGCCCCCGCGGTTGCATCCCGGGAACAACAATTGTTTGAAACCGGGATCGACCATTTGAAACAGCAGCGGTACGAGGCAGCCGTCCAGGTGTTCACCGAACTCATCGAGCTGGATCCGGACAACCCGGAAGCGTATAAAAACCGGGGCGTGGCCCACATGAAACTGTCGCAGTACGATCCGGCCATTGTGGATTTTGAAAAGACCAGACAAATCACCCCGGATCTGGAAGGGCTGCACAGCAATCTGGGCGTGGCCTGGTATTACAAAGGGGAATACGAGAAAGCCATTGCAAACTATGACATGGAGATCGCGCTGTCTCCGGACAGCCATTATGTCTATTTCAACCGGGCCATCTGCCGGGCCGAACTCAAGCAATATGACAAGAGCTTTGATGATATTACAAAAACCCTGTCACTGGTGCCTGATTACTATCCGGCCTATTGTCTGAAAGGCGATCTGTATCTGGAGCTCGAAAATATTGAATCGGCCCGGGCCGCCTATGAAAAAGCCGTGGAAATAGGTCCTGAAAAAGCCTATGCCAGAAATCAGCTGGAAAAATTAGGCCCGGCGCCGGTTGCCAGAGCCCCTGAAGAAAAAGCGGGTGATCCGGCATATGAAATCCAGACCGGCGCGTTCCATGTCCGGGAAAACGCCCAGAAGCAGTTGCGAGAGCTGCGGGAAATGGGGTATGACGCCCGGGTTCTGGAGTTGACCCGTCCCGGAAACAAGATTTGGCACCTGGTGCGGATCGGCACCTTTTCCGAACTGAAAACAGCGGAACGGTCCATGGCGGCGCTTGTCGAAAAAACCGGCATGAAAGCCTATGTAAGGCCCTGGAACCGGTTTTGAACCCAATGCCCGGCAGTTGGATGGATGTTTTCTGCAAGACCCTGCGCCACGGAAGCCGGGACTTGGGGGTTTTCCTCACCGAGAAGCAGGTGGATCAGATGGCCTGCCATGCGGCCGAGCTGGAAAAATGGAACCGGCACGTCAATCTCACCGCCATCAAAGGCCCGAAAGATATTGCCCGGAAACATTTTCTGGATGCACTGGCCATTCAGCCCTACATTCATTCAATGTCCGGACAGTTCCTGGATATGGGCACGGGCGGGGGCTTTCCAGGGCTGCCCCTGAAGCTGCTGAATCCGAAAATCCGGATGGTGCTGATGGATGCGTCCCGGAAAAAAATCCATTTTCTCAAACATGTGATCCGGATGCTGGGGATCGACGGGATCGAGGCGATCCATGGCCGGGTGGATGAGTTGCATAATGATGGTGCGTCTGCCGGACGGTTTCACGGGATTCTGGCCCGGGGACTGGCGGATCTGGAACGTCTGGCCGAAATGGCCGCCCCTCTGCTGGCGCCTTCCGGGGTCCTCTACGCGTTGAAAAGCCCGGATGCCGCAAAGGAAATCACTGGCGGCCTGGAACACAGTTTTTTCATTACATGGGACGATTATGAATTGCCGGATGGCAACGAAAAAAGATCACTGGCCCGACTGTCCGTGAAATAAAAAAAGTTCCTGAATTGTTAAAATTCAGGAACTTTCGGGTCGGTATGTCTGAGAAAACACCCGGAGGTGTCTTAGAGCACCGTCACATTCTTGGCGGAAGGCCCTTTCTGGCCTTCTTCAATGTCAAATGACACCCGGTCCCCTTCATTGAGGGATTTAAAACCAGTTGAATTGATTCCTGTATGATGTACAAATACATCTTTTCCACCGCCATCTACTTCGATGAATCCAAACCCTTTTGAGTCGTTAAACCATTTTACAATACCGTTTGCCATGTCGGCGCTCTCCTGTAATAAAAAAAATAAAAAAATCTGTCTGCTTCGGGGCGTAATCTCGTGTGAATCAGAAACTGCGCCCTTTGGCGGAAACTATCCGTCAGCTTTTTTAAACTGATTTGTCGATTATAAATGTCTGTAAGCAAAAGTCAAGCGTTCTTTGACAGGCCCTGCAAATAATAAAACCGGCATTCTTGATTTTTGAACCGTTTTTCCGTATGTTGACTTCAATCACATCCGGTTTCCTATTACACCTATGGAGGAAAAACAGGATATGCCCGGACTGAGATCTTCATATTCGCGGGTACCCCACCCGGGCGGTTTCACCCTTGTGGAGCTGATGGTCGCTGTCGCCCTGATCGGTATTCTGGCGGGCATCGCCGTGCCGAATATCCTTGCCGGCCTGCCCGTGTTCCGGCTTCACTCCGCGGCCCGGCAGGTGATGACCGATATCAATTATGCCCGGGGCCGGGCCGCGGCGTTGAACCGGGAGTACCGGATTCGATTTGATGTGAATACCGACACGTATGATGTTGAAAAAGGAGATAAATCCACGGGTTCCAGTGCATGGGCCCTTGAAAAGACAGTCACCCGTCTGGCCGAAGACACAATCGATGTAACATCGTTGACCCGGAACCCGGTATATTCAAAACCGACGGGGACCATGACGAATACAACCATCACGCTCCAGAATTCAAAAGGTCAGTCCCTTGAGATAACGACCTCCATTGTGGGGCGGCTTAAAAAAGGACCCATCACCCATTAACGGGGGCGGATGAATGAAGCACACCAGGTATCAAAGCCAGAGCGGTTTCTCATTGCTGGAGGTGCTGTTTGCGCTTGCCATTTTTTCCATTGGGATGCTGGCTGTCAATGCCATGACCACCATGGTGATAAAAAGCAATTACAAAAGCAGACATCTGACCACGGCGGTTCATCTGGCCCAGAACAAACTGGATGAATTAACGGCGGGATCATATGCTTCGGTGATCGATTCCACAGAAACCGGTCTGGATTCGCAGGAGACGACGGGTGCCGGTATTTTCGAGCGCAGGGTTTGTGTCACAGCCAGCACAAACCCGGATTACAAAACCGTGGAAGTAATCATCTCCTGGTTTGACCCGGATCCGCGGCAAGCGGCCTTTCAGACCATTATTGCCCGATGAACACAAACCGGTTGCATAACAACGGCCTGGAATTGTCCGGGGAACGACGGAAAAAGGCGTCGGATGGATTCACTCTGATTGAGATACTTGTGGCCCTGGTCATTACCAGTATACTGGTTACCGCGATATACCGCTTTTTTATCGGCCAGCACCATGCCTACACGGTCCAGGATCAGGTGATTGAAATGGAACAAAACGCCCGGGCCGCCATGGACATGATCCGGAGAGATCTGCGCATGGCCGGATATCATGCCATGGGAAACGAATTGCTCAACCATCTGTCGGATTTTGTGCCGCCGTCATTTATCCCGGCCTATCCGGTCAACGTGAATCTGGATGCAAACCCCAAAATTTCCAAAGGCGGCGGAACCGGTCCGGATGTGATCACGTTTTTGTCGGTGCTGCCCACCGGCAACAATCCCACGACCCTTTCCACAGCAGTTTCTGAAGGAAGCGATCAGATATCTGTGAATCTTACCGCCACCCGGACAGACAATCAATACAACATCGGTGATATCATTCATATCGGAATGGGTTCCGAATATGCCGCCATCAAAGGCATCTCGGGCAATACCCTGACCATCGACACCCACCCGGCCGATGACAGCGGCAACCGGGGTGTTTCACAGAACCATGCCGCCGGCACCCCCATCGGGGAAATTTACGTGGTCAGTTACGCTGTTTTCAACGAGGACAATGATTCTTCATATGACCGTCATGATCCCGGGCATCCGGTTTTGAAAAGAAAAGCCAATGGCGGAGGGTTTCAGCCGGTGGCTGAAAATATCACGGACATGCGGCTGCGTCATGTGGGTTCCGGAGAAATCGAAGTGGTGTTGTCGTCCCGGACCCACCGTCCGGATCATCGATTTCAAACCAACGATGGATACCGTACGTATACCGCCCGTGCCGGAATCAACGCCCGTAATGCAAATGCGGTAGCGGTGGGTACTGACTGTGCCGTGCCTGCCGCACCTGACAATCCGGTGCTGACCGGGTTGGATGACATCTATCCCTGCAACATTCACATGACCTGGGATCCGGTCACCGGAGACACCGGGTGTGAAATCAGCAACTATATCATTTATTACGGTACCACAGCCAGATCTTATCCAAACCGTGTCGAAGCCGGCAATGTGACGGCATATACGCTGGATGTCGCCGGCTTGACCGGGTGTACTTATTATGTAAGCGTGGCTGCGGTCAACAGTGCCGGAACCGGGCCGGGATCTGCGGAGCAATCCATCACTGATGTCCTTGCCCCGGCGACACCCACAGGGTTTACAGCAGAAAATATCAATGGCGTGGAAAGAAAAGTGGTGCTCTCCTGGAATAAGAATTCGGAGTGTGATTTACTGGGGTATACGCTTGAAGGCAAATCAGGGGCCGCCGATGGATTCGTCCAGATCAGCGACAGGGTTATTTCCAAAGAGTTTGATACGTTTACCGATATTGACTTTGATGCGCCAATTGACTGTGCGACCTATTATTACCGCATCCAGGCACAGGATTGTTGCCCCAATGCCAGTGAGTCAACAACGCAAGTGTCTGTCTCTCCCACGGCTCCGGCGCCCCCTGCGGACCCTGTGTTTTCGACTGACGGCAGCACTACAGACACCCTTGCCTGGACCCTGTCCACAGATGATTTTGACGTGTTGGATCACAATGATTTGAATTATATCACCGGGTATCGGGTCTATGGCCCGGACAGTGAATTGCTCGATGATACACTGGCACCCGGAACCAATACCTGGGTCAGCACGTCTTTGAATGCGTTTTACGATGTCAGTGCGGTTGATGCCTGCGGAAACGAAAGCGAAAAAGTGCGTTTTTCTTTTGAAGCCGGTTTGTGAGGCAGGTTTTTTGCAAGTTGCGCTGTAACCCTGATGGATGCAAAGAAACGACATGGTCTTCAACATTTTTAAACCCATGAATGCCGGTCCACCGGTTTCTTTAAAAAACCGGTGTCTGTTGTCCAGTCAGAACGGGTCCGCCCTGATCATCTGTCTTCTCAGTCTGGCCGTGTTGTCTGCGCTCGGGACGGCCGCGCTTCTGGTCTCTGTCACCAACCAGACCATTGCCGGTAATTTTCGAAGACAGTCCCAGGCATTTTTTGCGGCTGAAGCCGGGCTGCACAGAGCCATTGCTGAAATCAGAAACGACATCACCTGGAGAGGGGAGACAACCGGGTCCACCAGTGAGGGAAACATGGAGATCGGAGATGTTTCATCCGGGTATACCGTGACCACCCATGATGCCAGAGATGATGGAAAAGGCCTGTATGACCCCCTGATCCCCGGGGGATATGTCAAACTGACATCCGAGGGGGTGTTTCTGGATACCGTCCAGACGGTTGAAATTTTTGTCAGGTTTTCTCCGGTTGACGCATCAAGGGCGGATTCTCCGCAAAAGGCGGTGGTCACTTCAGGCGAGAATACCGGCAGCGGCGGACATGTGGTCGATGGATACGATCAAGACGGCAATGAAGATACCGGCAGCATGGTGAAAACCTTGACCGCACTGCCCGTGGTCAATCAGAATGCATTGAAAATCTTTGCCGATGTGTCTTTCACAACGCTTGAAAACGACCGGGTGGATGCAGACTTATCCGGCCAAAACAGTTTTTGGAGAAATCCACCCCAGAACACCCGCCCATACATTATCCATGTTTCCGGAGACATGAACATTTCCGGAAACCGTCATGTATACGGGATTTTTTTTGTGGAAGGAGATGTGACTTTAGGTGATTCGGCCAGGATACATGGCGTGATTTATGCCCCCAACGCCTTGTCCGCCACGGTCATCAACGGTATCACCGGGTATCGGTCGGTAATGGGACAGGTCCTTGCCGGACCCGGCGGTGTCCATGCCTCAGGGGATCATGCGGATGTGCAGTATGTCAAAGAGTACGTGGATGCATTCAACAATTTCGGTGGCGATATGGTGAATGTCAAACCAGTTCCGGGCACCTGGCGCCAGTATTAGGACAATGATTGACATTTGGCCGGATCCGTTTTAGAAATAGTTATTTAACCAGGGAAAGGGAGTCTGATGATACAAACGGTTAGAACGGTGTTGAGCGTGGTGGTGGCATTGATGTGCGTGCCGGGACTGACAGGGTGTGCCAAAATATTTTCCGGCGGCCAGTCTGCAGAATCCCAGACTGCGGTCACGGCGTCTGTGTCCGAGGCAAGACCGGCAGCCGGGGCCCGTCAAACAGAGGCGGTGTATTATGATTTTGAAGATGTGCTGATTCCCGTGGACCTGTCAGTGGTTCAGGACAAAACCATGATCGTGTCCACCCCGGGATTCACCTCCGGGATTCTGATGCTCAAGGGCCGGGTGGAGCGGCGCTCGCTGATCAATTTTTTCAACAGCAACATGCTCAAGGACAACTGGAGCATGGTCAGCCGGATCGCATCTCCGAACATGGCGATTCTGGTGTTTGAAAAACCCACGAAATCCGCCGTGATTTCCATTAAAAGCGAACAGATCTTTACCTATGTCGAAATCGGCGTGGCTGCCCGGGTGAATCAAAGCGCCCTGCAAGATGCCGGGGATGGTCTGTCCCGGTCGGATCTGACCCAGTGACTCTCCTGGCCGGCAAACAGATTCTGGTAGGGGTGACCGGCGGGATCGCCGCGTACAAGGCCGTTGAGCTGGTGCGGCTGTTGAAAAAGGCCGGCGCAGGCGTGGATGTGGCCATGACGGCTGCGGCACTGCGGTTTGTGGGCAAACCCACGTTTGAGGTCCTGTCGGAAAATCCCGTGATCACGAATCTGTGGGAGGATTCCCATGGATCGGTGGCCCATATCGATGTGGCAACAAGATGTGATGCCGCCGTGATCGCCCCGGCCACGGCCAACTGTATTGCCAAGCTGGCCCATGGGTTGGCTGATGACGCATTGACCACCACGTTTCTGGCGGTGACGGCCCCGATCCTGATCTGTCCGGCCATGAACACCCATATGTATGAAAATATCCGGGTGCAGCGGAACCTGGACCTGCTGGAAAAAGACGGGGTCCATATTCTGGATCCGGACATTGGGGCGCTGGCCTGTAAAACCGTGGGGCCGGGCCGTCTGCCCGATCCCTGGCTCATTGCCGACCGCATCGAGCACATGCTGACTCCCAAGGATTTTGCCGGCAAACACGTGCTGGTATCGGCGGGTCCCACCCTGGAACCCATCGATCCGGTGCGGTTTGTGAGCAACCATTCCTCGGGCAAGATGGGATATGCCGTGGCCAGGGCCGCTGAGATGCGGGGTGCGTCCGTGACCCTGGTGACCGGTCCGGTGAGCCTGGCGCCGCCGGTGGGCGTTGACACCGTTTTCGTGCGGACCTGCCATGACATGGCCGATGCCATGCTGTCCCGGATGGCGGCTGCGGATATTATCATCCAGGTGGCGGCGGTGGCGGATTTCAGGCCGGACCGGCAGGCGCAGCTGAAAATAAAAAAACAATCCGACCAGGACGGCATGACCCTGACCCTGGTTCAGAACCCGGACATTCTAAGGTCCATGGGCGAACGCAAACGGCCGGATCAGTTTCTGGTGGGGTTTGCCGCGGAGACCCATGACCTGGCCGCCAATGCCGTCAAAAAAATTGAAAAGAAAAACCTGGACATGATCGCCGCCAACCTGGTGGGCGGAAAAGACACCGGGTTTGCCGCAGATACCAATGAAATGACCGTGTTTTTCAAAGACGGGTCTAACAAAGCTATCCCGCTGATGGACAAGCCGGCCGTGGCCCACAAGATTCTGGATGCCGTCCTGGAACGGCTTGAACCGGGCCGCTGATTTTTTTTGCCATGACATCTTTTGAAACCATCATTCATGATCTGTCCCAATATCTGCGGATTCTAAAACAGATGGGCATTGACCGGGTGCCGCTGTGTGACCGTTCAGTTCAGATTCTGGCGGCCTGGGGCCGCCCCGAACTAACTGTTCAGCCCCGGCAGCGCTTCACCCGCATGGGCCCGGCATCGGCCACCGTGGTGATCGTGGATGGGAAAGGCACCTTTTTTACGGGTGAGGCCGGGGCCCTGCTGAAAAAAATTCTGCAAGCCATGAAACTGTCAGCCGACAGGGTCTGCCTGTGCAATGCCCCGGACGCGGATCAGGTCACGGGGTTTCTTGAGTCGGTTCATCCCAAGGTCGTGATCGCGTTAGGAGATCAGGCCGCCCGGGTGGTGACCGGAACAGCGAAACCTGTGGCGGCCATCCGGGGAAAATTTGTCAACATCCGGGGCCTCACCGTCATGCCCACGTTTCATCCGGCGCAGCTGCTCGAGGACCCGGCCCTGAAACGCCCGGTGTGGGAAGACATGCAGCAGGTCATGCAGATCAACGGAATTGTGTCATGATCCTTGACAGATTCATCGATATTCTGACTGCGGAAAAAGGATATTCCGCCCATACCTGCCGGGCCTACCGGTCCGATATCCTGGATTTTCTGGTGTTTTTTGCAGACCGGTTCGACAACACCGACCCGCCGGCGGATGTGCAGGCATGTTTTGAAGCAAACGCCGGCGATGTGGACAAGCAGGTCATGAAACAGTACCTGGCCGCCCAGGTCCGGGCCGGAAAGCAGAAACGAACCCTGTCCCGGCGGTTGTCCGCGATAAAGGCGTTTTTTGATTTTCTGGTGCGGGAAAAACAGATCCCTGCCAATCCGGCGGATGGAATTCCGTTTCCCAAACTGGGCCGGCCCATTCCCCGGGTCTTGACCGTGGATGACGTGTTCCGGCTGCTGGATTCCATCAAAACCGACACCTGGCTGGAAAAGCGCAATCATGCCATGTTCGAGACTTTTTATTCCACGGGCATGCGCGTTTCTGAAATCCATGGCTTGAATATGGATCACATTGACTTTCACAGCCAAGTGATTAGAGTGTCCGGCAAAGGCGGCAAACAGCGGATCGTGCCGGTGGGGCGGCGGGCCCTGGCAGCGGTGAGACGTTATCGGGAGTGTGTGTCAAAGGATCTGGCGCCCGTTTTTGTGAACAAGGATTTCGGGCGCCTGACTTCCCGGTCCATCCGGCGGATCCTGGATCAGATCGTGACCCGGTGCGGCCTGCATGTGCCGGTATCCCCTCATGTGCTGCGCCACTGTTTTGCCACACACATGCTGGATTCCGGGGCCGACCTGCGGGGGATCCAGGAAATTTTAGGCCATGCCAGCCTGTCCACCACCCAGGTGTACACCCATGTGAGCATGGATCATTTGATGCAGGTGTATGACAACGCGCACCCAAGGAGTTGATATTTTCATATGAGCAACGACACGTTTCACGGAACCACCATTCTGGCCCTGAGATCCGGTGCCACCGTGGTCATGGCCGGTGACGGCCAGGTCACCTTAGGCAGTATCGTGACCAAGCACAAGGCCAAAAAAGTCCGCAGAATTTTTCATGACAAAATCATCACCGGATTTGCCGGCGCCACGGCGGATGCATTGACCCTGTCGGAAAAACTGGAGGAAAAACTGGAGCGCTACAACGGCAACCTGACCCGAAGCTGCGTGGAGCTGGCCAGGGAATGGCGGACCGACAAATACCTGCGGCGCCTGGAAGCCATGATGATCGCCGCCGATCTCGACAACACCTATCTGTTGTCGGGCAACGGGGATGTGATCGAACCGGACCCGATTGAACCGGACAAGGGGGTCATCAGTATCGGTTCCGGCAGCCCGTCAGCCCAGTCCGCCGCCATCGCGTTGATGGAAAACACGGACCTGTCTCCCCGGCAGATCGTTGAAAAAGCCATGAAAATCGCCGCCGACCTGTGTATTTATACCAACCATGAGGTCACCATTGAAGAACTTAACTGATACGGGAAACCCATTCATGAAAGATTTGAAACCCCGGGAAATCGTCACCGAACTGGACAAATACATCATCGGGCAGAACGATGCCAAGAAATCCGTGGCCATTGCCCTTCGGAACCGCTGGCGCCGTCGCCAGGTGGAACCGGATCTCCAGGATGAGATCGCACCGAAAAATATTATACTCATCGGTCCCACCGGCGTGGGAAAGACCGAGATCGCAAGGCGTCTGGCCAATCTGACCGACTCTCCGTTCTACAAGGTGGAAGCCTCCAAATTCACGGAAGTGGGGTATGTGGGCCGGGATGTGGAATCCATGATCCGGGACCTGGTGGAACTGACCGTGAACAATCTCAAGGCCAGACAGCAGGGTGCGGTCCAGGAAAAGGCGGCAGGAATCGCTGAAGAACGGGTTCTGGACATCCTGCTGCCGCCGAACCGCAAATCCGGCACCCGGCCGGACGCAGGTCCTCTCAAGCTGGCCGGTTCGTCTGATGAGGCCGTGGACATCGGCGCCGGCACCCGGGAAAAACTGCGGACCATGCTCAGAAACGGAAAACTGGATTCCCGGCAGGTGGACCTGGATGTAACGGACCAATCCTCGCCCATGGTGGAAATCTTTTCCAACACCGGGATGGAGGAGATGGGCATCAATGTCAAGGACATGCTGGGCAATTTCATGCCCAAATCCACCAAACGCCGAAAAGTCACCGTCAAGGAGGCCCTCAAGATCCTGACCCAGGAGGAGGCGGCCCATCTGGTGGACATGGAGCGGGTCAAGTCCGATGCCGTGGCCATGGTGGAGCAGTCCGGCATTATTTTCATCGATGAGATCGACAAGATTGCGGGAAAAGAAAAAAGCCAGGGGCCGGAAGTGTCCAAGGAAGGGGTGCAGCGGGACCTGCTGCCCATTGTGGAAGGCAGTTCCGTGCCCACCAAGTACGGGATCGTGAAAACCGATCATATTCTGTTCATCGCGTCAGGCGCGTTTCATGTGTCCAAACCCTCGGACCTGATTCCCGAACTTCAGGGCCGGTTTCCCATCCGGGTGGAGCTGAGTTCTCTGGGGGCAAACGAGTTTGTCCGGATTCTGACCGAACCCCGAAATGCGCTGATGCTTCAGTATATTGCGCTGCTGCGGACCGAAGGCGTGGAAATCACATTCACCCAGGATGCCGTGGAAAGGATCGCGGCCATAGCCGTAGAGGTGAATGCGGCCACGGAAAATATCGGGGCAAGGCGCCTGCACACGCTCATGGAAAAACTGCTGGAGGAGATCCTGTTTTCGGCCCCGGATGTGGCGGAACCGAAAATCAAGATCGACGCCGCATTTGTCGATTCCCAGCTCATGGGCATTGTGGAGAACCAGGACTTGAGCAGGTATATATTATGAACCATTCAGCGGGTGAAGACCGCAATGTGGCGGATATCCTGGTGGAAGCCCTGCCGTATATCCAGCATTTTTCCACCAAAACCATTGTCATCAAATACGGGGGCCATGCCATGGTGGATGACAAGCTCAAGCACGATTTTGCCAATGACATCACGCTGCTCAAGTATATCGGCATCAACCCGGTGGTGGTGCACGGCGGCGGTCCTCAGATCAGCAAGGTCCTGGCGGCCATGGGCATCACCTCCACGTTTATCAGAGGCATGCGGTATACGGATGACGCCACCATGGATGTGGTGGAAATGGTGCTGGGCGGCAAGGTGAACAAGGATATCGTGGCCCGGATCAACCAGGAAGGGGGCAGGGCCGTGGGGCTGACCGGCAAGGACGGGAACCTGATCCTGGCGGAAAAAATGAAGATCTATGTGCAGGATGATCAGGAAAAACCGCCGGAGATCATCGATCCGGGCATGGTGGGGGATGTGAAGTCCGTGAACCCGGAGATCATCCATACCCTGACCGCCAGAGGGTTCATTCCCATTATCGCGCCCGTGGGTGTGGGCACAAACGGAGAAACATACAACATCAACGCGGATGTGGTGGCATCCCGGATCGCCGCGTCTCTGGGAGCGGAGCGCCTGATTCTGCTCACGGATGTGGACGGAGTCCTGGATAAAGACAATGCGCTGGTGTCTTCCATCGATGATCAGCGTATCCGGCAGATGATCCGCGATGAGCAGATCAAGGGCGGCATGATCCCCAAAGTGGAATGCGCCCTGTCTGCCCTCAGGAACGGGGTGAAGAAAACCCATATCATCAACGGCAAAATTTCCCATGCCGTGCTGCTGGAACTGTTCACCGATTCCGGTATCGGCACCCAGGTATTTGTGAATGGACCAGCTTAACACTTAACACTTAAAACTTAACACTTCTTAAATAAGAGACGAATCATAAAAGGGAAGCCCATGGATACCCTGGAAAAAACCGATACGTTTGTGTGCGCCACGTATGCCCGTCAGGGAAAGGCGTTTGTCAGCGGCAGCGGCATGTACCTGACCGACGAGGACGGGCAGGTGTTCACCGATTTTCTGGCCGGCATTGCCGTGTGCAGCCTGGGCCACTGTCATCCCGAGGTGACGGCCGCCATTCAGGATCAGGCCGGCCGGCTGGTGCATGTGTCCAACCTGTTCTACACCCGGCCCCAGGCGGACCTGGCCCAGAGCCTGGTGGAAAACAGCTTTGCCGACCGGGTGTTTTTCGGCAATTCCGGGGCCGAGGCCAATGAAGCGGCCATCAAGCTGGCCCGGCGGTATTTTCAGCGCCAGGGGAACACGGACCGGTTCCGGATCATCACCATGACCGGGTCGTTTCACGGCCGGACCCTGGCCACGCTGACCGCCACGGGGCAGGACAAGGTCAAACAGGGGTTTTATCCGCTGGTGCCCGGATTTTCCCATGTGCCGTTCAATGATCTGACCGCCCTGGAACAGGCTTTGGATGACACGGTGTGCGCGGTGATGATGGAACCGGTCCAGGGGGAGGGCGGGGTGATCCCGGCGGAACCCGAATACCTGGCCCAGGTCAGACAATTGTGCGATCAGACCGGCACCCTGCTGATTTTTGACGAGATCCAGACCGGCATGGGGCGGTGCGGCACGTTGTTCGCCCACCAGGCCTACAAGGTGACCCCGGATATCATGACCCTGGCCAAGGCCCTGGGCAACGGGGTGCCCATCGGGGCCATGCTGGCCACGGAAGAAGCGGCCAAAGGCTTTGAACCGGGCAGCCACGGTTCCACCTTCGGGGGCACGCCCCTGGCCGCGGCCGCCGGTCTCAAGACCCTGGCATTGATCTCGGATCCCGGGTTTCTGGCCCGGGTGCGGGAAAAAGAAACATATTTCAAGGCACAGCTGGAAACACTGCAGAAACGCCATCCCCGTATCACCGATATCCGGGGCAAAGGGCTGCTGCTGGGCATGGAAGTCGGGGACGGGGCAGGGGACCTGGCTGCCGCGTGTTTTAAAAAAGGGTTTATTGTCAATGCGATTCAGGATAAAATCCTGCGGTTCGCCCCTCCGCTGATTGTGGAGACCACGGATATCGACCGGCTGGTGTCTGTGCTGGACAGCCTGTTATAAACAATTCAAGGAGAGAGTTGGTTTGAAAAAAGACCTGTTGTCACTGCTGGATCTGGAAAAAACGGATTTTGAAGATCTGTTCGAACGGGCACTGCAGCTGAAAAAAAGATATGCCCGGGGCATTCATGACCGGGTGCTCACCGGCAAGAGCCTGGGCCTGATTTTTGACAAAAAATCCACCCGGACCCGGATCGCCTTTGAAACCGCCATGATCCAGCTGGGGGGGCATCCCATCTACATGAGCACCCAGGACACCCAGATTTCCAGAAACGAGCCGGCCGAAGACACGGCCCGGGTGTTGTCCCGGTATATCGACTGCCTGGCCATGCGCACGTTTGACCATGCCCTGGTGGAAACGTTTGCCGCGGCCTCGTCCATTCCGGTGATCAACGCCCTGACCGATTGGTTCCATCCCTGTCAGATTTTAAGCGATATCATGACCATCATCGAGCACAAGGGCGGATACCAGAACGTGAAGATCGCCTGGGTGGGAGACGGCAACAACGTGGCCAATTCCTGGGTGAACGCAGCCAGTGTGCTGGGATTGAACCTGACGGTGGCCTGCCCGGAAGATCACATGGTCACGCAGCAAATTATAAAAGCGTCGGGTGCGGATGCCATGGATCACATCCGTTTCACCACCGACCCCAAAGAGGCGGTGAAACACGCGGATGTGGTGTACACAGATGTGTGGGCCAGCATGGGAGAGGAAGACGAGCTGGAAAAACGGCTGGCCGCGTTTGACGGGTTTCAGGTGAACAAGGATCTGCTGACCCGTGCGGCACCGGATGTGCTGGTGATGCACTGCCTGCCGGCCCACCGGGGAGAAGAGATCGCCGAACAGGTGCTCGAAGCGCCCGGGGCTGCGTTCTGGGATCAGGCGGAAAACAAGCGGCACATGCACAAGGCCATTCTGGAGAAATTGATTCTGGGATGACCGTTCAAAAAATCAGGACAGGAACACCACGACAGGAACAAAACAGATGAGTGATAAATTATGGGGAGGGCGGTTTTCTCAAGACACCGATGCCCTGGTGGAAAAATTCAATGCGTCCATTGATGTGGACAAGCGCCTGTATGCCAGTGACATCGAAGGCAGCATGGCCCATCTGAAAATGATGGCCAGGCAGCAGATCATTTCTGGCGATGACGCAGAAAAGCTCCTGGCCGGTCTGGAACGGGTCAGAACCCGGATCGAAAACAATGAGGTTGCCTTTTCCCATTCCCTGGAAGATATCCACATGCTTGTGGAAGACGCCCTGGGACAGGAGTGCGGGGACCTGGCCAAAAAACTGCATACCGGCAGAAGCCGCAACGACCAGGTGGCCCTGGATGTCCGGATTTTTCTAAAAAAAGAGACGCAACAGATCATGGACCGGATCACCGGGTTTCAAAAGGCCCTGGTGAACCTGGCACAAGCGCATCTGGATGTGATCATGCCCGGGTATACCCACATGCAGCGGGCCCAGCCCGTCCTGTTCGCCCATCATCTCATGGCGTACCATGAAATGCTCAAAAGGGACCGGTCGCGGTTTGCCGATGCGTACCACCGGATGGATGCCATGCCCCTGGGAACCGCGGCCCTGGCCGGCACCACCTATCCGGTGGACAGAGAGTTCACCCGAAAAACCCTGGGGTTTGACCGGTTGTGTGAAAACAGCATGGATGCGGTGTCTGACCGGGATTTCATCATGGAGTTCATTTCTGATGCCGGCATCTGCATGATCCATCTGTCCCGGCTGTCCGAGGAGCTGATCCTGTGGTCGTCATCGGAATTCGGGTTCATCACCATCTCCGATGCCTTTACCACCGGTTCCAGCATCATGCCCCAGAAGAAAAACCCGGATGTGGCCGAACTGGTCCGGGGCAAGACCGGCCGGGTGGTGGGCAATCTGATGGCCATTCTCACCACCATGAAATCCCTGCCCATGGCATACAACAAGGATATGCAGGAAGACAAGGAACCGCTGTTCGATACCGTGGACACCCTGTCCATCTGCCTGGAAGTGTATACAAGGATGTTTCCGCATATCACGGTGCATCAGGACCGGATGCGGACCGCCTGCGGCCGGGGGTTTTTGAATGCCACCGATTTTGCCGATTACCTGGTGAACAAAGGCATGCCGTTTCGGCAGGCCCATGCCGTGGCCGGCCGGGCTGTGGCCCTGGCCATTGCACAGGACAAAGAGCTGGATGACCTGAGCCTTTCACAGTTCAAGGAACTCAGCGATCTGGTGGAAGGGGATGTGTATGAGTTCATCCGCCTGGACCAGGTGGTGGCCCGCCGGATTTCCGCCGGGGGCACCGGGTTTGACAATGTGCGGGCTGCCGTGGAAAAAGCGCAAAAGGAGCTGAATTCATGACATGGTCCAGAAGAAGGAGACACGCGGGCATGATCCTGGGATTGAGCATGATATGCGCGGCATTGGTCGCCGGAATCGGCTGCGGCAAGAAAGCCCCGCCCCGGGCACCGGAAAAGCCGGGCCAGGCGGTGGCGGTCCCCGGGGACCTTGCCGCCGATGTGACTGACGGCCGGTTGACGCTGACATGGACCCATAAGACCGATCCGGAGGATGCCGTAATTGTTCCCCGGTATTTCGACGTGTCCATGGCCCTGCCCGCGGATTGTGAAGGCTGCCCGTTCGTTTTCAGGACGGTGGGACAGGTGGCCATGCCGGACATGGTATTTCACATGTCATTGTCCGATCCGGGCGTCCGGTATTTCAGGGTGCAGGCCGTGGGCGACCATGATGTCCGGTCTGAATATTCCCGCACCGAGACGGTGGAGGTGCCCTGATGGCGGATGTTTCCACGGCCGTGCTGAGCATCGGCTCCAACAAAGGGGATAAACCGGGCAATCTTCATCTGGCCATTGCGTGTCTGGATACCCATGAACGAATCGACGTGCTGGCGGTGTCGCGGTTTTACAAAACCCAGCCCCAGAATTTTGTGGACCAGGACTGGTTTGTGAACGCGGCCGTGAAAATCAGGTGTTGCACATCCGATCCCGGCGAGCTGCTCAAAATGCTCAAACAGATCGAATCCAGCATGGACAAACAGGGAAAACCGTTCCGGTTCGGCCCCCGGAAAATCGATCTGGACATCATCTATTTTGATGACCTGGTTTTCAAAACCCCGGAACTGGAAATCCCCCACCCCAGAATGCATGAAAGGCATTTTGTTTTACGGCCCATGTGTGATATAGATCCCGGGGCGGTGCACCCTGTTTTGGGCCGGACCACACAAGCATTGTTCAATCAGATTGAAACACAGGAAAACCAGGCGGTCATCCCCCTGGAAGAGGAGGAGGAAAACACGTGAAATTTTTTATTGATACAGCCAACATCGACCAGATCAAAGATGCCAACAGCATGGGCATGGTGGACGGCGTCACCACCAACCCGTCTCTGATCGCCAAAGAAGACGGGGAGTTCAAGGAGATCATCGCCCGGATCTGCAAAGAGGTGGCAGGCCCGGTAAGCGCGGAAGTCATCAGCCTGGAATATGACGGCATGGTGAGCGAAGCCAGGGACCTGGCAAAGATCGCCGGCAACATCGTGGTGAAGATCCCCATGACCGTGGAAGGCCTCAGGGCGGTGAAAACCCTGACATCCGAAGGCATCAAAACCAATGTCACCCTGGTGTTTTCTCCGCTCCAGGCCCTGATGGCGGCCAAGGCCGGTGCCACGTATGTGTCTCCGTTTGTGGGACGGCTGGATGACCTGGCCCAGGAAGGCATGGAGCTGGTCAACGAGATCGCCCAGATTTATGCCAATTATGATTTTGACACCGAAATCATCGTGGCCAGTGTCAGAAGCTCGCTGCATGTGCTGGATGCGGCCCTGATGGGGGCAGATATCGCCACCATTCCATACGGGGTGCTCAAAAAACTGGCATCCCATCACATGACCGACAAGGGGATCGAGGCATTCATGGCGGACTGGAACAAAAAGAACGGCTAAAAAAACGGCCGGTCTTCCCGATTTCAGGTTGACAAAACATCAGGAATCAAATAAATATAACTTTTGTAACATTTGTTTGACTGAGCGGGAATAACTCAGTGGTAGAGTGCGACCTTGCCAAGGTCGAAGTCGCGGGTTCAAATCCCGTTTCCCGCTCCACTCAAGGCGGCTTGGCCAAGGGGTAAGGCAACGGCCTGCAAAGCCGATATCCCCGGTTCGAATCCGGGAGCCGCCTCCATTAATAAAATCAAGGGTTTCAGGTGAAAATCTGAACCCTTTTTTTGTGCCTGAAAGCATTATCCCCCACAAAAACCCCCCTTTTGTTGGAACAATTTCAGATCCGGCCCACAAAACCTGACACAGATGACGTTTATAGGGTGTCCAATTGTCCTTAAAATGCCCAAATGGAAATCTGCTTGATTATATCAATCAATTTAGATATGTTAGTGAATATGGTTGATTTGGTTTGACTTTCGGCAATCGGCGTTAATCTTGATGGAGAAAAAACGATGAAAATTCTGGTGGGATACAGAGGCGTCAATGTGGGAAAGGATCTGCTGGACATTGCGGCCCGTCACGCCCGGGCCTTTGACGGGCAGGTGATCGTGGTGACGTCCATGAGAGGGGGCCCCAACACGGATCCCAAAGAAGTCAAGGAGGCGGAAGACAATCTGGCTCAAATCCAGTCGTTTTTCAAAGAAAAGCAAATCCCCTGTGACACCCATCTGCTGGTCAGAGGTATGGAGCCGGGCGAGGATATTGTGAGGTTTGCCGATGAAAACAGGGTGGATGAGATCGTCATCGGTGTCCGGAGCCGGTCCAAAGTGGGAAAACTTTTGTTCGGCTCCACATCCCAGGTGGTGATTCTGCAGGCCGGCTGCCCGGTGGTGACGGTCAAATAATGGAAGTGATCCGGCAGTTCAAGGCCCTTTCCGATCTCACCCGGCTTCGATTGCTTCATATCCTCAATGAAGTGGAACTCAACGTCAATGAAATCGTGTCCATTGTGGACATGATTCAGTCCGGGGTTTCCCGGCATTTGAAAATTCTGCTGGAATCGGGCCTGCTGGTGGCCCGAAAAGAAGGCAGTTTCATGTATTACAGTGCCAATACCCATCCGGATAACCAGTCATTGATTCAGCTGGCATGTTCCCGGGTCCGGACCGATCCGGTGTGCGCGCTGGACATTGAAAAGGCCCGGCAGATCATCATGATCCGAAAAAACAGAACCAAACGGTTTTTCAGCACTGTGGCCCCCCAGTGGGAAGGATTGAAAAAAGAGATCCTGGGCAGTTTCAATTTGAACCAGGTATTGACACAGCGGATCGGAACCCCTCAGGGCATTGCGGATTTCAGGATGCGGTACCGGAGAACTTTTAGGCCGGCTGGTGCAGAATCATACCGGCGTGCTCATCGGCGTGGACGCATCTCCGGAGATGCTGGAACAAGCCCGGATCAAACTGCCGGACATCCGGTCTATCGAGTTGCGCCTGGGGGAAGTGGAATATCTGCCCATGAAGGATCAGGAGGTGGATGCCGTGGTCATGAGCATGGTGCTGTATCATATTCTGCAGCCGGAAAAAGCCATTCAGGAAGTGTTCCGGGTGCTCCGGCCCGGTGGGATCTTCCTGCTGGCTGATTTTGAGCATCATGATCAGGAAAGCATCAAGGACATTATCGGCGGCACCTGGCTGGGGTTTGAAAAAAGCCAGGTGGAAACCTGGCTGATGAAAAGCGGATTTCATTTGCAGGCCATGGAGCGGTTCGCCGTGGAGCGGGGATTGCACATACAACTATTTTCCGCTGAAAAATAATTTTTCATGAAAAAAGGAGACACAATGATCGTGCCCGTCATTCTGGCAGGCGGTTCCGGCACAAGGCTGTGGCCTCTGTCCAGGGAGTTTTATCGCCAAGCAGCTCATCAATATGTACAATCAGCACACCATGCTTCAGAATACGGTGATTCGCCTCAATGACATGGACGGCATGGATGCCCCGTTGATCGTGTGCAATGATGTTCACCGGTTCATGACCGCGGAACAGCTCCACCAGATGGATGTGAAGCCCCGGGCCATCATTCTGGAACCGGCCGCAAAGAACACGGCCCCGGCCATTGCCCTGGCCGCCATTCAGCTGACGGCCCAGGCGCAGGATCCGGTGATGCTGGTGCTGCCCGCCGATCACCGCATCAATGATGTCCCCGCGTTTCACCGGGGAATCCAAAAGGGAAAAACACTGGCGGATGACGGATATCTCATCACTTTCGGCATTGTGCCGGATACGCCTGAAACCGGGTACGGTTATATTCAGAAGGGCGATTCTTTAGACGATACGGTCTGCCGGATTCAGCGGTTTGTGGAAAAACCGGATCTGAACACGGCCCGATCCTATCTGGATTCCGGTGATTACTGCTGGAATTCGGGCATGTTCATGTTCAAGGCGTCGGCCATCTTGAAAGAACTGGAGGCCCACGCGCCGGATATGGTGAACACCTGCAAAAAAGCCGTGACTCAGGGCCGGCAGGACCTGGACTTTTTCCGGGTGGACCCGGCGGTTTTCGACCAGGTCGCGGCAGACTCCATTGATTACGCGGTGATGGAAAAAACCGGCCGGGGGGTGATGGTGTCTCTGGATGCGGGATGGAATGACCTGGGATCATTTGATGCATTGTGGCAGACCGAACAAAAAGATACCCGGGACAATGTGATCAAGGGAGATGTGCTGATCCATGATGTAAACGGGTCTTATATCAATGCCCAGAGCCGGCTGGTGGCGGCGGTGGGCATGGATGCCGTGGTGGTGGTGGAAACAAGGGATGCGGTGCTGGTGGCCCAAGACCGGGTTCAGGATGTCAAAAAAATTGTGAATCAGCTCAAATCCCACAGACGCAGTGAATCGGCTAACCATGCCAAGGTATACCGGCCCTGGGGCGATTATGAGACCATTGATCAGTCCCTTCGGTACCAGGTGAAACGGATCACGGTCAAGCCGGGGGCCAAGCTGTCTTTGCAGAAGCATTTCCACCGGGCCGAACACTGGACCGTGGTGTCCGGAACCGCCATCGTGACCCGGGGAAAGGAAACCCTGATGCTCAAGGAAGATCAGTCCACCTATATCCCTTTAGGCACGGTCCATCGGCTGGAAAATCCCGGAAAGATTCCCCTGGAACTGATCGAGGTCCAGTCCGGACCGTATCTGGGGGAAGACGACATCGTCCGGTTCGATGATGTCTATGGCCGGGAAAAGGAAAAAGAAAAGGTTGCAAATCCATGAAAAATATTTAAAACTGCCTGCTTGTAACACGCATGTGCATGGAAAAAACAGAAAAAACAACTTCAAGTTTGGAGCGGTTCTATGGCTGACATGATTTCTGAAACCATGAAAGGTAAATTTCTTCTGGCAATGCCCGGTCTTCCGGACCCCAATTTTGCCCAGACGATTACCGGCATGTGCGAACACAATGAATCGGGCGCTTTGGGATTTATCATCAACAAAATCCATCCCCTGCTCACCGGTCGGGAACTGTTCGAAGATCTGAACGTCACGTTCGACAAAAGTGTGGATCAGCTCGATATTTACCTGGGAGGCCCGGTGCAGCCGTCCGGGGTGTTTGTGCTCCACGGCCCGCCGTTTAACTGGAATGAAACGTTGATGGTGACGGACTGGCTGGCGTTGAGCAATTCCCGGGACATTCTGGAAGCCATTGCCGTTCAGAAAGGACCGGCCGATTTCATGATCTTGCTGGGATGTGCCGGCTGGGGCCCCATGCAGCTGGACAACGAGCTGCATGACAATGCCTGGCTGACCTGTCCCATGACCAAAGACATCATGTTTCAGACCCAATGCGACCTGAAATATGAAAAAGCGATGATGCTGATTTCCTGAATGACGCCCTGTGATGATGCATATCCCCCTGTTGGGGCCATTGTTGCCGATCTGACGTCGGTGATCGAGCAGATGGACACCATTGCCGGGATGTCGGATGATCTGCTCCAGTCCATGAAAACCCGTTGCGCCGGTATTCCCGGCCAGATTCAATCCAACCGGATCAAAATCGCCGTGGTGGGGGTGATCAAATCCGGCAAAAGCACCCTGATCAACGCCATGACCGGAAAAGAGGTGGTAAAGCGCGGGGCCGGGGTGGTCACGGCGGTTACCACCCGGATCCGGAAAGGCAGAAAAAACCGGGCCGTTCTGTTTCTCAAATCCTGGGATGATATCAACCATGCCCTGAAACATGCGTTGGAAATGTTTCCCCGAAATGAAAACGATCCCCTGGAAATAGACCCGGAAACATTTGATCTGCGCCGGAAAAACGACCGGGATTTTCTGAACCGGGTATATGACAGGCTGGTCCGGGATTTTCCGGTCACCGACCAGGGTATCCGTCCGGAAACCCTGGTGATCCGAAACGCGCTGCAGGGATATGATACATGCAAAGACCTGGTGGGCGCGGACCGGGAACGACTGGTGTTTGAAGGCCGGCAGTTCGAGGATCACAAACAGTTCACGGGTGATGCGGCCAACGCCTTTTATGTAACGGATGCCCGCCTTGACCTGTTCGGAAAAACCCTGGATCCCCGGGTTGAACTGGCGGACTGTCAGGGCGCGGATTCCACGGATCCGGGTCAGCTGAACCGGATTGTGGCCTATCTCCAGCAGACCAACCTCATCATTTACTGCATCAGTTCCAGAAACGGCCTGCGCCGATCCGACATGCGGTTTCTCAAGATCATACAGAAAATGGGGCTGCTCGAAAATATCGTGTTTGTGAACAATTGTGATCTGTCCGAACATGACACCCTGGACGATCTGAAAGCCATTGAACACAAAACGGTCCAGGAACTGGGATTTCTAATCCCTTCACCGCAACTGTACTCGTTTTCCGCGCTCATGCGCCTGTTTGAAGCCATGGAAAAAAAGCTGAGCCGCCGGAACCGGACCCGACTGGCACTCTGGCAGGAAGATCCGGCCATGGCATCCTGGTGCACTGAGAATGCCGACCGGTTTGACGCGCACCTGTCCGGCCTGCTGGACCGCCGGTATCTCCGGCTGCTGGTGTTCAACCATCTGGAACGCCTGTTTCATATGAGCCTGGCCCTGGAAAACAAGGCAAAACTGTTTCTGGATGTGCTGGATTCGGACAGGTATGACCGGGAAAATATCCGGAAAACCATTGCACGGATACAGGACAATGCCAGGCGGCTGGAATCCATTGTGGAAAACGCCATTCCCGGGGCCGTGGCCGGGCTGACCCGGGAAATCGAAGCCCGCCTGGATGAGGCGTTTGCCAGGGATACCATTCAGATCCGGCAAAAAATCCACGATTTTGTGCAGCAGATCCCGCTGGACGGGAGTGCCTGTCAGGACCGGTTCCGGGAGACAGGGGTTAAAAAAGCTCTGTATCTGATGTTTCAGGATTTCAGAAGGGATCTGGACCTGTTTGTCATTACCGATATTGTGCCGGAAATCAACACCCTGGCCACCGGGCTGGAAAACCGGATACAGCTTTATTTTCAATCGCTTCTGGATACTTACCGGATCGATCTTTCCAGAATATTTTCGGTGCCGGACCTGCCGGAGGAAACAAACCTCCAGGCCCGCCTGGCCGCCGGACAAAATGAATTCGAGGCGGGTGTGGATGTGCAGGCTGTCAAGAAGATTCTGGGACTCACACTGCCGAACATGACACTGTTGCCCCGGTATTCAGGCCGGATTCAGACCCATGCACTGACCGGCATGGGTGTCACGTTCATCACCCGATTCTTCCGGTCCCTGTTTGACAGACACCCGTCTGTGTCACTTTCTTTTGGGTTTGACGCCGCAGCCCGGAAAATAAAAAAGCAGACCCTTCAGGGGATGCCATCTCAGATCGACCAGTTTCATGCCCGATTGACACATCAGTATTTCACCCCGTTGATCCAGGCCGTGACCCGGGACGTCATAGAAAAGATTCATGACCGGTTCGCCATGTATGAGAACTTAGATACAAACATAACCGGGTCCGGTGCGTTCGATGAAACAAAAAAGCAGCAGCACCGGGAAGAAATCACCGGCATTGTGACACGGCTTCAACAGATCCGTCAAAATATTGTTCAGTTAAAGGAAGCGGATGTCCATCAATATCCGGTCTGACAGCTGGGCCGGTGAAAAAGAAATCCGGCGGAACAATTTTTTTTCAAGCGCCCGGGTCGTCTTCCACATCACGGCGATCTGATCTTTTAAATGATACGATCCTGCGTATCTGTCCTGGATATATTCCAGACGCCGGGCAAGGGACACGACCGTGTCGTGGAGTACCCGTTTGTCCGCATAATTGACGATTTCCTGTTCCGTGACCGGGGTGTCTTCACTGCAACAGTCCAGGATCACATGCTGCCTAACGATGTCTCCCACTTCCGGATATCCCAGGGTCCGGAGCAGTTCCCCCCCGGTGTCTGAATGGCGCTCACCGGTTTCAAAACTGCGGGTTTTGGTAATATCATGGAGCAGGGCCGCGGCAGTGGCAAGTTCCACATTCAACGCCGGGCTGGTGGGTTTTATTTGCCGGCACAGGCACAGGGTGACATTGCCGACCATGATGGAATGATCGACGATGTGGTCCATCATGCCCATGTTCCGGATGATCTGAAAGCATCTTTTGCGGGTGGGTATTTCCATAAAATTCTATTGCAGTTATACGCGGTATTGATATGATAGAAAAGGTTTTTTTACAACACAGGGGTCCGGCATGATCGAAAAAATCATTTCCGGCGGCCAGACCGGTGCGGATCAGGCGGCACTGGATGTGGCGGTCAAATATAACATTCCCTACGGCGGATGGATTCCCAGAGGCAGAAGAACCGAAGCAGGGCCGTTGCCTTTCCGGTATCATCTGTCGGTCATGCCCACGTCCGATTACCGGGACCGCACCCTGCAGAATATCCGGGATTCCCGGGGAACGGTCATTTTGTACCGCAACCGCCTTTCCGGCGGATCCAGGCTCACCCGGGATCTGGCAAAAACCGAAGACAAACCCTGTATGGCCGTCAATCTGGCGACCCGTGACCTGTTTGAAACCGCAATGACCCTTCAGTCTTTTGTAGACGCCTACCGGATCGATCTGCTGAATGTCGCAGGCCCCCGGGCCAGCCAAGATCCGGACATCTATATGGATGTCAAAATGGTTCTCGAGGTGCTGGTGTACCTGCTGTTTCTGGCAAGAGAGACCCCCTGGCCCCATGATCTGTCTTTTGATGATACCCCGTTTTTTCCGGACTCCGTGGACGCGGCCGTGGACCAGGTGATGGCGGGCCTTTCTTTGAAAACCAGAGCCGCCATTGCCCGGCTGGATCCGTCAGATATCCAGCTTCTGTATTTTTCCTGGGTGGACGACCTGCGGTTCCGGCTGGGCCTGGATACCGGTAATACGGCCCTGGTGGATGTCTGCCGGCACGATGCAGCCGTGGCATACTTTACGGTTGAAGATGCGGTCATGGCTGTTGTCAAGGCGGTGAAATCCGCCTGTGAACAGGCCTGTTGCCTGCGGATCACCAAATGATACCGATCCGGGACAACCAGATTTCCGACTGCGTGCCCGTGGTCACCTATGCCTTGATGGCCGCCAATGTTCTGGCGTGGCTGTTTCAGCTGCAGATGGGGCCGGGGAGTGAGACCTTTTATTATATTTACGGGCTGGTGCCGGCCAAATATTCGATTCCGGAGATGTCCCGGCATTTTTCCGTGTTCAACCATGTGTTTTCGCTGTTTTCCTACATGTTTCTCCACGGGGGATTCTGGCATCTGCTGGGAAACATGTGGTCGTTGTATATTTTCGGGGACAATGTGGAAGCCCATTTCGGTTCTGTGCGGTTTCTGGGGTTTTATGTGCTGTGCGGCCTGATTTCCGGGGCGTTTCATTTTGGGCTCAATCCGTTTTCCATGGTTCCCACCATCGGGGCCAGCGGCGCCATCGCCGGTGTCATGGGCGCGTATTTTCTGTTATATCCCAAAGCCAGAATCCTTACTTTGGTGCCCATCATCATCATTCCCTGGTTCATCGAGATTCCCGCGTTCATTTTTTTGGGCGTCTGGTTTTTCCTTCAGTTTCTGAACGCCGCAGGAGATGGGGTCGGGGCCGGAATTGCCTGGTGGGCGCATATCGGGGGCTTCATCACCGGTCTGGTGCTGGTGAAGCTCAACCGCCGGATGCCTGTGACCGGGACCCGGGAAAAGATCCGGCACTATACCAGAAAGCAGCACACCCCGAAACTGCAGACCATTGTGGCGACCCCGACAGACAATGACCGGGATCTTTACGGTACCATTGAGATTTCATCTCTGGAAGCATTGACCGGTACCCGGAAATTGATTACAATTCCCTGGGGGTTTTCCAAACCATTGTACCGGGTCGCCATTCCGCCCGGGATGCGGGAAGGAAACCGGCTGCGCCTGGCAGGCATGGGCCGGTCATTGTCCGGGCAACCCAGAGGAGACATGTTTTTGACCATACGGATTAAAAATGCGATTTAAATCGGCGACCATAAGCGTTTTGGTGGTTCTGGGGGCGGCAGCCCTTGTGCTGCTTATTTTGGCGGTCAATCTGCCGATGGCGGTCCAGTGGTTCATCGAGTACCGGTACAAACCGCTGCTGTCATCGAATCAACTGGCGTTTCAGGTGTCCCATGTGGGCAAAAGCCGGACACTGGTATCGGATCTGCGATGGGGCAGGGATATTTCAGCGGACCTGGTATCGGTTTCCTATGATATTCAAGGACTGGGCAGGCCGGCACTCCAAAGACTGACCCTGTCCGGTCTGACGATTCAGGCTCGGTACGATCCAGATCAGGGAATGGTAATCGACCCGGTTTTTGCGGGCGGTTCCGCGTTGCTCGCCACGGGCTGACGGGCACGCGGATTCAACCGGATACGCTCCCTGACCTGACGGTATCTGCCGGATCAAATCCAGGTGACCAATGCCCGGCTGATACTGACGATGAATCAGGGTATTACCGTGATTCCGTTCAATATCTCCCTTGCGGTGAACAAATCGGGTCGCCAGGTGGTGTGCGATGCCGTGTTTTATCCCTTTGGCCAGCCCGTGACCTTGAAAACACGACTTCATCCGGTGGCCGGCATTGAAACCTTTCTTCTCAAGGCACTGTCATTTGATTTTCATCCCCTGACCGATTTTCTGTCCATGAAAAAAGGGCCTGTGTTACCCGGAACCACGGACTGGTCTGTGGAAAAACAAACACACAATATCTGGCAGGTGTCCGTGTCTGATATGATCATGAATCGGCCGGCCGGGCTCATGATCCCGTCTGCTGAAGCGCGGATTCTTAAAGAACGCCGGCAGGTCACGGTGCTGGCAAAAGCAGGGGTGTCCCATCCGTTTTTTTCCGATCTGGCCGCATCCGGCCGGGCCCTTGTGATGCTGGATTCTTCCGGATTCGGCGTGCAGCACGTGGACCTGACGTGTGAAACCCGGCCCATGGAAAAACTGACCCTGCGGCACAAAAACATCACGACACTTCTGGAACAGCCTTTGGCCGCCCTGTCTCTGCAGATGAACGGGAACGATATCCACGGGAACCTGATGGTGTCATTTTCACAATCACGGATTCAAGACCCGGCCCGGGAAATCTTTTCGGAACGCGGATCGGTGCAGTCAGATATTCATGGAAACCGGGACACCGGGACGCTGACCTTCGATCTGACATCCCAGCTGTCCCGGATTCAAATGGATACCCCGGATCTGGGAATACGGGTCAACCGCATGGACACGGCCGGCAGGGTGTCCATGGATATGGCTGACAAACCTTTGTCAGCTCCCCGGGTGGATCTTTCCACGGAGCTGGTGTCCGGCAGTATCACCCTGCCGGACAAAAACATGGCAGTGCAGGGGATTTGGGCACAGATGCCGGTCACCTATCCCCATGTCCGCGGTACCGGCCGGTTTTCCGTGGAAAAGCTGATGATCGACAACCGGGCCGTTCTGACGGGCACAGGCGGTATTCAGCGCACCGGAAAACAGGATATCCGGTTTGACGGCACGTTTCAGGTGCCGGAGTCCGATGCCGTGACCATCGCACTCAAAGGGACGGCAGGGCTGGACCCTGACGCTTATTTGCACGTCACCGCGCAAACGAACCGGTTCCGGGTGTCACCGTACCGGTTCGGCAATCTGGTGCCCCGGCTTCCGTTTCAGGCGGAATATGATTTTGACATTCAGGTGTCCGGTTCCGCCGGGTGGCAAGATCACCGTCTGACCACGGCGGCGGATCTGGTTGTTCATGAGGGATCTGCCTCAATGCCGGATCAGAAACTGTCGATCAGCGGCATTCAGGGCCGTGTGTCCTTTAACGATCTTCTGGCGCCGGCATCGGTTCCGGGACAGACGGTGACCATCGACCGGATTCAGGCCGGTGATTTTATGGCCACGGACGCAGCCGTGCGCTTCACCCTGGAGCCGGGCCCTTCTCTGGTAATTGAAAATATGCAGCTCAACTGGGCCGGCGGACAGGTGTCCACGGAATCTGTCCGGATTCCTTCGCCGGACCGGTCCGTGACCCTGATCCTGTACTGTGACCGGATTCAGTTGAACCGTTTGCTGGCCCAGGTGGGCGGATTTGACGCCCAGGGAGAGGGCAGCTTGAACGGGCGCATTCCCGTGGTGATTAAAAACGGGGAGATCTCGTTTGACAATGCGTTTCTGTTCTCAACCCCGGGACAGGGGGGACGGGTGGTGATTCGGAATCCTGAAAAGCTGAAGGCCGGAATTCCCATGGATTCCTCCGGATTCAGTCAGCTGGACCTGGCAGCAGAGGCCTTAAAAGATTTTGAATATGTCTGGGCCAAACTCACCTTTGACACCCAGGGAGAGACCCTGATCGCAAACATGGAACTGGATGGCAAACCCGGCCGGGTATTGCCTTTTGTATATAAAAAAGATATCAATTCGTTTGTCCGGGTGGATGCCCGGAGCCCGGGGTCCCGGTTTCAGGGGATCAAACTGGATGTGAATCTGACGCTTCCATTCAATCAGGTGATGACATTTGGAAACAAGATTCGAAAACTGTTAAAATAAGGAGGAGAGGCAATGACCCTGCTATCCCGGTTAATACTGGTCTTGATGGTTATGGTTATGGTCTTTGGCGGCTGTCAAACCCGTCATGAAGTGGATGTCAAACCCGTGGAGGTCAAACCCATTCACATCACCATCGATGTGAATGTCAAGGTGCAGCGGGCATTGGATGACTTCTTCAGTGACATTGATGCCAAGGAGGAAGAAATTATGGAAAAACTGGAGAAAGAAAATGAGAATTAAACAATGGACCCTGTGGATGGTTCTGGGTATTGCCGCAGTGCTGACAGTTGCCGGTTCAGTGCCGGCCCAGGGGATCAAAGAGCGGATGAAGGAACGGCTGCCCGTGATCGCGGAATTGAAAAAACAGGGAATTGTGGGTGAGGACAACCAGGGGTATCTGGCGTTCGTGGGCAACGAAAAAAGCCATGAAACCCTTATTGCTCAGGAAAATCAGGACCGCAAGACCATCTATGCCCATATCGCGGCCCAGCAGAACACCTCGATTTCGGTGGTGGAAAAAAACCGGGCCCTGCAACTGGCGGAACGGGCCGCTCCGGGAACCTATATCCAGAAACCGGACGGCACCTGGGTGAAGAAATAATCCAAGCTGACTTCTGACGGCAAAAGGTTATTCCGCCATCAGTTGCGTCAGTTGTTTGTGGATGCAGAAGTAGATATCTTCATCACTGCCGAACACATCGATGACATCCTTGTGGTTGATCAGTTTTTCCACCACGAACGCGGTCAGATAAAGGCTGGCAATGTTGGGGTTGGCCACCAGGGTACGGAAAGGGGCGACCGCATAATCCACGTCAAAATCCTCGGACTTGATCAATGTGTCCAGGCAGCGGACGATCTGACTTTCAATGGAAGACTTGCTCACGGTCTCGATGAGCCCGCTTTCGATGAGTTTCATGGCCACTTTGTTGGCAAAGTAGTCGATATTGTCCCGGATCGCGTTGAGCGTCCGGATTCGGTCTCTTTCTTTGGAGGATTCAATTTTGGAAAGGAGTTTTGCCTCTCTGTTTCCGGAATAAAAAATTTTAGCCATGGTATATCTCCTTCCCTTTAAGCGGGGTTTATTTTTTTGCTAATCTTTTATTATATTTCCAATCAAACTGATTGGCAAGCACAAATCCATGCTGTTCAAAACTTTATCCCGTGTTTTGTATGCGCAAAGACCAAAAAAGGGCGTTCATGATTGAAAACCATGAACGCCCTTTTAAATCTGGTGCCCAGGAACAGAATCGAACTGCTGACACGGGGATTTTCAGTCCCCTGCTCTACCGACTGAGCTACCTGGGCGTGAACCGCAAACGACTGGGTTTATATGTTTTTTGTTTGGGGATGTCAAGCAAAAAATAAAACTATCATGACAGGGTTACATATCTCCCAGCCGGTGCTGAACCAGGGCGGCTGCACACAGGGATGCGGTTTCCGCCCGCAGGATCCGGGGACCCAGGGAACAGGGGATGAATCCTTTTGCCGAGGCCAGATGGATTTCCGATTCTGAAAACCCCCCTTCGGGTCCGATCAATATCAGTGTCTTGTTATCGCCTTTCAAGGGCATCAGCCGGGACATCGGTTCTCCCTCCCGTTCCCAGAACGCGATACAATGATCAAACGTGTCGGCCATATCCAGGATGTGCGTGAGTGTCATGGGATAGGAAATCTCCACCACCCGGCTTCTTTGACATTGTTTGATGGTTTCATTGGCAATGGTCTGCCAGCGTTCCATTCGCCGGGCCAAAGCTTTGTCGTCCGGGGTCGGGACCGACCGTTCACAAAAAAAAGGAATCCACCGGGTAATGCCGATCTGTGTCAGTCCCTGGATGACATCATCCATTTTCTGATGTTTGAGCATGCCGGTGCAGACGGTGAGGGACAAAGGGGATTCGGTTCGGGACGGTCCTGTATCCAATATTTCCACCACTACCCGGTCCCGGCTGCAGTTCAGTATCCGGCCGGTAAAGTCGGTTCCCAGGCCGTCGGTAAAAATCAGGTCGTCTCCGCTGGAAAGGCGCAGCACCCTGACGATGTGACGGGCGTCCGGCCCTTCGAGGATCCCTTTGTTTTCACGGATCCGATCCCTGGGGATTAAAAATTTCTGCATATGGCTATCTGTTCCGTCCCAAAATTTTTCAGATCATACGGGCATTTCCGAAAAAAAACAATCCCGGTTCCGGAGGTCCGCCGAAGTCGGTTTTTTTCAAAGAATCTGCAATACCCGGTTGGATGCGGCGTTCCAAAGAGTTGGATTTACCTGTTGAACCACATTTTTTTGTAAATTCACTTGCAATCTTTTTTTTGATGGATTAGTGTAAAAATCAATCCTGTAAATTGAGGCGAAATATGTTTTTTTTGATGGAAACCGAGATGGAAATATTCAGGGCATGGCTCCGGAAGGTCATCAAAACAGATAAAAATCTGGTGATCGACGGGAAAAGAGTGCCGGCAAAAATACTGGCCAGGCGGCTACAAATCAGTGAAGCCGCCTTGACCGGGTATCATTCGGGCAGAAAAAACCCGAAAGGTGAAAAAACGTTTCCAAAGATCCCTCAGGCTATTCAGCAGGAAATATTGAGGATTACCAAGACATCCCGGGAAGAGATGCTTCGAATCGGGAGAAATGCGTTGAAGCCGTCCCTTCCCGAGGGGGAACTCGTTTCCATGTCAGACCCCCGGATCGACCGGCGGGTTTCTCCGGACAACCTCCCCAGACTTGCCCGCCTGCGCCGCCGTGCCCTTGAGTTTGAAAATCAGATTTTAGGCACGCAACTGGTCCAGTCCCTGATCGAAATTGAAAAAATCGACCCGGTCATGCTCAAAGAAGTTCAAGATATTCTAAAGGTCAAACTCAAGTACCTGCGGGATCAAGAAAATTCGGAATCAAATCGCGGGAAAAAGTAATCCAGATATCGTAACGCCGTTTTTTCAGTCAATCCGGCACTGCCGCCCTCATCACGGCTGAACAGATCGGCTCGCCGCTTTTGGAAGCGATTCAAGAAACCCGGCGGGAGATCGCGCAGTCATTACAGGAAAAAAACGCGGTTCCGGCCTTCTGAAAAATTTACAGGTAATTTGTTTTGACAGCCAGTGGACCAGGGTCGGTTATGCGTCGGTTTAATTAGGTTGACACCCGAAGGACACTTTGATAAATTTCCATTGTTTGAGCCTGTAAGGATCTGGTTTATTTTCGGAAAAAAGAGAGGGTGTGCATGACCGATGAAACAAAACAGGATGATCCGATTATCGAATTGACGGATGTGGTGGAAGACGGCGAAGAGCAGGCATTTTTCTCGGAAGATGTTTCGGTTTCTGAAGCACAAATGGCATCGGCACTGGAACGGGTGATTGAAAAAAAGTTTGCCGAAAAGATCGAACCCCTTCTTTTCGAAACCATGGAGCGGGTGATCTTACAGGAAATTCAAAAAATAAAAACCACCCTGTTAAAGGACATGGATCGAATCGATCCTCTCTGACGGCAGGGTCTACATCAAAGTAACAGATGACTGGGGATTCATTGACTGATCCCCATTTTTCATTAATGAGGGTATTTAGGAGCAGATTATGGGTTCGGATTCTCTGGACAAAGGGTATGAACCGGCGGGAATTGAAGAAAAATGGTATCAATTCTGGCAGGACAATGGATTTTTCAAGGCAGAAGATACCAGTGACAGACCGCCTTTTTCCATCGTCATTCCCCCACCCAACGTCACCGGGGTTCTTCATATGGGGCATGCCCTGAACAACGTGATCCAGGACATCATGTGCCGATACAGGCGTCTTCTGGGATATAATGTGCTGTGGATGCCGGGAACGGATCATGCCGGCATCGCCACGCAGAATGTGGTGGAACGGGATCTGGCGGCCCGCGGCAAGAACCGGGATCAGCTGGGACGGGAGGCCTTTATCGAAGAGGTCTGGAAATGGAAGGAAAAATCCGGCGGTGCCATCATCAACCAGCTCAAACGTCTGGGGGCCTCCTGTGACTGGGACCGGGAGCGGTTCACCATGGATGAAGGATTGTCCGATGCAGTGCGCAAGGTGTTTGTAAGGCTGTACAAGGAAGGGCTGATTTATCAGGGCCAGTATATCATCAACTGGTGCCCCCGGTGTTACACGGCCCTGGCGGATCTGGAGGTGGAATATGAGGAGCACGATTCATACCTGTATTATATCCGGTATCCGTTCAAGGGGCAGAAAAAAGGGCTGACCGTGGCCACCACCCGGCCCGAGACCATGTTCGGGGATACGGCCGTGGCTGTGAACCCTGAGGACGAGCGGTTCGCATCTTTGAAGGAGACCCATGTGGTGCTGCCGTTGACCGACCGGATCATCCCCATCATCCGGGATGATTACGTGGAGACCTCATTTGGCACCGGGGCACTGAAAGTGACGCCGGCCCATGACCCCAACGATTTTGATCTCGGGGAAAAACATGGACTGGAACGGATCAAGGTGATCGATGACAAGGGATTGATGACAGAAGCGGCCGGACCGTTCCAGGGACTGGACCGGTTCGAATGCCGGGCCCGGGCGGTCCAGGCCCTTGCGGATCAGGGACTGCTGCAGAAGAAAGAGCCGCTCAAAAACAGTGTGGGCAGCTGCTACCGGTGCCGGACCGTGGTGGAGCCAGCCCTGTCCAAACAATGGTTCGTAAAGGTCAAACCCCTGGCGCAGAAAGCATCGGAAGCGGTTCGTTCCGGGCAGACCCGCATCATCCCGGATACCTGGTCCAAAACCTATTTTGACTGGATGGACAATATCAGAGACTGGTGTATCTCCAGGCAGATCTGGTGGGGTCACCGCATCCCGGTATGGCAATGCCCGGCCTGCGGTCATGTGATGGTGGAGGAAACCGATCCCAAAGACTGTGCCGTGTGCAAATCCAAAAACATCGTTCAGGAAACCGATGTGCTGGACACCTGGTTTTCCTCGGCCCTGTGGCCGTTTTCCACCATGGGATGGCCGGAGAACACCCCGCTGCTCAAGACGTTTTATCCTACCAGTGTGCTGGTCACCGGGTTTGACATTCTGTTCTTCTGGGTGGCACGGATGATGATGTTCGGCATTCATTTCAAAGAAGAGGTGCCGTTCAAAGATGTTTATATCCACGCCCTGGTCAGAGATGAACACGGCAAGAAGATGAGCAAGTCCAAGGGCAATGTCATCGATCCGTTGAAAGTGATCGACCACTACGGAGCCGACGCTTTCCGGTTCACCCTGGCGGCCTTTGCGGCCCAGGGCCGGGATGTGAAAATGTCGGAATCCCGGGTGGAGGGATACCGGCATTTTGTCAATAAATTGTGGAACGCGGCCCGGTTTGCTTTGATGCACATTACCGCTGAAGACAAGACTTTCGAGGATGATCACCTGACCTTGTGGGAGCGCTGGGTGCTGTCACGGTCGGCCGCCGCATCCATGGCCGTGAAAGAAGGGATTGAAAATTACCGGTTCAATGAGGCGGCGTCCGCTGTGTACCAGTTTGTGTGGCACGAGTTCTGCGACTGGTTCATTGAAACCGAGAAACCGGCCCTGTATGAGAAACAGGGCGGGGTTCGACGTCATACGGCCCGGGCCGTTCTGGCACGGGTGCTCGAGGATATTCTGGTGATGCTGCATCCGTTCATGCCTTTTGTCACCGAAGAGATTTACCAGCTGCTGCCGGCCACCAGGGGATCGGTGATGCAGGCGGCGTTTCCCTCTACAAAAGCGGATCACACCCGTTACCGAAACGCGCAGGCTGAAGCGGACATGGCCTTTGTCTTTGATCTGATTACCGGGGTGAGAAATATTCGAAGCGAGATGAACATCCAGCCGTCCATGAAAATCAAGGTGCTGGCCCATACGGACAATGAAAAGGAAAAACTGCTGATTGTGGAAAACAAGGCCGTGATTTCCACGCTGGCGACCATGGAACGGTTGTCGTTCTGCGATCTGGAAAATGTGCCCAAGGCCTGTGCCAGTTCCGTGAACGGAAACACCACCTGTTTTGTATCCCTGGAAGGGGTGATCGACTTTGAAAAGGAGATCCTCCGCCTGGAAAAGGAGCTGGAGAAAAATACAAAAGACCTGGTGGGGGTCCAGAAACGCCTGGGCAATGAAAGTTTTCTGGAAAAAGCCCCCCCGGAAGTGATTGACAAGGTTCAGGCCCGGCATTTGGAACTGACGGAAAAAAAAGAAAAACTGGCCGCCAATCTTCAACGCATTCAGGATATGGCGTAAGACCCATGGACATGATTGATCAGATCGTCGCTCTGGCCCTGTTCGAGGATTCCGGGCTCGGAGATATCACATCGGAAAGCATTCTGCCCGACCTTCGTTCGGGCCGTGGCGTGATCAAGGCCAAACAGGACTGCATTCTGGCGGGAAGAAATGTGGCCCAAAGAACGTTTCAGGCCCTGGACCCGGAGGTGGATCTTGTCTTTTTTTTCCGGGACGGGGATGCCGTGTCCAAAGGGGATGAGGTGCTGTCGGTGGCGGGCGATCTGCTGAGCCTGCTCAAAGCGGAGCGGGTGGCATTGAATTTTCTGCAGCGGTTGTCCGGTATTGCCACGCTGACCCGAAAATATGTGGCCGCCCTGGAGGGATCGTCAGCCAGGCTGACCGATACACGGAAAACCACGCCGGGCTGGCGCCAGCTTGAAAAGGCGGCAATCCGGGCTGGCGGTGGTTACAATCACCGGTTTTCCCTGTATGACGGCATTTTGATCAAAGACAACCACATTGCGGTGGCCGGCAGTATATCCGCGGCTGTGCAGGCCGTCAAAAAACGGACATCCCATCTGATGAAAATCGAGGTGGAAGTCACCACCATGGCTCAGGTGAATGAGGCCCTGGCTGTGGGCGCGGATGTGATCATGCTGGACAATATGTCCTGTGAAAAAATGGCGGAGGCTGTGGCCCGCATCCATGGACAGGCCCTGGTGGAGGCATCCGGCAATGTATCCCTGGAAACCCTGAAGGATATCGCAGATACGGGGGTGGACGTGATTTCCTGCGGCGCCTTGACCCATCAGGCCGTGTCCGTGGATCTGAGCATGCGTCTTTTTGAAGCTGAGGCGTCTGATCCTCAGCTGTCGTCGTAAGTCAGGCGGTTCCGGCCGCTTTCCTTGGATCGATACAGGGCTTGATCCGTGCGGCGGATGAATGATATGGCATCTTCGCCGGGCGCAAGTTCGCCGGCACCGATGCTGATGGTGACGGATCGATGAACACCGGATTCCGGCTCAAAGCTTTCCTGGCCGATCCGCTTCATGATACGGTGACCCACCACACAGGCCTGTTGGAGATCGGTTTCCGGCAGGAGCACGGCAAATTCCTCTCCACCGTACCGGTAGGCCGTGTCCATGGACCGCATGCAGGCGTTGATGATGCGGCCGATGTCCATCAACACCTTGTCTCCTTCCAGGTGGCCCCAGGTATCATTGTACTGTTTGAAATGATCGATATCCATAATCAACAAAGACAAATGATGCTGGTACCGTTCGTTTCTCTCTATCTCCTGTTTGATCTGCCGGAAGAACTGACGGGAGTTGTACAGTCCGGTCAATGCATCGGTGATGGCCAGCTGTTCCATCTCCTTGAGCAGCCGGTTGCGCTCCCGCTTGAGTGTTGCTTCCCGTAATGCCCGCTTGATCCGCAGTTCCAGTTCTTTAAAACGAAAGGGCTTGAAAATGAAATCACTGGCCCCGGTCCTGACGGCTTCTTCATAAGAATAATCCGCATGGTACCCGGTCATCACCAAAACTTCCATGTCGTATTTTTCCTTGATGATGCGGGTCAGTGCCAGCCCGTCCATGCCGTGCAGTAAAATATCGGTGAGCACCACATCCACCGGGCATGTCTTTAGTTTTTCCAGGGCGTCTTCAGCACTGGACACCGTTTTTACCTGATAGGAAAGACGGGTGAGATATTCTTTCACCGAATTTTTAAAGGCGTTGTCATCTTCAACAATCAGAATGGTGTGCTGCATGTGTTCTCCCGGGAAAAACAAGGTCGCCATATGTGGACTGATCTTGACACGTTTACTTACAATTGATAATTATATGAATCACGAACATTACCCTGAGTACAAGACATTTGTCAACTTTTAGTTTGGAGCACCGTTGAACATTCTTCAAAAACAGATCCGTAACTTTTCCATCATCGCCCATATCGATCATGGCAAGTCGACCCTGTCGGACCGGCTTATACAACTGACCGGCATTGTTTCCGAACGGGACATGAAAGAACAGATCCTGGACACCATGGACATCGAGCGGGAACGGGGCATTACCATCAAATCCCAGACCGTGTCCCTGCCTTATACCGCTGAAGATGGAACAGAGTATCTGTTGAATCTCATCGACACACCGGGGCATGTGGATTTTTCCTATGAGGTGTCCCGGGCCTTGAAATCCTGTGAAGGGGCCCTGATCATCGTGGATGCCAGCCAGGGGGTGGAAGCCCAGACCCTGGCCAACCTGTACCTGGCCATGGAACTCAACCTGTCCATCCTGCCGGTGATCAATAAAATCGATCTGCCGTCCGCGGAAATTGAGTGGGTGAAAAATCAGATCGAGGAAGATCTCGGCCTGGACGGTGAAAACGCCCTGCTGGTTTCAGCCAAGACCGGGCTGGGGGTGGATCAGCTGTTTCCGGCCATTGTGGCGGCCATCCCACCGCCGGCGGTGGACAAGGAAAACCGGTTCAAAGCCCTGATTTTTGATTCACATTATGACTCTTTCCGCGGAACCATTGTCCATTTCCGGATATTTGACGGCACCATTCAGAAAGGGGACACCATTTTGTTTATGCAAAATGATTCCCAGTACAAAGTGGAGGAAGTGGGATTGTTCCAGATCAAGCGGGTCCCCCAGAAAAGCCTGTACGGCGGCCAGGTGGGGTATCTTATCGCGGGAATCAAAAATATTTCCGATGTCAAGATCGGGGATACCATCACCATGGCGGACCGGCCCTGTGCCAAAGCGGTGGGCGGGTTCCGGGAGCCCACACCGGTGGTGTTTTCCTCCATGTATCCCGTGGCATCCGACGATTACGAAGAACTTACCGAAGCCCTGGAACGGCTCAAGCTCAACGATGCCTCCCTGATTTATGAAAAAGACAGTTCCGCGGCACTGGGATTTGGTTACCGGTGCGGTTTTCTGGGACTGCTTCACCTGGAAGTGGTGCAGGAGCGCTTAGAGCGGGAATATGATATCTCTTTGATTCTGACATCTCCGTCGGTGCAGTATGAAATCACCACCACGGACGGTCAGGTGACCATTATCGACAACCCGGTCAACTATCCGGACCCGGCGGAAATTTTCCGGATCCGGGAACCCTTCATCAAAGCCAACATTATCGTACCGGACCGGTATATGGGAAATGTGATGCAGGTGTGTCATGAATTTCGGGGCGTAAGCAAGACCTATCAATACCTGACCTCCAACCGCATGGAAATGAAATTCGAGCTGCCGTTGGCCGAAGTGGTGTATGAATTTTACGACCGGCTTAAATCGGTCACCCAGGGATACGGGTCTTTTGATTATGAAATTGCCGGATACCAGGAAACCGATCTGGTGAAACTGGATTTTCTCATCAATGGAGAGCGGGTGGATGCCCTGTCCATTCTGATTCACAGAGACAAAGCCGAAGCCCGGGCCAGAACCGCCTGCAAAAAGCTGCGGGAGGAGATTCCCCGGCAACAGTTCAAGATCCCCATTCAGGGAGCCATCGGCGGGAAAATCATCGCCCGGGAAACCGTTTCCGCGTTCCGCAAGGATGTCACGGCCAAATGTTATGGCGGAGATATCTCCCGGAAACGCAAACTGCTGGAAAAACAGAAAAAAGGCAAGAAACGCATGAAAATGGTGGGGTCTGTTGAGATTCCCCAGTCCGCGTTTCTGTCGGTACTCAAGTCCGACTAGGAGGCTGACACCCGGCCAGGATATTGGTTTTCCTGCAAGACCCTTTTATTTTGAGTGTAAATGAGGTAAAAAAACGCTGTCAAGGTAAACTTGACCAGATACTTTTTAAAGGGTTCAAACAAAAGGAGAATTGACTCGATGGACTATGAAACAATCCTGGTGGACATCAGGAATCATGTGGGGGTGATCCGGTTGAACCGGCCCAAAGTGCTCAATGCCATGAACCGGCAGCTGTGGACGGAAATGATGGATGCGCTGGAAACCCTGGGCCAGGATGACCAGGTCAAGGCCCTGATCATCACCGGCGAAGGCCGGGCGTTTTCAACGGGTGCGGATTTGAAGGATTCAAAAGGGCGGACCATTGAAGCCTACCGCCAGTATCTGGAATCGCTTCAGGAAGCGTCCCGGAAAATTCTGCGTTTTGAAAAACCCACCATTGCCGCCATCAACGGTTATGCCCTGGGATCCGGGTATGAGCTGGCCCTGGCATGTGATATCCGTATTGCCGCGGAAGAAGCATTGATTGGATCTCCTGAAGCAAAGGTCACCTCATCGGTCACCGGCGGTGCATTCCGTCTGGTTCAGGACCTGGTGGGACCGGGCAAGGCCAAGGAACTGCTGTTTACCGCTGAAAATATCACCGGAGAAGAAGCCTGCCGCATCGGGCTGGTGAACAGATCCGTGCCTTTGGATCAGCTCATGGATAACGCATTTGCCATGGCGGATAAAATCTGCGCCAATTCCGCATTTTCATTGAAGCTCATCAAAAAGGGACTGGCCATGGCCGCCGGAGAAGTCAGCCTGGAAGCCTTGATGGATTATGAAATTGAAGCCTGCCTGGCCTGTGTGTCCACCAAGGAACGCCAGACATCGTTGGATGAATTTGCCCAGCGCAAAAAACAATAAAGGAAGATATCCATGCTGGAACATGTGTTGAATGCAAGATCCGTTGCTATTATCGGCGCGTCCCGGAACAAGACCAAGCGGGGGTATCAGGCCATTAAAACCCTGCTGGCGGACGGATTCGAAGGGGAGATCTACCCGGTCAATCCCAAGGAAGACTTTATTCTGGGGTTGAAGTGCTACAAGGATATTACCGATATTCCGGACAAGGTGGACCTGGCCCTGATCACCACGCCGGCCAGAACCATCCCAAAATTCTCGACAACTGCGGTGCCAAAGGCGTTGCCGGTGCCGTGATCATTGCCGGTGGATTCCGTGAGCTCGGAGAAAAAGGACGCATCCTGGAGCAGGAGATGGTGGATTCGGCAAAGAGAAACCAGGTCCGGCTCATCGGCCCCAACACCTCGGGCATGATCAACCTGAAATCCAACATGAACCTGGTGGGGATCCAGAACGCGCCCGAGGGCAGTATCGCCTTGCTGTGCCAGAGCGGCAACATGGCCCTGACCCTGATTACCGAGGCCACCATCCGCAAACACGGCGGATTCACCTATTATGTGGGGGTGGGCAATGAATCGGATATCAAGTTTCATGAATATCTGGCGTTTTTCAGAAACGATCCGGACACCAAAGCCATTCTCATGTATGTGGAAGGCATGAGTCAGGGCCGGGAATTTTTGCAGGAAGCTTACAATACCAGTATTGAAAAGCCCATTATCCTGCTCAAGAGCGGCCGGTCCGCCAAGGGCCGCAAATCCGCAGGCTCTCACACAGGGTCACTGGCCGGCATGGGCCAGGTGGCCAAGTCGGCGTATGAACGGGCCGGGATTATCGTGATCGAAAATTCGGATGAGCTGTTTCCTGTGGCGGAAACCCTTTCCAGCCAGCCGCCGGTGAAAAACAACGCCATTGCCGTGCTGGCGGATGGTGGCGGACATGCCACGATTGCCGCGGACCTGTTGACCGACTACGGCATCGAGCTGGCGGATCTGTCGGAAAAAACAAAGGAAAATTTGAGAAAGATTCTGCCGGAAGCCGCGTCTGTGGTCAATCCCGTGGATGTGGCCGGCGGCACGGACGCAGATCCCAGCATCTTTGCCGACTGCGCCAAAATTCTGCTCAAGGACTCGGCCGTGGGCGGGCTGCTCATCGTGGGACTTTTCGGCGGGTATGGCATCCGGTTTGAAGAAAGCCTGGCCATCGGTGAGGAACAGGCGGCCCATCGCCTGGGCGCCATGGGGAAAAAACGCGGCAAACCGATTTTCGTGCATTCACTCTACAGTGCCTACGATTCCCATGCCCTGGATCTGCTGCGTCATTATGATATTCCGGTGCATGATTCTCTGGATATCGCCTGTAAAAGCATGGCCTGTCTGTGCACCTACGGCAGTTACCTGAAGACCTACCATGCCAAGACCAATTTCGTGCTCAACTGGCGGGAAAAAGCCAAACCCGAAGGCAATGCCATCATTCAGGCGGCCATGGCCGAAGGACGGCACGTGCTGCTCGAACATGAGGCCAAGCAGCTCATTAAACTCCACGGCGCCACCACTTCCGTGGGCGGTCTGGCCGCCACTGCGGATGAAGCCGTTCAAATCGCCCGGGAATTAGAGGGCCATGTGGTGATGAAAATCGTGTCCCCGGATATTTTGCACAAAAGCGATGCCAACGGCGTGATGCTCAATATCGGGGATGATTCCCAGGTGAAGGCGGCATTTGACATCATTATGGAAAATGCCCGGATTTACGATGCCAATGCAGATATCAGAGGCGTGCTGGTGGCGCCCATGGCGGCCAGGGGGCTGGAGATCATCATCGGCACCAAGATCGATGAGCAGTTCGGTCCGGTGATCATGTACGGCCTGGGCGGCATCATGGTGGAGATTATGAAGGATGTGACTTTCTGGGTCTTGCCGGTTTCTCCGGCATCGTGCAAAAAATGATTGAGGATACCAGATCTTCGGTCATATTGAGCGGTATCCGGGGACAGAAAGGATATGACAAAAACACCCTGCGCAAATTACTGGGCATCTGCTCGGAACTGGTGGAGTCCTATCCGGAAATCCAGGAAATGGATTTAAATCCGGTGATCCTTTACGAACATGGCCTGGATGTGGTGGATGCACGGATCATCCTGAAAAAATAGGTTTACAAAAATCCCGTAAGGGGATACCTTTCTAAAGGTACGAGAGTCCGATCAGGTTTATGAGTCAGGGGGCATGACATCATTTCGCACCCTGTCGATAATTTTAATCAAACTTTTTTATGGAGGTTTAGATGAAACGATTACTGGTATTGGCAATTACGGCGCTTTTCAGCATGGTACTTTTCTTTGGGTCCGCTCCTGTGCAGGCGGATCAGACATTTGTGACCATCGGGACCGGCGGGGTCACCGGGGTTTACTATCCCACCGGCGGCGCCATTGCCCGCCTGGTGAACAAGGACAGAAAAACCCATGGCATTCGCGCCTCTGTGGAAAGTACCGGCGGGTCTGTGTACAACCTGAACACCATCCGGGCCGGTGAGCTGGATATGGCCGTGGCCCAGTCCGACTGGCAGTATCACGCCTATCACGGCACCAAAGGCACCCCGTTTGAAGCCTCCGGTCCGGACAAGGATCTGCGGGCCGTGTTTTCCGTGCATCCCGAACCCTTTACCGTGGTGGCCAGAAAAGATTCCGGCATCAAAACCTTTACTGATCTGAAAGGCAAACGGGTCAATGTGGGGAACCCGGGTTCCGGTCAGCGGGGCACCATGGAAGTGGTCATGGAAGCCCTGGGCTGGACCAGAGATGATTTCAAACTGGCCTCTGAGCTGAAACCGGCGGAACAGTCCGCAGCCCTGTGCGACAACAAAATCGATGCCATCATCTATACCGTGGGCCATCCGTCCGGCTCCATCCAGGAAGCCACCACCTCCTGTGACTCCATCCTGGTGCCTGTGGAAGGTCCTGCCATTGACAAACTGGTGGCGGATAATGCCTATTACAGGAAAGCCACCATTCCCGGCGGCATGTACCGGGGGACGGATACCGACACCATAACCTTTGGTGTGGGCGCCACCTTTGTTTCTTCGGCAAAAGTGCCTGAAAACGTGATCTATCACGTGGTCAAGGCGGTATTTGAAAATTTTGACGAGTTCAAGAAACTGCACCCGGCCTTTGAGGTACTGGTGAAAGAAGAAATGGTCAAAGACGGCCTGTCAGCCCCGCTGCATGACGGTGCGGCCAAATACTACAAAGAAGCCGGCCTGATGTAATTTTTTTGTCAGACTGAACCACATGAGCGTGCGGGGCGCGTGGCTGCCGCGCACGCTTATCTTTTTTGTGTTGCACAATCCTTTTTTACGGAGGCCTTGTCACCATGACCGTTGACAAAAAACAAACTGTTCCGGATGATGTAAAGGACTTTGTAGCCGAGGTGGAATCAGGTGCCAGGAATCCGGTGGGTGCGGTTCCCAAAAACATTCTTTTTTCGTGCCGTTGATCTGGACAGTGTTTCAACTCTGGTATGCGTCCCCCCTGCCGTTCATATTCAATATTTTTGTTATCAATGCCACCGAAGCCCGGTCCATTCATCTGGCATTTGCCATGTTTTTGTCCTATACCGCCTATCCCACCTTGAAATCATCTCCCAGGGAGTATATACCGATACAGGACTGGTTTTTGGGCCTGGTGGCAGCATTCTGTTCCGCTTACCTGTTTATCTTTTACGAGCAGATGTCAGCCAGACCCGGAATTCCCACCACCCTGGATCTGGTGGTGGGGGTGATCGGCCTGATACTGCTTCTGGAAGCGACACGACGGGCTTTGGGACCGCCCCTCATGGTGGTGGCGGCCGTGTTTCTCATCTATACCTTTTTTGGATCTTACATGCCCGAAGTGATCGCCCATAAAGGGGCCAGCCTGTCCAAGGGCATGTCCCACTACTGGCTGTCCACTGAAGGGGTATTCGGCGTGGCCCTGGGGGTATCCACGGGCATGGTGTTCATGTTTGTTTTGTTCGGCTCGCTGCTGGAATCAGCCGGGGCCGGAAACTATTTCATCCGCACGGCCTATGCCGGTCTCGGCCACATGCGGGGCGGACCTGCCAAGGCTGCCGTGGTTTCTTCGGGGTTGACCGGACTTGTGTCCGGGTCTTCCATTGCCAATGTGGTCACCACTGGAACCTTTACCATTCCCTTGATGAAAAAAGTGGGATTCTCGGCAGAAAAAGCAGGTGCCGTGGAGGTGGCCGCATCCACCAATGGTCAGCTCACCCCGCCGGTCATGGGCGCGGCCGCCTTTCTTATGGTGGAATATGTAGGCATCTCCTATGTGGAGGTGATCAAACATGCATTCTTGCCGGCTATCATTTCGTATATTGCCCTGGTGTATATTGTCCACCTGGAGTCCTGTAAAATGGGCCTCAAAGGTATGGCAAAATCCGGTTGTCAAAACCGTGACCCAGAAATTGACTTCGTTTGTTCTTACGATTTTGACCCTGATCATTCTGGCCGGCGGTACTTACTATGGCCTGGGCTGGATCAAGACCGTTGCCGGGGATGCCACCATGTATGTGGTGGTGCCGCTGATCGTGATTGCCTATCTTATTCTTATCTGGCTGGCCTGCAAGGTGCCTGAGCTGGAATATACCCATGAAATCAACAAGCTGCCCAAACTCAGAGAAACCGCCCAGGCCGGGTATTATTTTCTGCTGCCCATCGTGGTGCTCATGTGGTGCCTGACCGTGGAGCGGCTGTCACCTTCTTTGTCTGCCTATTATGCCACGGTGGTGCTCATCTTTATCGTGCTCACCCAGCGGCCGTTGAAAGGGATTGTCCGGAAAAACAGCGCCCCGGAATTTGCCTTTAAAATGGGGTGGGACAACCTGATCGCCGGCATGGTGGCCGGGGCCAGAAACATGATCGGCATCGGTGTGGCCACGGCAGCTGCCGGCATTGTGGTGGGCACGGTGACCCTCACCGGCATCGGCCTGGTCATGACCGCGTTTGTGGAATTTATTTCCGGCGGCAACCTGCTGCTCATTCTGTTGTTCACCGCCATCATCAGCCTGCTGCTGGGCATGGGCCTGCCCACCACGGCCAACTACATCGTGGTGTCCACCCTGATGGCGCCGGTGATTGTGCATTTAGGGGCCTTGAACGGGCTGGTGGTGCCCTTGATTGCGGTGCATCTGTTCGTGTTTTATTTCGGTATCCTGGCGGATGACACCCCGCCGGTGGGGCTGGCAGCCTTTGCTGCAGCCGGGATATCCGGCGGAGACCCCATCCGTACCGGTATCCAGGGATTTACCTATGATATCAGGACCGCGGTGCTGCCGTTTTTCTTTATCTTTAACACAGAACTGCTCATGATCGGGATCCAGGGCTGGGTTCATCTGATCATTGTCATTGCATCTGCTGTGGCGGCCATGCTGGTGTTCGGTGCGGCCACCCAGGGATACTGGATCACGAAAAGCCGATTTTACGAGAGCCTTGCCCTGCTGCTGGTGACCTTTACCCTGCTGCGGCCCGGTTTTTTCTGGGACAAGGCGTATGAGCCCTATTTTGAACGGCCGGGGGTCGAGCTGCTCCAGGCCATGGAAAAACAGGATGAAAACACCATGATCCACCTGGTGATCCAAGGCGAAACCATGGAGGGTGAGGAATATACCAAATCCCTGATGCTGCCCGTGGGAAAGGAAGGCGCGCCTGAAGAACGGCTCCGGGAGGTGGGGTTTGAGGTGATTGAGGAAGACGGCAAAATGCTTGTGGACAACATCATGTTCGGCAGCAATGCCGAACGGATGGGTATCGATTTTGACCAGGAAATTGTATCGGTGATGATGGAAGCGGACCGGCCTCCCAAACAGTTGATGTTTATTCCGGCCCTGGCATTGCTGGGTCTGATCTATTTCCTGCAAAAACGCCGGCAGACACCGGAAGAGGCGTCCAGGCTCAAATTAGAATAAGGGGAATTCATGTTCAGTAAAATACTGGTACCCGTGGATATCGACTATCCCCGGACATCCAAGGCGGTGTATGACAATGCCGCGGAACTGGCCTCTTTGAGCGGGGCACAGATCCGCATCGTGTCGGTGATGCCCGGATTTACCATGCCCATAGTGGCCTCGTTTGTCACAGAAGAGATCAAGGCGGAAGCCAGAAATCATTTTCAGAAAGCCCTGGATGAATTTGTGGCGGCAAACTGCAAAGGGGCCAATGTCTCCTGACAAAATACTGGTAGGCAAGCATTATGATGAAATTCTGAAAATGGCGGACAAATGGGGGGCGGATCTGATTGTGGTCTACCACAACCGCAGCCGGACCGTGAACGAGGCGTTTTCCAATACCTGCGCACAGAAGGTGGTCAAGGAAGCCAACTGCTCGGTGCTGCGGCTGCGCAATCTGCTCAAATGACCTGCCGGATTCTGAAATGATCCACCAGGTTCCGGTTTCCTGCCCCATGGACTGTTTTGACCTCTGCCGGTTTAAGGTAACGGTCGATGGCAACCGGATCATGGATATCAAGGGAGATCCAGATCATCCCTTGACCCGGGGGATGATCTGCCCCAAGGGCCGAAACCTGGTGAAGCGGCATTCGCATCCGGAGCGGCTGCGGCATCCCATGGTAAGGGGCAAGTCCGGGTTTGTACGTACAACATATGCCGAGGTCCTGGACCGGGCTGCAGACACCCTGACATCCGTGCATGACCAATGGGGACCCACCGGGGTGCTCAACTATGTCAGTGACGGATACGGGGGCGTGAAAAGCCGGATCCAGTCCATTTTTTTCAACTGCCTGGGCGGAGACACCCGGTTTTCCGGCAGCCTGTGCTGGGCAGCGGGCATCGCAGCCCAGACGTTGGATTTTGGTGAGGCCCGGGGACATCTGCCCGAAGATGCTGCCAACTCCGACCTGATCCTGGTGTGGGGCAGAAACCCCAAAGCCACCAGCCTGCATTTTTACACCCTGCTCAAACAGGTTGAAAAAAAAGGCACCCGTATCATTGTCATCGATCCCATCCTTTCGGACACAGCAAAGTCCCTTGGCACCCATGTGGCGATGAAACCTGGTACAGATGCGGCCCTGGCACTGGCCATGGCCCATGTCATCGTTACGGAAAATCGCCATGACATATCATTTGTGACAGACCATGTCCTGGGGTTTGACCGGTTCTGTAAATATCTGGAGCGGTTCGATCCGGAAACCGCTGCAATGATCACCGGCATATCAGCGGACACTATCCGGGAACTGGCCAGAGATTATGCCGGTGCCAGGGCACCGGGCATCTGGATGGGGTATGGCATGCAGCGGTATGCCAACGGCGGGAACACGGTGCGGTGTATCGATGCCCTGGCTGCGGTGTGCGGCCATGTGGGCAGACCCGGCACCGGGGCCAACTACGCGGCAAAATCCCTGGCCCCGCTTCTGAACCGGCCGGAAAAAACCAGCCGGGCCCATGTCACGGCATCCCGGACCTTTCCGGCCCCCATGCTGGGACATTTTCTGCAGACCGTGGACAATCCCCCCATTGCCGCCGCGTTTGTGGCCGGGGGCAACCCGTTGAACCAGAGCCCGGATCTCAATGCGGTATTACGTGGTTTTCAGCGTATTCCCTTCAAGGTGGTGTTTGATCATTTCATGACGGACACGGCCCGGCATGCGGATCTGGTTTTGCCGGCCGCCACTGTGTTCGAGCAGGACGACCTGTTTGCGACTTCCATGTATTCCCATGTGCTCAATTATTCGCAGAAGGCGGTGGATTCCCCGGATACCCTGATGCCGGAGAGTGATTTTTTCCCGGCCCTGGCAAAACACATGGGCATCGATACACTGGGGTTTTCATCTTCCCGGGAGTATCTGGCCCAATGTGCGGTCCCGTTGCTGGAAAGCCTGGGAAAAGATCCGGAAACAGACCTGGATACACTTGCCGGTGAATACCTGCGTATTCCCGGTCATGACATTCCCTGGGCAGACAAACGATTTGCCACTCCGTCTCAGAAAATTGAAATTTTCAGCCCCACAGCTGAAGCTGCCGGGCACTCGCCGCTGCCCTGCTTCATCACTCCGTCCCGGGGGGAAGCGTGTTTTCCTTTGCGGCTGCTCACCTGCAAAACCCAACACTCCATGCATTCCCAGGCGTTTGTTTTTGAAGACCGGGAACCGGCCGTGTCTGTGAACCGGAAAACCGGTCAGAATCTGGGTATAACCGGAATGGAAAAAGTGCGGGTCTCCACCGGTCAGGGGGAAATAACGGCAAGACTGATACTGGATGAGGCGGTATGTGATGACACCGCGTTCATGCACCAGGGATGGTGGCACAAAAGCGGTGCCGTGAATTTTCTCACCAGGGCCGTGATATCGGACATGGGGGAACAGGCCGCGTTTTACGATACATTCTGTACCCTGTCATCCATTTGAAACAAAGTGGATGGGTTCAAAACTAACGTTTTGCGAAAACCTATTTTACCCGGTGCCAGGTCTGGGTCCTGAAATGAATAGAAAACTGCCCTGAACTTTGAGTCCATACTATTTGCCCAACATATCTGTTTTAAGGTTTTTATCGGCCGGATCATTTCCGAGCCAGATGCTAAAGAATTTTTCTGAAATAGTCATCTTTAATAACTTTCAGCTCTTTTTCCCTTTGTAGGCAGTTACTCCCTGTCCGGTACGGCTAACAAATGTAAAAGAATCCCCTTTGACTATTTTTTCGTTGAATACTCCAATAAAACTGTCTATCTGCGGCTGAAGAGGCGATGAATCTCCATCCATTGCCTTTTCGAACCCTTCCTGAACGGTTTCAGCCATAAGTTTGCTTGTTATCAATCCTGAAATTATGTCAAGCCTTATCACAGCAGAAACAGAGCCGTCAAGAATTTCGTTTTCATCCCTGAATGCCTGGTTTGTGTAAAGCGATCCAACATACAGTTTCATTACAAATTTTTTTCTTACGCCTGCGCCGTTCAAACTGTAACTTGTACCATCAAACAATACAGAATCTGCAATATCGAGAACACCAGCAACAGTGCGAGAGAAAGCAACGCCACTCACAAGCAAAACAGTCATTGCTACCAAAAAAAGTTTTTTAGCCATAAGTTAACTCCTGAAGAAATTATCATATTGTCTTTATTGTTTAAACAACCTTTTCTTTTTTTAATCCACATGTCATCATTTTAGAATAGTAGGTCAGGAAGACACTTTTTGTCAACAAAAGTATGAAAGATGGTTGAAAAAGATGATTAAGTCTTAATCTGGCCCCAGACGGCACAGGTCACAACGTGTTGTGAGGATGAGAAATTAACCAGGAAAGAGCAAAAAAAATCGGACATCATTCACTGAAACGGGACTGACCAGCAATTTATTTGGATAATTTTGAACACATCTCACCGGAAATCACGCCAAACGCCAAAAATAATTAGTAATCAATTCCTACCGGCTTGGGATTTGGGAATCGGAAAAGTCGTTTTAAACCAAATCAGGAATAAAATTGTTTCAGGGCAGCCTAATTCAGCTTATCCCTTCAGGGCATGTGTCAGTAGGTCTTCCATTTTCTTTACAGCACCTTGAGCTCATCTTCTTCCGCCCAAATTTTGCATTTGTAGATTTTGCCTTTTTTGGGATCCAGAATCGTGCCCCCGGAATAGACATCGCCGTCCGGTTTCAGGTCCTGGATGATTTCCATACCTAAGGTGGGCTGGTCTTTTCTGGGATCGTCATCCGGACATTTGTCACAGGTGGGATGGGGATCGGCATCCGGTTTCAAAAATAACTCGATGATTTTGCCGTAATATTGTCCGTCTTTTTCAAAGATCTGGACAATGGATTTGGGTTCATTGGTTTCATCATCAATGGTTTTCCATTTTCCTTCAATGGGCGCTCCGGCCAGGGCCGATCCGTTGAAAATAAAACAGGAGACAACCAGGATCAGGATGTGCAGCAACAACTTTTTCATACATTCCTCCGGAAAGCAGGTTAAAAACATGAGTGAACACTGTTATACCATTTAGTCTTCTGTTTTTTTCGTGTCAAGTTAAAAGAGCGGCTTCCTGTTTTTTGTGCGCCGTCCGCAAATGGCATTCGGCCTTATTTCATGTCTGAAAATCATTCCTGGCGGCGCGCGCAGGTTACCCTTTCAAGGCGAGTGTCAACAGGTCCTGAATTTTTTGGGCATCCATCTTCACCGGATTGGTATGGATATTGGCATCTTCCAGCGCTTTTTGTGCGATATCGGGAATATGCTGCTTTCGGATGCCCAGCTCCGTTAAATTGGCAGGGATGCCCATCTGGATTTTCAAATCGGCCACCCAGTTTAAAAAGGTCGTGAAATCATGGCCGGGCAGGTCCAGATACCGGGCGGCCTGTGATATTTTGTCCTTGATTCGGTTGCGGTTCATTATCAGGACATAGGGCAGCAGGGTGCCGATCACCCGGCCGTGGTGCACCTTGAACATGCCGCCGATGGCATGGGACACGGCATGGCCCGCCCCCAGTCCTTTGTCAAAGGCGATGGCCCCCATGATGGAGGCGGCCATGGTATAGGTGCGGGCCTTGATGTTTCTGCCGCTGTAAAATGCCGGCAGCAGACCTTCTTTGATGTAAAAGATTCCCTGCATGGCCACCCCGTCCAGGACCGGGTGAAACACGGGACTGCTTAAGGCTTCGATATTGTGGGACAGGGCATCCATGCCCGTGGCCGCCGTCAGAAAAGGGATCAGTCCCCGGGTCAGCTCCGGATCGGCAATGACCACTTTGGGCATAAGTTGTGGATGGTAAATACTGATTTTCCTGCTGGATATGGAATCACTGATCACGGCATTGGCATCCACCTCAGATCCGGTGCCGGCTGTTGTTGGCACAGCGATTATCGGGATCAGTGTCTTGCGTATAACGCCTGGAGCAGCCCCGCCGGAGGTAAAATCCCAGATACGTGACGGGCCGGCAGCCGCTGCCAGGCAGATGGCTTTGGCCGCATCCAGGGCGCTGCCACCGCCGATGGCGATGATACCGTCATGGCTGCCCTGCCGCAACACTTCAGCCCCTTTTTTCACCGTGTCAAAATCAGGCTCGGAAAAGATGTCTGAAAATATGGCAGTGAAAAGACTTTCTTTTCTGTTCAACCGGATAATGGATCTCACAAACGGCAGTCTGGACACGCCGCGGTCCGTGACAATCAAGGGCGCTGATATCCCCAGCTGCCAGCATACCTCCGGCAGTTCCTTTATACGGCCGGGTCCGAACCGGATATGTGTGGGATGGTGCCAGTCCACCTTGGTTTCAGCTAGGGTAATCTTAGGTCTGAATCGGGTAGTCATATGAAAACTCCTGTCTGTTGAATGGGTATCAAATTAAACCGGATACCGGTTCAAATCATCGCAGAAAAAATCAATGACGGCAATGGCAAACAGGCGGCAAAAACAATCTGAACATCAAGGTGAGATGCCAATTGCTTGAAAATCAATAAAAAAGGATTAAATTTTGATTTTGAGCTGTTCTCTGGTTGCTGTGCTTCATCGATAACCGGGAGATAAACTGTTTTAACAAAGGAAAACACAGAAATGGATAATCCAGATAGAAACATCGCGCTCATAGATCGTCATCTTTTCCCGGGTTCCAACAAACACATCACCCGGGTAGGACTCGGCGGAGAAGGGATTTTGCGAACCACGGAAAAAGACCGGCAGGCCCATGCGGTTATCAACGAAGCTGTCAACCAGGGAATCACCTATTATGATTCCGCCCGGGTTTATATGGACAGTGAGGTCTATTATGGAAAATTCTGGCAGGATCATCAAAAAGAACGTGAATCGATCTTTCACACCAGCAAATCAGCCGACAGAACCCGGCAGGGGGCATTGGCGGAACTTCGTCAGACCCTGGAACGCCTGAACACCAGCTACCTGGACCTGTGGCAGATCCATGATGTCAGGGACCAGAAAGATCTGGACCTGATTTCAGAAAAAGGCGGGGCTTTGGAAGCATTTCTGGAAGCAAAGGAACTGGGCCTTGTCCGGCATATCGGCGTGACCGGCCATCATGATCCGCAGATTCTCACACAAGCGGTGCAGATGTGGCCCGTGGATGCGGTGCTGATGCCGGTCAATCCGGTGGAGGAGATCATCGGCGGGTTCCTGACCCACACCCTTGAGGCGGCCCGCAAAAAAGGGATCGCCGTCATCGGGATGAAAGTGCTTGGCGCTAAACACTATATTGCAAAAGATGCGGGCATCACCGCAGATCTTCTGATCCGGTTCGCCCTGTCCTGTGACATCACCCTTGCGATTGTCGGGTGCAGTACACCTGATGAGGTCAGGGAACTGGCCAGCGCCGGCAGTCGGCAGATCCCCCTGACACCCGCTCAAAGAAAAGCGATCGTCAAACCGTTCATCCCGGTGGCTGAAAAGCTCGCCTTTTACCGGGGGAGCGGTTTGACCTCAAAATAATCCGTGAAGTAAAAAAGGGGGGACGCGATGCACCCCCCCTTTTTACAGTCAAGTGTTAAGTTTTCATTTCAAATCGCATTACGCCGCGTCAATCTGCCGGCGGTCGTTCATATCCACAAGCACGCGATCTCGTGCCTTGTCAATGCCAAGGGCTTTGCGTTTTTTGTCGATATGGGCGATCATCATTTTCGCCATTTCATGAGGATCCGGGGTAAATCCCCATTTTCCAAGGCCCTGTTCCTCAAGACCGCTGAAAAGCAGTTTGTGGAATTTGGTTTCTTCGACAATGGGGAAGGTAACGCCGAAAACGGTATATACCCCGGAGGCCACAAAATACTGACCGATGGCAATGGCTTTTTCGCTCATCCATTCCGGGGCCGCGCCAACCGCAGGCAGATCCGCGATGCTGTCGCCAAGCCCTCCGGTCCGCACCATTTCAGATGCGGCAATCAGGATCCGGCTGTTGTCCACGCACGAGCCTAAGCCGAGTACCGGCGGCATGCCGACGGTTTCGCAGACGGCCTGGAGTCCCGGACCGGCAAGATAAGCGGCTTCCGGCGTGCACAGGCCGGCCTTGGCAAGGGCGATCTGGGAACATCCGGTCTGGAGTACCAGCACATCGTTTTTGATCAGTTCCTTTACCAGTTCCACATGCACCCAGTCCTGTTTCACCCGGGGGTTGGTGCAGCCGACCACACCGGCGACACCGCGAATGTGGCCGTTGATGATGTTCTCGTTCAGCGGCTTATAAGATCCCCGGAAACTGCCGCCCAGCATGTAATTGATATGTTCATAGGAAAATCCGTGAACCCCCGGGTTGACAATCTGAGGAATCTCCACGGGAAGTGACCGGGTCTTGAACCGGGTAATCGCCTTGATCACGATTTCATCCGTGCAGGACCCGGGATCGTGCTCAACAAACTCGATATGAGTGGCCCCTTCGATATGACAGCGTGGGTTGGTGGTAAAGAGCGGTGTTTTATAGCATTCCGCTACTTTGGCCAGCCCCTGTTTGATGCACTGGATATCAACGCCCATGGCATCCACGGCACCGGTGCACAGAACTGCTTCGGTGGAGGTGAAGTTGCCCGCATGGGGAATACCGTGACGGGACATCATTTCCGCGCCGGAACAGCACATCCCCACCAGATTGATGCCGTCCGCCCCTGCGTCTTTGGCCGCTTCCACCAGCACCGGGGAGTTGACCGAGGCAATCATGGATTCGAACAGATTGGGTTCATGGCCGTGAATGATAATGTTGACCATGTTCTCCTTGAGCACGCCCATATTGACTTCCGCAACCACGGGTGAGGGGGTTCCATAGAGAATATCCGAGATTTCCGTGGACACCATGGACCCGCCCCAGCCATCAGCCAGTGCGGTCCGGCTGCATTGTTTGGTGATGTTCTCATAATGCTGGTCCACGCCGATATGGGTGCGGTGCATAAGCTCCATGATTTCTCTCATGGCACCGCGCGGCACGATCCCGAGCTTTCTCCAGGTTTCCAGGGTTTTTTCCGGAACCCGCTTGGCAAAGGGGATTTCACCATCCACCTGGGTGTAGGTCCGTTCCAGTTCCGCGTACAGATCATTGGCAATGTCTTTCAGACTGCGGTCTTCGGTTTCAATGCCGATGGACGCGGCGACATCGATCAGTTTTGCCGTATCTTTGATTTCATAATCCGTGATATGGCCGTTGATCACTTCCCGGAACAGATCCAGCATGGCCATGCCGTGGTCGGTGTGGGAAGCCGCTCCCGCCGCAACCATTCGTCCGAAGTTCCGGGCCATGATGGTGTCAATGGTGGCACCGCACACCCCGACTTTGGCGTAAGGGTCTTTGGCGTTCAGGCGGCAAGGTCCCATGGAGCAGTGCTTGCAGCAGGCGGAATCCGCACCAATGGGGCAGGCTTTCATGTTTGCCGCCCGGTCAAAGCAGAGTTCAACCCCGTCTTTTCGAGCTTTTTGGATCATTTGTGCCGTTGCGTCGCAAATGGTGATGTCCTGGGTATCAAGAATTTTGCTGACAACGAGTTTAGTGTTTTTTTCCGGCATATATCCTCCTAGTTTAAGATTATCCATCTTAAATTCAGATAACGAAATCTTGCAAATTTCATTATCAGTTAAAAAACAAACTATAAAAATACACAAAAATAAATATTCAAAAATTATGCCACAGCGTGGCACCATTGCTTTGTTCAAGGAAAATTCAACTGGTTGAATCACGTATGGTGATCAAGGCGGATGGTTGAAGATGAAAGAATGAGAAGTCTTTTGGCCCGGAGAGTGATGCGGATTTCAGAACAATGGCTATATTGTCGTACCAGGTGTCTCAGAAAAACGCGGATTGGGTGTGACATTGTGTTATTGTGTAACTGAGTGTTTCATTTTTTGTTAAAAATGAAACAATTATGTATCACATTGGCCGGTTTTATGAGAATTCTTTTGTGTCATGCAAACGCATTTTCAAGGGTGTTACCTGCTGAAAACAACGGCGGTGAATGTGGCCTGCCGTGTGCCAAAATCAACATCCATGGGATCATTTGACCAGATCGATGATTTTTTTTGAGGTGTATTCCCCCACATCCGCCAGCCCGTCAATGGGCATGAACCGGTCTGCGTTGCTGGAATACAGACAGGTGACTGCGGCTGGAAAATCTTCGTCCGCTTCATATAAAATATAACACAGGGCGATTTTGGGCAATGGATACACCACAAAAGACATATCCCCCGGCGTGTCGGCAGGCGGGTTTTCTCCCTTTAAGGCGGAAAAGATTTTTTCCAGCCTGTTTTTGATTAAGGCCACGTGGGGCACCAGCACCTGTTCGGTATGGGTGACAAAAGCCCCGGCATATGGCATGCTTCCGTCGAACTCCTTGAAGGCGCGGAAAGGCGCGGATACACAGATCTCGGTCCCCGAATGCAGGGCATACAGGGAGATCAGGATTCCCAGAATGGAAGGGGCGGTTTTGGCTCCAAGGGTGATATGATCCGGGGCGATGATACAGGTTTCGCCAAAAGCGTCGAATATAAAGCGGTCTCCGTCCCGGGTGGCCCCAAGGCGCTGATCCAGATCCTGAGGCAGCGGGCCATACAGTTTTTTCAGGTTGTTCTGAACGATTGTTTCATAATTGTCTGTCATGTGATAAATCCTCCTTGAAAAAAAACTATCCTGCCTTGTTTCAAAAAACAATATTTTTTTTAAGGCCTGGATTCATAAATCTTGAGCCCATCAGACATTACTCATGTAACTTATCTGTAACCCGCCCGTGATATGGCATTTTGCACGGTATGAAACAGGAGAAAAACTAAAACTCTAATCATCAGGGAGGCAAATTTTTATGAAACTCAATCGAAGAGACTTTATGAAAATTTCCGGGGCGACTGCTGCCGGCATTGCTGTCAGCGGTCTGGGCTTTGACCTGAAGCCGGTCAAGGTCCATGCCAGTCATTTGAAGACACAGTATGCCAGAGAAACCACCACGATCTGCTGCTATTGCGGGGTGGGCTGCGGCGCTATCGTTCACACCAGTCAGCGCGGGGATGGCCGGGTGATCAACATCGAAGGAGATCCGGATCATGTGATCAACCAGGGATCGCTTTGTTCCAAAGGGGCATCCCTCAAACAGCTGGTGGAAAATGACCGGCGTCTGACCGACCCCATGTATCGGGCGCCCTATTCGGACAAATGGCAGACAGTCTCCTGGGAATGGGCGTTGTCCACTATTGCCGACCGGGTGAAAAAAACCCGTGACATGAGCTTTGAAAAAACCAATGTCAAAAATCAGGTGGTGAACCGTACGACTCAGATCGCCTCTGTCGGGTCCGCCGCCATGGACAATGAGGAATGCTGGATCTATCAGGCCCTGATGCGGTCTTTGGGACTGGTTTACATCGAACACCAGGCCAGGATCTGACACAGCGCAACTGTAGCGGCTCTGGCAGAGTCGTTTGGACGCGGTGCAATGACCAATCACTGGATCGATCTTAAAAATTCAGACTGTATTCTCATTATGGGCAGCAATGCGGCTGAAAATCATCCTGTTTCTTTTAAATATGTGGCTCAGGCCATGGAAAACGGGGCCAAACTGATCAGCGTGGATCCCCGGTTCACAAGGACGTCCGCCAAAGCGGATATATACACGGCCTTGAGATCCGGAACCGATATCGCTTTTTTAGGCGGCATGATCAAATATATTCTGGATAACAACCTGTACCATCTCGAATATACGGCTGAATATACCAATGCCGGCTTTATTGTGGGAAAAGCTTATGGGTTCGAGGACGGGCTTTTTTCCGGTTACAAGAAAAATGACAAGGGTGGTCCGTCCCTGGGCAGCTATGACAAGTCCACCTGGGCCTTTGAAATGGATGCCGACGGTGTCCCGAAAATAGACCGTTCCCTGAAACACGAAAGATGCGTGTTCCAGCTGATGAAAAAACACTATGACCGGTACGACCTGGATATGGTTTCCCAAATCACCGGTACCTCGAAAGAGGATCTGGTCACTGTGTACAAAACCTACAGTGCCACCGGTAAAAAGGGTCAGGCCGGCACCATCATGTATGCCATGGGCTGGACCCAGCATACAGTGGGCACTCAGATCATCCGTACCATGGCCATGATTCAGCTGATGCTGGGAAATATGGGTGTTGCGGGCGGCGGCGTGAACGCGCTTCGCGGAGAGTCCAATGTTCAGGGTTCCACAGACCATTGCCTTTTGTGGCACATCTGGCCGGGATATCTGAGTACTGCCCGGGCCTCCAATGACAGCCTGGATGCCTATAACAAGGCGTTCACCCCCGCGAGCATGGATCCCTTGAGTGCCAACTGGTGGCAGAACTACCCCAAATACTCGGTGAGCCTGCTCAAGGCATTTTTCGGTGACGCCGCCACAAAAGACAACCAGTTCGGGTACAACTGGCTGCCCAAAGTGGATGACGGGGAAGCGTATTCCTGGTTTGATCTGTTTGATGCCATGTACAAAGGGAATGTCAAAGGCTTTTTTGCCTGGGGACAGAATCCGGCCTGTTCAGGATCCAACGCGTCCAAAATCAGGGAGGCTTTGGGCAGACTGGACTGGATGGTCAATACCAATATCTTTGACAATGAGACCGGTTCTTTCTGGAAAGGCCCGGGCATGGATCCATCCAAAATCGGTACGGAAGTGTTTATGCTGCCGGCAGCGGTTTCCGTGGAAAAAGAAGGCAGCATCACCAATTCCGGCCGCTGGATGCAGTGGCGGTATCAGGGACCCAAACCCCTTGGCAATGCTCAGCCTGACGGCGATATCATCATGCAGCTGGGTCACAGAATCAAGGATCTGTACAAACAGTCCGGTGAGTTTGCCGACCCCATCCTCAAACTGAAATGGGATTATGAAACCCATGGGGAATTCGATGCCCACAAGGTCGCCAAAGCCATCAACGGGACGTTTACCCGGGACACCACCATCAAAGACAAGGTCTACAAAAAGGGGACGCTTGTCCCGAGTTTTGCGTTTCTGCAGGCCGACGGATCCACGGCTTCGGGCAACTGGCTCTACTGCAACTCCTATACGGAAAACGGTAACATGGCAGCCCGCAGAGGCACCAAAGACGCTCCCAACAACATCGGTCTGTATCCCGAGTTTGCATGGTGCTGGCCGGTGAACCGGCGGATCATCTACAACCGGGCCTCCGTGGACCCCAAAGGGCAGCCCTGGGATGAAAAGGACTGGGTCATCCGGTTTGACGGTGAGGTGGACGGCGGTAAATATGTGTCCGGCAAATGGGTGGGTGATGTACCGGACGGCGGCTGGTTTCCCATCCAGAACCCGGACGGCAGCCGGCGCACGGATACAAAATATCCGTTTATCATGCGCAAACACGGTCATGGTCAGCTGTTCGGGCCGGGCCGGGCCGACGGACCATTTCCTGAACATTATGAACCCCTGGAATGTCCGGTGGAAAAAAACTTCCTGTCTTCAACCATGGTCAACCCCACGGCCGTGGTATACAGTACCAAGGCGGATGGGCATGCCACGTGCGATCCCCGGTTCCCGTTCGTGGGAACCACCTACCGGGTCAGCGAACACTGGCAGACCGGTCTGATGACCCGTCCCCAGGAATGGCTGATGGAACTGCAGCCAAACATGTTCGTTGAAATGTCTGAAGAGCTGGCCAAGCTTCGGGGGATACAGAATGGCGAACGCGTCAGAGTTGCCAGCATGCGGGGAGCGCTTGAGGCCATCGCAGTGGTCACCAAACGGTTCAAGCCGTTCAAAGTCGGACAGGGCACGGTTCACCAGGTGGGTATTCCCTGGCATTACGGCTGGAGATGGCCCGAAACAGGCGCCGAGGAGACTGCCAATCTTCTGACACCTCCGGCAGGTGATCCCAATACCCGCATTCCAGAAACCAAGGCCTTTATGGTCAATGTGACAAAGCTTTAAGGAGGTGATCCGATCATGACAAAATCCATACTTATCGATACCACCCTGTGTACGGCGTGCCGGGCCTGCCAGGTCGCCTGCAAGCAGTGGCACGATCTGCCTGCTGAAAAAACGACCAACCTGGGCAGTTACCAGAATCCTCAGGATTTGAGCTATATGACTTACAAGCTGGTCCGTATGACGGAAACCGTCATTGACAACAAGCTGCAGTGGCTGTTTTTTCCGGATCAGTGCCGTCATTGCCTGGATGCGCCCTGTCTGAGCATGGCTGTGGATGAAAGCGCCATTTACCAGGACGAGATGACGGGAGCGATTCTGTATACCCGGAATACCCGCCGGCTGGATCCGGAGGAGATTGCCGTCTCCTGTCCCTATGACATTCCCAGAACCGGCAGTGACGGCACCATTGCCAAGTGCGATTTTTGCAACGACCGGGTCCATAACGGGCTGAAACCGGCCTGTGTGACCGCCTGTCCGACCGGTGCCATGCAGTTCGGGGATCGGAAAGACATCCTCGAGCTTGCTGACAAGCGGTTAACCAGGGTCAGGAAAAAATTTCCTGATGCCAGCCTGCTGAACCCGGAGGATGTCAATGTGATATATCTGGTGGCATTTGACCCGAGTCTTTATGCGGATTATGCAGTGGCGGGAACCGGTCGTGGGGGTATCAGCCGGTCGGTGGCACTGCATAAAATGGTGAAACCCTTTGCACGGATGATGCGTATCTGACCGTATCCGGTTCAATGTGTCATCTTCTGACCGAACCGCTGCCCGGAAAGCTGTGTGCTCCCGGGCAGCGCTATTCTTGAAGGAATACAAATGCCCAATATTGCACTTTTGGAAAAAAGCAGAGATCAGATTCTCAAAAAAAGGCCTGCCTATACAGACATTTTGAATTTTTATGTCCGTGTCTTCCAGGCCCAGGAAGAAACCAGGCAGCAGATTCGTATCGATCCCATTTCCATCGATCCGTCACTGCTGGATAAAAAACTGGGTCATGACATGCCGTTGATTGATCCCGAACAGTTTGTCATTGATCAGAATGCAGCCGGCCGGCTGCTCGAAACCCTGTGTGACATTGCCGAAAACCGGTCCGATGAACTGTCCAAAGCAGCCGTTTCCTTGAAATCCGCGATCGCAAAGACCCGGATCAACACTGAAACACTTTTTGATGCTGTGCTGGCCAGTGATGGTGAAACACTTTCTTCTCTTTCTGAATCCATCGGCATCAGTGCCGGGCATCTGATCATGTTTGCTTTTTTAAGCATGTCGCCTGCCATTGAAACCGGAGCCGGGCAATTGACTGTTTATCTGAAAGACCGATCCCATGACAAAGGGTATTGTCCTGTTTGCGGCAATTATCCGGATCTGTTTTTTCTCGATGACACGGGCAAGCGTCATCTGAAATGCAGCTTTTGCAGCCATTGCTGGGAAGTGGCCCGGATGGGATGCATTATTTGTGAAAACATGGACCCGGACACCCGGCAGTATTTTTTCAGTCCCGAAGAAAAAGAATACCGGGTGGATGTGTGCGAGGTCTGTCAAAAATATATCAAGGGCGTGGATACCCGCCACATGGACCGGCCGTTTGTTCCAAAACTGGAACTGGTTGCAACCATGCACCTGGACATCAAAGCCGGGGAAGCGGGTTACACCAGCTTGTCCGATTTCGATCCAATAAAGGAGGAACCCCTGTCATGAAATGGTCTGTCACATGTCTGGTATTGATTTTCAGTTTTTTTATTACGACCATGGTTTCTGCCGGAGATTTCAGCGATACGGACCTGTCATTTCATCTGCCGGTACCTGAGAATGCCGATCAACGGGAATATCTGGGGCTGGCGGATGGCCAGACGTTTACACTGGGACAGATCAGGGCCGATATGGTGATTGTTCAGATTTTTTCCATGTACTGCCCCATCTGCCAGAGAGAGGCGCCGGAAGTCAATGCCATGTATGAACGGGTGGCTGCCGATCCGAAGATGAGTGAACGAATCCGTTTTATCGGTATCGGCGCCGGTAATTCATCTTTTGAAGTGGATTTTTACAAAGACACGTACCAGGTGCCGTTTCCTTTGTTTTCAGACGGCGATTTTGTCATTCATAAACAGCTCAAAGAGGTGGGAACCCCTCATTTTATCGGACTGCTTATCACTCCCGGCGTCGGGGAAGGCTATACGGTGTTTTATTCCAGATCCGGAGAAATGGGGGATCCGGTCGCATTTATTGACCGGCTGGTTGCCTTGTCCGGGCTTGATTTCTGAAAGGAGGGTGTCATGCAAGCAGTAAAAACGCTTTTTGTGGGAAGCCTGCTGGTTCTGTTTATTGTCGGTCCGTTGTGGGCGTCCTCATCCGCATTCAATACCCTGTATGCCTATCCAGAACTCAAACCGGTTGACAGCGTGCTTCGTGTGACCGTGGGGCAGGCGGCACCGGATTTTTCCCTGCCTGCGGTATCCGGCAAACAGGTCAGACTGTCCGATTTTCAGGGGAAAAAAATGGTCATGCTCACTTTTATTCCCGCCGCATGGACCCCGGTTTGTTCAGATCAATGGCCGGGATACAATCTGGCAAAGCCGTTGTTTGATAAGTTTGACACCACGGTGATCGGCATCAGCGTGGACAATATTCCCACACTTTACACCTGGACCCGCCAGATGGGGGACCTGTGGTTTGAGGTGGTATCGGATTTCTGGCCCCATGGAAAAACCAGTCAAGATTACGGCGTGCTTCGCAGCGACGGAATGGCGGACCGGGCCGTCATCATTATTGACAAAACCGGCGTGATTCGTTATACCCATGTGGGTGATATCAATGTCAGGCCCGAACTGGGCATGATCATCAAAGCCCTGGAACAAATCCATTCCCGGGGTCCGTCTGAATAGCCGTTGATTTACAACGGCGGATCCACTGACTTTTAAGATATGGTCGTGAATGAATCTGAAAAATATCGGGAATATATCAGTACTCATTGTTGACGACCATCGCATCATGAGAGATGGATTGATTTCCAATCTCAAAAAAGATGAGAAAATTTCAACTGTTTACGAAGCCGCGACCGGCCGTGAAGCCATTCTCATTGCATCAAAGCTTTGTCCTGATATCGTGATTATGGATATCAATCTACCGGACATCAACGGTATAGAAACCACCCGCCTGATTCTCAAGGCCAATTCTTCCATCAAAGTCATTGCGCTGACCATGCACCAGGATAAAATTCATGTCATGAAAATGATGGCGGCGGGGGCATGCGGGTTTCTGACAAAAACCTGTTCTTCCAGGGAGTTGTTAAATGCGGTCCACAAGGTAGTTTCGGGAAAAATCTGTGTGTGTGATGAAGTGATGGATTATGTGTTTGAGATGAAAGTTGATGGTGGCAGGCGTTTAAAAAAATATTTCCCCGTTCAGTTGACTCTGCGGGAAACCCAGATTTTGAAGCTTGTTGCCGAGGGTATGACAAGCGGTGAGATTGCCGGGATTCTGGATATCAGTACCCGGACTGTGGAAACCCACAGACAGAATTTAATGGAAAAACTCGATATTCGAAAAACGGCCCTGCTGACCAAATTCGCCATACAGCAGGGCATTGCTTTTCTGGATTAAAATGGGGTTGGATTTGTGTGTTTTGGCAATTTTTTCTAAAATTACGTATTCATACGTATTGACCGGTCATCGGTTTTTATTCTATACAAAAAGGCACGGGATGAAAAACGATGTCATGCTTGCAGTTTCGGGCACCTCCAATGATGTCGTTTTTCGAAAATTCCTTTCCTGATCAAGGGCCCTGAAGACCTCCGGGGCCCTTGATTCTTTTTTTTTGGCGGATACTGTCAAAAAGCTCAATCGTCCGGGGGTCTGGTTCGGCATCCATTTCCTTTTTCAGGGCATCCGTTAACGCGAAAAACTGACTCAGGGCTTTTTTGATCCTGCCGGTGTCGGCATACAGGATCATCAAATTCCGGCAGGCGCTTTCCAGACAGGGGTCTATATTTAAAGCCGCCTGCCAGGTGTCGATCGCCAGATTTGTCTGGTCCAGGTTTTCATGGATCATCGCTTTGGCGGACAGCATCTCCAGGAATCTGGTCCGGTACAGGGTTCTTTGTCGTTCCACCCAGTCCAGGTAAGTCTCTTCAGCCAGAAAATCGCCCTTGTAAATGTCAATCCCCCTGTCATACAATTCCAGTGCCTGTTCCACCCGGTCTTTTTCGGCCAGCCGGTCCGCCATTTTTCCAAGCGCCAGGAACTGTTTGGCATCAATATCCACGAGCTCCATATCAAAGGATATCCGTGCGGATTTCTGAAAAACATAACTGCAGCCGAACGGTTTCTGAATGTCTTTTTCCAGCACTTTTCTCAGGCGGTGCAGGGTGATCTTGAAATTTTTCTCACCGGATTCGGATGGCGCATCCGGCCACAGATCATCGACCAGTATCTCTTTGGGTATATCTGTCCCGCCGTGACGGACCAGGGCTTTGAGCAGCATCAGCGGTTTGGTGCCTTCGAAGGCCCTGGCATCGATTTTCTGGCTGCCCAGCCGGATGACAAACCGGCCGAAAGTCCGGATATGCAGACGGGGCAGGATCAGTTTGTATATGGGGGCGAGCCGGGCCGCCATGGCGGCCCGCTGTTTTTTTCCGGCATTTTTGAGTGTTGTCGTCAACACATGGTCAATCTCTCCTGCACCGCAGGTTTTCACCATGGAAGCGGCATGGTCCATTGCATTGAAACTGCCGGGAAAATGGTCGATTTCAGTCATGGTCATCAGTGCGGTGGTCAAAATCGGGCCTTTGATGAGCGGCAGGTACCGGTATCCCTCGCCGACGGCTTTTGAAAACCCCTTTTCAAAGAAGTCTGCCGCCTGTTTTTTTCGGGAAAGTGCCCATAGCGCGTTTCCGGCGGCAATCAATGTTTCACATGCATTCAGGCCGGCACCGGTTTTTTCAAAGTGATCCGCAGCCGGAAGCAGGTGATCCAGGGCCTGTTCATATCGATTGCACGACAAAAGAATGATGCCTGCCAGCTGCCGGGTCAGAAAATAGTGAATATCCCCTTTTTTCGCCGGATCGAATTCCTGCAGGGCAGCGTTGACATGATCCAGGGCATGGATGGCATCGTCCTGAAGCTGGCAGGTCAAGGCACGAATCCGGTATGAGATGCCTGAATAAAAGGTGTTTCCCTCGAGAATGGAGAAATCGTTCAAATGATCCGCCATTTGTCTTGCATCGTCAAATCTGCCGGTATAGGCGAAAAAAAGGGCTTTTTCCTCCACCAGGACCGGATACAGAAAGATCAGTCCGAAGGTATCGATATCCGTCTCACACCGGTCCAGTAAAGATTCAGCCCTGTCGAACCGCTGATTTTTCAAAAAAAGATCGATATCCACCAGTTGTCTCAAAACCCTGTATTCAGGGGTTTGCCGTTTTCGATCCATCTGATGGATCCGGGTGAGCAGTTTTCGGGTATTTTCCAGATCTCCGGCCTGAACATATCCCAGCGCCAGGGTGATGGATGTATTGAATATCAGGCCGGGTTCATCGATCTGACGGGCCAGAAGCAAGGCGTTTTTACAGGCGGAAATTCCTTTGGTCAGGTTGCCGGAACCGGCAATATGCCCCAGCCCTATTTTCTGAAGCAGCAGCCCTCTGGCCCAGGGAAACTGTTCGGTTTTCCCGGTGCCTGCCAGAAGTGCCTCCCCTTGTTTTATCCAGGTGTCTATGGCACGGGACGATTTTCTGACAAACACGGCCGCCTCGATCAAAAAACCGATGGACAGGATCATTCCCCGGACATCATCAACACGCCTGAACAGAGAAAACACCTTTTCAAGCCGGGCGATATTTTTCCGCCCGTCTTTGATCCGTCTGGGTATGATTGAGAAAAACATCAGCCAGGGATCCGTTTCCACCTGGTTTTCCGGCAGCCGGCAGATCCATTTTTCAAGATCGGACAGGTTCCCCCGGATCAGATAATCCGGCCCTTTGATACGCAGGATCCGGACCATCTGGTCGACATCTTGGGCCACGTCACAGCATTTCAGCGCCGCCTCATGACATCGGTTCTTCCACAGGGCCCGGGCGAAGGTCCGATAGATTGTCTGAATCTTTTCAGGAGGATATGTCCGGGTCAGCTGCCGGGACAGAAATTTTCTGAACAGCAGATGATATCTGAACTGATAGCCGCCGCTGCTGTCATAGACCCGCTGAATAAACAGGTTGCGTTTTTCCAGCCGGGTCAGTATGGACAGGGCGGTCCGGCGGTCGAACATCGTCTGGACAACATTAATGTCAATGACATCCAGTTTTGCAGTGATCATCAGAAAGCGTTTGATCTCATCGGGCAGGCGGTTGTAGATTTCCTGGGAAAAATAGGTAAAGGTCTCTTCAGACAGTTGTCCGGGCAGGTCATCCGGAAGGTGCCCCGCCTGGCTGAGGGATTCTTTGACCAGGGTGAGACCGCCGATCCAGCCGCTGGTGATTTCATGAAGGCGGGCCAGCCGGGTCTGGTCCAGTTCCGGCCGGTTTGAAAACAGCTGCCGGGTCTCCTCCAGGGAAAAACACAGATCCTGGTTTTCAATCATGCAGATCTGTCCGGACATTTTCAAAATTGCCAGGTGTTGTTCCGGAATGATTCTGGACAGGACAAACCGCTTCAGAAAAGGATTGAAGATGGACAGCATGCGGAAAACCAGATCAAAGCCCGGGCCGGCTTCATCCAGCTGTTCCAGATCATCGAGCACCAGGGCGGCCGGACCGGAAATTCGTTCGAAAAGGGTGGTCAATGCCTTGACAAGACGCTGGGGGCCCTGACCGGCACTCAGAATCGCGGTGGCGGTAAACAATGGCTCCAGAATGCCGGCTTCTGTCTCCATCCTGCGGAACGCGGCCACGATGCGGTCAAACAGTTTTTCACTCTCATTGTCATCTTCGGTCAGATGAATCCATATCACCGGAATATTTTTTTCAGCCAGGTATGAGGCGGCCAGGGTGGTCTTGCCCTGGGCTGCCTGACCTGTGATCAGAAAAGCGGGTTTGTTGAATTGACTGTCCAGAACGTCAAACAGCCGGGTGCGGCGGAGGGCATCGGTGAAATATGGCAGATTTGCCGGCCGGGTCATGGGGCCTGTCATCAGTCTTCCACCCGTGCTTCCCGGATATCTGCCAGCTTGTCCAGGCCCACCATTTTAAAAAGCCGTGAAAAGTTGCAGGACACGTTGTTTAAAACCACCCGGATGTTTTGTCCGCGGAGCCGCTCAATGGTCCGGATCAACCCGGCAATGCCGGTCCGGTTGATGGAAAACCCCGCATCCATGTCCAGGATCACTGTCTGGTCATCGATCTTGTTTTGGGTGATTTGTTCGAACAGCAGGTCAGGGTCTTGTCCGGTGAACCGGCCGGAGAGGGTGAAAAACGGATCAGAAAACCCGGTTTTCCGGGAAACGGTAAACCGCATGCCGGCAGGCAGCTGACGCCGTTTTTCCGCCCGGTCAAGGGCCGCATCCAGCGCCTGACGGTCCACAGGCTTGTTGATGAAATCGGACGCATCCAGATCCATGGCTTCCATGGCTTTTTCAAGATCGCCATGGCCCGTGATCACGATGATCTGGGCAGCACGGTCCAGGGATCTGATTTCTTTTAACACGGTCAATCCGTCCATTCCCGGCATTTTAATGTCCGTAAACACGATCTTGGGGTGGTGGGCCTTGAAAATCGCCAGACCCTCCGCCCCGCTTTGGGCGGTAAACACCTCATATCCATAAGCGGCCAAAAAAAGGCGGAACATGGACAGGGTGGGTTTTTCATCATCGATCACAAGCACTCGGGTCATGGTGTGTTCAACTCCTTTGTCAAAGGTGCGTCCGTGCTGGCTGGAAAAAGTATGGTAAAAACCGTTCCTTTCCCGGGCCGGCTGGATACCGCAATGGTGCCGTTATAGTCTTTTACGATCCCTCTGATGATGGGCAGGCCCAGTCCGAGCCCCTCTCCCATGGGTTTGGTGGTGTAAAAGGACTCGAAAATGGACTCGGTGATGTCCGGGTCGATGCCGGCCCCGTTATCTTCGATGTCGATGCCGACCTGATGGTTGACTGGAAAGGTTTTGATGACAATTTTTCCGGGATCCGTGACATTCAGGGTTTCTATCCGTTCATTGATGGCATCCCGGGCATTGGTGATCAAGTTGAAAAATACCTGTTCCAGACGGTTGCCGTGGGCCAGCACCGGTGCAATGGTTTTGTCCAGATCAAGGACAAGATCGATGTTCTGCAAAGCGATCTGCCGGCCGATGATCCGGTGCACCGAAACGATACATGCGTTCACGTCGACCACCTCCCGGGAAAAGTCCACTTTCCGGGAAAAGGTTTTCAACCGGCTGACAATTTCAGCGGCGCGGGTGACCTGGCTGCTGATCTCGCCAAGCACCAGGTTCAGGTCTTTGGGCGGTACGGCCTGTTTTTTTTCATGCATCAGGCACAGGTATTCGCTGCCCATTTTGATGGCGTTGAGCGGCTGGTTGATTTCATGGGCGATGCCGGCGGACATTTTCTCCAGATTGGCCATTTTGCTGGCCTGAATGAGCTGGGATTCCTTTTCCACCAGTTCGGTGATATCGGTGGTACCGACAATGATCACATCTTCTTTGGCATGTTCGGCCGGACTGGCATGAATATTCACGAATACGGGGTCCCCGTTTTTTTTGAAAAACCGGACCCGGGAACGGGCCACCAGGGTTTCCAGATCAACTGGTTTGCCTGTCACCGATGCGGTATCGAGTTCTCCGAGATCGAACAGGGTCATTTTTACCAGTTCCCGGCGGGTATATCCGAACAGTTTTGTGGCATTGGGGTTGGCATCCAGGATATCAAAACCGGTTTTGTCCACCACAAAGATGGGATTGGGCCCGCTTTTGAAAAGGGACCGGTATTTTCTCTGGGATTCTTTCAGGCCGCGGGTGGAATTTCTCAACCGGGCCGTCATTTTGATAAAGGAATCGGTCAGTTTTGACACTTCGTCATTTCGGGTTTTAAGCGCCTGTTTCAAGCTTTGAAAGCCCGGGCTGTCAATGATGTCAAAGTCTCCCTGGGTGAGCCGGTCCGTATACCGGATCAGAGAAGCAATCGGCCGCGTGATGAACAGCGCCAGCCGATGGGAGAGAAAAAAGAAAATCAGGGTGACCATGGACAGAAAACTCAGAAACATCCATCGCAGTTTGGCAATCAGATGGTCAATATGCTGTTTGTCCAGGCCCATCTGAATCGATCCTACCCGATAGATGCCTTCGGTAACCGGTACGGTGATATGAAAGACCCGGTGATGTCCCATTTCCAGATGTTGAATGCTGACGTCGCTCACAGCCTGCTGTTTGACAATGGCCTGGATCGGCCCCGCAAATCCGGTAGTAAAGGTATGGGCCAGGATATCGCCGGTGGTGTCTGAAATGATCAGGTATTTGACCAGGTCTTTCCGGTTGCCGTACCGTGCGTCGTAAGCAAGGCTGGTGAGTTCGGCCCGGTTATCGGTGAGAATGAATCCCCGGGCGCTGTCTGCAATGCTCTGGGCAATGCCGACGCCCCGGTTTTTCAGCTCCCGGGTAAGACTTGAAATAACCAGCGATCTGGTAAACAGGGCGATGATCAAGCTGACCAGCAGGGTCACGCCCAGACAGGAGATGAAAATCTTGTTTTTCAAGGTGAGCCGGGAAAACCGTGTCATGGGATCAGTACCAGCTGGCCGTTTCGGATGATGGTATAGTAAACCTGGTCAAGTCCCTGGTTGTCCTCCGGGCCGAAACTCAGCCGGTTCTGAATGCCAAGATCAAAATCATTCACTGATTTGATGGCCTTGAGAAACGACTGACGGGTGAGATGCCGGCCCCCCCGCTCCAGCCCTTCCACCAGGATTTTTGCATTGATATAGCCTTCGAGCCCCACAAAATTGGGCCGGCTGTCCGGATAGTACCGGTTCAATAACCGGACATACTCTTTGACACCGGGCAGGTCTTCTCTGGCTGTATTACTGGACGGCGGCGGTACCACCTGGGTGACGATCACCCCTTCGCCGTCCGGGCCGAGCCGTCTGGCCAGTTCTTCGGATCCCACAAAAGACACATTGTGAAACAGGGGGTTGAAATTGAGCTGCCGGGCCAGCTGTATGAATTTGGCACAGCTGTCGTAGGTGCCGATCATGACCACTGCCTGGGCATCGGACCGGATAATCTGTTCCAGGCCGTTCTCCACATCCAGGGTTCCCCGGATATACGACCCTTTGGCCACCGGGACCAGATCGTGCTGTTTCAGGGCGATCTCGGTTCCTTTAAGTCCGTCGAATCCATATTCATCATACTGGTAGAAAACAGCGACCCGGGTCAATCCTTTCTGCTTGACGATCAGGTCCACCGCCGCCCGGGTTTCCTGATAATAGGAGGCCCGGATATTGATTAAATAAGGATTTGCCGGCTGGCGCAGGCGCTGGGCACCGGTGAACATGCCCACCAGGGGGATGGCCGCTTCGTTGATCAGAGGAATGATCCGCACAGTGGTCGGGGTTCCCACATAACAGAACAGGGCAAACACCTTTTTTTCAAGGATCAGCTGCTGGGTATTGTACAGACACTGGGAAGGGTTGTACCCGTCATCCATGAGTATCAGCCGGATATTTCTGCCGTGAACCCCGCCCTGAGCGTTGATATGCGACAGATAGGACATGGCCCCCTGGATCATCTGGGTACCCAGATAGCCGGCATGTCCGCCCAGAGCCAGGGATGAACCGATCAGTATCTCTTTGTCTGAAATTCCGTTCCGGCTGTCCTGAATCGACCCGTTTTCAGGGGGCATGCCGCATGCGGCACAGATCAGGAAAATCATACCTGCCAACCAGCGCATGTTCTGACAGAAATATTTTTGGATCTGTATATTCCTTGATTCTTTGGTTTTTTAAACAGTTTGATCATAAAATACCGGTTGACGAAAGTCAATCCAATCGATCGGGTCCAATGGACAAGCTGATTTTTTAAAAAAGAGTTTCGTGTTAATCAACAGATACACCCGGAAAAACGTTGTTTCATGGATCAAATAAAAAAAAGTGATACATGGCTTGTAAAACAGGTTATTTACAAAGTTGGCGGGATGATTATTGTTTTTTTAACAATGTTTTTGCCGTTTTAATCAACCCTGTATCAAGGAGGTGACACATGATGAACATCCAGGATCTTGAACTCCATCTGGACAAAGAAGGGTATCTCAGAGATTTCCGGTCATGGACCGAGGAGATCGCCTGTGCGCTGGCTGAAAAAGAAGGAGTGGATGACGAATGTCCCCTGAGCACCGAACGCATGGAAATTTTAAAGTTCATGCGCAATTATTATGACAAATTCGAGGCGTTTCCCATTCTCAGGGCCGTGTGCAAAAATGTGGGACAGCCCAAAGAGTGCAACTATGAACAGTTTCCCGACCCGGTGACGGCCTGGAAGATCGCCGGACTTCCCAAGCCCACACCCGAAGTGTTTGCCAAGATCAGGACCACGGGATAAGCACTTTTTTTGATGCCCGATTTTTCTCAAAAAACAATGACGGATTCATTTATGTGCGCAGCAGGGGATGGTCCGGCATTGACAAATACAGACCATTCATAGGATAACCAGAGCATGACACAGGTATGGATCATCGGCAGCGGCAAATTCGGGCTCAGGGCGGCCCGGTTGATGTGCAAGCAGAAAGAACCGCCAATGGATGTGACCCTGGTGGACCTGGACCGGGTGTGTCTTGAAAAAGCGGCATCGCTGGGATGCACCGCCGTGGCCGGAGACGGGGCGAATTTTCTGTTCAAGCAGATGACCCAAAACCGGAAACCGGACTGGGTGGTGCCGGCTGTGCCGGTGCATCTGGCCTGGGAATGGTGCCGGTTGACACTGGGAAACAATCGCCTGATATCCATTCCTTTGCCGGAAGACATTGACGGTTGTCTGCCTCATCCCGTGCGGGGATCCGACAACCAGCTCTATGTCAGTCATGCCGATTTTATGTGTCCCCCCAACTGCAGTGAACCCGACGATCGGTGCACGGTGACTGGCAAACCCAGAAAAAAAGATATGTTCCGGTTGATCGCGGAACTCGATTTTCCGGCGGTGGCTTCTTTTGTGATTCAGAGCCGTCAGCTCGGACCCGGCGTCGGGGGATATACCCCGGCTGCCCTGTATGCGCTGGCGGACCGGATTTCCCGTCACACGGGCCGGTGCCTGGTGGCCACGGCCTGCCGGTGTCACGGGGTCATCTCAGGCGGGTTTATCAAATAGAGGCGGCCCGGATGGTGTCCAGCAGGGTCTGCCCGGACGACCGAAACAGATTCTAGTCCGGCCAACCAAACATCAGTAAATCGCGGATCGGTTTGAAAACAGGTATTGACAAAAACCTTTATTCTGTTTATAGAATGATTATTCTAAAAACGAAATAAAGAGTTCAAGATGGCTGGTTTGACCCGAAAAGAAAGAGATGACAAAAGAAAGCGCCGGGAAATTCTGGCTGCGGCCCTGGCCGTGTTTGCCGAAGGCGGGTTTCACAACACCACCATGGCCCAGATCTCCAAAGCGGCCCAGTATCCATTGGGCACCATCTACAAGTATTTTCCCGGAAAAAAAGAGATGTACCATGACCTGGTGATCGAGCGGGTCCATGAACTGGGCCGGATTTTGTATGACATTGCCCACCGGCCGGACTTGAGCGTGACAGACCGGCTTCTGGCAGCCCTCAAAGCCCAGGCCCGGTTTTACAGGGACAACCAGGATGTGGTGAAAATCTATATTTCTGAAAGAAGCAATATCGACAGCGTGGGCATGCCCCAGCTCAATGAGCGGGTGAACCGCCTTCACGAACGCATGGTGAAGCTGTTTGAAACCCTGTTTGAGCAGGGCATCTGCGAGGGGGTATTCAAATCCTACCCGGCCAGGGACATGGCGGAACTGTTTGCCGACATCGTTCATTCCGCAGCCTGGTCCGGCCTGTTCCGAAAACCCGATAAAGACCTGGAAGACCAGCGGCTGTCCATGATTTTCGAGATGGTCGCCTCCGGCATAAAAAAACAATCCACAAATACATAAAACCATTTTTTTAGGAGAGATCATAACATGGCACAATCCATAGCAGACAGAAGAGATCAGGAGTTTGTCCTTCATGAGATGCTCAGCGCCGCAGATCTGGCATCCCATGAACGATTTGCAGATTTTAACAAAAAAACCATGGACCTGGTGCTGACCGAGGCCCGGAACCTGGCGGTCAAGGAACTGCTGCCCGCCAGCAAGGAAGGAGACGAGACCGGCTGTGCCCTGGAAAACGGAAACGTCACGATTCCGGAATGTTTTCACCGGGTTTACAAATTGTTCTGTGAGGGCGAATGGGTGGCCATGTGCGATGATCCGGAATTCGGGGGGCAGGGCATGCCGCGGGTTCTTTCCATGGCGACCGGAGAACTGTTTACCGGGGCCAACTGCGCCTTTCTCATGTATCCCGGCCTGACCCACGGGGCCGGCAAGCTGGTGGAGGAATTCGGTACCGAAGACCAGAAGAAAAAATATCTGAAAAATCTGTATACCGGCAAATGGGCCGGCACCATGTGCCTGACCGAGCCGGAAGCCGGGTCTGACGTGGGAAACCTGACCACCACGGCCAAACGCAATGACGACGGCACCTTTTCCATTACCGGCAGCAAGATTTTCATCTCCGGCGGGGACCAGGATCTGACGGAAAACATCATTCATCCGGTGCTGGCCCGCATTGAAGGGGCGCCCGCCGGGACCAAGGGGATTTCGCTTTTTCTGGTGCCCAAATACCGGATCAATGCAGACGGTACCATCGGTGAGCCCAATGATGTGGTCTGTACCGGGCTGGAAGAAAAAATGGGCATCCACGGCAATGCCACCGCTGCGCTGGCGTTCGGCTCCAAAGGCAACTGCGTTGGCGAGCTGCTGGGAGAAGAGAACAAAGGCATGAAAGCCATGTTCGTGATGATGAATGAAGCCCGGCTGGGCGTGGGGCTTCAGGGGTTCGGTTTTGCCAGTGCCTCCTACATCAATGCGGTCAATTATGCAAAACAGAGAATCCAGGGCCCGGACCTGACCAAAATATTTGACAAAGACCCTAAACCCGTGGCCATCATCAACCATCCGGATGTCAAACGCCAGCTCATTCACATGAAAGCCTATGTGGAAGGGATGCGGGCGTTGATGTATTTTACGGCGCTTTGTTTCGACAAGGTGGTGACGGCACAGGATGAATCTGAAAAGGATATGTATCAGGGGTTCATCGAGCTGCTGATTCCGGTGGTGAAAGGCTATATCACGGACCGGGCATTCGAGGTGTGCACCCAGGGCGTCCAGGTATACGGGGGATACGGCTTTATCAGTGAATATCCCCAGGAACAGCTGCTTCGGGACTGTAAGATCACTTCCATTTATGAAGGGACCAACGGGATCCAGGCCATGGATCTTCTGGGCAGAAAGCTGGGTCTGAAAAAAGGCAAGCCGTTCATGGACCTTTTGACCCGGATGAACCAGACCATTGCCGCGGCCAAGGAAATTTCCGAACTGGAAGACATGGCGGTAAGAGTGGAGCAGGCGGTGAACAAGCTGGGGGATACCGCCATGCACATGGGCATGACCGCCATGTCCGAAAAGGTGCTGGATGCCTTTGCCATGGCCCATCCGTTTTTGGATGTCACAGGCGATGTGGTCATGGCCTGGCTGGAACTGTGGCGGGCCGTCACTGCCCAGCCCAAAATCGCAACCGCAAAGAAAAAAGATGCCGCGTTTTATCAGGGGCAGGTGACCACGGCGCAATACTTTATTCAGTGGGTTCTGCCGGCCACCCTGGGAAAAATGGATGCATTGAAGGGCAATGTTCCGGCCGTCATGCAGATGCCGGCGGAGGGGTTTTCCGCATAATTGTTTCACTGATAATCAGACACGGGGTGTCCTTGAATGCCGATCAGAAGGGTTTTCAGGACATCACGTGTCTTTGGGTGGTTTGAAAATGTTTTTGTTGAGCTGATGGCGTTTCAGCAGCCGGTTGAGCTGCCGGGGGGTGATGCCGGCAACAGCGGCTGCCTGATCGATCCGGCCATGGGTCTGACCCAGAAGGGTGGTCAGATATTCCTGTTCAAACCGGTCGACGGCCTGCTGTCTGGCCCGGGATATCGGTGTACCGGGGTCACTGCCGGGCCCGGGACCGTCCATGTCCGGCATGGTTTCCAGCGGAAAGCTCTGGGGCATGAGAACAGGGCCTGTTTCCAGAATACAGGCCCGCTCCAGAAGATTTTCCAGCTCCCGGATATTGCCGGGCCAGTCATACCGTTCGAACCGGTCCATCACCACTGGATGGATGCCGGTTATTTTTTTGCCGTACTTGATGTTTAAATTTTTCAAAAACACTTCGATCAGACCATCTATATCCTCCAGCCGTTCCTGAAGCGGCGGGATCTGCACGGGAAAGACATTGAGGCGGTAATACAGGTCTTTTCTGAACTGCCCGGTTTTCACCAGTTCCGCGATATCCGCATTGGTGGCGGCAATGATCCGGACATCCGATTTCAGGGCGGCATCTCCGCCCACCCGGCTGAAAACCCCGTCCTGAAGCACCTGCAGCAGCTTGATCTGTGCGGACGGGGTGATGGTGCCGATTTCATCCAGAAAAATGGTGCCGCCCGCGGCCATTTCAAATTTTCCGGGTTTTCTGCGGTCCGCGCCGGTGAACGCCCCTTTTTCATGCCCGAACAGTTCGCTTTCCATCAGGGTGTCGGGAATGGCGCCGCAGTGGACCTCGATAAAGGGCTTGTCATATCGCTGACTGAGCCAGTGGATCAGGCGGGCGGTCCTGCCTTTTCCCGTGCCGGTGTCGCCCAGCAGCAGCACAGTGGCAATGGTGGGGGCCACGGACCGGATGTTTTCATACACCTTTTTCATGCGCGGATTCAGGGACTGAATCATGTCCAGATCCCCGGGCCGGCTGCTCAATACCAGTATCTCTTTCATCAAGAAAGGTCCTTGTCATCAATGTCCTGAACCGGTGCAGTCGGCCAGGCATGGAAACGGTCTTCAATCTTGAAAAAAGTATTAACAGCCGGAACCGGATCTGTCAATCACTGTTTGTCCGGCGGCTTCTCCCGGAACGAGTACGTTGAATTCCCGGACATGAATGGTTTTTGAATTGCCCTGAATCTGTAACTGTCCGGTGACGGTCACGGTTTTACGCAGATAAGGAATCAGGGCGCTGCCGGGACCGGTGTCCGCCACCGTGATGTGATCTTCGTCAAATGTCACGATGGCGGTACCCAGAATCGTTCCGCCGGCATCCCAGGAAGCGGGAATAACAATCCCTGTGATGGATGTGAAATCAGTTGCCATGCCCGGTATGAATGCAAATACCGGGCCAGCAAATGATGATCCAGTGATTACAATGCCGCTTCCTCCCTGGGGGGATTGGCTTTGAGATATTCCAGGCGGTTCAGGCCGTTGAGATAGGCCAGGGCCGATGCCGTGATGATATCCGGGTCCGCACCTTTGCCCAGGGCCACGATGCCGTCTTCTTCAAGCCGGACGGTGACCTCGCCCTGGGCATCCGTGCCCTCGGTCAACGCGGAGATGGTGAACCGCAGCAGCTTGGATTTGGTATTGGTGAGCCTGGAAATGATGTTGTAGACCGCATCGATGGGACCGGTGCCTTCCAGAGCCCCCTGCACCAGGCGGCCGTGGATCTTGAGCTGCACCGACGCCGTGGGGAACACGGTGGAACCGGACAGCACATGGATATATTCCAGACTGAACACCTCCGGGGTCCGCAGCACCCCTTCATTGATCAGGGCCTCGATATCTTCGTCCAGAATCTGTTTTTTGCGGTCTGCCAGGTTTTTGAATTTCTGAAATACAAGATTGATCTCTTCGTCGGACAGATCATATCCCATATCCCGGATATGGGCGGCCAGGGCGTGCCGGCCCGAGTGTTTGCCCAGAACCAGGCTGTTCTTGTGGATGCCCACGGTTTCCGGTTTCATGATTTCGTAGGTCATGGGGTTTTTCAACACCCCATCCTGGTGGATGCCGGCTTCGTGGGCAAAGGCATTGGCCCCGACAATGGCCCGGTTCTGCTGGATGAGAATGCCCGTGATCATGCTCACCAGCCGGCTGGTGGGATAGATCCTTGTGGTGTCGATGCCCGTGGTGTGGCTGAAGAAATTGGGCCGGGTTTTCAAAGACATCACCACTTCTTCCATGGAGGTGTTGCCGGCCCGTTCGCCAATGCCGTTGATGGTGACCTCCACCTGGCGGGCCCCTTTCTGGATGGCGGCCAGGGTGTTGGCCGTGGCCAGACCCAGGTCGTTGTGGCAGTGCACCGACAGCACCGCCTGGTCGATGTTGGAGGTATTTTCAATGACATATGCCACCAGTTTGCCGAATTCTTCGGGAACCGCATACCCGACAGTATCGGGCAGGTTGATGGTGGTGGCCCCGGCATCGATGACCGATTCAAACACCGTGCACAGAAAATCCGGATCCGACCGGGACCCGTCTTCGGCGGAAAACTCCACGTTGGACGTGAAAGACGCGGCCAGTTTCACCGATTCGACGGCTTTTTTCAGCACATCCGCCGGCTCCATCTGGAGTTTGTATTTCATGTGCAGCTCCGAGGTGGCGATAAAGGTGTGGATTCGGGGGTTGACCGCCCCCTTGATGGCGTCCCATCCCCGGCGGATGTCCGGTTCATTGGCCCGGCACAGGGCCGCCACCTGGACTTTTTTCAGGCTGTCGGCAATTTTTTTGACCGCTTCGAAATCCCCGTCCGATGCGGCGGGGAATCCGGCTTCGACCACGTCTACCCCCAGCAGCTCCAGCTGGGTGGCAATACGCAGTTTTTCCGCCTGATTCATGCTGGCCCCCGGGGACTGTTCCCCGTCCCGCAGGGTGGTGTCAAAAATAATGATGCGTTTGTCGTCGTTCATGATCCTGTCCTTGTTTGTTGGATATGTCAAAAGTTTGTATGTTCAATACGTTAAGATTTTTTCTGGTGGTCCAGGGACAGTTTATACTGAAAACTGTCGGACAAAGCCTGCCAGGAGGCTTCGATAATATCTTCGGACACCCCGATGGTGGAAAAAACATTGTTGGTGTCCCGGGATTCGATCAACACCCGGACCTTGGCGTCGGTGCCGTCGGACCCGTCAATGACCCGGACCTTGAAGTCCACCAGGTGCATGTCATCGATCTGGGGATACATGGCGGACAAGGCCTTGCGCAACGCATTGTCCAGGGCCGACACCGGGCCGTCTCCTTCCGCCGAAGTGATCTCCGTGGTCTTGCCCACCCGGATCTTGATCATGGCATGGGAGTAGCAGGGCCGTTCCTTGTCTTTTTCCACCACCACCCGGAAGGATTCCAGGTCAAAACTGCTTTTGTACTGTTCGGTCAGTTTTTCCATGATCAGCTTCAGAGAGCCTTCCGCCGCGTCAAACTCGAACCCGTCATCTTCCAGATCCTTGATGGAGGCCACAATCTGCCGCTGTTTGACCGCATCACCCCCCAGATCCACCCCCAGTTCTTCCGCCTTGTAGATGATATTGCTTTTTCCCGACTGTTCCGATACCAGCACCCGGCGGACATTGCCCACTTTTTCCGGATTCATGTGCTCGTAGGCTTTCGGATTTTTCATGATGGCGGACACATGGACACCGCCCTTGTGGGCGAATGCACTTTTTCCCACAAAAGGCCGGGAGTTGACCGGCGGGACATTGGCGGTTTCCGAGACAAACCGGGACAGGTTCAGCAGTTTTTTCAGGTTGTCGTCTGAAATGCAGTCTTTTTTCATCTTCAGGGCCAAAATCGGGATGATGGCGGTAAGGTCGGCGTTGCCGCACCGTTCCCCGTACCCGTTGATGGTGCCCTGGACCAGGGTGGCACCCACATGCACCGCATTGACTGCGTTGGCCACGGCCATGGCACAGTCGTTGTGCGTATGAATCCCGTAGCAGATGTCGGGCCGGTCTTTGAAGTGCGCCGTGACCGAACGGATGATCTCCTCGATTTCACAGGGCAGAGACCCGCCGTTGGTGTCACACAGCACCAGGGTCCGGGTACCGCCCTCCAGGGCCGCTTCCAGCGTTTCCAGTGCATACCGGCGGTTGGCTTTATACCCGTCGAAAAAATGCTCGGCATCATACATCACTTCCCGGCCCTGATCCAGAAGGTAGGCAATGCTTTCTGTGATCATCTTTAAGTTCTCTGCCAGGGTGTTGTCCATGATTTCGGTGGCATGCAGGTCCCAGGATTTGCCGAAAATGGTGATCACCGGCGCACCGGAGTCGATAAGGGCGGCCAGGTTGGCATCTTTGTCACAGGAAATGCCCGGCCGCCGGGTGGCACCGAACGCCGCCACTTTTGCCTGTGTGAACGTGATTTCCTTTGCCAGTTCAAAGAAGTGGGCCGCCCCGGGGTTGGAGCCGGGCCAGCCCCCTTCGATGTAATGGATGCCGGCATCGTCCAGGCGTCTGGCAATTTTCACTTTGTCTTCCGGAGAAAAAAAGATGTTTTCTCCCTGCATGCCGTCTCTCAAGGTGGTATCATATAAAACTACATTGGGTGCCATGTTATTTCCCCGCTTCCCTTCCCAGGGCAATGGCCCCGGTACTGGCGATTTCTATGATTCCCATGGGTTTCATCAAGGAAAGGAACGCCTCGTGTTTGCCGCTGTCTCCGGAAATTTCGATGGTATAGTGGGCATGCCCCACATCCACCACCCGGCACCGGAAAATATCCACAATGCGCAGGACCTCAGCCCGCTTTTCCGGTTTGGCATGGACCTTGACCAGGGCCAGCTGACGTTCCACATATTTTTTTTCCGTCAGGTCGTTCACCGTGATCACGTTGATGAGCTTGTGAAGCTGTTTTTTGATCTGCTCGATGGTCTGGGCGTCACAGGTGGTGGACATGGTGATGCGCGATACCACCGGATCATCGGTGGAAGCCACGCTGAGCGAGTCGATGTTGAACCCTCTGCCGGAGAACAGGCCGGCGATCCGCGACAGCACCCCCGGCTCGTTGTCCACAAGAATTGAAAGTAAATATCTGCTGGTTTCCATTGTTGTTTCCTTTATACAAGGAGCATATCTGTTATGGCACCGCCGGCCGGCACCATGGGATAGACCGATTCTTCTCTTTCCACCACAAAGTCCATGATCACGGTGCCCGGCGTCTCCAGTCCTTTTTTCAACGTCTCTTCCACGCAGGCCGGGTCTGTGCACCGGAACCCGGTGGCCCCGTAGGCATCCGCCAGTTTGACAAAATCAGGCGCCTTTTCGATGTTGGTGCAGGCATAGGCTTTGTTGTAGAACAGTTCCTGCCACTGGCGCACCATGCCTAAAAACCGGTTGTTGAGAATCACGATCTTGACATCCAGGCAGTGTTCCACGGCCGTCATCAGCTCCTGGATGTTCATCTGGATGGACCCGTCCCCGGCCACATCCACCACCAGCTTGTCCGGACAGGCCGCCTTGGCGCCGATGGCGGCCGGCAGGCCGAAGCCCATGACCCCCAGACCGCCCGAGGTGATGAAATGGTTGGGCCGGTCAAAATGATAATACTGGGCCGCCCACATCTGGTTCTGACCCACCTCCGTGGTGATGATGGCCTGGCCCTGGGTGATCTCCCACAGCTTTTCCACCACGAACTGGGGTTTGATCACATCGGCTTTCTGGTCATACTTTAAGGGCATGGTCTGCTTCCACTGATCGATCTGTGCCAGCCAGGCATCCCGGTCCACGGCCAGGTCTTCGGGGGCCTGTTTTTCCATGAGCGCCAGAATATGTTCCAGCGTGGTTTTGCAGTCCCCCACAATGGGGCACTGCACCTCGATGTTCTTGTGAATGGAGGTGGGGTCGATATCGATCTGGATGATGTTTGCATGGGGAGCGAATTTGCTGATATTGCCCGTGACCCGGTCGTCGAACCGGACCCCCACGGCAATGATCAGATCACAATGTCCGATGCTCATGTTGGCCCTGAAGGTCCCGTGCATGCCCAGCATGCCCAGCCACAAAGGATCTGTGCCGGGAAACGCCCCCAGTCCCATCAAAGAAGTGGTCACCGGGATCTGAGCCATTTTGGCCAGCCGGGTGACCTGTTCGGATGCCCGGGACAGGATCACGCCGCCGCCGGCAAACACCACGGGACGTCTTGCCGCCTTGATCATCTCCACCACCTTGTGGATCTGTTTCTTGTTGGGCGTGTAATTGGGTTTGTAGGACCGAAGATTGGGCTCTTTGGGCATGGTAAAGTCGATTTTGGACTGGATGATATCCTTGGGCAGGTCCACGAGCACCGGGCCGGGCCGGCCGGACCGGGCGATGTAAAATGCCTCCTGGATGGTGGCCGCCAGCTTGTCCGGGTCTTTGACCAGGTAGTTGTGCTTGGTGCAGGGCCGGGTGATGCCCACAATGTCCACCTCCTGGAACGCGTCATTGCCGATGAGCCCGGTGGGTACCTGGCCGCAGAACACCACCATGGGAATGGAGTCGGCATGGGCCGATGCCAGGCCGGTGACCGTGTTGGTGGCCCCCGGGCCCGAGGTCACCAAAGCCACGCCCGTGGTCTGGTGGGCCCGGGAATAGGCGTCTGCCGCATGGACCGCGCCCTGTTCATGGCGCACCAGAATATGACGCAGGTCATCGTGGCGGACGACTTCATCATGGATTTCGATGGTGGCACCGCCGGGATATCCGAATATGGTGTCAACGCCCTGGGCCTTGATCATTTTAATCAGGACTTGTGCCCCTGTCAGTTTCATTGTTTTCTCCTGTGTCATGATTGAAAAATCGCTCCCTGTGCGGCGGAAGAAACCTGCCGCGCATACCGGGCCATATAGCCGGTTTTTATTTTGGGTTCGGGTTTGACCCATTGGGCCAGCCGTTCCTGAATGTCTTTTTCCGGCACCATCAGATCAATGGTTTTGGCCGGAATATCGATGTGGATCTTGTCGTTTTCCCGGATGACAGCGATGGGGCCGCCGTCCGCCGCCTCCGGAGACACATGGCCGATGCAGGCCCCTTTGGTGCCGCCGGAAAACCGGCCGTCCGTGATCAGGGCGCAGGCAGCCCCCAGTCCCATGCCGGCAATGGCAGAGGTCGGGGTGAGCATCTCCCGCATGCCGGGTCCCCCGGCCGGGCCTTCATACCGGATCACCACCACATCTCCGGCATGGATATTTCCACCCAGAATAGCCTCGGTGGCGGCTTCTTCCGTGTCAAACACCCGGGCCGGCCCCTGGTGAACCATCATTTCATCCACCACGGCCGACTGCTTGACCACACACCCGTCCGGGGCCAGGTTGCCGAACAGCACGGCCAGACCCCCCTGGGCATGATAAGGCTCCGTGGCCGGGCGGATCACGGTCCGGTCTTTGATCTCCGCAAAAGAAAGGGTGTCTGCCACCGTTTTTCCGGTGGCCGTGAGGCACCCGGTATCCAGCAGGGAATGGTCGGCCAGGGTTTTCATCACCGCCGGGATCCCGCCGGCCCGGTCCAGATCCTGGATATGGTCGGGCCCGCCCGGGCTCAACGAACAGATATGCGGGGTTTTTTCACTGACCTGGTTGATCACCGACAGATCCAGGGGAACGCCGGCCTCATGGGCAATGGCGGTCAGGTGCAGTACCGTGTTGGTGGAACAGCCCAGGGCCATGTCCACGGTCAATGCGTTCATAAACGCCTGTTTTGTCATGATTTTGTCCGGGGTGACACCTTGTTCCAGCAGCGCCATGATCTGGATGCCGGTTTCCTTGGCCAGGCGGATGCGCCGGGACATGGGGGCCGGAATGGTGCCGTTGCCGGGCAGGGCGATGCCTAATGCTTCGGTCAGGCAGTTCATGGAGTTGGCCGTGAACATGCCGGCGCACGACCCGCAGGTGGGGCAGGCACACTCTTCCACGGCGGCCAGGTCTGCTTCGTCCATGCGCCCGGCCCGGACCGCGCCCACAGCCTCGAACACGGACACCAGATCGATTTTTTTTGTCTGGTCTGTCGGGTCCAGTCCGGCCAGCATGGGGCCGCCGCTGATGAAAATCGCCGGGATGTTGAGTCTGGCTGCAGCCATGAGCATGCCGGGCACGATTTTGTCACAGTTGGGCACCATGACAATGGCATCAAACGGGTGGGCCATGGCCGTGACCTCGATGGAATCGGCGATCAGTTCCCGGGACGCCAGGGAATAGTGCATCCCTTTGTGGTTCATGGCAATGCCGTCGCACACCCCGATGGTGGAAAATTCCATGGGCGTGCCCCCGGCCATGCTGATGCCGGCCTTGACAGCCGCCACCAGGGTGTCCAGGTGCATATGACCGGGAATGAGTTCATTGGCGGCATTGGCGATGCCGATCAACGGCTGGCGGATCTCCCGGTCCGTATACCCCAGGGCCTTCATCAGGCTCCGGTGGGGGGCCCGTTCCACCCCTTTGGTTGCCGTGTGGCTTCTCATATTCATCTCCTTGCACTGCGCTAAAAGCAAAAAAGCCGTTATCTGCCCCTCGGGGCTGATAACGGCTTTTAACTTGTCAATTAATTTATGCCACTAGGAGCCCCGTCGCCTGGAGGTGTCAATAATCACCTCCACGATAATAATGAGGACTACCAGTAGTATGCTTGTAAATTCGGGTGTCATGTCATATTCACTTTCTTTAAAGTTTATTCATTATATATAAACTTATGGCCTGTCAACAAAAAAATGCCGGAAAGACAATTTTATTTCAGGACTGCCCGGTTTTGCCGGTTCCCACATGATTGACGGCCGATGCCATAAACCCGGCCCCGAACCCGTTGTCGATGTTGACCACCGCAATATTGGACGCGCAGGAATTGAGCATGCCCAGAAGCGCGGTCATCCCCCCGAAGCTGGTGCCATACCCGATACTGGTGGGCACGGCAATCACCGGTGCCCCCACCATGCCCGCCACCACCGAGGGCAGGGCACCTTCCATGCCCGCCGCCACAATGATCACCCCGGCATTCTGGATCATCTCTTTGTGCGCAAACAGCCGGTGGATCCCGGCCACGCCCACGTCAAACAGAGTGTCGACCCGGTTGCCCATGGCCCGGGCCGTGAGTACCGCCTCTTTGGCCACGGGGATGTCCGAGGTGCCGGCCGTGATGACCAGGATGGTGCCGGTCCCGGTGATGTCCGGCGGGGTTTTCTGGATTTGCAGGAGCCGGGCATCCGGAAAATACCGGGCATTTTCAAATTGCGCCACAAGCAGGTCTGCAATGGACGGCTCGATCCGGGTCACCAGGATCACATTTTCTTTTGGCACCATTTTTTCAAGGATCCCGGCAATCTGTTCCCGGGTCTTGCCCAACCCGAAGATCACCTCGGGAAAGCCTTTGCGCAGGGACCGGTGGTGGTCGATTTGGGCATATTCAATGGATTCGAATGTCAGGCCGGCAAGCTGTTTTTGTGCGTCTGTGACAAGGGTGCGGCCATCTGCCACATCAGACAAAAGCCGGGTCAGGTCCTGGGGAGTCATGGCGGATTCCTTCATGAATACGGGTCATTGTTGGCCCATAGATATCATCGCCCGGCAAATTCCGTCAAGAATTTAAATACAGCTGAGGATAATCGTATTTCTATTCATAGACCTGTTTTCCCGGCCGGCCCATGACTCATCCGGGGTCAACCGGGTATCCCATGGTACTTTCTGCCCCAGGGAATCAAAAATATCCAGGCGATTCAGGATAACATACCGGTAAATGCCCCTTTTCGATAGCCGAAAAATTCACTTTCGATCAGGGTATCCGGGATGCCACCGCAATCCATCAGGGCATCATTGATGAATTCGACCTTGTAATCAGTGGATACGGTATAAATAAACCCATTGAACCCGTTCACGATCAAATCAAGCAGTTCGTTGTTCTGACCAGTCTTTTCCTCGGGATGGCCGGGCGCATCCACTTCGCGCACAGAGACGCAGCAAGCCCGGCATCCGCAGAAATCAAAACAATTGCCGGCAATGGCCGCATAAAAAAGGGTCCCGTCTTTTTTCTGTGGATTCAATCATGGAACCGGCTTTTCTTGGCTGACGCGATACCCTTCAATGGACAGGGAATGATCGGTTGTGGTCTTTCTGTCGGGCGGGTGTCATCTCGTCAGGAAAGATCGTGCTGAAAAATCTTATCGGTGTCATTACAGCTGTCTGCCAGTTCCAGCACCCGTTTGTGGTGTGTAAAAAGCAGTACCTGGATGTGTGTAGATAATTGTGCCAGTACCTCCAGACAGACACGGGTTCGGTTATCATCAAATCCGATAAGGATATCATCCACGACAAAGGGCATGGGCTCCCCCTTTTTCAGATGCTGCTCAAGCGTGGCCATGCGCAGGGCCAGATAGAGCTGGTCCCGGGATCCGTCACTCATGCCGTCGATGGCCACCTCCTGATCGTCCGGACGAACACCCAGCAGTATCGGCTTTCCCGAAGCATCCAGTTCATCCCTCAACCCTGCGTAAGAGCCCAGTGTCAGCGTTGAGAACAATTCACCCGCCCTGCCTAAAACAGGGGCCTGGTTTTCTTTTCTGTAATTTTCTATCTGCTGCTCCAGGATGAGGGCGGCGATCTGGAAACGCAGATAGTGTTCCGCATTCCGGGTGATGCTGGAAAGGTGTGCTTCTGCTTCTTCAGACGCATTGGCTGCCATAGAACTTCCATCATTCTGCCGGATGTCATGCTGAATGATCTGCCGCTGGTCGCGCAGCCTGTCCCTTTCGGATTGCAGCTCTTTGAGCTCACTGGATATTCTGTCAATGTCCCCTTCGATGCCGTCAATGTCTGAATTGTTCACCTCTGCTTCCAGCGCTTCAATGCCAAAGCCGTCCCCATTGCGGTTCAGTTCCTGTTCCAGCGTTTCAATCTGTTTGAGCAGGTCCCGTTTATGGTTTGATTTTTCACCGGCCTCGACCAGTTCCTCAACAGTTTCCACCCCGGCCCGGGTTTTCAGTTCAATGATTTTTTCCTGTGACTGGCGGATGGTGATCGTGACATCTTTGATCTCCTGGTTTTTTTCCTCCAGCTGGTCTTTGATTTTGAGGTAACTTGCCCGGGCTTCCCGGGCGGCGTTGAGGTCTCGATGTAATTGAGCGGCAATTGTCAATGCATCCTGGTCATCTGTCTTCAATTCGATACTTTCGGCAAATTCGTGAACGCTTCGGTCAAATTCCTCCTTGACCTTGTCCATGCCGTAAATTCTTTTCCGCAGATCTTCAGACTGATCGAACTTTTTAAAGAACGACACCAGGTGATCAAATGTTTCCATGGCGGTTTCCGGATGCGCATCCGGTTTCAGGCCCAGGCCGGATATGGCTTTTTCCCACTCACCGGACCAGGTGATCAAACCGGTTTCCACCGTTTTCAGGTCATCCCGGGTCCGTTTCAGCCGGATATGCAGCTCTTTGAGTGAATGCGCAATTTTCTGACGAATGTCACGGGCTTCCTGCTCTTTTTCGATTCGCTGTTCACACAGTGAAATCAGTGCTTCAAGGCTCTTTCCCTGTATGTTTGCCGAAGCATCAAAACCGGCTATCTGGTGTGACATCGATGTCTTCAGATGATCACATTCTTCAAACAGTTTTTTTTCTTTGGCGGAAACACCCTTTGCCGCATGAATTTTTTCGATCAGTCGTTCTGCTTTCAGCACCCACTGCTTCATCTCCCTGGGGGTTCCGGCAGCAATATGCAGGGGCTTCCAGACGGCGGCCCATCGGGTGTCAAAATCAGCCTGAGCCTGTTTTGTCTTTTCGAAAATCGTTGCCAGATCAGCGATTCTCGAGGTCATGTGATCAATTTTTGCTTCCAGGTCTGCCCGTTTCACCACCTGGTCCGCATCCAGTCTCAGGCGGTCGGATATATGGTCTGCCAGCTCGACTTTTTTTTCATACACCGCCGGCAGATCAGCGTCATATGTATCACCCGAAACACTGTCACTGATATCGCGCTGCTCGATATATGTTTGTTTTATCAATGACCACCCTTTGTCACGGTCCTTGCGGGATGCCTCCAGGTCGGCAATTTTCGGTACGTCTTCCTTTAACAGCAGCGCTTTTAACTCCTGTTCCGCCTGCCTTTTTTCCTCTTCAATTTCCTGTTTTTTAAGGGAAGCGGTTCTGAATTTTTCCATGAGGTCATCGGTTTCTTTTTCAAACCGGTCCAGCGTTTCAGAAACCGGCAGCCCCAACGATAACAAGTCGTCTGCATCCTTGTGAAAGTGCCCCAGTCTTGCAAATTCGTTTTCGCAGGCGGCTTTTTCCTGTGCAGCCTGTATCCTGATGTCATTCAGGCGCTGTTCAATGTCGCCGGCTTTGCGTGCTGATGCAACTGCCGCTTTCAACTCCGGCAAATCGATGTCACTTTGCGGTATATTTTCCAGGTTGCTTTCAAGCGACTTTGTTTCATCCTGGAGATCCCGTAATGCGGCTTTGTACCCGTCTTGTTTTTGTATCAATAAACTTTTTTGCCGGGCCAGTTCCGAGATCCATTTTTTATTGTTGAGAAGCGGCCTGAGATGATCGGCGTCATCTAAACCAATGTCAGGCCGGATACCCTTCAGCAGTGTTTGGGCTTCATTTCGCAGCAACCGCCGTTTTCCATCCTGACCGGGCCGGTCCTTTATGGTCTTTTCAACAGCCCCGATATCCTGGTAGAGCCGTAAGATGGCGTCTTCATTTTTCAGTAAATCCTCACGTACACGCAAAGATCCGGATTCTTTATTCAAGACGTCACGTTTGGCCTCGAGGCGTTCTTTTGCGTCCAATGCGTTTTGAAGCGTTTCTCTGGCTGTTTTCAAATGATCTGAAAAATCTTCGGGCAGCAGCAGTACCGTGCCCAGTTCTGCCAGTTTCATCAGACAGTTTCGACGCTGGGCCAGGGCCCCTTTGACACGGTTGATACGTTCCAGACCGCTTTTTTGTTTGTTCTTTTCATTGATCTTTTGTTCAACCTCATCGATAGCGGCATTGGTTTTTGATAGATCTGTTTGCAGCGCTTTCCAGGTAGAAACGGGCAGGGTGGCTTCCCGCATTCTTTTGTGCGCATCTTTATAATCTGAGATGGACTTGTTCAGGGCGGCTTTGGAACCCCTGGGCTTGAAGATGTCAACGGCATTGTTTTGCATTTCCATCAATATTTCCCGAAGATTTGCCGTCCCGGCCGCTGCACTGAACAATGCCTGGCCCAGGTCCCCGGACTGTTCCAGCAGCTCCCGACCCCCGGCTAGCAATCTTTCATGGTCAATACCCCAGAGTCTGGTGAAAATGGTTTCATCGATACCCGCCGGAAGAAACCGTCTGAACCGGCTTTCATCCAAAGGATCATCACTTCCATATGCAAGCAGGGTGTCTTTGTTCCCCTTTCTTCTGACAAATTCTATTGTTTCTCCGCTGGAGAGCTGTAATTCCCCGCCTATCCGGAGCTGCGGATTTGCATGAACAAAATTATCGCCGGTTCTGGCTGGAATGCCGAACAGCCAGCCGATCAGCGCTCTCAATGAGGTGCTTTTTCCGGCTTCGTTATCACCGTAAACCAGATGCAGCCCCAGATCCCCTTCAGACAGGTCCAGCGATTTTTCTGTAAAGCGGCCGAAAGCAATGAGGTCGAGGCGGTTGATTCTCATTTTTCACCCCCTGTTGCCAGCATTCTGCCGATCAGCATTTTTTTGGCTTCCCTGGTGATCCGTTGAATGACCTGATGGTCGTTCAAATCCAGAATGGACTCAGTTCCAAAGGCTTCGGGCGGCACTTTTTGCCGGAGTTCCGCTATTTTGTCTTCCAGACCGTCGATTTGATTTGCATCCTCAGGTGTTGAGACAATGGCCTTGAGCAATTGCCCCAGTGAGGTGTCATCGGCCAGGGCCGTTTCCAGATCATATTTTCCCAGGGTCCTGTTTTCAACCCGTTCAATCCAGACGTCATCACCGGCGGTTTCAGCCCCCAGGGCTTTTACCTGCTGTTCCAGTTTTTCCGGAAACGCGGCCAGCTGATCAGACAGCTTTGTGGCACCTTTAAGCCTGATTCTCATTGCCAGGGGCCTGTCCTCTGCCAGTGCCCGTTCCTGTTCAATGGCTTTTCGGACTTTTTCCAGGACATCCCGAAGGTCTTCCATATCGGTCAGATCGATTTCATTCAGGGTCCACCGCAGTACATCCAGAGGCACCTGTTCCATCTGTGTGACGGCATCTTCCTCAACCGTGACCACCACACAGCCTTTTGGACCGCTTTCCCGGATATGGCGGCCCTGTATGCACCCCGGGAACACGACAAAGGGATCTTCAGAAACGATTTCCTGTTTGTGGACATGCCCCAGGGCCCAGTACTGATAATTTTTTGAGCGAAGATCATCCAGGGTGCACGGCGCATAGCTTGCATGTCCCTCCCGGCCGTCAAGGCTGGTATGAAGAAGCCCGATATTGAACATGCCTTTGAGGCCCTGGCAGAATCCCGCCGCCAGGTTTTCGTCCACATGCCGGGTTTTAAAGCTGCGTCCATGAATGGCCACGGAACAGTCTTCCAGTATGACGGTTTCCACTTTCCCGGCGGAAAGAATCTTCATGTTGGCGGGCGTATCCAACGCTTTGGTCATCCGGTTTGCAGCATCATGGTTTCCTGCGACAGCAAATACCTGTATGCCATGCTGCTGTAATTTTCCCATCTGCCGGCTTAAAAATATCCCTGTGCTGTAATCTTTCCAGTCTCCATCATAGAGATCTCCGGCCAACAGCACGAAAACCGCTTTTTCTTCGATGGCCAGATCCACCAGATTTTTAAACGCTCTTCTGCAAGCGTCTCGAATGGTATCAACAGGCGCGGACTCATATCTGGACAACCCGCGCAACGGACTGTCCAGATGAATATCCGCCGCGTGAATGAATTTAAACATTATTGCTCCTTATTGTGCACCAGCCACTGGCGGCCCATGTCTGTCAGCCGGTATTTCTGCAGACGGCTGTTGGGTTTGCCGGGGATGGTCATCTCAATCAGTCCTTCGGCCAACGCCGGTTTGAGGTAGCGCTCGCGAAAGGATTTCCGGTCCGACAGGCCCAGGACGGATTGCAGCGTCCCACGGCCCATGTCACCATTAATGGCCCTCAGCAGCTCGCCGACCTGGGGGGTGACTTGAGGGTTGACCTGGGGGGCTGCGGTCGTTACCGTATCCAGGATCATCCGCACCATAAAAGCAATGAAAGGAGCGGCGTCGGTCCGGCGGGTGCTTTCCTGCAATGCCTGGTAATATTCGGCCTGGTGCTCGAAGATCAGGCTTTCCACCGGGATGTCGGCGAACAAAGGATTCCACCGGGCCAGAATCAGGCTCTGCCACAGCCGTCCCATTCGACCGTTGCCGTCGGCAAAGGGGTGGATGAATTCGAACTCATAGTGAAAAACCGAGCCGGCAATGAGCGGATGAACGTCGGTGGCGGAAAGCCAGGCAAACAGGTCGGCCATCAGATGCGGCACCCGGTCGGCAGGCGGGGCCATGTGGATCACCTGCTGCTCCGCCATCACCCCCACACCACCGTGCCGATAGATACCCGCCTCGTCGATCAGGCCGGACATCAGAATCCGGTGTGCCTTCAGCAAATCCTTTTCCGCCTCGGGCTTCCATGTATCGAACCGGTCGTAAGCGGCCAGGGCATTTTTCACCTCCTGAACCTCCCGGGGCGGGGCAATCACCCGCCTGCCCTCCACAATCGCTGTGATCTGCGCCTCGCTCAGGGTGTTGCCCTCAATGGCCAGAGAGCCCTGAATGGTTCGGATTCGGTTGATACGCCTGAGCCGCAGCGCTTTCGTTCTGTCAGTGAGCACCGTCAGTCTTCCGATGGCCTCGCTGATCGCGGCGACCCGGTTCAGGATCTCAGGAGTGATGGTGTAAGGGGGCTGATATTTCATACCCAATTATATCATATTTAAAACCGCACGACTTTAAAAAATTCCAATTCTACTATCAAACGGATTCCGCATTTCTTCTTTGGCACAGATAACGATACTTGCCACTGTTTTGTCTCCCTGGTTCACAGTCTCAATCCCCTGAAAAAAGAGGTATGTATTTTTCATGTTTTGGCGTATATTGTTTGTAAAAAATTGAATATTTCGATGTCAGAGGCGATGTCAATGTACCCGTCTCAAATTACCTTTAAAGGTTGGAGGATACTCATGGAAAATCAGAAACTTATCAGTATGCTGAACAAAGACATGGCTGAGGAACATGCGGCCATTATCCGGTATCTGGTCCACAGCTATCTGGAAGGTGAAGATACGCCGCTGGGCGCCAAGCTGCTTTCCCGATCCCGGGAAGAAATGTGGCATATGCACTGGTTGGGCATGGTTGTGGGAGAACTGGGGGGAGAACCCAACCTGGATCCGGCCCCTTACCCCTACGATCCCACAAACCGCGCGACTATTTTCAAATCTTATGTTGATTATGAAAAGAGTTTGATTCCCCATTATAATGCAGAGGCAGAAAAAGTGGATGATCCGCATATCAAGCGCGTACTTCAGCGGGAAGCCTGGGAATCGGCTATGCACGCCAAAAAATTCGAACGTATGCTTACCAAACTTGACAAAAAAGAGGCGGAAGGTTTACCGGGAGAAGAAAATGAATTGCCAGATGATTATGTTGAAAAATTCCAGTCCCTTGTTGAATACAAGTATAATCTGATGTTGCGGCATATTCGTGATTCATGGGTTTTTCAGAAAGAGGATATGTTTGGTTGGAAAATCATGGATTTTGCCATGACCCAGATGAAACAACTGGCTCATCTTTCCGAACCTGTAGCTGAAAACGGGATCCCTCCGCGCTTTAAGGTTCAGCCGTTGAATCTGAGTTCAAGCATCGGCCCCGCATTGGCAAAGACCCTGGAAGATGTGGAATCTTCCATAAAACGCCATCAGGCCCTGAAAAACGAAAAAGAAACGCAGAAGCATGCCGGCGAAATCACCAATCTGGAACTTTCCATTGATCAGGAAACCTATCAGGCAGAGGAGATAAAGGACTGGCTCAAAAGAAAATAGACATTTACTGAAGCCGAACAGGAATATCCGGTCATCAGGCGCATAATTCTGAACGATGTAGCGGTACCCGTCCAGGATGTTTTTATGGATACCGTTCAGGATCTCAGGGATGATAGTGTCGGAAATTATGGTTTGAATGTTTTTATTTGAAGATCTTTTAAAACCTTGTAGTGTCTATTATTTGCAGTAAGTACCGGCTCTCCGTAAGAAATGGCCGTCGCCCCGATAAGTGCATCAGCTAACTGCATTGAATGGCTTAGAAAATGCTGTTCAACAAAAAACATCGCATTGGCGGAAATATCCTCCGATATATAAATAATTTTGGTGCCCCAGATTTTCAGGGTCTGCCGCAGGCGATTCAATTCATTTTTGTTTCTCATCCCTTGAACGAGTTCCATGTAGGTTACTACTGAAATGGAGAACTTATGTAAACTCTCAATGGCCTCAAATGCATTTTCATTTCCTTTTAGATACCAAATCAGGACATCTGTATCCACGATCATTTAAAATCTGCCTTTTCTTAAATTGCGAATATGATTGTCAACATCTGTTATAAGATCGTTGTCTTTCCACATGCCAAACAAGTTGTTTTTTTTATTCGGCGGATGCTCATCATAAGGAATTAATTTGGCGCAAGGCTTACCCCGATAAGTTATAATGACTTCTTCTCCCCGGTTTACTGTGTTTAAAAGTTCTTTTGAATGAAACCGAAGATCTTTTGCTGTGGCTTTCATAAAATGCCCCGTTCTTTAAGTTTATATTTTAAAGTATAAACTTTATTTTGATAAAGGTCCAGCAGCATTTTGATTTTGATCATCTGCGACCAGTCTGATCCCGAATTTGAGCATCAGTTTATGTTTGACATTTTTGATTGTTTGTTATATTTCTGAAATGCAGCATATTTACTGCATAATGGAAACAAAAAATGAACTGGATTGAATTTAAAAACAAGATGTTCGACCTTGTCTGCTTCAGCATTCATCAGGTATATGCATGGCAGCCGGGATTTGATCGCAATAATCTGGTCCGCTGGACGAAAAAGGGGTACCTCGTTCACCTGCGGCGGGGATGGTACGCATTTCCCGAATACAGGGACAAGCCGGATTTTGCCGAATATATCGCCGTCAAAATCTACAACCCCTCCTACATCAGCCTGCACTCGGCACTCGCATTTTATGGGGTGATTCCCGAATCCGTGGTCCAGATAACCAGCGTCACATCACTGAAAACCGCCTCGTTTACAAACGACTTCGGTGAGTACTCCTACAAAAGCGTCAAGAGCGATTTGATGTTCGGCTATTTCCGCCGCCCCATTGCAGACGGCCGGTCAATCCCCTGTGCGACCATGGAAAAGGCGCTGCTGGATCTGCTGTATCTTTATCCTTTCTATAATACAGAGTCTGAGCTTCTCGAACTCCGGCTCGATCAGGATATACTGCGTGAAAACCTGGAGCAGCGGACATGGCGGTCAATGGGAAAACGGTTTCACTGCGCACGTCTTGAAAAGCGCATGCAGTTACTTGAAAAGGTGTATCACATATGATCTCAATCGACCGGATCAAACAATACTATCCAGCCTCAATGGCTGAGAATGCCGTCTTTCAAAAGCACATTCTCAAAGAGTATGTACAGTTGTTAACCCTGGATTATCTTTCCACCACAGAGTACATCCGCAAAATGACCTTTATCGGAGGCACCAACCTGCGGCTGGCCAAGGGCATTGATCGTTTTTCCGAAGACCTGGATTTTGACTGCAAAAATTTGACCGAACAAGAGTTCATCCGGATGTCCGATGATGTGCTTACCTTCCTGCAACGCAGTGGATTTAACGTGAAGGCCCGGGAACGGGAAAAAAGCGGGTTAAAGGCATTTCGACGCAGTCTTTATTTCCCGGAGCTTCTGTTCAGCCTGGGCATTTCCGGACATCGGGAGGCACGGTTCCTGCTGAAAATCGAATCCCAGGATCAGCAGACACCCTATGAGCCCGTCATGGAATTCATCAAGGGGTGCGGTTTTTTCTTCTCATTTCCGGTTCCATCCGAAGCAGTGCTGTGTGCCATGAAGATTGCCGCCATGCTCGCCAGAGGCAAAGGACGTGATTATTACGATGTCATGTTCCTGCTGTCGCGGACAGAACCGGATTATCAGTTTCTTGTCCGCCGCTGTGATATCCACAACCTTGCCGAATTAAAGGCGGCGGTTGAAGAATCGCTGAAAACGGTTGATCTGCGCCGAAAACAAAAGGATTTCGAACACCTTCTGTTTCATCGTGACAACAGTCGGCGCATCCTGCATTTTGCAGAATTTATACATTCCCTGTAATTTGTCTTTGAACCGATATTTGCCATATCGGTCTTCGCTTTTTACATCTGACTCTCATAATGGCGAATCGCTGATCTTACTCGTTCATCATGCTCACATTGCCAAAACAGAAATATTTGTAAATGCAGGCTTCTTTGAGTTCCAGTTCATTGAAAATCTGCTTTTCAGGAAGACCTTTTTTCCAGAGATGAACAATATTACCATAAAGATTTTCCAGGAACTCAAGTTTGGATTGAATATGTTCTCTGCCTTTTTTCTGCCTGGGGTTGTGGCCGCAAAGCAGCGCGTTAAAGTCCAGATTTGACACTTTTTTCAATGATTCGATCTGAATTCCCATATTCTCATCTGATCTGAAAAATTTAATGCGGTCAGCCTGTGTCCATATACGTCTGCGCCAATAGACTTGTTAATATGTGCTGCATTTCCTGAATGGTCTTCATGGTGATGCGTCAGATAAATCCGTTCGATTTTATTTTCCTGTGCAATGCCGGCCACTTCTTTTTCCAGATGGGAAAGACCCGTATCAATCATGATACTATCAAAAATAAAGCAGTAAACTGTCATAAGAGGGGACCTGCAAGAGACCATCCAAGTTTGATTCCCTGAATACCGTATTCAAATTCATATGTTTTGCAAAATCTCATTTACGTTTCGCCATGTTGGATGTTCAACAACTAATGCAGCCCGCCCAGTGTTCGCTTTAAGAAAAGGCCTTTAACTTTTCTTTCGATGAATTTTTAATCACCTCATTAATTTCATATAGGATAGGATTTTCTCCATATAAGTCAAAAAATTCTTCGGTTGTATTTTTTGCCTCGCTTGCAATTTTCTCAGCCATCGCCACGATGGTTTCTTTGACAATTTTGTATTTTATGGAAGTGTCTTTGGAAAACCGTTCAAAATGTTCGGGTTCAAGAAACTGGAAATGTCTCCCTCCACCTATTTTCATAGCCATTTTTTTTGCATAAGGGTACACATATGTGGACAATAAATCATAGAAAGGTGCCAGGATTGTCCCGTTTTCTCCATGGATGAATGAAATATTTTTTGCGTGGGCATCAGAATTACCGATTAAACCGTTAAAAATTATTAGCTGCAAAAACCGTTTGGTATCTTTGATTTGAAAAGCACTTTCATTTCTGATGAGTGAGAAACACATAGCGAGTGTTGGAGAATATTTCAACTGGGCATTTACATTTAATGCCTGGCAAAAGTCTTCTTGTATCAGTCTGATGATCTGGCCGTTTTCTATCTTTCTGTCATATCGATCAATTACGTATAGAGGTATTTCATCAATTTTAAAAATTTTAACATCAGGTACAGTCAGTCCCATTCTTTTGGCCAGCATCATGCAGAAAGTTTCGTTCTCAACCGTTCCATGGAGATCTTTTATCGGGGTTTTCAAAATATGGGAAGAGGGAGCACCGTTCATTGAAATCCGGATTTTATTATTTTTAAGTGAAACAGGAAGTTTTTCCTGCGCCCCGGCAAGAGAAAGTCTGATACCAGCTTCATCGGCCATAAACGGATTCTCAGGCAGATCCTTTATTATTTTTAATAAATGATCGTTAGTAAGCGTGTCATAAGAATACATTTCGGGTTTTTGTGGCAAGGCACCATCTTCAAATAAAGACACAGCACCAGCACAATCTCCACCAATAGCCCGTAACAATTCAAAATGATTGCTGGCGGGAATCTGAAGTTTTCTGGAAAGGGCCTCCAGGATTCTTCCTTCAGGCAGCAAATTGGTAAAATAGGAATATGAATCATCATTTACATATGCGGTTTCTCTCAAAGGCAGGGAAACAGACAAACGATAGCTATCTTTTGAATTGATCCAGTTTTTATCATACTGGAAACAAAACCTGCGCTGCTGATCCAACCAGAGCTCACCCGCCTTAAGTTGATTAACAAAAACGTTGAGCTTACTCTTCACCCATGTGCTCCTCAATATATCGGATTAGTTTGTGGTTTGTCTTTGGAACAGCAAATACTTTTAATCCTAAACCTTTCAATACATGCAAGACTTTTTCCATCTGGATAGTCGGTTTCCCGTTTTCAAGATCTGACAGAAAACGGGTGCCAACATTTAGATATCCGGCTGCTTCTGACTGGGTTAAGCCCTGGTCTTTTCGTAATTTTCTGACAAGTTTACCGATTGTTTTTGTGTTCATAACTTCCAACTATTTTTAAATTTACTCCCGATCGGGAATATACAATATTTTTTTCTGAAGATCAAGCAAAATATTCCCTTACGGTAATATTTTTTAATTACAATAGATATTGTCGGAAAATATTACCGTAAGGGAATGATGTGTGTTGCCCAGGTAACGCATGTTGAGTGGCTGTGTAGTAGACGGCATATGGGAATCTTTTTGAAAGCATCCAGATGATTCAATTCCCTGAAAAAAAAGGAGTTCATCCTTTTCAGCGCTGCCGTGCATATTCCACCGCCTTTTGTGCATGAATGGCCGTGGTGTCAAAGAGCTTGACAGATGTGTCCTTCTGGCCCACCAGCATCCCGATTTCCGTGCAGCCCAGGATGACGGCTTCAGCCCCCTGGTCCGCCAGGGTATCGATGATCCGAAGATATTCTTTCCTGGATCCGGGTTTTGCGATTCCCAGGCACAGTTCCTGAAAAATAGTGTTATGGATAAAGGCCCTGTCTGCTTTTCCCGGCACCAGGACATCAAGCCCGTGGTCCCGGTTCAGGCGGCCCTTATAAAAATCCTGCTCCATGGTAAACGCCGTGCCCAGCAGGCCCGTTTTTTTAATTCCGGACCGGATCAGGGCCTCGGCCGTTGCATCGGCAATATGCAGCAGGGGAATATCAATTGCATCCTGGATCTCAGGCGCCACCTGATGCATGGTATTGGTGCAGATCAGGAGAAAATCAGCCCCTGCAGCCTGGATCTTTACGGCGGCCTCTGAAAGACATTCGGCCACTCCCTGCCACTCCCCCCGGCCCATCAGCTTTTCCACGGGATCGAAATCCACACTGTACATCACGATTTTTGCGGAATGCAGCCCGCCCAGGGCCTGTTTCACCCCCTCATTAATCATCTTGTAATATCCTGCCGTGCTTTCCCAGCTCATGCCGCCCAGAAGACCGATTGTTTTCATCCGTTTGCAGAAGCCGCGAATCTCTTCAGGGGTATTCAAATGCTCGGCAATGTCAAAAGATTTTGTTTTAAGTTTCATGATTTCGTGGCTATCCAGATGGTATGAACGGGACCCTTTTTAGGTGTTCTGCCCCTGACTTTTTTTTCAAGGACATGAAAAGAAGACTTCTTCAGTCTCTGTATAAAACCTATGTCCGGTGACGATGACCAGACGGCAACTACGCCACCTGGTCGTAACGCACGGTGTATCATGGAGAGTCCTGACATGCTGTACAGTTCCACATTTGCTTTTTGGGTCAAACCGGCCGGGCCATTGTCCACATCCAGAAGAATAGCATCAAAGGCCGATGTGTTGTCATTGATGATGTTTACAACATCTTCAATAACCACCGTAACACGCGAATCCTTGAGGGGATCACCTGCTAACGATCCCAACACGTTTTGATTCCATTCGACGACGGATGGAACAAGTTCAGCAAGAAGAACATCCGCATCGGAAGGAAGCAACCGAAGCGCTGCTGAAAGTGTGTATCCCATTCCAAGCCCACCGATCAGCACATTGGCAGTTTTTCGATCGGCAATTGCAGGGCAGGATAATTCGGCAAGCATCTTTTCAGAACCGGACATTCTACTGTTCATAAGCTCTTGTCCGTTGACACGGATGGAATATTCCGTGTCCCTCTGATAGAGTGTCAGCTCGCTTTTGTTATCAGGTGTTCTGGAACGGCTCAACAATTTCCATGGAATCATGCATGATCCTTTCAGGCCTGAATATCCGTCGCTGTTCCGGCTGATGTCGAACCGGCAGACCCTTTCCAGTCCCTTGTTCTGTTTGAGTTGTTCGATGTTGTCTTATCTCAAATTTCGCCGCTGAAGTATATCCGGGATATTCCGTCTGCCGCCGAGAATGCCATGGATAAAAACATCTGATTTTATGATCTGGTAAAGAGTGCGGTAACCGTTTACATGGATTTCACGATAGTCATACACATCAATTCGTTGAAGCTCTGGGGGATAATGACCTTTTTCCGCACGGTTCTTTGAGCAATCCTTCGTCATACTGCTGGAGCCATAAAAAGGTGGTTGTATACCGGCCCATGATATCCACCAGACCCCGCCCCATGTCTGTTGCAAGGGCAGGCGATTTGGCCGCCTTCTGAATCAGGGCAAGGGCCTGCTTTAATTCTGCTGCATTTTCTTCAAAGCGCTTCCGGTTGTCTGTTCCCGTCATGATCATGATCCGGATACGCGCTATCTGTCAACAATTTGTCTCAGGCTTTGCTGCATTGCCGATTTGAACGCAGCATCGCCGGCCAGCAGCTTGTACAGTTCCATCTCATTGCGCCGTTTTTTGAGCATGACATCTTCAAATATTTTCTGGAATGCCAGAACCCGGTTATGGGTATCCTGGTTGTTTTTGTACTTTTGATCAAAATCCGGGTGTGCTTTGATGCTGTCTGCAATGTGGATGAATTTGATCCGCTGTTCTTCCGGTGTGGCGCTCCACCCCTGAAACCACCGTTCATTGAAGCGGCGGACAATATCATCAGTGGCTTTGGACAGGCTGGTGGCCGTGTAAAAATCATCGAACGCGGCCTGGATCTCTTCCACACGATTGAAAAAATCCAGGATAAACAGGTCTTCGGTTTCCTTGGTCGGCTCCAGTTGATCCGATACACTATAAATTTTGTAGAGACCCTCTGATTCTTTTGGGATCGCGTCTTAAATCAAGCACCCGCCATACAGCGACTGAGGAATTTTCTTTGAGCTTGTAGTAGACGGCATACGGAAATCGTTTTGAAAGCATCCGGTGGTAACCATAGAATACAGGATGAATACCGGCATACAGAGTCAGAGAATCAATGTCTGAAAACAAGGAATCAAAGAAATATTCTCCCAGTCCTTTTCCTTGTTCTTCATAGAACTGTCTGCCTTCCATCAGATCTGACATGGCTGAAGACAGAATTTCAATTTTCATTCAAAGTGTTTCCGCATTTCTTTTTTGGCAGTATGCCAATCCAGAATTCTCTCTTTACCTCTTCAAGGCGCTTCTCTGTTTCCTGAAGAGCTGCCTTATGCCAGGCGGGTGATTCGAGGAGTTCCTCTTCTGATAATAAATCCGCCCACAAGGCATCCACCATCCTGAGTTTTTCTTCTCTGGTAAGGTGTTTTATTTCTATTGTATTCTGCATGATTCAATCCTTTTAAATTTAAAGGAAAATTATCATTTCTGTATTTTTTTGTCAATTTCATCAGATGATTTCAAAAGGTAGTGCCGGATTCCCATCACCCGCCCCGTCTGTTCTCCTCAAACATCTCCACGGGCAGAGGACGGCTTCCGGGCCCAAGGAGGTCACCTTGAGGTTCCATTCCAGCCCGCTGGTCATGGCCGCATGGGGCATGTTGGCCGACCCGACGGTAGGCCGTGGAAAACCCGCGACAGCAGATCGATGATCCGGGTCGCACAGGGCCCGGCGGCGTTCCGGGTCCGGCTCTTCCAACAGGGCCTGCCTGAGCACCTGAGACACAAATTCCGCATACCGGGACGGCTGTTCCTCGGCTTCCAGCTTTCCAAACAACGGCCCGCAGTTCCGGATACCGGGCCAGAAGCTCCGTCAGGTCCTGGTCCAGCAGCCTGTCATAAATACCGGGACTGGGCCGGAAAGTCATGGAGCCTCCTGTCCGGCAAACTGTAAATAGGTTTCCAAAACCGGGCGGTCTGCTTCGGCCCAGTCCAGGGAGGCCAGATCTTCTCTGGGCAACCAGATCACGGCCGCATGCTCCCGCAGGATGATGGTGCCGGAAATGATGGTGCACACAAAGGGATACAGGGTGATGGTAAACTCCGGATATGTATGGGTCTTTTTCAGCCAGGGCATGGTGCACGGCCACCTTGACGGCCAGTTCCTCGGCAATTTCCCGGCAAAGGCAGTGTTCAGGGGTTTCGCCGGGCTTGATTTTACCGCCGGGAAACTCCCACTTCAAAGGCATGGCCATGGCGCGGCTCCGCTGAGCCGTCAAAACACAGCCATCCTGTTCGATCGATGCGCGCAGGTGACATGGAGGTGGTTTTTGCTCATGTCAGGTTTTCTTGACATTGAGGTTCAGGAAGCCTGACGTACCAGCGGAAGATTCCCTTAAACCGGGAGTTTTAGCGGCATCGGCAAACTTCATTCCGCACTGGATTTGCTGTTTTCGCAGTGCCTCGACAGCATCTCCAATTCCATCCTCGACATTTTTCCGCTGCCCACCGGTCCCAGAAGCCCACCAGTTGCGCTGCTCGGACGCTTCGTTGGTTCGTCAATTCGAATACGGCTGGGCAACATAGCTGCATCACCAACAACGAGAGCTTCTCCAATATCCAGAATGGGTAAGAGTTCAACAAAGCCCCCGAGTGTATCAGGCATCAATCGCCGGATGACCGCTTGGTCTTCCGCATTGGTCAAGCGCATCGCCACGAAGTTATTGCACTGGCTCAATACCGTTCGATTCACTTCCGCCGGGCGCTGACTGATGACGGTCAATCCCAACTCCGTACTTCCGACCCTCCTTTGCGATCCGTTCAAAAGACTTCAGCCCTTCTTCGGACACACCAGATTCATGCCGTTCCGGGATGTACAGGTGGGCTTCGTCACAAAGCAACGCGACCGGATGTTGCTTGTCCTTCTCGGTCCACTGCTGAACCGAGAAGACCACACGGGCCACCCAAGCCGATGATGAGTGGCAATATGTCTGAGGGAACCTCCGAGAAGTCGATAATTTTGACACCCCCTGCTCCCCGAACCTTGGTGCTTCCGAGAAGCACCGTCGCTAGTTCCTGCATCCACTCGTAGCGCATCGCGTCATCCCCCGCACTGAACATGAAGCCAAGGCCGTCGGTCTTGCCGCTTTGCATCAAGCCGCTGGATGAATCGTGCGAGCTTGCCGTTGAAATCACCGGCCTTAGTCGTGTCCCTTCTTGGCTCCCTCAACTCGCTCTTCATTCAGGAAGCTCAGCCGATCGATTACGGCCTGCTATTTCGAATGGCACAGGGCTGTCGATAGTGAAATTTGCAAGCACATCGTCCTTCTTGCTTGCCACAAGATAGGCGCGTTTCGCATCAGTAACTTCGCGATTGAAGACCATCGCCTGATTGGGCGCGTTCTGGTCGCTCCGGTCAAGGAGCATGGCGAGCATTTCTTCGTAAGTCAGCAGCCAGTAAGGCAGATAGAGCACACCGTCCGTCAGAGTTCTGTTCGCGGCCAAATCGCCCGGCCCAGCCACTTTTAGATGGCTGATTCCATCGCCGTCCAACGGGGTGTACTCACCGTGAATGTCGAAAAGGAGAGCGCTGGCGTTCGGTAGCTGAGCGACCTGCTCAAGTATGCGGGCGACAGTCCACGACTTCCCGGATCCTGTGCTGCCGACCACAACAGCATGGCGCTGGAAAAAGCGGTTGCCATCAATCCAGGCGTCGGCCTCCTCGTCGAGTGTATACTTACCTAAACTAAGCGGCTCTTGGCCCTCTACGATTTGCTTCGAAATGGCGCGCATAAACTCTGTAAGGCGCTCACCGCCCAGCATAAAACATGGAGCGTCAATCTCAGGAACCGTTTCCAGCGTAGGTCGGAACACGTTTTGCTCAGTGCCGACAGCATCAAGAAGCGTGCCGATGAGTGTCACGCGGACGATGTTTTCAACGGCAATGCGTTCATCCTGGATGTCGTCGCCGTCCTGTTCACCCTCATTCACCCCAACGAGAGCTTTGCGCATGATCTTGTTAATCAGCCCAATTAAGTGCTGCCCAGCCCGAGAACTTCGTAGAACGACCAAATGATTAACCTGCATCCTGCGAAGTCCATCGAGATTCGAGACGTTCAACAAAACAGTACCAGTGTCCACACTGTACACTGAGCCGATAGCATCATCGGTCTTGTAGTCAAAATTGCCATTCCTTATCCCTCCTCCGGTGATCATATTCATAAAATCATGCAGCTGCCAGATTGACACGCCACCCAAAAGAACGCCAACGGGATCGGTCCGGTGTGTATACCTTTGTTCCCCCAGGTGCTTCCTCCACGAACAGGAACCGTTTTGGCGGGTCATTGAGAAACGCACTTCGGGTTTGCGCGGTGAGCTCTTTTGTGACGACAACGAGAGGTATATCGTCCTTCATGACACGGTTTACCAGAACCGGCTGCACATGCTCGTCGTTGAATCCGTACCCTATGCACACATAACATGTGGCTTTACGGAGAACCATATCCGCCGCGCTCATCACTGTTCGGAAAGGGTCTTTGTGGACTTCCTTGTACTTGGAGACACCAGGTGTCACAACAAGCGGTTTCATGTCGTCAGGTATCCTTTGGGCAATGGGAACCGCGATCACATCGGCGGTGGTATCGCGGAACCAATCGAGAGATCCGTGAACCTTGAGGATCGTCAATAGTCCCTCAAAACCGGGGGAAGGTGCTCGTTCTGCATTAACGGTTGTTGCGACAAAGCGCTGAAGCCATCCGGCAGTAACGCCCGTAGACGCGTACGCGCCGACTGCATTCGCGGCATACTCTGCAACGCGGTCGTAGTTCGTGGTTACAACCCGGAGATGCGCGTCCGCTGTCCGCAGAAGATAACCGAACAATTTCGATGAGCGGAAAAGAGACTCCGCCTTTCAATATTTGTTTGTAAAATTCGATATCTTTCGCAGAAACAATCTCCCAAGTCTTACGGACAAGAATCTCTACGGTTTCTTGCGGGAGCGGCATATCGTGAAGGGATTGTTATAGGTCTTTGGTTCCGCTCAAGCGTTTCGCAAAAGCATCCCAGCCTTTAGGATGATCCGTGATGGTGGCAAGAAGCCAGTCGGCAAGGGCCGACATTGACGGCAGACCGTGGGGAATTGTTGCACCTGTGCCGAGAACGACGACAGGGCGCTCAGCAAAAAAACGCTGAGCGCGCTTCGCCAGCTCTTCGTATGATAACTCTGAATCTTTAGGTGAGAAATCGGTCGTCATTCTGGCTCCTTTTTTGTCGCTAACGATTCCAAATAACAGTCTCGCCAGTTAATTTGGGCCGTTCTTTTTGATGGCTGACATACCTGGCCGGTCCTAAAAACAAAAACGGCACCGGGCAGTTATTGTTTTTTTTCCTGGGCCGGGCAAAGACCGGATGGTATATTTACGAGTCAAGTGATGCACCAGGTTTTGCCTCGCTGAACTCGTCGGTATTAAAATTCACGACCAATCACTCAAATCTAACTCGGTATATATGTTTTTCGCCAACTTTTTTGCTCAAATAGCATCCACATTTACAGTTTTGATAAAACACAACCTCATCATATAAAAAATATTCAAGTTCTCCTTCCTCATGTCTCGTACCGAATAATCGTTTTTTATTTTCAAAACGCCACCTTGTAAGAGTTTCATTTTCAAGGTCACAGGGTTCCATTTCAAGAATATCACTTAGAAGTGTATCCATGGTTTCTGCTTCTTTTTCAAGAAAAAAATCATTGCAATATAAGTATTTATCAATAAATCCCTTTAATAAATTTGATAATTCAGGCACATCAATTTTTGTAGTTTTGCATTTGGCACAAACGATATAGGATGTGGAGAAATATTTTCCATTATATAATAATAAATATTTTTATCTATAGTTCTTTCAGATCTACACATCCTAAACAAATTCCCTGATTAAATTCAGCAGTTCTGAACTTAGTTAACTGCTTTCAAAAGCAGATTATGGATATAGCGCTTTGCTCCCTCCTGCTGAAAGAGAATATGGCATGCTTGCATCTGCTGTCGTGTGACGTCCCAGAGATGTTCCATTTCATGGACCGGGGTGTTGGAGACCACAAAACTGTTCAGGGTCACGGATGGATCACCCAGGCGGGTTTCGATCTCTTTGACGGTTTGGTGGAATTGAATTTTGGGGTCCTGAAACCCCAGGTTCCGGATGCCTTTGGGATCTACAAAAGAGATGTATTCATGGCCGCCGTCAATGAGCCAGACAATGAAATCCGGGTGAAAGTTGCCGGCTTCGAAAAACCCCACGCCCCTGCCTCTGCTCTGGTTGCGCAGCAGGTAAAGTTCTTTGTCTTTGAGCAGATCAGGCCCTGAATCGTGGTAGATTTTCAGGTCTTCCACAAAACGGCGCTCCCCCGGATTCAAAGGGGCAGGGCGGATCTCCACTTCGGAACCGGCCAGATAGAGCAGCGGTTCGTATAAATGCCGGCCGAACAAGATGGCGCTCAGCCCGGCAAACTGCCAGGGTGCCAGCTTTCCGGAATCGATCATCTCCTTGAGTTGCTTGAGCTTTTCGACAATCTCGGTCCGGGATTCTTCCACCAGAATCCGGTAACATCCATCGGAAAATTCCCCGGCCGGCTGCGGAAAATTGGGGTCGGTCCCATCCAGAAGCCGGTATTCCAGGTGGGGCAGTTCCCACTCTTTTTTCCGGAAAAAATAATAGCGTTCACAATATTTCTTGAGCAATGCCTCGGCCAGTTCCTGCCACAAATGGACCTTTTCAAAGTCATCAAATGCCAGCTCGGTTTCCGGGATCAGCAGCCGGTACCAGCTTGTGTCTGCCAGCAGTGTGGCCAAACTCCCCCGGGGCAGGTTCAGGTTGTGCCAGCCCCGCTCGGCCTTGAAGCGCTGCAATTCAAAATACAGGGCATCCAGATCCAGAAAAGCAATATGCTCGCGGATCAGGTTGCCCTGGTTCGGCTGGCGCTCCTTTTCATCCCTGCCGGCGCCCGTGGAGCGCAACGCCTGAATTTTGGGATACCAGTTCAATACCACGGGATTGTTTTGCAGGTAGCGCGCTGCCGGCTCGTCGCCGGGATTGGGCGCTGCCAGTTCTGGGATTGGCCCCAGTTTTTTAAAGGCATCGCCGGACTCGGTGCTCACACCATTGATGGTCTTTTTCAACCGGATCGTCTTGAGTTTCTTGCTGCCCAGGTTGCGGATCACGGGCAGGAAAAATTCAAACCGCGCTTCATTTGCGGGCAGGCCTTCTTCCTCCAGAAACTCCCGGAACTGTGCCATGTAGTCGGCTTTGATGCCAAAGATATTCAGGGTTTCCAATGTGTTCAGATGCGACGGGCGGACCACCTCATCGGCAATATGCACCCGGTTGCTGCGTTTCAGGCTTCGTTCATATCCTTTCAGGCGAACCCCGCGCCCGAACAGCTGGATGATTTGAGCGCCTTCGGTTTTGCCCACATTCATCAACCCCATGGTGCTGACCCGCCAGCTGTTCCAGCCTTCGGTGAATTTTTTGGAACCGATCAGCAAATTGACAGATGACTGTGGTTCATTGATCTCCTTGAACAGGGATGTATTGAAATCACGTTCTCCCACCAGAAGGTGTTCTTCACCCTCGCACAGCTTGCACAGCTTGCTGTCATCCCCCACGTTTATCACCCCGAACGGGTCATTATCCCCCACCCGCAAGGCAATCTCGCCGGTGACACCTTTCAGGTTCTCCACGTGCACAGAGCCGCCTCCCGTGGCGTTGAACAGGATCGTTTGAATTTCTTCAAACAGTTGGCCGGCGGACATCCCCAATCCATTCAGATAGGCAAACCGCCCGGCAAACAGGTCGCGGCCATCAGCCGTGACAAGCCCTTGCTCCAGCACGCGCTGAATATGGGAGACACTGGCTGCCCGCCGGCCAAGAAAACGCCCGACAAACCGCAGGATTTCGACAATGTCTGAAGCGTCTTTTTGGGACAGTGTGGCGGTCACCCGGCTGCCGACAAACACCCACAGCGGCTTTTCAATATGAAACGGCCGGCACTGTATCCTTTGCTCCCGGTACAGGCGCAGTTGCTGAAAAAATGACAACAGGCAGGCGGTGAGATAAACATCCATGGCGTTCTGCTGGGTCTGTGTGTCCAGGTTCAGAATCTGGTATTCCTTTCCATATCCGTCGCCATGAAAATATTTATAGGAATAATCAAAGAGAACGCAACGGCCGTACAAATCGGTCAGTTGCCGGCTGCCCTTGACCGCCTGGCCGAATGTGGCGGAATACTCAAAGGAAAATCCTTTTTCACACAATGCATTGCGAAAGCGCATCCAGGTTCCTTTGTCACCGGAACTGGCCCCCGGTGGCCTTCGTCGATCAGCACCAGGTTGTTGTCTTCAAAGGCATCCACAGCAACGGTCTTGTCCCCCATCTCATCCCGGAGCTTGTTGATGTCAATGATCTCCACGGCCTGCCCGGTAAACAGTCCCCGGCCGTTTTTATCGAACAATTCCGCCGGAATGCCCGCAGCTTCCAGTTCCTTGAGATGCTGATGACTCAACCCTTCGTTGGGGGTGAGCAGAATGATCCGGTTCAGGTCCCGGCGGCGGCGGTGTTTTGTCAGGTAATGCCGGTATTGCAGGATATTGGCATGCATGATCAGGGTTTTACCCGATCCTGTAGCGCTCCAGAAGGCCAGCTTGTTCAGCTGCCCTGTGACATCACCGGCCGGGTCCAGCAGCGGCACCTGGTCTGCATCCGGCTTATCCTGGTTGTAAACCGTGATCTGCTTGTTGATGGATGCCAACAGCGCATCCGGACCGGCAAAATACCGGTCCAGGTAGATCTCGGTGAACAGCAGCGACAGGTACTGAAAATATTTCCAGTCAATGGCATCCTCGCCCCGGGCCAGGCGCCGCCGGTTCAGGTATTGGGTGTGGCGCACGATATTCTGGTCATATGCCAGCAGCAGATCCTTGGGCAGGTTCGGCAACGGGTCCGTCTGGTTGGTCAGGGCGGTATAAAAATGGTGGATATTGTTTTCATCCATGCCGGCGGCACTGTCTTCGGTGAGCTGAAACTTCTCTTTGAATGCCGCCAGCAGCGGCAGGTTCTTACCATTCCAGGCATAAAATCCGTCTTTGGACCGCATCCCGAACAGGCTGAACAGCCACTGGTTGAGCACCAGTTTACAGGTGAACGGCACCCGGGGCGTTTTGTTTTTTTTCTTTGCCGCCATGGTTATGCCTCTGCCTCTTCGAACATCAGCCGGTGGAAGTCTTCCTCGATGAGCCGGACGTTCCAGGTCTCACCGGGCCGGCACAGATTTTCCAGGTTGTTGTCCCCATTGACGTAGATGAGATCGAATCGGCTGTCCCTGCCGGCATACCCCTGTTTTTTGAACCATTCATCCAGCACCAGGTTGTCCTGCTCCGGATTGCCCGTTAGTTTCCGCCAGATCACCAGGGACCTGCGGCCATCCGGGATGGTGCCGGCAACCGTTCTGAACCACCAGGGACCGGCACTGTCCTCACGCACCTGTCCGTCCAGCAAAAGGCGGCGGGGGGCATCTTTTGGCAGATCCGGATCAGTGTCCCGCGTAAAGTCGGCCGCGATGGTCCGGGGCGGCAATGGCATCCACGGTCAACCCGATCAGCCAGTTAAAGGTTTCCAAAAGGTCCACGTTGATCTCGCGGGTCTCTTCACTGCCGGGCCGCTTGACCTTGAGCCGGTAGGCAGTGGGATCGGTAAAGGCGGCAATGTTGAGCAACGACCGGCTTCCCCGGGTTTCCACATCCAGCATGTACCGCAGCAGGTACTGCTCCCGCAATCCCCCGGGACCCTGGGCCTCGGCAAATGCCAGCAAGGATTCCTGTGATTCATCGCGGCACAGTGCCAGGTTGTTCAGGGCATCTTCATAAGATTCCAGGCGGATCACCTTCATGATGCGGGGAGAGCGTTCGGCTTCCTCGGCGGTCGCCAGACGTTTTGGCCTGCCGGCTTTCCATTCCGGGGTGAAGGTGACCTTTTTCAGGCGGGGAGCAGGACCGTGTCAAAGTAATCACCCATTTCGGCCAGGATGAATTTGCGGTGACCGTTGTCTTCACGGTTAAGATTTATGACAGCATGGCCAGTGGTTCCAGATCCGGCAAAATAATCAAGTATGATAGATCGATCATATAGACCAGCAGAAAACAATGCATCGCCGACCGTGTGAATAGATTTTGGATAGGAAAAATGATTGCTTGAGCCAATGATATCTTTGAGCAAATTTGCTCCAAATGTTCCTGCGTTATATCCTGTAGCTTTACCCAGTTCAAAAATAGCGCTGCTTTTCGCTCACCAGATTCAATAAGCTTGGTAGATCGTGTAGGCTCCTCTGTGCATTCTATCTTGTTCGCCTCAAATAAATGCATACAAGACTCATAAGATCTTCGCCAGACACGTTCTTCACCACTGACACCGAAGGGATATATGCGGAGAGCTCCATGGTCTGTTTTTTCTGTTGGGTATCTGTCTCCTTGGGGTGGTCTTTCTAAACCGATCACTTCAAACGAATTAGAATCCACAAGGATGGCATAAAAGCTGTTGGGTCGCCCGTATCTGAAGTTGCTTTCCGCTGTACCACTCCTTTTGAAAGGACGTCTTTCTATACCATCGTTACTAATTTTTCCTGAAAAGCTACGATCAGAATATTGATTGACACAAGCAAGCATGTACTCATGAGTATGAGCCAATGTCTTTGCTTGTACCACCCTGCGGGTGATGATTGACGATGATCATCTCTCGCCGGAACCCAGATAGTTCTGAATCGACCAAATTAGCAATGTTAGCCATTTCGAAGTCGTCGATAGCCAAAAATAAAACCGGGTCGTCGCTAAGCAAATTACTGGATTTGATTAATCGATTCTCCATCAAAGTCAACCAGGAAGAATGCAGGTAGGTATTTTTGTAGGGAATTTCAGAATCACCCGTATTGTAAGGTGGATCGATATAAATGCATTCCACTTTACCACTGAGTTTTGATTCCATTACTGACAAGGCTTGGAAGTTCTCACTGTGGAACAGCACCCCATCCGTCTGCCCATCAATATTCCCCATCCCTTCCAAAAGCTGGTGGGCAAACCCGTCACCAAAATGCCGGGTATCCACCATCAGCGTGGGATGTGCTATTAAAAATTCCGGCGTCAGCGGTTCACTGTAAGCTGCGGTAAGCAGATCACCCTGGATCTCATCAATGGCATTCAGCCTGACCCATTCTTCCCGCTGTTGATCATTTGCCACAATCGCGGGATAGAACGCTTCCGGAATGCAGCCCACCCGGATGCACCAGGATGTTTCCGTCACAAATTTCTTTTTCAGCCAGAGTTTTTTCTGAAAATTTTCCAGCTGTGCCAGAAAATCGATGATCTTACCGGCGATCTGCCGGATGACCTTGATCTTGGACAGATACTGCTCCACGCGCGGGGCGGTCTCGGATTCAATGTCGTCCAGGTGCATCACTTCGGTCTTGATATAAAAATCCAGCTCCCGTCGCAGAAATCCGCCCAGATCCTTGTGAATGAAGTAATCAAAGGTGTTTTTGGCTGTATAGCGGTTCAGATGCGCAGCCAGGCGGCTGTATTCGGCCGGTTCCCCGTTTGCCTTTATGTGGGGTTGGGCCAGTTCCATCAGCCAGTGTTTCAAGATGGGATCATCAATGGCCAGGATGCGACGTACGGCATCATCGTGCAGGGCTTTCTGGACGGGCGGCTTTTTGCCTGCCGCTTCAGTCGCCTGTTCCCTGGCCGTTTCAGACCAGTCCGCCAGGGTGGCGGGGCGGTATTCAAAGCGGATCACCAGTTCCCTGCCGCTTTCTCCGTCTTCCTCGGCGATGAAGTCTTCCTTTGGCCAGAATGAAGACGCGGTGTTGCTCCTCACCGGCCTTTATATTTCCGTGCTCCCCTTCGGCCGCATCCTTCAGGCGGAAGTGCACCCGCATGGGATCATCTTTGGCGCCCGGTTTCAGGACAAAAGCATAATCACGCAGGTATTCGCTGGTTTTGATATAGTACTGGTCCTTGTTGGCCCAGTGCAGTTTGACCTCTTCCCCTTCGTAGGGGATGGCGTAAACGCCGGGCTTGTAAACCCGTTTGGCCAGAAAATCCCCTTCATGATAGTAGCGGCGGAAAAATTTGTACAGATGATCGTAGACTTCATGGGCCAGACCACTGACATCCACCCCCTGTTCGGCAATTTTCCGGCGCAGATCCTGCACTTTGGGGGATGCCTCTGGATCCACGCCTATATTGTTGGCCTGCTCAATAAACTGTGCCAGCTCTTTTTCCAAATCGGCCTTATCCACCGTCCGGTACAGGCTGAAGGCTTCCTGCACCTGGGGCAGCAGATCCCGGTCCAGAAACTGGCTGATTTCCCTGGCCCTGGCGTGCATGATGCGGTACAGGCCAAAGTCCAGGTCCGGCTGATCCAGCTGGAACAGCTCTTTCAACAGGCGGATGAGTTTATCAAAGGCTGGATTCTGGCTCATATTTTGGTATTCCTTTTCTTTCCTTCATTGTTTTCATTCAGTCCTTGAGCCCCTTTATACCACGCTCCAGCGCAAAGTAAACAGCGGTTCATTGGAGGTGGTCGCCGGCCGGTGCGTTTTTCCACGTGGTGGCTCGATTGTGATTGTCAAAACAAGCCAAGAACGGACCGGGTAACTGTGGTTTTGTTCTCGACTATACGCCTAAGAGCACGTGGTAAATGATAACTTTGGTGCAAGGCGAGGTTAAGCCACGCCGGGTTGATAAACGTCCTTGGTAGCAACCAGCGAAGTATCTTTTCATTTTTTCAGGCGGCATCAGCCTGAGTTCCCTTACTTTACCTTTAATGTATCTGCCAACCCCTGAACAGGCTTTTTGAACATCGCCATGATCCATAGAGCCGAGACATTGCACCGGAGATCATAAACGGTGCGTATTGTCCGGAAACAAAGCGCATCATGCCTTCGTTGACAGAATCATTATTTCCGGCATCCATTTTCCCTTCGGCCGCTCGCACACTCTCAATCGTTTGGCTTCAATTGCAAAATAAGTTTCGGAACCACCCCAACCGCAAGATAGCCAGAATATCGACATATCCTTCCGGAAGAATCTTGAATCGGGTTTCTTTGATGGTATCAATTCTTGTTGCGGATGAAGACTTAAAGGACCATCCCTGAAATCCGGCAATTGATTCATTTTTAGACATAAGACGGCGGGTTAACCTATTCTCGATTTCATTGGACGTTCCTTTTCTGCTAAGACGTTTGGCCTGCTGAAAAATTGTAGTCAGAATAATAGGAATGTATCCTGTGGGGAAAAGTTTCCGGGAATTCCTTTTGTCTCTTCACCCATTAAGGACCTCGACTGAGTTTGAACAATTTCACCGTAAATCCGGGCCGCGCCCATCCAAAGCAGCTGTGCGCGTCCAGTTCATCAGGATGTCGGGCTCGAACGATGTGGATCTGTTTCCCTTGAAAAACGAGGATATCACGCTGATATAGCAATGTCCCCTGTTCATTTAAGCAACCTTCTGAAACCTATTTGCAGTTTCAGCAAGTTCCTTTGAAATGGTTTTCTGTTCGTATCTTGATTCGTTTTCTGCTAAATCAACGGTTATCATAGCCAATCCTGTATCCGCATCCACAAACCCTTTTGCTTTAACGCGATATTGAGATCCTTCTGTTTCAGCCCAGGAATTCAATGTGCCGGTTAATGTATCGGCATATACGCCAAATCCATCTCCGGCATAGGGTTCGACAGATGTTTTTACCATGGAATCTAACGTCGTAGTTTTGGTCGAATACCTGGTGGTTGGGGTGGAGCTGGGTTCAAAGATCCGGAAGGTATCTTCCACCAGCATTATCTCTTGATCGGTCAAACCAAAGTATTGGTAAATCAGTGGTTCGATGTCTTCCTGGAATTCATCAATAAGGCGTTTCCGTTCCTGCTGCCATTGCTTGCTGAAATCAGAATTTTTGTCTTTTAGCAAAGAATAACTATCCGCCTCAGATTGTATTTTATGAAAGGCGCTTGCAGTTGTGTTTCTGAGCTGGTCAAACTTTTGAACGACCTGTTTTACGACTTTTTCCGAATCCGGTAAAATAAACTCGTGGCCCGGCAATGGAAACGGGACACGCAACAATTCGGTGAATGAACTTTGCTTCTTTCGCTTCCCCAATTAGCTGAAGTATGGAATAGAAAATATCTTGCCAATTTGGATCGTAGATATGCTGTCAGAAACATCAAAAGAAAGCTGTCTTTTTCAGGGCCTGTAATGGATTGTAAAGAATCTTGAAAAATGATATTAAAATGACTGTAAGCAATTTTTCCAAAACCCTGACTAACTATAACCAATGGAGGTTTAAATAAATTTTCATCAGGTGATCGTCTCAAATACTCTTTTGATGCTCCAATTTTCTCCAATTTTTCCCCGAAGGGAATACACTGCGAATCTCCAACACAATCAAATGTGTTTGTTTATCAGCATTGATAAAATAAGAGTCAAGATTTCTGAAATTTTTTTTAGGTTTTGGATAAGTAGGATTATTTTTTGCCTTCTCCGGATAATAAGGTTGAAATCCTTGTCCTTTAATCCATCGCTTATTTTCTTTTGGAGTGCCTGCCAAATCAGACAAGATAGGTAGAGACTGAAGAAAATCAAGCAACTTCTGATCCCGCGGTGTCCCCCATAACCGGCGTTTCCATACAACCGGCGCGGTGTTGGTTTGAGTCGCAGCCAGAATATCTGCCAATGGCAGCCAGGTTCGAGACGAAGGATTTATAGTCACAACCCCTTTGCGCAACCCATCACGATTGAATTTAGGGGCATTGAACGCGATTTTATGTTGAAAGACTTTTGGTACTGAATTATTAAAGCGTGCAATAAATGCGAGAAGTTCTTGCATTTTGAAACAATAAATGCCGGTAATCCGCCAACTGCAAAACCGATTCCAGCGTAATTTTCTTCAGCCATTTTTCCTGAAACGCATTGGTTTGGTTTTGCAGAATCTTAGTGGGAAGCAGAAGACACCCGGTTCCACCATTTTCAAGCAAATCCGGTATTTTTTGAATAAATTTCTGGGCTATTTGCTTACTGCCTCTTCCTTCCCAGGGCAGATTTGCCGATAATACATGTAAACGTCTCTTTTGAAAGCGTTGCTTCTGCCAGAAAATCCGCTTTTAAAATGACGGGATATGCCGCAGCCGGCCGGTTGGAAATATTTCCATAATCCAACAGCTTCGGTAATGACGTTCCGGTCCGTTCCACATGTTTTTGTATATCCGGTGGATTAAAAAAGTCAAGATAGGCCAGGTCAGAGACTGAAACAGGCGATCCTGCAGGCGGTTTCTCCAGATATCAACGCCGCGGATCTGCTTATCAAGAATATTCTAAGAGCTTTTGCCTTGGCGGAATATGTGATGGGTTCTGTTTGGGCATGTATCCATCTGTTTGCCAAACGATTAAATAATAAAACCAGAAAAATGCCGGACCCACAGGCAGGGTCCAGAAAACATCCGTCAAAGAGGGCAGAATTGTCTTTTACCGCAGTATCCACAACCATTTCAGCCAAAAACCGCAGGGTATAAAAAGCGCCTTTCCCCCGCTGGCTTTCGGATCTTCGCTGGATAGAAAGTCTTCATAAATTGCACTGATTGTTTCAACGGGAATCATTTTAAAATCATATGGCCAGAAATCGAAATGACGTTGACCGCTGTCTACTTCATGTCCGCCCAGAAAAAGAATCAATTTTTCAAGATGAACCGGAAAATAAGTGTTTTTTCGTTTTCCAGGTCCTGATCAAACATGTTGCCGTTAAATCGGGTTTTAAGATCGCTGAAAAGATCGTATAGGTATGTCAATCGGGATTCAAAAGGAGCGCTGTCTTCCAAATTTTGCGCAAACAGCATAGTGGGACTCTGCCCTTGACTGGGTGTTCCAATGGAAACAATGCCCCGGTCAAGCAGATAGCAGAGAAAAAGCACCCGGCCGATAAAGGCATGGGCAACCATAGGACTAAGACGGTTTTCTCCTTTAATCAATGCATTGCGCAATGCCCTGAGGTTGATCCAAAAGCCAGACGTCAACCGTTTGATCAGGATCAAAGTCGGGCCTGTTTTCTTCGTAATAACATCCGGATGCAATTTTATGGAACAAAGATCGAATGCGCAGGGCATAATCTGCACGTTTTAAAGTTTCGATCAATGCATTTTCACTAAGATCTTTTGTTGTTTGATCATTTTTCGGTTCAGTCAAGCCGGAATAAATATATACAACTTTCGGATCGGCAAGCACAAAAATATTTGCCACAGCCCTGATTCCAGAAACGTTTTTGAAAATAGAGGCGCTGCCTTAAAGATAAAGGACTGCTGAATTCTTTGAAATACAAAATTGGGCGGCAATCCAGGCAAAGCACACCGTCAATGTTTAGTTCTTTCCAGGCCCGCTCAATAACCGATACATACCCCAAAAGGTTTATATCTTTGTGAACCGAGTCCAATGAATCATAAAACATCATCCCCGGGGGAGTTTCTTTGTGTGCTTTTATAAGCTCTGATAACTCGGCTTTTGTTTTCATAAGTTATATCCGCCTTATAATTGCACGTGCAGTGCCCTGTATGATTAATTCATTAGCAGGAATCCAATTTTCACAAGCTGGATTTTCGGCTTTTAAATAAATTTGGCGCTTTTTTTTGCAAGGGTTTTTAGCGTATTCTCTCCATCTATCAAGGCCACCACAATCTCATTTTCACAAGGAACAACATCCGCATCCGCAATTACCCAGTCGCCATCATGGATACCCGGCCGATCAGTCGAATCCCCTTTTACTTTAAGTGCAAAAAAACGATGATGTATGGGTCCTTTAATCATAGATGCATCTATGGTTATCATTCTGTTTTGATGTTGCGTTTTATGTTCGGGGATTCCTGCCGGTATATCTCCCATAATCGGGACGGATATGGTGTTGGAAGGTTTTTGTGCCAAAGGAAGAATTCTTTCGATGCCCCTTGATCGCCGACCATGACGGCTAATAAACCCTTTTTTTTCCAGGGCCAGGATGTGATCTGCTGCTGCTTTTGTGCTCTTAAATCCAAAATGATCCGCTATTTCCCTATAAGTAGGAGACATTTTTTCATTTTCCATGAATTCACAAAGAAAATGAAATATTTCACTTTGTCTTTTTGTTAATTTTGATTCACTATACATTTGTATAGTACTTTTACAAATAAAATATGAATTGTCAATACGTTATTTTTTATGTGGATACCGTCAATGATCACGCAGAATATCCGGGTGTAGTATGCCGTAAGCATTGAAGCTGTTTGCCACCGTCAGCCGGATCGCCAGAAACACGGTGATGGCGGTGCCGGAAAAAATCGCGATCATGATGGCGATCTGATATTTAATGGCGGTAAAGGGGTCTGCTCCGGCAAGAATGACACCGGTCATCATGCCGGGCAGGGACACCAGGCCGATGGTTGCCATGGAGGCGATGGTCGGGGCAAGGGCGGAGCGCAGCGCATCCCGGAAAAAAGGATTCACCGCTTCTGTCAGTGCGGCCCCGTATGCCAGCGACTGGTGATACGCTTTTTCGTTTTTGTGGATGGATTGATAGAAATTGTTGAGCCCGATGATGTCCGCCCGCAGGCAGTTGCCCAGAATCATTCCGGCCAAAGGAATGATGTACTGGGCCTCAAACCATCCGGATAATCTGAGAATGATACCGGCAAAAAATATCATCGGCAGCACGGTGCCTACCAGCAGCGCGATGAACATCGGCAGCAAAAAACGCTTCAGTTTCAGCCGGCAGCCTTTGAGAATGGATAAATCCGCGACCAGGATCATTGCAGCCACCCATGCCAGGTTTACAAAAGCGTTGTTCAGTTGAAACACCACCTGCAGATACAGTCCGACAAACAGCAGCTGTACCGTCATTCTTAACACCGCGACAGCTGTTTCCTTGAACATACCCATACGCAGATAAAGCATGATTCCCAGAGGGAAAATCAGCAGCAGGTAGCCGCCGGCAAGGCGCAGCAGACTGATATCAATAATCGGATTCATCGGTTTTTTTCCTCACATCTGATTGATCTCTTTCATGTCCAACGACCCTTGTGGCAAATCCCATCCACTCGGTATCATGGGCAACGGAAAGAACCGTGGTGTTTTCCGCCTGTTTGAAGTACGCGGCCACCGCTTGTTTGTTTTTGGTGTCCAGGGCGGAAGAAGCTTCATCGAGCAGCACAATGGCGCGATCCAGCAAAATGGCAATGGTCAGGGCAATCCGCTGTTTTTCGCCGCCGGAAAGCCGGGTGATCTGCTTGTCAAGTAAGGTTTGAGGCAAATTGAATCGTTCCATGATTGCCGGAAGACGGGCCAGATTGTCACGCAGACTGGCATTTGACCGATAGGAGAACGGTGTTTCAATCACTTCTTTGACACTGCCGGTACCCAAATCAGGTTCCTGGGCCACATAGGCGATGTGCCGCCTTTTCTGCCAGATATTGTGACGGGTGACGGGCTCTCCCAGAATCGTTATGGTGCCGGAATCAGGCATCACAAGACCCAGTATGCACCTGAGAACCGTGGATTTTCCGGAACCGGACGGACCGGTCAGGGTCACTTTGTCCCCATGAAACACGCTCAGAGACAGGTCTTTCAAAACCGGTTGCCCGTCAAACGCTACATTCAGCTTGTTCAGTTGGACCGCCATTTCAGAATCGGTTGAAATCATATCTTTTTTTCAATTACCAAAAAACCGGGGGTGCTGTTTGTTGAAATACAGAAATCAATCTCTTTGCCATCCTTATTTTTCACATAATGGAGTCTTCCTTCTTCTCCCAGACAATCCTCCCGAAAATGCAGTTCTTTTTGAATGGCACATGCCACGGCGTTTTCCAGCTTTATGCCTGGATCTCCCAGAACCTGCCCGGTATCGTAAAAGTAAAATTTAGGCGCTTTTTGAATCGCCCTGGCAACGTTTTTATGAAAGGGCGGCACTGCAAAAAGCACATACATATTTTCCAGTATCGCAAACCATCTTTTATGACATCCATTCCGAAATAGTCAAGACTTTTTCGGAATTTGATCCGAAAAAGTTGATTTGACAACAGGGGCGTTCACGGCGCATAATACCAAACGCATTGAAAAAGCCGTAGAATGCAGGGTTTTTTTGGGTTGAACCGCTGTGAAAATGGGCTGTTTTATGGCGAAACCCGCAGGGGTAAAAATTGATGATAATATCGACAAATTATTTTTGGCATGGTATTAATATAAATAAATGCAACGTGCTCATCATAAAAGGGGGTGAATTATGGGCAAACAAACAATTTTAATCGTTGATGACGAGCCTGATTTTGTGACAATGCTGAAACTAAGCCTTCAAGATGAAGGATATACAGTTGAAGTTGCTTACAATGGGGTCGAGGCAATTCAGAAAGTAAAGAAAAACCCGCCGGATGCCATTGTTTTGGACATCATGATGCCGGAAAAAGATGGCTTCCAGGTATGTTCCGAGCTTAAAAATGATGATCAGTATGCAGATATTCCAATTATTGTACTCACTGCGGTTTCAGACCATGTCAGCTCAACACAGTATACCCATTCGCAGGCGATGGATATGGAGGCAGATGATTATTCTGTTCAAACCGGCATCATACGAGGATATCCTGGAAAGCATCCGATCACTGTTAGCGTAAAGTTACTTATTCAGTTTGTCCGGTTTGCGCATTGCAGGGTAAAATTACCGTAAACAAGGTGCCATGGCCGGGCTCACTTTCTACATGAATACTGCCTTTCAAAGCGTCAACAAGTGATTTGACGATAGTAAGCCCCAGGCCGGTACCATTGATGAAACGGGTGTTATCATCTTTAACCCGGTAGAATTTTTCAAAAAGTCTGGGCAGATGTTTCTGTTCAATGCCAAACCCGTTGTCTTTTATTTTCACCCGGATATTCTCATCTTTGCTATCCATTTTTATGGATATCTTACCCCCGTCCGGGGTATATTTTATGGCATTTGTGATCAGATTACCAAAAATGCTTTCAAGTGCTGTGGGGTCGCAGATCAATGGGGGCGTTTTTTTATCCGGCAGCGTCAACTCAATGGACTGGTTCTTCTTTTTGGCCTGGACTTCCTGAAATTCGACAATTTTTTTTATAATATCTTCCACCCGCACTTTGACCGGCTCCAGGCATTCATTGCCGGCTTCAATCCTTGAAACATCAAGAAGATCACCGATAAGAGAGATCAGGTTTTTGGTTTTCTCCCTGGCACGGCCAAGCAGATACTGGTTGTTTTCAGATTTCCCTGATTTTTCTGAATCACTTGCCTTGATAACCATGCCAAGTTGATCATGAATGACAGACAGAGGAGAGCGAAGCTCATGTGACACCTGGGCCACAAACTCGGATTTCAACCGGTCAAATATTTTCAAATCCGTAATATCCGAGAGCGTCACCACCGCACCCATGCATTTGGCATCCTCGTTTAAAACCGGCCGGCCCTCGGCAAGGATAAACCGCTCTTTGGATAAAGCAAGTTCATAGGAAGGTATATCCTCATCCGCCTTGTAATGGCCTCTGGAGATTTTCATTATATAATCGCACAAGCCTTTATCCTCGATGCACATCGCGATCTTTTTACCCACACACGTATCCTGGCCCAGGTCGAGATATTTTTGCGCCACAGGGTTCATCAAAACAATCTGACCCTGAATATTGGTCACCATAAGGCCATGGGGCAAAGATTCTAGAATTGTGCGGATCCGGCTTTGTTCTGTTTCAAGGTCAATGAGATTTTTCTGCTGTTCCAGTTTAAGGGCGTTTGCCTCCAGCGTAAGGTGCAGGGTTTCAGATGCCCTTTTGATGACAATTCTCAGTTCATCCGGTGTAAACGGTTTTGAGATAAAATCATATGCGCCTTTTTTCATGGCTTCAATGGCGGTTTCAACGGTGCTGAATCCTGTAAGCATTATGACCAGAACAGATTGATAATGTTCTTTGATCTCTGCCAGGACTTCAAACCCATCCATGCCGGGCATTTTAATATCACAGAGGACAATGCAGATATCTTCGTTTTCAAGAATCTGTAACCCGTCTTGTCCATTTTCTGCACAGAACACATCATACCCCATCCGGGAAAGAATCCGTTCACACCCATCCCGTATATCCATTTCATCATCAATTACCAATATTTTGGGGATCGTTTCTTTATCTTCCATGACCTGGTCCTTCCATATCCGGTGGTGACAATAGCAATTCAATGACAAATGCCGTGCCTGAACCCATTGTGCTCTCAGCATAAATCTTTCCGCCATGGTCCTCAACTATCCTGTAGGCCAGACTCAATCCCAGGCCGGTTCCTTTACCCTGGTCCTTGGTGGTGAAGAACGGATCAAAGATTTTTAAAAGCATTTCATCCGGTATTCCAGGCCCTGTGTCTGTAATTTCAACAAAAACCTTGTCTTTTTTCGGGTGAAACCCAGCAGGATAAAGTTAACTTGCCTGTTCCATCCATAGCATCGGCAGCATTTAAAATGATATTCATAAACACATGTTTTATCTTTTGAACGTCAACCGGTACAAGGGGAACGGGTTCATCAAAATCCTTTTCAATGATAATATTTTGAAACAATGCCTGGTCTTCAACAAGAGAAAGGGTTTGTGACAATATCAGCTTGATATCCTGGGGGTGTATTTCATTGTCTGTCTTTCTTGCGAATGTCAGTAATTCTTTTACGATAGATCTGCATCTTTTTGCATCTTCAAGAATTCGTTCAAGATCTTTTACAGCACCTTCGGGCAGAATGTAATCTTCCATAACCAATTGTGTAAAAAGGGTGATGCCGCCCAAAGGGTTGTTTAACTGGTGGGCAACCCCTGCAGCCAATTCTCCAATGGAAGACATTTTTTCCGCCTGGAGTAACTGGACGCTTGTCCGCTCAAGTTCCGCCTCAATTTCCAGGGTTTCCCTTAAATCATGAAAAAAGCCCAATGTGGCCACCTCTTTGTCACCATCATAGACAATTGCGGCATTCAGGCTTATGGGTATTTTTTCTCCGGTTTTTTTTTGAATCTCCACCCGGAAGGATCGTAAGGTTCCCTTTTCACCATACGCATCGCTTCTGAGCATTTTCATGATATTCTTTGCGCCGTCATCGGGATAGATTTTTCGAATATCGAGTTTGCCGATAACTTCACCAGCTTCATATCCTGAAATGTCACATGCCGCGTCATTGAAAATCAGAATTTCGCCGGTCATATCCGAGGCAATGATGCCATCCACTGCACTTTTAATCAAATTGTTTAAAAAAGAATTGGACTGTTGAAGTCTTTTTTCCATCTTTTCCAACTCTGTCCGCATATGCTGTTTATCCTTTTTACACCTTTGGTCGGGGAAGGACGTTTGCTCTTTCGGCAATTTCAGGCACCTTATGTTCCCATTCAATGGCCATTAGGTGCACGCCTGCCACACCTTTCATCTCTTTGAACTCCTCTATCTGTTCACAGGCGATCTTGATTCCTTCATCAGCAACCTGCTTTCTGTTAACTCCCTGGAGGCGCTTGATAAGTTCATCGGGTACTTCCATGCCCGGAACCTTGGCTTTCATATATTTGGCCATACCAATATTTTTCAGGGGTGTCACGCCGGCAAGGATATACACTTTTTCCGACAATCCCATATCATTGGCCTGTTTGATCCATTCCCTCATTTTTTTCATATTGTATACACATTGGGTCTGGATAAAATCAGCACCGGCAGCCACTTTTTTGGCCAGGCGGTGGACACGCCATTCAAAGGGTTCAGCAAAGGGATTGGCGGCGGCACCAATGAACATTTTTGGCGGCACATCAATATCCGCTCCCCCTAAAAACCTGCCCTCATCCCTCATTTTTTGACCATTGCAATCAGCTGCATGGAATCAATATCAAAAACACCTTTGGCATTGGGATGATCTCCAAACAGCTGATGATCCCCTGAAATACATAAAATATTTTTCAGCCCCAGCGCATATGCGCCCAACACATCCGCCTGCATGGCCAGACGGTTTCTATCCCGGCATACCATCTGGTAGATGGGTTCAATTCCTTCATTCATAACAACTATCGCCGTGGCCCAGCAGGACATTCGAACCATGGCTCTCTGGTTGTCTGTAATATTGACCGCATCAACCATACCCTTGAGCGGGGCTGCTTTTTCTTTGATGATATCAATATTTGCCCCCCGCGGCGGCCCAAGCTCACCCGTGAAAGCAAAATGTCCTGCCCGCAATATCTTCTCAAAATTACCTGCTGACTTCATATCGTTGTTTTCCATCCTGGTGAATCCTTTTTGCACTTTCTTTTATTCTCTATCATATTGCGGATAAACGCCCTGGCTGCGGCAGATCCTTCTTGCCAAAGCCAGCATATCAGGTATGTCTATACCAATAGGGCAATAACACCTGGTACAAAGCACACACCGTTCCCATACAAGATCCCGCATCTCCCCGAGATCCAGTTTATCAACATTTCCTTTTTTCTTGTATAAAACACCCACTGAATTTAAAAACTTATATGACGGCATGTATTTAGGATCTTTATTATGTCCCATAAACAAAAAACAACTTTCCGCACAAAGAGAGCAATGTGCACACGCCTTTAAAGACAATTTCATTTTTGCCTTTTTTTCGTCTAATATTGCCCGTATTTCATCACTGTTAACACCCGCTGTATTTTTTCTGAACATTTTCGTTCTCCGGTCCCTGCAACGTTACCAGTTTTTACTGGCATTGCCGAAACTATACTCGCCCGCAACATTAAAACGGACCATAATCATGTAAATCATATGAATAAATTTTGTAAACGGCACAGCCATCAGCATGAGTTCGCCAGATAAAATATGCAAAGAGATCAAGAGTTTATAATTGGAAAACACCTGGTGATATGCAAGATATCCAGTGACAAAAGGGGCGGCTGCAAGGCTTAGAAACAAATAATCCGCATAGGTTGTAATAATTTTTACCCGGTCAAGAAAAAGCCTTCGAAATAAAAAAATCAAGGTGCAGAAAATAACAACCCCGGTTAAAAAATCAGACACATTTTCCGGTAAAGAAACCATGCTGACACCAAAGGCATTATCCAGCAATATGTTGTGACCCAGCACAAATACAGGCACACCGATAAGAAGGACATGGAAAATGGTTGTAACAACCGTCATGAAAGGATTAACCCCTGCAATGGAAAGCGTTAACCATACCCTCCAGTCCTTTTTGTTCGGATCTTTTTTATCCGGACCCTTTTTAAACCAGCCCTTTTTGAACCAGCCCGTCTTACCCCGGTCCATCGGTAAATGACTGGCCGTTCGAGTATATATAAAATGACCCGGTCCGGGTGTAAGCTTTTTTATCGGCTGTTCTTTGAGCAACGACATAAACCGCAGAACCTGAAACACCACACCACAGAAAAATATGATAAAAGCGATCCACACCATGGGGCCTCTTATAAAATCATACACAAATGTCCAGGAAAAAATATGTGATAATGCCATCATTATGTTACCTCTATCCCAGGGCGATATACCTTCTCTCATAGGGTTCCTGGATAATGGTCCGGGGGACTGGTTCTGCCATTCCATGGGTGGATACACTTTTAAAATATCATCCAGCCGATCCTGGGCCTTCAGCCGTTTGTAGATATCAAGCCAGGCACAGGGAATTTCATTACTGATTTCACATTTGTCTTCATTGGTTCCGCCGCAGGGTCCGTTGAAAAGCCCCTTGGCGCATCTTGTCACAGGGCAAATGCCACCCGTATACCCCAAAACGCAATGACCGCAGGCACGGCAATTTTCTTCGTACATGCCCAGATCCTTGTCCACACCAATTGAAACCGTATTCACAACCGGATGTACAGGTATCTTTGAAAACCGCTGGGCCATGTGCTGCACACCGGCACCACACGCCATGGAAACAATGCAGTCATATGCAAGTACTTTGTTGTCAAGCTCCTGTAAAAAGGATTCATTGCATTGGCGCTCCACCGTATACCCGTCAATCTGCTTCTGGATTCCCGCTTTTTTTAAATGAACCGTAAGCTCTGCGTTTAATGCATTCACTTCCTTTTGCCCACCCACAAGGCAAACTGAAACGCATCCGCCACAGCCCACATTTAAAATTTTTCCATACCGGTCAATGGCATCAAGAATCTCCTGAACGGGCTTTCTTTTTGCTTTGATCACTTCTTGCCTCCACGTTTTGTAATATCATCTAAACTGAACAGGGCACTCACCTATTTATCAAGAATATGGCATTCTCCGCAAAGGGTTGGCCCGGTAGGTTCAGACGTCAGACTGTAATCATTATGGCACCCCATACATTGATAATGAAAGGCCTGTGTCTTATCGATTTTAGACCGGGAATCATGACACGAAGCACACAAAATATCTGGATTCCCCTCTTCAAGATCGGCATAATCAAGAATATTTTCTCCATTTTTCATCACATGGTGGCAATCCAGACAGTCAAAGTCCAACATATGAAGCTCATGGTCAAATAATACAGGGCCACGATTTTTTCCCCCGCTAAACTCAAGCTCTACATCATAAGCATACACACCCGAAACAAAAACAAAACAGGCAAGTGCTGCGACAATTTTTTTCATATATGTTCATCTTCATTCAGTGTTATTAAAAATTGCTTATTTTATAATTTTTCGCACCTTAATGCAAGTCATTCGCAGCTCAACTTTTTTGATGGTGGCTCTTTTTGACGGAAGGACCCTAACGGTTCCGATAGCCTGGTATCCCCGTTTGCTGCATGCAACAGCGGAACAGCGCAAAAAATGGCAAATCGCAGGTGCCGGGTTTGGAATTCACTGGCCTGATATAGATGAGAGATCTCAATACCACAGGACTTTTACATGGTGCGCCTGCACCAGAAAGCGGTTCAAAAGCCGCATTAGACATTTTCATCAACGGTAAACCATAAATCCGGCATCCAAACAGTATTCTTCCAACAGGCTTATCCGCGTGGTGCAGATGGGATTGAAACAACAGGTGCTGACCTGTTCCGCCATCTGGTTGTGCGTGGGGTGCAACACCTGCTCCATGGAATGTCCCAATGCAGTGGACATGGCCGCGGTGATGGATGCGCTGCGCCGCATGGCGGTTCAGGAAAAAGTGGCCATTGCGGAACCGGATGTTCTTTCCTTTCATCAAAAAGTAATCGATTCCATTTTCCGGTACGGCCGGACCCATAAACTGGAAATCATGATGCGGTACGTTTCTGTCTGTCAGCCGGCCGGCGATTGCATCCAGGCTGGTGAACCCCATCATGAAAGGGGCCATTCCGTCCGGCGTGGAATGATATTGTCACGGTATCTCAAGTCGCCGCTGCTTGCGCAAAAAATACGCAAGCAGCGGCTTGTGTCCCGATCAGCTCCTTATCCAAGGATCTGCTTCAAGTCCTGTTCCGGGGTGCTGATGGGTTTGATATTGTAGTTCTTGACCAGCACGTTCAGGACATTGGGGGTGATGAAGGCCGGCAGGGAGGGTCCCAGGTGAATATCCTGAATTCCCAGATGCAGAAGGCTCAACAGAATGGCCACGGCCTTCTGTTCAGTACCAGGACAGAATAAAAGACAAGGGCAGGCTGTTCACATCCGTGTCAAACGCCTTGGACAGGGCTACTGCAATGAGAACGGCGGAATGGGCGTCATTGCACTGGCCCACATCCAGCAGCCTTGGGATGCCGTTGATGTCCCCCAGCTGATGTTTGAAGAACTTGAACTTGCCACAGGCCAGGGTGAGGATGATGCTGTTGTCCGGGGTTTTTTCCACAAACTCGGTATAGTAGTTCCGGGATTTTTTCACGCCGTCGCACCCGCCCACCAGAAAGAAGTGTCCGATGGAACCGTCCTTGACACCGGCCACGATCTTGTCGGCCACTCCGAGCACGGTCTGGTGACCGAACCCCACCAGCACCTCCATGTCCGGTTTGTCTTCGGTGTAGCCCGGCAGTTCCAGTGCCCGGTCGATGAGCGGCGCAAGATTGTTTTTGTTCACATGGGGCACCCCGGGCCATCCCACGGTGCCGGTGGTGAAAATGTTCTGTTTGTAAGTCTGTTTGGGTTTCTGGATGCAGTTGGTGGTCATGAGAATTGCACCGGGAAATTGATCGAACTCTTTTCGCTGGTTTTGCCAGGCCGTACCGTAATGGCCATAGAAATGGGGAAACCGTTCCTTGAGTTTCGGATAACCGTGGGTGGGCAGCATCTCACCATGGGTGTACACATAGATTCCTTTTCCCGCACTGGCCTTGAGTACGGCTTCCAGATCGATGAGGTCATGACCGGAAACCAGGATCGCCTTGCCTTTTTTGGCCCCTAAGGGGACCTTGGTGGGCACCGGGTGACCATAGGCCTGGGTGTTGCCGATATTGAGCAGTTCCATGGCCCGCAGGTTTTTTTCACCGCACTCCAGTACGAGTGCCAGCAGTGGATCCATGCCCAAAGTTTTGTCCTCGAGAGCCGCCAGTGCCCGGTGAACGAATTCGTAATTGGCTTCATCTTCCTGGCCGTATTCCGCAGCATGATCGGCGTAGGCGGCCATACCCTTGAGAACCATACGACAGGGTATGCTGCAGAGACCGGATATCCGGATCCACATCCGGGTCGGACATCAGTCCGTGTTCACCCCCCTGTTTGACCAGGCCCTCGATGGTGGGTTTGAGTTTCAGGGTCAGGGCATCGCCGGGAGCGGTGATCTTTCCGCCGGCGGCATGAACCCGCTGGACCATGTTATCCCGAAGGACCACGGAATGGCGCAACAGATCTTCGAGACGGTAGGGATCGAATTCAACATTGGTGAGGGTGGCGAACATCGCCTCGCAGGTGAAGCGGTTGGTTTCCGGGTCGGAGATATCAACCTGTCTGCCGGCCACAGCAGCGATGGATACCCCCTTGAGGGAGTATACCAGCAGATCCTGTAGTGCAGCCACTTCAGGGGTTTTTCCGCACACACCTTTCACGGTGCATCCGCGCCCCCCCATGGTCTGTTCGCATTGATAGCAGAACATCTTCGTCTTTCTTTCAGAGACGGCAAAAGCGGACGGGGTTCTCGGCAAATGCGGGAAGCAGGGCGCTTCCAGTGACGGCCAGAGAGCTTTTCTTTAAAAAATGTCTTCGGGAGATCTCTTTCTTTTTCATGGCATTCCTCCTTTTGGATGCAGTTGCGGGAACCCCTGACGGGGACCCGGTTACTTCAGATGTGCACCTATAGTAACGAAAGCAATCACCCGCAATCCTTGACTTGAATCAAGGTTTGAAAAAAAAATGAATTTTCGCCTCAGTTTTTTGAATAAAATCATAGAGGAAACACTGCCGGCAGTTGGATTGCAGCTTGCACCACTCCTTGGCAAACATGAAAAAAATCAAAACAAGGGCTGACACACCCGGGCCAGGGCACCATAGAATCCCTCTCGTATCCCACGAGACGGCCCGGTCAAAGAAATCCCGGGATTCCAGGCAGCCATATGGAAGGCGTGGGCCAGAGAGGCCGTAGTTCTTTCGAACGCCTGATCGGCGAGGTGCTTCCCTTGGGATCGATCCGATTCAAGATGCCAGGCATGGATTACAAAATCGTTGTACATGAGAAAGATATGAATGAAAAACGACGGTGGAGATAAACACCGCCATGATGCGATAGGCGCTCTGGAATTTGTCTGCCGTGCCGTAACCCAGCACCGCTACCAGCATGACCACAGCGGGAACCCTAGTGCCAGGGCCGCCAGCATACAGCCCCCAGGAGCATTGTTCATGTCCGTGAGGATCAGGCCTCTCCACAGCTGGATGAAAATTGCAATTCGCACCTGAAAAGCCGGCCCCGCCTCCGCCGGGAAGCACAGCGGGCCCCTGCAGGTGACAGCGGATATGATGTCCCCCTGGGAGACCGTTTCAGCCTGTATCTGCTCCAGGATGCGGTGCATTTGAGCCGGCCGGAGTTTCGCAAACGGGTTTAACGGAAACGCTTGGAAAGCTGATCGATGATGGCCTCCAGGTGGGGTTTCTCACAAGGGACTGCCGAACTCCGGGGCCTGGACGTGCCTGGGCCGTTTCCGGAAAATATTTTCAGGCGGAACAATCTGGCACCTGGGTCTGGCGTCATGCCTCAAGTCGAAGCGCTCACTTCTGGTGAAAGTGGAGCGGGAAGGTCCGTTTGTCTACTATGAACTGGCAGATCCCCGGATTCTTGACGTATTGCAGATATTGAACCGGGTGGCCGGAGACCTTCTGGCCGCACGGGATCAGTTTTAACCAATCAGCGGGTATCTTTTGATGACCGGGAATCGTGATCATGCCTGCCGCATCAGACGCATGCCATTCAGGGTCACCAGCAAGGATGCGCCCATATCGGCAAGGACGGCCAGCCAGAGACTGCTCATGCCAAGGCCCATGGCCAACAGGAAAATGATCTTCACAAAAATTGAGAACCCGATATTCTGATATATAACAGTTACGGTCTTACGGCTCAACCGTATAAGATAAGAGAGCTTGCTCAAGTCATCGGTCATCAGCGCGACATCGGCGGTTTCAAGCGCCACATCCGACCCGGCGACTCCCATGGCTACCCCAACCGAGGCGGTTGCCAGGGCGGGGGCATCATTCACCCCATCGCCTATCATGACAACCTTGCCGAATTGCTCGGCGATCTTTTTGACCGCTGCAACTTTATCCCCGGGCAGCAGGTCACTGTAAAACGTATCGAGTTTCACCTTGCCGGCGATGGCACCGGCGACCCTGTTGTTGTCACCGGTCAGCATAGTGACGTGCTTCATTCCCAACTTATGGAGTTCTTGAACCGCATCTCTGCTGTCTTCCCGAATGGCATCGGCGACTGCGACCAATCCGAGGATACGATCTCTTTCACCCACCAGCATCACTGTTTTGCCATTCTGTTCCAGAGCACGAACCGTCTGTTGAAATTCATTGATATCAATGGCCAATTCTTCGAAGAGGCGGAGATTGCCGATGAAAACTGCTTTCCCATCAATTTCGGCTCGGGCACCTCGTCCGACCAGGGCTTTGAAATGTGTCGAGGCTGGCAGTTCGATTCCTCCGGCCCTCTCGACGATGGCTTTTGCCAGCGGATGTTCTGACCACTTTTCAACGGCGGCGGCCTTGCTGAGCAGTTCTGTCTCTGTGGAGCCGGCTCCGGCGACAACATCGGTGACCTCCGGCCGACCCTGAGTCAGTGTTCCGGTCTTGTCGAAGGCAATGGCACGGATACTGCCCATCTGTTCCAGATAGGCACCGCCCTTTATCAGAACACCGTGCCGGGAGGCGTTGCCAATGGCGGCGACAATAGATACCGGCGTCGAGATGACGAGGGCGCAAGGGCAGGATATCACCAGCAGTACCAAACCATTGTAGAACCATGGAGAGAAAGGCTCTGCAAAAAACAGCCAGGGAACGAACATAACTCCCGCAGCTGCTATAAGTACCAGTGGGGTGTAATACTTTGCGAAAACATCGACGAATTGCTGGGAAGGTGCCTTTCCGGCCTGCGCTTCCTCGACGAGGTGTGTTATCCTGGCAAGCGTTGAATCATCGGAACTTTTGGTAACAGTAATTTCCAGGGCACCGTGTTCGAGCAATGTTCCGGCATATACGGTGTCGCCTTCGGTTTTCTCGGCGGGAATTGACTCGCCGGTGATGGTCGCCTCGTTTATAGCTGAAGCGCCGCTTCGAATTATACCGTCCATGGCGATCCGCTCTCCGGGTTTGACAATGATGAGTTCCCCCACCGCAATCTCTTCTACGGGTAGACGTACTTCCTCAGTTCCCCTTTTCACCGTCGCTTCGGGCGGGGCGAGTTCCATCAATGCACGGATGGAGTTTCGTGTTTTATCCAGGGTATAGTTTTGCAGGGTATTGCCCAGGGAGAAGAGGAAAGCGACCATGGCTCCCTCATGCCACTCGCCAATGGCTGCCGCGCCGAGAACCGCCGTGGTCATGAGAACATTCATGTCAAACGACAAGGCTCTGAGGCCGTAGAGCCCGCTTCTTGCGGCGTGAAAACCGCCGATGATGGCTGCGAGACCAAAGAGGTAATCAGTATATCCAGCCGCCGCAGCTGTCCAGCTCATGACGGTTGTAACCGCAAGCAGTATGCCGGAAACAAAGGTGGCAAGGGTACGTGTGTTCTGCCACCAAGATTTTTTTTTGGCCGGCCGCCGTCCCCTCATTTCTTCCTTTACCGCCTCAAATCCAGCCTGTTGTACCAGGCGTACGATTTCGGATTCCGCCAGGGAATGTGCGATCGTCAGCTTGCCAACGGCAAAACCAACGGCAGCCGACCGAACACCCGGCATTGCGGCAAGCCTTCGCTCAAGCTTTGCCGCGCAATCTCCGCAATCCATTCCGGAAATTCGATATACCTCCTTGCGTAAATCTTTGTGGCTGGAGGTCTTTTTCACCGTGTCCCTCTCCTGATTTTTTGAAGGACGGGAGCGCCAATCAGGAAATTCCAAGGCTACCGTCTCCTTGGAATCAGCACCAGGAGCACAGCAGGAATCCCGGCAATGCTGGTTCTGCAAGTTTTCGGTGCATGGAGAGGTTGAGTGCTTTTCATTATTCATTCCTTGATTATTCTCAAAGCACGATGTTCAAGAAAAATCGTGTATTTGCTAACATTTCAAAACTTAGGGATAAGAACTTTCTTTTTGCTGAAGAAAGTATCAAAACTTCCCAAAATAACAATGTTATTATTAATATTATTCTGTCAAGATATGAATCAAGCTAATGATCGAGATGATCTTCATTTTTCGGGACCGTCCGATTTTATCTGACCTGATTGATATATATCAAGGAAATTGCCATGGTCCGTGTTGTATAATCCCGGTAAGTTGATATAAAAAGACGGATAACCAGAAAATGCAAAGGCCTGATATGGATGCAATTACAATGACCCCGGAGTCAAGCGATTTCGTTGACACTGTCCAGGAAATGAGCCGGTCGAACCTGAGCCGCTGCTGGCACTGCCTTTGCTGCAGCGGCGGGTGCCCGTTTGCACAGGATATGGATATCCTTCCCAACAGGGTTATCCGCATGGTGCAGATGGGATTGAAACAACAGGTATTGACCTGTTCCACCATCTGGTTGTGCGTGGGCTGCAACACCTGTTCCATGGAGTGTCCCAACGCAGTGGACATAGCCGCGCTGATGGATACGCTGCGCCGCATGGCGGTTCAGGAAAAAGTGGCCATTGCGGAACCGGGTGTTCTTTCGTTTCATCAAAAGGTGATCGATTCCATTTCCCGGTACGGCCGGACCCATAAACTGGAAATCATGATGCGGTACAAACTGTCTGAAAAAGACTTTTTCTCGGATATGGACCTGGGCCTGAAAATGCTGTCCAAACGGAAACTGGATCTCATGCCCTCCAAGGTGAAAGACAGAAAACAGATTCAGGATCTGTTCAAACTGGCAAAGGATTTGTCATGACCTTTTCTCACACAGATTGAACTGATTTTCCGGGCTGTTCTCTGGCCACGACGGCCAAGGCGAACAACGCCTTGCCGATATGTTTTCTGGAGCAGTTTGATATCGGTCAGGTGCCTGCTGCGGCACGTTTTTGTCTGTCAGCCGGCCGGCGATCGCGTCCAGGCTGGTGAACCGCATCATGAAAGGGGCGATTCAGTCGAGCGCGGAATGCATCGCCAGACAGCGTGCGCCATGTGCCATCTGAATCTGGAGATCCGGTGCGCCCCTGAAAACCGGATACCGGTGTTTCATTTTTCTGAAATTTTGTCTCTGGCCCGTGATGGAAAGGCATTCCAGAGAATGGCTGAACCGCCATCTCATCGATCCAACGCCGGTACTGAAAACCCGGTGGAAAATGTAAAATCAGCTGTCGGTTCTCACGGTCAAGGCCACGACTGTGATATTGTCGGTCCCGTCTTCAGTCAAAGCCTGTTTGATCAGGGCATCAGCAGCACCTGCCGGATTGGCGGCCCTGCGGCATGTCTCGATGATGGTGTCCGGTGACACGTGGCGGTAACACCCGTCCGACATCAAGAGAATCATATCATCTTCGGTCAGTTCGAACCCGCCGGATTGCGGTGCCAGCTCGCCGCATCCAAGATACTGCTCCAGGACCTGCCGGGAGTAATGGGTCTTGGCCTGATCCGGGAGATCTCTTTCTCGGCAACGAGAAAAGCCTCCAGGGTCTGGTCCCGGTGATCAGGGTCAGGTGATCCCCATGCAGGAAATACAGCCGGCTGTCTCCGGAATGGGCCCAGAACACGGTGTTGTCCGACACAACAGCACAGGTCAGGGTGGTGCCCATGCCGCTCAGGTAGGAGTCTGTTTCCCCCATACTGAAGATATCCCGGTCCATTTTCATGTAAAACCGCTTCAGGGAATCCAGGGGGGACGTATCCTCCTGAAGGTTCAATCCCTGGAGGTGTTTGATCACATGATCTGCTGCGATCTCACCGCCGATGGCCCCGCCCAGGCCGTCGGCCAGGGCCAGCAGCGCGAAATCCGGCCATTCGGGATCGGGATTGATTTTCAAGGCAGGTCAGGTACCGGTCCTGGTTGGTTTTGCGTCTGTCTCCCGATATGGGTGGCAGCGGCAATATCCATGTGACTGCCTGGCAGGACATCCTGGTTTTCATGCTGCCCGGAACCATGCAGCAGTAGCGTCCCGGTAAAGGCACCGGTCTGCGATCCGGGAACCGGGGCAGGACCAAAATCCACTGCATCCGCCAGCCTTTGCCGGGCTCTCCTCCGGCGTCTGAAACCGCGGATTCGGGTCTTTATCACAGGCTTTCAAAATAAATTGTTTCAGGGAATCGGGCAGGTCCTTCACCTGTTTTCCCGGATCAGGCAGCGGCAGGTAACGAATCTGTTTCATGATCTCTGCCGAATCTGCGGCATCCCAGGGCAGATGACCGGTTATCATGTGAAAGGCGGTGATCCCCAAAGAGAATATATCGCTTCTCAAATCCGCGGGCTCTCCGTCAAACACTTCCGGAGCCAGGTAATGGAGGTTGCCGCCCATGTGAAAATCATCGGTTCCCACAGGGCAGGCCAGGCCGAAATCGATGAGCTTGATCTGATGATCTTCTGACACCATGATATTGGCCGGGTTGATGTCCCGGTGTACCAGCCCTTTTTTTCCGGCATAGGCCAAGGCGGACAGCAGCTGGTCCAGAAAGATCCGGGCAAGATCCGGCGGAATCCGCTGCTGCCGGCCGATCAATTCTTCCAGAGAAAGGCCGGTGAGGTATTCACAGGCAATGAACACGGTTTTGTACCGGGAGGTGATGTCAAATACCTTGAGGATGTGGGGGTGGTCCAGGTCTGCGATGATTCGGGCTTCGTTTTTAAAGTTGTCTTTGAATTCCTTGTTCATGGACAGATGGTGCCGCAGCATTTTTACGGCCACGGGTGTTTCCAGGTCCAGGTGAACCGCCTTGTACACAATGCTGTACCCGCCTTTGCCGATGATGCCGGTGATCAGGTAGGGCCCGATGCGGCGCTCGGCAATGGGGCCGTTGCGGTCGAACCGGTCTGCCACCAGTTCGGTTAAAAAGGCGTACAGATCCGGGTCCTGTTCCGGGATACGGTCGAAATCGTGTTTTTGGATGGCCCAGGCCTCCAGATCGGTTTCCGCCTCCACATGAAATCCCATGGGTTCGCCGGTCAACAGCGAGATCATGCCCACGATGTCCCCTTCGCTGCGGTGGCCCACCGGGTGCAGCCCGTGTTCGTTTTCCACCAGTTCCAGGCAGGCCCCCTGCTGAATAATATAGGCGGTCCGGGCCTGGCTGCCCTGGGTGATGAACCGGGTGCCCCTGTCAATTTGGACCTGTTCCAAATGGTTGAGAATCGGGGATGCGGCAAAGGGATGCACGAATTTGAGAAACTTGGTGCGGATGTTGGCACTGCCCTGTTCCGCCCGCACCTGAAAATAAAACTCACAGTCCAGGCAGTTCTCCTGTTTTTTGGCATAGGTGCCCTGGACCTGGTTGTGGCACAGGGTGCCGGCCACGGCCCAGCAGAACCGGCCCCCGCAGGTGCCCTCATTGGTGCCGTCATGGGATCGGTCCACGGCGGCCGGACAGACCCCTTTGTCCGCAGCATGACACCCTCCCGGCTCCCGGCCGCAGCCCATGTATTCCCAGCAGTTGGTTTTTTTTGCCATAAATGCTCATCCTGTGGTCAGCAGGGTTTTGATTTCATCGGCCAGGGCCTGGTGGGTGGCAAGAAACGTTTCGGGCGGGCCGAACCGCTCTGCCTGCTGTTCAAACTGCGCTTTGAGGCTGTCCGCTTCTTCCAAAGAAAGAAACTTTTCCGCCATGGGAAAAAAGATCCGGTCTTCCATGCCGATGTGGCGGTGGAGCAGCGACACATACATCCCCAGGTTTTCCAGTACACGGGTGACGGCCATCTCGTCATTTTCTGCGTAACGGGGCAACGCGGTCCGGATCCGGGCGATGCTCTGTTTGCACCGCTCGTGCTGGTACCGCAGCACCCCCATGGCCGTGTCCAGGTCCCCGTGCTTTTTGTAGGACAGCATCCCGAACAACAGAAACTCCTCCTTGAAGTGATGAAACTGGTCGGCAAACTGCTCGCAGAATGTCACGGCTTTTTCAAAAAAGATGCCCGGCACCGGATCACCGGTCTCCAGGGCCTGTCTGGACCGGTCCAGCAGGTGGAGCACCTGTTTGATCAGCACATGTTCCTGCATTAAAACCCGTGTGACGTGCATGGGCCTTCCTCCTTTATGTCAGGTGGTATTCCTCCCGCAGGGTGTGTGACATGGTCCGGGTCAGGTCAAACGCCTTTTCAACGGTTTTTTCCCGGTCCTTGTTCACCAGGCAGCAGGTGGCCGGCGATATCAGACTCTGGGCCAGGATCTGATCCAGAGGTATCCCTTTTTTGTCCAGGGCCTTCCACACGGTTTTGAGCCGGAATGCCAGCAGGTCCAGGTTTTCACTTTCAAAGGTCTCCATGCCCGTGGGCACGATCCCCCACACCAAAATGCCGCCTTTGTCCAGAAACCGTTTCACCGACCTTGTGCTGGCACCAAAGATGTCGGCATTGGTATAGATATCCAGGGACAGGATATCCATGTCCAGGCCCAGGAGAAAATCCCAGTCCGGATTGCCGCACAGATGAATCCCCCGGGGCCGGTCTATGGTGGAAAAGAACAGGTCCAGGTCCTGTTTCGCCTTTTGCTCCCCATACCCGGACATGGCGGAGAACACGAACTGCATGCCCGGCTCGTCAATGAACATGAATGCATTGGGGTTTTTCTGTTTGAGTTTTGAAAGCTGCACATTGATGCGCTGTGCCATGAACTCGAACAGGAACGGCCGCACCGTGTCGTCAAACAGAATGGGCCGTTCATCCTGGTCCAGGATATTGAACCCGAAGCTCACCGGCCCTTCCAGCTGGCCCCGGATGGCCGGGCGGTCCGCCAGATCCAGGTCCAGGAACCTATGGTACACCGCAGAATAGGTGGGGCTGACATCAAAATACTCCGGATCGTCAAAGTGGGCCATGGTCTCTTCAAATTCTTCAATAAACCGGTCCATGGAAAACCGCAGGGTCCGTTTTTCCAGGTCCAGGAGGATGCCCGGGAAATGTTCGGCCGCCTGGACATACATGTCTTCGTAATAGGAATAGTTGGGCAGCTGGGGCCAGAACGGAATATCCAGGGTCAGGGCCGCGTCCAGGGCCTGGTCCACATCCGTGTGGGGCATCACTGCCATGGCCGTGGTCAGCAGATTGCCGGGGATGGTCATGTCACTCTCCTTTCATTTCAATGGCAGGCCCGGTTTGGGCGCGCCGCCTCTTCATAGCCTGAATCATTTTCTTCATGTTATACCAGGGCCGTCTCCCGCCTTCATTGATTCATGTCAAGTTTTGAATTCGATTTTTCAGTATGATGGACTGAAAAGCAGCGTTCAGCACCAAAACTCCAGGCAATTGCCTTCAGGGTCGGTGAGATACATCACGGCTGCCAGCCCCAGGGATGGGTGGTGACAGGCGTGGATTGAGCCGGCCCGGCAGAGCCGGGGATCGTTTCTTCATATCCTTGACCTGAAAGTGATGAGATGGCCTTTTCCCCGGGTCGTATCCCGGGTGGTGCGGCCGGCATCGGCAATGCTCAGGCGGGCCGTGTCCGTGAGCCGGAACTCCACAAACCAGTCCCGGGCCACGGTCACCGGCAGCTGGAGCCCGGTCTGGTAAAAGGTCACTGTTTCCGGCCATTTTTCACAGTATACAATAGTATTGGCACAGACGATCTGCCCTTGCAGCCCGTGAGAATCCGGGCCGGATGCCGGCTGGTGATGTGTCATGATGAAAGCATTCTCAATGGATGGAAATTGAAACATTTTTTTTGGATGTTCCCCAGTCGATTTTTCCATCTATGAAGAATCCCTTATTTTGAAATCATGACTGTTTCCTTGATTAAATGACGTTCATAATGAAGAATGGGTCCACCTTAAGTCAAGGATGTCTTCGCATTGATTCCGGTACATGAAGGCTCGAGTGCCGGATCCTGACATAAGGATGATG